>NZ_NOIQ01000020.1 GCF_004136575.1 Rothia koreensis
ACCCCGACCCCCCCCTCACCCTCACCCACGGCGCCGTGTATGACGTCGGGGCAGGAGCGCGGGCCGGTACGGAATAGTATCGGTGAGACATCTATCAGGAAGGACAACCGTTCATGACCGAATATCCCGCGTATGCAGAACCCCTCGAAATCCGCTGGTCAGACCAGGACCTCATGGGTCACGTCAACAATGCCCGCGTGCTGACCCTGGTTGAGGAGGCGCGCATCATGTGGTTGCAGTCCATCGACAACTGGAGCCGCGAGGTCAACCCGACCGTCGTCGTCCGAACGGAGATCAACTACCGCTCTCCAGTGCACTACGGGCCAGAGCTTGTGGTTGAGCTCGGCGTGGGCCACGTCGGAAGTACGTCCTACACGATCACGTTCCGTGGCATCCAGGACGACGCCGTTGTCTTCGACGGGCTGAACGTTCTGGTGGGCGTCGATCCCGAAAATCTCCGCCCGCGCAAGCTCCACGACCAGGAACGTGACCTCCTGGGCCGCTATGGAACCTTTGACCCTGAACGCCCGACCGACCTGTCCGCCGAACCCGTGACCCACTGACTTGCGACGTGGTGGACATGTCGGGGTACCCGACAAAATTGTGTCCTGAATCACTAGGGCGTAGGGTTTTTCTACAAAATCCAGCGGCAATACCGCCCACCCGATCATGACGAGGACCCCATGCTCGAAGGACTCCGTGCCACCACCGGTGACGACTACCCCCTGAACATGACTTCGCTCTTGCGGCACGCCGCAACGACCTTTCCCGACAACGAGATCGTGTACCGCGATCTCAACGGTTCGTGGAACCGGACGAACTATCGCGAAGAATTCGCCCGGGTCAGCAAGATGGCGGGCGCGCTCTCGCGCCTGGGAGTGGGCGCCGGAGACATGGTCGGGGTTCTCGACTGGAACTCCCGACGCCATCTGGAGCTCTACTTCGCCGTTCCCGGGCTCGCGGCCACGATGTTGCAGCTCAATCTGAGGTTGGCCTCGGAGGATCTCGGGTACGTCATCGAGCATTCGCAGGCGTCGTGGGTCTGCGTCGACGAGTCGTTGCTTCCCGTGGCCGAAGCCCACCGTGATGCCCCGGGGGTCAAGGGGTGGATCGTCCTTTCCGACAAGCCGTCGGATCAAATCGAGACGACTCTGCCGAACGTCGTCTTCCTCGAGGAGCTCATGAAGGACGAGCCGGAGGAGTACCCGTTCGAATGGGTCGAGGAGAAGACCGCGGCCTACGCCGGGTACACCACCGGAACCACGGGCCGACCCAAGGGAATTCTCTATTCCCACCGGGCCATGTACCTGCATTCAATGACGGTCATCTCTTCGGAGAAGCTGAATTACAACGAGACCGTCATGCTCGTGACCCCGATGTTCCACGTGATGTGCTGGGGCTTCCCCCAGGCCGCGGTCGGCGCGGCGGCCAGAATCATCCTTCCCGGGCGCTGGCAGGCGCAGGACATCGGTGTGCTCGCCGAGGCCCTTGCTGAGGAGCACGTGACCCTCGCCAATGGCGCACCGTCGATTCTCACTCCGATGCTCGAGTACTACCGGTCGTTGCCGACCCCGCCGGATCTCACGGGCCTCCGCATCGTCTGTGGGGCCAGCGAGCCTCCGCTGTCGCTCATGCAGGGTTTCAAGGAGCTCACGGGAGGCGAGATCATCCACGCGTACGGCGCCTCGGAGACGTCGCCAATGGCCACGACCAATGGCGACTTCCCGCACACTCTCCCCGAGATGTCGGAGGAGGAAGCCTGGGATCTGAAGAGGTACCAGGGCCTCCCGATGCTCGGCGTCGACATCAAAGTCGCCGACTTGGACGGGAACCCCCAACCCCACGACGGCGAGTCGGCCGGCGAGCTGCTCATTCGCGGCCCGTGGGTGGCGACGTCGTACTACAACAGGCCCGACTCCGCCGACAGTTTCGAGGACGGGTGGTGGCGCTCTGGCGATGCCGGGGTCATCTGCGAAAACGGCTATCTCAAGTTGACGGACCGTCTCAAGGACGTCATCAAGTCGGGTGGCGAGTGGATCTCGTCGATCGACATGGAGAACGCGATCCTCGACAACCCCAGAGTCGCGGAGGCCGCCGTCATCGGCGTTCCCGATCCGAAGTGGGAGGAACGACCGGTCGCCTACGTGGTGCCGAAGGAGGGGCAGGAGGTGACCGAGGACAGCGTGTTGGACTTGCTGGCCCAAAGGTTCGCCAAATGGCAATTGCCGGAGAAGATCATCGTCTCGGCCGAGCTTCCCCGCACCTCCGTGGGCAAGTTGAACAAGCGCCAGATGCGCGAGGATTACACCTCCGAGCAGTCGAACTGAGAGTTTTCCCTCCGGTTTCTGAGGTTCTTGGAGACCTCTGCACAGACGAATCTCAGCCTCGATCCCTAGAGTCGTAACTACCTCATAGGTGCGAGTGATTGACGGAAAGCGGCCCCCGGATTCTTCCGGGGGCCGCTTTTCATGCTCAGGCGCGCTTCGTGTCAGCCGTTCGGGATGGCCCCGGTACGGTTCTCGGCGTCGGCCACCGACTCCCCGCCCAGGGGAACGCCCTTCCGGGCGCCGCCCGCCAGGTCGATCACGAGTCCGACGACGGCCGCCACGAGAGTCGGCAGGAACCAGCCGAGGTCCTGCGCATGGCCAGGCGACCACCCGATCAGCGGAGAAATGACACCTGTGGCCACGTTGAGGGATTCCAGGGTCATCAGAGCGGCCCAGATGCTGGCCACGATCAGCGCACACACGAATGTCCACTGCAGCCGACGCCGGACCAGCGGTTCCAGCAGGGTCAGCAGGATCAGGGTGATGGCCGGCGGGTACAGGAACCCGACGATCGGGGCGGCGATGGCCAGCACCGTTTCGAGTCCCGTCGTGGAGACGGCGAAGGAGATCAGGCAGAAAATCACCAACCACGCCCGGTAGGAAACCCGGGGCACCAACTTGTTGAAGAACTCGGAGGTCGCGCCCAAGAGGCCCACCGCCGTGGACAGGCAGGCAAGCACGACGATCAGGCCGAAAACGATGCCTCCGGGGATGCCCATGGTCTGCTGAGCGGCCGCGGCCAGCAGTGCGGCGCCGTCGGAGTATTCCGAGCCCTTGGGGATGATGTTTCCGACGTAACCGAGACCCAGGTAGATCACTGCCAGGCAGATGCCGGCGACGACGGCCGACAGACCGACGCCGCGCACGAGCTTGGGTCCGGCGGGCAGACCCTTGTACTTCAGGGCAGAGACCACCAGGATGCCGAAGGCCAGGGCCGCAATCGAGTCCATGGTCAGGTAACCATTGACGAAACCTGTCGAGGCGGGATGACCGGCGTAGTCGTCCACGGCCTGCCCCGGGCGATGGTCGATCGTGAAGATGCCGAGGAGGATCAGGAGCACCAGCAGGACCAAAAGGACCGGGGTGAGGTACTTCCCCAGTTTGTCGGCCAGTCCGTTGGGGTTGAGCGACATGAGGAAGGCGACGATGAAGAAGCCTGCCGAGAAGGCGGCTGCCGCCCAGGTGGAATGCCATCCGAGCAATGGAGTGGCGGCCGAGGAGAAGCTCACGGTGGCGGTTCGGGGCAACGCGTAGAAGGCGCCGATGGACAAATAGGCCAGGATCGGGAAGACGAGCCCGAAGATCCGCCCACCTCGCCGGGCGAGATCCTGGACGTCGTTACCGGTAACGGCCACGGCGATGACGGCCAGCACGGGAAGCAGAACGCCCGTGCTGATGAACCCGAGGATCGCGGGCCAGAAGTTTTCGCCCGATTCAACACCCGTGATCGGCGGGATGATCAGATTTCCCGCCCCGAAAAACATGGAGAACAACATCATCGCCGCGATGGCGATGGAGATCCCGTGCCGGGACGTGTGCGGGGCCTTCTGTGCCATAAACGGCCACATTCCTTTGCGCGATTGATGTTTTCAAGGGGGAGTCCACGAACAGCAGCGTCTCTTCAGATGCCAGAGTACTCTAGCGTGGACCCGGGTCCACGAGAATACCCCTGTCGGAGGCCGGATCGTGACCGTGTACCGCCTTTCGAGACAGCCATGCGACGCCTCGTGCCGTCAGGTCTGCCCCGGACTAGGGTGGCTGGTGAGTCGAAACGTCAGGGGAGGTTGCAGTCATGACGCGTCTGGCAGTGGCAGGGGCGACCGGTGCCATGGGAGAGCTCATCGTGCAGGCGGCCGAGGAGGACGGTTTCACCGTGGTTCCTCTCAGCCGGTCCCAGGGCGTTGACCTGTTGTCGGCCGAGGGCCTGGACGCCAAGCTCGAGGGAGTCTCGGCGGTGCTCGACGCGTCCCAA
This sequence comes from Rothia koreensis, assembly GCF_004136575.1. GTDB lineage: Bacteria > Actinomycetota > Actinomycetes > Actinomycetales > Micrococcaceae > Rothia > Rothia koreensis. The sequence continues at coordinate 4,300 of NZ_NOIQ01000020.1, forward strand.
GTCGTCAGCCCCGTCGCGGAGGATCCGGTGACCCCGATTCTGAAGGGGGCGGAAAACCTGGTCGCGGCGAGCCGTTCCGCCGGTGTGAGTCGCCTGGTCATGCTTTCGATCAACGGTGTCCAGGACGAAGGCCTCAGACAGTTCCCGTTCTACGATGCTCGTCGTCGACAGGAAGAGATCGTGGCCGATTCCCGGCTCGCGCACACTATTGTTCGCAGTTCCCAGTGGTTCGAATTCGCCCTCAATCCGGCTGCGGTCGTCGAGGAGGACGACGTCGTGCGGGCGCAGAACTGGCAGATCCAGCCGGCTGCCGCGCTGAGCGTGGCTCGGTACGTGGTGCGGGCGGCGGCGGGCGACCATGGCGACGGCGTCGTCACGGTCTGTGGGCCGGAGCGAATGCGGCTTCCCGAACTGACCGAGGCGGTTTTGCGTCACCGGGGCGATGAACGACCCGTGACCATCGAGGCAGCACCTTTGCCCGGCATGGACAATGGGAGCCTCCTTGCCCCGGCCGACGCAGACCTTGTGGGACCAGGCCTCGAGGAATGGCTCCGCGACCAAGGCCAAAGGGCCCGATAGCTCCCGTTGTGAGGGGTTTGTGAGACGATTGCCGACCTTTGGGAAGGCTCTCTGAAGCCCACGTTCAGGTCTGCTCCCTATATTGGTGAGTACCTCATAGGTGCGAGTGATTGACGAGAAACGGCCCCCGGTTCGACGACCGGGGGCCGTTTTTCATGAGCGGGCCCCTGGTTGGGGCCAGAACGGATGCCCGGAGGTCAGCCGAAGAACCCTCCTCCGCGGCGCCTGCCGCCCCGGCGCGAGGTGCCGAACAAGCCTCGGACCAGTTCCCTGCCGACCTGCGATGCGACATTCGTCCCGACGCGCATCATGGCGTCATTGCGCTTGCGCCGGTCCTTGTCCTCGTTCTTGTCTTTCCCGGCCTCTGCCTTGGCCTTGCCCTCTGATTCTCTGTCTTTCGTGTCCTGGGGCTTCGCTGATTCCTCCGAAGCCTGCTTCTCCTTCTGTTCTTCCTGCTCGTTGAGCTTTTCGAAGGCCGAATAGGAATCGACGGTCTCGGCATACTTCGGAGCGAGTTCGCTGTTGTCCGTGATGCTCTGGACCGTTTCCGGGGCCGCGGGCGCCATGCGCGACTGCGGCGCGTACATCCGGGTCCAGGCGACCGGCGATGGAGCTCCCGTGTCGGTCATGACCGTGACCACGGCCTCCCCGATTCCCGCGGAGGTCAGCAACGACTCGAGATCGTAGTCCGACTTGGGAAAGGTCGAGACCGTGGCCTTGAGGGCCTTGGCGTCTTCCGGGGTGAAAGCACGCAGAGCATGCTGGACCCTGTTGGCGAGCTGGCCGAGAACATCTCCCGGGACGTCCTTGGGAGTCTGGGTGATGAAGAAGATTCCCACACCCTTGGAGCGGATCAGGCGAACGGTCTGAGTAATGGACTCGAGGAACGCTTTGGAGGCACCGTTGAACAGCAGGTGTGCCTCGTCGAGGAAGAACACGAGCTTTGGCTTGTCGACGTCGCCGACTTCCGGAAGCTCTTCGAAGAGGTCCGCCAGGAGCCACATGAGGAACGTTGAAAAAAGCTGGGGCTTGGACTGCAACTCGGAGAGTTCCAGCGCAGAAATGACGCCGCGCCCGTCCTCGGCCGTGCGCAGCAGTTCCTCCGTCTCGAACTGCGGTTCGCCGAAGAACTTGTCCATCCCATCGGCTTCCAGACCGACGATCTTCCGGAGGATGACCCCGGCCGTGGCCTTCGAAAGACCACCCAGGTCCGCGAGAGCTTCTTTGCCCTCGTCAGACGTGAGGAATTGGATCACGGCCCGGAGGTCGGCGAGGTTGTACAGCTCGAGCTCGTGCTGGTCGGCGTAGTGGAAGACGAGTTGCAGGCTCGATTCCTGGGTCTCATTGAGATCCATCACCCGGGACAGCAGGATCGGGCCGAAGGAGTGGATGGTCGCCCGAATCGGGACGCCCGTCCCCTCGCCCCCGAGGGAGTAGAACTCGGTCGGGAAAGACGTTGCTTCCCATTTCTGTCCGATGGCCGCATTCCGGGCCTCCAGCTTCTCGCCGCTCTCGCCCTTCTCGGCCAGGCCGGACAGATCGCCCTTGACGTCCGCCAGGAAAACCGGGACGCCGTTCGAGGAGAGTTGCTCGGCCATGGATTGGAGGGTCTTGGTCTTGCCCGTACCAGTGGCACCGGCGACGAGACCGTGCCGATTCATCATCGACAGGGGAAGACTGACCGGGACGTCAGGCTGGGGCTCACCCTCGCTCATGGCGACGCCGAGGTCCACCGTTTCCCCCGAGAATTTGTATCCGTCCGCAATTTTCTTGAGCTGTTCGTCAGTAGCCATGTCCTATACGTTACCCATCACAGGCCCTCCAGGAGGGGCATCGAAAGAAATTGTGGATATCGGATCGAGCTGCACCGGCTCCCTCCCACCCCGCCGTGACCAGTGGCGACGTCACGACCCGAGCCAGTTAGGCTGTGGGGACGGGCGCTCGTCGCCCCGCACCGACCGCCCGACCGGCAACCGACCGAGTTCAGGAGACAGCCGTGAAAAACATGTCCGACGTATTCCTGGTCTGCCTGTGCGTGCTGGGCATCGCATTCGTCGCGGAGCTCGTCATGATGACCGTGGGCGGCCTCAACCCGTGGATTCTCGTCATCATCGTGGTCCTTGCCGTACCGGCATCGATCCTGCTGGTCCGGTGGAAGAACCGCAGGGAATGACCCATTCCGCACGCCGTCCGATGCAGATTCCAGGGATCTCGCGCGAATGACGACGCCCTCACACCCCAGCGACACGCGAGGTGATTCCGCGTGATCCCGTGTTCCTCCATGTCGAAGCGCTAGTCGCCGAGAAAGCAGGTGCACGCCGGGAGCAAGGCGGAACGGCGCCAACCCATGTGCGACGCCGTTCCACCTCAGCCTCGGGCCCACGAGTGTCCGTCTCTTCTCTGAGCCGGACGGTGGAATGAGGAGGGACCGTGACCCGAGGCCTCTCCGGCTCGTGGCCGAAGACCCCTGGGCAACCAGCAATAGGTGTTGTCGACCGGTCGCCGTCGCCCGTTGATTTCATCAATGTGCTCACAGGGTATCCGATCCCGCCCACAGCAGACCGCCCCTGAATCACCGCGTCACGCCGCCCTCGGACCCCGCGGAATCGCCCAGCACGGACGGATCATCGAGGCCGTCGCGGTCGCGGAGGACCGTCGAAGGGATCGTATTCGCCAGTCCACCTGCGCAAACCCTCGGGCCCTCAACATGGCACAACGCGAAGGGGACGAGTAACCGGCCCCGACGACGTCGCGCTGTCGAAAGCCCGGCTCCCACCGCCCGAGCGACCCAAGTGTGCAAGATCACTTAAAAAGTGTGCATCCACCCGCTCCCGCGAGTCCTCTTAAGGTACTTTTGACAAGAACTATTCCCCCTAGTCCCTACCGAAGGTCCGCCATGAGCACCACCGAGTCAGCCACCTTGACCCGCACCGAGCGACTCGACCGCCTGCAGGTCTCCTCGAAGCACGTGCGCCTCCTGGGCGGATCGGGGGTCGGATGGGCTCTCGATGCCATGGACGTGGGCCTGATCTCCTTCGTGATGGCCGCCCTCGTGGCCCACTGGGACCTGAGCGCCACGGAATCCTCCTGGCTCGGGTCGATCGGCTTCGCGGGCATGGCCCTCGGAGCGTCACTGGGCGGCCTTCTGGCGGACAAATTCGGGCGTCGCAAGGTCTTCGCACTGACCCTCCTGGTGTACGGCTTGGCCACCGGAGCCTCGGCCCTGTCCGCCGGCTTGGGGATGCTGCTGGCGCTGCGCTTCGTCGTCGGTCTCGGTCTCGGAGCGGAACTGCCCGTCGCCTCGACCCTCATCTCGGAGTTCTCCCCACGATCGATCCGCGGTCGAATGGTTGTTCTCCTCGAAGCGTTCTGGGCCATCGGATGGATCGCGGCCGCCGTGATCGGAACCTTCGTGGTCACGGCGTCGCCGGAGGGTTGGCGGTGGGCGCTCGCTCTCGGTTGCATCCCTGCCGCCTACGCCCTCATCGTGCGCTTCGCATTTCCCGAATCCGTCCGGTATCTGGAGTCCACGGGCCGTCACGGCGAGGCCGAACGTATCGTGACGTCGTTCGAGAAAGCCGCGCCCCTCCGCCCCGTTCATTCGGGCCCAACCACCCCTCTGGGTCAAGGACACCAGGCGGCCGAAGCGGGCGGTACTTCCGAATCGATCTGGTCGGCTCGTTTGCGGCGACGGACCATTGCCCTGTGGACGATATGGTTCTGCATCAATCTGTCCTATTACGGGGCTTTCATCTGGATCCCGTCCCTGCTGCATGCTCAGGGCTTCACCTTGGTGCAGTCCTTCGGATTCACCCTCGTCATGACCATCGCCCAGATCCCGGGATATGCGCTGGCCGCCTACCTGATCGAAGTCTGGGGCCGCCGCGCAACGCTCTCCGCCTTCTTGGCCGGATCGGCCATCGCCGCCGTCTGCTACGGAGCGTCGAGCGCCGAATGGTCGATTGTGGTGTCAGGGTGCTTCCTGTCCCTGTGCAATCTCGGGGCTTGGGGCGCGCTGTACGCCATCGGCCCCGAGCTGTACCCGACGCCGATTCGCGGTACAGGCACGGGTGCGGCCGCGGGATTCGGGCGGATCGCGTCGATCCTTGCCCCTCTCATTGTTCCGCCGCTGATAGCCCTCGGCGGCACGGGAATCCTGTTCGCAGTCTTCGCGGGGGCTTTTGCGATCGCCGGCGTCGCCGCGCTGTGCTTGCCCGAAGCGAAGGGGCGGGCGCTGGCGTAGCGATTCGTTGGCTACGAATGGATGGGCCGGATGCCGGTCGCCCGACGACGCCGGACACCCAACGAAGCGACACGAAGAAGACCGCGTTAACGAGCTGAGCCGGAGCACCGTATCAACGATGCTCCGGCTCAGATCTCACGTGGCGGAGGATGGGGGATTTGAACCCCCGAGGGCGTGAACCCAACACGCGTTCCAGGCGTGCGCCATAGGCCGCTAGGCGAATCCTCCAGGCGTTGCTCCATCCCGTGGTTAACGGGACCTCACGAAAGCGAACGGATTCGAGCTTACACAAGCTTGATCCACGGTGACAACTCACGGGCCCCGAAGGTGGTGCACAACACGGCGCCGCCGTGTGACAGCCTCACATTGGCTGGGCTAAGCTAGTACGAGCCCCTCGCGTGGCGTCATCCTGAAAAACTCCCCCAGGGCCGGAAGGCAGCAAGGGTATTTGGGCTCTGGCGGGTGCGCGAGGGGTCTTTTCGTATCGAAGAACGCCTCCTGGGTTCCTCTCGCTCCGCTGGCTTCCGGTCTTTCCCGAGCACGGCCGTCACCGCGGGTTCGCGCTCACCGAGACCGAGACTCCAGGTTTCTTCCTTCGCCCGCGACGCCGACGACCGATTGCCCAGTCCGGACCTTTTGTCCACAGGAGCGGCCTCACTTCTTAAAGTGTCAGTCGGAACAAGTAGGGTTTCCTATGTGAGCACAGCCCTGTACCGCCGTTATCGACCCGAGACGTTCGAAGACGTCATCGGGCAAGAACACGTGACCAATCCCCTCATGACAGCGTTGCAGAAGAACCGCGTGAATCACGCCTATCTCTTCTCGGGTCCCCGAGGATGCGGCAAGACCACGTCGGCCCGAATTCTGGCGCGCTGCCTCAATTGCGAACAGGGTCCCACGGCGCATCCGTGCGGGACCTGCGAATCCTGCATCGATCTGTCGAGGGACGGGGCAGGATCCCTCGATGTCATCGAGATGGATGCGGCCTCGCACGGCGGCGTCGACCACGCGCGCGATCTGCGCGAACGGGCCACTTTTGCTCCCGTCCGAGATCGCTACAAGATCTTCATCATCGACGAAGCCCACATGGTCACGCGAGAAGGCTTCAATGCGTTGCTCAAGATCGTCGAAGAGCCGCCGGAACACATCAAGTTCATTTTCGCGACCACCGAGCCCAACAAGGTCCTCGGAACCATTCGCTCCCGAACCCACCACTATCCTTTCCGCCTGGTGGCACCGGAGGTTCTCCGCGGATACCTGAATCATCTGTGCGACGAAGAAGGCATCCGTGTGGACCAGGGCGTCCTCCCCCTGGTTGTTCGCGCAGGTGGCGGATCCGTCCGTGATTCGCTGTCCGTTCTCGACCAGTTGATGGCCGGGGCCTCGGCCGAAGGCATTTCCTACGACCTCGCCGTGGCGCTCCTCGGATTCACCCACGCGGAGCTGCTGGACGGCGTCGTGGACGCTTTCGCGGCTGGGGACTCACCCGCCGTCTTCCACGCGGTGGACCGGGTCGTTCAGACGGGGCAGGACCCGCGCCGGTTCGTCGAGGACCTCCTCGAGAGGTTCCGGGATCTGATCATCGTCAAGGCCGTCCCGGACTCCGCGGCCCAGATCTTGCACGGTATGCCGGAGGACCAGATCGATCGCATGCGCGGTCAGGCCAACCAGCTCGGCGCATCGGAGCTGTCCCGGTCCGCGGACATCGCCAATACGGCACTGACCGAGATGACGGGGGCCACGAGCCCCCAGCTTCACCTCGAGCTCCTGTGCGCCAGAATTCTGCTCCCGACCGCGGACGACTCGTCACGCGGGGTCAACGCTCGGGTCGACCGCCTCGAACGCCGCATCAACATGGGATCGGTCGGCGCGGTCCAAGCACCTCTGCAGTCGGACCCGGCTGCGGTCACGACGCCGGAGACCCCAGCCGAACACGTCGCCGCCCAAACGGACGAAAGCAATGCACCCGGCGATGCCTCGCAGGGCGCCCCAGGGCAGTCCGCTCGCGAAGCAGCGCTCTCCCTTGCCCGGAAGAATCGAGACTCCGCACGAAATCCGCAGGCCGCCTCGGATGGTCCCACCCAGCCGGAGGCTGCCCACCCCGAGACATCGGACCATGCCAGGACAGCAGAGGCCCCGGAGCCTGACGGAGACTCCGAGCCGCCGAACGTTGCGCCCGACACCACAACGGCGGACGCCCTCGGAGCCCAGCCGACGGCGACGTCGGAAGGACCCCACGCCGATGCCGAGATGCCTCCGGAACCAGAAGAGACGGAGCCGTCCCCACGTGGCCAAAAGCCGGAGGCCGCGTCCGGTGACGCCGCGGCGTCGCAGCCCTCCCCCGATGCGGGTCAGGTCAATCTCATCGAACGATCATGGGCCGACATCGTCGCTGCGGTCGGGAACTACTCCAAGGTCGGCAAAGCGACCTTCCGCGAATGCCGCCCGACCCGTTTCGACGGCGGAGTCCTGTACGTCGCCTCTTCGGGACCCGGCATCGAGAGCCGGGTGGAGCGATTCGCCTCCGCGCTGAGCAACGCGGTCCGGGACACGCTCGGTCTGGAGTGCACCGTCGCCCTCGACGACGGCTCGCCCGGCCCTGGTGGGAGCGGACCTGGTGGAAACGGCCCTCGCCGGGACGGCTCCGGAAACCAGAATCCTTCAGGCGCCGGCCAGCCCAGCACCTCGTCCGACCCGGGCGGTGCCCCGGACGATTGGCCTGGTGAGGAGGCATGGACCGATGCTGCCCGTCGCGCGCAGTCCTCGCCGTCACCGGTCGATGCCCCGACCACGAATTCAGCCCGACCTGCCGACACTGGCACGGCAGAGGACACCGCAATTCCCGAGGGAGATCGCGGTGGGGAAGAGGCCTGGCAGAAGCACGGCATGCCTCGCTCATTCCAGGATGAGGACCGCGAACCCGACTGGTCGGAGGATTCGTCCGGCGAAACCTTCGATGGGTGGAAAGTCGCCAGAATTCCGGACGACGAGGACGCACCCGAGACGGAGACCCAGGAAGAGCCCGGCGCCGATTTCGGGGATCTTCCGGGGAATACGGCTTCCCACCTGCGCGTTGTGCCAGAGGATGCGGGAGCCGAGCCGGACGGTTCGGATCACGGGGACTCTGGTTCCTCCACGCCGGAACCCGAAGGGGAAACAAAAGATGCCCCCTCGGCGTCACCCGGCGGATCGACGCCGAGCGCCCAGGATGCGGATGACGCGGCACCGATCTCCCCTGCGCAAGCCCCTGCCTCGACCCTGGAAGAGTCCCAGTCTTCCGGTCAGGGACGGGAGCGGCTGTCCTCCCACGACTGGTCCGTCGCGGCCAGACAAGCCGGGGCTCCCGGCGCCCCCTTGGACGGGAAGGACTGCGGCTGGGGCTATTCCGGTCCGAAGGGCGCCGCCAATGCCAGCGAACATCCCTCCATGTGGGGGCAGAGGGCCCCGCACCTCACGGAGGTCACGGGAGGGGCTGCGCAAGCTGCGGATCAGGACGCCGACGCGGTGGAGCCCCAGCAGGCAGGATCGAGCCACGAGAGGTCCCGTCACCTCCACGCCGTGCGCGATGACGAACAGGCCGACGACCAGCAGAACAACGCCCCGGTCGCCCCGGGCGCACCCGAGCCTCCGGATGACGAGTGGGAGAACTTCGTCCCCTCCCCGCACGACGAGGACATCGAGGATTCCTCGGTCTTCGGACAGGCGGCCATCGAAACGATATTGGGCGGTCGTGTTCTCGAAGAACGGCCGCACCACCAGGGGTAGCACTACCGTTTGAAACCACGCGGGCACCGATGCGGCGATGCCCAGGAGGAGCACAGACTCTTGTATCAAGGAGCAGTCCAGGACTTGATCGACGAGCTCGGGCGTCTGCCCGGCGTCGGCCCCAAGTCGGCCCAACGCATTGCTTTCTACATCCTCAATTCGCCGACGGACGAGATGGAGAAACTGGCATCCGCCATCACGACCGTCAAGACCAAGGTGTCCTTCTGCGAGATCTGCGGGAACATCTCCGAGACCCCCAAGTGCTCGATCTGTCGTGACACACGCCGGGACTCCTCACTCATCTGCGTCGTCGAAGAGCCCAAGGATGTCTCCGCCATCGAGCGCACCGGCAGCTTCACCGGTCGGTACCATGTCCTCGGTGGCTCCATCAATCCGATGCAGGGCATCGGCCCGGAGCGTCTCCGCATCCGCGAACTCGTGACCCGCCTGGCCGACGAAGAAGTCCAGGAGATCATTCTCGCCATGGACCCCAATCTCGAGGGCGAGGCCACGGCAACCTACTTGTCGCGCATGCTCACCCCGATCGGCATCACCGTGTCCCGTCTGGCCTCGGGTTTGCCCGTGGGAGGAGACCTCGAATACGCCGACGAAATCACCCTCGGCCGCGCCATGGAGGGGCGCCGGGTGCTCACCCCGGGGCAACGGCACGACGCCGCAGATGATCCGGAGGACGAAACCGCGGATCATGACGGCACCACGGGCGAGAACCGCAGCTCGATCGAGGGCGCGACCGACAACGAAGCAGGAACACCCGAGGGCGCCGCGACGGTGACAGCTCGCTCGGAGGCAGATCATTCACCCGGCGACCGGCCGAACGGCCCCAATAACCCCGAGAGCCCCGATGGGCTTGGCCGCACCGAGGTTCCTGGGTCCGAGAACGGCACCCGAGAAGGACCGATCCAGGCTCCGGCCCAACAACCCGCCCAGCCGGCGGATCCGAACCGCAGGTACCCCACTCCGCGGCGAGGCGAAAAATTCGCCAACCCCTGGGCCGACTGACGACCGCTCCCGGAACGCACGGCGCGCAGTGACTCAGATCCCATATATGACGCGCAGTCCGACCAATACTCCGAAACCGTGTCACATAGTGGAATTCCCGACTCAATTGAGCACCGGACACCCCCAGCGGATAGTGTGATACGCGGTCAGGATTCGCACGAATCCGGCACCGAACGGCCCTCGGGACCGATCATGCACGCACCCAGACTCCTATTATCGAAGGAGACACCATGAGCCTCATCGTTCAGAAATTCGGCGGTTCGTCTGTTTCCGACGCCGAGGGTGTCAAGCGGGTCGCGCAACGCGTGGTCGACACCAAGAACCAGGGCAACGACGTCGTCGTGGTGGTCTCCGCCATGGGTGACACGACCGACGATCTGCTCGACCTCGCACAGCAGGTCACCACCAAGTCCGGCCCCAGCCGAGAGCTGGACATGCTCCTGACGGCCGGCGAACGCATCTCCATGGCCGTGCTGGCCATGGCCATTCACGAACTCGGGGCACCGGCCCAATCCTTCACGGGCTCCCAGGCCGGGATGATCACCGACGGGGTGCACGGTGCCGCGCGGCTCGTCGAGGTCCGCCCGGACCGGATCCGCGACTCCCTGGAGAACGGGAACATCGCCATCGTCGCCGGATTCCAGGGCATGAACCGCCAGACCAGGGACATCACGACCCTCGGCCGCGGCGGATCGGACACCACTGCGGTGGCACTCGCGTCGGCCCTCGACGCCGATTACTGCGAAATCTATTCCGACGTCGACGGCGTGTTCACGGCCGATCCGCGCATCGTGTCCGCGGCCCACAAGCTCAACGAGGTCTCCAGTGAAGAGATGCTCGAAATGGCGGCCAACGGCGCGAAAATCCTCCACCTGCGTTGCGTCGAGTACGCCCGCCGATTCAAAATAAAGCTTCACGTCCGTTCTTCGTTCAGCGACCTCGAAGGTACGTGGGTCATCCCCACGGAATCGGATGGAGACGCCCCCGACCTGACGAAGGAGATCCCCTTGGAACAGCCCCTCATCTCCGGTGTGGCCCATGACCGCACCCAGGCGAAGGTCACCATCGTGGACGTCCCGGACGTGCCCGGTTACGCCTCCAAGATCTTCGGCTCCCTCAACGACGCCAAGATCAACCTGGACATGATCGTCCAGAACGTCTCCACACGGTCCGAATCCCGCACGGACATCTCGTTCACCCTCCCCCAGGACCAGGGCGACGCCGCCATCGAGGTCCTCAAGGGCGTCCAGGCCGAAATCGGATTCGCCGACATCGAGTACAACGACGCCATCGGAAAGCTCTCCCTCGTGGGGGCGGGCATGAAGTCCAACCCCGGCGTCTCGTTCCACTTCTTCGATGCCCTGTCCAGCGCGGGCGTGAACATCGACATGATCTCGACCTCCGAGATCCGCATCTCGGTGATCACCAGAGCGGACCTGCTGGACGCCGCCGTGCGCGCGGTCCACACCGCTTTCGACCTCGATGCGGAAGGCGAAGCCACGGTGTACGGAGGCACCGGCCGCTGACCGGTGACTGACGCCCCGCCGACCCAGCCGCTCTCTGCCCGAGGCCCGGTCCACCTCACCGGGCCGGTGTGGCGTGACTTGGCGGAGGAACATCGGGAACGGACCTCCGTCTACACCGAACCCTTCCTGGAACGACGCCACGCAGGGCGCAAGCACCCGGTCGAAGACTTCCTGTTCACGTATTACACCCTCAAACCCGGCCAGCTGCGCCGGTGGCATCCGGGCCCCGGCGTCATCCTGCTCGATGCCACGGAACGCCTCGAGTGGAAGTTCTACCGGCGCCCCACCGACACCGAATTGCAGACATCCGGGCTGTCCGCGGACGACGTCGAGGAACACCGGAACACATCCGCCATCCTCGACCTCGAGGACTTCCTTCGAACCAGGGCGGCCGCGGTGGATTTCACGCGGGACATCCTCGAGCGCACCGCAGCCAAGCCCGGAAATTTCGGCTGCTTCGGAATGCACGAGTGGGCCATGGCCTACCGTTCCGAGGAGAACGACATCCGCCACGAATACCTCGATCTCCGGCTGGGCGCCGAAGGAACAGACACCGTGGTCGAGTCCCACCGGATCCACTGCACACATTTCGATGCGTTCCGCTTCTTCCAGCCTCAAGCCGTCCCGCGCAATGAGCTCCAACCGACTCGGGAAGAACAACGCCACCTGGAGCAGCCGGCGTGCCTGCACGCCAATATGGACGTCTACAAGTGGGCGTACAAGCTGCTGCCCCTCGTCGACTCCGCCCTGCTCATGGACTGCTTCGATCTGGCCTGGCAAATTCGCGAAATGGACATGCGGGCAGCGCCATACGACCTCACGGCGTGGGGCTACGAGCCCATCGCCGTCGAAACGGCGCACGGCAAGAAGCAGTACGCGACACTCCAGAGGGAGTTCGCCGAGCGCTCAAATATTTTGCGTCAAAGACTCCTCAACGTCCTGATTTCGGTGCCCGAACCCAGCAACTGATCCCACCGGCCGATGTCGGCGATCCGGTCCCGACCCCCGGTGCGGCCCGTCACCGCAGTCAGGCGACGTTCCTTGGCCCCTCGGCTCGAGCCTGACGTGCAAATTCACCTCAACACCCCCTCCTTGAAATCTGCATTTTTCGTGGGAACCTGGGACGGCCCCATAATTTTCCTCACATCTACGGGAGTCATACCTGTGAAGATCAGCCGCCGGACCGCCGTCATCTCCGCATCAACGTTCGCAGGTGCCGCAATACTCAGCGCGTGCGGGTCCAAGGATTCCGAACCCGCCAATGATGCTTCACCCTCCGCCTCATCGGGTGCCTCCGATTCGGCCTCGGGGTCCGCGTCGGCGTCGGCGTCTCCGCAGGGTCCTTTGGTCACCTGGGCCGATAACACCATGGTCTCGCACCTGTTCTTCCACTCCCTGGTCGCGGACCCGAAACGAGCCTTCGACGGCGACGACGAGGCCAAGGGCTACCTCGACTACATGGTCACCATCGACGAATTCAAAAAAATCATCCAACAGGTCTACGACCGCAACTACATCCTGATCAGCCCGCACCAGCTCTACACCACCGGCCCCGACGGCAGCATCGAACTGAAACCGTTGGAACTGCCCGAAGGCAAGAAACCACTGGTGATCTCCTTCGACGACCTCTCCTACTACGAATACATGGACGGCGACGGCTTCCCCGACCGGTTGATCGTCAAGGACGGCAAAATCGTCAACGAATACCGCGATGCCGCCGGCAAGAAACAGGTCGGAGCCTATGACCACTTGCCGATCATGGAAGAATTCCTCCAGGACCACCCGGATTTCTCCCACGACGGGGCCAAAGGGGTCATCGCGATGACCGGCTACAACGGGGTCCTGGGGTACCGGACCTCGGATATTTCCTACAAGGACCAGAACAAGAACCTGGACCAGGACAAGAAGGATGCGAAGAAGGTCGCGGATGCGATCAAGAACAACGGGTGGGAATTCGCCTCCCATTCCTGGGGTCATATCAATTTCACGAAGTCCCCGGTCGATCATATTCGGGCCGATAACGAGAAGTGGCAGGCCGAGGTCGCCCCGATCGTGGGCAAGACCGACTTGTTGATCTACCCGTTCGGGGCCGATATTGCCGGGATCGGTGATTACGAGAACGAGAAGTTCCAGTATTTGAAGTCGCAGGGGTTCAACGCGTTTTTCAATGTGGATGCCTCGGTCCCGGCCTGGGGTCAGGCCGGGGGCAAGTATCTGCGTCAGGCTCGGATCAATGTGGACGGGATTTCGTTGAAGCACGCGATCGAGGGGACATCGCAGACGTTGAATGAGTTCTTCGACCCGCACACGGTTCTGGATCCCCAACGCCCCAAATCAATCTCCGGAACCGACGAATAGGCTTCCGAGCACCGATCGGTACGACCCGGACGCGGCCGCCGCTCTCACCGGCTAGACTGGTGAAGCAAGCTCGCGGAGCGTCCGGGTCGTTCACGTCCGGCGTGAGACGGCAACGGAATCCGCGCGCCTGAATACCCCTCAACGCGTACAGGAGCGACGGATGCCCCGAATCATTGTCGACGTCATGCCCAAGCCGGAGATTCTCGATCCGCAGGGCAAGGCAATTGCCCGCGAATTGCCCCACATCGGTCTGAGCAGTTTCACCGAGGTCCGTCAGGGCAAGCGGTTCGAGTTGACCGTCGAGGGAGAGGTCACCGAGCGGCACCTCGAGGAAGCTCGCCGGGCCGGAGAGGAATTGCTGTCCAACCCGGTCATCGAGGACGTCGTCAACGTGTCCGTTGCGGAGGACTGAACGAGCATGGCCGAATCACTGCCCTCGACCGAAGTACCCCTGATCGCGGATCTGACCCCTGACGTCTCCGATGAGCGCCTGGCCGGCGTGCGCGTCGGCGTCGTCACCTTCCCCGGAACTCTGGACGACCGCGACGCCGCCCGCGCGGTCCGCATTGCGGGCGGGACTCCCGTACCGCTCTGGTACAAGGATTCCGACCTCCAGTCAGTGGACGCCGTGATCATTCCCGGCGGGTTCTCCTACGGCGACTACCTCCGTGCCGGCTCCATCGCCGCCAAGGCCCCGATGATGCGCGAAGTCCATCGGGCCGCCACCGCGGACGGCACCTCCGGGTCCGCGCCGCTGCCGGTCCTCGGCATCTGCAACGGGTTCCAGATCCTCACGGAGATGCATCTCCTCCCCGGATCCATGATCAAGAACGACCACCTCAAGTTCGTCTGCACCGACCAGAGGCTGCGCGTGGAGAACACCGAGACCCCATGGACGGCCGAGCTGGATCGAGGCGGCGAAATCGTGGTCCCGCTCAAGAACCAGGACGGCCAGTACGTCGCGGACGCGCGGACGCTGCGCCAGCTGGAAGAAGAGAACCGGGTCGTCTTCCGCTATGTCGGCGGCAATCCGAACGGCTCCCGCCAGGACATCGCGGGGGTGACCAACGAACGAGGCAACGTCGTGGGCCTGATGCCGCACCCCGAACACGCCGTCGAACCCGGCTTCGGCCCGTCCTCCTCCGGCACGGAAGAAGTCGCGATGCGCTACGGCTCGGACGGTTTGCGCCTGTTCACATCCCTCCTGCGCCAGATCGTCGCCGCCTGAGCTCCCGAGCACCGAGCCAAAACAAGGATTCACACTTTCATGAGCGAACAGCAGTTCAACCTGGACACCGTCGATCACGCACGGACCACCCCCGATACCGACCTTCCCTGGGCCGAACTCGGCCTCAAGGAGAACGAGTTCGAAGACATCAAGAAGATCCTCGGACGCCGCCCCACCGCCGCTGAGCTGGCCATGTACTCGGTCATGTGGTCCGAGCATTGTTCCTACAAGTCGTCCAAGGTCCATCTCAAGCAGTTCGGTGCCAAGGTCACCGACGAGATGAAGAAGGACCTCATGGTCGGGATCGGCGAGAACGCCGGTGTGACCGACATCGGCAACGGGTGGGCCGTGACCTTCAAGATCGAGTCCCACAACCACCCTTCCTACGTCGAGCCCTATCAGGGCGCTGCTACGGGCGTGGGCGGCATCGTTCGCGACATCATTTCGATGGGCGCTCGGCCGGTGGCCGTCATGGATCCCCTGCGTTTCGGAGCCATCGACCACCCGGACACGCAGCGGGTCGTCCACGGCGTCGTCGCCGGAGTGGGCGGATACGGCAATTCGTTGGGGCTGCCGAACATCGGCGGCGAAGTCGAGTTCGACGCCTGCTACCAGGCAAATCCGCTGGTCAACGCCTTGGCCGTGGGCGTCATGCGCCACGAGGACATCCGTCTGGCCAACGCGTCGGGCGTCGGGAACAAGGTCATCCTGTTCGGCGCCAGGACCGGTGGGGACGGCATCGGTGGCGCTTCGGTGCTGGCTTCCGAATCCTTCGACGACGCCAAGCCGTCCAAGCGCCCTGCCGTGCAGGTCGGTGACCCGTTTGCGGAGAAGGTCCTCATCGAGTGCTGCCTCGAACTGTTCAAGGACTCCGTGGTCGAGGGAATCCAGGACCTGGGCGCGGCGGGGATCTCGTGTGCGACGTCGGAGCTCGCCTCGAACGGTGACGGCGGAATGCACGTGGATCTCACCAAGGTGCTCCTCCGGGACAGCACCCTGACCCCCGGCGAGATTCTCATGTCGGAATCCCAGGAACGCATGATGGCCGTGGTGACTCCGGCCAACATGGCCCGTTTCGAGGAGATCATGGACAAGTGGGACGTCGAGTACTCGGTCCTCGGCGAAGTCACCGACTCGGGCCGGTTGGTCATCGAGTGGGACGGCGAGATCATCGTCGACGTCGACCCGAAGACCGTGGCTCACGACGGCCCCACGTACGAACGGCCGTACAGCCGGCCGGCCGGGCAGGATGCCACGCAGGCGGACCGGTTCTCCGAGTCCGCAGCCGGCAGGGACCGTCCTGCGGGAGCCGAGCTCGGCAAGGCCGTCGTCGAGCTCATGGCCTCACCGAACCTGTGTTCCAAGGAGTGGGTCACCGACCAGTACGACCGGTACGTGCAGGGCAATACTGCGCTCTCCCAGCCCGACGACGCCGGCGTGGTCCGCGTGGACGAGGAGACCGGGTTGGGCGTCGCCCTGGCGACCGACGCCAATCCCCGCTACGCCTACCTCGACCCGTATGAAGGCGCCAAGGCGTCCCTGGCCGAGGCCTACCGGAATGTCGCCACGGCGGGCGCGCGGCCCGTCGCCGTCTCGGACTGCCTCAACTTCGGTTCACCCGAGGATCCGGACGTGATGTGGCAGTTCGCGGAAGCGGTCCGCGGCCTCGCCGATGGTTGCATGGAGCTCGGCGTGCCGGTGACCGGCGGCAATGTCTCGCTGTACAACCAGACCGGAGGCCAGGCCATCAATCCGACCCCGGTCGTCGCGATGATGGGTGTGATGGATGATGTGACCCGGAGGACGCCGTCGGGCTGGGCCCCGACCGAGGACGGCAACGCGATCTACCTGCTCGGGACCACGGCGGACGAACTGGACGGTTCGGAATGGGCCCGGCTCAAGGGGCATCTGGGTGGCCGCCCACCGCGGGTGGATCTGGCCCAGGAAAAATTGTTGGGAGACATGCTCGTCAACATGTCCCGGGACGGCATGATCGACGCCGCGCACGACCTGTCCCAGGGCGGCCTCGCGGCCGCCCTGGCGGACGCGTGCCTGCGCTTCGGCGTCGGTGCACGCATCGGTTTGGGAGAAGTCGCCGAGCGCGACGGCGTCGACGAGTTCACCCTGCTGTTCTCGGAATCCCAGGGACGCGCGGTCTGCTCGGTCCCGCGCACCGAAGAAGTTCGTTTCAAGGACATGTGCACCGCACGCGGCTATGCCTTTGCCCGCATCGGTGTGGTCGACGCCGTCAATGACGCTCTGGATCTCCAGGGCGTCGCCAGCGTGCCGCTCGCGGAGCTGAGAGAGGCGTGGTCAGGAACCTTGCCGAAGTACTTCGGCTGATCCTCCAACGCACCGGGGCGGGCCCGGACCACGATCGTGGTCCGGGCCCGCCCCGGTTTCACGACGCCGTCAGAAGCCCTCCCGTGGGGTCACAACGTCTTGACCAGAATCGATGCGATCACGATCGATCCGGCGCTGACGCTGGTGAATCCGCCGATCAGCATGGGCGGAAGGATCCTGTCCTGGACCGACTTTCGCATTTCGGGGTCGTCCGAGGATGTCCGGGCGACTTCGGTGGTGATCAGGTAGTCCCCGGGGAAGCCGAACATCGCGGTCAACGCCACCGGCATGCCGAGGCGCAGGTCCCACCCCAGGAGCTTCGTCGCGACCGCACCACCGATCAGGATCCCCACCATGCCGACACCCAGGATCAGCACAACCGCTCCCAGCGAGGTCACGATCTGCGAGAAGGACGCGCCCATGAGCGGCACCGCGACCACGACGATGATTGCCACCATGCCCAGAGAGAAGCCGCTGGCCTTCTCGAGAGACGCACGGGGAAGGACCCCGGTCCAGACACACGCGATGCCAAGGGCCAGACCCCAGATGCTGTAGGAGACCCCCGTCAGTCCTTGCAGATACATGGCCAGCCCTCCGCCCGCGACGACCATGAAGAGAAGAACCAGCTGGTTGTCTCGGATGGACGCCGGCAGTTTGACCAGGACTCTGCGATCCGCCTCCGCCTGCGCTTCGGGAGAAAGCTGAATCGCCCCGGTATCAGGGTCTCGTTCGACCCGAACCTCGCCGCTGTCGATCAGGCGGCGCGCGTGACTCTTGAGGAAGAGAGCCGTCAGGGGCATCGCCGGGAGAGCCTGCAGCATCAGCACGAGCGTCGGGATGGTGGCCAAGGTCGTCAGACCCGCCGAAGTGAGGCCCTCGGTGGTCAGGAGGGTCGAGACGATCCCTCCGACCAACGGTCCCGTACCGGCCACAGCGGTCCCGTATCCGAAGACCAGCCCCACGACCAGCAGGATCAGGAGAGTCGCGCAGGCCATGCCGGCCACCGAGATGACGATGGGCCGCCACTGCTTCTTCAACGAAGCGATCGGCAGCAGCGTGCCCATGTGAACCATGATGGCCGGCTGCATGATGGTCGCCATGCCGACGAACATCGAGGCCTTGGCGATGGACGCCGGGAACACACCGGTCTGGGTCAGCGCCGCCATCGCGAGCATGGCCACCAGGAGCGACGGTATTCGTGCGCGCGTCAGGGACGAGACCAACTCGCCCAGTGCAATGCAGGCCAGGAGGACGACTGCCGCGTACATGGTGTCCATGGATTGTCCGTTCTGTTGCGAGCGATGGAAGGCCTCGGACGTCGAGCGACCCGCAGTGAGTGTAATTTGTATCACTTTCACAGGCGTAGCCCGACCCTAACACCCGATCTCGGCAACCAGAACCAGGAAACCCGAAGTAGAGGCTGGTCTACTCCGACTTCGGGGAACACGCCCGTAAACTGGATACCGCACGCCGCGAACCCCCGAGGAGATCGATGCCAAGTCGCACCAAGGACGCCCCGCCCCGGCTTGCGCGCGCCGATGATGCAGACCTCGCCCGAAAAGGGTTGTCGGCCGAGGACGTCCGGGAACGCACCCAGCGCGGCCTGACGAACGTCCAGCCGAACACGACCTCCCGCAGCGTGTGGGCCATCGTCCGGACCCACTTGTTCACGCTCTTCAACCTCGTCCTGGGCGCATGCGCCGTCGTCATCATCCTCCTCGGTCGCTGGCTCGACCTCCTCTTCTCCCTCGCGGCCCTCGCCAACATCATCATCGGGTTCGTCCAGGAATTCTCGGCCAAGCGGCAGCTGGACAAAATTGCCCTGCTCCGCCGGGACCCGGCCCGGGTGCTTCGCGACGGGGCCGCATCATCCATCCCGCTCGAGGAGATCGTGCTCGACGACGTCCTTCTCCTCTCGCGCGGCGACCAGGTTCCGGCCGACGCCGAGGTCCTGGCCGCCGACGGGCTGGACCTCGACGAATCGCTGCTGACCGGTGAAAACGACCCCGTGGTCAAGAGACCCGGCGACAAGGTGTATTCCGCATCCTCCGTGGTCGGCGGCTCGGGCAGAGTCCGCGTGACGGCCGTCGGTGACAAGTCCCACGCATCCCGGTTGGCCAAGGAAGCCCGTCAGTTTGCCCCGATCAGTTCCGAGCTGAGGGCCGCGACGGAACGGGTGGTCAAGTGGATCTCGATCGCGCTGGTTCCGATCATCCTGGTCGTGCTCAACGGCCAGATGCAGGCCGTCGGAGGATGGCATCGAGCGTTCTCGAGCGGGGACTGGAAGGACGCCCTCGTCGTCGCAGTCTCCTCGGTCGCGTCGATGGTCCCCCAGGGGCTGGCCCTCATGACGACGATTTCCTTCGCCGTGGCGGCCGTCAAACTCGCACGCGATGAGGTCCTCATCCAGGAGCAACCCGCGGTAGAGGTGCTCGCCAGGGTGGACACCGTGTGCTTCGACAAGACGGGCACCCTCACGGAAGGCGGGGTGACGTTCGCGCGAGCCCACGGGCTGGGGTCCCACGAGGGTCTCGACGACGACGCCCAGGAGGCCCTGGCCTGGTTCGGGCACGACGAGAACGCGAACCCGACCGCCGCTGCCCTGGCCCACGATTTCCGGAGGCGCCCCCAGGAGCAACCGAGCGGCGTGCTCGGATTCTCATCGGCCAACAGGTTCTCGGGCGTCGAATTCCCTGGCACCGGCGCCTGGGTCCTGGGGGCTCCCGAGGTGCTCCTCCGGGACCCCGACAATCTCGACCGGGCGAGCGCCCTGGCCTCCGAAGGGTTCCGAACCATGGTCCTCGCCAAGGCCGATGCCTTGGCCCGGGACGACGACGCCCGCCCCATCCAGAAGCTGCCCGACGCCTGGGCCCCTGTGGCACTCCTGACGTTCCGCGAGCACGTGCGCGGCGACGCCGAAGAAACCCTGCGCTACTTCACGGACCAGGGAATCGACCTCAAAGTCTTCTCCGGCGACAGCCCCGCAACGGTGGCCGCCGCTGCCCGCCTCGCCGGCATGGACGCCGAGAACGGTGCCGTGGATGCGTCCCGGCTGCCCGACGACGGCCCGGAACTCGTCGACGCGGCACTGACCCACAACGTTTTCGGCAGGGTCTCCCCGTACCAGAAGAAGAATATGGTCTCCGGGCTCCAGGAGCGCGGCCGGGTCGTCGCCATGACCGGTGACGGCATCAACGACGCCCTGGCTCTCAAGCACGCCGATCTCGGAATCGCCATGGGCAACGCGGCACCGGCGACGAAAGCCGTCTCCCGCCTGGTGCTCTTGGACGGGAAATTCTCGCGGCTGCCGTCGGTCCTCGCTGAGGGCCGGAAAATCATTGCGAACATCGAGCGGGTCACCAACCTGTTCCTGACGAAAACGAGCTTCGCCGTGATGATGGGCGTGGTCCTGGGGCTCCTCGCATGGACGTTCCCGTTCCTGCCGAGGCAGTATTCCACGGCCGACCTGCTGATCATCGGTGGCCCGTCCTTCGTCCTGACCATGCTTCCCAACAACCGCCGGTACGTCGGTGGGTTCCTGCGCAGGGCGTTGCACTTTGCGTTGCCGAGCGCCGTCGTCGTGACCCTGTGCATCGTCGCGGTGAATTTCTACGCCAAGCACCTGGATCCCAGCGGCCTCCAGGTGCAGCAGCAGATCCAGACGGCGAACTTCATCGTCCTGGTCCTGGTCGGCCTGTGGATCCTGTGCGTGGGGTCCCGGCCGTTGAGCCTTGCTCGGGGCGGATTGCTCCTGGCGATGTATGCCGCCCTGATCCTCGTGCTGGTCATCCCGTGGTCCCTGATGTACCACGAGTTCCAGGTCCCGGAGGCGAACCTCCTCTGGGCTTCTTTGATCACCGCCGTGGCGGGCAGCGCGCTCATCGAGGGCAACTACTGGGTGCACCGGTCCTGGATGCGCAGACACCAGTCGGAGGCCTTCCGGGCGGGCGTCGCCTCCGGCGAGGTCTGATCCCCCCTGGCCGAGGTGGCAGTCTTGTGCACGATTCGGGCCCCAATCTGCACAAGATTGCCACTTCGCGGTTGTGGAGACACCGGGCAGCAGCGGCCCAGACACTGCAGGTCATGGCCGGTCCCGCAGATCATGACTGGTCCCGCAGGTCATGACCTGCCGACATTTCCCATGCAATACATCCTTGCGCAGGTTATGACCAGCCGGTAGTGTCTTTCTCGGCTCGGCGCACAACGTCGAGACCTCAGGGTTGTTACTGGAACAACAGGCAAGACCTGAGTCGCATCACCGGGCACCGTCCCGGTGTCTTCACCATGAGGACTGACCCGAACATTCACTGTTGGGACTGTGCCTCGTGACCCCGTCGTACACGACGGCGCGGTCATGGTGGTGGCGTGCGGCTCGGGTCTTTTTTGTGTCTCAAGACGATCGGCAGCCCCTGTCGATCGATGCATCAAGGAGTCATCCGTGGACTACAAGAAGACGGCGAAATCCGTTCTGGACGGGCTGGGCGGCGCCGACAACGTCGACTATTTCACCCACTGCGCGACCCGCCTCAGGGTCACCATCGGCGACAGAACCAAGGTCGACAAGTCTCAGATCGAGAAGACCGACGGCGTCCTCTCGGTCATCGAGCAGGCAGGCCAGACCCAGGTCGTCATCGGAAACGAGGTCTCGGAGGTCTACACCGAGATGACCAGGCTTCCCGGCATG
Organism: Rothia koreensis; assembly: GCF_004136575.1. GTDB lineage: Bacteria > Actinomycetota > Actinomycetes > Actinomycetales > Micrococcaceae > Rothia > Rothia koreensis. The sequence continues at coordinate 26,046 of NZ_NOIQ01000020.1, forward strand.
GACCGGGAGTCCGGCTCGTCGTCGAGCGGGTCGAAGAACACGGAGGGTTCGGGCGAGAAGAAGGCCGGAATCATCACCCGCATGTTCGATGTCCTTTCGGACTCGTTCCGCCCGGTCCTGTGGGCTCTCCTGGGCTCCTCGATGATCCTGACGCTGATCGTGCTGCTCCAGCAGCTGGGCGTGTTCGGCCACTACACCAATTTCGCGGGGCAGAACGTGACCGTGGACCTGGTCAATGGCCCCAAGGTGGGCGACGACGCCGCCAATGAGGCCCTCATGAACACGTGGCGTTCACAGTTCCCGTTCTGGTTCATCATCCTCGGCGCAGCGATGTCGGTCCTGAATTTCATGCCGGTCTTCATCGGGGCGACGGCCGCGAAGCGACTGGGTGCCAACATGTGGGTCGGGGCCGCGATCCCGGCGGCCCTCATGACGGATGCGTTCCGCGGCCTGTCCACGATGGCGGGCGACGCCGGACATATCACGCTGTTCCACATCGGCGACTGGGGCATTCCCCTCTACCTCTTCAATTACACGGGCCAGGTCTTCCCGCCCCTGTTCGCCGTCGCGGTCCTGGCGCCGCTGGAACGATTGCTGAAGAAAATCATTCCGAGCATGCTGCACATGGTCTTCGTTCCCATGATCTCGATCCTGATCATGGTTCCCCTCACCGCGCTGATCATCGGTCCGATCGGCGTCAATCTCGGGTTGGGCATTTCGAACGTGTTCCAGTGGCTCAATGACATCAATCCGGCGATCGTGGGGGTCGTCGTCGCCGGGTCGTACCTGTTCATGGTTCCGCTCGGTCTGCACTGGCCCCTCAACGCCGTGATGATTTCGAACCTCTCGACGCTCGGGTACGACTTCATCCAGTCCCCCATGGCCGCCTACAACTTCGCGGTGTTCGGGGTCGTCACGGGCGTGGCCATTCGTGCGGCACGCGACAAGGAACTTCGACAGGTCGCCACGGGCGCCGCGGTTTCGGGGCTCCTCGGCGGGATCTCGGAACCTTCGCTCTACGGCGTCGTGCTCCGGTACAAGCGCGTCTTTCCGCTGATCCTGGTGCCCGCGATGATCGCGGGCGGCCTGATCTCGTGGCTCGGCGTGCGCTCCTACGCCTTCGCTTTCACGTCCTTGCTCTCGATCCCGGCCATGCAGCCGATTCCGCTCTTCGCCATCGGCCTGGCCATCGCGTTCTTCGGCGGTCTGGGCGGCGTCCTGGTCTTCGGGTTCCGTTCTCGCGAGCAGCGGGAGGCCGACTTGGCCAAGCAGAGCGTCGCGACCGACGAAGTCCCCACCGGGGAGAGGGTCCGTGCGGCCACGGACGAACCGGAAGCCCCGAGGCCGACTCCGGCCGCCGTTTCTTCCGGCCCGGCCGCGGCAACGAAAGCGACCGGCGAGGGCGTCGCCACTGAACCCTGGGCGGAAGGCCGGGGATCGGAAGCGGCGGCCAGAGGGTCGGACTCGCCCCAGGACGACGACGCCGCGACCGTCGGTGCTCCGCTCGAGGGCGACGTCGTGGCCCTGTCGGAGGTGCCCGACCCGATCTTCGCGGGCGGGAAGCTGGGCCAGGGCGTGGCCATCACGCCGTCGGCACATACCGTGGTCGCACCCGAGGCCGGAACGATCATTGCCGCCCCCGCCTCGGGCCACGCTCTCGGCCTCCGGCTGGACTCGGGGGTCGATCTGTTGATCCACGTCGGCATCGACACCGTTGCACTGGACGGACGAGGGTTCACGCCGGAGGTTGCCAAGGGCGATCGTGTCGAAGCGGGCCAGAAGCTCCTGACCTTCGACCCGGACGTCATCACGGAGGCCGGGTGCCCGCTGATCACGCCGGTCGTGGTCACGAACACCCCCAAATTCGCCGACGTCGTCGGCCTGCCCGACGGCCGGGCGGGGCTGGGTACGCCGATCATCCGGGTCACCAGGTCCTGACCCCTGCGACGGTGAGCCGCTGTGCGATTCGGAGGCGTTGACCCGATTCAGTGGCGCCTGCCTCTCCTATGTGGGGGTTGGACCCCCTCGAAAGAGGGGTAGATGCCACGCAATCGGGCAACGCCCTCCCCACGCGGACCCGGCGCGCCTCCGCCGCCCGCGAGGTGGCAACGCCGTGCGCCTCCGCCGCCGAGGTGGCAATTTTGGGACGAAATCGGGCGGAATCAGTCCCAAAATTGCCACCTCGCGGGCGGAGGCGCACCGCGTCGACCCGACGACGCGCTTCATGCCCTCAGGAGGCGGTCTCTTCGAGGAGTTGCCGCTGCTCGGGCGAGATGCGCACGATCCGGCTCGTGGGCTCGTTGAAGAATGCCAGCACGGTGGAGGCGTCCACGCACCGCACGCCGCTCTGGGGATCGTAGATGCGGTATTCGATGGTCAGGCTCGCGGCGGTGATCTTCTCGACCCAGACCTCGACCTTGGCGGGCTGCCGACTGTAGGACAGCGGGGCGCGGTACTTGATGTGATTCTCCGCGACCAGCGCTTGGGTGCCGCTGGGCAACTGGGTGAACAGCGGGATCGGGGCATCCGTGAGCTCGGCGCCGGGTGCCGCGGGAGGGGGACCGAACGCGGCCACGCGGGCTTCCTCCATGATCCGGGCCATCTCGACGTTGTTGATGTGACGATAGGCGTCCATATCGCCCCAGCGAAGAGGCACTTCCACAGTCAGAATTCGCGAACTCATATCACTAGCCTATCGATATCCCGGGCGACGACGCCGCGCCCCGTTCGTAGGCTCCGGGCGGCGTCGTCTCCCCTCCGGGCGCCCCGCCCGCGCGAGAGCCCTGGCCGGTACCGCTAGACGCTCGTCGCGACCTCGGCTTCGTCGAATGCGTCCATGTCACTGCCGACGAACCGGCGGACGAACAAGTAGTAGACGGCCGTCAGGAACGCGTAGAAGCACAGGGCCACGAAGCCCGGGAGCCGCATGTCCGGACTCGAGAGCACGGCAGCAAAGATCGCGACCAGCCCGAGGATTCCGAGTACCGCCGTCGGCGTCCCGCCCAGCAGCCGGAACTCGGAGGAGGCACCGTTCTTCCGTCGGTAGCTAATGTAGGAGCCGAGAATCAGTATCCACACCACCAGGATGAAGGTGGTGATCACGGACATCATGATCAGGAAGACGTTCTCGGTGACGAGGGCCAGCACGATCACCACCAGGATCCCGACGCAGGACATCGCGAGCGACCGTGCCGGGCTGCCGAGCTTCGTCGTCCGCTGGAGAGCACGGGGCGCCATGCCCTGGTAGGACAGCGAATGGATCAGCCGCGTCCCGGCGTAGACATTGGCGTTGGCCGCCGACAGCGCGGCGATGAGAACGATGAAATTGATGACGGCGGCGGCCGCCGGGATCCCGACCTCCGAGAACACCATGACGAACGGGCTCGAGGACAAGTCCCCGGTGCCGGCGGCCGCGGACCAGGGCATGAGCGCCATGACCACGAAGAGCGCCAGCACGTAGAACGTCGCGAGTCTCCAGATCGTTGCCTTCCCCGCGCTGCGGACCGACCGTACGGGGTCTTTCGCCTCCGCGGCCGAGATGGAGATCAATTCGATGCCGCCGAACGAGAACATGACCACGGCCATTCCGAGCCAGATCGAGCTCGGTCCGTTGGGGATGAAACCGTTCTCGGTCAGGTGACGCGTCCCCTCGGCAGGGTGACTCGGCAACCCGAAGAAGACAATGATCAAACCGATGACGATGAAGGCGACGACCGCAATGACCTTGATGCCGGAAAGGAAGAATTCGACCAATCCGAAGGACTTCACGCTGTACGCATTCAGGAAGACGATGACGAGCGCGAACACCAGGATCCCGACCCAGAGCGGCAGTTCGGGCCACCAGAATTTGAGGTACGTCGCCACGGCCACGAGTTCGGCGCCGGCCACGCACACCGTGGTCGCCCAATAGGCCCACCGGGTGATGAAGCCCGCGAAGGGCCCGAGAAAACGACCGGCCATCGTGCCGAAGCCACCCCGGACCGGATATTTGACCGCCATCTCCCCTGCGGCACAAGCGATGATGGCCGCGATCAACGAACCGATCGCGTAGCAAATGATCACCGCAGGGCCGGCGACGCCGATGGCCGCACCCGACCCCAGGAACAGGCCCGTGCCCAACGCCGAGCCGAGGGCGATCATCGTCATTTGTTCGTGGGACAACGAGCGCGCGAGAGCTCCGTCCTTCGTAGTCTTGTCCATAGAGCGGCCGAGGCCCTTCCTCCGTGATGCGAGCAACTGTTCAGCCATTATCTCGCGAATTCACGCGGTCACGCCACACGAGCGGTTCAGTGCCGCGCCCACGCGTGCAACACGACCCTGCCGACCGGCCCAGATGGTTGTGCCGACGAGGCGACTCATCGGCCCGCTGGCCCCTCACCCCCGTGAGCATCTCTGTCTAGAGGTCCTCCAACACCCTGTCCGCGAGCGCGCGAGCGGATTGCGGATTCTGCCCGGTGTACAGATTCCCATCAGTGACCACGAAGGGGCGAAGAGGCAGCTTGCCTTTCTCATAGAGAATGCCGGCGTCTTCGAGTGCGTCCTGCAAGTACCAGGCAGCCTTCCACCCGAAGGTATTCAGACGCTCCTCGACGTTGGAGAGGCCCGTCATGTGTCGACCCGCGAATGCATTGGTCCCGTCGGCCCTCCGCGCGGCAAGCACGGCAGCGGGGGCGTGGCAGAGGAGAGCCAACGGGCGTCCTGCCCCGAGCCGTCGCTCGAGCAGCGCGCCGGAATCGGCGTCGAAGGCCAGATCCTCCATGGGGCCGTGACCGCCCGGGTAAAAGACCAGGTCGAAGTCGGCCTCGTTCACATCGGCCAGAGCCAGGGGGTGGTCCAGGCTCCCCTGGATTCCCTCGAGATACGAACGCATGTCACGACGGCGTCGAGGCAGTCCACCGGCCACGCCGAGGCTCAACTCGTCCAGGGTCGGGGCGACGCCGCCCGGCGTCGCGATCACGGTCTCCCAGCCGGCTTCGGAGAAGATCCTATGCGGTTCGGCCAGCTCTTCGGCCCAGTATCCCGTGGGATGCTCCGTTCCGTCCTTGAGCGTCCACGTCGACGCGGCGGTCACGACGAACAGTATTCGGTTCACGAAAGGCCCCTTTCTCGAGACGACCCGATGGGGCCAGGTGTCTCGTCCCATCCTTGGCCGACATAAGTTTACGTTGTAAACTTTAGGCCGAGGTGACCCGATGTCAACAGCCGAAACCACGAAAAAACATCACCACGGCGATCTGCGCCGCGCCCTGATCGATTCCGGTATCGAGATCCTGGAAGAAGGCGCTCCCTTCTCTCTCCGCGCCGTCGCGCGCCGTGTCGGCGTGTCCCAGACGGCCCCGTACCGACATTTCAGGGACAAGATGCACCTCGAAGCGGCCATGGCCGCCGAGGGGTTCCGCGATCTCCGGGAGCGGCTCGAAAGCGTCGTCGCCGAATCCGGCGAGTCCGCAACGCCGCTGGAGGAGTTGGCGGTCGTCTACGTCAGGCGCGCCGTCGACTGCCCGGCCCTCTACGGCCTGATGTTCGCCCAACCCTGCGGTGAGGACGACGAACGCCTCCACGCCTCCGCATCGGTCTTCGATGTGCTCGAGCGGGTCGCGCACGCCGGATATCCCGACCGAGACTCCCACGCTCTGGCGAACGCGGGTTGGGCACTCGCGCATGGCTTGGTCTCACTGCACCTCGCGGGCAAGTACGGCGACGTTTCCCAGCGCGGGCTCGAGTCCCGCGTTCGAGAAAGCTTTGCCGCGATCCTTGGGGCAGAAGCGTCCCCCGACACGCCAGTGACCCCCTGAGCCCCACTTCGCCTCATTGCACCTGAAACGACCACAACCACAGGAGAGAACACCGTGCAGACCATTCTCGGGGCAGGCGGCCCCATCGCAGAAGAACTTGCCAGGCAGCTTCATCAACACTTCACCCAGGACATCCGGCTGGTGAGCCGGCATCCTGACAAGGTCAACCCGACCGATGAGCTGTTCCCGGCCGATCTGACCGACCCAGAGGCGACCGACCGCGCGGTCGAAGGAAGCGACGTCGTGTACCTGACGGTCGGGTTGCCCATGGACTCCGCGCTGTGGGAGCAAAAATTTCCGACGATGATGCGGAACACGATCGAGGCCGTGAAGCGTCACGGCGCGCGTTTGGTCTTCTTCGACAACACGTACATGTACCCCGGGACCCCGACGCCCCAGACGGAGTCCATCCCCTTTCGCCCGAACGGACGGAAAGGTCGCGTGCGAGCCGAGCTGGCAACCATGCTTCTTCGCGAAATGGATGCCGGAACCGTGACCGCTCTCATCGGGCGAGCTCCGGAATTCTACGGCCCGGGAAAGACCAAGAGCCTGACGAATTCCCTGGTCTTCGACCGTATTCGAACGGGGAAACTCCCCTTGGTGCCGGTCAGCTCCTCGACCCACCGGTCCCTGATCTGGACACCGGATGCGAGCCGTGCGCTGGCCCTGCTCGGGAATACCCCGGACGCCTACGGGCAGACCTGGCACCTCCCGATCGACCAGAACCGCCTCACCTATCGTGAGCTCATTCGGATCGCCGCGGAATCGACCGGGCGGCGCGCCGCATTCGCGGTCCTGCCCCGCTGGGCCTTCGCGGTGGGTCGTCGCTTCTCCGCGGCGATGGCCGAGACCCAGGAGCTCCTTCCCAGGTACCGCGACGACAACCTCTTCGTGACCTCGAAATTCGCCGAACGATTCCCCGACTTCGAGGTGACCTCTTACCGGAAAGGGGTCCGCCACCTGGTGCAGGAGGAAGTTCAGGACAGGGGTTGACGGTGACAACATCCCGTTGCCATATTGAAAATTCGGGCTCTCGCACCACCTCGCGGAGAGCCAGGAAAGGATAGTCATGAGCACCATCCCGGATCCCATCGACCCAGTTCTCGAACCTGAGGCCGTGGAGCTGTGCGAAGCGACCGATCCCCATCCCAGAATCTACGAAGTCCCGCCGGAACAGGGCCGCGAGATCCTTCGCGACCTCCAGAGCGGAGAAGGAGTTGAACGCCCCGACGTCGACGAGGAATGGGTCGAGGTCGACGCCGGCCAGTGGGGCACCGTGCCGACCCGCATCATCAGACCCAAGGACACGCGGGGCGAGCTTCCCGTGGTCTTCTACATTCACGGCGCCGGTTGGGTCTTCGGGGACGAGAAGACTCACGACCGCCTGTTCCGGGAATTGGTGGTGGGGGCCAACGCCGCCGGAGTGTTCCCCGTCTACGACCGCGCTCCCGAGAAGGGATACCCCACGCAGGTCGAACAGAACTACGCGGTGGGCCAGTGGGTGGCCGAGCACGGGCACGAATACGGCCTCGACACCAGCCGCATCGCGGTGACCGGCGAGTCCGTGGGCGGTTGCATGAGCGCCGTCTTCACCCAAATGAACAAGGACCGCGGCGGGTTGGACATCGCGGGCCAGGTTCTCCTGTATCCGGTGGCCGACGCCGACTTCACCACTCCCTCCTACGAACAGTTCGCGGACGGCTACTACCTGACCCGGGACGGCATGAAGTGGTTCTGGGACCAGTACACCACCGACCCGGAACAGCGGCGCGAGAAGTATGCTTCCCCGCTCCGGACGCCCGACGACGACCTCAAGGGCCTTCCGCCGACGCTCGTCATCACGGACGAGGCCGACGTCCTGCGCGACGAAGGCGAAAAATACGCCAACAAGCTGCGCGACAACGGCGTGGAGGTGACCAGTGTCCGCATCGCGGCCATGGTCCATGACTTCCTGCTGCTGGACAGTCTCCGAAATACGAAGGGAGCGAACGTCGCCCGCCACCTCGCCGTCGATGCGCTGCGCAAGGCGCTGGGCACGGCATGATCCCGGCCGGACACCCTTGACCGGCCGGGTTCCCGGCCGGGGTCCTGGCAGGGTCGCATCCGCACGAAGAGCGACCCTGGCGGTGTTTGCGGCCAACGGATTCGCTTTCGCCACGTGGATGTCACGCATCCCGGACATCCGGGACCACCTGGGACTGTCTCCTGGGCAGCTGAGTGTCCTTCTGCTGGCCATTTCGATCGGGTCCCTGGTCGGCCTTCCCCTGGCCGGTCGGTTGCTCGAACGGTGGGGACCCCTCCTCGGCACGCGACTGGCCATCCTGGCGGCCGCCGTCGGCCTGGTCGGGGCCTCCGCGATGGTCGGGGTTGCGCCGTCATTCGTGTGGATCGCACCCTTCCTCGCCGTCTTCGGTTTGGGAAACGGCGTGTGGGACGTGTCCCAGAATCTCGAGGGGGCGACGGTCGAGCAGCGCATGGGGCGCGCCATCATGCCCTGGTTCCATGCAGCCTTCAGCGGTGGGACGGTCCTCGGCTCTCTCACGGGCGCCGGAGCGATCGTCATCGGTGTCCCGGTGCAGCTGCACATTCCCGTGGTCGTTCTGATCGCCGGCGGAACGGCGTGGTTGGCCAGTTCCGGGTTCTTGCCCTCCCCCTCCGAGCCCCGCACCGGCCAGATGCCTCCGACGAGCTCCGTGGCACGGACATCCGCGTGGCTCGAGCCGCGGACCTGGCTCGTCGGCGTCATGGTGATGGCCGCGTCCTTCACGGAGGGCACAGCCAACGACTGGATGGCCGTCGCCTTCGTGAGCGGCCACCACGTCCCCTCGAGCATGGGCGTGCTCGGGGTCAGCATTTTTCTGACCGCGATGACTCTGACACGAGTCCTCGGCACCAAGGCCCTGGACCGGTACGGGCGAGTCGTCCTGCTCAGCGGGTTGTTCGCGACGGCGACCATCGGTTGCCTCATGGTCGTCTTCGGCAACCTGGTGGTCGCATACGCCGGCGCTGCCGTGTGGGGCATCGGCGCAAGTTTGGGCTTCCCCGTCGGAATGTCCGCCGCCTCGGACGAGCCGATGCGCGCCGCCGCACGCTTGTCGGTCGTCTCGACCCTGGGTTACACCGCTTTCCTCGGCGGACCCCCGCTCCTGGGTTTCCTGGGCGACCACGTCGGGCCGCTGAACGCTCTGCTCGCCGTCGGCGTGGCTGCCCTTCTGGCCATCGCCGTCGTCCCCGCCGCCCGACCGCGACGAGAAGACCCCCGATGAAGCCGCAAGATATCGCCAGGTTTCCGGCCCGGAGACAGGCATGCCGCGGCGAGGTGTGATGAACTGGTGCCATGAGTGCTTCTTCGAGCTGCATGTCCTCGTCACCCGTGCCGGAATCGCACGCGTGGGTTCGAACGAGCGCCCACACGGCATTCCTGACCGTCGACAACCCCAGCGCCATGACCCTGGAAGGGACCAATACTTACGTCATCGGCGACCTGGGCGAGTCCTTCCCGCCCGAACCAGGGGCACCCAAGCCGCGTGCCGTCGTCGTCGATCCGGGGCCCGCCGACCAGGGCCATGCCGAAGCGATTGCGGCGGCGGTCGACGTCGCTCTCATCGTCGTGACGCACTGGCACCAGGACCACGTCGGAAACGTTCCTGCGCTCCACGACCTGACCGGGGCCCCCGTCCGCGCCTGGGACCGGGAACTGTGCATCGGGGCCGGTCGACTCCAGGACGAGGAAGTCCTCAAAGACGTTTCCGTGGAAATCAGCGTCTGGCACTCGCCCGGGCACACCGCGGATTCGATCTGCCTGAGCATTTTCGACGACGGCATGATCCTCACCGGCGACACCATCCTCGGCCGCGGGACCACCATGCTCGATTACCCGGACGGCGACCTGGAGGACTACCTGGACACACTGCGCGTGTTCAAGGACGAACCCGGTTTCACGGTCCTCCCCGCCCACGGGCCCCACGGCGAATTCCTCGAGGAAGCCTGCGAGCGCCTCCTGGACCATAGGCTCAACCGCATCCATGATCTCCGCAGGCGCCTCAAGGCGTCCGACGACGACCTGGGCCCCTCGGCCTCGAGCCTGGCGGAGGACATCTACGCCGACGTCCCGGAAGAGGTGCGCGGGCCCGCGGTCAAGACGCTCAAGGCGCAGCTCGCCTATCTCATGGACATCGGCGAGATCGCCGGATTCACCGACTGACGGCGCCGGGGTACGTGGGTTCGTGCCTCTTGAACCACCCGATGGTCGGGTACGTGATCGGCAGCAGGACGACCTCGATCAGGCACTTGTAGAAGTAGCCGACCACCACATAGTTGGCGAAGTCGCCGAACTGCTGGATGCCGAGGATCGGCGCCGCGATCGTGCAGAAGATCAGGGTGTCGGCGAACTCGCCCACGAGGGTCGAACCGATGAGCCTGACCCACATGAACCGCTCGCGGGTCCATTTCTTGATGAGGGCCATGATCCATGCGTTGAGGAGCTGGCCGACGAGGAATCCGAGCAACGATCCGCCGATGATCCTGGGGACCGGACCGAGAACCGTTTCGAAGGCCGTCTGGTTCTCGTAGAAGTCCGCCGAGGGCAGCATGATCGTGATCCAGAAGCTCAGGGAAGCGAAGGCCCCGGCGCAGAAACTGGAGATGATGGCTCGGCGTGCGGCTTTGAACCCGTAGACCTCGGTCACGACGTCGCCCAGAACGTACGCGAGCGGAAAGAGGAAGAATCCTCCGTCGGTCAGAATCGGTCCGAAGGCGACGCCTTTGGTGGCACCGATGTTCGAGAGGATCAGGAGCACACAGTAGAGCGCCAGGAGTAGGTCGAAGTATGTTTTCGGACGCCTCGCGTACGTCGGCCCGTTCGGCGCACCGGGTGTCAGGTCATGGCCGGGTGCGCCGGGGGTTCCGGGCCCTGTGGGGGTGGAGTGCATTGTGGTCACCAATCTGTATTGACGCGGCTTCGCCTCAACGAGGGAACCCGTGGTTCGACTGTTCCGATGCGGCGCTGAGCGCCGTCAGGGCCCGTCTGCCACCCGAGCCGTGAAAATCTTACCCGGCGGTTGGATAATGAAGGTATGACTACAACTTCTCAGACTCCCGTTGCCATGACCATTGCAGGTTCCGAGGCCACGGGCGGTGCGGGCGCCTTGGCAGACATCAAGACGTTCCAGGCGCTCGGGGTCTACGGGTGCCTTTCGCTGACGTGCATCGTTTCCTTCGATCCGAAGAACGATTGGGGCCACCGTGTCCTCCCGATCGACCAGCAGACGCTGGCGGACCAGCTCGAGGTCAACACGACCGCGTACGACCTGGACGCGGTCAAAATCGGGATGCTCGGTTCTCCCGACACGATCGAGACCGTGTCCGCAACGCTGCGCCAACAGAGCCCGAAGAACATCGTGCTGGACCCGGTGCTGATCTGCAAGGGTCAGGAACCGGGTGCCGCTCTGGACACGGACAAGGCTCTGACCTCGAAGATTCTTCCGCTGGCGGATTTCGTGACGCCCAATCACTTCGAGTCTCTCTCCCTGTCTGGGATGGATCAGATCGACGACGTCGCCGATCTCGAAGAGGCCGCGCGGCGGATTCACGAGCGATCGGGGGCGGCGGTGCTGGCCAAGGGCGGGGTCCGCATCGCGGGGCCGGACGCCGTCGACGTCTTCCATGACGGCGAGACCACGGAAATTCTTTCCTCCCCCAAGATCGGTGAGGTCGCTGTGGCCGGGGCGGGTTGCTCTCTGGCCGCCGCCGTCACGGCCGAACTCGCCAAGGGGGCGACGCCGCTCCAGGCAGCCCGCAACGCCAAGGCATTCGTGACCCGAGGTATCGAGGCCCGCATCAGCTCCCATGCACCTTTCGACACGCTGAAGCAGGTCAACGAGGCGTCCTGATGCAAACGAGCCGCCGGCCCGACCGCTCGTCAGAGCGATGGGGTCCGGCGGCTCGTTCCGTTCACGGCGTCCTACCGTTCAGAACGCTCAGGGTCAGGAGGCCACGGAGCGCAACCTGGCGCCTTCGTCCCTCAGACGATCCGCATAGGCGGCGACCGGGCGGCCGTCGACGTCGAACTGCGCACCGAGACCGAGCTGGATGAACGAGGTCGTGTGCCGGATCCGCTCGTTGCGGGCCTCGTCCTCCTCGTTCTTGCCCCGGTCCGCGGCCGAGCTGAGCGAGCCGTGCACCAATTGCGCGAGTTCGGTGATGTCCGACGGCGGCAGGTAGCCCTGGTCGATGCACGCGGTCAGTATCCTCGCGAGCACCGCCTGGAGCTCTCCCACGTGGTCGCCCAGCTTCGCGAAGGCCTCGGGGGAAAGGACGGACCGCATCGCTGGTCCGGGCGGGAGATGCCTGCGGGACATGTCCTCGATCTGCATGCGCACGTAGACGGCGAGCTGGTCCACGGGATTCGTGACGCTGGTCAGCTCCGTGCGGAGATCGTTGATGAATCGCTCGGTCTCGTCCAACGCGTAAGCGACCAGCAGCTCACCCATATCGGCGAAATAGTTGTACACGGCCGTCCGACCGATCCCTGCGTTCTTGGCAACGTGGGTCATGGTCAGCCCGGTCAGGCCGCGAGTATAAAGGAGCTCACCGAAAGACTTCAGGATCGCATTCTGGGTGTTCTCCCGCTGCGCGGCGTTGGAGGGTGCGGAGATACGAGGCATATCGACAGTATAGGCCCGGATGTCACCAAATCACGACCCCGAAGGCAAGGTCACAGTGACCTGCCAGTCGGCACTCAGCTTCCGTCGCCCCCTACTCTCCTGAAGCCCCCGACCCGTCATCCAGATCGAGGATACGCGCGTACATCACGGGCCGGTGCTGCAAGGCGGAACGCAGTGCGCGGTGCACTCCTTCTTCGAGGTACAGCCGCCCTTCCCACTTGACGACGTGCGGAAAGATGTCGTCGTAGAAGGTGGCTTCCTCGCCGAAAAGGGTCGCCAGATCGAGCATGCGTTGCGTCGTCGTCAGCTGGTCCAGCCGAACCTGACACGGGGCGAGCGTCGCCCACTCTCGTCGACCCTTGAACGAATGCTCAGGATACGGCCGAGTCTCGCCCACCGCCTTGAAGATCATGGGTCCATGGTAATAGCCGATAGTGTGCGATGCGTTACTTTTTTTGCTCGACCCGCCGAAGTCGTTCCTTGTCGTGCCGGGATTTGCACCCTGCGCGCCATATGCACCCGGCGGAATATCCGAATGGTATCGGCCCCTCACGCTCCGGCTGGAACGCGTAAATTGTAATTACGGACTTGCCTCAGGACCTTCGTGCTCGACGCCCCCCTGAAGGCTTTCGGCACAGCAAAGACGCCGCCCGTTCGCCATCTCCAAGGATCGCGAGCGGGCGGCGTCATGCGTCACCACGCAGGGACCGAACCCGATCTCGGGCTCGGGGCCCAGCTACTTCCGGTTGATCTGCATCATGGAACCGGTCTCAGGGAGAGGGAATTCGCCGGTTCGCGGACGCGCCTCTTCCTCCGACTGCTCGGCTCCCGCAGCACGGTGGCGAGGACCGGAGGTCTCCGACTCCTGCCCTTCCGCGGTCTCCGACGTCTGGGCAACTGAAGTCTCCGACTCCTGGGCGTCCGAGGCGGCCTGCTCGGAGGTCGACGGCTCGGTGTCGCCCGCGTCGTCGGCGCCCTCTTCGGAGATCTCACTCGTATGGCCCGAGTCCGCGACGCTGGTGGCCAGCGCCTTTTCGCGGATGAACAGCAGGACCAGCGCGGCGAGGATGCCCAACGGTGCGATCCACAGGAAGATCGGAACCAGAGCGTCGTTGTACGCGCCGATCACGACGTCCTTGATCGGGGCGGGCAGCTTCTCCACGAGGCCGGGGGTCAGCGAATTGGACCCGCCGCTGCCGGTGGCCGCCATCGCCTGAGGCGGCATGCGGTCCTGCAGGAAGTCCTTGAGGCGGGAGGTGAACAGGCCGCCGACCAGGGCGGACCCCATGGTCGCGCCGACCTGGCGGAAGAAGTTGTTCGCCGCCGTCGCCGTTCCGACCATGCTGATCGGGAAGGAGTTCTGGACGATCAGGGTCAGCAGCTGCATCGACATACCCAGACCCAGACCGATGACCGCCAGGCAGATGCAGATGATGTAAGCCGGGGTATCGACCTCCAGGTGGGAGAGGAGGAACAGCCCGAGGGCGAGCAGTACAGAACCCACGACGGTGAAGATCTTGTACCGACCGATCCGGGCCACAACGAATCCGACCGTGATCGACGTGATGAGCAGCATGCCCATCATCGGGATCATGAGCAGTCCCGCCTGGGTCGCGTCGACCCCGAGGACCATCTGCATGTAGGTCGGCATGTAACCGACGGCACCGAACATGCCGATGCCCATGCACAGGTTGGCAATCGTGGCCAGGTTGAAGTTGCGATCCTTGAACAGGGCCAGCGGCATGACCGGTTCGGTCACCTTGGCTTCGATCGGGATGAAGATGGCCACGCAGATGACAACCGCGATCAGCAGGCCAATGATGGTCGGCGAATCCCAGTCGTACTGGTTGCCGCCCCAGGTCATCGCAAGCACGAGGCATGCGGTCGCCGCACCGAGGAAGGCCATGCCGAAGATGTCGATCTTTCGACGTTCGGCGTCGTCTTCCTTGTTGGTGTGGGGAATGAGGAAGATCGCTGCCAAGAGCGCAAGAACGGCGAGCGGAATGTTCATCCAGAAGGCCCAGCGCCAGCCGGGCCCTTCGGTCAGCCAACCGCCGAGCAGCGGACCGGCGACCGAGGAGAACGCGAAGACGCCCATCAGGGCGCCCATGTACTTTCCGCGCTCACGGGCGGGAATCACGTCCGCGATCACGGACTGGGACAGAATCATGAGTCCGCCACCGCCGAGCCCCTGGAGGCCACGGGCGATGATGAGGGTCGTCATGTCCTGGGCGACGGCGCCCGTCACGGACCCCGCAGCGAAGGCGATGATCGCGAAGATCAACAAGGGCTTGCGACCCCAGAGGTCGCCCAGCTTGCCGTAGGCCGGCATCATGATGGTCGAAACCATGATGAACGCGGTGATGACCCAGCTCATGTGCTCGACGCCGTTCAGCTCACCGACGATGGTCGGCAGCGACGGCGAGAGAACCGTCTGGTTCAGCGAGGACATCAACATGATGATCATCAGGCCGATGAACAGCAGAAGGACATTGGTGTTGGGGGTGGGGCGACCGAATCCGCCCTTCTGGGCCGAGTGAGCAGATGAAATCTCCCCGGTTGCGGGCGAGGCCGGATCGGTCTGCGCCGCTCCGGTGCCGCTCTTGCCACCCCCGACGGCGTGACGCGGTGTGTAGGTGGTGCTCAACGAGGCTCCTTGATCATGGTGGAGAACAGTGTGACGGTGCGATTGATGGATGCGGCAAACTCATCCCGGGAGGCTCGGGCGCCGTAGTCGACGTAACGGAGAACAGCGGTGGCCATCAGGACGATCGCTCGAATGCGCTCTTCCTGCTCGGGTTCCGGCTCGCTGTTCTCGTCTTCACGAAGCACGAAACGGCCGGATTCCTGGTACACGGCCCAGTCCATGGCGAGCAGGAAGTCCTTGAGCTCCTGCTCGCACCGAAGCATGTGGATCTTCATGCGTTGCCGCATGTGGTCCCGATCCTCGGTGAGCTCGTTCATGATCCCCTTGATGTCGCTCGCGAACGAGTCGTACAGGACCCTGGCGAGGAGCCGGGCCGCCTGCGCGAGCAGTCCGCCCGACTCGTCCTCCTGGACCTGAGCCAACATGTCTTCGGTCATCTGAGGGGGACGCAGCCCCATGACGGCGTCTTCCTTGGTCGCGAAGTAGTTGAAGAACGTTCGCGGCGAGACACCGGCTTTCTCCGCGATGAGTTCCGCGGTGGTCTGCCTGATTCCGCGTTCCGACGCGAGTTCACGCGCGGCCGCGTGGATCGAGTCCCACGTCCGCGCCCGACGTCGTTCGCGAAGGGATGGTTCTGTGGTTTGCACCCATGCATCTTATGCAGTTCTGCAAAAGATGCACAACTGCACTTTTTGTGGCTTTGGTCTCTAAGGATAGCCTAACTATGTAAATGGGCGCGGTGGGCGGTCTTTCGCGCAAGCGGCCGGGGGGTCGGAGGGGGTTCAGTGACGAGG
>NZ_NOIQ01000021.1 GCF_004136575.1 Rothia koreensis
GGGGTGATCTAGGGGCGATGGGCGGTGGCGGCCTCGTCGTCGACCGCGGGTGGGTTCTCCCCCAAGGGTATCGATCCGTAGAGCGTGGTCGGGCCGCCCAGGGGCGAAACCAGTCGGACGCTTCCGTCCATGGTCTGCACACGCTCGTTCAGGCCCGAGATCCCGCCGCCCGCGCTGGAGTCGGCACCACCCTGGCCGTTGTCCGTGATTTCGATGGTGAAGACGTTGTTTTCGGTGTAGGCGGTGATCCAGATGGTGTTCGCGGTCGAATGCTTGAGGGCGTTGGTCACGGCCTCGCTCGCGATGTAGTACGCGGTGCGTTGGATATCCTTCGGCAGCCGGTCTTCGGCCCGGTAGACGAGCTCCACCGGAAGCATCGAGTGCGTCGCGAGCTCCTCGAGGGCTGCCCTCAGGCCGTGGTCCTCCAAGACGGCAGGGTAGATTCCTCGAACCGTGTTCCGCAGCGTCTGCAGGGCGTGGTCCATCTGCTCCTGGGCTCGGGAGACCTCGTGCCGGGCGGCGTCGACGTCGATCCCCTGCCTTTCGAGGGATTGGAGCTCGAACTCGGCCATTCCGAGTCTCAGAGTCAGGTTCACGAGTTCCTGTTGGACGCCATCGTGCAGGTCCCGTTCGATGCGTCGTCTTTCCGACTCGAAGGAGTCCATGATGCGGGCCCGGGACGAGGTGAGCTGCCGGACCTGCCGTTCGATCTCCTCGGGCCGGGGGCTCAGGAGGGTCTTCGAGACGGACCCGGTGGTCGCGGCGACCAGCCCGTTGGTGTAGGCGAAGACGATGATCGCCACGACGGCGATGAGCGGGAATTTCCACCAGTCCTCGGGCGTGATGTCGCCGTGGACGACGAGACGGAGGAACGAGAAGACGCCAGGAACCTCGCCCCTCGACAACGTTCTGTCGAGGGAGCCGGTCAAGAACCACAGACCGGCCATGCTCGCCAGGGTGAAAGCTTCGAAGATCAGCAGGATCGTCGAAAAGATCCCGAAGACCCCGGCGACCACGAGGGCCAGCACATTGCGCCAGGAGGCCGGCTCCCGGTACCTGGTCCTGACCCACTCCATGAACGGCTTGAGCGGCATGCTCACATTGGCCTGGGGAACCTCCGGGAAGCCCAGCATCCACAGTCGGCCGCGCTCGATGTATCCGAACCACAGCCCGATGATGGGAAGGAGCGCGAGGGCCAGCACAGGGAACCCGAAGAAGGTGATGCTCAGGAAGGAATCATTCGTCGAGACGAGACCGACGAGCGTGAATGCGGCCACCATCGCGACGAGGAACATCATGGGTTGGAGAAGGAGTGCGCACAGGGCAACCCACGGGCCCGAAGAGACGAGGTACCAAGGGCTCGTCAGCTTGCGCCACATCGATGCTTTCATGGTTCCTCTCGTTGACGTCCGTCGCTCGTGCGGGAGACGTTACCCTGTTCGTCGCGTGCGGGCCGACCCTGGAAGTGCCCGATGACTTGGTGGGCGAGGATGCTTTGGTCGAGACGGATTCGCCGGCACCAGCGGGAGCGGGCTCTTCTGAGGGTCGGCCGGACGCTGCATATTCATGGTCTCGCACACCCGTGCCGGGATCAGTGGGGAACGCTCTGAGCCCGGGGTAGAGCTGGCTCTACCCCCGTCGAATCCGGAGCGGACAACGGCTCGGTCCCGGATGCCCGACGCGTGCCGACTCGAGTGCCCAGGCCGAAGAAATCCGCAATGACATCGGCGGCCACGAAGGCTCGCGTGCCGGGCCCGAGACTCGCGACGACGTCGTGCGGTGCAGGAACCACGTGCCCCATGCCGTGCACCGTCCACAGGTGCACCGGTTCTTTGCCTCGCTCGGACCATTCGGACACGACGACGTCGCGGTGGGGTCGGGTCTCGGACGGGGCGGTGCTGGTCCCGTTGCGCTCGGCGAAGTAGCCGGCGGATTCCGGCGCCGACAGGACGGCGCCGCGGGATTGCTTGCCCCAGAGGGATGCCTGGCCTCCGTCGTAGGGGGCCAGGGGATCCGCCGTGCCGTGGATCGCGAGCAGGCGAACGGGTTTCGGAATAGTCGGCAACCCGTCCGCGAGCAAGAAATTCTCCGGGGTGGGCTGGGTCGCTGCGATCGTCGCCGCGCCCGACAAGAGCTTGGGCGCCTCATGGATCAGCCGGAGGACCATGTGGCCGCCATTGGAATACCCGACGGCGAAGACCCTGGCCGGATCGATGCCGTGCGTCTGTCGGAGCCGTCTGATGGTGGCCGCGGCGAAGGCGACGTCGTCGATCCCGAGTTCACGGGACCGGAAGTCCGCGCGCACGCGGGAATCGTTGAAGTGACGCTCGAAGCCGTCCAAGTATGCCATCACGGTTCCGGTGCGGGCAGCGACGTCGTCGAAGGTTCCGGCGGTGAATTTGCGGAAGACCCGGGAATTCTGCTGCGACCCGTGGAAAAGGAGCACGAGCGGTGCGTTCTCCTCCACATGACTCGGTGCCACGACGGTCAGGGTGCGCTCGCGCCCCTGGGGCTCGATCGACTCTCGGCTCACGGTCAGGCAAGTGTTCACCGCATCATCGTACGTTCGGCGCACCCGGGACGTGAAAGCTCGCGTCATCACCGAGTCACGCCGGTGCGCGTTCGTCTGCCGACCGAAGCGTCAGGGCCTGGTGCCGAAGATCCGGATTTCGATGCCGTCCGGGTCGTGGAGAAGAAGCACGTTGCCGTTGGGGGTCGCATCGGGGACACCGTGGCCCAGACGTTCCAGATGGTCCTTCCATGCCTCGAGCTCCTCCTGGTCCGGAACATACAGGGAGAGCGGGTCGAATCCGTGGATCCCTCGGGCGGCCTGCGGGTTCTGGCGGAGGGCGATCGAGAGGAAGGCTTCGCCCTCTGGGGAGGACAGCGTCCCGGCGAGACCGGGCACCACGCCGTCGTCCCGGAAATCCCGCTGGACCCTCAGGCCCAGCACCGATTCGTACCAGCGACGACTGCGCTCTATATCGGTCACGGGAATCTTCACGTGGTGGATTCCGGACAGTGCTGGGGTGTTCATACGACTCGACTCCTCGCGCGTGGATCGTGACCACAGGCTACTGCGGACGCCGGGTCGACGACAGGGGTCGGGGAGTCCCCGGGCCCCTGTCGCCGTACGGTCCCCGTGATCAGCCGTTCAGGAGATCCTCGAAAGGGGTGACCTTGAGCGGGGGAAGCCCGTTGCCTCCGGCGAGGGAAGGCGACGCCGGTTCCGGTTCCGCCGTCACCGGGTCGCTCTCGCCCGGGTGTTCGCCGCCGAGCTTCCACGCGATGCGGTCCGCCAGCTCGGCTCCCGCCCGGTCGATGCGATGCTGCAACGAGTCGTCCGCGCCGAAGTCGTCGGTGGCGGCAAAAACACCAGTGGGAACGACGTCGGCGTGCAGGTACGCGAAGAGAGGCCGCAAGGAACTCTCGATCACGAGGGAGTGCCGGGCGGTGCCGCCCGTGGCCGCGACGATCGTGGGGACGCCGACCAGGTCGTCGTCGTCCGTCAGGTCCCAGAAGGACTTGAACAGCCCGGTGTACCCGGCCTTGAATGTCGGCGTCACCGCGATCAGGGCGTCCGCGGATCGGACGGTGTCCAGTGCACGGCCTACCTCCCCCGAGGGGAAGCCCATGGTCATGTAGTCCGCGATCCCGTGCGCCAGGCTACGCAGGGAAACGGTTTCGACCTCGACTTCATGGGCTTCACTCCTGAGCCGAGCGAGCACCGAATCCGCGATCCTCTCACCCAGAAGGGCGGTCGACGACGGCTCGGACAGACCGGCCGTCACGACGACCAGCGTGGCCTTACGCATGATGTTCTCCTTCCTGGACCGTGCGGGCCTCGGCGACGCGCGGATGCACCGGGGCCTCCGGGACCTCGGGGTTGTGCGAGGCCGCGTACTCCTTGCGGAGCTCCGGCAGAACCTGCTCGCCGAACATGTCCAACTGCTCAAGAACCGTCTTGAGCGGCAGGCCGGCGTGGTCGACCAGGAACAGCTGACGCTGGTAATCACCCGCGTACTCCCGGAACGACAAGGTCTTCTCCAGAACCTCCTGCGGCGAACCCACGGTCAACGGGGTCTGGTCCGTGAACTCCTCCAGGGTGGGGCCGTGGCCGTAGACCGGTGCGTTGTCGAAGTACGGACGGAACTCCCGCCACGCATCCTGCGTCTTCTGGCGCATGAAGAACTGGCCACCCAGGCCGACGATCGCCTGTTCGGCCTTGCCGTGGCCGTAATGCTCATAGCGCTCGCGGTACAGATTGATCATCTGGGCCGTGTGTTCCTTGTTCCAGAAAATGTTGTTGTGGAAGAAGCCGTCGCCGTAGTACGCCGCTTGTTCCGCGATCTCCGGCGTACGGATGGACCCGTGCCACACGAACGGTGCGACGCCGTCGAGCGGCCGAGGAGTAGAAGTGAACGACTGCAACGGGGTACGGAACTTGCCCTGCCAGTTCACGACGTCCTCGTTCCACAGGCGGTGCAGCAGGTTGTAGTTCTCCACCGCGAGGTTCACGCCCTGTCGGATGTCCTTGCCGAACCACGGGTAGACCGGGCCCGTGTTCCCGCGCCCGAGCATGAGATCCACCCGCCCCTCCGCAAGGTGCTGGACGTACGAGTAGTCCTCGGCCAGACGCACCGGGTCCATCGTGGTGATCAGGGTGGTCGACGTCGAGAGGATCAGGTTCTCGGTCTGCGCCGCGAGGTAGGCCATGAGCGTGGGCGGATTCCCCGGGGCCACAAACGGCGGATTGTGGTGCTGGCCGGTCGCAAACACGTCCAGACCGATGTCCTCGGCCTTCTTGGCAATTTCGACGGTGGCCTTGATGCGCTCGTGCTCCGTGGGAGTGGTGCCGGTGGTGGGGTCCTGGGTGACGTCCCCGATCGTCATGATTCCGAGTTGCAAGGTGACCTCCTGCTGACTGGTTCGGGGCCGGCGCCGTCGGCGTGACCCGTGGGGGTTTTGGGTGAATCATCCTGCACAACACGGTTCCACTTCCGCTTATTCCCGGCAAAAAATATTTGAATCGTAAAGCAAGTTTGAGGGGTGGGTGTGCGGCTTGGGGGTGTCGGCTGGGTGTGTGCGGCTTGGGGTGTGGCGGCTGGGTGTGTGCGGCTTGGGGTGTGGTGGCCGAGGTGGCAATCTCGTGCGGATTCAGCGCCGAGGTGGCAGAATCGTGCGGTTTTTGGCGGGTTTTTGTCCCAAAACTGCCACCTCGCTACTGGGAACGCACGGGATTGCCACCTCGGCGCTGGGAGCGCACGGGATTGCCACCTCGCGGCGGGGAACGCACGGGATTGCCACCTCGGCCGTGCTGGGCGGCCGTGCTGGGCGGCCGACGACGCGGCCGGCGAGGCGTGCGTACGAGACGTACCCGGCCGCGTCTACCCTCCGACGCCGCAGGATCCCCCGCCGAACCGCCACCGGTTCGAGGAGAACCACGCGTAGACCCACCGGGCCCCGACCGAGGCCACGGGGGCCAGAATCAGCCGACCCGCGAGCCTGTCGACCCGATGCGGCGAGGCAAGAAGGGCTTTTCCGATCGACTCGTGTCCCCAGAACTTCCTCGCCCCGGGGACGAGCTTTCCTTCGGGCGGTCGCGGGCCCTCCGCATAGACGGCTTCGTCGAGAAATCTCTCGCACTCGCCATCCGTGAGTTCTTCCTGGACCCGGGAGAAGGGGACGACGTCGAGGCGGTCGCGGGTTCGGCGATCCAGGAATCTGGCCGCCGGAACGCAGGGCCCGCAGGCGTCGTCGTACACGAATGTTCGCATGAGCCGACCATAGCCCTCCCGGGCGAGTCGTGTCTCACCCCGTGGGGACCTGCTCCCGGTTCTCCCTCTCATCCGACCGCTGGGCCTTCCGACCTCGACGACGTGCCGAGCCCGGACGTCGGACCTTGGTCGCGGACAGAGTGGTGCCCATCGACGCGAGAATCACCAGCGCGATGGCGAGCAACCGGAGCGGACCGACCACCTGATGCAGCAGAAGGAAACCGAACAGGGCGGCGAAAGCGGGCTCGAGGCTCAGGAGAATGCTGAAGGTCGCATTCGGCAGGCGCCGCAACGCCTTGAGCTCGAGAGTGTACGGAATGACCGAGGACATCAGCCCCACCACGGCCCCCATCACCAGGAGTTTCGGGTCGGAGAACGCATGGACCGCGGAGGGTCCACCGACTGGGGCAAGAACCACGGCCGCGACCGCCATCGCGACGGCGAGACCGCCGGTGCCGGGGACCGTGCGCCCGACCTGGGCACTCGTCAGGACGTAGACGGCCCAGAATGCGCCCGCGATGAGCACGCAGACCACGCCGAGGGGATCCAGAGCGGCACTCGCGGTCGTCACGCTCTCGACGCCGAGCACGGCCATCCCGGCCAGGGCGAGCAGCACCCACAGGAAATCCACGATCCTGCGGGAGAGGATGGCGGCCAGCGCCAAGGGGCCCAGGAACTCGATGGCCACACCCGCCCCGAGCGGGATACGCGCGATTCCCGCGTAGAAGAAGCCGTTCATGCCGGCCAGAGCGAGTCCGAAAAGGACGACGGAACGCCACTGCTTGCCGGTCCACCCGGCAACCCGAGGCCGCGTGATGACCAGAAGAATGACCGCCGCAAACAGCATCCGCAACGAGGTGACGCCCCAGGGGCCGAGATGCGGGAACAGCGACGTCGCGATCGAGGCACCCAGCTGGAGCGACGTGCAGGAACCGATGACGAACAGGATCCCGGGGGCCATGCTCCGGGGAGAGTCCGACCCCGGGCTCACGGTGGGTATCGAGCCGGTGGTCACGACGGCCGGAGTCACACCTGTTGCGGGTCCGGTGCTCATGGTGTTCACGGGTCACCTCCTGAAGGAACGAATCTGATGACGTCGCCCTGATCCCCGGAACAACACGGGAGGGGCAGGTATTAAGCATGGGCTTTCAGAGAATGGGTAGTCTAGCGAATGTATCTAACTCCAAAAGGTAAGAAAAAATAATCATCGGGCGGAACCGGCGAACGACGTCGGCTGCCGAGGTGACCGCCGACGTGACCGCCGACGCCGGGCACCCCCACTCACCAACAGCCCGTACTGACGAGATCCCGGAATATCCGGGGAAACGACTGGCGCCCGTGGATCCCGGGAGGAAGAAAACTGTGCTCAATCTTCAGCGGCTCCGTATGCTTCGCGAGGTCCAACGCATGGGGACGTTGGCGAAGGTCGCGCGGTCGATGGCGTACACGCCGTCGGCCGTGTCCCAACAGTTGGCTCTTTTGGAGAGGGAGGCCGGCGTCGTGCTCCTGGAGCATGTGGGACGCGGGGTGCGTCTGACTCCCGAGGCGGAGAATCTGGTTCACCACGCGGACGCCATGCTCGCCCGCATGGAGCTTGCCGAGTCGGAACTGGCGGGTTCCCACACCGAGGTGGGAGGGACGTTGCGCATCGGGGCCTTCCAGACCGCGGTCATGACGGTCGCTTCGCGGGCTCTGGACATTCTCGACGAGAGGCACCCGAAGCTCGCGGTCGACATCACTCAGCGGGAAGTCGGGGAAGCCTACGAAGGACTCCTTGCCCACGAATTCGACGTGATCATCGGAGAGGAATACCCGGGGCTGGCCGAACCGGTACGGGAAGGGGTCGACAGGACCACCGTGATCAGGGATCCGCTGAACCTGGTCATCCCGGGAGAGGGTCCTCTGGCCGAGACTCCCCGTCGATTCAGCGACCTCAAGGACGCGCCCTGGGCGATGGACCCCGCGGACCAGCCGACGGGTCAGTGGGCACGGGGAATCTGCCGCAGCGCCGGATTCGAGCCGAGGGTCCGATTCGACACCAGGAACCCCCTCATCCAGGCCCACCTGGTCCGCACGGGGCACGCCGTCGCCCTGATCCCCGCCCTGCTCAACCGGCAGTACCTGGCCGGAACCCGGCTGATCGGCCTCCCGGGGGACGACCACCGGATGGTCTACACATCGAACCGCACGGGCCGAGCGAGCCACCCCGCCATCCTCGCTTGTCGGGAGGCGTTCCAGGAAGCCGTCCGGGGAGAAACCGCACCGGAACCCGACCTGCGGCTGACGGAGTAACGCCGGGGGGGAGGGAGTTGGCGGCGTGCTTCTTCCCGGGGGCTGGCGTGCTTCTTCCCGGGGGCGAGGTGGCAATGTTGTGCGGTTTTCGTGGCGAGGTGGCAGGTTTGTGCGGATTTCGGCCCGAAAAGTGCACAAAGTTGCCACTTCGCGGGCGTGGGTGCACAGAACTGCCACTTCGCGGTTCTGGTGTCTGGTTTCCTGCGGCGAGGTGGCAATGTTGTGCGGTTTTCGTGGCGAGGTGGCAGGTTTGTGCGGATTTTGACCCGAAATGTGCACGAGATTGCCACCTCGCGGGCGTGGGTGCACAAGGTTGCCACTTCGCGGGCGTGGTGTCTCGTTTCGCGGGGCGAGGTGGCAGTGTTGTGCGGTTTTCGTGGCGAGGTGGCAGGTTTGTGCGGGTTTTGACCCGAAAAGTGCACTAGGTTGCCACTTCGCGGGCGTGGGTGCACAAGGTTGCCACTTCGCGGGCGTGGGTGCACGGGGTGCCACCTCGCGGTCGCAGCCGCACAGAACTGCCACCTCGTGCGATCGTGCGATCCCGCGATCGCGCGATCGCGTGGAGGGGCGGGGAGTGCAGGGGCGGGGGGAGATGCCGACGTCGATCGCCCAAGACTGCGTTTTCTTGAGCCAGATGACGGATTCTTTCAATTCCTCTGACTCTCGCGACCGGGATGGATAGCCTGATGGCAGACGCACGGCATCACCCCGTGTCACTCGCAATCCAGAGGAATCGCATCGTGACCGCTTTCAGGAATTCCCAGACCTGGGCGCTGGCCTCGCGCTTCGAGGCATTGGACTGTCCTATCCGCTGAGCGGCGCCGCAATCCCCGTGAATCTTGGGCGGGTCGGGCGTCGCCGTCGTCATGATGCCCGAAACAATTCCCCAGGAAGATTCTCATGCCCTTGCCGCCCCGAGACCGGAAGCCTCATTTCCGGTGGGCCAGTCTCCTTGCTCTCGGTTTCAGCACGTTGCTCGTGCTGACCGGGTGCGGATCCTCCGAGAACGCCGGAAGCAAGCACACCTCGGACTCCCCCGTCTCCGGGGGAACGCTCCGCCTTGCCTTCGACGCGGATCCCGGGTGCGTGGACGGACAACAAGCCGGTCAGAACGTCGCCCTCAACGTGACCCGACAGGTCACCGACTCGTTGACCTACCAGGACCCCGATTCCGGTGAGTTGGAGCCCTGGCTCGCGGAATCGTGGGACGTGAATGACGACTCGACCGAGTTCACGTTCCACCTCCGGGACGGGGTCACGTTCCAGGACGGAACGGATTTCACCGCCCAGTCCGTCAAGAACAATCTGCGGGCGATCCAGGACCTGGGGGCCAAGGCCAGCCTGGGGTCCACCTACCTGACGGGCCTGTCGGACATACGGACACCCGATGACCGAACCGTCACGGTGGACTTCGACGAACCCAACGCCCAGTTCCTCCAGGCGACATCCACCATGACCCTCGGTTTCTACTCCGACGCCACGCTGGCCAAATCCGCCGAGGACCGGTGCGGGGGCGACGTCGTGGGCACCGGGCCCTTCCGGCTCGCGAAATACACTCCGCGACAGAGCGTCCACCTCGACAGGTTCGATGACTACGCCTGGGCCCCTGACTCGGCAGACCATACGGGTGCGGCCTACCTCGACGCCGTGGACATGTCGATCGTCCCCGAAGCGACCGTCCGCAACGGGAGCCTGGCCTCCGACCAGATCGACGTCGATACCGTGGTCCAGCCCCAGGACGAAGAACTCCTCCAGGCCTCGGACTACAAGATCCTCGACCGGCCGAACCCCGGCGTCGTCTACAACCTGATCCTCAACGAGTCCAGGCCGCTCTTCTCCGACGAACGCGTCCGCAAGGCCCTGACCAAGTCCATCGACCGCGACCAGTTGCGGGCGTTGCTCTCGAGGTACCAGGAGCCGGCGACGTCGTTGCTCGCCCGGTCCACGCCGGATTACCAGGACGTCTCCGACCTGCTGGGCCACGACCCCGGCGGCGCCGCGAAACTCCTCGACCAGGCCGGATGGACGATGAACCACAAGACCGGTCTGAGGGAGAAGGACGGCCGGACCCTGAGCTTCACGGTCAAGTACTGGCAGTCCGCGCCCTTCCTGGAACTCGTGCAGCAGCAGCTGAGGGAGTCGGGCATCGAGATGAAGCTCGAGCAGACCACGGTCGCCAACACCGAGGCGGCCAGGCAATCCGGAGAGGCCGACGCCGAGTTCATGAATCTGACCCGGTCGGATCCGGACGTGCTCCGAACCGTCTTCGACGCGAACGGTGCCAACCGGAACAGGCGGGAGCCCGCGCAGATCGACCAGGACCTGGACCGCTCGGCCGGGGTCAAGGATCCGACGGAGCGGAAGAAGCTCGTCGATGATTCCGTGTCCGCCCTGATCGAGGACGCGCACTCGGTCCCGCTGGTCGAGCTGTCCGGTGTGATGGCGACGTCGCCCCACGTCCAGGGGTTCCGCTACGAGGCGTCTTCACGTTTCGAGCTGTACGACACCTGGCTGGACGACGCCAACGGCACGACCGGCCCCGGATCCGGCCCCAGCTCCGACGCCGGCTCCAACTCCGACTCCGCGAGAGGAGGGACCCAATGAACCCGGTGGTCGCGATGATCCTGCGTCGCCTCGGTTTCGGTGTGCTCGTGCTCTGGGCCGCCTACACCCTGGCCTTCCTGCTGCTGTACGCTCTGCCCGGAGACTCCGTGGCCGCGGTGCTGGGTGGAGACCTTTCGACGGCCACCCAACAGGAAATCGACGAGATTCGGCACCAGTACGGTTTCGACCAGCCGCTGATCGTCCAGTACCTGACCTCTCTCGGCGACGCCGTCCGAGGAAACCTCGGGACGTCGTACACCACCGGACAGCCCGTGACGGCGGCCATCGGCCAGGCCCTGCCCGTGACGATCGAGTTGGCGGCATGGTCGCTGCTCATCGCCGTCCCCGGGGGAATCCTGGTGGCACTCGCCGCCGTCGGCGCGCGGAACCCGTGGTTGCGCAATCTGCTCTCGGGTCTCCCGAGCGTGGGGGTCTCCCTGCCGACCTTCTGGGTCGGCCTGCTCCTCCTGCAGTTCTTCTCCTTCCGACTGGGCCTCATCCCGGCGATCGGGGCGCGCGGGTTCGCCGGAGTCATTCTCCCCGCACTGACGCTCTCGCTTCCTCTCGGCGCGATGATCGCCCAGGTGTTGTTGCGATCCCTCACCCACGAGTGGACGCGGCAATTCGTCACGACATACCGTGCCGCCGGCCTGAGCCGAGTGCGCCTCCTCCTCTCGCACGCGCTTCCACCGGCCGGGGTTTCGCTCCTGTCGATCGCCGGCGTGGTCCTCGGCAACGTTCTGGGTGGCGCGGTCATCGTCGAGACGGTCTTCACCCGCAACGGGATCGGTCGGCTCGCCGAAACATCGGTCACGGGACAGGACATGCCCGTGGTCCTCGGCGTCGTGATGTTGTCCGCTCTCGTGTTCGTGGTGGTCAACCTCGTGGTCGATCTGCTCTACCCGATCCTCGATCCCAGAACCCGTCCCGTCCAGGAGTCGCGCTCATGACTGCCACCGAATTCAGCACGCGCCTGGAGGACCCCGAGGAAGAATCGGTGGGCACCCAGGGGCGCGGGCGCAGGACCACGACGACGATGCTTCGTCTTCCCTTCGGCCTGATCCTGTCCGCTCTCGTGGTCCTGGTGGTTCTGGCGTGGGCGGTCCTTCCCTCCTTGTTCGTCACGGAGAACCCGTTGCTGGGCGATCCCGACATCCGGTTGTCGCCGCCGAACGCCCACCACTGGTTCGGAACCGACCACCTGGGCCGAGACATTTTCTCTCGTGTCGTCCAGGGCGCCGGAGCATCACTGGGAACCACCGCCATCGCCGTCCTCATGTCCTTCGTGACCGGTACCTTCCTGGGACTGGTTGCCGGGACCGCCGGCCGCGTGGTCGACACCGTTCTCATGAGAATCGTGGACGTCCTCCAGTCCGTCCCCTCCCTGCTTCTGTCCTTGGCCGTCGTCGCATCGCTGGGCTCGGGGCCGGTGAACATCGCGGTCGCCGTCGCCGTGGCCTCCGTGCCTTCCTTCGCGAGGCTCATGCGGGGCGAAGTGCTGCGCTGGAGGAATTCGCTGTTCATCGAAGCCGCGACCATGTCGGGCATCAGGACACCCGAGATCCTCTTGCGCCACGTCCTGCCCCACGCGATCGGACCCGTCGGCGCTCTCGCCGCCATCGAGTTCGGCGCGGCGGTTCTCGCGATCTCGGCCCTGAGCTTTCTCGGATTCGGGACCCAGCCGCCCGACCCCGAATGGGGCTTCCTGATCTCCGAGGGTCGGGACTACCTCGCCAGCTCGTGGTGGATGACCGTGATCCCCGGGCTGGTGATCGCGGGCGTCGTCGTATCCGTCAATCGCATTGCCCACGCCCTCCAAACGGAGAGGAGACCATCATGACTCCCTGGACCCCAACCCTGACACGATCCCGCGCACAGCAGCGCACCGAGGCAACACAGCCCGCGGCGTCGGGACCCGCGGACGCGCACCATCAGGAGGTCGACGCCGAAGAGACCGGCCGCACTCACACGGAGCACGGGACCGACAACCAGGTTGCCGCCCTCACCCTGCGCGATCTGACCGTGCGCTACGCCCCCGCCGCGTCCCCCGCCGTCGAAGGCGTATCGCTGACCGTCCCGGTCGGGCAGACCCTGGCCGTCGTCGGGGAATCCGGATCGGGCAAATCGACCACCGCCGCCGTGGCCGCCGGGTTGCTCCCGGGTTCCGCGCACGCACGAACGGCCGAACAACGGCTGATGGGGCAGGACATGCGCGGCGCCTCCGACAAGGTGTGGAAAAACGTCCGCGGCGACCTGCTGGGATACGTCCCCCAGGACACCGGGACGGGTCTCAACCCGGTGCGCACGATTGCCTCCCAGCTGTCCGAGACGCTGCGGGCCGCGGGAACCGCGCGCCGCCAGGCCGCAGCCCGAATCGCGACGGCGCTCGCCGACGTCGGCCTCGACCCAGAACTCCACGGGTCGCGGTACCCGCACGAACTCTCCGGGGGCCAGCGACAACGGGTCCTCATCGCGCTGGCTCTCGCGCGCGAACCCCGCCTCGTGATCGCGGACGAACCGACCTCCGCTCTCGACGTCTCGGCCCAGAAGAGCATCCTGGACCTCCTGGAAGACCGGGTCGCCCGTGCAGGAGCGGGCCTTCTGCTGATCACGCACGATCTCGGTGTTGCCCGCGACCGCGCGGACAGCATCCTGGTCATGGAGAAAGGGCGTGTGGTGGAAGAAGGGCGCGCCGAACGCGTCTTCGCCGACCCCCAGCACGAGTACACCCGGAGACTGATGTCGGCCTCGCCGGTGGTGCATGCGGTTCCGCACCGGAAGACCGGCACCGTTCCGGAAGGAACCACGCCCGTGGTGCGCGCCAAGGGGCTGAGCAAGGCTTTCGGGACGGGACCGCACCGGGTCCAGGCGGTGACCGACGTCGACTTCGAGTTGGCCCCAGGTCGGACGCTGGGGATCGTGGGCGAGTCGGGGTCCGGAAAATCGACGACGGCACGCATTCTCCTCGGCCTGGAAACTTACGACCAGGGGGAATTGGAAGTCTTCGGGAAGCCCCTGGGACACAACCGGCGGCAGGGGAGAGAACTGGCAACCCGGGCGCGCTTCGTCCATCAGGACCCGACCGGTTCCCTCGACCCGAAGTACACCGTCGCCGCGTCGATCGGGGAACCATTGCGCGGGTTCCGCATCGGAACCCGCGCGGAGCGGGCCGAACGCGTCAACGAGCTCCTGGACCTCGTGGCCCTCCCTCGTGACCTGGCCGGTCGCCGACCCGCGGAGCTCTCCGGAGGCCAGAGGCAACGCGTCTCCATTGCCCGGGCGCTCGCGGTCGATCCCGAGCTCATCGTGCTGGACGAACCGGTCTCCGCGCTCGACGTCTCGGTCCAGGCCCAGATCCTTGATCTCCTCGCGGACCTCCAGGAGCGGCTGGGGCTGTCATACGTGTTCATCAGTCACGACCTGGCCGTCATCCGCCAGATCTCCGACGACGTCCTGGTCATGGCCGAGGGACGCGTGATCGAGTCCGGACCGGCGGGGGAAGTCTTCGATACCCCGCGGGAGCGGCTGACTCGGACACTCATCGAGGCGGTTCCCGGAACCCGTCACGAAAGCGGCCGGGCGAACGTCATATGACGTCGTCGGGCGTCGGGTGAACCGTGTGTGACGAGGCGGCGGAATCGGAGGTCATGTCCTTTCGAGGCCGCTGACCAGGTTGTAAGTTCGCTATCAGGATCACGAGCACCGGTCGTGAAGCTCTGGCTGACCGGTCGGCAACCCTTTCCGCTGTGATGGGGTGCCCCAGATGAAGATCCGGCCGGGAGCACACCGCTCCCCGGCAAGCACGGCGTCACGAGAAGGACTCGGCGCCCCGCCTTCGAAGGGGATTACGATGTCAGCAGAGGAATACCCGCAGGCACCCGGGCTCGGCACGGTGCAGATCCACGGTGGCACGACCGACCCGCCGTCGGCCCGCCCGGTTCGACCGCCGCTGTACCTGACCGCCTCCTACGAATTCGATACTCTTCGCGATGCCAGGGAGTGCTTCGGTCAGCGGGAACCCGGATTCACGTACTCGAGGACCGGAAGCCCCACCGTGGGACTCCTGGAGCGTCGGCTGGCCGAGCTCGAGGGCGGTGTCGGCGCCGTCGCGACGTCCTCCGGACAGGCCGCGCTGACCCTGACCCTCCTTGCCCTGGCCGGGCGTTCGGGGCAGAGCCAGGACGGCGAGCCGCACCCCGAGATTCCCGCGGGACACGTGGTTGCCTCGAACCGCATCTACGGCGGTACTGCCGACCTCCTCAACGACACGCTCGCCGAGGCGGGCATCGCGGTCACCTGGGTCGACCCTCATCGACCGAACGAGTGGGAACGGGCCGTGACGGAACGGACCCGGGCATTCCTCGTGGAATCCGTCGGGAACCCGCACGCCGATCTCCCGGACATTCCCGACATCGCGGCCATCGCACACGCCGCCGGATCCGCGCTCGTGGTGGACAACACCCTCGCGACGCCGCACCTCCTGCAACCGGGAAAGCTCGGGGCCGACGTCGTCGTTCACTCGGTCACGAAGTACCTGACCGGCAACGGCAGCGCGCTGGCCGGAATCGTTGTGGACACCGGACGGTTCTCGCCGAGCAGTGATGCGGCCCGATGGCCCCAGTTCACCGCGCCGCGCCGCCGGTTCGGCAATCAGTCGCTGGTTGCGGGGCACGGCGAGCACGGGGCCTTCCTTCACCTCGTCAGGGCGCAGCTGCTCAACGATCTCGGCCCGAGCCTGGCACCGTGGAATGCTCAGCAGGCACTGGACGGGATCGAGACCCTGGACGTCCGGGTGGACCGTCACTGCCGGGTTGCGGAAGGGATCGCCCGGCGTTTGGCTTCCCATCCGCGCGTGCGGAGCGTGCGGCACCCGAGCCTTCCCGGCTCGAGCGACGCCGCGATCGCCGACCGCGACTTCCCACGCGGTACCGGGGCGGTCCTCTCCTTCGAGATCGACGGGACCACGGACGACGTCGAGCGATTCTTCGACTCGTTGGAACTGTTCAAGCTCGCCGCCAACCTCGGCGACGGACGATCGATGGCCACCCACCCGGCGTGGACGACCCATTGTCGACTCACCCCCGAACTCAGGGAGGCGGGAGAGATCACCGAGCAGACCGTTCGGCTGGCCCTCGGACGCGAAGACGTCGAGGACCTGTGGCAGGACCTCTCGACGTCGCTCGACAGGGTCACCGGAGCCAGCCCGAACCAGGCACCCACCGCACGCGAGAAGGAGACCGTTCGAGCATGACCGCGACGCAAGAAACCAACGACCTCGGGTCACGCCGGCCTGCGCAGGACGAGACCTCCGCGAGGACGCAGCCGTCCGTGGTCCGGCCCGGATTCAGGACGGCCGCCGTCCACGCAGGACAGGAGCCGGACCCCTTGACGGGGGCCGTGATCCCGCCCATCTACCAGACCTCGACGTTCACGCAGGACGGGGTCGAGACGCTCAAGAGCGGATACGAGTACTCGCGTGGCGGAAACCCGACGCGCACCGCCCTGGAAACGCAACTTGCGCAGGTCGAGAACGGGAGCCACGCCTTTGCCTTCGCATCCGGGATCGCCGCGGAGGACGCCCTGCTGCGTTCGGTGCTCCGACCCGGGAACACCGTGGTGGCGGCGGCGGAGACCTATGGCGGAACACATCGGCTCCTCAGCCAGTTGTATTCCAGGTGGGGGGTCGAGACCGCGTTCGTGCCCCCAACCAGGACCGACGAGCGCGACCGCCTGCTCGCTGATCCGTCGACGACCGTCCTCTGGGTCGAGACGCCGACCAACCCCTTGTTGAGCATCGTGGACCTCCGCGAATGGGCTGAGGCCGCTCATGCCGCCGGGGCGTTGCTGGTCGTCGACAATACGTTCGCCTCGCCTGCGCTCCAGAATCCTTTGACGTGGGGTGCCGACGTCGTGGTCCACTCGACCACCAAGTACATCGGTGGGCATTCGGATGTGTTGGGCGGTGCACTGGTCGTCGGTGACGCGGTGTGGGAGGACCAGCCCCTGGCCGAGATGTTGCAATTCCAACAATTCGCCGGCGGTGCCGTCGCGGGTCCGCAGGATGCGTTCCTGACCTCGCGCGGCCTCAAGACCCTCGGAGTCCGTATCCGGCAGCACTGCGAAAACGCCCAAACCATTGCCGAATGGCTCGCGGACCGAAACGACGTCGAACGGGTCTGGTACCCGGGTCTTCCGGAACACCCGGGGCACGACGTCGCCGCGAGGCAGATGTCCGGATTCGGCGGGGTCGTGTCCCTGCGTGTCCGGGGTGGCGAAGCAGCGGCGAGGGCGTTTGCGGAGTCCACCGAGGTGTTCGGGCTCTCCGTGAGTCTCGGGGGAGTCGAGTCGCTGATATCCCACCCCGCGACCATGACCCACGGGTCGACCAAGGGCACCCCCGAGGCCCCGCCGAGCGACGTCGTCCGCCTGTCGGTGGGCATCGAGGACGTCGAGGATCTGCAGGCCGACCTCGATCGAGCCCTGGCCGGAGTGCTCTGACCCCGGGACCCCGGCCAACGGCCCCTAAGGGGTCTCGCGCCGGATCGGGTACGTGCTGCCGCCCAGATCCGGATCGGGAAGGACCTCGTCCGGGTCGATGAGTTCCACACGGTGGCCGTCGGCGGTGAGCCGTCGGAGGCCCTCGAGGAACATGCGGCGGGCCATGGCGTCCAAACGGGTCACCTTGGTGAGGTCGAAGACCATGGTTCCGGGGTCGCATTCGAGGGATGCCATGCGGTGCAGGATCGCCTCGGCCCCGGAGAACTGGATGACTCCCTGGAGCCGCATCACGGTCTCGTCGTCGCCCTCGCTGACCGAGCGGATGGTGTTGGACCCGAAAATACCGGCGTTGAGCAGGTGGAGGCCCATGTCCTGCGAGAGCTTGTTGAACACGTTGACTCCCCGGACGCTGTTGCCCTTCGGGTCAAGGCGGGGGGAGAACACGCCGATACCGACCTGACCGGGCAGGACCCCGAGGATTCCGCCCGAGACCCCGGACTTCGCGGGGATTCCGACGTCGGAGAACCAGGTCCCCGAGGCATCGTACATCCCCGCCGAGACCATGACCGCGAGCACTTGGCGGGCCACGTCCCGGCTCGCCACGCGTTCGCCCGTGAAGGGGTGCATGCCGCGGTTGGCCAGGGTCGCGCCCATGACGGCGAGATCGCGGACGTTGACCTTGATGGCGCACTGGGCGACGTACCCGGCGACGACCTGGTGCGCGTGCTCCTCGAAGACGCCGAGGTTCCTCAGCATGTGGGCCAGAGCGAAATTCCGGTCCGCCGTCTCGAGCTCCGAGCGGAACACGGATTCGTCCATTTCGAGTTTCCGGCCCGCGAGGCGAGAGAAGAATTCCACGGTGTGGTTGGCCCGGTCCTCCAGGGAGGAATCGGGCTCCGCCAGCATGCTGTGGATGGTGATGGCCCCCGCGTTGATCATGGGGTTCTTCGGCCGGTTCGTCCCTTTCTCGAGGGAGAGCTCGTTGAAAGCCTCACCCGTGGGCTCGACGCCGACTTTCGCGCTGATCGCCTCCAGGCCCCTGTCGGTGAGGGCCGAGGCGTAGGCGAATGGCTTCGAAATCGATTGGATCGTGAACTCGCGCTCGTCGTCGCCCACGGAGTAGGTGCGACCATCGATGGTGGTCAGGGCGATCGAGAAGACCTCCGGGTCCGCCTTGGCGAGCTCGGGAATGTAATCGGCGAGATCGCCTCCGTCCATGGCGGTCGTGTCATTGAAGAGCTGGTGCAGGTACTTCCTTACGGGTGACTCCAATGGTTCCTTTCCGCATCGGCGTGGTTCAACGGGGGATGGTTGCCTGAGTCGAGCCTATTTCATCCCGCGGGCAAGGGGTATGACGGCGGGCGCACAGACCCCCTACGCCGCCCCTGCGATGGGAGAGGCCGGGAGGAATGTACCGTGCAGAGACCGGGAGCTATCGGAGCGATTCGTCCGAACCCAGTTTGTCCAGCATCTGCTTTCCCTCATCGGAGAGTTGCACCCGGTTGTAGTCGTAGAGGTACGGCTCCGTGGGCAACTGCTGGACAGTGAAATCATCCTCGCCGACGCCCTTGAACCGGCGCGCCAGGCTGGTCATGCTGGAGGTTGATTTCAGCCCGTCGTCAACAGTCACTGACGAGGTGAGGGAGCTGGCGAAAGAATAGAACTTCTTCGGATGGGACAAGATCGAGGATTCTTCCGCCTTGTGAAGGATCGCAGAGATCACGTCTTGCTGATGCTCCATTCGGGCCAAGTCGCTGCCGTCACCCACGGCGTGGCGAGTCCGAGCCAACGCCAGGGCATCCTCGCCTCGTACTTTCTGGCATCCGGCGGGCAGGTCTAGGTTGGCATCCGGGTCCTTCAGCGCCTCGGGCAGGCAAATATCGATGCCGTCCAGGGCGTCGACCATCGACATGAATCCGTGGAAGTTCATGTCCACGAAGTGGTGAATGGGCAGACCCGTCATGGAAGAGACGGCGGATACCAGGCAAGATTCTCCGTCATTGAGCAGGGAGTTGACTTGGACGTCGCCGGTGTAGCCGGCGTCGTCGTACGCCGCGCAACTAGGAGCCGGGACCATGGTGTCTCGCGGAATCTGGACGCCCGTGACCTCTGTGCTGTCTCCATTGATGTGGACCAAGACCATCGAATCGCTACGACGCCCTTCTGCATCCCCTGCTTCTATAGCTCCATCACGCTCGTCCGAGCCGACCACCAGAATATTCATCGGCTCCTTCGACCCGGATTCCGCGCTCAGGCCCTCGACCGGAGTGGTGTGCATATTCTTTGTGAGCGAGCCTATTGAGGTCACCACGGCAACAATGAGAATGATGGAAAACAGTACGGTCAGAGTGATACTTAATCTGCCCCATCGGGGAATTCTGTATTTCCGTCGTGATTTTGGGGTATCAACAACGGATGAAGTATTTTGTGAGGGGTCAGAAGAGTATGTCATTATTTGCCAGAATCTCGGGGAAGTGAAAAATCAAAGTACCATCAGATCGATGGCCGAGTCCAGAGTATTACCCCACGTCTCAGGGCAACTCGCGTGCCCTGCAGCCGCTCGGTCGGGGTCGACACCGACCCGGGATCGGCTCTCTTCCCAGAATTTTGGCAGACTGTTTTTCACACCGCGGTGCTTCCCTATGCCCTGGTGGACTCAAGATGCCTGACTATTGATGCATTTAGGGTGCTATCCCCGTGTATGTGAATCGAAATTGCGGAGAGAAATCAGCGGAATCTTGTCATTGGCATTTCTCGATGCAGGTTTTCGGGGTGAATTAGTTCTCCGGACGCTTTACCGGGCTCAATACAACGTGACCGCTCGAGCTGATACCGGCGTGAACGCCAGGGGCGCTACGACTTGGCGTCGCGGAGAGTCCGCAGGGCCATGAGTACCGCGCCGAGCATCAGGACGACGCCGATTCCGGACGTGATCCCCACCCCGGAGTCGAATGCGGCCCGGGCCGAATGCAGGAGGGACTCGCCGGCGGGCCCGCCGAGGTGCGCGGCGACGTCGGTCGCACCGCCCAGCGTTTCTCGGGCGGCATCGCGGGACGTCTCGGGAACCTCGTCGGGGATCGAGACGTTTGCTCGGTATGTGGCGTTGAGGATCGACCCCAGTACCGCGGTCCCGAGAACCGCGCCGGTCTCGTAAGCTGTTTCCGAGATCGCGGAGGCCGAACCGGCCTTGTGGGCGGGGACGGCGTCGAGGATGAGGTCATTCGAGATGGTCTCCGCGGACCCGATGCCGATGCCGAGAATCACGAAAGCCAGGATCAGGCCCGCGTCCGACCCGGCAGGGCCGGCGAAGAACATGACGCCGAAACCGATCGCGTTCAGAAAGAGACCGGTTGCCACCACGTGGGCGGGTTTGAACCTCCGGACCACGGGGACAACGGCCAGTCCCGCCACAATCGTGGCTCCCAGTCCAGGAATCAGGGCGACGCCGGCCTCCATCGGCGTCATCCCGCTGATGAGCTGAAGGTGCTGGGACACGAAGTACAGGAACCCCACGAGCGAGAACACGCTCAGAAGGTTCGATCCGACGGCCCCGGAGAACACGGAGTTGGTGAACAGCCGGACGTCCAGCATGGGGTCCGGTCGGCGAAGCTGACGGCGGACGAACCAGACTCCGGCCAGCACGGTCACCGCGAAACAGATGATCACGGCGGTCCCGAGCCCGTGGCTCGCGAAGGACTTGATGCCGTAGACGAGGGGAGTCATGGTCGCCATGACCAGGACGATGCTGGTGATGTCGATTGGGCTGGGGTGGGGATCGCGTGACTCGGGGATCAGCAGGCGCGCGAAGATCAGGAACGGAACAAGCATGGGCACGGCCATCAGGAAGATCGATCCCCAATAAAAATGTTCGAGAAGGAAGCCGCCCACGATGGGGCCGAGTGCGGCTCCTCCGGAGAATCCCGAGGCCCAGATCGCGATGGCCTTCCGCCGTTCATTCGGGTCGATGAAGATGTTCCTGATCAGGGACAACGTGGCCGGCATGAGCACGGAACCGAAGAGGCCCATCGCGGCGCGGGCGGTAATCAACCACGCCGCGCTGGGGGCGAAGGCAGCCGCCACGGAGATGACGGTGAACCCCGTGGCTCCGATCATGAGCAGCCGACGGCGCCCCATGCGGTCCCCGAAACTGCCCATCGGAACCAGCAGCCCGGCCAACACGAGGGAATAGATGTCGACGATCCACAGCAACTGCGTACCGGTCGGGTTCAGGGCCGCCGAGATCGGCGGCAGCGCGAAGGAGAGGACCGTGTTGTCGACCGAAACCAGAAGAACCGGTGACATCAAGGCGGCGAGAGCCAGCCAGCGACGGTCATGCAGTGCCGGACGCTCGGTGCGTCGTTTCGGGGCGATAGGCATGGCTCTCCTCTCCTGTCGGGACGATTGTTTCCGCATTACTGTACCGTCTGGACGGTTTAGTGCCAAGGAAGTATGGTCGAGGTCATGAGTGCGAAAAGCCGTGTCCTGGACGCCTACGAGTCGATCCTGATCGCCGAGGGGGAGCGGGCTGCCACCATGGATGCCGTCGCGGCCCGCGCGGACGTCTCCAAGGGCGGATTGCTCTATCACTTCAAGGACAAGACCTCGTTGGCCGAGGGGCTGATCGAACGCCTCCTGGAGTACGCCGCGGAGGACAACGCCGCCATGCGGGCGTCACCCGAAGGCCCGTCCCGGTACTACGTCCGAACTTCCGCGTTCTACCTGGACCAGGAGTCGGGCCAGGCCGCCGCGATCGACCGCACTTTCGTGGCTGTGCTGAGTCTGGGGCAGGACGCCCAGCCCAAGGCCCGGGAGGCGATGAGCCGCATCCACGCGGACTGGTACGACATCATTCTCGAGGAAGTCGGGCAACCCGCCATTGCATCGGCCATCCTCCTGATTGGCGACGGCCTCTATTACAACGCCGCCCTCGCCGGCGGGGGCGTCGAGGGCGTGCTCGATGCGATTCCGGAGGGAACCAATTTCGGCATCTCCACGGTCAGCCCGCAGGGGCTGGAGGATCTGCTCGAGATCGTTGACGCTCTCAAGGGGACGTCGACCTCATGACGACGCCGCGCGCCCTTCCCGGCCGCGCTTCCGCCCGAGCGTGAACTTCACCTGAGACTCAGCCTTGCCCGAGCGTGAACTTCACCTGAGGCTCAGCCTTGCCCGAGCCTCCGGGTCAGGGAATCGACCGTCCGTGACATGATTTCCTCGCCCAGGCCCTCCATCGCCGGGCCGAGTTGTCCGAAAATCTCCATGCTGATGCACCCCACGATGCTTCCCCATGCCTCGATGCAGAACGCCGTCTGAGTCGGTGAGGCCGCGACCCCCAGAGTCTCGAGCTCGGGTCGGATCTGGGCTGCGAATCCACTGCTCGGTTCGGGGGCGTCCACGTCAGACGGAATCGATTCGAGGAAAAGACGGATGACTCGCGTGCCGGGCCCCGTGGTCCTGTCCGCCGGTGCGCTGTATCCGGGCACCGGGGAACCGTAGAGCAGGGCCCACTGTTCCCGATGGTCGAGCGCCCATTCCCGCATGCCGAAGGCGAGTCGGCGGAAGCGGTCGGTGGCGGCTCCGGTCCCGTCGATGCGGCTCTCCGCGTGGTCGGCCAGCGATGAGTAAGCGTCGACCACCAGGAGGGTCAACAACTCATCGCGACTCGACACGTATCTGTACACCGCGGAGGAGACGACGCCGATCGACCGTGCGACCTCGCGCAGGGAAAGGTTCGCCGCTCCACGTGAAACGAGCTGCTCACGTCCTGCCGTGATGATCGCGGACTCCATGTGCGCCCGAGCCTCCGCCCGGGACAGGTGTGGGGTGCTCATGACCTCAGTGTGCCATTCCTGAAACGAGAGCGGTGCTCTTGAAGTGCGACACGCACCCGATTAGGCTGAGGACATCAAACAGAGAGCGGTGCTCTCGGAAAGGATGTCATCATGAAATATCTCGTGACCGGAGCGGGGCAAATCGGATCGCAATTGACCCAGGACCTCGTCGACGCCGGGCACGACGTCGTGGTCCTGCGCCGTCGGCAAGTCGATGTGGGTCGTGTCCAGGTGCTGGTGGGAGACGTGTTGGACCGCGATCTGCTCGCGACGGCCATGGATGGGGTGGACGCCGTCTTCCACTGCATCCACACCGCGTATGACGCCAAACAGTGGGACCAAGTGCTGCCGACGCGCGAGCTGGCGGTCATGGACGCCGCGGCCGACGCCGGGGTCCCCGTCGTCTTTCCCGAATCGGTCTACGGTTTCGGCGTGCAATCCGTGGATCTGTCCGAGGGCGCGGAACTCGCCCCGGTCAGTCCCCTGGGCGAGGTGCGCGCTCGGCTGCTGAAGGCCAGACAGGAGCACCGGGCCCGCACGATCAGCGTCGTTGCCTCCGACCTCTGGGGGCCGACGGCCGCACCCAAGACGTCGGTCGCGCACCTGTCCGTTCTCGTGCCGCGACCCCAGGGCAAGCGCGGCTTCGCGATGGGCAACCCGACCATGCCGCACACGCTCACGTTCATTCCTGATCTCACCCGGGCGATGGCCTATGCGGCCGACCATGCGTCGGAAGTGGCGCCCGAGGGCGACGCCGTCCTCCATGCCCCATCGCAGGACACGGGATCCTTGGAGGACTTCAACCGGACCGTCTCGGGCAGGGTCGGCGTCCGCCACAAGACGCTGACGCGAATTCCCCGAGCCCTTCTGGCCGCGGCCGGTCGGGTCAGCCCCATGATGGCGGAGCTGCGCAACCAGGCATACCTCTGGGACCGCCCCGCTGTTCTCCGGCCGGGCGTGCTGACCGAGGAACACGGCCTGAACCCGACAGACGTCGGTGCGTCCCTCGACCGAACGCTGGTATGACCGGTGGGAACCTCAGGGCTGCTGGCCGGTTGAGAAAGTACCGCTGTCCAGCATCGTCTCGACCATGTGCCTCCGTGCCCGTTCGATGCCCGTGGTGACGACGTCGTGGATCTCGGCCTCGTCGCCTCGGCGAATCGCCTCGACGAGCCGGCCGTGGTTCACGGCCGTGTAGGGCTTGCCCAGCTCCTTGCGAAGGTTCAGGAACCGTTCGATTTCCTCGTTGAGGGCCGTGATGGTCCGCGCGAGGATGGGCACCCGGGCCAACTCCGCGATGCGGACGTGCAGGTTTCGGTTCGCAGCGTTCCGGGCCGCACTGTCCGAACCGCTGTGCACCGTCGCCTGGCTCAGGGTTTCGAGCTCATCGAGTTCCTCGCTGCTGGCGCGCTTGGACGCGAGGACGGCCGCTTCCGGCTCGAGCAGCGCTCGCAACCGGTACGTGTCCTGTGTTTCGGTGAAGTCGACGTTCTTGACGAAGGTTCCTCGGCGGGGCACCACGACCACGAGGGACTCTCGCTCGAGAAGATTGATCGCCTGGCGTATCGGCGTTTTGCTCATGCCGTATGTATCGGCCAGCCAGGCGTCCACGATGACCTCGCCAGGGCGCAGGGTGCACTGAATGATGTCCCGTTTGATCGCCTCGTAAGCCCGATCGGCCATCGACTGCTGGCGCCCCATGCCGGTCTCCGTTTCGCTTCTTCTGGCTGTTGACTTCGCTAGGACCCTAGTCTAGCGTCTATCAGAAATATCACAGAAATATCACCGTGATTTTAGGTGGTTTCCCCACCGGTCGCCGGATTCCCGGCGGCGTCGGCCATCGAGGCGAGGCGAAGAGTATGACGACGACGTCAGACGATACGAATGCGAGCACACCGCTCAACCGGTTCTACCGGGCCCTGAGTGCGATCGAGAGAGCGGGCAATCGGTTGCCGCACCCGTTCTGGCTCTTCGTGATTCTCATTGCGGTCCTGGCCGTGGCGAGCGCCGTCCTGGCATCGATGAACGTGGAAGTCACTCTCCCGTCGTCGGGAAAGACCGCGGCGGTCAAGAACCTGCTCTCGGTCGAAGGTGCCCAGTACGCGATCAAGAACGCGTTGGACAATTACGCGACGTTCCCGCCTTTGGCGATGGTCGTGGTCGTCCTCCTGGGCGTGAGCGTGGCCGAACGCAGCGGCCTGCTCACCGCCCTCCTGCGATGTACCGTGGGTCGCCTCCCGAATCGGCTCCTGACCTTCGCTCTCGCCTTCAGCTCGATGACCGCGCACATCATGAGCGACTCCGCGTACTTGGTGATGATCCCCCTGGGGGCCCTGGCGTTCCGAGCCGCGGGGCGCAGCCCTGTCCTTGGCCTCATGGTCGCGTATGCGTCCACGGCCGTCGGGTTCAACGCGAGCCCGCTCGTGACCCCGCAGGACGCGATCCGCTCCTCCCTGTCCACCGCGGCCGCCCAGATCGTCGATCCGGACTACGTCATGACGCCGGTGGCGACCTGGTTCTTCACCGCGACCTCGTCGGTGGTCCTCTCGATAGCGATCGCCCTCGTCGTCGACCGCCTTCTCGCTCGACGCCCCGATTTTTCCTCGACACAGTTGGACGCCGACTTCGCGGTCGCCGACACCCTGTTCAATACGACGGGTCCCGACGATTCCGTCCCTCCCATGGGCGAGATCAAGCTCTCGACGACCGAACGACGAGCAACGCTGGCCTCGGGGATCGTGTTTGCGCTGTGCGTCGCCGTGATCATCCTGATGCTGCTCCCGGGTTCACCGTTCCGGGGCGAGAACGGCGGGCTGCTCGATTCGTACGTGGTCGAACACATCGCGATCTTCATCTCGATCGTCTTCGCCCTCATGGGCATCACCTACGGACGCATCACCGGAACCATCCCACACTTGGGCGACGTGCCGCCGGCCATGGCCGAGGGCATCCGGTCCCTGGCGCCCGTACTGGTCCTGTTCTTCGTGGTCGCCCAATTCCTCAGCTTCTTCACCTGGACCAACATCGGGTCCGTGATCAGCGTCAACGGCGCCGACCTGCTGCGGTCTCTCCAAGCGCCCCACCTGGTCATCCTCCTGACCATCACCCTCGCGATCTGCATCCTGAACATGCTGATCACGAGCGGATCGGCGATGTGGTCGATCCTGGCACCCGTGGTGGTCCCGCTGGTCATGTACGTGGGCATGACGCCCGAGGCGGCCACGGTCGCCTTCATGATCGGGGACTCGGTCACCAACTGTCTCACCCCGCTCAACGGCTACTTCGTGCTCGCCCTCGGCTTCGTCCAGCAATTCCGCAAGGGTGCCGGCATCGGGACCCAGCTGTCGTTCACGATCCCCATCGCGGGCGTCGTCCTTCTCGTGTGGGTCGGGCTCTTCGTCCTCTGGTACGTGCTGGGCATACCGCTGGGACCCGGAGTCCCCGTCCGCTGACCACTCCTTCGCCGCCGAAAGCGGC
Source organism: Rothia koreensis (assembly GCF_004136575.1). Classification (GTDB taxonomy): domain Bacteria; phylum Actinomycetota; class Actinomycetes; order Actinomycetales; family Micrococcaceae; genus Rothia; species Rothia koreensis. The sequence continues at coordinate 26,477 of NZ_NOIQ01000021.1, forward strand.
GAACCGTTTTTCGTTCTCCAACCGTTAGGAACTCTCATGGGAAAAATCGCAATCGTCGGCGCGGGCAACGTGGGTCAGGCCATAGCCGGCCACATGACGCTGAAAGGGCACAGCGTCCACGTCTTCTCGCGCTTCGAAAGTGACTACGCCGCGATCCAAGAACGCGGCGGCATCCGGCTCACCGGTGACATCGAGGGGGAAGCCGTACCCGACCTGCTGACCACCGATCTGGCGCGCGCCGTCGACGGCGTGGACGTGATCGTCGTGGCCGCTCCCGCGTTCGCCCACCCGTACCTGTCCGGGGAGCTTGCCGAAGTGATCGAGCCCGACCAGCTCGTGCTCTTCCAGCCGGCCGTTCTGGGCAGCGCCCTCGAACTCACGCGAAAGACGAAACTTGCCGGACGCGAACCGGGCGTGGTCGCCGAGACCTCGACCAGCCTGTACACCTGCAGGCTCCAGAGACCCGCCGAGGTGTATGTGGGTGCGGTCAAGAATGCCGTGCCCGTCTCGGCCATTCCCCAATCGGCGACCCCCACGGTGTTGGACCGCTTGGAGCCGTTCTTCGGTCAGCGATACGTCGACGGCGGGGACACGCTCAGGGTCGGCCTGACCAACATCAATCCCGTCTACCACGTGCCTCCGGCGATCCTGAACTTCAAGACCGTCGAGGAGGCCGAGCGACGTCCGCAGCACACGCTCGTCACCGACCGGATCGGGGAAGTGGTCAACGAACTCGACCAGGAACGGGTGTCCTTCGGCCGTGCACTGGGCGTCGAGCTGCCCACTTTCTGGGACTTCCTCGAAACGTCCTACGGCGTTCGTGAGGGCAGTTTCGTCGACCGCGTGGTCGCAGGGTACGGGCGTCAGGCCTTCCCGGAACCCGATTCCCTCACGCACCGGTACTTCACGGAGGACATCCCGTTCGGGCTCCTGACGTGGAGCACCATTGCCGAGCAGATCGGCGTCGCGATGCCCATCACGGATTCGTTCGTGACCATCAGCGGAGTGCTCTGCGGGCGCGAGTGGGCACGCGAGGGGCGCACGGCCGAATCCCTCGGGCTCGTCGGGGGCGACGCCGAGTCCATCAGGACGGCGTTCGTCTCGGGTGAGTTCCCGCGGTAGACGCCGAGCTTCCTACGCCTCGACCCGTTCTTCCGGCAGGGACGCCTCCGCGCGTTTCTCAGCCAGTTCCTTGCGGATCACCCAGGTCAGGGCCGCGGCCCACAGGGCGGCGATGGCCAGAAGGATGATCGCGCTGGCCGCGGCCGGAAGAACGGCGTCGACGGCGTCGATCGAAAGCAACGTGCGTGCGTTGGTGAAAATGATGAGCCCGCCGGCTCCCACCGCCAGAATTCGCGGGGCCATCAGCCGAACCAGCCAGGCGGCCACCGGGGCCGCGATGATTCCGCCGATCAGGAGCGCGAGAACGAAGGGGAGGTTGATGCCGGTGTGGCCCAGAGCCAGCAGGAATCCTGCCGAGGCGCCGAGGCTGACCACGAACTCCGAGGCATCGATCGACCCGACGACCTTGCGGGGGCGGATCCGCCCGGAGGCCAACAGAGTCGGCGTCCCCACGGGTCCCCATCCGCCTCCGCCGATCGCGTCCATGAAACCGGCCACCATCGCGAGCGGGACCAGCAGAAAGCCCGGGACCTTGCCGGAGAAACTGGGGCGTCGGTCCGGAAGGCGCAGGAACCGCCAGACCACGTAGATACCCAGGAGCAGCAGGAGAGCCGACATGACCGGTTCGGCGGCCTCCCCCGAGGCCGTGAGGACGTTCGCTCCGAGGAACGCGGCAATCCCGCCGGGGACCGCCATGAAACCGACGACCCTCCAGTCGATGTTGCCGAAGCGCCAGTGTGACGCACCCGAGGCGAGCGTCGTCCCGATTTCGGCCAGGTGCACGGTGGCAGAGACCGAGGCAGGGGCGAGGCCGGCGGTCAGCAACAACGTCGAGGACGTCACGCCATAGGCCATCCCCAACGAACCGTCCACGAGTTGCGCGGCCAGGCCGATCAGGCCCAAGAGGATCAACGTGCGCATGGTCGCTCCAGAGATCGAGGTACAAGATTTCGATCACTCTATGGAGGCGTCGCGCGGTTCCCCAAAGGATGCGTCGCGGCGTGTACGCAGGTGACACCGCGTTTCGAGGTGTGCTTTCGGAGGTTAGCGGGCCGTCATACAATCCGGCGGCTGCCCGTGGTGGGCTGCCGTGGTGTGCTGCCCGTGGCGCGAACCAGGGCGGCGTCAGTCGTTCCGGTCCAGCACCGTGCGGATGTATTCGGCGGTCGTATCCACGACGACGTCGGTCGCGTCCTTCACGACCTGCGGCGAGTAATCGAATGACGCCGAATGCTTCGCCCACGCGTGCATGGCCAGGTCGTTCCACGAGTCCCCGATGGAATAGGTCTCGTAGCGGTCACCGAGGTGCGCGTCGTCGAGCCACATCAGGCCCGTGCCTTTGGTGCAGTCGGGCGGCACGATGTCCAGGAAATCCTGGTTCCTGTGGCAGTCGACCTGGTTCGAGAAGTGCTCCTCGATCCAGGCCCGGGTCCGCTCCAAGGTCGTTTCGGCGCCCTCGATCCACAGCGGGATGCCGACGAACTCGTGCTCGGGAATCTCGCTCGGCTCCATCGGGCGGAAATAGGCGAGGATGGAACTGGCCTTCTCGCCCGTGGTCGAGGGAAACTGCACGTCGTCGGGCGCATCCAGGGTGGTCCCGTAGACCGCGATGCCATCCTGGTGTGTCAGGGTGCCGACGATCTCCCGGACGGTTTCATTGGGCAGGGTGTGGCTCATCAGCACGGTGAATTCTGAGTCCGTCACGGCACCACCGGTGTAGAGCACGTAATAGTCGAAACTCAGTCCCGTACCTTCCAGGGAATGCTTCGTCGCGGCAATGGACTTGCCGGTCGCGCATACTGCCAGGTTGCCCGCGGCCTGCCACTCGTGGATCGCATCGATGCTCTCCTGCTCGATCCTGCCGTCGAACACGAGCGTGCCGTCCAGGTCGAACGCCATGAGCTTCGGCGTCATGCGGGCTCCTTTGCGAAGTGATACGGGGAATGGCCTGGGGACAACTCTACGGGGCGATCGGGGTTCCACCGTGCGGCGGTGGGTCGGGCGGCCCGTCGTCAAAGTGTCATCGATCACTCCGGATCGATATGCTCGATCTGGATTCGAGTACGAACAGGCAAGGGACAAGGAGAAATAATGGGCAAGAACGAGGAGCGGACGGACATTCCGGGTCTGGCCGACGTGGAGGCCTACTACGAGGACCGGGGCAACGGTCATTTCCGTTCCTCGATCCACGCGCAAGGCGCCTGGAACGAGCGCGAGCAACACATGGGGCCCGCCTCGGGAATTCTCGCCCACTGCCTGGCGCAGCATGAACCTCGCGAGGACATGCGGATTGCGCGCATCAGTTTCGAGATTCTGGGGATGATTCCCGGCGGCGACTTCGAGGTCGTCACCTCCACGATTCGCCCGGGAAGGACCATCGAACTCATCCAGGCCGAGTTCGTGGCCGGTGGTCGGGTCGCGATCAGGGCTCAGGCCTGGCGGCTCATCACCTCCGACACCTCCTCGATCTCCGCGATCGAAGACCCTTCCATTCCACCCAGGGACGAGTGCGTCGTCTGGAACGGTTCGGACGTGTGGCCCGGCGGTTTCATCCGGTCCATCGACTCGGTCCACGCGTCCACGCACCGGCCGGGTCGCGGCACGGCGTGGATTCGGCCGACCGTTCCCCTGATCGACGGCGTCGACTCACCCGACTGGGTCCGACTCATCGGTGTCGCCGATGCCACCAACGGCATCGCGACCCGCGTGGCCCCCGGGCCGGACAGCTGGATCTTCCCGAACGTCGACCTGCAGATTCACATGTACCGGGAACCTGCGGGCGAATGGTTGGGGATCGACAATTCCGTGTCCTTCGGTGCCGACGGGATCGGCCTCACCTCCTCGATCTTCCATGACGAGGACGGCCCGTTCGGCCGCGCGGAACAGATCCTGACCCTTCGGAAGGGGCCGGGGCAGTCCTGACGCGGGTGGGGTCGCGCCCTTTATTCCCTGTCCTCAAAATCAATCTCCCTACGTCATCCGTGATGCAGAGGACGTAGCCGGGATCGGTCGTGGTTACGTGGATCCCCGCTAGAAGCGGGACCCGCCAGCCTGGGGTCTTTGTGCCGTGAATGGGGGCGAGCGAACATCCTCAACGCACCCGGATTATGAGTGGTGCTTCGACCAGTACATAAGAGCCAAACGTGCAGCTATGTATCCGTTGATGCCGTGTACACCGGGGCCCGGGGGCGTTGCTTGGGAACATACAAACCAGTTCTCGACAGGTAGGCTCCAGGGGCTGTGAGGCCAACGCGAGGTCAACATCTGCGACCCGCGTGTTGCGCCTGAGAAGATATCCCCACCACGAAAGTTCCTGTTGTGGTGCGCCATTCCGGAAGCGGTTGTCCCGCGGGCATCGATGACTGAATTCCCGAAACCAGGAGCGCGTAATTCGATTTCGTCGCGCAATGTGCTGACGGGGTCAACGTCAGAGTCTGAAGGCACATGCGAGTACGCCCATACAGTGTGTAAGCCTTCTGGTGCTCGCGTGCTGTCGAAGAGGCTGGGTTGGGACACCAGCGATACTGGGTGCCGTGGCATGACGCCGCGGGCCACGTCTCGTTCTGCGCGCACGATTTCGTTCCAGGTGCCCCCTAGGTGGATTGTGCCTGCACGCCCAGTTTCTGAGTTTTCCCAGGGTATAGGGCGGTCAGTCACGAAATCTGCCTTTGCGACGCCGGGACCGAACTGCCAGTTGTCCGAGGGAGCGCCTGCCGCTCGGTGAGCGGTTGGGATGTCAGTGTCCCAGAGGACGACGTCAGCCGTTGCCAGATCGTCGGGCAATTTGTCCGGGTTGACAGAAGAGTTGCACCGGACTTTGCCTCCATGCGCTTCGAGGACTCGCACAAGGTATTCCGCAATCCGACCGCTGCCTCCCACAACAACTGGCCAACCGACAGCCCATGCAAGTGCTCCCAGGGCTGTGCCAGTACCGAGGGACCAGGGGTGGTAGGGGCTTCTCATCGAGTGGGCGGCAACGCCCGCAAATTTTGCGAGTTTGGAATGCAATCGATCCAGAAACAATCCATCTCGTCGATTTCGTTCCCTGTGACATAACGGGTGTTCGAAGGCACTCGGTGGGAAAGCCATGGGGATGTCCTGCAACATCCCGAGTTGACGAAAGACCGGTGATACCCAAGCCATGGGATGCACCGCAGAGCAATGGTCGTGAATGGTTCCGAATGGCTCATTGATGTAGGACCGGAGCCCACCGCCCGGTTCCTCCTGCTCCTCCAGGACAGTGACGGAGAACCCGGCACGAGCAAGGTAAATGGCTCCTACCAGCCCGTTAGGCCCTGATCCGACGACGACGCCTTGAGGCATGCTTGTCCTCCCTCACCAGGAAATCCAGAAGCGCGTCTGCGCCGGTCGTTTGGAGTCGATATCCATGGTTGCCACCAGATGATGAGGCGGCCAGGAGGCCGCCGGCCCCCAATACCAGCTACTGGTTTATTGCCGGCTATCCGGCGGATTCTTGGTGAAATAAGAGGCCTTCCACCAGAACCATCCAGCTGCCACCGCAAGCAAAATGGTCACCAAGGCCATCATAAATTGGTGAGTGACGAACAGCAGTACGAGGCTCACCACAGCCATGACCGCGCACGCAACTGCCTTGATGGTCTCGATTCCTCTGCGGCTCATCAACACTCCTTGACTGATTCCGACGGCTGAAACGCCAGAAACCTTACAGCATGAGGTCTCGCGACATCGAGAGGATTACGCCATATTCTTTGCTCGGGGGCGGCCCGAGCGAGAAACGACGAAAGTTGTCGCTAAAAAGTCTTCATAGTTAGGTAAATTTTTCGGAAGCTATCAGCTGACTGTTGAAGGGTTCGGAGCTTGTCTGTAGCCTCTGGCAAGGTTGCTTATCTACGCGGCCGTATCGTGAATACTGACAACAATGCGCGCCGGAAGACGCGCAAAGAAGGAAGTGATCTAGATGCACGCAGTTCGTCACAAGAGCCAGGATTTGGACTCCGCCGTCGCTTCGGCCTTTGCCAATGTTGAGCAGGGTGTCGCACCGACTCAGGAAGGCATGCCCAGCATGTCCACGCCGACTGCTGTGACTGTTGCAACTACTCCGGAAGACGTCTCCGCAGTGGCTGCCACGGTCAGCGCCGCGACCTCCGTGGCCCAGCTCTCTGTTGCCACACAGAAGTAACCAGTCACAAATGAGGTGCCCCGTAAACGGGGCACCTCATTTTCTGTCAAAGAGGAGATCCACCGTGGAAGCCCGCAGACACTACTGTCGTCTTCGTCGAAGAGCTGCGATCGGTCAGCTCATTATGGCCGCTGAAAACTTCACGATGTGGAGCGAGTACGCTTCCGGAGGCTTGTTGTCAGGAAGTTTCAGGCATTCGTATCCTCATTGGGGCAAGCGCTTTCCCAGGTTGACGGCCGTCATAGATTCCTCCTGGTTCGCCAAGACCCTCGATGTCCTTAGTTTTTCTAGCGCCGCGGCAACGCTCACGATGGTGAAAACTCCGAGAATCGCGTTTGTCACCGCTGCGACCAACGCCGTGACGTACTCGTTGACTCGAATCCGCAATGGTTACGGCCGCGATGGCTCGGACGAGATGCAGGAATTGCTCGGATGGTACGATCTGCTGTCTCGAGCAGAAAAATCACAGCAGGATCGGTACGACGTATTCTTGCAGGGCGTCAATCTCCAAATGGCGATCTCGTACTGCGCTTCTGGACTCGTCAAGGCCACTTCAGAGCAGTGGAGACGCGGTACAGCCTTTGAAGACGTAATGCGGACCTCGATGTACGGGGATCCCTTGATTTCTCGCATCCTTGAAGCAGTTCCGGGCAGTAGCACGCTGATCTGCTGGCAGACGCTCTTGTGGGAGTCTTTGTATCCACTGAGCTACTTGCTGCCCTATAAAGCCTTCCTTGCCGTTATTGCAAGCACCGAAGTCTTCCACGGAGCCATCGGGCAGTTCATGGGCCTCCCGCGGTTCTTCTGGGCTTTCGGCGCTTCTCACGAAGCCGCCATCTACGCGAAGAAGAAGATGCTCAAAGGGGGGTCAGCATGAGTCGATCTGAGTCAACGCTCGCGGGAAGGTGGGCAAAATGGGCAGCAACAGGGCTAGTCGCGTTGCAAGCAGACCGCCTTTCTCGTGCCCATTTGACGCGAAAGGATGTGATGACTCGTTGCGGGCATCCGCCGGAACACCCCGACGATGAAGTTGATGCCCTGAGCTGGAGTGTCGAAGGGGCGAGTGGACTCATTCTGTTCGAGAGTGGTCTGGGTCTCCCGTACGAATGCTGGGACTGGATGCTCCAGCTGGCGCCCAAGAACCAGGATGTCTTGGTGTACAACAGATCCGGCATCAGTGGCACATCACGCGGAGTTGGAGAGGCGCAGTGTCAACAGCGAATCGCCGGGCTCATCAACCAGTACAGCGAACTGACGATCATCGCCCACTCCATCGGCTCATTGGTCGCCTGTGAGCTCCTCGCGAAAGGTCTTGTCGACGATAGGGTGCGGGTCAAGGTCTACTTGATCGATCCCACAGATGACGAGCTGATGGCCAGCTCCCAGTCAGATCGGCGTCTTCGACTCTTGGTGGCGCAGTCGTTCCAGGCCCAAATCCTGGGGAGTATATTGGGAACCAGCTATAGGGCAGGCATATTGGACAGTGACGTCAACTACCGGTCTTCTGTGGAGCGCAAGCTACTCCATGTGGAGTCCTCTCCCCGAACGGCCTTCGCGGGCCAGCGCGAGCACAAGCGCTTCGCAGACAATCCTCCACGGCTGGATTCCATCGCCGGCGTCGTAGAAGCCGTAATTTCAGCTGAGATCAACAGTGACCATAATGTTCAGCACCAGATTCGCCAGCGAAAACTTGCGGACAGGCTGTCGGCACGCCACGTTATCGTGTCCGGATCGAATCACTTTTCCCTGATCGGGACCGAGTCCTCATGTCATGAGGTTGCCGAAGCGATCTGGGGAAGGAGTAAATGCTAGTGAAAGACCTTGCTCGATCCGCAGCGGAAGTTTCCAAATCTCTCATCGTGGGTCATTGCCTTCTGACAACCGTGGGCAACCTTCCCGACCAGTATCTCCAGATCAACGAGAATCTCGCGCCCTGGGGATTGGATGTGCCCACTTGGAAGTTCTTCGGGCCCAATCCTGGAATCGAAAATACCTCGATCTTTGCCCGCCTTGCCGACGAATCATCCCCCATTGGACAGTGGACCAGAATCGACCGAGACCATCAGCGGCCGTGGCACGCCCTCCTTTGGAACCCAGGCAGCCGTCGTCCAAAAGTCGCTTTCGACGCGACACAACAAATTCGAAAGATGGCAGTGCAACTCAATGGTTCGGCGGCGATGATCGAGCATTCGGCTCCCTTCACTGTCCTCAAACGATTCGTTTTCTCGAAAATCTCGCCCGAAAACAGGGCACTTAAGCACCAGATTATGATTCTTGTCACGCGTCCAGGGCGTCACGATGATTACAGCTACCCAGCATATGTATCTACTCCCGTGAATCGGAGTTCGAACATCGAGGGCGCATCCACCCCGGGGGGAGAATAGGTATCAGCGGCCACATACCAGCCAAGGAAGGGGGTGAAAGACTATTCGGTGCTGTCTGTATCTGTGCGGGTTCCTTCGCCACGGCCCTGGTGCCTGTAGCCGTCAACAGAATTATCAGCGCGCTGGAGAAATCGGATCACCACTTTCGGACGCTGTTGCTCCAACTGATCATGACGGCACTCATCGGCGGCCTCTTCTATGCGGTCGGGACCATTCTGGTCACTGACAGCATAGAGCGAACCACCCGTCGGTTGAGAGGGCTGGCCATACGAGCGGGTCTCCGCCGGGACGAACCCTCCGCTGCCGAGGTGACGTCCGTCGTCCTGCAGGACGCACAGGTGGCCAAAGGGTGGTGGCTTGTCTTATGGATGTTCCTGCCCTCAACTCTTGTCACGATCGCTACCTCAGCGGTAGCCCTGCTCAGCACCGACGTGTACGCTGCTCTCGTCGTTTTCGGCACCTGCGGTTGTTTCGCAGTGCTGGCCATTGTCATCAACGTGCGTGTGGCCCATATGTCGGAAGACCTTCAAGCTCGGTACGCTGGTGCCCACTCGACGATCGGGGCCGTTCTGCGCGGACGAAGCGCCGTCGTGGGTTCATGGCTTCGCGACCGTTTGAATTCGATCACCGATGCTGAATTCCGCACAGTACAAGTCCGCTCCTTCAGGGTAAGTACCCTCGGACTGACGATCGTTCCGTTGACGTTCTTGCTGCAACCTGTGGCCGTATCACTGATTCTCACCGTGCGCGGAGACAGCATGCCGGCGGGGACGGTGGTCTCAACTATGTTGTACGCCGGGATGATAGCAAGCCCCGCCTCACAACTGGGATCCCAGTTGCCGCGCCTTGCCGAAGCCTCCGGCGCATTGCGCAGACTAAAGCGATTGGGGCGTCCCGAAACCAGTCAGGGTGCGACGTTGGGACTTTCCAGGAGCCAAGAGGATACCTCGTTGTCTTCACTGCCGGTCCACCAGCCAAAATCAGGAACCTTGTTTACGATGGCGGGAGACCTGGCTCGATCCTATCCGGAAGTACGTGTCCACAATATCGACGGGATCATCGTGATTTCGGGCCCTTCCGGGTGCGGCAAGAGCCGTGTACTTGCTCAGCTGAGTGCGGCGCTGGAAGATCGTGGATGGGGCAACCAGTCCACACTGGTGGACCAAGAGGTCAGCACATGGGGTCTTCCTATCCACGACTATCTGAGCACCTCCGAGCTCGGTCCGAGGGCGAGACGGCCCCGTTCTCTCGAAGCAGCTCTCGAAGCGGTGGACCTTCATGAGATAGCGCGTGACAGCACCCTCGGGACGAGAACTGCGCTGGAACTTTCAGTAGGTGAACGGAGACGGCTGGCTATCGCTCGATCCCTCCTACGAGCCGCACCCATCAGCATGTTCGATGAGCCCTTGGCCGGACTGGACAATGAACGACGGCACATGGTGATTTCGCGGCTCTGGGAACTGAGCCGGGAGAGCGCAGTCGTTGTATGCGGTCACGACGTCGGTCCTTGGACGGACACCCGCACCATTCCAAAGCCCTATCAACAGTCGAACCGGGAGAGCGGACCGTGCGCCGAACACTGACGATATTTCTTTACTTCGTTTACGGAATCATCGGGCTCTCGCTTCTGACGCTGGTGCTCTCGTGGATTCTGTTTTCGCAGTATTCGGATTTCTATATCAGCACCCACCAGGCTTCCTTCGTAGATCTCCCGGACGACCAGTTCCGGAAGAATACGGTGATCTTCATCCTGGCCCTGCGCGGCTTGTTTGCCTTGGGCTGGATCAGTTCACTGCTCTACACCCGCAAGCTGGTACAGGCCCACAACCGGCACCTGCTGGCGATCGTCACTGTCTACGCCGTCATCAGCTTTCTGGGTTACGGGCTTCTGGCCTGCCAGCCTGCTTTGCCATGGCAGACAATCATCCGATGTTTGCAAAGCGCGATTGGGGCCAGCATGATTGTCCTGATTTGTGTCCCGAATTGCCGGTCATCCATTAGGGACTACATCGGCGAGTATGAGTCAGTGTCCGGATGACTATGCGCCAGGGCCGGGTCAGCTGAGCACGCGAATGCCCTCGTCGGCGGTCCAGGTGACCTCGACGCCGTTGCTGAACTTCTGGTGGATCTTCCCGTCCGAGCCCTGGAACTCGTCCGTCGTCGGCTTGCCCCACCCCGATTCACGGCCGTTCTCGATCCAGGCACCGCCGATGGCGCCGGTCTCGATGATGGTGTGGGCGCCGTCGGACGGGGTCCACATCATGAGGTTCGACCGGCCGGAGGCGGTTCGGAACCACTGGTACGCGTACCCGTCCGCGCTGACCTCTTCGGACGTGGGGTAGCCGTAGGTGTTCTCGTACCCGCCGTCACGGAATTTGGCACCGATGGCGCCCGAGAAATTCACCGAGTGCGTGCCGGTGAACGGGGTCCAGTAGATGGTGTAGTTGTTGCTGAACTAATAGCTACCACCAAAGAACAACCGTACTTCCCTGCAATAGCAACGATGAGCACATTTTGGCTACCCCTAAAATATGCCCATTTACCCCTAGTAAGCGGGTCAACGTCTACGCATA
>NZ_NOIQ01000022.1 GCF_004136575.1 Rothia koreensis
CCCCCCCCGGGATGCGCTTGACGCTCTTCCGCCCGGCAGAGCAAAGGCGCCCCGACCGGTCTCATCCGATCGGGGCGCCTTGCGATTGCCCCACCCGAGAGCACCTCACGGTCCCGGGCGCGGGCTTCCGGGCTGCGTGGCCTACTTCTTCTTGACCAGGCCCTTGTCCGCCATCCAGTCGAAGGCCACGTCCCCTGGGTCCTTGCCCTCGACGTCGACCTGATAATTCAGGTCCTGCATCGTCTTGTCGTCCAGGAGCTTGGAGACCTGCTCGAAACGGTCCTGGAGCTCGGGGTATTCCTTGACCAGGTCGGAGTTGAAGACCGGTGAACCGTTGTACTTCGGGAAGAATTCCCTGTTGTCCTCGAGGACCGTCAGGTTCAGCGCGGGGATACGACCGTCGGTCGTGAAGACCTCACCGAAGTTGCAGTCGCCCTTCGCCGTGGCCGCATAGACCGTCCCGGTGTCCATCACGGATACCTTGTCTTCCGGGACACCATCCGGTGCTCCGCGCTTCAGCCCGTACTTTTCCAGCATCGGGTTGAATCCGTCGCTGCGAGAGTTGAATTCCGACTCCACGCAGAAAGACCGTTCCTCGGGCGGGACCTTGGCGATGTCCTCGAGGGTCTTGACCCCGTACTTGTCCTTGAAGTCCTGGCGAACCGCGAAGGCGTACGTATTGTTCAGCGGGGCGGGCTTGCCCCACGTGAGATCGTTCTTGGCGTCCTCTTTCTTCACGGCCTCCCATTGCTCCTGGGCGTCCGGGATGGCCTTGTCCTTGCCCATGTAGGTCAGCCACGCCGTGCCGGTGTACTCCCAGCCCAGCTGCGCCTGACCGCTGACCATGAGGTTGCGGGAGGGCTGGGACCCCGGAACGTTGGTCATGTCGGTTACGTCGAAACCCACCGCCTCCGCGGTCAGCACGGCGATCTTGCCGAGCACCAGTTGTTCGGTGAAGTTCTTGGAGGTCACCGTGACCTTTTTGTCTCCTGCGCCGTCGATGGGCTTGATCGTTCCCGATTCCAGGTCGGGAAGGGTCGACGTCGCCGGCTGCAGGCCGCAACCGGCCAGCGCGAGCATCCCGACGGCACCGAGGGCCGCGAGTCGTAGCTTCTTCTGTCCAAACATGTCTAGATTCCCTTCGGTCGAGCGACCTGCTCGACGACGCGAGCAATCCAGTCCACGCTCAGCGCGAGGAGGGCCACCAACAGCGATCCCGCGATGAGGACCTTGTTCAAGGACAGGTTGACGCCCGTGGTGATCAGGAGGCCCAGACCGCCGCCGTCGACGAACGTTGCGAGAGTTGCCGTACCCACGAGGAGCACGAGTGCCGTGCGAATTCCGGCGAGCATGACGGGGACGGCCAGCGGCAGCTCGACCTTGAGGAGAACGGCCATGCTGCTCATGCCCATCCCCCGGGCAGACTCCACGAGCCTCGGGTCAACGGCGTCGAGCCCCACCATCGTGTTCTTCAGAACCGGGAGGAACGCGTACAGGATCAGGGCCAGAGCCGAGGCCTGGAACCCGAAACCGAGCCAGAAGGCGAACAACACGATCAGGCCGACCGGAGGTGCCGCCTGCCCGAGGTTCGCGATCGCCATGAACGGGGTCCCCAACCATCGCATGGGTTTCCGGGTCAGGAGAACCCCGATCGGGATGGCGAGCACCAGCACGACGACCGCCGCAACCACGGTCAGCTGGAGGTGCTGCCAGGTCAGTTCCAGAAGATTCTTGGGATCGAGCGTGACCTTTTCCGAATCGGTCAGGTTGGCGCTGGTCAGCCACCATGCGATGGCCGCCAGGGCGAGAATGATCACGATCGGCTGGATCACGAGTCCGCCCCATTGGCGGCGACCGGTGTCCAGATCCGCCGACTGAGCTGACTGGGTCATGAACGGTCACCGCTTTCGTTCCACGGTTCTCGACCGGCCGCGCGCCCCGTGGGGTCTGCGGAGGACGTCGTGTCCCCCGCGACCGAGGCATCGGCGTCCTGGGACTCGGCGCCCGCGGTTCCTTCCGCATCGCCGGAGGCCTCGGAGTTCGTGCGCTGGACGGTCACCGGGATTTCCCCCGTGTTGTTCCCGACCGGCGTGTAGTCACCCGGGGTGTAACGGCGCAACTCGGTGATGGCGTTCATGACCGTTTCGACGGTGATGATGCCCCGGTATCGTCCGCGTGCACCCTCGACCACGGCCTCACCGGTGCTCGCGACCAGCATCGTGTCGAGAGCGTCGTTGAGGGTGGACCTGGTTCCCACGAGGGGGAGCTCCTTGTCGAGGTGCGAGGGCACCGTGGTCATCCGTGAGAGCTGTTCCTTGGAGAGCCACTGGATCGGACGTTCGCGGTCGTCCACGATGACCGCCGAGTTGTACCCCGTCTTGTCGATGTGGCCGACCAGCTCGCGGGCGCTCTGACCAGGATGGCCGAGGACGCCGGAGATCAGGTCCACGTCGCCCACACGGGCCAGGCCCAGCTGCTTCAGGCCGGCGCCGGAGCCGATGAAGTTCTCCACGAACTCGTTCGCGGGATTCGCGAGGATCCGCTCCGGGGTGTCGTACTGGACGATCCGGGCTCCTTCGTCGAAGACCGCGATCCAGTCGCCGAGTTTCACTGCCTCGTCGAAATCGTGGGTCACGCACACGATGGTCTTGTGCAATTCGCTCTGGATGTTGATGAGCTCGTCCTGGAGCCGTTGCCGGGTAATCGGGTCGACGGCGCCGAAAGGTTCGTCCATCAGGAGAACGGGCGGGTCGGCCGCGAGGGCGCGGGCGACGCCAACGCGCTGCTGCTGCCCGCCCGAGAGCTCTCGCGGGTAGCGGTTGCGGTACGTGTCCGCGTCCAGGGAGACCAGGTCCAGCAGTTCGTCCACGCGCTCGGCGATGCGCTTCTTGTCCCATCCGAGCATCTTGGGGACGAGGCCGATGTTGCTCGCGACGGTCATGTGCGGCAGAAGACCCCCGGCCTGGATCACGTAACCGATCTTTCGACGCAGCTTGTCGCCGTTGATCTTGGTGACGTCCTCGTCGCCGAGGATCAATCTGCCCTCCGTGGGCTCGATCAGGCGGTTGATCATCTTGAGGGTCGTGGTCTTGCCACACCCGGAGGGGCCGACGAACATGATGATCTGCCCGGCCGGGATTTCCAGGGTCAGCTGGTCGACCGCGGGCTTCTTGCCGCCGCCGTAGCGTTTGGTCACGTTCTCAATGAGGATCGAGGCGCCCTTCTGGCGCGCTTCTCCCCCGCGGTTCGCGTCGTTCCGGGACTCGTCGGCCGACGACGTCGTCTGCTCGGTTCCGACGCCCTGGGACGCGGCGTGGGAGGAGGTGGTGTTGTTTCGGGTGTTCTCAGACACGGATACCCCTTGAAGTGGTCAGACGGCCGACGAGGATGAGGACCACGTCGAGTATGAGGGCGAGGATGATCACGGCGACGATGCCGGTCACGACGGACTCGAGGGAGTTCGCGCCTCCGAGCCGCGAGAGGCCCGAGAAGATGTAGCCACCGAGTCCGGGGCCGAGCGCGTAGGCGGCGACCGCCGCAATGCCCATCGTCATCTGCGCCGAGACGCGCATTCCGGCCAGAATCACCGGCCAAGCGAGGGGCAGTTCGACGCGGAAGAATGTTTTGACGCGGCCCATGCCGATGCCTCGAGCGGCCTCGATCGTCGATTGGTCGACGCCGGCCAGACCGACCACCGCGTTGCGAAGGATCGGCAGCACGGCGAAGAAGGTCACGACGACGACGGCCGGAACCACGCCGAAGCCCAAGGGCACGATGAGGAGGCCGATCAGGGCGAAGGACGGAATGGTGAGGCCGACCGCCGAGACGTTGTTCGCCACGGATGTCAGCGCACGGCTTCGGTAGCACAGCGCGGCCAGAACGATCGCGATGACCGTAGCGAGCACGAGGCACTGCACCACGAGGCTCATGTGTTGCCAGCTGGAGAACAGGATCTGTCCCCAGCGCTGGCGCAAGAATTCGCTCATGGTGTTCCTAGTGTGATGACTTGACATGGGTGAATACCCACGTCCTGACCAAGGATAATCAGCCTGCTGATGAGATCCAACTATTTGCGGTAAGTGCAACCTTCCTAGTCCCCCTGGTTCATCAGCATCCTGATCAATGAATACGCGGGATGCGGAGCCGAGGAGCGGCGTCGTCACATAGCGGGCCGGACGCGACACAATCGAAACAGTTGCGGGCGGCCTCGCCGTCGGCCGACCATGAATGGAACATCGTTGTACGCGAGCATCGACCGTCGAAGAGGACCAGCATGGCCGAACACACCTTTGGATTCAGAACCCGCGCGCTCCACGCTGGGGGTACCCCCGACGCCGAGCACGGTTCGCGAGCGGTCCCGATCTACCAATCGACATCCTTCGTTTTCAAGGATTCCGACGACGCCGCCAACCTCTTCGCCCTGCAGAAGTACGGCAACATCTACTCCCGCCTGGGGAATCCGACCGTCGCGGCCTTTGAGGAACGCGTCGCCTCGCTGGAGGGCGGCATCGGTGCCGTGGCCACGTCCTCCGGAATGGCCGCGGAATTCATCACTTTCGCCGCGCTCGCCCAGGCAGGCGACCACATTGTGTCCTCGGCGCAGCTCTACGGCGGAACCGTGACCCAGTTGGACGTCACGCTTCGACGCTTCGGGATCGAGACCACGTTCATCGACTCCATGGATCCGCAGGCGTTCAAGGATGCGCTGCAGGAGAACACCAAGGCCGTGTACACCGAGGCCGTGTCGAATCCTGCGTGCCAGGTCGCGGACCTCGAAGGGCTCGCCGAGGTCGCCCACGAGGCAGGGATCCCTCTCGTGGTCGATGCGACCATTTCGACCCCATATCTGGTGCGGCCGCTCGAGCACGGCGCTGACATCGTGATCCATTCGGCCACCAAATTCCTCGGAGGCCACGGGACCACGTTGGGCGGCGTCGTCGTCGAGTCCGGCCGCTTCGACTGGGGCAACGGAAACTTCCCGTCGATGACCGAACCGATCCCCTCCTACAACGACATCTCCTGGTGGGGGAACTTCGGTGAGTACGGGTTCCTGACCAAACTGCGCTCGGAACAGCTGAGAGACATCGGGCCGTCGCTCTCCCCGCAATCGGCGTTCCAGCTGATCCAGGGGGTGGAGACGTTGCCGCAGCGCATGGACGCCCACCTGAGCAATGCGCGCGAGGTCGTCGACTGGCTCGATGCGGACCCCCGCATCGCCTACGTGAATTACGCGGGTCTCCCCGACCACCAGCACTACCAGCGGGGCCGCAAGTACCTTCCGCTCGGCGTCGGCTCGGTCTTCAGCTTCGGTGTTGCCGAAGCCAACGGCCTCTCGGGCCGTGAGGTCGGGGGCCGCTTCATCGAGAACCTGCAGCTCGCGAGCCACCTGGCGAATATCGGCGACGCCCGCACCCTGGTGCTGCACCCGGCTACCACGACCCACCAGCAGCTCTCCGCGGATCAACTGGCCGCGGGCGGCGTTGCGGAAGACCTCATCCGCATCTCAGTGGGTCTCGAGGACCCGGAGGACATCCTCTGGGATCTGGATCAAGCCCTGACGGCGGCCACGGGCCTCACGCGCGAGTCCGCTGAACAGAAAGGTCTGTGAGACATGACGAATCAGAACGCACGCACCTGGATCGGCCCGAGCGCGCCGGAACGCCTCAACATCCTGCACAACACGACGTCGGTTGCGATCGTGGGCATGTCGGACAAACCGGCACGCGCGAGCTACTTCGTCTCGACCTACTTGCTCTCGAGCTCCCCGTACCGGGTCTATTTCGTGAACCCGGTCCTCGCTGGCAAGGGAACCAAGGTTCTGGGCCAGGAGGTGTACCCCTCCCTCGATGCGCTGCCGGAAACGCCCGACGTCGTCGACGCATTCCGGAAGCACGACGATCTCCCGGGAGTTGCCGAGGAGGCCGTGAAGATCGGGGCCAAGACGCTCTGGTTGCAACTGGGGTCGTGGAACGAGGAAGCCGCGGCAATCGCCGAAGAGGCCGGCCTGAACGTGGTCATGGACCGGTGCATCAAGATCGAGCACGCCCGGTTCCACGGCGGCCTGCACCTGGCGGGCTTCAATACGGGGGTCATTTCCTCGAAGCGGCAACGGACGGCGTAACTCCGCAGGGCGGGCTTGTCCTCCCGCGCCCCGATCGAAGCCGTCCTGAATTGTCGGGCGGCGACCTCTGGTTCGGACCGAGGATGGATGGCGTAAGGAGGACCGCATGATTCGCACGCTCAACGCACTCGTCGGGGTCGTCGAGAACGACATGGCCGAAGAGCCCGACTGGGCATCCTTCGCCCGGCGTCACGCGACCACGGAATACCACCTGCGGCGTATGTTCTCGGCCCTGGCCGGGATGCCGCTGTCGGAGTATGTGCGTCGGCGGAGGATGACCCTGGCCGCGGCCGAGCTCACGCAGAAGGATTCCACACTTCTCGACGTCGCCATCCGGCACGGCTATGGGTCCGCCGAGGCGTTCAACAGAGCTTTCCGCTCGGTTCACGGCGCCCACCCCACCCTGGTGCGCGAAAAAGGCGGTCCGTTGCGTACACAACCAATGCTCAGATTCCGTCTGAGCGTGGAAGGGGATTCTCCCATGAACGTCACCATCGCCACTAAGCCCCGCCTTGTCCTCGCCGGTCACGCGGCACAGGTTCCGCTGATCCACGAAGGCATCAATCCGCATATTCAGCGGCACGTGGACCGGATAACGGATGAAGACAACCAGAGGTTGCAGACCGTCAACGACGCGGAGCCCACCGGAATTCTCTCGGCGACCTCCGACCTGGAGCCCGACGCTCCGGAAGGTTCGTTGCTGACCTATCTGCACGGCGTTGCTGTTTCCGACGAGGACCATGTCCCCGACGATCTCGACACCCTGACGGTCGAGGCCGGTCATTGGGCCGTTTTCACCTCGGAAGGGCCCCACCCGGAAGCGTTGCAGCAGATGTGGGCGGCAACGGCCACAGAGTGGTTCCCATCGAACCCGTGGAGACTGCGCCCCGGCCCGACGCTCCTCCGGTTCCTCAGCCTGAGCGACACCACGGCCACGTGTGAACTCTGGATGCCTGTCGAAGAGGACGAGTAACCATCGGTCCTTCGGCAGGATCGGCCCGGGGAGCATGTCCCGACGGGTTCTCGCCTGGTCAGGATCCCTTCGAGGACGAACCGTCGTCCTGGCTGGGACCCCACTTGGTGTACCCGTCGGGGCCCTCGACCTGCTTGAAGGACATGTCCTCGGTGTCGGCGTCGGCGTCGAAACGCCAGTCGTCGTCCTTCCACTGGACCGTGAAGGTCAGCTCTCCGTATCCGGCGCCGTCGTAGGCCGAGACCAGGATTTTCACCGCGGCCTTGTCCTTGGTGTAATCGCCCAGCTTGAAGCCCGCGACTTTGAGGTTTTCGGCTTGGCTGGAGGACGAGGCGGACTGGCCCTCCTCTTCGAAGCGATCGGCAACCTTGTCCCGCGAATCGTTGGCGATGGCCTGCTTCCTGATGATCTTGGTCATCAGACCGTAGTCCTGAGAGACCACGGGAAGGCTGTAGTTCGCGGCGGCGAAGAGTGCGCCCTCCGGGGAGTGGCTGAAGCAGGACGGCACCTTGTCGTCATCGACTTTCTCTGGCCCGAACTTGTCCGAGGTGGGGACCTTCAGTCCGTTGAGACCGTCTTTCCAGTCGGTCTTGGGAGCAGAATCGAGAGTCGTCTTGTCCGAGGCGTCCTCTTTGCAGATCGACGTCTTCTCTTTCGAATCACCCGCATTGTTCGATCCGCCCATTCCGCAACCGGCGAGGGTCAGAACGCCGATGGCGCCGAGACCGATGGCCCTGGACGCATGGTTCAGTCGTGACATGGTGTGCCTTACTTCAGGTGTGAGTTTTGTATCACCATGCTAAATGCTTTGGTTCACTTTTCAACGAGCGAGGCGGGCGTCCTGCGCGAGCTGTCGCTTTTCCAGCACGACGTCGTACACCCAGATCAGCACGCACAGCGCCGTCATCACCCCGCCCGCGACGCAGACGCCGACCCAGTGCCCGGCGTTCCATGCCCACACGCCGACGGCGGATCCCACCGCGGCCCCGACGAAGTACATCGTCATGTAGACCGAGTTCAGGCGCGCCCTGGCCTGAGGGTCCAACGTGTACACAGTGTTCATCGAGATGATGTGCACCAGTTGGACGCCGACGTCCGTGAGAACCATGCCGACGCAGAACCACAGCACGCTGTGCCCACCCAGAACGAAGGCACCCCATCCGAGCGCCAGTGCCACGAGACCCAGCATCGTCCCGCGGCGCCCGTGGCCTCGGTCGACCATGCCGCCGGCCACGCTCGCCATGAGCGCTCCCGCCAGACCGGTGAGCCCGACCAGGCCGATGGCCGTGGGGCTCAGCCCGAAAGGCTCATCCGCGAGAAGCAACGTGGTGGTCGCGAAGATCGCGCTCATCGATGCGAAGGAAATGCCGGAAATCAGCGAGCGAGTGCGCAGCCGCGGGTGATGAAGGATCAGGCGCCCCATGGAGAGGAACAGGCCCGGGTAACTCGGTGGGTCCTCGGGGTAGGACGGCGGCAGCACCCGCCACAGCCCGATTCCCACGAGAATCATCAGGACCGCTGCGACGTGATAGATCAGGGTCCACCCACCGATGTCCGAGAGGATCCCCGCCACCGCGCGAGCGATCAGGACGCCCGCAAGCAGTCCTGACATCACGGTCCCCACGGCTCGTCCGCCCTTGCCGGGCGCAGCCAGGATCGAGGCATAAGGGACCAGAACCTGCGCGGACACGGAGAAGAGACCCGCCACGGCGACACCGATGAGAAAGACGCCGAAGCCGGGGGCGAAGCCGGCAATGGCCTGCCCCGCTGCGGTCAACCCGATGAGGCCGACCGTGAGCTTGCGCCTTTCGAACAGGTCACCCAGCGGCGCAAGGAAAACCAGGCCCACAGCGTAGGCCACCTGAGCGACCGTGACCGACGTGGCCGCCGTCGATGAGCTGACCCCCAGCGCCTCGGAGATTTCGTCGAGAAGGGGCTGGTTGAAGTAGTTCCCTCCCGCGCACAAGCCTGTGGCAAGGCACATCAGGAACAGTACGGAACGAGTCAGCTGGGGTGCGGGTCTGGCTGTGGTCACCCCGCAAGCTTAGGCCGATCCGAAGCGTCAGCGGTAAACGCGGAGTGCGCCGGTGTGAACGTTCCACCCCAGAATGTATCCTCGCGAAAAGTGCTGACGAATTTCGTTTCCTCGGCGGTACTCGTTGGTCACGGGAAAACCGAATCCTCGTTCGTAGTCGGACCTGGACCAGAGGGTCCCGATCGCGCCGTATTCCTTGACCCAGTGGGCACCGGTGCGTTCGGTCCACAAGAATTTGAAGCGCTGACCGTGTTCGTTCTGGAAGATCTGGTATCGGCCGCCGGTGGCATTGCTCTCCGGGATGATCGGTCGGCCAAACACCCTCTCGCCTCCGTTGGCGCGATAGGCCTGACCGATCGCGCCGTACGGGGTGAGGGCACCCAGTCCCTCACCCCTGGCGCGACCGCCCCAGACGGAGGCCGACGCATCCGACGGCGCGCCTCCGTATTCGTATCCGTAGAGATTGACCGTTCCGAGCAGCCGCCAGGGGGCTCCCGTACGGGACAAGCGCCCGTCGGCGTAGGTCAAAGCAATGCCCACGACCCGGGCCTTGGGGTTGAGCAACGCCGCGCTGTGGGCCGGCGAGGTCTTCCACCATTCCAGCAATTGCAGCACGTCCGACTGGTAGGTCAGGGCGATGACCTCGTTGGCGTGCGAGTACCGCCCCGCTCGAGGATCCGAGAGGAAATCATTGGTGTGATAGAAGGCCTCCGCAATGACCTGATCATCGGAATGTCGTTGTTCGATCTGCGTGAGCCGGGCGGAGAACTTGACCGGGCGCAGGCCCCGAGAACCGCGGTAGGCGTTGATTCCGTCCAGCAGTCTTTGCGTGTCCTGGAGCCGTTTCTCCTGGCTGACTCGGAGAATGTCCTGCTGGGCGGCCCGCCCGGGTGGCGGGGCCTCAAGTTGGGTTCCGGCCAGGGCGACGGCGGCCAACGCGGATGCCGCCACCATACTGCGGGCCGTCGACCCGTGAATCATCTCCCCTACCATTGATCGCCGCCGTTGCGCATGACGCGGAACGTAGCGACTCCGACCTCGACGACCCGGCAGCGTGATCGCACAGAAACCCATGGACGACTCCGTTCATGAAGGAGACGAATGATCAGGACTCGGCCAGCGCAGAACTCTTTGGCCGCGCCGAAACACCACCATTTTATTCGGGAAAAGAAAGATAACCTACTAAGAATTGATATCCGATATAACAGCGAAACTATCAATTAATGGTTTGTATCGATGTTTTCCTGCCCCAAAAGCGTGACACCGTCGGGCCACGTGGTGGCCTCGCCGGTGTCGCCAGCCAGCCGACCCGCGATCCATACATCGAGAAGGCGCCCGTTCACCGTGGACAACGCCCTGCGGGAGAGGCCTTCGTAGGAGAATCCCAACCGTTGCGCCAGACCGGCCGAGGCCTCATTGCCGACCATGGCCCGCCACTCGATGCGGCTGAGCCCGAGACCGGAAGGCAAATCCTTGGGGTCCGACTCTTTCGGCTCGCGGAACGCGAAGTCCAGCACCAGGCGGCAGGCCTCCGCCGTGTACCCCCTTCCCCGGGCGCCTCGAGCGGTCCACACACCCATGCTGGCAATCCGCCCGCTGGTCATGGAGAGGCTCACGACGCCGGCGAAGAGCCCGACGTTCTCGTCACCCGGAACCTGGTCGGCCGCGTCGCGAGGAACCTGAATCAGCGTCCCCTCATTCGGGTGCTCGGCCTCGTCCCTGATGTGGAACGCCCACACCAACTCGTGGCCGGATTTCCACCCCGGGGCGACGACGCCCTCGATGTATTCCAGCGCGTCATCCTCCTCGTACGGGTACGGGATCGAACCGGTCCAGCGCGGAATCTGCGGATCCTGGCACGCATCGACGATCGCGGCGACGTCGTTGGCGCACGGCGCATCAAGGGCCAGGCGGTTCGACCAGAGGCTGACATTTCGCATGAGCTCAGTTTAGGCCGTCTCGCCCCCTGCCCTCCCGCATGCAGAGAAATGGCGACGGCCCCGCCGAAGCGGGGCCGTCGCCGGAACCGGTCCGGCATATCACCGAACCTTGCGCAGACCAGGACGTTACGACTTGCGATGCCCGCCGGCTGCCGGTCGGTTGGCGACCACCGGGTGCAATCCGGTGACGCCCTCCCGCTCGGCGGCAATCTCCAAGACCCGACCACGCACGGCGAACCATCCGATGATCAGGGCCGGAATCACGATGACCATGGAGGCCAGGGTGAATGTGCCCACCGGGTAGTCGAGGGCGATCAGCACCACAACACCCGCCATGAAGAGGAGCACGAGCCAGTTGGCGTAGGGTGCCAGCGGAGCCCGGTAATGCGGCCGCTGGTACAGCCCCTTCTTCGTCAGGGAAACGAACTTCATGTGGCAGATCGTGATGGTCAGCCATGCGCTCATGATGCCGATCGACGCGAAGTTCAGCACGATTTCGAAGGCGCTCTCCGGAACAAAGTAGTTCAGCACCACACCCAGCAGCGCGACGACGGCGGTGAGGCAAATGCCGCCGTAGGGGACGCCGGAGCGGGTGAGATTCTGGGCGAATTTGGGCGCGGATCCGGCCATCGCCATCGAGTGCATGATGCGTCCCGTGGAGTACAGGCCCGCGTTGAGCGATGAGAGCGCCGCGGTGATCACCACGAGCTGCATGATCGGACCGGCGGCGTCGACCCCGATCGAGGAGAAGAACGTGACGAACGGGCTCTCCGTCTCGCTGAACGCGGTGTACGGGAGCAGGAGGCAGAGGAGCAGAACGGAACCGACGTAGAACACGGCGATACGCAGAATGACCGTGTTGATCGCTTTGGGGATGATCTTTTCCGCGTTCTTGGTCTCGCCCGACGTCGTGCCGACGAGCTCGATGCCGGCGTAGGCGAAGACCACGCCCTGAGTGATGATCAGAGCCGGCATCAGACCGTTGGGGAAGATCCCGCCGTTGCCGGACATGAGGTGGAACCCGGTGGGCTGGCCATTCGGGGTCCCGAAGATCACGAACACGATGCCGAGGGCGAGGAAGACGAGCAGGGCGATGACCTTGATCAGCGAGAACCAGAACTCCATTTCGCCGAAGACCTTGACCGAAATCAGGTTCATCACGACGACGATCACGACCACCAGGAAGGCGATGACCCATTGCGGGATCGCGGCGAAGACGTCGAAGTACTGCCCGAACCAGCGCACGTAGATCGCGATCGCGGTCGCATCCACGACCGCCGTGGTCGCCCAGAAGAGCCAATACATCCACCCCGAGAAGTACGCGGCCTTCTCGCCGAAGAACTCGCGGGAGTAGGAGACGAAGGAGCCGGACGACGGCCGGTGGACCACGAGCTCGCCGAGGCAACGGAGAATGAGATAGCCCATGAAACCGCAGACGGCATAAACGAGGAAGAGCGAGGGTCCGGCGGAGGCCAAGCGTCCACCTGCCCCCAGGAAGAGGCCGGTGCCGATGGCACCGCCGACGGCGATCATTTGGAGTTGGCGGGGGCCGAGCCCTTTGTGGAAACCCGCCTGTTCATCATTGAATGTCTGTTCGGTGCCGTGGCTCTGGGGCTCGGCACCGGACCGCGAAGCTTTGGACGACATGGGTCAATACCTTCTCTTGGGAAACCTCGAAGGGTGTGAGTGACCGAAACGTTACCGCTCCGGTGTGACGAATATGTTACCCACAAAGAAGAGGGACCGTGGTGCACACCACACGGTGTGCGACACGGTCCCTCCCTCGACGAGGTCGTCCGACGATCAGCCCACGGGCTTCATCGCGTTGACCAAGGAGAACAGGTCCTTGGGGTCGTCGGGATCCGCCACGAGGTCCACGTAGCTCTGCAGCTCGGAGCCCGCGGTCGCGTCCCTGACGCATCGCAGGGCGGAGAAATCGTTGATCGCGAACCCGACGGAGTCGAAGATCGTGATGTCCTCGGCGGAGGTGCGCCCCTCCGCCTCACCGTTGAGGACCTGCCAGAACTCCGTGACGGGGAAGTCCGGGTCCATTTGCTGGATCTCGCCCTCGACCCGGGTCTGCGGGGTGAACTCCACGAACACGTTTCCGCGATCGAGGATTTCGGCCTCCAACTCGGTCTTGCCGGGGCAGTCGCCGCCCACGGCGTTCAGGTGAACGCCCGGCCGGACGTGGCGGTTCGCGAGGATCGTGTTCTGTGCCTTGTCCGCGGTACAGGTGGTGATGATGTCGGCGTCGGCCACCGCATCGTCGACCGTATCGGCCACCGTGACGCGGAATCCGAGGGGCTCGAGGTTCCGCTGAAGCTTTTCGACGGCCTTGGGGTCGATGTCGTAAACCGTCAGGTCCTCGATGCCCAGGGCGGCGCGGAACCCGAGGGACTGGAACTCGGACTGCGAACCCGCGCCGATGAGGGCCATGCGCTTCGAGTCCGGCCGGGCCAGCTTGCGCGCGGTCATGCCCGACGTCGCGGCCGTCCTCAATGCCGTCAACAAGGTCATCTCGGCGAGGAACGTCGGGTAGCCGTTGTCGACGTCGGCCAGCACGCCGAAGGCCGTCACGGTCTGGAACCCGCGCGCGGGGTTGGACGGATGCCCGTTGACGTACTTGAAGGAGTACTCCTCGCCGTCCGATGTCGGCATGAGCTCGATGACGCCGAACGGAGTGTGGCTGGCCACCCGTGGGGTCTTGTCGAACTTGGCCCACCGGCTGAAGTCGCGCTCGAGGTAATCCATCATCTTCCCGATGATGTTTTCCACTCCATCGCGCTGGATCCAGCGCGCCATGTTCTGGACATCGACGAATTGCGTCACGGCAATCCTCCCTCTCAAAGTGACTCGTGTTTCTAACGACAGTGTAATATGCACACTCTTTGACCGAAACGGACAATCAAGCAACAAATTTCGCACTGTATGAGCAGATTATGATCCATGAGTTAGCATTTTGATCATGGCAAAGACTTCAGATCTGGATCGACGACTCATTGCGGCGCTGCGCAAGGACGGCCGCGCCTCCATCGCCGCCCTGTCCGAAGAGCTCGGCGTCTCCCGAGCCACCGTCACCAAACGCATCGACTCCCTCACGGCCCGCGGCATCATCGTGGGTTTCAGCGTACGGGTCAGGGACTACGCCGAAGCCTCGCAGGTCCGCGCGATCTCTCTCATCGAGGTCGAGGGGCGGACCACCGATCACGTCATCAATGAGCTGAGGGGGCTGCCCGAAATCCTCGCGCTCCACACGACCAACGGCGGCTGGGACCTCGTCGCCGAGATGCAGTGCGTCGATCTCCAGGACTTCGACGCCGTGCTCAAATCCATTCGAGGAATCTCCGGCGTGGTCAACAGCGAGACGAGCCTCCTGCTGAGCTCCGTGGTCAGATAGGCACGCAGAGCTCCACCAGGACCCATCGACTCGAGCGTCGGCACCGCCCCGAACCCACAAGGACTTGCGGTTTTGTAAGTAGTTAGTAACTGGTAACTTGTGGGCATGGGCGAAAGAATGAGCCGCTCGGAGCGACGAGCGCAGATAGCGGAGATTGCGGCCGAGGAGTTTGCAGCTCACGGCCTTCACGGCGCCTCGACGGAGGCCATCGCGAAGAAGGCCGGAATCTCCCAGGCGTACGTGTTTCGCATCTTCGGGACGAAGAAAGCGCTGTTTCTCGAGCTGATCCAAGAAGCCTTCGGGCGAGTCACGGAAGGCATGCAGAGGTCCGCCGGAGACGACACGGGCCTCACGGCTTTGTCCGAGATGGGACAGCAGTACTACGACTCGCTCGCCGACCGCACGAACCTGCTGCTCCAGCTCCAGGGGCTGGCGGCCTGCGGGGACCCCGAGATCCAGGAGGCGGTGCGGAACAGCTTCGCGGACATGTGGACCGCAGTTGCTGGGACCACTGGCTTGGACCCGGTCACGGTCAAGACATTCCTCGCCTATGGCATGCTGCTGAACTCCGGCGCGGCCATGGACGTCGAGGCACTCGACGAGGAATGGGCCGAGGGCGTTCGGACACGAATCCGCCCGGACCTGTTCCGCCACATCAGCGGGGAGACGAATCAGTGAACACGACGGCGGACCGGCGCACCGCAAACCCCGGACTTGGTCCGGCCATCGTCGTCGTCGCATTCCTGGGAGCAGTGATCGGAGGCGTCGGCGCACCCCTGATCACCTCTGTCGCCGTCGATATCGGGACAAGCCTCGAAGCGGCACAGTGGTCGCTCACGATCACCCTGTTCTCTGGCGCCGTGACCGCTCCGGTACTGGGGCGACTCGGCACGGGTCCGCACCGAAGAGCCTCGCTCCTGGTTGCTCTCTCCCTGGTGGCTGCGGGCGGTTTGCTGACCGCGTGCCCCGGGCCCCTATGGCTCCTGATGATCGGTCGCGCATTCCAGGGTTTTGGTCTGGGCGTCACGGCTCTGCTCATGGGAATCGCCAAGGACCACCTCTCGGAGAAGCAGGCCGAGTCGACGATCGCGATCGTCTCGGTGGCCTCCACGGTCGGAATCGGCATCGCCTACCCGTTGATGGGCCTGATCAACGAGGCGGCCGGGCTCCGCGTCGCTTTCGGCACGGGATTCCTTCTTTCCCTGACGGCGGTGCTCGTCGCCTGGAGATTCGTGCCACGAGATGAGCCGGGTCCCGCCGTTCGTGTCGATGTACCCGGTGCGGTGCTTCTGGGACTCGGAATTCTGGGGGCTCTGCTGGTTCTGGCCCAACCCTCGGTGTGGCGGCCCGGCTGGTTGGGTCTCTCGATCGTGATGGCGTCCGCCGCGGCGTTCATTGCGTGGGTCGCGGTCGAACGGCGCACAGCCGAACCGCTGGTGAACATGGCCGTCCTCCGGAACAGCGGCGCCTTGCGCGCGAATGCCGCCATGCTCGTCTCGGGTGCAGGCATGTACCTTTTGTTCTCGTTGCTCACGCGATACGTCCAGACCCCCACCGAGGCCGGTTACGGATTCGGGCTCTCCGGCGTCCTGGCCGGTGCCGCCCTGATTCCCTTTTCTGCCGTGGGGCTCGTGGCAGGCCGACTCACGCCGGTGCTCAGGAGTCGCGTGCCACCGCCGTGGATATTCACAATATATGCCGCCGCGGTAATGCTCGCCGCCTGCATCTTCGCTCTGGCGCCCGGTTCGCTCGTCGTGGCGTTGGCGTCGATGGCGGTGCTCGGTTTCGGCGTCGGCGGGGCGTCGTCCATCATGCCGAGACTCGTGCTCGAGGGCGTACCCCAGCAGGAATCGGCCAGCGTCCTGTCCCTCAACCAGATCGCACGCAGCGCAGGTTTCAGCGCGGGGAGTGCCGTCGCAGGCCTCCTCCTCGCCACCGCGACGACGGAGGGGGCCGTGTTCCCGACAGAGCACGGCTATTCGACGGCCGCTGTCTGCGTCGTCGTCCCGCTGCTCGTCGGCGTTGCCCTGGTCCTCCCCCGCAGAGGCCGACAAGAACAAGGCCCGACCGGGCACGGCGGCCGGTAGCCGCCGCACACGGTCGGGCCGTGAGGACTGCCGTCAGTCCTCGTCGTCGTGCCCGTCGTGAATCTCCGGGGAGATCACGGCGCGGGCCCGGTGCGGGTGGTGGGGGTGCTTGGTCTCGGCGGCCGGACGTGCGGCGACGATCGGGTGGGTCCCCGTGACGCCCTCGCGCTCCGCGGCCAGCTCCATCACCCGGTTCCTGACGAGGAACCAGCCCCCAACGAGCAACGGGATCAGGATCAGCATGGAGCCCAGCGTGTAGGTGCCCACGGGGTAGTCAATGGCCATGAGGACCAGGACGGAGACCAGGAACGCGACCGTCAGCCAGTTGGTCCATGGTGCCAGGGGCGCCCGGTACTGGGGTCGCGTGTACAAGCCCTTCTCGGAAAGGCTCACGAACTTCTTGTGGGACAGCGTCACCGCGGCCCACGAGGCCATCGTTCCGAGCGCGGAAATGTTGAGCACGATCTCGAAGGCCTGCTCGGGCACGAAGTAGTTCAGGATGACGCCGATCAACGACACCACGGCGGTCAGGCAGATCCCGCCGAAGGGCACACCCGAGGAATTGAGCTTCGCCGCGAACTTGGGTGCCGACCCGGCCATGGCCATCGAGTGCAGGATACGGCCCGTGGAGTAGAGCCCGGCGTTGAGCGACGACAGGGCGGCGGTGATGACAACCAATTGGACGATGGGTCCTGCAACGTCGATGCCGATCGAGGAGAAGAACGTCACGAACGGCGATTCCTTGTCGCTGTAGGCGGTGTACGGCATCAGCATGCACAGCAGGAGCACGGACCCGACGTAGAAGACCGCGATGCGCAGGATCACGGTGTTGATCGCTTTGGGGATGATCTTCTCCGGGTTCCGGGTCTCCCCCGACGTCGTCCCCACGAGCTCGATGCCTGCGTAGGCGAAGACGACACCCTGGACCACCACGAGCGCCGCGAGCCCGCCGGCGGGGAAAAGACCCCCGTGGTCCGTGATGAGGTGAATGCCGGTGGGCTCGCCATTCGGCGATCCGAAGATCACGAAGATGATGCCGAGCACCAGGAAGAGGACCAGAGTCGCGACCTTGATGAGGGAGAACCAGAACTCCATCTCACCAAATACTTTGACGGAAATGAGGTTGGTGACCAGCACGATCGCGACGACGGCCAACGCACAGACCCACTGCGGAATGTTTCCGACGAAATCGCTGTATTTGCCGAACCAGCGCACGTAGATCGCGATCGCCGTCGCGTCGGCCACCGCCGTCATGGCCCAGTTCAGCCAGTACAACCAGCCCGACACGTACGCGGCCTTCTCGCCGTAGAACTCTCGGGTGTAGGAAACGAACGAACCGGAGGAGGGCCGGTGGCACACCAGTTCCCCCAGCGAGCGAAGCATGAGGTATCCGAAGAATCCGCAGACTCCGTAGATGATGAAGAGCGACGGACCGGCCGAGGCCAGGCGTCCGCCCGCACCCAGGAACAGACCGGTGCCGATGGCTCCACCGATCGCGATCATTTGGAGTTGGCGGGCTCCGAGCCCCTTGTGGAGCCCCGCGTCCTCGTTGGCCACCACCCCGGTAGTGTCGTTGCTGCTCGGAGCAGGATTGTTATCAGGCGCAGATGTCGATGACATTGTTCAACCTTCAGGTCAGGGAGCATCGACGCGCGCATCCGGGCATCCCGCCGGTCGGCACGAACGATGCTCTGCTCGAAATATCACCGGCGGGGAGAGGTCGATCTCACGACGCTGTGGTTCACCTCACCCGAGCGGTTCACTGTGGAAGCTTACCTCGGGGTCGCCCCGGAATGCGCAAGCGCCGAGTACTGCATCGTGTTCGGTGTGGGGCACCGAGGCACCGGCCGGCTATTCGTCGTCTTCGTCGTCGAGGCGGATGGTGGTGTTGGAGCGTCCGTGGTCGAACGGTTCGTTGGTGTCGTCCGTGGTCGGCCACTGCGCGACCACCGGGAACTGGCCCGTGTAGCCCTCGCGCTGGGCCGCAACCTCCATCACCCGGCGTCGAACCATGAACCAGCCGATGATGAGCAGGGGAATGATGATGACCATGGAGGCCAAGGTGTAGGTGCCCACGGGATAGTCGAAGGCGATCAGAATCATGACCGCCACGAAGAAAGCCATGGTGATCCAGTTGGTGAAGGGGGCCAACGGCGCCCGGTATTTCGGGCGCTGGTACAGCCCCTTCTTGGCCAGCGACACGAATTTCTGGTGGGGCAGGGTGATGGCGGCCCAGCCG
The DNA here is from genome assembly GCF_004136575.1 of Rothia koreensis. Taxonomy (GTDB): domain Bacteria; phylum Actinomycetota; class Actinomycetes; order Actinomycetales; family Micrococcaceae; genus Rothia; species Rothia koreensis. The sequence goes on from NZ_NOIQ01000022.1 coordinate 18,796, forward strand.
ACGATGATTCCGACGGCCGACATGTTCAGCACGATCTCGAAGGCCGCCTCAGGGACGAAGTAGTTCAGCACGACGCCGAGCATCCCCACGCCCGTGGTCAGCAGAATCCCCACGAACGGGACACCGCCCTTGGTCAGCTTCTGGGCGACCCGCGGAGCCGATCCCGCCATCGCCATCGAGTGCACGATGCGACCGGTCGAGTAGAGCCCGGCGTTGAGGGACGAGAGCGCGGCGGTGATGACCACGAGCTGCATGATCGGCCCGGCGGCGTCGACCCCGATCGAGGCGAAGAAGGTGACGAACGGGGATTCGTCGTCGCTGTAGCGCGTGTAGGGCAGCAAGAGGCAGAGGAGCAGGACGGAGCCCACGTAGAACACCGCGATCCTGAGGATCACGGAGTTGATGGCCCGGGGGATGACGCGTTCGGGCTCTTGGGTCTCGCCCGAGGCGGTGCCGACGAGTTCGATACCCGAATAGGCGAAGACCACGCCCTGGGAGACCACCAGTGCGGCCAGGAGGCCGTTGGGCAGCATGCCGCCGCTCTGGGAAATCAGGCTGAACCCTGTCGGCTCCCCCGAGGGCGATCCGAAAATCACGAAGAGGATGCCCACGACCATGAATGCGACCAGTGCCGCGACCTTGACGATCGCGAACCAGAATTCCATCTCGCCGAAGACCTTGACCGAGATGAGGTTCATGACCGTGACCGCCGCGATCACCAGGAACGCGAGGACCCACTGCGGGATGGACCCGATGAAGTCGATGTACTGGCCGAACCACCTGATGTAGATGGCCATCGCGGTTGCGTCCACGATCGTCGTGGTTGCCCAGCTCAGCCAGTACATCCACCCGGTGAAGTAGGCCGACTTCTCACCGAAGAACTCGCGACAGTACGAGACGAAGGAGCCCGACGACGGCCGGTGCACCACGAGTTCGCCCAACTGGCGCAGGATCAGGTACCCGAAGAATCCGGCCACGCCGTAGAGGATGAACAAGGTCGGACCGGCCGACTCGAGGCGGCCACCCGTCCCGAGGAACAAGCCCGTTCCGATCGAACCGCCGATAGCGATCATCTGGAGCTGGCGAGGGCTCAGGCCCTTCTTGAACCCCTCCTGCTCGGCCTCGAATTGGTTCTGCGCGGCCTCGGATGAACGACTCGCCGCCGACGAGTCCGAGCCGGATGCTGCCATGGGGTCCTCCCGTTGCTTGGAATGTGAACCTTACACGGTCCGCGAAATATCGCTCCACAGCCTACCGCGATGCTCGGACACGTGTAACCCAAAACACAACATATGTTGTCTTGGAAGAAACCCCATCATAGGTCCACCGACCCACCCGCGCGAGGTGGCAATCATGTGCGGTTTTGAGCCCGATACCCGCACAAAACTGCCGCCTCGGCGCGCGAGAGGGAACGGTTTATTCCGGAACGATGCGGACGGCGCCCTTGTCGGCGCTCGTCACCATCGAGGCGTAGGCACGCAACGCGGTGGACACCTGACGCTCGCGCGGCTTGGTCGGCTTCCAGGGCAACGGACCGCGTGCCTCCCGCCGACGGGCCAGCTCCTCGTCGGACACGTGGACCTGGAGGAGCCGGTTGGCGACGTCGATCTCGATTTCGTCTCCGTGCTCGATCAGCCCCACGGCGCCGCCCGACGCGGCCTCCGGCGAGATGTGACCGATCGAGATGCCCGAGGTGCCTCCCGAGAAGCGTCCGTCCGTGATGAGGGCGCACTCCTTCCCGAGGCCCAGGCCCTTGAGGTACGAGGTCGGGTACAGCATTTCCTGCATGCCCGGACCACCCTTGGGACCCTCGTACTGGATCACGACGATGTCGCCCGGCTCCACGTGCTTGGACAGGATCTCGAACACGGCTTCGTCCTGCGACTCGACCACGAACGCCTTGCCACGGAAGTGGAACAGGCTCTCGTCGATGCCGGCGGTCTTGATGACGGCGCCGTCCTCCGCGATATTGCCGAAGAGGATGGCCAGGCCGCCGTCCTTGGTGTACGCGTGTTCGACCGAGTGGATGCACCCGAACTCGGGATCGGTGTCGTGCTCCTCGAACTTGTTGGCCGTCGAGAAGGCCTGGGTCGTGCGGACGCCGCCTGGCGCCGCCAGGAACAGCTCCCGGGCCCGTTCGGTGGCCGTGTCGCGGCGGATGTCCCACTCGTTGAGCCAGTCGTCCACGGACTCCGCGTGCACGGTGCGCACACCCTCGTGGCGGAACAGGCCGGCACGGTCCAGTTCGCCCAGGATCGCCGGGATTCCCCCGGCCTTGTGCACGTGCTCGATGTGGAACTGCGTCGAATTCGGCGCGACCTTGGCCAGACACGGGACGTGGCGAGAGAGCTCGTCGATGTCCTTGAGCGTGAAGTCGACCTCGGCCTCCTGGGCGGCCGCGAGAATGTGCAGCACGGTGTTGGTGGAACCGCCCATGGCGATGTCCAGGGCCATCGCGTTGGTGAAGGCGTTCTTCGAGGCGACGTTGCGCGGGAGAACGGATTCGTCGTCCTCCTGGTAGTACTTCTTGGCCAGATCGACGACGGTCCGTCCCGCGTTCAGGAACAGGTCCTTGCGGGCGATCTGCGTGGCCAACGTGGTTCCGTTGCCGGGCAGTGACAGGCCCAGGGCCTCGGTCAGGCAGTTCATCGAGTTCGCGGTGAACATCCCGGAACAGGAACCGCACGTCGGGCAGGCGTTCTCCTCGATCATGCCGAGCTGGTCATCCGTCACGGACTCGTCCACGGCGTAGGCCATCGCGTCCACCAGGTCGATCCGGTGTTCGATGACGCCCTCGACCGCGTTGCCCGACTCCATCGGGCCGCCCGACACGAAGACCACGGGAATGTTCAGGCGCATCGCGGCCATGAGCATGCCCGGCGTGATCTTGTCGCAGTTGGAGATGCACACCAGGGCGTCGGCGCGGTGGGCATTGACCATGTACTCGACCGAGTCGGCAATGATGTCTCGGGACGGGAGGGAATAGAGCATTCCGTCGTGCCCCATGGCGATCCCGTCGTCCACGGCAATCGTATTGAATTCCTTGGCGACGCCGCCGGCCTCCTCGACCGCGCTGGCAACGAGCGCCCCCATGTTCTTGAGGTGAACGTGCCCGGGCACGAACTGGGTGAAGGAGTTGGCGATCGCGACGATCGGTTTCCCGAAGTCTTCCTTCTTCATTCCCGTCGCACGCCAGAGCGCGCGGGCTCCGGCCATGTTGCGCCCGTGCGTGGATGTTCTGGAACGCAGTTCAGGCATGTGTCCTCCTTCGGCCTCTGATGCTCATTCCAGACTACTCCCGCACTTTCGGCTGCCACCTGCCGAGACGTCATGTCTTGAATGATGGAACGCGGCCCGCCCTCGGCGAGCCGGCGTTCTCCGCGCCGGAAGCGAACCATCGTCCCGCGCGTTCGGGACCGACTATCCGGCGTCCACGGCCTCCAGGCGGCGCACCAGATCGACGACGGAGGACCGAAGCCGTGAGATCCCCTGTTCCGGATCGTTCTCCGTCACCAACCGGGCCGACGGCCTGCGCCCCCAGAGGTTCCGGGGATCGGCGATCGTGGTTCCGTGCGCGGGCCCCTCATCCGCAACGACCTCCACGGTTGTGGTCACGGCGTCGTACTCGGCATCCCCGATGGCTGCCGCAGAGGCAAAGAAGTCGTGGATATGGGCCATGTATCCGTAACCGTGCTGCTCGTGGAACTCGAAATAGAAACGAAGCGCGTCATCGAGCACCGTCAGCAGACGCGCACCCCGCCCGTCGGGGTCGAGGGGACGATCCGCCGCGGCGTCGATCGCCCACGCCGCCGCGTCATCGGGCTGGAGCTCGTAGCGTTCGGTCGTCTCGAGCCCGCAGACGAGCGGCAACTTTTCCTCGGGCAGCCCCTCATACGCCTCATAGGCCGCGAAAACCTCCCGCGCGGCCAGAGGGTCCGTGTGGATGTTCCATTCGGCCAGAGGCGTCGTGTTGCCGGGATGGAAGAAAGCGCCGCCCATGATCGTGACCGAGTGCAGCAGCTCCGGGAGCCTCGGCTCGATGCGCAGGGCGAGAGCAAAGTTCGTGAGCGGTGCCGTGCAGATCGCGTCGAGTTGGTCCGGATTCTCGCGGGCCAGCTCGACCCACACCTCCGGCGAGAAACCTTCCGCGATCCCCACGCCGGAGTCGACTCGCGCGTACCCGATGCCCTGCGGACCGTGGGTCTCCGGGGTCGTGACCAGTTCCTTGCCGAGCGGACGGGATGCCCCGAGACATACCGGGACGTTGTTGCGCCCGCACAGGCTCAGCAGTCCCAGGTTGTTCCTGGCGACGTCGTCGGCGGGAACGTTTCCGGGAGTGCACGAGACGGCCTCGAAGACGACCTCCGGCTGGGCAGCCAAGTACACGAGCGCGAGCGCATCGTCGATGCCGGTGTCATTGTCCAGAAGAATGCGGGGCATAACCCCAGCATAGGGGCCTACCCTTCCGGATCACCCCTTGTCGGAGCCGTCTTCAGGATCCTGGCTCTCGTCCTCGGCATGGATGATCGTCGTGCTTCCGTGACCGCGGCGCCCCTCGTGATGGGTGCGCTGGGCCGCGGGACGGTCCGCAACCACGGGGTAGAGACCCGTGACGCCCTCACGCTCGGCCGCCAGTTCCCTGACCCGGCGTCGGACCACGAACCAGCCGATGATCAGGGCCGGAATGATGATGACCATGGTCGACAACGTGTACGTGCCCACCGGGTAGTCGAAGCCGATCAGCACGATCACACCCGCCAGGAAGACCAGAGTGATCCAGTTCGTCACCGGAGCCCACGGCGCCCTGTACTTGGGCCGCCGGTACTTTCCCTGCTTGGTCAAGGAAACGAACTTCATGTGGGCCATGGTGATCGCGACCCAGCCGGCGATGATGCCGAGGGAGGCGATGTTGAGCACGATCTCGAAGGCGGACTCGGGCACGAAGTAGTTCAGCACGACGCCGAGGAGGGCCACCCCTGCGGTCAGCAGGATCCCGCCGTACGGAACGCCGGACTTGGTGAGCCGCTGGGCGAACCGCGGCGCGGAACCCGCCATGGACATCGAGTGAAGTATGCGCCCCGTGGAATACAGCCCGGCGTTCAGGGACGAGAGGGCCGCGGTGATGACCACGAGTTCCATGATCGGCCCGGCCGCTCCGACGTTGATCGAGGAGAAGAACGTGACGAACGGGGACTCGTCCTCGCTGAAGGCCGTGTAGGGCAGCAGAAGGGTGAGCAGGAAGATCGCGCCGACGTAGAAGATCGCGATGCGCAGGATGACCGTGTTGATCGCCTTGGGAATGACCTTGGCGGCGTCGCGGGTCTCGCCGGAGGTGGTGCCGACCAATTCGATCGAGGCATAGGCGAAGACCACGCCCTGCATGATGATCAGTGCCGGCATCAGACCGTTCGGGAACAGGCCACCGTTTTCGGTAATCAGGCCGATGCCTCGAGGGGATCCCGTGGGTGTTCCGAAGATGACGAAAGCGATCGCGAGCACCAGGAAGACCACCAGGGCGGCGACCTTGATGAGGGCGAACCAGAATTCCATCTCCCCGAAGACCTTCACGGAGATGAGGTTCAGGGCCACGACCAGAACAATGACCAACAGCGCCACGAGCCACTGAGGTATGGCATCGACGAAGGCGCTGTACTGACCGAACCAGTGCACGTAGATCGCGATGGCCGTGGAGTCCACGATGGCCGTTGTCGCCCAGTTGAGCCAGTACATCCATCCCGAGACGTACGCAGCTTTCTCGCCGTAGAACTCGCGGGTGTAGGAGACGAACGACCCGGAGGACGGACGGTGAACCACCAGTTCGCCCAGCTGTCGGAGGATCAGATAGGCGATGATCCCGCACAGCGCATAGTCGAGAAACAAGGAGGGGCCGGCAGAAGCCAGGCGGCCACCTGCTCCCAGGAACAACCCGGTACCGATCGCCCCACCGATGGCGATCATCTGGAGCTGGCGCGGGCCGAGACCCTGCTTCATCCCGGTCTGTTCCTGCTCATACGCCATTTCTTCGGGATATTTTGCGGTGTGCCGCTGACTCGTGTCGGTCATGGATTCCTCTGCATGTCTCGACGCCGCCGGCCGACTGTTCGCCTGTGCGATGGGCAAGCCAGAGGAAAATGCGGCGTCTGTAGTTTTTACGAGAATCGTCGTCGGACCACCCCGGTGTGGCCCTGGCTACTTGTATTGGTGATGTGCGTCCAAAAGACGCCATCGACACGATAACCCCCGATGGTCACAATCGTGTAACAGGATCTGGTCGAGAAATACCGTGTCACACGCCGCGACGGGCCGGAACCCGCTGGATTCCGGAGGAAGAACCGAGAAAACTGGGCCGGGCACACAGACCATCCCGAGCGGCCGAGAGACTTGGCTCGACGACGCCGCAGCAACCCGCGCTCCCGAAGCAGGTGCTACCGCCAAGACCGATGGAGGAACAACATGCTGAACAGCGCCGACCGCATCCGCACGACCCACGTGGGCTCGCTCCCCCGCACCGACGAACTGATTCGGGCCAACGCCCGGCGCGCCCGCGGTGAGATCTCCGAGCCGGATTTCCAGGCAGTCCTGACCGAGTCGGTCGGCGACGTCGTGGAAAAGCAGGTCGAGTGGGGCATCGACGTCGTCAACGACGGCGAGTACGGTCACGCGATGGCGAGCGACGTCGACTACGGCGCGTGGTGGCACTATTCCTTCGCCAGGACCGGTGGCCTCGAAACCGTGGACAACACGTCCTTCCAGGAGATCCTCAAGACGCCGGGCAACGGTCGGTACAACAGCTTCGCGGTGCGCCGGGACTGGAACCGCTTCGCCGATTTCTACGAATCCATCAACCTGGGCAACGACCCGGACGGCGAATTCCCGATCGCGACGGGACCGCTGACTTACCAAGGGCAGGACGCTGTCGCAGCGGACATCAACAACCTGCGCACCGCGGTGGAGAAGAATGAGGCGTCGGAGGCGTTCATCGCGTCCCTGTCGCCAGGGTCGGCGTCGCGCATCGGCAATCACCACTACGCGACCGACGAAGAGTTCATCTATGCCTGGGCAGATGTGCTCCATGAGGAATACAAGGCCATCACCGACGCCGGATTCATCGTGCAATTGGACGACCCCTCCATCGCGGAAGCCTGGGACCAGCTGACGCCCGAGCCCACGATCGAGGAGTACCTGCGGTTCAACCAGCTCGCGATCGAGGCCGCGAACTATGCCTTGCGCGGCATTCCCGAGGAGCAGGTCCGCTTCCACCTCTGCTGGGGATCGTGGCACGGCCCCCACACCACGGACATCGAGATCAAACACCTCATCGACTCGCTCTTCACGATCAACGCCGGAGCGTACGTCTTCGAGGCGGCGAACGTCCGCCACGCGCACGAGTGGAAGGACTGGGAGGGAGTGAGCCTCCCCGACGGCAAGCTGGTGATCCCCGGCGTCGTCTCTCACTCGACCAACGTGGTCGAGCATCCCGAGCTCGTGGCCCAGCGGATCGAGCAATACGCCTCCGTCCTGGGCAAGGAGAACGTGATCGCCGGGACCGACTGTGGTCTGGGCGGTCGGCTCCATCCCCAGGTCGCCGAGGCCAAGCTCAAGTCCCTGACCGAGGGCGCGAGGATCGCCACCGAGCGCCTGTACTGACTCTGCGGGTGCGGGTGCCGGGTCGGGGCGCGAGCCGCGGGTGGGCCGCGGTCGGGGTGCGAGGTGCGGGCGCTGGTCGGGGTGCGAGCCGCGGGTAGGCCGCGGGCGCACCCCGCGCTCGGGAATTGGCAAAAGGTGCATGCCCTCACGACCGGATGCGTCTAGGGTGGATTTCAAACTGTCGTCCCTGACGATTTCCGAATCCCCCAAGGAGTCATCTCATGGCCGCTGAACAGACAAACGAATCGAACCTTCTCGCCCCGCTCGCCGGGGAAGTCATCCGCATTGACCACGTCCCCGACCCGGTCTTCGCCCAGAAGATGATGGGCGAGGGTTTCGGAATCCAGGAACCCTCATCGGGCGAGATCGTCGCACCCGTATCGGGCGAGGTCACGGTGACCACCAGCAGCAAACACGCCCTCGGCATCAGGACCGATGACGGCCTGGAGGTCCTGCTTCACCTGGGCATCGACACCGTCGAACTCAAGGGCGAGCCTTTCGACCTCGAATCCGCCAAACACGACCGCGTCACCGCGGGCCAGCACCTTGGGTCGATGGACATCGACGCCGTCCGCGACGCGGGCAAGGACCCCACGACGATCGTGGTCGTCACCAACTCTGCCGACCGTCTGGACTCCTTGGCGGTCCAGGGCGGCCGGTGCGACGCCGGCGACGTCGCCGCCGCCGCGACGCTGCGAGGCTGAGACGGTAGCCAGGTTGCGTCGACAGCGGAACTGAATCGGCGCGTTGGTGGAGTTGGCCGGCGTCGAGGTGGCAATTTCGTGCACGACCACCGCGCGAGGTGGCAGCCACGTGCACTTTTCACCCCAAAATCTGCACGCGGTTGCCACCTCGCGCCGGGACAGGGGGCGAAACTGCACCGGATTGCCACCTCGAACGGATGCGCGACGCCGTCGCGTCCCCGGGTGCCCGCTGGGCGGCGCTGTTGGGAGGCGCTTACCCGATAGAGCAGCGTTTACCCGCACTATCGCGGCCCTGTGCGCCCGCCGCGCGGCTCTGTCGGGAGGTGCTTACCCGATAGAGCGGGGTTTACCGACCGCATCGCTGTCTCCGGCACCCTCCCCGCAGCCCTGTCAGGTGGCGCTTACCCGATAGAGGGGGGTTTACCCGCAATATCGCGGCCTTGTGCGTCCTCCGCGCGGCTCTGTTGGGAGGTGCTTACCCGATAGATTGGCGTTTTCCGTCGCTAGGTGGGGGTTCAACCGCCTCCCAATGGCGGTTGTCGCCACCGAATCGGGTAACGGCCACGCAGCGCACATCGTCACGGACCCGTCAGCCGCCGGCCACGCACGCACATCGTGGCGGGTCCTTCAGCCGCCGGCCGCGCAACGCACATCGTGGCGGGTCCTTCAGCCACCGGCCACGCAACGCACATCGTCCCGGGCCCGTCAGCCACCAGCCACGCAGCGCACATCGTCCCGGGCCCGTCAGCCACCAGCCACCAGCCACCCGCAGGAACCACGCGGTGCCACGGCGCCCGCGCCCACGACGCCGTCAGAAGACGATCGCGTGGTTCCCGTGCCAGAAGACCCTGTCCTCCGCGTGAGCCTGGACCGCGCGTGACAGGGTCGCCCTCTCGACGTAAGCTCCGTGTTTTTGCAAGTCGGCCGGGGAAAAGGTGTGGTCCACCCGGGTGACGTCCTGCTCGATGATCGGGCCCGCATCAAGTTCGGGGGTGACGTAGTGCGCCGTCGCTCCGATGAGTTTCACGCCGCGCTCCCACGCCATCCGGTACGGCCCGGCCCCCACGAAGGCCGGAAGGAACGAGTGGTGGATATTGATGATCGGCACGTCGATCCGACGCAAAAAGTTTTCGGAAAGTATCTGCATGTAGCGAGCCAGGACCATGAAATCGGCCTTTCCCCTGACCAGCTCCATGATCCGCGCCTCTGCCTCCGACTTGTCGGCGCCCTGCGAGGGAACGTGGTGGAACGGGATGCCGAAGTATTCCACTTCTTCGCGCAGATCCGGGTGGTTGGAGATGACCATCGGTATTTCCACGGGCAACTCGCCCCGTTGCTGGCGCCACAGCAGGTCGAGCAGGCAGTGGTCGGACTTCGGAGCAAGGACGATCATGCGTTTCGGCGTCGAACGGTCGATCAACCGCCAGTCGAGCCCCACGGAAAGCAAAGTGTCCTGCAGGTCCGCCTCGATGTCGGGGATCGACGCGGTGAAGTTCTCCTTGTGGAAGACGGTGCGCTGGTAGAAGATCGGCTCATCGTCGATGCTCGTGAACTGGTCGCTCTGCAGAATATTGCCCCCGTTCCGAGCGATCGCGCCGGCGACGGCGCTCACGATCCCGGGGCGGTCAGGGCCCTTGACGACGAGGCATCCCTGGTCGGCAAAGCGTTCGATGCGAGGGGTCATGGATTCTCCGTCATTCTTCGGGTCGGGAACGTTCAAGAGCGGCGGACGCGCAAGCGCCCGGGTCGGCACGCCGTGCTGACCCGGGCACCTGGATTCAGGTTTTCAGCGGAACAGCAGCAGGGCCTCGCCCTGGCCGCCACCGCCGCACAGGGACACGGCCGCCTTGCCGCTGCCCCTGCGGTTGAGTTCGTAGGCCCCGTGCAAGGCCAAGCGCGCGCCGGACGCGCCGATCGGATGGCCCAGAGCGATGGCTCCGCCGTGGATGTTGATTTTTTCCTGGTCGATACCGAGGTCACGGCCCGACTGGAGCGACACCGCCGCAAAGGCCTCGTTGATTTCCCACAGGTCGAGGTTCTCGGGCGTCCACCCCTCCTTGTCCAGGGCCGCCTTCGTCGCCTGCGACGGTTGGGAATGCAATGCGGTGTCCGGGCCTGCCGTCTGGCCGGCCGCGCCGACCTCCGCGAGCCATTCGAGCCCGTGGTCCTCCGCATACTGTTTGGAGGCAAGCACCAGGGCCGCCGCGCCGTCCGACAAGGGTGAGGAGTTCCCTGCCGTAATCGTCCCGTCCTGCGCGAAGGCGGGCCGCAATCCCCCGAGCGTCTCAGCGGTCGAGTCCGCGCGAATCCCCTGGTCCGTGTCCACGACCACGGGGTCGCCTTTTCGCTGGGGGATGCTCAACGGCGCGATTTCCTCGGCCAGCACGCCGGACGACGTCGCCGCCCCGGCCCGCTGGTGCGAAGCCGCCGCTATCTGGTCCTGTTCCTCACGGCCGATGCCCCGGGCGACGTTGTCCTCTTCCGTCATCGCGCCCATGGACCGCCCGTCCTGGGCGTCGGTGAGCCCGTCCCGAGCGACCGCGTCGACCAGGCGGAGATCACCGTAAGAGGTGCCGGCGCGGAGCCCCGGGGCAATATGCGGAGCCGTGGACATGGACTCCTGCCCTCCGGCGACGACCACATCGGCTTCGCCCAGCCGGATGAGGCGGGCCGCCTCGGTGACCGCCGCGAGTCCGGAGAGGCAGACCTTGTTGAGGGTCATCGCCGGCACGTTGCGGGAGATTCCCGCACCGAGGGCGGAGGACTTGGCCGGGTTCTGTCCGCACCCCGCCTGGACGACGTGCCCCATGAAAACCTGCTCGACGGCCTCGGCGGCCACTCCCGACCGTTCGAGGGCCGCGGCGATCGCGTGAGAGCCCAGGTCGACGGCAGTCAGAGATGCCAACTGTCCCATGATCTTGCCCTGAGGAGTGCGGGCACCGCCCACGATGACGACGTCGTTGAGCTCGGGCATCGAAGATCTCCTTCGGTCGGAGGGGTGCGGTTCTCCCCCACATGGTACGCCAGCGAAGAGTTCGGGACCCCACCGGGTCATCCCCCGTTACATCCAGTTCTTCTTCTTGAAGAGGACGTAGAGAATCCCGCTGATGACCACCATGAGACCCAGGGCGAACGGATACCCGAGGGCCCATCCCAGTTCGGGCATCTCCTCGAAGTTCATCCCGTAGATGCCCGCAATGATCGTGGGGACCACGAGGATGGCGGCCCAGCTCGAGAGCCTCTTCATCGCGTCGTTCTGGCGCTGACCCACCAGGGTCGAATCGACCGTGAGCGCGTTCTGCAGGGCCGAACGGAGGCTGTCCAGGTGCTCGATGGCTCGCAGCACGTGGTCCTTCACGTCGCGGAAATGCGGGTGCAGCTGTTGCGGGGTCCCGTACTTGTCCGCCCCGCGCATCAGCAGGTCGAGAAGGTAACTCAACGGCCTGGTGGCCCTCTGGAATTTGACCACCTCGTTGAACAGCTCGTAGATGCGTTGCGAGGTGTTGCCCCCGGCGAAGAGGTTCTCCTCGATCTCGTCCAGGTCCTCTTCCAGGTCCATGAGGACGGGATCGTACCCATCGACGACGCCGTCGAGCAGGAAGTACAACAGGGTCTGCGGGTTGTGCGGTTCGAGGGCAGTTCGTTTGAAGGCGCGACGCAACTGCCTCATGACCAGCTCGGAGGCCCCGCCCTTCGGAACCGTGACCACGAAGTAGTTCGGGCCGATGAACGCGTGGACCTCTGCGATGACCAGTTTCTCCGATCCGTCCTTGTAGGAGATCGGGTGTGCCGCGAGGAACAAGGCCTGACCGTAACGCTCCAGCTTGGGGCGCTGGTGACCGTGAGAAGCATCCTCGACCGCAAGAGGATGCAGGTCGAAGGCCTTGGTCAGGCCCTGCAGCTCTTCCTCGGAGGCGTCCTCCACCACGAGACACGCGGTCGATTCCGGCGACGCACGGAGTGCTTCCACGGTCGACTCGGCCGAGTCCTGGTCATGAACGCGTTCCTCGCGATCAATCAACGCATGAAGCACGTACGCCATGATGAGCCAGCCTGTTCCTCGGTATGATCCGCCGGGGACCGACGCCTAGTGGTCATCAATGAGGTCCCGGACCACGATGGTGTTCTCGCGTCCCGGCCCCACCCCGATGGCGGAAATCCGGCACCCCGAGAGCTCTTCGAGCTTCTCGACGTATTTGCGTGCGTTGTCCGGAAGGTCGTCCAGGGATTGCGCCTGGGAGATGTCTTCCGTCCAGCCGTCGAAGTACTCGTAAATCGGCTTCGCGTGGTGGAACTCGGTCTGGGTCATGGGGATTTCGTCGTGGCGCACGCCGTCGACGTCGTAGGCCACGCACACCGGAATGCGGTCCAGCCCCGTCAGAACGTCCATCTTGGTCAGGAACAGATCGGTGAAACCGTTGATGCGCACGGCCTGGCGGGCCAGGACGGCGTCGTACCAGCCGCAGCGACGCGGACGTCCGGTGTTGACCCCGAACTCCCCACCGGTGTTCTGCAGGAACTCTCCCCACTCGTCGAAGAGCTCGGTGGGGAACGGGCCCGCACCGACTCGCGTGGTGTACGCCTTCTGGATACCGATCACGCGCGAGATCCGGGTGGGTCCCACGCCGGATCCGACGGACGCACCGCCCGCCGTGGGATTGGAGGAGGTCACGAACGGGTAGGTGCCGTGGTCGACGTCGAGGAAGGTCGCCTGGCCGCCCTCCATGAGCAGGGTCTTGCCCTCGTCCAGAGCGTTGTTGAGCAACAGCGTGGAGTCCACGATCATCGGCCGGAGGCGCTCGGCGAAGGACACGAAGTAATCGACGATCTCTTCCACCTCAACGTGGTGGCGGTTGTAGACCTTGACCAGCAGCTCGTTCTTCTGGCGCAAGGAACCCTCGACCTTCTGGCGAAGAATCGATTCGTCCATGATGTCCTGGACACGAATACCCAGGCGACCGATCTTGTCCATGTACGCCGGGCCGATGCCGCGTCCGGTGGTGCCGATGGCCCGCTTCCCCAGGAAGCGCTCGGTGACCTTGTCCATGGTCTGGTGGAACGGCGCGACCAGGTGGGCATTGGCGGAGATGCGCAGCTTCGAGGTGTCCGCGCCGCGAGCTTCGAGCCCGTCGATCTCCTCGAAGAGCGCTTCGGGATTCACGACGACGCCGTTGCCGATGACCGGGGTCGCCTCCGGGCTGAGAATACCCGCAGGCAGAAGCTTGAGCTCGAACTTCTCCCCGCCGACGACGACGGTGTGGCCAGCGTTGTTGCCGCCATTCGGCTTGACCACGTAGTCGACGCGGCCGCCGAGGAGATCGGTCGCTTTGCCCTTGCCCTCGTCGCCCCATTGGGCGCCGACGATTACGATTGCTGGCATGTGGAACATCCATTCCTGTTGACAGGTCACCGACCGGGTTTCACGGCGGCGAGAGGCCCGCGCGACCTGCCGGCCTCGCAAAGCCAGAGTCCAGGATACCCGTTGCGCGCGACGTCGGCTCGAGGTGTGGAAAAGAGCCTGCGTATGTTTTCGAAGGGCCGCCCCACCCCGGGAACCACCCGGCCCCACGGATCCGGGAACCTGCGGTTCAGCTCAGGACCGAGATCTTCATCGGGTAGGGGTAGACCTCTCCCCTGTTCGCCTTGACGGCCCCGATGATGTGGCAGACGATCGCGATGATATTGACGACCGCCCACACGGGCAGCGCGATGACGATGCCGACGCCGAAAGTCACGATCACCAGGATCCAGGCCGCGATGTTGACAATCCACACCAGGAGATTGAAGTTGAAGGCCTGCGCCGAGGAGTACCGGACGAACGCGTACCCGGGCTTGTCCTTGTATATCAGCCAGAAAATCAACGGACCCAGGATGCTCAACCAGCCCGCGGTGAACAGAAGGATCACCAGCGTAGAGAGGTGCGCCAGCACGGCCATCGTGCGGGCATCGGACGGGATGCGGTTGCCGTAGGCGTCGAAGTCCCGGCCGGAGCCCGGGGAGGACTGTGAGTGCCCCTCCGGACCCGGTGCGGGAGGAGGCTGAGGTGTATGGCTGTTCATGGCGAACCCTCTCTCTTGGGTGACGAGCGGATACGTCTACCGTAGACGTTTGCCACAGCTCGCGGGACCCCGCACGGCGCGCTGCACGGTGCCGAGATCACCGTGGAAGCCGTGTTTGACGTCGTAGTATCCGGCTTGGCCCAGCATCACGATGCCCCCGGGCCCCGGCCAGGGCGCAGAATGCCCCCTGGCCTCGGGTCCGGCAGGGCCTAGACGCGCGCCGGCAGGTCCGGGAAGGCGTCGGCCACGCCTTGGAATGTAATCTCCCCTTGCTCGGTATTCAGGCCGGCCGCGAGGATCCGATCCTCCCGGAGGGCCTCGTCGATGCCCTGTCCGAGCCGGAGGACGAACGGCAAGGTCGCGTTCGTCAGCGACGCCGTACCCGTCCGGGGAACCGCTCCCGGCATGTTGGCGACGCAGTAGTGTCGAATCCCGTCCACCTCGAAGACCGGGTCCTCGTACGTGGTCGGGTGAGAGGTCTCGAAGCAGCCACCCTGGTCGATGGCGACGTCGATGAGCAGCGAGCCAGGCGCGAGAAGGTCGAGGTGCTCCCGGCGCACCAGTTTGGGCGCGGCGGCCCCCGGGACCAGGACGGATCCGATCACGACGTCGGCCCCTTCGAGCTCCCGCTCGATGTTGCGCGGATTGCTGGCCAGGACCCTGGCGGAGTTGCCGAAGTAGTCGGTCAGTTCCCGCACGCGCGGCAGGTACGCGTCCAGGATCGTCACCTCGGCCCTCAGCCCCACGGCAAGAAGCGCCGCCTGTGTCCCGACCGTCCCGCCGCCCAGAACCACGACGCGGGCCGGGGCCACCCCCGGGGTTCCGCCCAACAGAATGCCTGGTCCGCCCTCGGTGTGAAGGCTGTACTGTGCCGCGGCCTGCGCCGCGAGACGGCCGGCGATTTCCGACATCGGCGTGAGCAACGGCAGCGCCCGACCGTCCCGGACGGTTTCGTAGGCGATGGACCGCGTTCGGTTCTCGAGCAGCGCCTGGGTCAGGTCCCGGTCCGCAGCGAGATGCAGGTAGGTGAAGAGCGTCAGGTCCTCTCGGAGGAAACCGTATTCCGGTTCGATGGGCTCCTTGACCTTGACCAGGAGCTCGGCCGTGTCCCATACCTCGGCCTGGGTCCCCAGTCGAGCACCCGCGGCCACGTATTCCGCGTTGTCGAAACCCGAGCCGACGCCCGCGCCGTCCTGCACGAAGACCTCGTGTCCGGCTTCGACGACGGCGTGCACGCCGTCGGGGGTCATCCCGACACGGCGTTCACTGGGCTTGATCTCGGTAGGCACGCCAATACGCATATTCAGTCGTTCCTTTCGGTCGATCCGGCCGGCGACGTCGTTGTCACCGCCCACCGCCAATTATGGCCCGTCCGCGAGGAACATTCACCCGTTCTCGCCCGCCGTTCCGGGCGGTTTCAGGACGAGAGCTGACCGGCGGCCTCGGGATCCGAGTCGTTCAGGAACGATGAGATGCGCTGGGCTTCATCGGTCTCGCCGATGGCCGACGCCGCCCTCCCCAACAGGTACAGCGACCGGAGGAATCCACGGTTCGGCTCGTGGGAGAACGGGATCGGCCCGTGCCCCTTCCAGCCGTGGCCACGCAGAGCGTCCAGCCCGCGGTGGTATCCGACGCGAGCATAGGCATATCCCTCGACCACATACCCGGAGTCCAACGCATCCTGGGCCAGCAACGCCCAGGCCAGGGAGGACTTCGGGAAGGCGCGAGCGAGATCCTCGCCTTCGTCACCGGCCTCGATGCGGGCCAGCAGCTCGGGCTCCTCGTCCAAGTACGTGGGCTCAGGACCGTCGAGAAGGTTCTTTCCGGCAAGGGACATGATGGATCCTTTCGTCAGAAGGTGGTCTGGTGCCCACTGTACCGGCGTCGGACAGGCTGCGTTGGGGGG
>NZ_NOIQ01000023.1 GCF_004136575.1 Rothia koreensis
ACCCGTTCGGGGCCGATATTGCCGGGATCGGTGATTACGAGAACGAGAAGTTCCAGTATTTGAAGTCGCAGGGGTTCAACGCGTTTTTCAATGTGGATGCCTCGGTCCCGGCCTGGGGTCAGGCCGGAAGCAAGTACCTGCGTCAGGCCCGGATCAATGTGGACGGGATTTCGTTGAAGCACGCGATCGAGGGGACATCGCAGACGTTGAATGAGTTCTTCGACCCGCACACGGTCCTGGATCCCCAACGCCCCAAATCAATCTCCGGATAGGGGAACGTCGTCGTCCTCGCGGGAGAAAGCGCGGTGAGCAGCGCGAGCCCGGAGAGAATCTCGTCCGTCTGTCCGGACGGCGACTTCAAGCCTTGGGGCTCAGGACTTGTTCGATGCCCACCTGGTGGATTTCCTTCGGTACGGAAGCGGCAACGGCCGCGGCGTGACCAGCCGGACCGGGGATGATGCAAGCCCACAGTCCGTGGACCCTTGCGGAGGCGGCCTCGACCACCGGGTGCCATCGCAGGTCGCGGGTCGCCGTTGCGTCCTTCCACGGTGCGTGCACAATTCGCTCGCCCAGGAGAAGATCGTGCGGAGCATGATCCAGTCCCAGCCCGGCGGCCTTGAGCACCGCTTCCTTGAGAACCCAGCGGTCGATCCGCTCACGGGTGCCGGCGCAGGGATCCGCGGACGCGGACCATGGTGTCGGCCGCGGATCCGACGGGGCGACGTCGAGGGCGGCCGCTTCGACGGGGTGGAGCGCGTAGCGATCGAATCCGGCGAACAGTCGATCGGGAGCTCGGTTCTGCGCGTGGAGGTCTCGGATGCCCGGGCCGAGGGTGCCGGTGCAGCGGTCGTGTCCATCAGATGATTTTCGATTCGAGGTACCTTGAACTCACATGGGGTGCAGATACCCGTGTATTCGGAGCGAGACCGTTGCTGGATTGGCGATGGCGCACCGTCGTCACGAGGTCGCACGAATTCAGCCGTTGTCGCCGTCGAGCGCGGCGTAGACCACGTAGTTGTCCTCGAAAAGTCCGGAGGATGAGTCGTACCCGTCACAGGTGATCAGGCGCAGCTCAGGCCCATCGGTGTGGCCGTAGACCTCGGCGGTCGGGAAGTGGTCCTTGGGGTATTCCTGGCCTTTCGTGACCGTGAACCTCACTTCCGAACCGTCGTCCCGATCCACTGTGATCGTGTCTCCCGGTTTCAGCGTGCGGAGTTCGGCGAAGACTCCGGAGCCGCCCTCGGTGTCGTTGACGTGGCCGAGGAATACCGACGGTCCTGGCTTTCCGGGGACGGGAGACTGGTTGTACCAGCCGGCCGGCGACCCGGGGTCCCCCGGAGGGACTTCGAGCCGATGGTCCTTGTTCAGTCCGAGGCTGAGGGCAGAGGTGTCGACGCCGATCGAGGGGACCCGCAACGCGGTCGGACGGGATGCCTTCGCTCTCTGGTCCGAACCGGGTGGTGCGGTGGCTCCTGCCGTGCTGCTTCCGGATGACCCAGGCGATGGTCCGTCCCGGCCAGGTTGTGCTCCGCAGGCCGAGACCAGCAGGACGGCGGCAACCGCGGAGACTCTGAGGAATCCGCGGTTGCCGAATTTGGTATGACTCATGATGATGCTGTCGTCCGTGGTTCGGGATCAGGCCCGGTGGCGACGCAGCAGGTACACGGCCCCTCCACCGACTGCCGCCAGCCCGACCGCACCGGCGCCAATGCCTACTGCGGTCGAGGAGGTATCGGTTTTCTGGGTGACTCCGGTATCGGCGCCGCCCTCAGGGACATCGCCCATTTGCGAGGCGTTCAGGGTCCCGCACGCCGCAGGCAGGGTTGCCGCCAACGGCAACGAGTCGTCCAGCGGACTCATTTCCTGTTGGGCCGTCTGGCTCAGGTTCATGGGGTCAACTCCGTGCACAACCACGACCGCGGTCCTGTCCTTCAACGCCTGCTGGGTGGCATCGTCGACGTCAACCGTCTGGTGGTAGCTGTACGAGCTGCCACCGGGGAACCGGTCCACGGCCAGTGCCGAATCCGGGCTGGTGTCACCCGAAGTCGTCAGCGACGAGGCGATCATGCCGTAGGCCGGATGGGCTTCGGGCGTGCTGACTGCACCGTCACCGTTGTCGTCCATATCGGGCGTGGGGCAAGTTCCTGCGGCCCCGATGTGGATGTGCTGGGCATGGGGGAAGGGCCCGTCCTTGAATGTCTCGGCCGCGCCCTGGACGTTGACCGTCACGGTGGCCTTGTTTCCGTCGACCTTGACCGTGGCATCGCCGGTGGTGCCGCTGTTGTTCAGGGATTCCAGGTTCGCCATGGAGGTCCATGACCCTTGGGAACTGGAAGCGGATCCGCCGTCATGGCCATGACCTTCGTGGGCCGATGCAGGTGCCGCTGCAAGTGCAAGGGTTCCCAGCGCGAGGGCGGGAATGGTGAGAAATGTTGAGCGTCGCATCGTCGGTCTCCTCAATGTGTGATGCTTCGTCCGCCCTTCGATCGGGGCGTATACGTGAGGTTCGACACCACTTGATGCGTGGATGGGTGCCAACTCAATTTTTCCTGGGAATTTGGCACATTTCGCCGCAATGCGGTCTGTCTCGTTCCGAGGTGGCCGGATTCGGATGCCGCGCCCACACATCCAAGCGCGCGGCGGTACCGAATCAGAGGTATATCCCGCCCGGGGTCACACAGAAATGCCGCCCAGCGGACGAGTGGCGTGATCCGGGAGGAGGAATGCCCTGAGGGGCGAATGCTGCCGTCGTATGGGGCGCGCAGCACCACGAGAAGTTAGAGAGACCATGTGAGTTCTTCCTCAGCTACCCCGGGAGGCCGTCGTGGGGCATCGAAGAGAGGTGTGAACGATGCGGACGAGGCCCATCGGGCGTCCTTGGTCGCGCGAAGCGCCCAAGGGGACGATTCGGCTTTTGCCGACCTCTACGATGCCACCGTTTCGGTGGTCTATGGGGTCGTGATTCGTTTGCTCCGTTCCAGTGATTTGTCCGCCGAAATTGTTCAAGATGTGTATCTCATGGCGTGGCAGCAGGCGGCGAAATTCGATCCCGCTCGTGGAACCACCAAAGCCTGGTTGTCCACGATGGCCCACCGCCGGGCGGTGGACATGATCCGCTCCAGCACGCGACGTCGTGATCGCGAGGAGTACTACCAAGTCCGCGAGGGGGAAGGCGGTCCCGCAGACCAGACATGGGACGGCGTCGAAAGTGCTTTGGACAGAGAGGACGTGGACTCGGGGCTGTCTCAACTGAGCCCCGTCCAGCGGCAGGCCTTGGAGTTGGTTTATTTCCGGGGACTGACCCATCAGCAAATGGCCCATTACCTGAGGATCCCGTTGGGGACAGCGAAATCCAGGATCAGGAACGGGCTGGTCACTCTCCGGGCAGTATTGGGGGAACAGTGCTAGATCACAGTACGGAAGGGGCTCATCGGAGTGGCGACGTCCATTCGGACGCTGCACTGTACGCTGTTGATGCCCTCGAGCCAGAAGAAGTGCGTGCGTTCGAAGCGCACTTGGGCACGTGTTCCAGGTGCCGGGAAGAAGTCAGCTCCTTCCAGAGAACCGCCGAAGGGCTGGCCGAAGCGGTGGCGGTGGAACCGCCCGCGGAGTTGAAGGCACAAGTCTTCCGTGCGATTGGCCGTGATTCCGGGCGAGAAACCGACAGGGACCAGAAACGAACGCGCCACCCCGACCGCAATTCCGAGACCGATTCATCGGCCACGCTGTACAGGCTCGAGACGGCGAAAGCTCGTCGCAACCGCTGGCTGCTCGCGGCGGCCGCGGTCATCCTGGCGCCCGGCCTGGCCCTGGGCGGCTGGAGTCTCGGCCATCAGGCCGGGAACGACGGCCAACAGGTCACCGCAGAGCGGCAGCAGGAGCAACAACGTCAGGATGATCTGTTGGCCGCTCCGGACGTGGCCGTGAAACACATCAGTCAGGAAGGGGCCTCTGCCACGGTGGTCGCCTCCCGCGAACGGACCGACGCCATGTTTGTCGGGTCGAACTTCACGGACCCGGGGCAGGGCAAGCAGTATCAGCTCTGGCTGATGAAAGATGGCAGCCCCGTGCCTGACAAGACCTTCAACGGTGGCGACTCCAGCGTTTGGTTGACCGGAAATGTGGGCGACGCCGACGCCGTGGCCGTCACGGTCGAGCCAGAGGGGGGTTCCAAGGCTCCGACGAGCGACGTGATGATGTCTACCGAGATCTAGACGGGCAGTCCCGCCAGGGCTCATTCATCGGGGGCGTCGCGGAATGAGGCGCGAAGCTCGGCCACGAACGTCGTGGGTGTCTCCAGCATCGGAAAGTGTCCGCCGCGGTCCAGGACGTTCCAGTGGCGGAGGTCGACGAAGCGTCGTTCGACCCAGGACCGGGGAAGTTTGCGCAGCTCTTCGGGAAATACGGACACCGCGGTGGGAACCGTGACCGGAGTGGTCATGTCCAGGCCCGAACCGTTCCGGGCGCTTTCCCAATACAGGCGGGCCGAGGAAGCACCGGAGGCGCTGAACCAGTAGAAGGCGACGTTGTCGAGCAGGCGCTGCTGCGATACCGCATTCTCCGGGTGGCCCTGGCAGTCGGCGGCATCGTGAAACTTCTCGATGATCCAGGCCAATTGAGCGGCCGGTGAATCGACGAACCCGTATCCGATGGTTTGAGGTCTCGTGGATTGAATCGCCGCGTAGCCCATGCCTGTACGCCGGAATTGTGTTTCATGGTCCAGCCAATCGCGCTCGGTGGCGGTGAGCTCATCGTCGGAGAATCCGCTGGGACGGGTCGCGTGAGGAACGGTCGTGTGCATCATGGCGACCCGATCGGGGTGATGTATCGCCAGAGTGATCGTGACCATCGCGCCCCAGTCGCCCCCTTGGGCGAGGAAACGCTCATAACCGAGGCGAGCCATGAGTTCGGCCCAGGCGTCGGCGATCCGGCGAAGATCCCAACCAGGAGTGCTGGGTTTCCCTGAGAACCCGAACCCGGGGAGAGAGGGCAGAACCACGTGGAATGCGGGTTCATCGTCCGGCGGGTTGACCAGATCGTCGACCACATCCAGGGCTTCGACGACCGAGCCGGGCCACCCATGAGTGATCAGCAGAGGGCGCGCATCTGCGCGTGAAGACCGGACGTGCAGGAAATGGATGTCCAGGCCATCAATCTCAGTGGTCCACTGGCCGAGGCCATTCAGCTCGGCTTCCAGACGACGCCAGTCATGATCGTGCAGCCAGTACTGGCACAGTTCGTGGACATACGTCAGCGGGATGCCCTGTGCCCACTCATCGTGGCTGCCGAGCACCGTCTCGTGCTCCGGAAAACGCGAGGCACGCAGACGCGAGTGAAGATCGTCGATCGCCTCGGTAGGAACGTTCAGGGCAAACGGCACGATACCCGTGTGATCGGTGGCGCGCTGGTCTGCAGTCATTGTCTGCCTCCTGTGCTCTGTTCTGAATGTCTTGTCAATGCGTGGTCATCAGCGATGACCTGTTCCATCACCTCGGTCGGCTTCGGTGACGGGCGCCCCTCGGCCTCGGCATATGCGCAAGCGAGATTCGCGTACACACGAGAGGCGTGTGCCCAGTTCCGATAAGGGCCAAGATCGATGTCCTGATAGGCCGCTTCCAGCGGAATACCGGCCGCCTGGGAACGCCTCGCGTGGTCCTGGACGAGCGAGAAATAATCGCGCACCTCACGAACACCCTCCTGGTCCGTGACAGAACCGTGCCCGGGGACCACGACGTCCGGAGCGAGGGCCAGGATTGTCTCGCACGCTTGGATCTGACCCGAAATGCTGGCCCAGGAGATGGGCGTTGTGCGATGGAATATGATGTCGCCGGCGAATACGACGCCGTCGTGCGGTACGTGGACGATTGCATCACCGGGCGTGTGCGCAGGTCCGACCTCGACCAGATGTACCGCGATGTCTCCGAGGGAGATCGTCCGCGATCCGGCAAATGACTCGTTGGGCTCCTCTCGGGTCCAGGCGGTGTAATCAAAAGTCTCGGCTTGCCCACGTGCCCATGCGCCCGCCGCGGTATCCGGTTCCACGAGATCCGGAAGTGAGTCCGGATCCGGTGTCGAGCGCATCTCTTTGACCGCGGCGTCGGTCGCGATGATTCGACCCGCGTCGAAGACGCCGTTGCCTGTCCAGTGGTCGAGGTCGTGATGCGTATTGACGATCGTGGTGTGTGCGGGATCTCGGCTGCCGAAGCATTGGTCGAGGGCTGCTCGCATGGCCCGGGCCATACGCATGTCATTCTGCGTGTCGATGACCAGCACCTCATCTCCCGCTCTGACAACGCCGGAATTGCTCAGGCCCCAGCCGCCAGGGGGCTCCAACCAGGCGTAACAATGGTCGGCCACGCGATGCAGGCCCTCTGTGTAGCTAGTGCGATCAATGTGGTTCACCATGTGCTCCCAACTCCAACGATGTGGTTGCAGTCTATGTTGCTCGCGGGGTGAAATACAACCACACCGTTGGAGTTGGTATACTTGTCTCCATGGCTTGGGATACCGAAGGAACACGGAGGCGGCTCAAAGAGGCGGCAACAGTCGAATTTGCCGCGCACGGCCCCGACGGCACGTCCATGGCGCGCATCGCCGAACGCGCAGGAATCAACAAGGAGCGCTTGTACAACTATTTCGGTGACAAGCGGGCGTTGTTTCATACCGTGCTCGCTGACGAACTCGCTCGGCTGTCCGCATCGGTGGTTCCCCCTGAAGGCGGAGATTTCGAGCGGGTTGGCGAATTCGCGGGGAGGACCTACGACTACTACGCCGACCACCCCGATCTGGCGCGGCTCTTGCTCTGGGAGGGGCTCGCAGACGGGCCCATCGCGGATGAGGCGAACCGTACGGAGCATTACCGACGGAAGGTCGCGGCTTACAGTGCGGCCCAGGACAACGGGGCTGTGGGGACTGCTATTCCCGCCGATCACCTGGTGCTCTTGGTGATCGGCTTGGCCGCATGGTGGTTTTGTGTTCCCCAACTCGCGCAGATGCTCACCGGCACTGGCCCGGACAATGACACCGAGCAGCAACGGCGTCGGGCCACGGTGGTGACTGCCGCACAGAACCTGGCCACGGCGGAGAGCACTCCCGGTAACGCCGGACGATGACCCCACCCCACCGGCGACGGTGATGGCGTACTACTGTTCCGCCGTCCTGGCCTGAGCTGGCCATCCTGGTCGGAGCTGGCCGCGTGCGTTGTTAGACCAACGCCACGGGTTCTTCTGCGGCGTAGGCCCTGCGAAGGGTTCCGAAGAAGGAATCGTCCTGAGCCAGGCGTACTTCTCCGATCCGGGATATCGGGATTCCGGGCGTCGTCGAATTCATGGATACTGCCGACCATCGATCGCTCAGGTCGGCACGACGGATGCTACGGATTTGCTGGGCCACACCCAGGAGGCGAAGTTGGCGGCGGATGACCTGCATCGTGATGCCCGGGAGGTACTCGGCGTTCGGCCAGGTCACGGTCTCGCCGTCCCAAAAGGCGAGGTTCCACGTCGTCGCCTCGCTGAGCCTGCCGTCCCGGCCTTCGAACGCAGTGTCGTCGAAGCCGAGCGATGCCGCCTGACGCGCGAAGAACCTCGCCAAGCTGATTTCTCCGGCATGTTTTACGTCCGGGAGGTACCTCTCGTGCCCCGCCACATCGAGGGAGAGAGGGCCATCTGGTGGAGATGCCGGTCCAGCCATTCTCACGAAAACGTCGAGGCCCGGAGGGGTTTTGGCGCGGCTCGGTGTGATGAAACAGAACATCGATGCGGAGTCGCCGTCGAATGCGGTGAGTGCCGTACGAAGGCAGCCTAGGATTGTCTCGTCGGGGAGGTGCAAGCCAAAGAGGGTGTCGCTGTTCCGACGCAGACGGTCAAGATGGAGGTCCAGGCCGCGGACGGCGGTGTCGCGTACTTGCATCGCCGTGAAATGGGCATCGCCCGAGAACGCCACTGCCGCAAGTGTCGAGGCAGAAGCAGGCGAACCATTGAGGTGGATCAAGTGGCTTGTCATGGGGCGATCGCTCTTTGTCTGGGCGCCGGGGGGGGGTGCGGCGGCGGTCAGATTTCTCCCCACCGATAGCCGCGGGATCTGAATGCCTCGGCGACGTCGTCCTTCTTGCCTTCGACGTCGCCCTTGAAGGCCTGGTGCCCACCTTCGGTCAGGATGGTGAGCTCTCCGCCGTCGAAGTAGGCGGTCGAGAACGACGCACGTGAGATGCGCAGGGGATGATCCTCTTGTCTGCCGACGACGATCCCTTCGTCGTCGATCCGCAACGGCGTCGTCATCCCGCAGATCACGAACGCAGCAATGATTCCGAGCACCGCCCCGATGATCGGGCGCGCGACCACGACCCACGGCTGGTCGAACGCGCTGAGCTTCTCGATGATGTCGCCGAACGGGATCGGGAATCGTGCCGCGAAACCGCCGATGGCCGGGAGGAAAAAACCGAGGGCAACCCCGATGGCCACGCAGCCCACGCTGATGATCGCGATGTCCGCGCGGCTGAGGGCGAATACCACCGAGTTCGCCGATGCGCTCCCGCCGTCGCTATCGGTCGTCGTCACGTTTCCCCCTCCATAGTGGCGCTCGTCGCGGAGTGTGCTCCACAACGGTGTCACGACGAACCATACCCATAGTCCGGCGGTGGTTGACAACGATCCTTGCAAAGGATTCCGACGACGCCGGCCCACGTGACCGGCGGACAACCGACCTTGCGCGAAGCCGCCGTCGTCGATTCGATGTTCCCTCTCGAGGCTGTTCAGCCCGTCTCCGCCTCGGTGTACACCACCAGGGAGACGTTGCGGCTCGAAGGTACCTGAAAGGTCGTGTAGTTGCAGACGACGATGCCCCGGCCTTCCACCTGAAGCCGCCACGAACCGTAGGCTTTCTCATACGGTTCGTACCGCGACCACAAGTATCGGAACGCGGAGCTGTTGTCCCATGCGGTGCGAAGAGCTTCGAGCAGCTGAGGCGTCGGAATCGACCTGGCCAGGGCCAGATGCGTCAGCCCGACCACTTCTCGGGCTTTGTCGGACCAGTCGACATACACCTGAAGACTCTGTGGATCGGCGAAGATGTAGGTGAGCAGCGAGAGATCGAAACCGTGACCGGGGTCAGGTGCTCCGTCGGGGAACAGGATCCCGGCGGTCGCCGGGGCAACTCCCCGAATCGTCAGGTCTTCCGTGAGAACGTGCAGCATCACCGGATCACGCAGCTGGTTCCCCAGACCGCGCAAAATGTGCTCCGCATGGGTGACTGTCGCCGTGTCCTCCTCAGCGCCCTGCTCCGGACCGGGGGTCGCGAGGGCCTGGATGTACCGGGACTCCAGTTCACTGAGCTGGAGAACTTCCGACAGCGAACTCACCACCGAGGCGGAAGGGTGGGCCGCCCGACCCTGTTCGAGCTTCGTGTAGTACTCCGTGCTGACCCCCGCGGCCCAGGCGAGCTCTTCACGGCGGAGACCGGGTACCCGACGCGGCGTGCCCGCGTCGACAACCGGCCAGCAAGGGTCCGGGTCGATGCGGGCACGACGCGTGCGGAGAAAACCGGCCAGCGCCGTACGTCGATACTCTTCAGAGGCGCGTACGGGCTCCTTCCGAAAGAAGGTCGGTTGCGTGAGATTCCGAGAGGGCATCAGTTGAGCTGACCACTGATGGCCGCCGTGAACTGTTCCATGTCCTCTGGAGTCCTCGAGGTGATCAGGGCGAACCCGTTCGTCTCGTCAACCACCACGGGCTTGTCCACCCATGCGCCGCCGGCGTTGTTCACGTCGGTGCGCAGGGAAGGAAACGACGTGAGGGTTTTCCCGACCACGAGGTCCGCTTCCACGATCAGCCACGGTGCGTGGCAGATCGCCGCTATTGGTTTGCCCGCTGTCGCAAAGGCTTTCACCAGTCGCTGAGCGTGATCCTCCTGCCGCAACGCATCGGCGTTGATTGTTCCTCCCGGAACGATCAGAAGGTCGAACTCACCCGCCTGGGTTTCAGAGAGCAACGCATCGGAGGGAACCAGTGCGCCCGAGTCGTGATCCATGACCAGGGTCTGGATCGATTCGTTCTCCGGGGTAGCGACCGTCACGCGATGGCCGTTCTCCTCCAGATACTCCTTGGGCTTGATGAGCTCGTCTGTTTCCACACCGTATGAGGTGGCGATGACGAGGATCTTCTTCGGATCGCTCATGATGTAACTCCTTCTCTGGGTGGCCGAGGCCGACCTCTTCGTCCGCGGAGAATCGCCTCAGAAGTCGATTTCATGGTAGTGGTGCTCTTCGTACTGGGAATTGAGGTAGTCGTTGACCGTTGCGTCGAAGTGCTTCCAGTGTGTCGTCTGCGCATGTGCATCGAGGTCCTCCTGGGTGTCCCAATGCTCGATGAGGTTGTAGGACAGAGGCTCCGCGACATTCCGGTGCAACTGGTACAGAGTGCAACCCTGCTCCTTGTTGGACTCAACAACCATGTTGTGGAGGAGCTTGACGAAGGCGCCCTCGTGTTCCTGCTTGACGTCGAAGAAAACGTTGAGAATGACCATGTGGGAATCTTCCTTCACTTCGTTCGTGAGGCAACTGATGAATTCTCATCAGCTCTGACACCATCCACACAACCAGCCGGTGGATCATTGCGCCTGGCCTTGTCAGTACCAGGCTCGTCGGAGTCACAGGGTTGACTTGGGCGGTCTGCGTGCGGCGGCCGCGACCCGTCGGCCTAGTCGAATCGGCGTTTCGCAAGCGCCTTCGCATTCTCGCGGGGCGCAACGATGTGGGTCAGGACGAGCACGAGTGCTGATCGGTCGCCGTGTGCCCGGGTGGTCATGATGAATTTCCCGAATGTCGTGGAGTGGTGACGGTCAGCAGGAAAGCGCGGAGCAGTCCGCGCCGATAGGTCTCGAAGTCCAGCGGCGGGTCGGCGTGCAGCCATTGAGTGGCGCGCTCGATGGATGCCCGGATCATGATCGCAACGGTTTCGGCGTCGAATTCTTCGAGCTCCCCGGATTCCTGCCCCTCACGCAGGATGGACGTCAGCGCATCGAGGACAGGCTCCTGCTCGCGCAACGACGTCGGTGCCTGCCCCGACCGAGTCGGTAGGTGCGGTCCGATCTCGGTGAGGGCGGCGACCTGGCGAGGACGATTCCGAAGGTACTCGAGATTGGCGTCCATATAGGCGCGCAGGCGGTCCACCGCGGTTTCGGTACCCTGCATGCGCTCTCCCATGAATCGGGCGGCGTCTTCGTAGAGGACCTCGACAATCTGCGTGTGTCGTGCCATCGAGCTGGCGGATCCGGAATTTACCTGGACAGGTAATTTATGGCGTGATGAGTTGAATTTGTACAGAGTTGCGGCCGACCCTGGACGGCCGGCGGTCGGCGTGTGGGAGGATCGGGCCATGCGCATATTGGTGCTGGGCGGAACGGGATTTGTCGGACGACGCATCGTCGAGAGGCTGCATGATCGCGGGGACGACGTGATGGTGGTCCATCGGGGCCGCCGTCAGCCGGAACCTTGGGTTGCCGTGCGACACCTCCGCACCGATCGCCAGGACTTGCCGCGGCACCGCGACGTCATCCGCGATTTCGCCCCGGATGCGGTCGTGGATGCGTACGCCCTGACCGCCCAGGACGTTACGACGGCCCAGTCCGTGCTTCCCGAGGTCCCCACGGTGGTCCTCTCGAGTCAGGACGTGTACCAAGCATTTACGGGCCTGAGCACTGGGAAGTGCCTGTCTCCGGTCCCTCTGACGGAGGAGTCGGAGGTGCGCCGGGATCGCTACCCGTATCGCGGTTCCGGCTTGGAAGGCATACCCGAGGATTACGAGAAGCTCGACGTCGAGGCGCGCTGGATCGACCGCGGAGCCACGGTTCTGCGGTTGCCCATGGTCTACGGCCCCCACGACCGGCAACGCCGTGAAGACCTCGTGCTGCGGCGCATCCGGGCGGGACGTCGTCGGATGCCGGTCGGCGCCGGCAACCTGCTCTGGACGCGGGCCCATGTCGACGACGTCGCTACCGGCGTCCTCTCGGCCGTGGATATCCGCGCCGGGGATGGTCTGGCCATCAACCTGGGGGAGACCAGCACCGTGCCCATGGTCGAGTGGTTCGAACACATCGTGCGGGCGGCCGGTGCAGAGCTCGAGCTGGTCCGAGTTCCGGACGATGTTCTGCCGGCAGAGTTGGCGCTGACCGGATCTCCGCGGCAGCACATCCTGACGTCGTCCGCCCTGGCTCAGAGCCTCCTGTCCTGGGCGCCTGCCGACCCGGCCGTGCGAGTCGCGGAGTCGGTGAAGTGGCACCTGGACAATCCGCCCGACACGCCCTGGACCGACGATGATACGAAGGCCGACGACGAGGCCTTGAGTGCAGCCTCCTGAGTCGCAGGATCCCGGCCTTGACTTCGAGTGCTTGAAGGTTCTTACAGTCGGGGTATGAGCGCTGGACAGAAGGAGCGGAATTACACGATCCGCGAGGCCGCGGCTTTTTCGGGGTTGCCGGCAAGTACGTTGCGCTTCTATGAGGCGAGCCGAGTGATCCCCGCGGCCCGGCGGACCGACAGCGGTTACCGCACCTATACCCAAGCGGACATCGAGATGCTCACGTGGGTGGGGTGCCTTGCCGCGACCGGCATGCCCGTCGCCCGAATGAGGGAGTACGTCAACAACGGAACCATCGGACCTGTCTCGGCCGCCGAACAGCGGCGTCTGCTCGTGCAGCAGGACGAGCGGCTCGCCCGAGAGCAGCGTGTGCTCGAGCTGCGTCGTCGTTATGTGCAATTGAAAATCGAGTACTGGCAGGCCGTGGAAGGAGACCGGAAGGACGACGTCGAGCGGCTGGCCGTGGAGGCCGCAGAGGTGGGCGAATCACTCAAAGACCTCGAATCAGAGAATCACGCGGAGGACACTCGATGAAGGCATCGCTCGTCGCGGTGCCGGGAGGCGCTGTCGACCGAATCGGAGTGCCCCGGCGCGCCATTGCGGTCCTCATCCAAGCCACGGAACACTGACCCAAAGATCCGAAGACCCAAGGAGAAAACCATGGAATACACCCGCAGCGGCAACTCGAGCGCACAGGGCCCGTCCGAATACTTCACCGGCACCGTTTACATCGACGGCGTGCGCAACCCGGGCGAGGATTCGGCCATCGGGTGCGCGCACGTGCGCTTCACGCCAGGAGCCCGCACCGTGTGGCACACCCACCCGAAGGGCCAAACCCTGTACGTGACCGATGGGATCGGCCTGGTGGGAACGGAAAACGGTGTTCAGGAAATCCGTCCGGGCGATGTGGCAGTCATCGAGCCCGGCGAACGGCACTGGCACGGTGCCACCCCGGAGCGATTCATGGCCCACGTCGCGATGCAGGAAGCGGACGAGAATGGCGAGGTGGTGACCTGGCAGGAGCCGGTCGCCGATACCGACTACACCCAGACGCCCGCATGAGGCAGGGCAACGTGGACGGTAGCAGTGACGCGCCCACGGTGGAGGATCTGCTCGCGGCGTTGCGCGCGGGCGAGACGATCAAGGGCGGCTCGCCGTTGCACGGTCTCATGCACGAGGCCAGCCAGCGAGCACTCCGCATTACCGCGGAAATCAACGGCAGCTACCACGACCCGGTCGAACTGCGTCGCCTCATGAGCGAGCTCGGTGGGGCGAATGTACCCGAAACGTTCATGCTGTTCCCGCCGTTCCGCACGGACTTCGGGCAGAACACGACGTTCGGGGAGCGCACATTCGTCAATTCCGGGTGCGCCTTCCAGGACCAGGGCGGCATCACCATTGGTGACGACGTGCTCATTGGCCACAACGCCGTCATCGCGACCCTCAATCACGGTGCGAGTTTCGAGGAACGCGCCGACATGCACCCCGCGCCCGTCGTCATCGGCGACCGGGCGTGGTTGGGCTCCAACGTCACCGTCCTCCCGGGGGTCACGATCGGCGCGGGCGCCATTGCGGCCGCCGGAGCGGTCATCACCAAGGACGTCGCCCCCGGAACCACGGTCGCGGGCGTCCCGGCGAAACCTGTGTCGGCGTAGGGGACCGCTGGAGGCGGCCCGGGTGATCAAGGACATTGAC
The DNA here is from genome assembly GCF_004136575.1 of Rothia koreensis. Taxonomy (GTDB): domain Bacteria; phylum Actinomycetota; class Actinomycetes; order Actinomycetales; family Micrococcaceae; genus Rothia; species Rothia koreensis. The sequence goes on from NZ_NOIQ01000023.1 coordinate 14,046, forward strand.
TGAACTCTCCTGGTCGGACGGCACTCCCAACGCAGGTCGCGCAGGGCAGACGGGGCGCACGGCCCGAAGGTAGCCTCGGGGTATGAGCGAATCCACGGACACCGACGTCATCGTCGTCGGCGGCGGGCTCGTCGGCCTGGCCGCTGCGGCGTTTCTTGCTCAGCACGGAGTGAGGACCACGGTGTTCGAAAAGCACCCGACGACGTCCATCCATCCCAAAGCCCGCCTGGTGACGGTACGCAGTATGGAGCTCTACCGTTCGTTGGGTATCGAGGAGGAGATCCGCGCCGCGGGTGATCAGGGCAATGGGTTCGTGATCGGTCAGACCTTGTCCGACGATCTGTCCACGTGGATCGCGCCTCCGGCGGAAGACGTCGAGTCCGGGAACCTGAGCCCGACAAGCCCCTATTCCTGCGATCAGCAGGTTCTGGAGCCCCTTGTGCTGAACGCCGCGCGGCGGTTCGGCGCAGAGGTCGAATTCGATTCCGCCGTTCTCGGGCTCGCCGAACGTGCAGACCACGTGGAGGCAACCGTCCGCCACGCTGGACAGGAGCGAATCGTCAGCGCCCAATTCGTGATCGCCGCGGACGGAGCAGGCAGCGCCATACGTCGGCACCTGGGCATCAGCATGTCCGGAACCGAGGTTCCTGGGAGGTCCGTCAGCGCGGTATTTCGCGCCGACCTGTCACCGGCCCTTCGCGGGCGGTTCGTCGATGCCGTGTTCTGCCGTGCGGCCAGCACGTTTCTCTTCGCCAGGGGAAATTCCGGTGATCGACGCTGGCAGATGGGTACCTACGTGCGTCCGGACTGGGAGGGTCGACCCACCGAGGACCTCACTGATGAGCTGTCCGGCCTCCTGCGACAGGCCACCGGCCTCTCTGACCTGGAGCCCGACTTCGACGACGTCGCAACGTGGAGTACCGGGGCCTTCGTCGCTGATCGGTTCCGGTCCGGCCGGATCGTTCTGGCGGGAGACGCCGCCCACATCATGCCTCCTTACGGCGGGATGGGTGGCAACACCGGGGTCCACGATGCCCACGATGCGGCCTGGATTCTTGCCGCGGTGATACGTGGGGACGCATCGCACCGGCTGCTCGACACGTACGAAAGGGAGCGTCGGCCCATTGATCAGGTCATAGTCGACCAGGCCCTTCTCCGTTCCCGGAAGTCCCCTGGTCAGAAGGAGGCCAGCGGAGAGATTGATGCCCTGACCCTCGCGTTGGGGCAACGCTACGGCGCTCCTCCTGGAGAGGAATTCGAAGATCCCCATGAGCCGAGCATGGCCGACGGGACCCGGGCCCCACACCTGACGTGGCGTGACGGGAGAAGCGTGCATGACCTTCTGAGTCGGCGGCAATTCACCGCGATCGTCGACGGGCCCATCACGAGAACCGACTCCCGTGCGGAATTCGTGGCATTGGGAAGGGGAGACGTTGCCACGGGACAGAGGGACCTCTGGGCCAACACCTACGGGCGGGCCGTGGGCCATCTCGTTCGACCGGACGGGGTTCTGGCTGGAGAATTCGAGGCGCTGGACGATGTGCCGGGGCTGATCGATCGGGCGCTGCACATACGCTGACTCCGACATCCCGGCCAATGTCGCGTTCCGGCGGCCGTCCCTTCCTCCAGGGGATGTTTTCGAATGAAAGCGAAAAGTCGAGCAAACACCTGTTATAATAATCGGCCACAATTCCGACAAGAATATATCGGTGGGTGCTGATATCCTGGATTGATGCAGAAAACCTCGACGCCTGAAGACGATCGTTCGTCATATGCAACTGACAGCAATGCATCCGTTGCCAGTAACAGTTCAGAATACCGAAAGTCCGGCGCGCGTTCCGTGCGTCCGCGAATTATTTCCCTCGATGTTATTCGGGGAATAGCCGTCAGCAGCATCCTGCTGGTCAACGCACCAAGCATTCTCGAGGTCGACGCGTACACGGCGCCGGGGCATCCAGTTTTCGTGCGACACCTCCTGGATATCTTTGTCCAAGAGCGGTTCTTCCCCATCTTCTCGTTCCTCTTCGGCATCAGCTTCGCCATCGTCCTGGTCGGGGCGATGGAGCGCTCGACGCGTCCACGGTTGGTGCTGTTCCGCAGGCTGCTGGCCCTGGCGCTTCTCGGAGCCGTGCACCAATTTCTGCAACCGGGAGAGGCCCTGTTGCCGTACGGCCTGTGCGGTCTCGTCCTTCTGCTTCCCCTGAGTTGGGTGCCTCGACGGATGGCCTCCTGGATCTGTGCCGTGGTGGGGGCCGTTCTGCTGCTCGGAGCACTTTTGTTGAGTGGTGGCGGACTGACCCTCGTTCCTGGCCTCATAGTTCTGGGTTACTCGGTGGGTCTGACGGACCTGATTCGCCGCGCCGAAACGGCGACAAAAACCAACAGCATTGTTCTTCTCGTCGCGGCGGTGGTCTCCGTGATTGGGCTTGTTCTCAGCGAAAACAATGTTGAAATGCGTGCGGACACTCGTTTTTCCGCGGGCTTGGGGCTCGTTATGGCGATCGGCTACTGTTCGCTGGTCCTGCTTTTGTTGAAAACCCCGATTCGACCCGTGCTCCGGTCTGTTTTTGCCCCGCTGGGACGAATGGCATTGACCAATTATGTTTCCGCCACGGTGGTGATAATTTTGGCGGCCCCGCTCTTCAGGGCGGTTGGAGTCGGTCCTGCCAGCGAGTCCGGGTGGTGGCTGCTTGTTCTGGGCTGCGTCGTCATTATCGCCCTCCAGTCCGTCATTTCGGCGTTCTGGCTGAGGGCGTTCTTGTATGGCCCCCTGGAATATCTGTGGCGCGCCGTGACCTGGTGGAAAAAACCGGCCTTCGTGCGCAGGGACCCGATCGCCAAGTGATTCCTGTGGTCGTGTCGGGTGATGCGGTCGCGGGAACCGGATCACCCGGCCATGCGGGCGCCAAGAACCACGTGCGCCGAGTTGTGCCCGAAGCCCGGTGGAGGGCTGCGCCCAAGCACGCTGGGTGTGCCGTGATGGACTGTGGACATGGCTGATGGCTGACGGTGGTGCGATCAGCGGACTGGTTTTCGGAAGGCTGCGACAGTCCGGAATTACTTGGCGTTTCCGAGGTCGCGATCGTCGGCATCCCCAGTCAGCATCAAAGTGACCTCTTCGAGGGTTGTGAACTTGCCAGCGCTATCGAGTTGGGCGAAGACGTAGACCTCTTGCTTCGTCAGCGAGCCGTCGTTCTTGAAGACGGTGACAACATGCCGATCTGCATATCGAGTACCCGAGACGAATTCATCCAAAACCTCTATCTCGACTGACTGCACAACTGACCTGAGGTGTCGGATGTGCTCCAGAAATCCGGCTCTGTCATCCCATGATCCGTTGGTTCGTTGTTTGTAGTCTTCTGCGAAATGTCGTCGAGCTACGGCCTCGAGATCCTCATCCGTGTTGAGGAGATCGTGCAGCGCAGAACAGATATCGGTCATGGCGACATTTTAGCTTTCGCTCGTTGGCTGGAGACGCAGCCACAGTGCGACCGACCGGGGCATGTGGCACGAGCCGGTCCCGAAGCTCTCGACCCGATAGGGGTGTACCCCACTGTTCGTCGGCGAACATGGGGCGTCGTTCTCGTGCGGCTGTGACCCCACCGGAATCGTCATGGAACGGTCACCGAAGGAGCCGCATCTGGTTCTCACTCCGCAATATTCGGCTGCTATCACTCTGCAATAATTTTTCGATTCAATACTGGTCGGTTGTTTATTTCTCGCGCGGCAACCCGGGGAATTTACGATACTGAAGCGTACATTTACTTGATAGTAACTGAAACATTGTGTAACAACCATTGTTTTCCGCCTGATCGTGGGCTGAACTAGGTGACGTGGAACACCAAAAGGGTGGGCTGCGGATAACACTGATGAAAGGTGAAAACTATGTTCGCTGCAAATGTTGTCGATGCTGTGCAGGATCTCCCGATCGTCGGAGATGTGGTCAATGGTGTAGTCAACGCAGTGGGTGACCTTGCGGATCCCGTGCTCGGACTGGTTACCGGTCTGCTCGGCCTCGGAGGCTGATTCCAACCCTCTGTAACCGTACTTTGGTCGGGGCAGTCACCATGACGTGACTGCCCCGATTTTTGTCTACCGACTTTCGTTATTGATTATATTTGTTTGCTCATGTTTGAAGTGTCGGTATATCTTCAGGGCATATGTTCCCCAAGATTCCGATGAGTCTTGCGAAATGCCGCTGTCGCCCCGGCGGTCACGTGGCGGCGTCGTTGTTGTCTATCAAGCCTCTTGTGCGCTCACTGTTCGCCCCTGTACAGTTGTACAGTACAACCGTACGAAAGAAAGGGGGTCGAGGATCGTGACTAAACATGCGATGGGATTCCTCGCAGGAGTCATCATGCTCATCGCCGGTGCGGTGTTGTTCTTTCTCTTCCACGACATCGAGACGCCGATCATCGGGTTGCGGCAGGCTGGTTTGGTGATCGCGGTCTTGGGCGTCGTCGAGATCGTGGCGACGGCTTGGTCGAAGATCGCTGCGAAAAGCTGATGCCGTCTACCCGCATACTCGACGGGGTCGTGAATGTTCTCGCCGACCGTGGGTCGCACGCCCTGAGCATCCGCAGCGTCGCAGCCGAGGCAGGCGTATCGCCGGCGCAAGTGCAGTATTACTACAGGACCAGGGCCGAGCTGGTCCGAGCGGGCTTTGACCATGCCGGGGAGCAGTTTCTGGCTGATATTGCCGCTGCCCGTCCCAGCACGCTGATGGACGTCGTGGAGCAGTGGCTCCCGCTCGACTCCCGGCGAGATCACCGAGCTCGGGTCTGGCTCGCGTACGCGGCAATGTCCTCCGTGGACGAGCACCTGGCGGCCGAGTCGGCGAGGCTCGACGGGGAGCTGCGCCAATGGTTCATGAAGCAGGGCCTCTCGGAGGAGGCGGCCGCTCATCTTTTCGCGCTGATCGACGGCGTCACCGTCCAATGCCTCATGGTTCCGATGGCCGAGCGTCGGTCCCTGGTCGATCGCGCGCTGACTCCGCTCGTGACCGAACTCGAGAAGGGGCTCGACGGCGCGCGGCCGAGGTGAGGGACCCGTTGGCCATCGACGACCTGGGGTGCAGCTTGCGCCTAGGCGGTGTTCGAGTCGTCCTTGACCGGTACCGCGAGCCCGGTGATCAGGGTTTCGGGGTCGACGTCGGGCCCTGGCTCGGTGTCGTAGGCCTCCCAGAACGGCATGAGGGTTGTTCGCCCCTCGGATTCCACCTGATCGACGAAGGAGCGCCACGACTCGCCGAGTCCCTCGTACGGACCGACGTGTTGGGATATTGCCAGGGTGCAGGCGGGCAACTCGGACGGGACAATCCTGACATCACCGACCGTCATCGCTTCCGCGAGCGGATCCTCCACCGGAAAACCGGTTTCGAAAGTTGCCGTTTCGTCGGGCACGGATTCGTAGCGTGAGAATGCCGGACCCGCGGGACGGAACGCCCCCTGCTGCATGGCCTCTCCGAGTGCACGGTACGCCCGGTCCATTGCCTCGGGCATCCGGGACACGGGCAGTTCACTGAAGCGAACGACCACGGTTCTCGAACCGGGGAAATCAATGTATTCGGGCTTCGGGACATTCATGGCAGGCTCTCCTTGCGCCGGTTAGGTGCAGTCTATGGCCCGAAACCCGCGGCGGCTAGTGCTTGCCGTGGTCCTCCTGGGCCTGTATGGCCGTAATCGCCACGGTGTTGACGATGTCATCGACCGTGCAACCTCGCGAGAGATCGTTGACCGGTTTCCGCAGTCCCTGAAGGACCGGCCCGACCGCCACGGCACCCGAGGACTGCTGGACCGCCTTGTACGTGTTGTTGCCCGTATTCAGGTCAGGGAAAACGAACACTGTGGCATGCCCGGCCACCTGGGAATCAGGCAATTTGGACTTCGCGACGGAGGCGTTGGTTGCGGCGTCGTACTGGATGGGCCCCTCGACCTCGAAGTTCGGGGCCGAAGCACGCACGATGTCGGTGGCCTCGCGGACGCGGTCGACGTCCTGACCCGAGCCCGAGCCGCCCGTCGAATAGGAAAGCATCGCAACCTTCGGATCGACGCCGAACTGGCGGGCGGTATCCGCGCTCGCCTTGGCAATGTCGGCCAGTTGGGCGGCGTCGGGATTGGGGTTGACCGCGCAGTCTCCGTACACAAGGGCACGATCCTCGAGGAGCATGAAGAACACCGACGACACGATCTTCACGCCTTCCTTGGTCTTCACGAATTCGAGCGCGGGCCGAATGGTGTTGGCGGTGGTGTGCGCGGCCCCCGAAACCATGCCGTCGACATGCCCCAGCTGGACCATCATGGTTCCGAAGTACGAGCCGTCCAGCATGCGCTCCTTGGCCTGCTCGATCTCTACCCCTTTGTGGGCCCTGAGCTTGGCATACTCGGCCGCGTACTCGTCCCGCAACGGGGACGTTTCCGGGTCGATGAGCCGGACCTCGCCCCGGCCCGGGTTCTCTCCGTCGACGAATCCGAGGTCGATGCCCTCGGACTGCGCGAGTTCTCTGACCTTCGATGCCCTGCCGAGGATGGTGACGTCGCAGAAGTCGCGGCGGACAATGATCTCGGCAGCACGCAGGATTCTGATGTCCTCGCCCTCGGGGAGGACGACGCGGCGCCTGTTCGAGCGAGCCTTCTCGATCAACTCGTGCAGGAAACGCAAGGGAGTCATGCTTGCGGGCCGAGGGAGGTCCAGCCGACCGAGCAGCTCCTTCTCATCGACCGTTTTCGACCACTCGCCCATGGCGGCCGCGATCTTGCGCGGGGCCCCCGCACGAAGTTCGCCGTGCACCGAGCCCACCGCCTGGGCCGCAGAGAACGTGTCTCCCGCGGTGCGAAGGATCGGGAAGGGCGCGGCCGAGATCAAAGCCTGGGTCGCGGCGTTGACGTGCAGATCGCCCGAAAGCAGGACCCCCGAAGGGACCGGGAAAGAGGGGGAGAGGGCCGAGGCGAGGGTTGCCATGACCACGTCCGAGCGATCGGCCGGGGTGATCACGAAATCCCCGTCGGCCATCTGCTCCAGGAAATTTCCGACCGTCATCGCCGCGACCTTGACCGCCTGGATGTCGCGGTCCAAGGACACCTCCACGCCGTCTGCCTCGAGCTCCAACTCGTGCACGACCTCGGCGACCGTCGGTTGGGAAATGGCCGGCGTCTCCGGGACGACGTACACATGACCACCGCGGCGCCCGGCGGGGACCCGCTCCTCCACTTCCGAGGCCATCTCCGGGTCGACCCGGTTGACGATGATGCCCAGAAGGTCGGTCTTGGCCGCGTGGAGCTCGGCGCGCGTGACCTCCACGGAATTGACGATGTTCTCCACGCTTCCCGCCTCGGCGGCCGAGATCACGGCCAACACGGAACACCCCATGTTGTTCGCCAAACGGGCGTTCATATCGAATTCGGCGGTCGCCGCGTTGTGGGCGAGCAGGTCGGTGCCGTCCACCACGACGACGTCGAACTGCTGACTCATCTCCGAATAGATGGACAAGGAGATATTGACCAATTCGTTGAGGTCTCCCGAGGCCAGGAGCTCCCTGCACCGGGCGAGTGACACGCCGCCACGAGCAGACGCGGAGTCCAGATCGAAGGTCTCCCTCATGAGCCTGATGCGCGGGTCCGTGTCCACGGAATCGGTTTCGAAGACCGGGCGGAAGTAGCCGACCGAATCCGCTCGGCGGATCAGGGAATCAGTGAGACCCAAAGCGATGAGGGTCTTGCCCGCCCGAGGCGTCATGGCATCGAGAAAAATACCGGTGGACATGGGTTTTCCTTCCCTGAAGCGATCGCCGTCGACACCAATTTTAGGCGGGCTCGCCTCGGGGCGGTACGTGGTCCCCCTCATGTGGAAGGAACAGCGCATTGCTATGCGGTTCTGTCCTCCGGGCGCAGTCAGTGGCATTCTGGAACCATGTTGTTTGCATTCTCGGTCGCCCCGTCCGGCGGCGACTCACCCGACGCCTCCGTCCACGACGCCGTCGCCGCGGCCGTCCGTATCGTTCGCGATTCCGGACTCCCGCATCGCACCGACGCCATGTTCACCACCATCGAGGGCGACTGGGACGAGTGCATGGACGTCATCAAGCGGGCCACGGAAGCGGTGGGAGAGTACGGAACGCGAGTCTCCCTGGTCCTGAAGGCCGACATTCGACCCGGACACGACGGCGAACTGACGGGGAAGATCGAGCGACTCGAAAGGGCACTCGAGGGCGAAGAATGACCTTCGTCTGCGACGGAAAGTTCTTCCTTTCGCCCGCCGGTCCCGAAGACACGTCTGCCTACGCCCGGGTGCATGTGAGCGCGCTCGGGGCCTCCTACCGGGACATCATCGGTCCCGATTTCGGGTCACGCATGCGAGAACACGCGGACGAGATCGCCGCCGAGGATCGACAGTATCTTGCCCAACCGGACGCGACCGGTTTCATTGCGTGGTCGAACCCGTCCCTGGACGAGACCAATGACTACGGGTGCTGCGCCGTGGGCGCGGACCCGGACCTGTGGTTCCGTCCAGTAGGGATCGCCCTGTCCGCCGACGCCGGCCCTCTCGAATCCTGGGAGAAGGACATCGGCGCCGCTCCGATCGAATCCCCGGCAGGCCTGCGACTGCGCAAGCTCATCAATCTGTACATCCTCCCCGAAGCCCAGAACGAGGGCCTGGGGTCCGAGCTGTTGCGGGCGGCGTTGCCCACCGACGACCCCGCGTTCCTCTGGATCATCAATGGCAATGCAGCGGCCGCGCGCTTCTACCGCCGGCACGGGTTCCGTGATCTGGGCGAGGTCTTCGAGGCCGAAGGAGCGTGGGCACCGTCGACGACGGGGCGCATGGTCCGTGGCCTCGAGGGTTCATGACGCGTTCCGGATGATGCACGCCCCTGTGCTGCTTGGACCTGTTCCGACGCGGGCCGTATCAGCCTGCGCTGCGCCCTGACCCCGTCCACGTCTGCCGCTCCAGGCCGCTGAGGAGCAGGTCCAACCCGGCGATGAATTCGGAACGGTGGTCCAAGAGCCCCACGACCCCGAGGACCGAGTGGATGAACGGGTACTGGTCAGGATCGGAGGCCTCCCACTCGCGGATCTGTTCTCGGGCGCCGGCCTCTCTGTCCTGTTCGGCGGCCAGTTCCTTGATGCCTTCCGAGATCTCCGCGCCCATGCCCGTTGCGTAATTGATGGCGGCGACCGACGCGTGGAACTGCTCCGACGGCGTCAGTTCCATGCGCATGATCTGCTGACCGGCGGTCTCCCAGTAGAGGAACGCGTTGCGTCCGTCGGGGCCGGCCTTGATCAGCTGTCCGGCGAGCCAGGGATGCTTCATCATCTGCGCGAAGAGGCAGAGGATCAGGCGCCTGATCTTGAAAAGAGCGTCTTTGGTCTGTTGGCTCGTTCTGGGGTCCGGCTCGGGCACAGGGAATTCCGCGAAGTCGCGCGGGCTGGAGCTGCCGGACGAATCCAGGGCCTGGTTCTCGCGCAAGGACCGGCCGATCACCTCGTCCGCCGCGAGTTCCATGAGTTCGTCCTTGCCGCTGGCGTACCAGTAGAGGCTCGCGACGCCGCTGTCCAGTTCGGCCGCGAGACCTCTCAGGGTCAGTTTCTCCGATCCCTCGCGGTCAAGGGTCGCGATGGCCGTTTCGAGGATTGAGTCCAAGGACAACGACGCCCGCCGGCGTGCGTTCGCGCGGCCGGCGCCTCGACCCGATCCCCCGGCGGAACCTCCGCGGCCCCCTCCGCGCGCGTTGGACTCCTGGGCCGTGCGACGGGCATTCCGTTGAGCATTTCTCATTGCATTCAGCCGGACTTCGCGCTGGTGCGCGGACTCGGCATTGCTTCGTTTCCGGGGATCCGGGCGGGGTGTGGGCGGCGTCATTCCTCAAAATCTACGCAGGACCTTGCGCACTATCAAACACCGTTCTATTCTCGAACACAGTTCGATCATCGAACAACGTTCTATATCTCGAACGAGGTTCGATCCAATGAAAGGTTTCCCCATGACAACTCAAGAACTCACCGCCACGGAGGGCGTGCCACTGCCCTCCCGCAAACCCCAAAGTCTGCGGGCCGCCTGGCCCGCTCTGCTCGGCCTCTGCCTCGCCATGCTCGTGGAGATGGTCGACAACTCGATCCTCAACGTCGCCCTGCCGACCGTGGGGCGCGACCTCCAGGCCAACCCGACGGATCTGCAGTGGATCGTCGGCGCCTACTCGTTGACCTTCGGCGGCCTGCTGATGGTCGGAGGAACCCTCGGCGACAAGCTCGGGCGGCGTCGCACCCTGCTGACCGGTCTGGCGCTGTTCGGTGCGGCCGGACTCGCGGTCCTGCTGGTGCAGACCCCGGCTCAGTTGATTGCCGTCCGGGCCCTGTCCGGAGCATTTGCCGCACTTATGGCTCCGCTGACCATGTCTCTCGTGTTCAGGCTCTTCGACCGGGAGGATCTGCGAACCAAGGCCATCGGCGTAATCATGGTCGTGTCCATGATCGGATTCGCGATCGGCCCGACGCTGGCCGGTCTGGCCGTCCAGAGCTGGCCGTGGCAATCGCTCCTCGTGCTCAACGCCCCCATGGCTCTCATCGCCTGGGTCGGTGTCCGGTTCGGCGTCGCCAAGGACGACCCGGCCGATCGGCGTCGAGGAGGCACCGATGTCCCCGGTGGCCTGTTCTCGGTCGGGGCCCTGGGGCTGATCCTCTACTCGTTCACCGCAGGGACCGAATACGGTTGGTCCTCGCCGAGAACGCTCGGCATCCTGGCCGCGGGCATCGTCTGCCTCATCGCATTCGTCTGGCGCGAGAAGACCGCCAAGGACCCCATGCTCGATCTCGGGCTGCTCGCGATTCCGACCGTGCGCGGTTCGGCCGTCATGCAGACCGCGGTGATGATCGCGATGGTCGGCGTGATGTTCGGTTCGACGCAGCTGTACCAGTACGCATGGGGATGGTCGGCGTTCAAGGCTGGCCTGGCGAACCTTCCGTTCGTCGCCGGGATGCTGCTGGTCGGTCCGTTCGTGGATCGCATGGTCGTCAGGCTCGGTCACCGGAAGACGTCGATGGTCGGCATCTCGCTGGTCCTCGTGAGCCTGCTGCTGTGGGTCTACGCGGTCTCCCACGGCTACCTGTGGTGCGCGATCGGAATGCTGATCATGACGATGGGCATGCGAACCATCATGACCACGGGTGCGGTGGCCCTCCTGGGCGCGCTCCCGGAGACGCACACCTCGATCGGTTCGGCCATGAACGACACCGCCCAGGAACTCGGCAATGCCGTGGGAGTCGCGATCGTCGGAACCGTGATGGCCACCGTGGTCGGCAAGACGCTTCCGCACGGGGCCTGGGATGCCGCAACGGTCAACGGGTTCGTGCACTCCCAGCAGATATCGTTCTGGATCCTTGCCGGTCTGGTGCTCGTGATGTCCGCGATCGGCATCCGAACCCTGACCGATTCCAAGGAGACGGAAGAACACTGACCCCGGGGGCCGGGCATGCCCGCGGGTACGGGGTGGCGTCTGACCGCGGGACCTGCCCGGGTAGGGTGGGGCCGTGAGCAGGAAGAGCAGGAACCGCAAGGGCGGTGCGGCCGAGGAGCACGTCGCGGATGGCCCGGTCGAGGGCGAATACGCGATCGACACAGGCACCGCGGAGTTGGAACGGGACACGTTCCGTCCGGGGGCCTGGATGCTCAGAATCAATGGGGTCCAGTCGAGCCACGTGGTCGTGGGGGAGCCCCAGGAGCTCGCCTTCGAGTACATGCGGTGGATCGCCGCGGTGGTCGACTACTTCGTTGACCGGCACTTCGATCCGTCCGCGCTGCGCATGACCCATCTGGGCGGCGGTGCCTGTTCGATGCCGCGGTACTTTGCGGACGTCTGGCCCGGCAGCCGCCACTCCGTGGTCGAGCTCGACGGCAAACTCGCCGAATACGTGCGCGGTTGGTTCGATATCCCGCGTGCTCCCACCGTTCGCGTCCGGGTGGGAGAAGCCCGCGAGGTGACGGAATCTTTTGTCGACGACTCGCGCGACGTCGTCGTCCGTGATGTCTTCGCAGGTGCCCGGACGCCCCGCCCGCTCACGACCGTCGAATTCTTCCGACACGTACATCGCTCGCTGGCTCCCGGTGGCCTGTACGTGGCCAACTGCGGCGACACCAGGGAGCTCGCCGTCGCCCGGTCCGAGGTCGCCGGCCTCTGCGAGGTGTTCGCCCACGTCGCATGCGTCGCCGACCCGCCCATGCTCAAGGGCCGCCGGTACGGCAACATCATTCTTCTGGCCTCGGACACTCCGTTCCCGGACGCCCTCGACCCCGACGCCGCGGCACTGACCCGCGAGCTCCTGGGAGGCGGGGTCCCTGCCCACTTCAAGGACGAAAACTGGACGCGGCGCTTCGCCTCCGGTTCTGTCGCCCGGAGGGACCAGGGCTGATCAGCGGCGACGCCGGGCCGCGCTCCGGGCTGCGGGCGGGCTGCTCTGCGGGCTGCGGGCGGGCGCGAGGTGGCAGTTTTGAGCGGTTTTTCCGGCGAGGTGGCAGTGGCGTGCGGTTGTGGGGTCAAAAATCGCACGTGGTTGCCACTTCGCGCCGCGGGGCGCACGGGACTGCCACTTCGAGCCGCGGGCCGCACAGGATTGCCACTTCGAGCCGCCGGGTGCATGAGATTGCCGCCTCGGTCCGCCCTGGTGCACGTGGTTGCCACTTCGGCCTGTGGGTGTGTGCGAGATGGCAGTTTTGAGCGGTTTTTCCGGCGAGGTGGCAGTGGCGTGCGGTTGTGGGGTCAAAAATCGCACGTGGTTGCCACTTCGCGCCGCGGGCCGCACGGGATTGCCACTTCGAGCCGCCGGGGCGCATGAGATTGCCGCCTCGGCCCGCCCGGGGCGCACAAAGTTGCCACCTCGAGCGCCGATGCCGCGCAGCCCCGGAACCCCGGCCCGGCCGGAACGCCGCCCCGGCCGGAACCCCGACTTACGGGGCCACGGCGACGGCCGGGATCAGCGACGTCGCCTCCTGGACGTCGTTCATCTGGGCGAAGAGATGGCGTCGCTTCTGTCGCATCGTGCCCAGGGCGGCCAGCAGTACGCCCCCGACCGTCCACGCGATCATGACCCAGACCGGCTGAGTCAGTGCGGCCTCGGGGAAGTAGATGGCGTCCCGGACCGCCTCGATGCCCTGGGCCGAGAACAGCCAGGGGTTCACGCCGCCGTAGAAGCCGTTGATCATGTCGAGCGGCCCGTTGATCCCGGACGCCGACATCCCCAGGAACGGCATGAGCAGCATCGAAATCGGCATCATGGCCGGGCCGATGAGCAGCATCCCGCCCGTGGTCACGGCCAGGCAGGACAGGCCGAGAAGGTAGAACATGAACCACGGCGCGAGGGCCGAGGAGTCGAAGATCCCGAACATGCCCCAGCCGTAGAGGATCTCGCCGAAGGCCACGATGGCGGGCATCACCAGGGCCAGAACCACCCTGAGCCACGTCGCGACGGGGATGAGCCCCAAGATCATTCCGGTCATGAATCCGCCGAGTACCGCACCGAGCGCGAGATACACCGCAATGTTCGCGAGGTTGTCCTCGGAAGCCGCAGGTGCGACGTCGTGGGTCGAGAGCGTGGTCTGTGATTCTTGGGCCGTCGAGGAGAACAGGTTGGTCACCGCGGACTTGACCTGTGACCCGTTGGCTCCCGCGTAGTACATGTCGCCCGTTGCCGGGTTGTACGCGGCGCGGAGGCTGTGGTCCTTGATGTCGTCCTTGGCCTGGTTCACGGAGTCCACGCGCGAGACGTCGAAGGAATTCGCGGTCTGCTTGTCGAGGTCCTTCTCGGCCTGCTCGACGCGGTCTCCGGATCCGATGACGGCCACCTTCATGTCGTGGGGCGACAGGTGGTGGGTCATGCCCGTCATGACCAGGGGCATCATGACCATGATGAACAGCGGGAAGAGCATCCCGAGGGTGACCATTCTCTTGGTGGTCAGGGCCTGGTCCACTTGTCGTGCGGGCTTCGTGGGATCGGTGTGCACGCCGATACCGGATGCAGGGGGCATCGACCGGAGGCTCTCGGCCCGGGTCGTTTGGCGGTGCATGCTCGACCGGTGTCGGGCCGACGTCGACCCGTTGGAGTTCTGCTGCGGTGCATCCATCGAGGAATCGTTGTCATTCATGGAAGTCTCTGTTCCTATCGAGCGGGCTGGGAAGCGGTGCTGGGCTCGTCGCCGGGGGAGGGCGCGTCGTCCGTGTACGCGGTCAGGAGCGGTTCGTCGCTGGTGCGCGGCGGTCGGCGGTCCTCACCGGAGCCCATGGGCGGAACCGGTCGCGATCGGAGGCTGCCCATCCAGAGGAGTCCGGTGCCGATGAGCAACCAGACCGCGAGCACGAGGATCGGGGTCCCGACACCATTGCCGTCGAAGTACAGGGATCTCCTCATCAGTTCGGAGCTGGCCCCCGTGGGCAGAAGCTGGTTCATGACACGGAAGAAGCCGGGCATCATGTCGTACGACACCGCGACCCCGGTGGCAGGAATTCCCAGAATCACGAAAATCGTCAGCCCGATCAGGGAGGCCGCCTGGCCGATGATGTCGAAGAGTCCCATCTGGACCACCGACGCGGTGAAGAATGTGCCGGTGATGATCAGCGCGACCGGCATGATGTGGGCGTCGAAGGAGCCGAAGACGGCGTATGAGATCGCGGTTTCGACGACGCCGGCCGCCACGGCCATGACCGCCTGGACCGCCAGCCGGGTCCGAACGCGAGTTCGCGGCCCGAAGGTGTTGAGCATGGTTGCCGTCATGTATCCGGCGATGGTGGCACCGATGATCAGGTAGAGAAAGGACGTCCCGGTCGAGTCGTTCTCGCTCGGGGTCTTGATGTCCTTGACGTTCAGCGAGGTCCCGGACTGCTTGGCCACGGATTCGAAGATCCCCTGGGCGGCCTGGGTCGCCTGCCGGCTTCCGGCGGATGCCACGTACAGATCGCCCGTGCTCGGGTCGTACGCGGCGCGGGTATCCAGATGGCGCAGGTCGTCCTTCGCGGTATCCACGTCGGGGACCGTGGACACGTCCGTGGCGTCGTCGGCCTCGGCGGTGATCTCCTGGCTGATCTGGGAGGCCTGGGGCGATGTCTCGATGACCTCGACCTTCATGTCCCGGGGGTGGGGATTGTAGAACGCGGACACATATGACCCGGGGTAGGCAAAAGCCATGAACAAGGGGAAGAGCATGGCGAGAAGCACGAACTTGGTCGGGATCTTCTTCGCAGACAATTGCTGGGGCTGAACTGACATGACCATCACTTTACACTCGTAAACCAGCCTGTCAGGTGTAAGATAAGCGCACGAGGCACGAATGTGAGGAACAGATCATGACGAGCGAGTGCGGCGCGGAGGCCGCCGACCCCCGGATCGCGCAGACCCGACGCGCCTTCAAGACGGCCCTGTACGACGCCGCCGCGCCGGAGTGGAACTGGAAGGTGTCGGTCTCCGAGCTGTGCAAGCGGGCCGGGGTGTCCCGTTCGACGTTCTACCAGCATTTCGCGGCGGTCGACGACGTCTACACCGAGCTGCTCCGCGACCGCCTCGTCAACCTGGTGAGCCCCGCCGTGTGGCGTCGTGGTGCAGGTGTTCCCCGCAGCGGCGCGCTGGTCGCGCTCTTCGAGGACCTCCGTGCCGAACCCGGATTCTACGAGCCGATTCTCGGCGAGACCGAGGTCTTCGGCAATGCTCGCCGGTCATTCATCCGGTGGGTTGCCGAGCGTCTGTCGGAAACCTACTTCGGCGCGCCGTACGAGACCCTCGCGGCCGAGCCCCGTCAGAGGGTCATGTTCATCGCGGGTGGGGCCGTGGTGACCATGGGGTATTGGGTTTATTCCTCGGAACGGGACCCGAGCGTGACCCCCGTTGAGATTTCCGCCTACTTCAACTCGTACGTTTCCGCGCTGTCCACCGATTTCGTGCCGACGACGCCCGTGGAAACCCGGAGCGATTCCGAAGACGGCCCTCGCGCGGAGTCGCCCGGGACCGGAAGCGGCGGCCTCGCGGAGGCTGGGTCCTCCGGGCTACGGTAGAACCATGTATTCCGGCATCGCTTCGATGAAGCTCCGCACTCGCCGCTGACGGCGGCGAGTCCCCTCTGACTTCTCGTTCGCCGTCCTGGGCATCTGCCGGGCGGCCATTTCGTTCTGCCCGGCTCCACGACGAGCTGAGAGAACACCATGTCGAATTCATCCCTTTCAACCCCCTCTGCGAGCACCATGCTCTCGGCGGGACGTTCGGCCCAGATCAGGGCCGAAGCAATCCGCGTAACCCTCGGAGACCGGACCGTGCTCGACGGCGTCGACGTCACGGTCTCGGCCGGTTCCCGCCTCGCCGTCGTCGGCGAGAACGGCCGGGGCAAGACGACGTTGTTGCACGTGCTGGCCGGAATCCTGGCGCCCGACGACGGGCGCGTGTCCCGCGTCGGGTCCCTGACGCTCATCGAGCAGCATCTCGAGGCCGGCTTCGAACGGACCGTCGGCGACCTTATCCACGCCTCCATCGCCGAGGCTCTTGCGGCCCTCGAGGACCTCGAGGCGGCGACCGAAGATCTTGCCCATGGCCGGCCTGGCGCGGAGGCCAGGTACACCGCCGCTCTGGATGCGGCGACCCGATGCGACGCGTGGGATGCCGAGCGACGCGTCGACGTCGACCTGGAAGGGTTGGGCGCCTGCTCGGACCGCGAACGGGAACTCTCGACGCTGTCCGTCGGGCAGCGATACAGGGTGAGGTTGGCCGTCGCGCTCGGTTCCGGTGCGGACCTTCTGCTTCTGGACGAGCCGACGAACCATCTCGACGCTGAGGCACTGCGTTACCTGGTCCGTCGTCTCAAGGAGCATCGGGGCGGCCTGGTCCTGGTCAGCCACGATCGCGCCCTCTTGCGCGAGGTCGGGATCAGCTTTCTCGACCTGGATCCCACCAGAGACGGACTGCCCCGGCTCTATGCCGGAGGCTACGACGGGTGGGTCGCTGGCAGGGACGGCGAGAGAGACCGGTGGGAGCAGGAGTACCGCGACCAGGTTCGTGAACATTCGAGGTTGGCCGAGGCCGCCGACGAGGCCAGGGGCAAGCTCCGCACCGGGTGGAGGCCGGACAAGGGGACGGGCAAGCACCAGCGGGCCACGCGCTCGGACGGCGTGGTTCAGGCCTTCAATCGTCGCCTCGAGGATCTCGAGAGACACCGGATCACGGTCCCCGAGCCTCCTCTGCACTTCGCCATGCCGGATTCGTTGGGCACCAAGGGCAAACCCATTCTGCACGGAGAGGACATGATGGTGTCCGGCCGACTGGACCGACCGATCGATCTGAGGATCGACGGTGGTGACCGGTTGTTGCTGACCGGTCCGAACGGGGCAGGCAAGTCTACCGTTCTCTCCGCGCTGGCCGGGCGACTTCGGCTCACGAGCGGGGACCTGACCGTTCATCAGGGTGCTCGTGTCGCTGTGCTCTCCCAGGAGGTTCCGGACTGGGATTCGTCGAAGACGGCGTCGGAGACGTACCGGGACCACATCGACAGGATGGCTGTCGATGATCCTGCGTCGGCCGGTCGCGATGCGCCGTCGTTGCGGAGCCTGGGTCTGTTGGATTCGGCGTCGATCGGGGCTCCGGTCGGAAAACTGTCCCAGGGGCAGCAACGGCGCCTGCATCTGGCGCTGTGTCTGGCCGAACGCCCGGATCTGCTGATGCTTGACGAGCCGACCAACCACCTCTCGCCGGCCTTGGTCGACGAGCTGACGGCGGCTCTGCGAGCGACGGAGGCCGCGGTCGTCGTCGCAACCCACGATCAGCAGATGCTGGCCGACCTGGGAGATTGGCCCCGATTGGACATCGGCGATTACCGGGGCGGCGCGATCGGCTCCCCGTCCACGTAGAACCAGCGGCCGCCCTCGCGGACGAACCGGCTGTCCTCCCTCTGCACTCCTTTGACCCGCTGGTGCTCCGGCGCGCCCGGCCGGGAGCGGTAGTGGGCGGCGAAGGCGACGCGAGCGACGTCGTCGAACGGGCCGCCGGAGGTGCGAAGGATGTCGAGCCGCTGCCAGAGGACCGATTCGTCCAGCTCCAACGACGCCGGCCGCGTGCTCGGGTGCCAGCTGGCCAGCAGGTACTCCGGTTCCGACACGGCGAACGCCGTGAAGCGCGAACGCATGAGTGCCTCGGCGGTCGGCGGGTTGCTGCGGCCCGTCATGAAAGGCCCGCAACATGCGCCGAAAACCTCGCCAGTGCCGCAGGGGCAACGTGTGTCGTCGGAGATCGCGGTCATGGTGACCAGGATATCTGCCCCTGGCCCGGACCCGGGACCTACGGTTCGGGCTGGTTGACGAGCAGGGGCCAGTTGACCTCGTTGGTCCACCGTTCGTGGTTCGTTGCCGGAGGGGTGGGGCGTGGGGCGGTATCGCGGGCCGAGGTGGCAGTCTTGTGCGTTTTCGAGGGCATAATCTGCACAGATCTGCCACCTCGCGCCGCCGGGCGGCCTTGGGACGGTCCTGCGCGGCATCGGCGTGGCGCTGTTGGGTGGCGGTTGCCCGATGGGGTGGTGGTTGCCGGCGTCGTCGGGGCTCTGAGTGCCCTGTGCGCGGTGCCGTTGGGTGGTGGTTACCCGACTCGGTGGCGATTGCCGCCGTTTGGAGGCGGTTATGCCACCACCTAACGGCGGTGAGTGGCTCCCCATCGGGTAACCGC
>NZ_NOIQ01000024.1 GCF_004136575.1 Rothia koreensis
GGGCAGCGGGATGCGGCGGGCCCCGCGGGAGGAGGTAGCGGAATGCGACGCCCCTCTTGCTCTTGGGTGGCGGTTACCCGATCACGTGGCGTTTGCCGTCATTAGGTGGTGGTTGAACCGCCTCATAACGAAGGAAAAGGCCTCATAAACAGGTAAGCGGCACCCAACGGACCTCGATATGTTCACGAAAGGGCCGGCATTCGGCCGGAAAACGCCGCTCAAACGGGTAACCGCCACCCAACGGCGTCGGGCGGGACCACGACGACATCGAAATGCCGCCGGAAAACGACGTCGAGCCGCCGGAAACCGCCGCCGAATCGGGTAACTGCCACCCAACGGCTGCCCTGTGGTGCATGGGCCGCCGCCTGCCACCCGTCCGTCCAGCGATCCACCCGCCGTCCAGCCGCCCAACGGTCCAACCGGCCGCCACCCGGCCGCACACGACCCACGTCCTCTCGGGCCGGTAGCGAAACCTCGGCGCCGCATCCCTGCGGGGCCGCCATAGGTCATAAGGTATGGGACATGAGCATTCGTCCTTCTTCACCCAATAACTCCGACGACATCGAGACGCGGCCCGAGGATCCGGATCAGGACACCGAGGGGCGGGACACCGGCCTCGATCCCGACGGCATGGGGCGGGAGGCCCCGCGGGAAAATCTCTTCCGCTACGCCAACGGCCAGTGGATCGACACGCATGAGATCCCCGCGGACCGCGGCATCGACGGTGCGTTCTACGCCCTCAGGGATCTCTCCGAGGAACGGACCCGGGAGATCATCGTTTCCGCCGGCGAAGCCGACCCTGAGTCGAAGGTCGGCGCCCTGTACAACTCGTTCATGAACGAGGACGCCGTCGAGACCGCGGGCAACACACCACTCGACGAAGACCTGGCCGTCCTGGATGCGGCCGAGGACAAGGACGGACTGGTTGACGCTCTGGCAACGCTGGACGCGACCGGCGTCGGAAGCCCGGTGGGCGTCTACGTCAACAACGACGCCAAGAACGCGACCCAATACGTCCCCTACCTCGTGCAGTCCGGTCTCGGGCTCCCGGACGAGGAGTACTACCGGGAGGAGAAGTACGCCGAGATCCGCGAGGCGTACCGCGAGCACATCGCCCGCATGTTCGAGATCACCAGCACCGCCGCGAAACTCGGCGAGACCCCGGAGTCGGCGGCGCAGCAAGTCTTCGATTTCGAGACTCGGCTCGCCTCCCACCATTGGGACAAGGTGACCTGCCGGGATGCGCACAAGACGTACAACCCCTATGACCCGGACATGCTCCGCAACGAATTCCCGGGGTTCCCATGGGGTCGCTGGATCGAGGACCTGGGTGGCAGCGAGGAGAGCTTCTCGCGCGTCGTCGTCGCCCAGCCCTCCTATCTGGAAGCCTTCGCGAAGCTGTGGCAGTCCGAGCCCCTGGAGTCGTGGAAGCTCTGGGCCGTGTGGCACATCGTCCACGCGCGGGCAGCATTCCTCCACGACGCCGCCGTGCAGGAGAACTTCCGTTTCTACTCCCAGCGGCTCATGGGCACCGAGCAGATCCGGGACCGCTGGAAGCGCGGCGTCGGGCTGGTCGAGTCCCTGCTGGGCGAGGAAGTCGGCAAGGAATACGTCGCCCGCCATTTCCCGCCGGAGCACAAGACGCGGATGCAGGAACTCGTCGGCAACCTGATCGAGGCCTACCGGGATTCGATCTCGTCCCTCGAGTGGATGACCCCGCAGACCCGTGAGCGCGCCTTGGAGAAGCTGTCCAAGTTCACCACCAAGATCGGCTACCCGGACGAGTGGCGCGACTACTCCGGGCTGCAGATCGGCGAGAACCTCATGGACAACGTGCGGGCCGGGAACCGGTTCGAGCACGACTACGAACTCGGGAAACTGGGCCAGCCGATCAACCGCCACGAATGGCACATGACACCGCAGACGGTGAACGCCTACTTCAACCCGGTGATGAACGAGATCGTGTTCCCCGCCGCGATCCTGCAGCCGCCTTTCTTCTCGATGGACGCCGACGACGCCGCGAACTACGGCGGCATCGGCGCGGTGATCGGCCACGAGATCGGTCACGGATTCGACGACCAGGGCGCGAAGTACGACGGCGACGGCAACCTCAACGACTGGTGGACCGAGACGGACCTCGAGGAATTCGAGCGGCGCACGAGCGCGCTGGTCGCCCAGTTCAACGAGTACACGCCCGAGGGCCTGGATCCGGAGACGGACCACGTCAACGGCGACCTGACGCTGGGCGAGAACATCGGTGACCTGGGCGGGTTGACCATCGCGATCAAGGCCTACCGCAAAGCCCTCGAGAAACAGGGCCTGACGCTCGACACGGCGCCCGACCTGGACGGCATCACCGCTGTCCAGCGCCTCATCATTTCCTTCGCCCAGATCTGGCGGTCCAAGGCGCGGCCCGAAACGGCCAAGATGTTGCTGTCGATCGACCCCCACTCCCCCGCCGAATTCCGATGCAACGGGACCGTGCGCAACGTGGACGAATTCCACGAGGCCTTCGTCGTCCGACCCCAGGACCCGATGTGGCTCGACCCGGAGAAACGGGTGAGCATCTGGTGACGCCCGAGGTTCTCGTCGTCGGTTCGGTGAGCCGGGACGTCACCGTGACCGTCGACCGGTTCCCCGCTCCCGGTGAAACCGTGGTGGGTCATTCCGTGTCCTACGGACTCGGCGGAAAGGGCGCGAATCAGGCCGTCGCCTCGGCGTTGACCGGGGTCCCGACATCATTCCTCGGATGCGTCGGGACCGACGAGGCGGGCCGTGGCCTGCTGTCCACGCTTCGCGAGCGCGGGGTCATCACGGAGCACACGACCACCGTCTCGGGCGACTCCGGTTCGGCACACATCACGGTCGACGCCGACGGCGAGAACTCGATCTCGATCGTTCCCGCGGCGAATCGGTCGGTGACCCCGGACGTCGTCGCAAGTGCGCGCGATCGGGACTTCGACGGCGCATCCGTGGTGGTCGCGCAGGGAGAGATCCCCGTCGGGACGCTTGAGGAGCTCGGTCGGGCCGTCGCCGCGTCCGGGGTCCGGTTCGTTCTGAATCTGGCGCCTGCCATCGAGGTATCTGCGGAGTGCCTCGCCGCGGCGGACGTGCTGATGGTCAACCAGTCCGAAGCCGAGGCCATCATGCGCAGGCACGGCCTGTCCTCGGCCGAGGGACGGGCGTCCTTCGCCGAGGGCGCGGCGGGATCCGGGGCGCCCGTGGCCGCGGGGGCGTCCGTGGCCGCGGGGGCGTCTGAGCCCGCCGGGGCGTCCGTGGCCGAGGCGGTGTCTGAGTCCGCCGGGGATTCTGAACCCGTCGGAGCGGCGCAGTCCGCCGGGGCGTCCGTGGCCGAGAGGTTGACCGAGATCGTGCGCTGCGCCGTCGTGACCTTGGGCGATTCTGGGTCGGTCGTGGCGGTCCGGGCTGACGAGACCCCAGGGCCCGCGATCATCAGGAGGATCGACGCGGCACGGGTCGAGCCTGTCGTGGACACCACGGGTGCGGGAGACGCCTATGCGGGAGTCTTCTCCGCCGCGCTGGCCCGGAGGCTCCGCGGCAGCGACGCCGACGGCAGCGACGGCGGCGATATCGACGGCGGCGGTTTCGACGGCGGCGATATCGACGGCGGCGGTTTCCGCTCGGGAGACCCGCTTCCCGCGGAGATCGTGGCCTCGTGCGCGGCGATTGCTTCACGCGAGGCGGCGAAGGTCGTTGGGGCGGCGGGGGCGTCGTCGTCCTACTCATCATTCTCAGTGGAGGAACAATGAACGTTGATCTCAATTCCGATTCGGGCGAATCCTTCGGGTCGTGGACCATGGGCGACGACGCCGCAATGGCCCAGATCGTCTCCTCGCTCAACGTGGCCTGTGGTTTTCACGCGGGCGATCCCGACGTCGCCCGCGTGACCTGCCGGGCCGCCGCCGACGCCGGAGTCGCCGTCGGAGCCCACGTCGCCTATCCCGATCTGCAGGGCTTCGGCCGCCGTGTCATGGACATGGCCCACGACGAACTCGTGAACGCGACCATCTACCAAATCGGCGCGCTCCAGGCGATCGCGCGGGCATCCGGGACCCGGGTGACCTACGTGAAGCCGCACGGGGCTCTCTACAACCGCATCGCCCGCGACGCTGCGCAGGCCGCGGCCGTCGCAGAAGGCATCGCTTCGGTGAGCACAGACCTGCCGATCCTGGTTCTCCCGGACTCGGAGATCCAGAAGGCGGCACAGGACGCGGGATTGCGCGCCGTCCCCGAGGTATTCGCCGACCGTGGCTACAACCCCGATGGGTCCTTGGTCTCCCGACGTGAGAAGGGCGCCGTGCTGCACGACGCGAGAGAAATCGCCGACCGCGTGGTCCGCATGGTCGAGGAAGGCCTCGTCACCGCCGTCGACGGTTCGGACGTCCGAGTCTCGGCCGAGAGCGTGTGCGTCCACGGGGACACCCCCGGAGCCGTCGACATTGCGCGAACGATCCGTCGGGGTCTGGACGACGCCGGCATCGAGGTCCAGAGTTTCGTCTGACGGCGACGACGCCGCGCAGGCGTCGAGGGGGGCTGCGGGGCGCCGGGCGCCGGGCGCTGGGCGCTGGGCGCCGGACGTTGGGTGCTGGGCGCCGGACGTTGGGCACTGGGCGCGAGGTGGCAGTTTCGTGCGGTCTCTCCGGCGAAGTGGCAGCTTCGTGCGGCGTCGGGCGTCGAGGTGGCAGTCACGTGCGATGTGGACCGCGAAGTGGCAATGGCGTGCGATTTAGACCGCCAAAACCGCACCAGACTGCCACCTCGCGGAGATTTCCGCACAGAATTGCCACCTCGCGCCGTTTTCCGGCAACCTCAGACCCCCTCAGACGCCGAAGTGGCAGTCACGTGCGGTAGCCGGGCCCAGATCCGCACGAAATTGCCACCTCGACCAACGGCCGGCACAAAAGTGCCACCTCGCCCCCCCCCCGGGAGGGGCGGGACTCAGACGAGCTCGGGGCGGACCCGCGAATCGTCGACGTTGCGGTTCCTCCACGCCTCGATGATCCACATCCAGAAGAACACGAACAGACAGATGATCGGGATCGCGGATACCACCAGCGGGAAGGTGGAGATGTAGTCGAGGTACTGCGATGAGCCGTACAACGCGATGCCGATCCACATGGGCGAGATGTAGAGCCCGATCGCCGCGACCCAAGCCAGGACCAGCGCGATGGTGCGCTCCGGTCCCTTGCGCCAGAAGAGCCACGGGACGGCGTCCACACAGATCGCCGCGATGATCAGCGGGAACCATGTGTTGTGGTGCGACCAGGAGATCGGCGAGATCGAAAGCATCACGAATGCGTTCAGCGAGACGATCGACAGCTTCATTCCGCGTTTGTCCAGCGAGGGAATGACCGCCGCAACCCCCACGATCAGCGCCAGGATCAACACGTACATCACGATCTTCAGCACCGGGCCAGCCAGCCCGATGTGCATGAGCCAACCCTGAATCGAGATGTTGTCGAGGTAGTTGATGTTGCCGACGCGCGACGGATCGGAGATCGCGTCGAACCAGAACTCGGCCGCCTGGTGCGGCAACAGGAGCACGCCAACCAGAATGGTCCCCGCGAACGACGCCGCCAGGGTCACGAGCCCCTTGATGTCCTTGCGCATCAGGAGGACCAGGCCGAAGGCCAGGGGCGTGAGCTTGATACCCGCCGCAATGCCGATCAGCAGACCCCGAGGAATCTTGGTCGCGGGGCGGAGCAGATCGGCGAGGATGAGGAGCATGATCAGCGGGTTGATCTGCACGAGTCCCAGACCGCGGCGCCACGGACCCGAGAGGCAGATGAGGGCCGCGAGCAACGCGATGGTTGTGGTGCGTCCGAGCTTGTCCTGCAGGGGGATCTTGTATCCCCGGTGATTCACGTAGTCGTAGATGATCGCCGCGAACCACCAGGCCACGGCGATCGAGAAGATCACCATGATCGCAGTCCCCACCTTGACCGGGAGGAACGCGAAGGGCAGGAACAGCAACGCCGCGAACGGCGGATACGTGAACGGCAGGAAGGACGTCTCCGTCAGCGGGATCAGGTGCAGGTCGTAGAGGTCCTTGGTGATGCCGTCATTGCCGAAGATCGTGGCGGCACCGGCCCGATACACCGTGAAGTCCAGGCCGCCCTGGGTCATGGCGTAGAGGAATTGTCCGCCAAGAACGACGACGACGGCAATCCACGCACCGATTTGCCAGGGCCTGGACGGCGCGCGAAGTTCAGCGGAAGAGGAAGTCATTGCTTCAGTTTACCCAGGCAGTCCCGTGGTCGCGGTTGCGTGGACGACCGGCCCGAGGGTCAGCCGCGCGAGTCATCCGAACCGTGATCGGAGACCCGGTCGGAGGCCGTGTACGACGTCTCGTTCGCTGGCTGCTCGTTCGCCTGAGTCTTCGACTTCGCCACCAGATTGGTCGGCCCTGCACCCGCGACCTTTCGACGGCGCTTGGGCTTGGGGGCTGAGGTGCCGGCGTCGTCGTCCCCATCGCGGCGTGCCTTCTCCTTTTTCGGTGAAGCCGCGATGCGCAACGCCGTCTCGATGACGATCACGAGCAGGCACACAAAGTACACGATGTAGGAGGGATAGAGCTCCAGGACGCTTCCGACGACGCCGATCAGCGTCGCGACCAGAGCCAGAATGCCCACGACCATAATGATCATGTGCGCGACGTAGAAGCGGTCGGAATCCTTGGTCCGCCACGCCAGGTAGATCGACATCAGGCCGAACAGGATGGGGAAGAACACCTGCCCAGAGACGGCCATCGGATCCGGATTCCACGTATACAGACCCATCGCTTGGATCACCGCGGCCGCGGCCAGCGCAAGGGAGGCAGGCAGAGATTTCATGCCCGCAAGTCTACCGACCGCGAGGAACTGTGCCGAAATATCGCCTGGTCGGGGGCTCGACGGCGTCGAGGCGGCGACGTCGAGGTGGCAGTCCTGTGCGTCCCCAACGCCGAGGTGGCAATCCTGAGCGGCCGCAGCGCCGAGGTGGCAGTCTTGAGCGGCGGCGGCGAGTCAGCGGCGGCGAGATGGCAGTCCTGTGCGGTCCTAGCGCCGAGGTGGCAATCCTGAGCGACCGCGGCGCCGAGGTGGCAATGTAGTGCAGATTTGACCCCCAAAACCGCACAAGGTTGCCACCTCGCGCCCGGACCCGCACGGGATTGCCACCTCGAGGCAGGGATGGGTCTGTCGGTGCACAAAATTGCCACCTCGAGGTCGGGGCACGCCTCCGGACGCACGAAATTGCCACCTCGAGGCGACTCCGGTGCGGCATCGCAAACAACCGCGGTGCCGTCGGGAGGGGGTTACCGGATGGAGAGGAGTTTTCCGTCGTTAGGTGGCGGTTCAGCCCCCACCTAACGACGGAAAATGCCACCGAATCGGGCAACCGCCACCCAACTCGGCCACCCAACTCGGCCAACCAGCCGCTTTAGACCCGCAGCCACCCAACTCACCCAGCCAGCCGCCTCAGACCCCCAGCCCAGCCACTCACCCAGCAAGCCGCACCCAAGCCCATCCCAGCAAAGCCGCCCGCCCCAACCGGCCCCGAGCCCGGGCGCCCTACCGGTCGACGCCGAACAGCCGGTCCGTGTGGGAGTTGCCGAACACGGCGTCGGGGTCCAGGAGCGACCGGAGCGCGCGGAAGTCCTCGAACCTCGGATACAGCCCCGCGAGTTCCTCGTACCCCAGTGTGTGCCGTTTGCCCCAGTGAGGGCGGCCCCCGTGAGCGCGCATGACCCGTTCGACGCCGGTGAGGTACTCGGTCGGGTCCTCACGGAAGAACTGGTGTGCCGCGATGTACATCGTCTCTCGGCCGTACGCGGTGGACAGGGAGACGTCGTCCGCGGCTGCCACGCGGCCTTCGATGGGAAAGGAAATCTTCAGGTTCTTGCACTCGATGAGGTCACGGACCTCGCGGACCGCGGCGGGACCTTCCTCCAGCGGAACGGCCCATTCGGTCTCGTTGAACCGCACTCGTCTCGGCGATACGAAAACCTCGTGGGCGGCCGCCCTGTAGGCGCGGTTGGACGTCGCCCAGGCCGCGACGCGGCAGAGGGTCGGAATGGCTGCGGGGACCAGGGACCCGACTTCGCACATCGCCCGCAGTCCGCCGTTGTCCACGACTTCCTCGCTCAGGACCTGCGCCCACTTCTTCCTCGGCCGCACGTCGGCGAGACCAGCAGGGGCGTGCTCTCCCCTGCGAACCCGCGTATTCGTCTTCGCGACCGCCCGATCGGTGTGGGGGTACCAGAAGAACTCAAGGTGGTCGTGGGCACGGGCCCGTTGTTCCAGACCGTCCAACAGGTCGTCGAGGTTCTCCCCGGTCTCCTGGGCGACCAGGTCGAAGGCCTCCACGCACTGCAACTCGACCTCCAGGAGCAGCCCGAGCACGCCGACCGAGATTCGGGCCAGGGAGAAGATCTCGGGATGCTCGGTCTCGGAGAGGTTCAGCACCGACCCGTCGGCCGTCAACAGTTTCAGCCCCGTCACGGTCCCGCCGAATCCGGTGAACCCGAGCCCGGTTCCGTGGGTTCCCGTCGAGATCGCCCCGGCGATCGACTGCGGGTTGACGTCGCCCTGATTCGTCAGGGCGAGGCCATACGACGCCAGGAGAGCCGGGATGTCGCGGAGGCGCGTCCCGGCGCGGAACCGGGCGCGACGTCGTCCCACGTCCACGCCGACCAGACCGCTCATCTCGTCCAGGCTCACCAGGTGGTCCTCCCCCAAGGCGACGGGGGTGAAGGAATGGCCGGCCCCCATGACCCTGACGCGTTCGCCTCGCGCCGAGGCCTGCCGCACGACGTCGGCCGCCTGCGCCTCAGAACGCGGCTTCCACATGTGCTGGGGTCGGGCCGATTCGATTCCCGACCAGTTGCTGACAGTGTGCATCAGAACGCCCATCCTTCGCCTCGGTAGGTCTTCCATGTCTCGAGAATCCGGCCGCCGGACACGACCTGGTACTCGGTCAGGTGCTCCGCGAGTTCACCGGCCTTGGCGTGGCGGAAGTACACCAGATCCCCGAGCCCCAACGTGTCGGCGCCGGGGCCGTGCAACGGGGTCTGGACCTCGCCCGGCCCCTCGGTCGGAGAGTATTTGAGGCCTTCTGGCCAGGCGATGGTCGGGACCCGGTCCGCCCCCGGCGGCCCGGAAGCGATCCAGCCGCCCTCGAAGACCGTGACCCAGCCCGGCGCCGGGCGACGCACCACGGGGGTTGCGATGAATGCGGCGGGCCGGTGGTGGAACTGCTGGTAGCCGTCGAAGAGCCCCGGGGACAGCAGGCCCGATCCGGCGCCCAACTCGGTGAGTGTGCCCTCGCTCGTGCTCGTCTCGAGGGACCCTGTGCCGCCGCCGTTGACGAATTCGAGGTCCTGCTCCTCCCGGACGGCGGCGATCACCCGGGTCCTGCGGTCCTTGAGCTCGTCGACCGAGATGTCCTGCACGCGGCGGGTCACCATGGCTTTGAGCCCCTTTCCCGCATTCGCCTGGCCCGCGATCTGCCCTTCGTAGGAAAGGATCCCCACCAGGGCGAGGTGGGGTCGGCGAGAGATCTGGCGGACGACGTCGAGCGCCTGCTCCGGTGTTCGCACCGGCGAGCGTCGCGCCCCCAAGTGGACCCGGTCCGCCAGGACCTTCTCCCAGATCCGCAACGATGCGTCCACCTCAAGACAGAGCCTCACGGGCGGCAATGCCGACGCCGGCCCGTCGGATTCCCCTTCGCGTACATATTTTTCGACGTAGTCGAGATGCTCCGTGGAATCGACCGTGAGCGTGATTCTCTCCCTCGCCCGCCGGTTTGCCGCGAGCCTTCGGAGCCCGGGACGGTTGGTCGTCGGGTAGGCGACGAGGACGTCCTCGCACCCCTTCTCCACGAGGGCCAGGGCCTCTTCCAAGGAGAAAGCCATGATGCCGCGAAACCCCGGCCTGGCCAGGACGTAGGACATGACTCCCGGGATCCGCAGGGATTTGGAAGCCACACGAATGGGCAGCCCGCCCGCCCTCTCCCTCAGCGCATCGATATTCGCATCCAACGCATCCCTGTCGATGACCCCGATCGGACCGTCCATTTCCCGGAGAGCTTGGCGGACGGAGAGAGAGACCATGGATAACCCTTCGCTGACGTGGTGCGTTGCATCACACCCTACGTCAGTCTCTGCCATCATGGACTCATGAGTACATCACGTGACGACACGCTCACCGGATCCGCGGCAGTCACAGATGTCCCGCGCCGGCTGGCCGAGTTCCTGGCCGGGAACCTGGAGGACGACGTCGTGGGCACGGGATCCCCGATCCATGTCGCGGCACCCGCGCTCGGGCGAACGATCGCCTCGGTGCCCGGGGCGACCGCGGAGGACGTCCGTCGCGCCGCGGAGAGAAGCCGCGCAGCCCGAGTGGCCTGGTCGGACCGTCCCGCGACGGACCGCGCGGCCGTGCTGCTCCGGCTGCACGGCGAGATCCGGCGGCATGAGGCACTCCTGTTGGACACCATCCAGGCCGAGACGGGCAAATCCCGCATCCACGCCTACGACGAGATCATGGACGCGTACAACGTGTGCCGTTTTGTCGGCCGGGCGGCTCCCCGAGTCCTGCGCGAGGAAAGACGCCGAGGCGCCATCCCCGGCCTGACGAGCACGATCGTCCACCACGCACCGGTTGGCACGGTCGGCTTCATCACGCCGTGGAACTACCCGGTGTCCCTGGGCGGAACCGATCTCCTCTCCGCACTCGCCGCCGGCAACGCCGTCGTGCACAAGCCCGACTCCGCAACGGTCCTCTCGGCAGTCCTGATGCGTCGCCTCGCGGTCGCCGCCGGGTTGCCTTCTGACGTGTGGCAACTCGTTCCGGGAGCGGTCGACGACGTCGGCAACGCCCTCCTCGAGTCCGCCGACGCCGTGTCCTTCACGGGGTCCACGGCCGCCGGTCGCGGCATAGCAACACAGACCGGGCACATGCTGACGCCGACCACCCTCGAACTGGGCGGCAAGAACCCCATGATCGTCTGCTCCGACGCCTCACTGGAAGCCGCCGTGGACGGGGCCGTTCGTGGCGCCTTTTCCTCGACCGGGCAATTGTGCCTGTCCATCGAACGGATCTACGTGGTCGGGGACCTGTACGAGAAGTTCTGCGCGCGCTTCGCGGAGGCGACCGCAGCGCTGCGGGTGGGATTCTCGTTCGACCACAGCCGCGACGTCGGCAGCCTGATCTCGGAGGCGCATCTCGAGCGGGTCCGGGGCGCCGTGGCGAATGCGGTCCGGTCCGGGGCACGCGTGCTCGCCGGCGGCTCGACCCGGCCCGACCTGGGGCCGTGCTTCTTCGAACCGACGGTCCTGACCGACGTTCCTCACGAGGCCCCGATCGCGACCGAGGAGACTTTCGGGCCGGTCGTGACCGTTTGGCGCGTCGAGTCCGACGACGAGGCGATCGCCCGCGCGAACGGGGGCGCCTACGGGCTCAATGCGAGCGTGTATTCGGGATCCAGGAGTCACGGCCTGGAGGTCGCTTCCCGCCTGCACTCGGGGATGGTCAACGTCAACGAAGCCTTCGCGGCCGCGTGGGGGTCCGTCGCGGCGCCGTCGGGCGGGTGGAAGGCGTCCGGCCTCGGTCACCGGCACGGCCCGGAAGGGATCCTGGAATTCACCAGATCTCGGACCATCGCACGCCAGGCCCTGGTCCCCATCGCACCTTCGGGACCCCTGGACCCGACGAGATTCCAGAGGGTCATGACCTCGGCGCTCGGTGCGATGAAGACGCTGGGCATGAAATAGTCCGTTGCGGGAGTGATCTGGGACAACTAGGGGCCGACCTGGAGCAATCCACTCTGTAGGCTTGACCCGATGACTCATTCGCACAGGAACTCCCGCGGAAGAACCGCACGCACCGAGCACGGCAAGGGCGTTGCGGGATTCCTCGCGCGCGATTGGCAGGTCGTGACGGCGTTGACCCTGCTCCTTGCCGGGGCCGTGGGTCTGTTCCTGAGCGACTACGGCAAGACCGAGTGCGCGCTGATCGATACCCCGACGGTCCCCAACCACGGTTCGTCCGCCATCCCCGATCACCTCTCCGGCGAGGTCGACAAGGCCTCCGACGAGTCGGGTCTTCCGGCCAATGTCCTGGCCGCCCAGATCGAGGCCGAATCCGCGTGGAATCCGGATGCCCACTCCAAAGCGGGCGCCAAGGGGATCGCCCAATTCACGGATGACACCTGGGAAACCTGGGGCGAGGGCGACCCCATGAACGAGAAGGACGCGATCGCCGCTCAGGGGCGGTACATGAAATTCCTTCGTGACCAGGCCCGCGACTACGCCGACAATGAGGACCAGGTCAATCGGTACGCCCTGGCCGGGTACAACGCCGGACCCAACGCCATGAAGAAGGCGAAAGGCGTTCCCGACATCCAGGAAACCAAGCTGTACGTGGACAAGATCATGAAGCTCTCCGACGACAAGTACGCCCAGAGCTCCTGCTAGTCGGCCCGGACAACCGGTCGTTCTCGCACGGCATTGCCGCCTCGGCACGCCCGACGACGTCGAACCGGAGATGTCGGACTAGATTGGTGCCATGGCACCAACTTCAGAATTTCCGTGGATCATCGCCGTCGACCAGGCCGCCGAGCTGATCGAGAGGCCGGATGTCCCCATCCGGGTCGCCGACGTCCGCTGGTACTTGAACGGGCACCCCGGACTGGATGAATACCGCTCGGGGCATGTTCCGGGAGCGGCGTTCGTCGACCTCGACACGGTGCTCGCCGCACCCGGCACCGCAGAAACCGGGCGTCACCCGCTCCCCGATGCGGAAACCTTCGCGGCCGGGATGGAATCGGCCGGCATCGATGACCAGAGCGTCGTCATCGCGTACGACGATGCCTCTGGGGCCTCCGCCTCGCGCCTCGTGTGGCTGCTCCGCGCCACGGGCCATACGGCGATGGTCCTCGACGGCGGAATCCAGGCCTGGGTCGAGGCTTTCGGCCAGGAGTCGCTGGTCGAGGGGTCGGGAGACGTGGCCTCGGCCGACCCGGGGAGTTTCGCCCGAACCCCCGTGAATCCGGAGTGGACCGCTTCGATGGAGGACGCCGAAACGGCGGGCACGAATGGTCGGCCGCTCATCGATTCGAGAGCCCCCGAACGCTATCGGGGCGAGACCGAACCCATGGACGCCTGGGCCGGCCACATTCCCGGCGCCCAGAATGTATTCCATGCCAAGAACATTGGCGATGACGGTCGGTTCCTTTCGGCGCCGGAACTGCGGAAACGCTTCGAGGACGCAGGGGTCCCGCAATCCACCGACGACGCCGGGACCGCCTCACCCATCGTGTACTGCGGGTCCGGCGTCACCGCATGCCACAACCTGGTGGCCATGGAAGCCGCGGGGCTCCACGGGCGTCTGTACGCTGGCTCGTGGTCCCAGTATTCGGCCCTGCATCCAGCCCCTGCCGCCGAGTCCGCGACCACACGGTCCGCGGCCGGCGAGTCCGCGACCGGCGAGTCGGAGCCGGACAACGTGTAGCGGCACGACCGCGCAGGCCGGGCCGAGCTACAGAACCTTTGCGAGCCTCTCGACGCCCTCGGAGAGCTTTTCGGGCGAGACCGAGGAGAAAGCGAGACGCACGTTGCGTGCGCCCGAAGGGACGGCGGGAGGGTTGCCGGCACGGTGAGCCGCGGCGTCGTCGTAGAACGCCGTGCCGGGGACGAAGACCACGCCGGCATCGATCGCGCGAGGCAGAGCCTTTTCCGCGTCGGCCGCGCCGCCTTCCGGCAGGGTCAGCCACGTGAAGAACCCACCCTCGGGCACGGTCCACTGCGTGCCTTCGGGCATGTGCTGCTCACAGGCGTTCAGCACGGCCTCGCACCGCTCCTGGTAGAGGGTCGAGGTCTTGCGCGTGTGGGGCTCCCACATGCCTTCGCTCATGAACCCGAGCACCAGCCGCTGGGAGAGCACTGACGGGCAGATCGTCACGGCCTCGCCCGCGATCTGGAGGAACTTCCTGACGCGCGGCGGCGCGACCATCCACCCCACGCGAACACCCGGCGAGAAGACTTTCGAGAAGCTGCCGAGGTAGATCACGGCGTCGGGATCGTAGGAGTGCAACGAACGGTGACGTTCGCCGTCGAAACCCAGCTGGCCGTAGGGGTTGTCCTCGACGACCAGGACGTCATTCTCCCGGCAGACCCGCACGAGCTCGGCGCGTCGATCGTCGGCGAGGGTCACGCCGGTCGGGTTCTGGAAGTTCGGGATCGTGTAGAGGAACTTGACCTTCTTGCCCTCGGCGGCAAGCTGCTTGATTCTCTCCTCCACCTGGTCCGGCACGAGGCCCTGCTCGTCCATCTCGACCTGCTGCACCTCGACCTCGTAACCCTCGAACACGCCGAGGGCGCCCGTGTACGTGGGGCCTTCGGCGAGGACGACGTCGCCCGGGTCGGTGAACAGCTTGGTCACCAGGTCCAGGCCCATCTGGGAGCCGGCGGTCATCTGGATCTCGTCCAGTTTCGGACGGGACCCCTCCGATTCCATGAACCCGCACACGAGTTCGGCCAGCTCCTCCAACCCTGCGCCGGAACCGTACTGCAGAACCTCAAGGCCTTCCTTGGCAATGATCTCCGACGCCATCTGACCCAACCGGTCCAGCGGCAGGAGCTCCAGGTCGGGATTGCCGCCGGCCAAGGAGATGATGCCGGGCCGCATGGAGACCTCGAAGACGTCGCGCACGGGCGATGGCCGGAAGCCCGACGCCCTGGTCGCGAATCCTTGCATCAGGCGCGCATCCGCGCCGGTTGCTCCGGACATGAGTTCCTGAATGCTGACCACTTAGATCTCCTTCGACTCGAGTGGGGGCGGCCTGAGTGCGCGGACGGTGCGCCCGCGATCGGCCTACTTGCCGTACGTGTTCTTGGCCTCGCCGTACGCGGGGCCATCGGCCGGAGCGTTCTTGCCCAGGGCCATGAGGCTGATGAATTCGTAGACGATGTGTGCCGCCGCGATTCCCGTGAGCTCCGCATGGTCGTAGGCGGGTGCGACCTCGACGACCTCGCCGCCGACGACGTCGAGCCCCCGCAGCCCGCGGATGATCTCGAGGATCTCCCGGCTCGTCGCACCGCCGGCCTCAGGGGTACCGGTCCCGGGCGCATGGGCCGGGTCCAGGACGTCGATGTCGAGGGAAATGTACAGGGGACGGTCGCCGACCCGCTGGCGCAGGAGGTCGACGACCTTGTCCACGCCGAGGCGGTAGATGTCCGCGGAGGACACGATGCCGAATCCGAACCGGGCGTCGTCGTCCAGATCCTGCGTGCCGTAGAGCGGACCACGCGTGCCGACATGACACAACGCATCCGTGTCGATCAGGTTCTCCTCGAATGCCCGGCGGAACGGCGTGCCATGCGTGTACTCGGCCCCGAAATAGGTGTCCCACGTATCCAGGTGGGCATCGAAGTGCAGCAGGGCGACCGGCCCGTGCTGCCGTTGCATGTTCCTCAGATTCGGCAGGGCAACGGTGTGGTCCCCACCGATCGTGATGAGCCTGGTTCCGTCCTGAGTCAGCTCGAACGCTCCGGCCTCCATGGCGCCGAGCGCGTCCTCGATGTCGAAGGGGTTGCCGATGATGTCACCCGCGTCGGCCACCTGCGTGTTCTTGAAGGGCGACACGTTCTGTGCGGGATTGAACGGACGCAGCAGACGCGATGATTCGCGCACGTGATTGGGGCCGAAGCGGGCCCCGGGCCGGTAGGAGACTCCCGTGTCCCAGGGCATGCCCGCGACGACGACGTCGGCCTCCCCCACTTCGTCCAGACGCGGCAGGCGGGCGAAGGTTCCGTTGCCGGCCCAGCGCGGAACCTGGGCGGCGTTGACGGGACCCACGAACGAACGACCGTTCGCGTCGGTCTCGACGATGCGTTCGGGATCGGCCGAGAAACTCGGCTTGGCCTGGGGCTTGTTTTCGCTGGTCACGTGCATCCTTCCGGAGGGACAGTCTGGCTTGTTTCCCATTGTGCAACAAAAGTTGTATCGACGCACGGCCCATCCGCGAAGTGGCAATGGGCGCCGCGAGGTGGCAGTGGGCGCCGCGAGGTGGCAATCTCGTGCGGTTTTCGCCCCATTTTCCGCACGCCACTGCCACCTCGCGGGATAAGTTGCCACCTCGCGGGATAAGTTGCCACCTCGCGGGGAAGTGACTCGGGGCTAGACGTAGCGACGCGCGGCCTCGACGGCGCGGCGCCCGTATCCTCCACCGAACAGCGCGGCGTGCAACAGGATCAGGTGAAGCTGGTGCAGATCCACGCGCTCCTGCCATCCCGCCTCGAGCGGTCGGGTCTCGTCGTACCCCTTGATGATCTCGCCCAGATGCGGAGCACCGAACATGTCCAGCGCAGCCAGGTCATCCTCCCGATGCCCGCCGTAGGGGGTGGGGTCGATCAGGACGGCTTCGTCTCCCGACCACAGGACATTTCCGGCCCACAGGTCGCCGTGCAGGCGGCACGGCGAGTCGTCGTCGTCAAATACGCCGCCCGCGAGCCTCTCGCACAGACGGCCGAAGAGCTTCCGGTCCTCACCGGAGAACCCTGCGGTCTCCCGAACCAGCGGTTCGATCCGCAATCTCGCGAACATTTCTCCCCACCCGTTGAACTCTCCGAGTGGAAGCGGGAGCTGCTGAGTCGCGGGCCCCTGGTACCCATCTCCCTCCCACCCGGGAGGGCCTGCACCCCAGGCGGGAGCCCCGGCGTCGTGCATCATGGCCAACCCTTGCCCGAAGGCCCGGGCGGATGCTTTCGACGGCGAGGACTCACGGACCATCTCGAGCCGAAGACCGTCCTCCTCGACGCCGAGCACCCGGCAGATCCTGACCCCGCCGTTCTCCTCGGCGTCGGCGAGCCAGTCCAATCCGGCTTTCTCCCAGTCAGCAGGCCGACCCGTCGTGCGCTTCGTGAAAAACTCCATACTTCATGATGTCCCACCGTGAGCTCACCCGAAAGAGGACCAATGTTTACCGGCGCGCCACACATCTCTGTCAGGATGAAGTCGTGAGCTTCTTGATCGCCCATCGCGGCCACTCCTCGAAAGCACCCGAAAACACCATGGCCGCCTTCGAGTCGGCCGTGGATGCGGGATTCACGTGGATCGAGACGGACGCGGACATGCTCAAAGACGGCACCGTCGTCCTGGTGCACGATGCCTCGTTCCGCCGGACCGGTCGAACGTCGGCCCGCGTGAGCACGTCCACATCCGAAGATCTTCCAGGGATCGACGTCGGTCGCTGGTTCTCCGCGCGCTACGCGAACAGCCGGGTTCCCACGCTCGCCAACCTCGTCGACCTGATGAACCGGACCGGGCTGAGCGCGAATGTCGAACTCAAACTCTCCGACCCCACACCGGAGCGAATCGACGATTACATCGACACCCTCATCCGCGGGCTGAAACGCCTCGACCCGGAATCACTGAGAAATCGGGTGATCATTTCCTCCTTCAATCATCGGCTTCTCGCGGCACTGCACCTGGCCGCACCCCAACTGCGATTGGGATGCTTGTTCGAACGGAGCCGATTCGCACCCTTGAAACGCCACAGTGTATGGCGCAATGCGGCATGGGCGACCGGCGCCGAATTCATCCACCCGCACCACCGTGAACTCACCCGAAAAATCGTGAGATTGATCAGAGCGGAAGGATTCGGCGTCAACACGTGGACGGTCAACAATCCGCGCCGCGCTGCCAGGCTCGCCCGCTGGGGCGTGGGCGGGATATGCACGGACGGCCCCAAGGGCATGACTCCCCAGGATGCGCCGTCGTCGTTGCGGTCGGATGGTTCGACGCCGTTGCGGCGCACCTCCGGCGGAGCAACTACGGACGACGACCCCGGAAATTCAAGCCTGACGGCAAAACTTTCCAATTAGAATAAAATTTTCACCAAAATACACCGCGAGAACCCCAATATCCGTCATGAGTATTCATTTTTGAATATTCATTGACCGAATTATGAGACGTGACTTACATTGGGTCGACCAGGCTCGAAAACAGTTTGGGCCGTGGCTCTATGGAGTTCAGTCAATGAAAAAGCCTCAGCACCTTAAGAGAGCAGCTTCAGCGCTGGGAATCATCGGCGCGTCGATAGCACTGGGGGTTTCCGGGACCCCCGCCCTGGCCGCCACGGACGGCGATCCGGCCAACTACATTGTGGGCGGCCAACCCACCAACAGCCCCAACATTGTCCAGCTCTCCTTCCAGACCGAGGGAGAACAGGGAACTTTCGGCTGCACCGGTGAGGCCATCAACAGCGAGTGGATTCTGACCGCTCGCCACTGCACCGAAGGGTCGCAGGACATGAAGGCCTACTACTCGAACGACACCTCGAACCCCGGTCCGGCCGAGGCCTCGGACCGTGTGGTCAACTCACCGAACGGTGACGTGGGTCTGGTCCACCTCGAGACTCCGCACGAGGTCAGCTCGTACGCCCAGTTGGGCGACGGATACACGCCCAGCGCCGGTGACCACGGAGACATCTTCGGCTACGGCCTGCGCGCCAACCAGGGTCAGCCCGACTGGCTGTACACGGCCGGAGTGAACGTGCTCGGAACCTCCACGGATGCCTACGAGGGCGAAGCGATCCATATCCGCGGCGACGACGGCGCCTCGAACCACGGCGATTCCGGCGGTCCGTTGGTCATCAACGGCAAGATCGTCGGAGTGTGCTCGACCGGCGATACCGTCGATCCGGGCGCCGACACCCAGGCCGGAAGCAACTACGCCAACCTCAACGACCACCGCGACTGGATCTCGCAGCAGACCGGCGTGTGAGCCGACCGGTGACCGCGGATCATCGACCGCGGTCCCCAGAGGTGATTCGCGCGGCGTCGACCACCGCTTCGGCGGGTGCCGACGCCGCGCGAAATTCGTTCACGGACCGTGCGGTCCCTACTTGTTGACCAGAACCCAGAGGACTTCGGCCGGGCCGCCGGTACTGCGCCACGAGTGCGGCTCGTGGCCGCTCAGGGTCACGGAATCCCCGGGGGACAGTTCGAATTCCCCGGCGCTCGTGCGCAGAACGAACTCACCGGAGATGACGTGCAGAACCTCGGTCTCGCACTCGACGGTGTACAGGCTCTCCTCGCCCTTGCCCCCGGGCTCGATGCTGGCCCGGATCACCTGGACCTTTTCCAGGTCCGGCCCCGAGACGAGGCGCTCGTGAATGCCCGCCCCTCCGAGGTCCACTTCGGGGGCCTCGTCGAGACGGATGACCTGCGTATCCGGCTCCTCGAACAGGTCGCCGATGTCCACGCGCAGGGCCCGGCACAGCTTCACGAGTGACGCGACGGACGGAGAAGTCTGCTCGCGCTCGACGCGGCTGATGAAACCTTTGGTCAGATCCGTTGCCGTGGCCAGCTGCTCGATCGTCATGTGCTGGCGCAGCCGATGGTTGCGGAGGCGCGATCCGAGCTCGGGCGACCTCTCCGACTGCTGTACGGGCAACGCCTTCATGGCTGGATCCTTTCCTCGGCCTCTATGCATGGTATCGATAGAGGTCATGATTTCTGCTCTGCGTCAGGATTGGTCCGCGCTGTGAACCTTCTTATTATTCTTCTCTACCTCGCCGCGATGGTGCTCATCGGCTGGTACGGCAAGCGCCGGGCCAACAGCACGGAGGACTACCGGGTCGCGGGACGACGCCTGGGTTACCTCTTTTTTACGGGCACCATGTCCGCCGTCGTCCTCGGAGGGGCCGCAACGATCGGCGGCGTCGGCCTCGGGTACACCTACGGGATCTCGGGCATGTGGATGGTTGCTGCCATCGCCATCGGCGTCATGATCCTGTCCCTCGCCTTCGCCGGCAGGCTCCAGCGGCTCGGCGTCTACACGGTCTCGCAGATGCTCCAGCTGCGCTACGGCGGACGGGCGGTCAAGGCGTCCTCGGTGGTCATGCTGGGATACACGGCAATGCTCGTGGTGACGTCGACGTCGGCGTACGCGTCCATCTTCAAGGTCTTGTTCGACCTCGACCGCCCGTGGGGGATTGTCATCGGTTCCGTCGTGGTCATCGCGTACTCGATCCTCGGAGGGATGTGGTCGATCACGCTGACTGACCTCATGCAGTTCCTCATCATGACGGTCGGCATGTTCCTGCTCCTGCTGCCTTTCTCGTTGCACGCGGCGGGAGGATGGTCCGGCCTCCACGAGCGGCTGGACGCCGAATTCTTCGATCCCGGCGCCATGGGCGCAGAGTCCATCGTCACGATGTTCGTGGTCTACACCCTGGGCCTGCTGGTCGGGCAGGACATCTGGCAACGGGTGTTCACGTCGAAGACCCCGCGCGTTGCTCGGTGGGGAGGTTTCGCGGCCGGGGTCTACACCCTTCTCTACGGAATCGCCGGTGCCGTGATCGGCATGGGCGCGGCCGCCGTCATGCCGAACCTCGACGTCCCCGACGACGCCTTCGCCGCACTCGCGCAGGACTACCTCCCCGAGGGGCTGGGCGGCATCGTACTCGCGGCGGGTGTCGCGGCCATGATGTCCACGGCCTCGGGTGCGCTGATCGCCTCCGCGACGGTCGCACGGGTCGACGTCGTGCCCCTGATCGCGCGCCTGTTCGGACGCGGGGCGGGCAAGGACGTCGACCAAGCGGACGCGGGCCAGGAATCCGGCGAATCCGACTCGAGCATGAGACTGGACCGGCTGTATGTTCTGGGCATCGGCGTGATCGTCACGGTCATCGCGATGATCGTGCCGAGCGTGGTCACGGCGCTGACCATCGCTTACGACATCCTGGTCGGCGGCCTGTTGGTCGCTATCCTCGGCGGCCTCTTCTGGAAACGCGGGACGGGCGCCGGAGCGGCCAGTTCGATGCTGGTCGGCGCGCTGGGGGTGCTGGTGTCCATGATCTTCTTCGGCGTGGACGCGAACGAACCGATTTACGTGGGTCTGGTCCTGTCCGTCGTCGTCTACCTGGCGGTCTCGCTGCTGACGCCCCGCACGGACGCCGCGACGCTGACCGCGTGGCGGGACCGCGTCGAGGGGTCAAGGCGGTGACAGGGCGGCCGAGGCCTGGGACTCGCGAGGCCGCGACGCGCGGTCTTCCACCGGCCTCGGCCTCCGGGAGGCCCTACGCCCTCCCCAAAAGTTTCATATATGTATATTCTGGTTGCACACCAGGACACATTGCGGAGTCTCGGCGAGACCGCCTTGTCACCACCCCGTTCGCCGCAGGGCCGCGGCGAGAAGGAGAAGCATCATGAGCGACCAGACCGCAGAAACCACCGCGGACACCGCCCCCGTGCGCACCGAACCACGCCACAACGCTGGTTATGCGATCCTGGCGACCCTGAGGAACTACGGGATCGACACCGTGTTCGGCATTCCGGGCACCCACAACCTCGAGTTCTACCGCCATCTCGACGAGCTCGACATCAAGCCCGTGACCACCCGCCACGAGCAAGGCGCCTCCTACGGCGCGGACGGCTGGTCCCTGACGACAGGCCTTCCCGGCGTGGTCATCACGACCTCCGGCCCGGGA
Organism: Rothia koreensis; assembly: GCF_004136575.1. Lineage (GTDB taxonomy): Bacteria > Actinomycetota > Actinomycetes > Actinomycetales > Micrococcaceae > Rothia > Rothia koreensis. The sequence continues at coordinate 21,496 of NZ_NOIQ01000024.1, forward strand.
CTGCTCAACTCGCTCTCGGGAGCCGCGACCGCGTACGCGGAGTCCCGCCCCATGATTCTCCTCTCCCCCGGCCGGCCCCGCGGGACCGAATTCCGCGACATCGGTTCCCTCCACGAGACCAAGAACCCGACCGGGGCGGTGGACTCGATCATCGGCCTTTCCCGCCGGGTCAGCTCGGCCTCCGAAGCGGTCGAGATGATTCACAACGCGTTCGTCTCCTTCAAGCACGACCGCCCCCGTCCGATCCACATCGAGGTCCCGCTCGACGTCCTCGAGGAGGCCGGCGGCTTCACCGAGGAGGAGCTCCGCGCCCGACCCCTCGGTTCCTTCCAACCCGCCCAACCGCACGACGTCGCCCGCGCCGCGAATATACTGGCCGCCTCCAAGAAGCCCGTCATCGTGGCCGGTGGCGGTTCGGTCGCGGCCCACGAGGCGGTGCTCGAGCTCGCCGAGCTGCTCGAGGCCCCGGTGATCACCTCGACCAACGGGAAGGGCGCGATCCCGGAGCGCCACCGGCTCTCCCTGGGCGCCGACCTGCGGCTCGGCACGGCACACGCCTTCTGTCGGGACGCCGACGCGATGCTGATCATCGGTTCCAAGATCGGTGAGGCCGAACTGTGGGGCGGCGACATCCGCCCGAACGGACCCATCATCCGGGTCGATATCGAACGCCAGCAGATGCTGACCAACATCACCCCGGACCTCGAGCTGCCGGGAAACTCCGTGGCCGTGGTCCCCCAGCTCATCGCGGCGCTCAAGGCAGAGGGCGTGGAATCAGGCACCCGGGCCGCCCCGGACCTCACCGAGGTCTTCGACCAGCTCGACGACGAAGGACGCTCGATCGCTCCCGAACTGGCCGAGCTGAACGAGATCATCATGAGCGTTCTCCCGGAGAACGCGATCGTCGGTGGCGACTCGTCGCAGGTCACCTACATGGGGACGACGACGTTCTACCGAGCGCCCAAGCCCAACTCGCTCCTGTACATGGGAACCTACGCGACCCTCGGGTACGGCCTGCCCGCATCCATCGGTGCGAAAATCGCCGCGCCGGAGCGTCCCGTGGTCTGCCTGCTCGGTGACGGCGCCCTCATGTTCGGGATCCAGGAGATCATGACCGCGGTGGAGCAGGACCTCGATCTTCCGATCATCTGCGTGGACAACGGCGGCTACGGCGAGATCCGTGCCAACGAAGAGGACCGCAGCATTGCCCCGACCGCAGTCGACCTCAGGCAGCCGGACTGGGTCCGGCTCGCCGAAGGCTTCGGGGCGACCGGGTTCTCGGCGACCATGGACACCCTGGCCGAGACCGTTCGCCAGGCCCTCGGGACCAAGGGTCCCTCGCTGGTTCACCTGACCATCGGCCGGGACATCTAGCACCCGGACCCACACGCCACCACGCGGCGGAGCCCCCTCGGACACATCGGTCCCAGGGGGCTCCGCCTTTTCTTCGTGAGGTCGACGGGTTACCGGAAGTTCGGGATGACGTCGTCGACGAACCTCTGGAGCGAGCGCTTCTTGTCCTCGTGGGACATCGAGTTGTCCGTCCAGAAGCTGTATTCGTCGTAGCCCATGTCCTCGTAGTTCCGGATGCGCTCGGTGACCTCATCCGGCGTCCCGATCATCGCGGTCCGGTGCAGGGATTCCGGTGCGAATTCGGGCCGCTCGGCGAAGTTCTCCTCCGGCATCGGCTCCAGGAAACCGTTGACCGGTTCCTTCTTTCCGAAGGCCCAGGCTGAGAAGGTGCGGTAGAACCGGTTGATCGCCTCTGCCGCGGGACGCCACCCCTCCGGTTCCTCGGGAGAGTGGACGTAGGTGTGCTTGAGCACCATGATTTCCGGCTTCTTCTCGACCTCGGGATGGTTCGCGACCGCGGCGTCGAATTTGTCCTTGAGGTCCTTGACCTCCTCGTCGCCCTTCATCAGGGGCGTGACCTGCACGTTGCACCCGTTGGCAACCGCGAAGTCGTGGGTCTCCGGGCTCCTGGCCGCAACCCATACGGGCGGGGTGGGTTGTTGCACGGGCTTGGGCACGCTCGTGGAGACCGGGAACTGCCACAGCTCGCCGTCGTGGGCGTAATCGCCCTGCCACAATGCGCGAATGGCGGGCACGAGTTCCCGAAGGTACCGGCCACCTTCCTCACCGGCCATTCCGCCGGCCAAACGGTCGAACTCGAATTGGTACGCTCCCCGGGCGATTCCGATTTCGGCGCGCCCGCCGCTGATGACGTCCAGGAGAGCCGTCTCGCCCGCGGCACGGATCGGGGTCCAGAAGGGGGCGACGATCGTTCCCGCGCCCAGTCGAATCGTCGATGTCTTGGCCGCGAGATAGGCCAACTGCGGCATGGGGCTGGGAGAGACGGTGTATTCGGTCGAGTGGTGTTCTCCGATCCACACGGTCTCGAATCCGCCCTCCTCCGCGATGCGGACGAGCTCGACCAGGTTCTGCCAGTGCTCCTCGTGGCTGAGCGACTCGTCCCAGCGCTCCATGTGAATGAACAGTGAAAATCGCATACTGCGCTCCTCGTAGATGTCGTGTTCGAAAACGTCCCTGTTTTCGTTCCTTGATCAGTTCTCTGCGTCGTGCGCATCCGCTGGGGTGTTGGGGATCGCGGCGTCTTCCGTCGCGCTTTCCCTTTCGCGGATGGTCTGGTTGTTTCTGGACCACTGCTCGCGCGGCACTTCGCGAACGATGACGGTGATGTTTTCCGGTGCTGCGTCCACCGTGGACTCCGCCACCTGGTGCACCCCGGCCATCAGCGCCCGCACTTGTTCTGCGCTGCGCCCTTCGGCGATGGAAATGTCGATCAGGGGCACGGGATCAACTCCTCATCACGAACGGGTCCGCGACCGGACCCTCGTCGGTGTTGATCCAGATGCTCTTCAACCGGGTGTATTCGTTCATGGACTCCAGGCCGTGCTCGACGCCGACGCCGGACTGCTTGAACCCTTCCCTCGGGGACATGGGCGACATGGCACGGTAGGTGTTGAGCCACACGGTTCCGGCGTCGAGCCGCTGCGACATGCGCATGGCCCGCTGAAGATTCGACGTCCACACGCCCGCAGCCAAGCCGTATTCCGTGTCGTTGGCCAACCGCAGCGCTTCGTCCTCGGTGTCGAAGGGCATGATCGCGGCAACCGGCCCGAAGATTTCCTCGCGGCAGATCCTCATGTCGTTGTTGGCTTCGGTGAGCACCGTCGGAGAGAAGAAATACCCGGGCAGATCCACCTCCGGAGCCCGGCCCCCGTAGCGGACGGTCGCGCCCTCCTCCTTGCCGATGTCGACGTAGGAGCTGACCTTGGCGAGCTGGTCCTCGAAGGCGAGGGGGCCCAGTTCGGTGGCGTCGTCCATGGGGTCACCGATGACGATGCTCGACGCCCGCTCGGTCACGCGCTCGACCAGCTCGTCGTAGATGCTCCGGTGAGCGAGCACCCGGCTGCCCGCGATACAGGTCTGCCCGCCGGCCGCGAAGATGCCGGCAATGACCCCCATGGCCGCGTTGGACACGTCCGCGTCCTCGAACACGATGTTGGGGCTCTTCCCGCCCAGCTCCAGCGTGCAACCGATGAAGCGGGCCGCCGCAGAAGAGGCAATGGCCGAACCTGTGCGCGTGGAACCGGTGAACGAGATCTTGGCGAGCCTCGGGTCGTTGACCAGGGCGTCTCCGGCCTCGGCGCCGAACCCCGTCACCACGTTCACCACGCCCGCCGGGAATCCTGCTTCGTCGGCCAGCTCGCCCAACCTGAGGATCGTCCTGGAGGTGTACTCACTGGGCTTGATCACCAGGGTGTTGCCGGCCGCAAGGGCGGGGGCCAGCTTGGACACCGTCAGGGTCAAGGGCGAGTTCCAGGGCGTGATGGCCCCGACCACGCCCAGGGGCTCACGTTGCGTGAAGTTCAGGACCTCCGGCGAATTGGTCGGGATCTGGGCGCCCTGCACCTTGTCGGCGAGACCGCCGTAGTAATAGAGGTACTCGGGCAGGGTCGCCAGCTGTCCCTTCATTTCCCGGTACAGCTTGCCGTTGTCCAGGCTCTCCAACCGGGCGAGTTCCTCCGCGTGCTCGCCGATCACATCCCCCAGCCTCCGGAGGAGGCGGCCCCGTTGGGACGGCGTCGTCCTCGACCATTCGGGTGAATGGAAGGTCTGGTAGGCCGCGTCCACGGCGGAGCGCACGTCGGCCCGGTCGCCGCGAGCCGCTTCGTACAGGGTTTCCAAGGTCGCGGGGTTCGTGCTCGGGAACCATGCCCCGTTGGACGGCGAGCGATGTTGCCCTCCGATGAAGTGTTCGAGTCGCTCAGCCATGATGAGCTCCTTCCGATTCGGTGATCAATTCGTTCAGTTCGGCGACGAGCTCGCCGGGGGCTTCGACGGGGAGCATGTGGCGGACCCCGGGCACCACGCGACGGCGCAGGTCGGGGACGAAGCCGGCCAACCGGTCCACCATCTCCGGCGTGGATCCCGTATCGAGTTCTCCCGTGACGGCCGTCGTGGGCGCGGAGATCGACGGGAGTTCGGGCAGGACCTCCCTGTCTCCCGACGCGAACACGGCGTAGGCGTGGAGATAGGATTCGACGTCGTTGGCCATCAGAACCTCGGCGGTCTTGTCCCGTCGCTCCAGACTCACATCGTCCCGACCGGGAAACCATCGGTCGAGGGCCTGGTGCATGCTGGCCCGGAAGTCCTGGCGGGCCGCCGCGAGCCTCGCCCGAACGGCGTCGGCCTCCTCGGGGCTCCGGGAACAGACCGAGCTGACGCAGGCCAACGACTCGACCCGCTCGGGATGACGTGCCGCAATGGTCTGGGCGATCAGCGCACCCAAGGAGAAGCCGACCAGATGGACCCGGCCGGTGGGCATTCGCGCGAGAACGTCTTCCGCCATGTCGGTCAGGGAAACCGGCTGCGTGAGCGGGGGCCGGCTCCCGTGGCCGGGAAGGTTTAGGGCAACCGTTCGGCGATCGGTCAGGCGTTCTTCCACGTCCGACCACACCGTCCGGTCGAGCCCGACGCCGTGCAGGAGAACCACGGGAGCTGTGCAAGCGGCCTCGGACACGCGGCTCACCTCTCAGTGCTCAGCGAAGCCAGCCGCTGCTGAGGGCGCCCCTGAGCGGCCCCGGCCAACGCGATCACGATTTCGTTCGGGTGAGGGGCATCGGAGACGCGCACCTCAATGGTCTGGTGGTGGGACCGAATGCTTGCATCCGTGAAGTGCTTGAGCGGAATATCGAAAACGGTTCCGCTCGCGGCCCTCTTTTCCACGGCAGGGAGCAGGGTGCTCGCCTGCGCCGCATCGCGGAAGTGGTTTCCGAACTTCAACGTGTGGATCAGGGCGGACCCGTGTTCGATCTCCCCGTCCAGTCCGACGATCGCGGCCTTGCCGTAGGCCTCCAACGGTGCGTCCAGCGCCTCCATGACGCGAGGGGCCAAGGTCGCTCCGAGATCGGAAGCGACCGCGTCGATGCCTTCCGTCAGGTCCTCCACGAATCCTTGGGAGGCCCAGGGATTGTCGATGACGGCGGCAACCACGGCCAGGCGCGCCGCCGGTTCCACGGGGCGTCCGCCTTCGGTCACGATGTCCTCGGTGATGGTCGTGATCTTGCGAATGTTCACGTCAGTTTTCCTTTCAGAATTTCGGAAGTGATGGGTGCATCGGTTCGTCGGTCCCCGAGCCGAGGGAATGGCCGGGGGCCGTCGGATGCGGCGACGACCACGCAGATCTCGTCCTCGCGCGGAGCGTCCGTCAGATGCACGTCGATCGTCTGGTAGTGGTCTCGCGAGGTGGCGTGGGTCTTGTGCCAGAGGGGGATCCGCACGTCGGTTCCGGGGATGGCCCGACCGTCCGCAAAGCAGAGGACCGAGGTCCCTTCCAAGAGCTCTCGGACGATATTGCCGAAGTACGGCGTGTGGATCAGGGCGCCGGCGTGTTCGAGCTCCCCCTCGGTTCCCACGAGTGCCGCCTTGCCGAAGGTTGCGACGTCGTCCACCCCGCCCAGAGCGGACACCACCTGGTCGGAGAGGATTTTGCCGAGAACGGGAGCCACTTCTCGGGCTTCCGGCCCGAGGTCCTGCTCGACCCCTCCCCCGACCCATGGGTTCTCAACCACCGCGACGGACGCGACTTGGCGCAGCGGACGATCAAGCGGCGTCCCGGACTCCGAAAGGATCTCGTCACAAACGGTCGTGACGGAACGGAGGCCAATGCTTTCGAGGACATCGGCGCCGAATGTTCCGGTCATGGTCTCAGCAGGCACGGAGCTCACCGCCTTCGACCCGTCGGTTTTCCTGGGCGTCGTCGTCGATCGATCCGGGCCGCGCCGGTTGGGGTTCGTCGATCGGCCGCAGGGCCGCCTGGCTGGAGGCTCGCACGTGGTTCCGCATGGTGAATTCGGCGTCCAGGGCGTCCTTGCTCTTGATCGCCTCAACGACGGAGTGATGCTCGTTGTCCGAAGCCTTGAGGCGCTCGGGCCGGGCCACCGTATTGACGACGATGCGGTGGTAGGCCAGCTGGTTCATGAGGCGCTCATAGGTTTCGTAGAGCTTCCTGTTGTCGGCACCGCGCACCAGAGTCCAATGGAATTCGTGGACCAATTCGGCGTATGCCTGACTGTCGCCTTCCGCGGCGGCCCTGTCCGAATCCATCAGATTCCGTTCGAGGGTCTCCAGCTCGCGGACTCGACCGCGACGCGCCAGGAGGCCGGCGGCGAGGCCCTCGAGTGATTCCTTGAGTTCGAAGAGCTCCACGATTTCTCGCCGAGTCGGTTGTCGAACGAAAGTGCCGACGCGGGGCCTGATCTCCACCAGGCCCTCGTTCTGCAATTGCTTGAGCGCTTCCCGAATGGGCGTACGACTGACGCCGAACTCCTCCGCCAAAGTCAGCTCCGGGATGAGGTCGCCCGGTCCGTAGCGGCCGTTGGTGATCTGGCGCCGCATCTTCTCCAGCAGGGTGATGTCCCCGGAGCGTGACTGAGGCACTGTATCCATGTCTTCTTGCATACATGAAACCTATGATGCATGCCACGATACTGTCAATGAACGCCAAAAAACTCCGAAAACTCGCGGATCAAAAAAGCCGTTGACGCGCCGAGATTTATACGCCTAGGGTTGCTTGCATGCAACAGACAAGCACTTTTCATGCCTCAGATCACATCAAGACATCGGTCGGCGACGCCTGGCGTGCGGCCTGGGACGACGGCAATGTGGCCGCCTTGAGCGAGATCGTCACGGCCGATTACGAGCGGATCAGCACCGGTTCCGGCAAGTCATCGGACCTCGACGGAATCCAGAATGAAATCTCCGAAATTCGTGCGGCATTTCCCGACCTGGAAACCGTCATCGACCAGATTCTGGTCGACGGCGACCAGGCCGCCATCTACTGGCACACCACGGGAACCTTCACTGAACCCTTGCACGACGTCCCGCCGACGGGAACCCAGGTCACGACGCACGGTTCGAACCTGCTCCATCTCCGGGACGGCCTGATTTCCCGCGAGGAAGCCACCTGGGACTCCGGAAATCTCCTGGCCGACTTGGGCCTGAAGTCACTCTCGGCGGCTTTCGACGGCGAGGATGCATCCGTGGTCGAGAACTTCAGCGGAAATCCGAGCCACGAGGCCCTGAAAGCATTCAACAAGCAGTTCATCACCGGGGTGACGGTCGTGACCACGAAGGACGAAGACGGCAAGCCCCGTGGCCTCGCGGTGAATTCCTACAATTCGGTGTCGTTGGATCCGCCCCTGGTTCTGGTCTGCGTGCAGAAGACTTCCTCCACCTATCCGGCCATGTTCCAGGCCCAGCACATCGGCATCAACATCATGAGCCGGAACCAACGCGAGACTCTCGGGGTCTTCGCGTCGAAGTCCGCGGACAAGTTTGCCGACCTCGAGTGGCATGAGGGCGAACACGGGTCCCCGTTGCTCGACGGGTCCTCGGCCTCGATCGAGGTCGAAATCAAGGAGCGCTTCCAGGCGCTCACCCACACCGTGTTCATCGGTCGCGTCCGTTCCGCCGACGCCTCGGAGGACGAGCCGATGATCTACAAGGCCGGGCAGTTCTTCGACAGCCTCGATCTGACCCCGCTGGGCTGACCACCAGCCGACTCCGCCGGGCGCGCCGCCGGCTGCTCGCCCGTCCACCGCGACGTCCGTCGATTCGGGTTGCCACCCAGGACGACGACGCCGATGGACCCCCAGAAGACGGCGCCCGGCCTGTTCCTCAGTTCGTGGGCGCGTTGTTGCGCCGAGCCCGATCCCGGC
>NZ_NOIQ01000025.1 GCF_004136575.1 Rothia koreensis
CCCCCAGGCCTCTTCGCGCTGCTTGTCGTCCACGGCGGGAAGCGCGCCGAGGGACTCGTCGAAACGCCCCGAACCCTCGACGACTCGGGTCCGCAGACGCCCCGATGACGGCGTGCCCGGTGCGTTCGGGGCGTCGACCTCGACCTCGACGACGTCGCCCGGTGCCACGACGCTCGAACCCGCGGGTGTTCCGGTCAGGATGACGTCGCCCGGCTCGAGGGTCACGTGCTGCGACAGATCGGCGACGAACTGGGACAGCGGGAAAATCAACTGCTCGTCCGAAGTACCGTCCTCCTGGGCCAGGGAGCCGTTGACCCAGGTGCGCACCCGCAGTTCGGTGGGTTCGACGCCGCGCGCGTCGATGAGCCGGGGGCCGACGGGGGTGTACCCGTCCCGGCCCTTGTTCCTGAGGTTGGACCCCTTGTCCGCGGCCCGGTAGTCGTAGATTCCGAAGTCGTTGGACGCGGTGACCGAGGCGACGTGGCTCCAGGCGTTCTCCACGGACACGTTCTTGGCGGCCCGGCCGATGACCAGTGCGATCTCGCCCTCGAACGCCAGCAGTTCGGTTCCTTCGGGACGCTCGATCGTTGCGCCGGAGCCGGCGAGCGAGCTGGCGGGTTTGATGAAGTAGGAAGGTTTCGCGGGTCGGCGACCTCGCTGGGCCGCCCGGGATTCGTAGGCCACGTGGACGGCGATGATCTTCCCCGGATCCACCGGCACGTCGGCGACCTCTCCCCCGGAATTCTGCGCGGCGCGCTCTGGCTCCTCGTACGGAGTGGTCATGCAGCCTCCTCGTCGATGAATGCTTCGCCACAGATCGTATATCATTTCGGATTTGGCAACAAGTAGCCCAAGTCACAAAGTAATGAGCCTGCTTGGTGAGGCTGGGGTGCAGGGCGGCTGATCCGCTCGGGCGGGGCAGCTGAGGTGGCCGCCTGGCCGAGGTGGCAATGGCGTGCGGTTGCGGGACCGAAGTGGCAATCACGTGCGGCTACGTGGCCGAGGTGGCAATCACGTGCGATTGCGCGGCCGAGGTGGCAATTTTGTGCACTTTTAGGCCCCAAAAAGTCCCAAAACTGCCACCTCGCGAGCAACGCCGCACGAGGTTGCCACCTCGTCAGCAGGCCCGCACAAAATCTTCACCTCGTCGCGCGCGACCGCACGACACTGCCACCTCGCGGACAACACCCCGCACACCATTGCCACTTCGCCGCCTCGCCGCACGAAGTCGCCGCCTCGCCGCACGAAGTCGCCGCCTCGCCGCACAAAATCGCCACTTCGCCGCGCACGACGCCGCACGAAACTGCCACCTCGCGCGCAACACCCACCCAGCCAGCACGCGCCCCACCTCCGCCTCGCGCAGGACGACGACGTCACACGCCCGACCGCCCTTGACCTGGACCGCACATCGTATATCATCCAATATCACATCGAGAGTATTCTGGATCACAATTTTCGGGCGTCCATGCGCCCGTCCGGCCCGCGACAACGGGGTTCTGCGGGACGCGGCCATGGAGCAACCGCACCGCAAGCCGGAAGCCGCTAGCCGGAAACCGAAATCCAGAAACCATACACTCGCACCGCACGACGAAGGAGTCGAGATGACGGCCCACCACGATCCAACAACCAGGACGGCGGCGTTGCGCACCGTCCAGCAGGCCAAGGAGCAGCGCCGCGTGATCGCCGGAACGGTGATCGGTACGAGCATCGAGTGGTACGACTTCTTCCTGTACGCCTCGGCCGCCGGACTCGTCTTCGGCAAGCTGTTTTTTGGCCCCCTGGGACCTCAGGCGTCGGTCATCGTCTCCTTCATGAGCGTGGGCCTCAGTTTCCTCTTCCGACCGCTCGGAGCTTTCGTCGCGGGGCACCTCGGCGACAAATGGGGTCGCAAACGCGTACTCATGGTGACCCTGGTCGGGATGGGCGCCTCGACCACCCTGATCGGTGTCCTTCCCACCTACGCGAGCATCGGTGCGGCCGCGCCGATTCTCCTGATTCTCTTGCGCCTGGTCCAAGGCGTTTCGGCAGGTGGCGAATGGGGAGGCGCCGCACTCATGGCGGTCGAGCACGCCCCCGTGGATCGTCGCGGCATCTACGGGTCGGCACCCCAGATCGGTGTTCCGCTTGGCTTGCTCATGGCTTCCGGCATGCTGACCCTGATGACGACGATCGCCCCCGGCGATGCCTTCATGCAGTGGGGCTGGCGCGTGCCTTTCCTGTTGAGCGTGGTACTGATCGCCGTCGGGTACTGGATCCGCCACGGCGTCGAGGAATCACCCGTGTTCAACCAGATCGCCGAGCTCAAGGACGAACGCAAGGCCCCGATCGGTGTCCTCTTCCGCAAGCATGGCGTGCTCGTAATCTTTGCCGCGCTCATCTTCGCCGGCAACAACGCCGCCGGCTACATGACCACGGGTGGGTTCATCCAGAGCTACGCGACCGACCCCGAGGGGCCCCTCGCCTTCGAACGCGGCCCCGTTCTTCTGGCCGTGACCGGGTCCGCTGTGACCTGGCTGATCTTTACGCTGATCGCCGGTTGGGTTTCGGATCGGATGGGTCGCCGCAACAGCTACATCTTGGGGTGGATCCTCTTGTTCGTCGGCGTCGTCGCCCTCTTCCCCCTGGTCAAGAGCGGAAGCATCGGGATGCTGTTCTTGGGACTGGTGGTGCTGACCGTCGGCCTCGGTTTCACCTACGGCCAGCAGTCGGCGACCTACACCGAGCTGTTCCCCGCATCGGTCCGATTCTCGGGAGTCTCGATCTCCTACGCCATTGGGGCAATCGTCGGCGGCGCATTCGCACCGACCATCGCCCAGGCGCTCCTGAATGCCACGGGGAGCACCCAGTCCATCGGCATCTACCTGAGCATCATGGTGATCCTGGGAATGGTCGCGACGCTTCTGCTGCGAGACCGCACCGGGATTCCCCTGGGCCACGGCAGTGAAGAGGAGCAATCGCGCAGCCCGCTCGTCTTCGTGAAGTCGAACGCGCAGTAACCCGGCCCGAACGACGTCGGCCGCTCATACGGGGGCGATGTGGACGAACTAACGTTCAGACATATGACCAGCTGTGGCCCGGGCGAACACTGACAACCCACAACGAGACAACCCCGCCAAGTATCGCTCGCGCGTCATCGCCGGATGCTGCGCGTCCCGGAGAATTCCTCGGACTGCGGCGACAACGACGTCGGCGTCGAGATTCAGCTGGTCAAGAAGGAATTCGTCAGGACTGCGCACGTCGAGGTCGTACGGGGCGACGGATTCTGCAGGGAAGTCTTTTCTGTTGAAGGTCACGATGAGTTCCGCTCCGGAACGCACGGCGGCAGCCAGGACGTGGCGATCTTTGGGCTCATTCGTCATAGCGGGTATCAAGGACTCGTAGTCACGGACCAGAGCGTCGGGGAAGCACCGTCGCATGGCTGTTAGCCGGCGTCGCGCCTTGGCTGGAGGAACATTCAGTTTGGCCACCAGGTTCCGTTCGATCTCGTCAAGGATCTCCTCCGACCACAGCGGACGGAACTGCCTGGCGGAGCCCAATCGGAGCAGGATATCGACGACGGGCATGGGAATGAGGACACACGCGTCGAGGACGACCGGGCAAGCCATGACCTATCGGGTCTTGTAGTCGTCAGGCACCACGAAGTAGTCACCTTCCTGCGCGGCCTCACGCGTCTGGTCGGCCAGAAACTGGTCACGACGTGCCGATATCCGCTCCTCGTACTCCTGCACGTCGGCCAGGAGCACCCGTCGGTGGCGACCGACCTTCGTGAATGGGATTTCCCCGGACTCCAAGAGCTTGACCAGCGTAGGCCGCGACATCTGCAGGAAGTCCGCCGCCTTCTGTGTCGTCAGTTGCGCGCTGGTGTGCATCACCGTGACCCCTTGACCTTCGCAGAGCGAATCCATGATGAAAGTCAAGGTGTCGTAGAGCCGGGCCGGGATCACACGCTTCGTGCCGTCCGGACCGGACATGCATGGAGTGGCAGGCTCCTCACCGCAAGACGCGCCCGAGAGAAACTCTGAGATCTCGGCGATTTCTTCCGGACTGAACGAGGAGGGGTTAATGGTTCTTCGGGGATACAGAGAAGCGACCGTCATATCTTCAGCATACCCTCAATCGAAATATTCGAAATATCCATATGTCATCCCATGGCCGAGCAAGCCATCCGGTCCAGTCGGTTGAGCCGACACCCACCACCCCGCTCGCGTCCCATATCCGCACTGAGAGCGGGCAGATTCTCGTCGTGCTCAGACCATACGGAGGACGACGTCCGCGGTTTATTTGCCGTTCGTGATCAGGTCGATGACTTCGTTGAAGTGGGTCGAACCGTAGGTCAGGAACGAGCCGTGAGTTTCTCCGTAGAGGAGCTTCAGGTCGGCCTGACCGCCCCGGGCCTGGAGAGTCTGGACGTACCGCTGGGAGTTCTGCCACGCGACCGTCGAGTCCGCGGTGCCGTGCACGGCGGTGACGGGAATCTGGGGATCGAGGTTCTGGATAGGGTCGACGGCGGAGTAGTTCGTCGGAACCTGCGACGGCTTCCCGCCCATGACGTGGAACAGGTCGTGATCATCCGTCGTCGCCTCGAAGGTCATGTCCATGGGACCGGACAGGGCGACGATGCGCGATGGCCTGAATTTCGGGGCACTCAGCCCCGGAACCAGCTGGGAGTCGCCACGCGTACTCGCCCAAGTGGCCAGTTGGGCCCCCGCGCTGTGGCCCACCGCGACGGCGCGCCCGGAAAGCTCCGGGTGCTCGGCCATCAGCTGCTTCACGTGGTCGAACGCTGCGGCGACGTCGGTGAAGGTGGTCGGCCAGCCGCCGCCGGACCCGACGCGACGGTACTCGATGTTGTAGACGGCGTAACCGCGCGCGGAGATGGCACGCGCGTAATCATCGAAGGTGCTCGCGCCGATGGAATGGTGCCAGGCACCGCCATGGACCAGAACCACCATGGGTACGGTGCCTCGCTTGTGGACTCCACCAGGAAGGTAGAGGTCTCCCCAGTTCTGGCTGGGATCCCCCTGACCACCCACAGGATAGGGGACGCGCTGCGCGGTGGGTTCCGCCCTCTCGGAGACTGGTTGCTCGGCCGAGGCGATGGTCGAGTCCTGGATCTTCAGAGGCCCAGGATCCTCTTTCGAAAAACATCCCGAGCAGGCCACGAGCAGAACCAAGGCCATCGAGCCGGCCGCGATCTTGCCGGCGCGAGGAACGCGTGTCGGCTTGGTCAGTCCGATCTTCACAGGATCCTTTCAACGGTGGTTCGCCGAACTCCCCACACCCATTCATTCAACAACCACACAAGATCCCACGGATCGTCAAAATCTTATGTCACGGATACGGAGAACCTCAACGACGTCGATCACGTTTCCACAGACGGTCGTCTTACCACCGGATCACGAATCCGGACGTGCATCAAGGTGCAGTATCTTCGGGACACAAGCCATGTTTTGACCGACATCACTCCACGGAGCGGCCATGAAAAAGTCCCATGCATTCCGTCGAATCACACACTTCGCCCGGACCGCTTTTCGCGTCCGGACCGCTTTTCTCGCAGCGCGATTCACCTGGGGCGTCGTCGTCCTCTCGACGGTCACGCCGCGGACGAGGCCAGGGCACCTGTGGCGAGTCCGGTTGAGAGCATGGTCAGGTCAGCGCCGGGCGACGATACCGCCACAAACACTCCAGGCGGCCGGACACGTCTGTGTCCGACCGCCTGTTGTTCACGAGTCGTATGCCCTTCACCCTGTGCCACCCGATGTGGGTGCCCTCAAGTGTGGGCCGGTCCGGGCCGAGGGCTCCTCAGCTCCACGCCGGTGGGTTCCACGTCGTGGGGTTCCACGTCGGTGGGTGGGACTCCGATGGCTCACGCATGCAGGTGACGCCCGCCGACTTCGTGCGCGCTCCCCCGGTCACCATTCGTGCCGCGACCGCCACCGGCCGCACCCGAAGGGTTCCAGGATGAGGTGTCCATCCCGAGCATCTCCTCGACGTGCGGGGCCGCCCGACGCGCCTCCTCCACCGTCTCGATGATCCAATCGGCGCGGACGCTGTTCGTGATGCGGCAGTCCAGGACATAGATCCCGCCTTCCTCGGCGGCGATCCACTGCTCGAAGTCCCTGAGGTCCGCCAAGGTCCGCACCGTATCGCCTTTGGCCCCCAGGGCGCGGAAGATTCCGGCAAAGTCGACATCGGGGATCAGCATGGGCTCAGGGGCCAGCCCGCGGGCGGCATACTGGTGCACCTCGGCGCCGTAGCCGGCATCGTTCAAGAACACGACGACGCCGCGGCGAGTCGTGCGCACGAAGGTCTCGGCGTCGGCGATTCCCATGAGCCCGCCCCCGTCGCCGGAGACCAGCACGGGCAGCCTCTCGCCCGACGCCGCCAGAACACCCGCGGCGCTGGCGAAGCCCAGACCGATCGACTGGAATTGCGTACCCACAGTCACATGACTGTCCGGCTCGTTGACCTTCAGATAGGTCAGCGGCCACTGCATGAAGTGCCCGCCGTCCGTGAACACAACACGGTCCTCGGGCAGCAGGTCGTTGAGGCGGCTCATGACCCGCCGGGGATCGAGCCGCCCATCGGGGGCCTGTTCATCGCCCTCGGTGCGCCATTGGGCTTCTTCCGAGGTCGGGGAGACCACGGGCGTGCGTCCGCTGACCCCGAGCTGCAGGATTTTGTCGTGGATCAGCCCCACGGCGTCGGCGGCGTCGGCGCGGCAGTACTGGTCAACCCGCGAATGGGTCGGCTCCTCGGTGTCTCCGACCTGGACGACTCGGGCGTCGTCAGAGAAGGCAGTGCCGAATGCCATCGTGAACTGGTTCAGACCCGCACCGACCACGAAGACGACGTCGGCACGTCGGATCTCGCGCAACGCGCCGGGTGCGGAGAATCCACCGCACACCCCGAGGTCACGGAAGTTCGTCGGTCGCCTCGCGGGGACGGAGAAATAACCCTGGGTGGGAACGGTCGTGACGACGTCGGCCCCCAATGTTTCCGCGAGCGCCAGCAGGTCGGAACGCGCCCCGATCGCGCCCCTGCCCGCCAGAATGAGCGGCCGCTCGGCGTCGGCGAGGTGGTGAGCAATCCGCGCGGCCTCGATGTGGTCGGGGGACGGCAGACGCGTTGGTTCGGGCAAGTCGGGAATGATTTCCCCGCGCTCGCCGATGAGTTCGGGAGCCAGGTCGTAAGGAATCGCGAGCACCACGGGCCTCGAATTCTCGATCGCGTCGGCCAGGGCCTGAATGGTCACGGTTCCGGCGTCCTGGACTCCCACGGTGTATGTGGGTACGTCCATGGACGCGGCCGTCATGGTCTGGTCGATGTCGAGCGGTCGGGGACCCGCCGTCGGCGCGGAGCCGACGACAAGGACCAACGGCATTTTTGCCAACGACGACTCCGCCAGCGATGTCAGCGTGTTGGTGAATCCGGCGCCGTAGGTGGCCGTAGCCACGGCGACTTCTCGGGTCATTCGATAGTAGGCGTCGGCCGAGGCGACGGTGCCCGACTCATGGCGCACGGGAATCGGCGGGACGCCGAGACGCTCGAGAGCGTCAATGAAGTAGGCGTTGCCGTTGCCCATCAGGCAAAAGAATTTTTCAACATGGCGCGTCAGGGCGCGCGCAACCGTTTCGGATACGGACTGCATGGTGTTCCTCCGGAACCACATATGAACTTTTAGGCCATATATGTCTCGTTCCGGGATCGCCGCAACTGAGTGCCCCTTTTTCGAACACCGGACATGCTCTGTGATGTCGGACACGCTTAACATAAGTCTTCGGTCACGATTCCGCAACCGTTCCTGCGTCGGTGCGCCCGGACGTTCGACGCTGCCGCGCGAGGTGGCAATCCCGTGCGCCTCCGACGCCGAGGTGGCAATTTCGGGACAAAATCCGCCCAAAAACCGCACGCCGCTGCCACCTCGCCACCGAAACCGCACACCACTGCCACCTCGAGCGCCCGAGCAACACAAAATCACCGCCTGGAGCGCCCGCCCGGCACAAAATCGCCACTTGGAGCGCCCGAGCCGCACAAAATCGCCACCTCGACCCGCGAAATCACCGACGCACCCGCCGAGGTGGCAATCCCGTGCGCCCCCGACGCCGAGGTGGCAATTTTGGGACAAAATCCGCCCAAAAACCGCACGCGGCTGCCACCTCGCCACCGAAACCGCACACCACTGCCACCTCGAGCGCCCGAGCAACACAGAATCACCGCCTGGACCGCCCGAGCAACACAAAACTGCCGCCTCGGGCAGGGACCTCCTAGTCAGAACCCAGAACCCACAACACAGAACCCACAACCCAAACCCCAGAACCCAACCCACCAACCACCCCTCAGGCGCCGCTTCTCGAAATGACGTCGGCGGCTTGGCGCAGTCTCGCCGCGATGGCGGGACGGTCGCCGTCGCCCACGAAGACCGCAGCGAGCGCCGCGGCCTGGCCGCCCCGGAGATCCAGGGGTACGCCGACCGAGTGGAGCCCGGTGATGACCTCGTTGGTGGTTTCGGCCCAGCCGTTGGCCCGGACCCCGTCGACTTTTTGGCGATCGGCATCGGTGACCCCTTCAGGCCATTGGTCCTCGGGGAGCATGGAGAGGATCGCCTTCCCCGGGGCGCCCAGGGCCACCGGGTGTCGGGTACCGGGACGTTGAGCGACCACGGCCACCGTCTGCGGGGGCTCCACGCTGGCGAAGGTCAGACACTCACCCCTGTCATGCACGCCCAGAAAACAGGTCATCCCCAGGTCCCGGGCGGCGAGGGTCAGCTCGGGAACGGCGACCGCCTGCAGGTCACGCTCGACGCCGCCGGCGAGCGCCGCCAGCCGGTTCCCCAGGGCCAGCCGGCCATCGTTCTTCCTGACCACGAGCCCGTGTTCCTCAAGGGTCCGGATCAGGCGGTAGGCGACGGAGCGGTGCACGCCGAGGTGCGCGGCGACGTCGTCGATACCGAGGGGGCCGCTGGCGTCGGCGAGGATTTCGAGGATGCTGAGGCCGCGGCTCAGCGTCTGGGAGGGGGCTCTGGTGGGAGTGGGCATGACCGACCTTTGGTGAGACCCTTGCCACACAGGACGCGGGTCGTATATGATTTAGCGAGTTTCGTTATGTGAACGCCATATTCGCATATGGAACATGGAGAATCAATCAACGCTCCAACACCGTGGTTGGGGAGGGAGTTCGTCTCATATGCAGTTCCATCATCATGGATACGTTTCGGGTGACCCGCGGATTGAGGAGGCGGCCGGCCACGGCGTCGATCGTCCCGAGGAACTGCCCGATGACATGGACGTCCTGATCGTCGGCACGGGTCCGGCCGGCATGATCCTCGCCGCCCAGCTGTCCCAGTTCCCCGAGGTCTGCACTCGGATCATCGAGCGCCGCCCGGGCCGCCTGGAGATCGGCCAGGCCGATGGGATCCAGGCCCGCAGCGTCGAGACCTTCCAGGCCTTCGGTTTCGCGAACCAGATCGTGGACGAGGCCTACCACATCACCGAGATGTGCTTCTGGAAGCCGGACCCGGAGAACCCCGAGAACATCGTTCGCACGGCACGCCCGCTCGATGATCCCCAGGGCATCAGCGAATTCCCGCACCTCATCGTCAACCAGGCCAGGGTCCTGGACTACTTCGCCGAATTCGCCGCGCACTCCCCCGGGCGCATCACCCCGGACTACGGGATCGAATTCCTCGACCTGCAGAACACCGGGGAGGGCGAGTACCCCATCCACGCTCGTCTGCGCTACACCGCCGGGAATCGGGAGGGTGAGGAGCGCACGGTTCGGGCGAAGTACGTGGTCGGGTGCGACGGCGCCCGCAGTCCCGTCCGGTCGTCGATCGGCCGCAAGCTGACCGGCGACGCCGCCAACCATGCCTGGGGCGTGATGGACGTCCTGGCGAATACGGACTTCCCGGATATCCGCACCAAGTGCGCGATCCAGTCCGTGAATGGTTCGATCCTGCACATCCCCCGCGAAGGCGGGCACCTGTTCCGCATGTACGTGGACCTGGGCGAGGTGCCCGTGGACGACAATCACGCCGTCCGCGACACATCGCTCGAGGACATCATCGACAAGGCCAATTCGATCCTGCACCCCTACTCGGTCGACGTGAAATCCGTGGCCTGGCACTCTGTCTACGAGGTCGGACACCGACTGACGGACAAGTTCGACGACGTCTCCGAGGCAGAAACCGGAGAACGCACGCCGCGAGTCTTCATCACCGGGGACGCCTGCCACACCCACTCAGCCAAGGCCGGCCAGGGAATGAACGTCTCGATGCAGGACGGCTTCAATCTCGGGTGGAAACTGGGCCACGTCCTGACGGGGACCAGCCCGGAGGAACTGCTGAGCACCTATTCGGAGGAACGCCAGGTCATCGCCAAGAACCTGATCGACTTCGACAAGGAATGGTCCACTCTGATGGCCGCCAAGCCGGAGGACCTCCCCGACGAATCCACCCTGGAGGACTTCTACGTCAAGACCGCCGAGTTCCCGGCAGGGTTCATGACCGAGTACACCCCCTCGCTGATCACGGGCGGGACCGAGAACCAGGGCCTGGCCAGTGGGTTCCCGGTCGGGAAGCGTTTCAAGTCGGCCAAGGCCAACCGTGTGTGCGACGCGAATCCCGTTCACCTGGGGCACCAGGCGGTCGCGGACGGACGGTGGCGCATCTACGTCTTCGCGGACCGGCCGGCGGCGGGCGAAGCGTCCCGTCTCGCGGATTTCGCGGAATGGTTTGCCCACGACGACGCCTCGCCCCAGGTCCGCTGCACGCCCCAGGATGCCGACGACGACGCCGTCTTCGACACCAAGGTCGTCTACCAACAGCCCCACACGGACGTCGACCTGTCCCGCGTCCCGCAGGCCTTCTTGCCCAAGGTCGGCGAATTCGGGCTGGTCAACAGGGACAAGGTGTACGCAACCCTGCCCGATGAGGACATTTTCGAGGAGCGAGGGATCAGCCGGGATGGCGCGATCGTCGTCGTGCGGCCGGATCAGTATGTCTCCGCGGTTCTGCCGCTGACCGACAGGGAGGGTCTGGCGGAATTCTTCGGGCCGATCCTCGTCGAACGCTGAGATCTCATTCCGGCGAGTCGGTGGACACTCCCTGAGCGGGCCGACATCATGGATGGACAATCCGATGTCGGTATATAACGGAGATGATCATGGCTGAGAGCCGCGTTCCGAACCAGCAGTCCCCCAACTTCCTCTCGGAAGCGACGGTCCTCGCGAATGAGCTCAGCCATCTCCGACGGACCCTCCATCGGAATCCCGAGCTGGGCAACGATCTGCCCCAGACCCAGGCGACCGTGATCGAGGCCCTCTCGGGGTTGCCCCTCGAGATCCATCGCGGCACCGACGTGTCCTCCGTGATCGCGGTGCTCGAAGGCGGAAAGCCGGGCCCGACCGTTCTGTTGCGAGGCGACATGGACGGCCTTCCGGTCGAAGAGAACTCCGGCGAGGAGTTCGCCTCGACGAACGGCGCGATGCACGCGTGCGGGCACGATCTGCACACTTCCGGGCTCGTCGGCGCCGCGAAGCTGCTCAGCGCCCACCAGGAGGATCTTCCGGGCAAGGTCGTGTTCATGTTCCAGCCGGGCGAGGAAGGACCCGGCGGCGCCAAGCCGATGCTGGACGAGGGCCTGCTCGATGTGACCGGGGAGCGCCCGGTCGCGGCCTACGGGTTCCACGTGGCCCCGGGCGAGCGCGGAGGCTTCGCCTACCGTTCGGGAACCGTGATGGCCGGTGCCTACAACCTCAGCATCACCGTGCACGGCAAGGGCGGTCACGGCTCCGCCCCGCACTCCTCGCTCGATCCCGTTCCCCCGCTGACCGAGATCGCCTCGGCCCTGCAGAACGCGGTGACCCGGCAGTTCAACGTCTTCGACCCGGTGGTCGCGACCATCACGCAGCTCGAGGCGGGAACAGCGGCCGTCAACGTGATTGGCGACGACGCCCGCCTCGGAGCGACGGTTCGGGCCATGACCCGGGAGTCCGGCGAGAAGTTCGACGTCGTGGTGCGGCGTATCGCGGAAAATATTGCCGCGGCGCACGGGTGCACCGCTGAGGTCGAGTTCTCGACCCTCTACCCGCCGACAATTTGCGACAAGTCCGAGACCGAATGGGCCGCGGACACCCTGCGCGGCGTCCTGGGCGAGGAAGGGGTCCGGGAGGTTCCGGAGCCTCGCATGGGCTCCGAAGACTTCTCGTTCGTGCTCGAAGAGGTCCCGGGAACGTTCATGTTCCTCGGCGCGTCGTACCCGGGAACCGACCCGATGACGGCGCCGATGAACCACTCGGCCGAGGTGCGTTTCGACGACGCGGTCCTTCCCACCCAGTCCGCGGCCTTGGCCACGCTCGCCTTCGAGCGCCTGCTCGCGGCCTGAGGCGAGCGACGCTCCGTCGCGTCCTCCGGGCGGCTCATGCGGCGTCGGCCTGGAGGACGCGAGCGCGGTAGGCGGACGGCGATTCGCCGTATTCCGCCTTGAACGCCTTGCTGACGTGCGACGGGTCGTAGAGACCGTACCGTGCGCTGATCGTGTGCACGGTCTCGTTGCCCAGGAGCGGGTTCGCGAGGTCCTGCCGAATGGCCTGCAGGCGCCTGTTCCTGATGTAGGAAGCGACCGTGAGCCGGTGCGCGGCAAACCGGCTGTGCAACTGGCGGACCGAGATGTACAGGTAGTCCGCTATCCTTGCCGGGCCCAAGTCCGGGTCGTCCAGGTGGTGCTCGATGTACGAAATCGCCTCGTGCAGCAAATACCCCTCCGACAGGTCCTGCCCGCTGTCCCGGGCCTCCGCGGAAAGAACCGTGACCAGCATGTCCAGGGACGAGCGGATCAGATTCATCGCGTGGGCACCGTGCAGGAGGTCCATGTTCTGGGCCAACTGCTCGAACAGGGGAACGGCGACCTTCCCCAGGCCGCGGCCGCGGGTGATGGGCCTGGCCGTGACCATCCGCACCTGGTCGGGAGGCATCTGGACGTAAGAGGCAGGAAAGTGCACCACCAGGCCGTGCTGCGGTTCGGTGTAGGACAGTTCGTACGGCCGCTGGGTGACGTACAGGGCCAAATCACCCGGGTACAGCCTGCACTGGCGGCCGTCCTGTTCGAGCCCTGATGTGCCCGCGAGCTGCAGGCTCAGCTTGCAGTAGGCGACCTCGCCCTCGGTGATGAGATCCGGGCTGCGCGTCACGATGTGAGGATCCGTGACCATGTCGTGCAGGTGAACGTCCCCGACCGCGACCTGGTGCACGTCGGCACGGAAGTCCTGGCCCTCGGGGAAGGTCATCCGGAGGGGCGCAAAATACCGTGCCGCGAAATCCTGCCACTGCCGCGGGGTCAGCCCCGACCGGGAAGCTCGGGTTTCTTGCGCAGGGTATTGGGTCATCTCAGCACCTTCCGGGGGTCACGGCGCGGCGTCGTTGCCGGCCGTCGCGGTGGTATCCGTCCACCGGTTGCATGCTTCAAAATATCATCGATGTGACCTGGAGCACGCTCGTGGACAACAACGTTGCACTGTACGGCAATTGGTCTGCGCCGGTCGCTGGGGACCATGAGGGAAATGCACCCTACGAAGCAAGGAACCCTCATGAGTCAGCTTCCTTCCACGTACGCCGACCTTCTTGCCGCCGTCGACGCCGGCACGGACGGCCGCGAAATCCGGGATCCCGCGACGGGCGAGACGATTGGTCACGCACCGCGGGACACGACAGAAGATCTCGACGACGCCATTGCGGCCGCCACGGCTGCTCAGCCCGCATGGGGTCGCCGCAGCCACAAGGAGCGCAGCGACCTGCTTCTGCGCGCCGCCGACGCCTTGGAAGCGTGCGCCGAGCCTTTGGCCGAACTCCTCTCCCGCGAACAGGGCAAACCGTTGAACGGACCCAACGCCCGTTTCGAGGTGGGGGCCTGCGCCTCATGGCTGCGGGCGACCGCCGGGTTCGAGCTCGAGGAGAACGTGCTCGTCGACGACGGCGAGACCCACGCGGTGCTGCGCTACCGGCCGATCGGCGTCGTCGGCGCCATCAGCCCCTGGAACTGGCCCATGATGATCAGTGTCTGGCAGCTCGCTCCGGCCCTGCGGATGGGCAACACCGTAGTCACCAAGCCTTCGGAGTACACGCCGCTCAGCGTCCTGGCCCTGTGCGCCGTGCTCAATTCGGTGTTCCCGGACGATGTGCTCCGCGTGGTTTCGGGTGAACGGGAGATCGGTTCGGCCCTGAGTTCCCACCCGGACATCGACAAGGTCATGTTCACCGGCTCGACCGCAACGGGCCGGAAGATCATCGAGTCCTCCGCGGAAACGATCAAGCGCCTGACACTGGAGCTCGGCGGCAACGACCCCGGGATCGTGCTCGAGGACGCGGATCCGGTCGCGATTGCCGAAGACCTCTTCTGGGGCGCATTCATCAACACGGGGCAGACCTGCGCCGCGCTCAAGCGACTCTACGTTCCGGACTCGCTGTACGACGACGTCTGCGCCGCACTCGTGGACGTCGCCGGGAAGATGCCGATGGGCGTCGGGCTCGAGGAGGAGAACGTGTTGGGCCCGTTGCAGAACAAGGCGCAGTACGACGTCGTCGACCGGCTCGTCGAGGCCGCGAAGGACGGCGGGGCGAAGGTTCTCGTGGGCGGAAATCCGGACACCGACCAACCGGGGTTCTTCTACCCGACCACGTTGGTCGCGGACATCGACCCCGACAATCCTCTGGTCACCGAGGAGCAGTTCGGCCCGGCCCTGCCGATTATCCGGTACTCCACCCTGGACGAGGCGATCGAGGCGGCGAACTCGGTCGATGTCGGTCTGGGCGCATCCGTTTGGTCCTCCGACCCGGACAGGGCCCGCGAGGTCGCCGCCCGGATCGAGTCCGGAACGATCTGGATCAACGGACACGGCGGCGTCGACCCCCGGATTCCCTTCGGTGGGGTCAAGAAATCAGGCTACGGACTCGAGTTCGGGGTCGAGGGGCTCAAGGGCCTCGGACTGCCCCAGGTCATCAGCGGTTAGGAGAATCATGTCAGCCACGGAATACGTCATTGTGGGGGCCGGATCTGCCGGCAACGTCCTGGCGCGGCGCCTCCTCGACGCGGGTCACACCGTGACCCTCCTCGAAGCGGGCGGCGAAGAAACAAACCCCGACATCAGGCACCTGTTCGACCTGGGCAAGATCTGGCACAGCCCCCAGGACTGGGACTACTTCACGGTGCCCCAGGAGGGCTGCTCCTCGCGGCGACTGCACCTGCCGCGCGGCAAGGTCATGGGCGGGTCCCACGCTCTCAACGCGTGCATCTGGGTCAGGGGCGCACGCCAGGACTACGACGCCTGGGCCTACCGCGGGTGCCCAGGATGGACCTGGGACGAGGTTCTGCCGTACTTCACGCGGATCGAGAACTTCGACGGTCCAGCCTCGGACCTGCACGGCACGGACGGTCCCTTGGATGTGCGCACCGATTTCGAGCGCAACCCCATTCAGGAGTCCATGGTGGACGCCGCCCAGGAGGCGGGCTTCCCGTTGAACCCCGACTACAACCTCGGCGACCCCGAGGGCGTGTCCCGCATGCAGCTGAACGTCCGGGATGGGGAACGATTCAACACGTGGCAGGCCTACCTGGAGCCGGTGGCGGATCACGAAGCGCTGAAGCTTGTGACGAATGCCCGGGTCCGCCGCATCCTGTTCGAGGGGAATCGCGCCGTCGGCGTCGAGTACGACCGGGATGGCGCCCGCGAGGAGGCTCGTGGCGAGACGGTGATTCTGTGTACAGGTGCTCTGGGCAGCCCCGAGGTCCTGCTCCGGTCCGGGGTCGGTCCTCGCGCCGAGCTCGAGGAGGTCGGGGTCGACGTCGTCGCCGACGTTCCCGGTGTCGGGAAGAACCTGCACGACCACTTGCTCTCCCCCGTGATCTTCACGACCGAGGAGTCCCACCCGTTGCCGGACCCCGAGGTTGCCCCGGCCGAGGTCCACCTGTTCGCGAAGTCCCGTCCGGACGCTCCTGTGCCGGACACACAACCGATCTTCTTCTCCGTCCCGATGTATTCGCAAGGGTACAAGAACGGCGAGATGGGCGGGCCCGACAAGGCGTTCAGCCTGCTCGGCGGGCTCGTTCGACCCGTCAGTCGAGGTTCGCTGGTCCTGACCGGTGCGGCCCCGGACGATCCGGTCGAGGTGGATCTCGGTGCCCTGAGCCAGCAGGCCGACGTCGACGCCCTCGTGGCCTCGGTTCGCCACTGTCGGGACATCGGTCGCCAACCCGCCCTGGCCGACGCCTGGGGCGCCCAGGAGATCTGGCCCGGCCCCGACGTCAGCGACGACGACCTCGAGGAGTACGTCCGCGACTCGGTGGTCACGTATCACCACCAGGTCGGAACGTGCTCGATGGGGACCGATGCGCAGGCCGTCGTGGACCCGGACCGGTTCGCCGTCAAGGGAACCCAGGGGCTGCACGTCGTCGATGCGTCGATCATGCCGACGATCCCCACGGGCAACACCAACGCACCGACGATCATGATCGCCGAACGCGCGGCCGAGCGGCTCAGCTAGCACCACCCGGGGGGGGGTGGCGGTGGCGTGGCAGCGAGGTGGCGAGGCGGCACGAGGTGGCGAGGCGGCACGAGGTGGCATTCTCGTGCGATTCCTCCCGCGAAGTGGCAATTTTGTGCGGAAATCGGGGCCAAAACCGCACAAGATTGCCACCTCGGGCGCGGAGACGCACAGGAATGCCACCTCGAGGCGGTTACCGACGCCGCCGTCGCTCGTCATGGCCCTCAACGACGCCGTTACGCAGGGGGTTACCCGATGGGGAGGCGTTTCCCGACCACATGCGGCACTCTAGCCCCCACCCAACGACGGAAACTGCCACCTCAAAGGTCCGCTCCTGCACAAAGTTGCCACCTCGGGGGGTCCCGTCCCACCGAGGTGGCATTCTCGTGCGATTCCTCCCGCGAAGTGGCAATTCCGTGCGGAAATCGGGGCCAAAACCGCACAAGATTGCCACCTCGAGGGAATTACCGACGCCGCCGCCCGACGCCGCCCGCCGCTGGCCCGCCGCCGGAAGCCACCAAGAGACCCCGGCTAGATCCCGCGGCCGGGCGTCAGGATGCCGTGCGGATCGAGCGCAGCCTTGAGGGCTCGTTGTGCCCGGAGGGTCGGCTCGTCGAATTGGAGGGGCAGTTCGCGATACTTGAGGGATCCGATGCCGTGTTCCCCCGTGATCACGCCGCCCAGGCTGATCGCGAGTTCGGTGATGCGGTCCACGACCTTCTCGGCCGCGGCGCGGTCTTCGGGCGTTTCGTCGGACTCGACAGCCGGGTGCAGGTTGCCGTCGCCGGCATGGGCCAGGATGGAGACGCCGCGGCCCGCTTCTTCGGAAATGGCCTGCACACCCCGCATCATTTCGACCAGATTCCCGACCGGCACCCCGACGTCGCAATGGACCGCGTAGCGGCCCGCCATGAGCGCGCCGTTGGCGATCCTCCGAGCTTCGAGCAGGTCGTTGCCTTCCTGGATCCGGGTCACGGTGGCGCCCATGCGTTCGCACGCGGCCACCAGGATCTCCGCGTCCCGCTGCGCCGTCGGGCCCACCGTCTGTCCCAGGAGCAACGCCGCCTCGGGCTGCGGAAGACCACTGGGTTCGAACTCCTCGATGAGGCGCGCGCAGATTGCATCGATCAATTCGAGCATTTCGGGACGCGGATTCGAGGAAACGATCGAGGTCACGGCACGACCGGCCGCCTCGACGGTGTCAAAGCTCGCGCAGAACGTCCTCGGGGTTCCTTCCGGAACCGGTTTGAGCCGAACGGTCGCCCGGGTAATGACGCCCAGTGTGCCCTCCGAACCCACGAAGAGCGGCGTCATGTTGAGCCCGGTGGCGTTCTTGATGGTTCTGGCCCCGGTATGGATGATGCTTCCGTCGGCCAGGACGACGTCGAGCGCCGCGACCGAGGCCGCGGTGGTCCCGTGGGCGATGCACCGGAGTCCGCCTGCGTCGGTCGCGATGTTGCCGCCCACCGTGGACAGGTGGACGCTCGACGGGTCAGGGGCGAAGAACAAGCCGTGCTTCCGGGCGCGCTCGTCCAGGTCGGAGGTGACGACTCCGGGCTCGACGTCGGCCAGTCGGTTCTCCACGTCGATGTCCAGCACGCGATTCATCGCCTCCAGGGACACCACGAGTCCGCCGGGATAGGACACCGCGCCGCCGGACAGTCCCGAACCGCCGCCCCGGACCGACACCGGGGTCTTCGTCTCGTTCGCCCAAGCCAGGGCAACCGAGACGTCGTCGGCGGATTCCGCGAGGACCACCCCGAGGGGCTGGCCCTCGGCCACGGCCAATGACCGGTCCTCCGAGAAGTCTCGGAGAGCCTCGGCGGACGTGAGGAACCGGCTCCCCAAACGTTGCCGCAATGGCTCGACGCTGGCGGTGGCTGTGTGCGGGGTCGTCATTGGCCCTCTCCTGATTGTTTGGGGCCGCGGGGTGCCCTCGCCGGGCGCCCCGCGGCGGGGTGTTCTAGAACTCTCCCGTCGGGTGGAGCAGCGTCCGGACGGCAACCGAAAGGGTCGCCAGATCGACGGGCTGCGAGCCGCCCGAGTAGCCCTGGATCTCGAGGTTCATCTCGTCGGTCAGACGCGCGATGCTCGGAGCATAGGCCGGGTGCTCGTTCTCCCACTGGAGTAGAGCCGACCGTGCCTCGGCCGGATCTTGGGGCCTCTCGGATTCCGGAAGGTCCTTGAGCACACGCTTCGTGAATTCCTCGCTGGCCTTGTACAGATCGGACCTCAGGGAGGCCCGCGCAATGGATTCCCAACGACCGACCCGGGGCAACTCCGTCACCGCGGCCAGCAGCTCGTGGACCGCGTACCTGTCCACCACGGCGAAGTACATCAGGGCCGCCTGGCGGGGCGCCAGCCCTGACTCCTCGGCGACGACGTCGACATCCAGCAGGGTCAGGGACTCCCACAGTTGCGCCCAGGTGCGGGCCAGCTCATCGGGCAGGCCCCATTCCTCGGCCTGTTCGAGACGCCGGCGGATCGAGGCCTCGGACTTCTGCCCGACCAGGCTCGCGACGTCGTCCCGCAGCGCCACACCGGGAGCGAGCTCCTCGATGGCTCCGGCGATGACGTCCCCGCCCTCGGACTCGTCCTTGCGCGCGACGACGCCGTGGCGGATGGCCCAACCCACAGCACGGTCGGTGAACCGCTGGATGTCTTGGATGACGGTCCTCCAGGCCTCGGGGTCGGCATCCGCCGGGATGTCCCGGTGGAGCTTCCGGAGGCCCCTCAGATCGAACAGTTCCCGGATCACGAGGAAGGCGCGGGCGACCGTCAGGACGGACGCACCGGTTTCCTCCATGACGCGGTAGGCGAAGACGATGCCCGCGGTATCCACGATCTCGTTGGCCACCCGCGTACAGATGATCTCGCGCCGCAACGGGTGCTCCCCGAAGTAGTCGGCAAACCGTTCCGTGACCGGCCGCGGGAAGTACTCGTGGAGGACTTCCTCCAACCAGGGGTCGTCGCCGAATCCTGCATCCAGGAGTGCGTGGGTCAGCTCGATCTTGGAATAGGCCGTCATCACGGACAGTTCCGGGCTGGTCAGCTTCTCCCCGTTCTCACGGCGCTTCCTGAGTTCCTTGTCCGAGGGCAGGAACTCGACCTCACGGTTGAGGTCGGCATGCTCTTCGAGGAAATGAATGAACCGCGAGGCACTGCTATTGGTCGGCCGGGTTCCGAGCCGTTCGGCGTGGAGCAGAATGTTCTGGTCCCGGTTACTGCGCAGAACCAGGTCGGAGACTTCTTCGACCTGCTCCTCGATGAATCCGGCCCGTTCCTCACGGTCGATGTGACCGTGCTCGATCAGACGGTCCACCAGAATCTTGAGGTTGACCTCCCGGTCGGAGGTCTCGACGCCGGCCGAGTTGTCGACCGCATCCGTATTGACCAGGACCCCATTTCTGGCGGCCTCGATCCGAGCCCGCTGGGTCAGTCCGAGGTTTCCGCCTTCGCCGACGACCCTGACCCTGAGCTCGGAAGCATCGATCCGCAGCGGGTCGTTGTCCTTGTCTCCCGCGTCCTGATGGGTTTCTGCGGTTGCCTTGACGTAAGTTCCCGCCCCGCCCGTGTAGAGCAGGTCCACCGGGGCACGGAGTATTTCCGACACGAGTTCGGCGGGCGAGAGCCGCTCGACCTCGTCCTTCAGGCCGAGAGCCTCGCGGACCTGCGGTGTGATGACGATCGACTTGTCGCTTCGCTTGTAGATCCCGCCGCCTTCGGAGATGAGCGACGCGTCGTAGTCGGTCCAGTACGGCCGGGGAAGGCCGAACAACCGACGTCGTTCGGCAAAGGACGTCGCCACATCGGGATTGGGATCCAGGAAGATGTGGCGGCTGTCGAAGGCCGCGACCAGTTTGGTGTGTTCGGACAGCAGCATGCCGTTGCCGAACACGTCTCCGGCCATGCCGCCGATGCCGATGGCCGTGAAGTCCTCACTCTGGCAGTCGACCCCGAGGGACGCGAAGTGCCGCTTGACGGACTCCCACGTTCCTTTGGCGGTGATGCCCATATCCTTGTGATCGAAGCCCACGGAACCACCCGAGGCGAAGGCATCCCCCAGCCAGAAACCGTTCTCTTGGGAGATCGAGTTGGCGAAGTCGGAGAAAGTCGCCGTGCCCTTGTCTGCCGCGACCACGAGGTAGTGGTCGGGCTCGTCCAGCACGACCACGCCCTCCGGGGAGACCACTTCGTGCTCGCCCTTGTCCGTGGTCACCAGGTTGTCGGTGACGTCCAGCAGGGACTGGATGAACAGCCTGTAGGACTCTTCGCCCTCCCTCTGGTAACCCTCCGGGTCCTCATCGCGACCCGGGGCGTTCTTGGGGAAGAATCCGCCCTTCGCACCGGTCGGGATGATCACGGAGTTCTTGGTCATTTGGGCCTTGACCAGACCCAGAATCTCCGTGCGGAAGTCGTTGCGACGGTCGGACCACCGCAACCCGCCGCGAGCTACCTTGCCAAACCTCAGGTGGACGCCCTCGACGCGCGGCGCATAGACCCAGATTTCGAAGGCCGGTCGCGGAAGCGGCGCTTCCTCGATCTTCCGCGGCAGCAATTTGAGGGCAATGGTTTCCTTGCCGAGGTACGCATTGGTGCGGACCGTGGCCGACACGACCTCCGTCATTGTCCGCAGGAATCGGTCCTGGGAGAGATCAGCGACGTCGTCGAGAGCCGCGCGGATCTCTCCCCGAACTTCCTCCTGCTTTTCGCGGCGGCGCTCGGCCGACGCCCCCTGCTCCCACTCGGGGTCGAACCCCACGCGGAACAGCTGCACGAGCAATTTGGTCACCAGCGAATTCTGGACCAGGGTGTCCGCCATGAAGGGGCGGCTGTACTCGGTTCCGAGCTGCAACAGATACCGGCAGTACGCGCGCAGCACGGCGACAGTTCGCCACGGCAGGGATTCGTACAGGACCAGCCGGTTGGCCGCACCGGGTTCGGCACGCCCGGCGAGCACCGCGCACAGGGCATCCTCGGCGAGGGGAAGAACTTCGTCGACGTCCACGCCGTCGGGGAACACGACCCCGAAATCGTAGAGGGCGAACGTTGCGCCGTCCTTGGTGTGCACGTCATAGGGAATCTGGTCGACCACGTGGAGCCCCAGATTCTGCAGAATCGGCAGGAGATCGGACAGGGCTCGCGGCTCACGAAGGTAGACCCGAAGGCGAACTTCCTTCTCGGCGATTCTGTTCTGGTCGTCGTCCGCCGAAGGGCGGAACAGTCTGGTCGCGGCAGGACGATCGGGGCCCGCTTCCGCGAGGTCCTTCAAGATCGAGGCATCGACCTGCTCCTCCGGGAGCTCGTACCGCACACGATCAACTGTGGTTTCGGCCTTCTCGTGGTGAGCCATCCGACTCCCCCTTCCCTCCGGTCTTCGGCCATGAACATGGCTCAAGTTACTTTTTCCCAAGGTTAGGACCCATGACGGTCTGCTGAGGATCTCAGCCCAAGATGTGGAAAGAGGTTACGCAGGCTCAGTATTGGTCTTCGTGGCTGCGGATGTCTCCCGTGGGCCCGTGGGTGAGCTCGCAGACGACCTCGGTTCGGTGCATTTCATGACGCCGCCACCGGTTCCGGTGACGGGTCACACGGGGCAATATATGGTGGGAACGACGTCGATCCGGAGGATGTATGAGCGAAGAAGCCAAGGACCGTGACTGGGCCTCCCGCACCGTCCTCCCTGGTGGTTCCGAGCCGGACCCCCGGTTCACCCTCGCCAACGAGCGGACGTTTCTCGCGTGGATCCGGACTTCTCTGGCTTTCCTGGCCGGGGGCATCGCCCTGGAGACCATTGGCGACGGCGTCTTTCCCGAAGGGGTCCACCGCGCTCTGTCGATCCTGGTCATTGCCATTGCATTCCTGATCAGCCTGGGTGCCGCCGTTCGGTGGTGGAAGACCGAAAATCGGCTTCGACGAGGCAAGCCTCTGACTCTGCCCCTGATTGTTCCGCTCCTGAGCCTCGGAGGCGCGGTGGCGGCCTGCCTGATTCTCGGGATGGTCCTGGGGTGAGCGTTCACGACCGCCCCCATCCCGACGCCCCGGCCGACGCCGGCCTGCAACCGGAACGGACGGTCCTGTCATGGGGACGGACGCTCCTGGCCGTCGGCGTCGTCGGCGCCGGATTCCTGCGGTGGCTGCCGCACTTCGGTTGGTGGGTGGTCCTTCTGACCGTTCTCGCATGGGTCATCGCCGCCGCGATCCACGCAACCCAACGACGCCGCTACGGCCGCCACTCCCGCGGAGTGCGCCACGAGAGCCTGTCGGCGGACCCGGTCGCCGTGCTCTCGACCGCCGCGGCCGTCGCGGGCCTGTCGCTCGCCGGCATCGCGATCGTGGTGATCACGCGCGGCTGATCTTTCGCGCCGAGGTGGCAGTCCCGTGCGTCCCTCACGCCGAAGTGGCAGTCCCGTGCGTCTTTCACGCCGAGGTGGCAGTCCCGTGCGTCCCTCACGCCGAGGTGGCAATCCCGTGCGCCCTTCACGCCGAGGTGGCAGTTTTGGGACGCAATCGCGAAGATTCGGTCCCAAAACTGCCACCTCGCGAGGGCCGCCGCTCACAACTGCCACCTCGCGAGGCCGGCCGCTCAAAACTGCCACTTCGGCACCCGCGGCACCCGCGGCACCAGCAGCACCACTTCGGCACCCGCAGCACCACCCGCGGCACCACTCGGGCGCCCGTAACGTTAGATCAGGCCGCGCAGGGTGCGCACCGCGACCGACAGGGTCGACATGCGCGGAGCGGATTCCGCTCCGAGCTCCTGGTCCAGTTCGCCCATGAGGCGCTCGATCCGCGAGGAGTGCACCGGGTGTTCGCTCTCCCACGCGTCCACGAGTCTTCTCGCCGCAACGGAGTCCGCTGGCCACGACGACGCGGCTCCCCCGCCGAGTTCTCCCTGGGTGACTTCCCGGGACACCGTGACCGTGAGCGCCGCGACCGTCTCGTACAGGTCCGACCGCAACGATGAACGCGCCAGGGTCTCCCACCGATCCTCTCGTGACAATTTGGAGACGGCGACGAGCAACCGGTCGATGTCGAACCGGTCCGAGAGGGCGTAGTACAACAGTGCGGACTCGCGGAGGTCGCACTCGGTCTCCTCGTTGAGGGTCGCGATGTCCATGAGCGGGTACACGTCGAGCAACCGAGCCCAGCGGGCGGCAAAGTCCGCGGGAATCCCCCAGGACAGGGCCTGCGCCTCGCGCTCGTCCAGGCGCTTCCGGGCGCTCGAACCGAGCAGCTCGGGGACCTCCGGAGCGAGCGCGAGCGCTGGTGCGTACCGGTCGATCACGGCCTTGATCTGCAGGTTCTCCGGGACCTCGGTGCGCAGATCGCCGGTTGCCAACGAGCCTTCGTTGATCAGCCAGCGGGTCGCGCGGTCGACGACGCGCTGGATCTCCCGGGCGATGGAACGCCAAGCGGTCGGCTCGATGTTCGCCGGCAGTTCCCGGTGGGCCGCCATGAGATCACGGATGTCGAAGAGCTCGCGGGTCACCAGGAAGGCGCTGGCCACCGTCGCCACGGAGGCGCCGGTTTCTTCAACCGCCCGGTAGGCGTAGGTGATCCCCGCCAGGTCGACCATTTCGTTGGCGACTCGGGTGCAGATGATCTCCCGACGCAGCGGGTGGTCGTCCAACTGCTCGCCGAACCGTGCGGTCACGGCCTCCGGGAAGTACTCGTCCAGGATCTGCGAAAGCCACGGATCGTTGCCGAACCCACTGGTGAGCAGCGAGTCGGAAATGTCGATCTTGACGTACGCGGTGAGCACGGCAAGTTCCGGCCCGGTGAGCCCCCACCCCTCGGCGACGCGTTCTTCCAACTCGTCGTCGGTTGGGAGGAACTCGATCGCACGATTGAGCCCCGCGGCTTCCTCGAGATGATCCATGAGGCGGGCGGCGGTCGCCGTCGTGGGCATGGTGCCCATACGTTCTGCCTGCAACAAGCCGTTCTGTTCCCGGTTGGTCTCCAGGACGAGGTTGCGGACGGCGTCGGTCTGGGCCTCGATGAACGACGCCCGCTCACCGGGGTCCAACAATCCGCGGGAGACCAGGCGGTCGACCATGATCTTGATGTTGACCTCGCGGTCGGAGGTCTCGACGCCGGCCGAGTTGTCGATCGCGTCCGTGTTGACCAGAACACCCTGGCGAGCGGCCTCGATGCGTCCGAGCTGGGTCAGGCCCAGGTTGCCGCCCTCACCGATCACGCGGGCACGGATATCGGCACCGTTGACGCGGAGCACGTCGTTCGCCTTGTCCCCGACCTGCGCATTCGTTTCGGTCGACGCCTTGATGTAGGTGCCGATGCCCCCGTTGTAGACCAGGTCCACCGGGGCCTTGAGGATGGCCGAGACCAGGTCGGCCGGGGCAAGCTGGGTGACCCTCTCGTCCAGCCCCAGGACCTTCCGGATCTCCGGGGTCAGGGAGATGGACTTCTCGGACCGGGAGAAGACCCCGCCCCCTTCGGAGATCAGGGACCTGTCGTAGTCCTGCCACGAGGAGCGCGGAAGGTCATAGAGCCGTTGACGCTCGGCGAAGGACGACGCCGCGTCGGGCGTCGGGTCGATGAAGATGTCCCGATGGTCGAAAGCGGCGACCAGGAGCGTGTGTTCCGAGCGCAGCATCCCGTTGCCGAAGACGTCGCCGGACATGTCGCCGATGCCCGCGGCCGTGAATTCCTCGTTCTGGCAGTCGATGCCCAGCTCCGCGAAATGCCTCTTGACCGATTCCCACGCCCCACGGGCGGTGATGCCCATGGCCTTGTGGTCGTAGCCCACGGAACCGCCCGAGGCGAACGCGTCACCGAGCCAGAATCCGTATTCCTGAGAGATCGAGTTCGCGAGGTCCGAGAACGCGGCGGTGCCCTTGTCGGCGGCAACCACGAGATAGGTGTCGTCGCCGTCCAGTGCGACGACGCCCTCCGGCGTCACGACCGATTCCTCTCCGTTCTCCGCGGTCACCAGGTTGTCGGTGACGTCCAGGAGCGAGCGAATGAAGAGACTGTACGCGGCCCGACCCTCGGTCATCCACGCTTCGCGGTCCGCCGCGGGATCGGGCAGCTGCTTGGCGAAGAATCCGCCCTTGGCCCCGGTCGGGATGATGACGGCGTTCTTGACCATCTGGGCCTTGACCAGGCCGAGCACCTCGGTCCTGAAGTCCTCGCGACGATCCGACCAGCGCAGGCCACCGCGGGCGATGTCGCCGAAGCGCAGATGCACACCCTCGACTCGGGGCGAGTAGACCCAGATCTCGTACTTGGGCCGCGGCAGCGGGGCCGACGTGATCTGCTGGGGCATGAGCTTGAAAGCGATCGCCGGACCCTGCTGGTACGCGTTGGTCCGGACGGTCGCCGCCACGACCTCCGCCAGGGCCCGGAGCATCTTGTCGGCGTCGAGTGTGGGCACTTCATTCAGGGCCGACTCGATTTCCTCCGTGATCTCTGCGCGCCGTGCCTTGCGCTGCTCCACGGTCTCCCCCGTGGACGGATCGAAGCTCGACTCGAAGAGCCGCACCACCAGGCGTGTGACACCGGGATTCGCCAGGAGCGTGTCGGCCATGAAAGCGTGGGACAGCCCCGTCCCCAGCTGGACCAGGTACCGCACGTACGCGCGCAGCACGGCCACCGTGTGCCACGGAAGCTTCTCCGCGAGCACCAGGCGGTCCAGCGAGTCGGATTCGGCGCGCCCGGAGAGCACGGCGCACAGGGCGTCCTCGTAGAGCTCTCCGATGTCCTCGGGGTCCACGCCGGCGGGGAAGGTCACCCCGAAGTCGTACAGGAGGAAGTCGCTTCCGTCCGCGGTCGAGAGGTCGTAGGGCTTCTGGTCGATCACGGTCAGGCCGAGATTCTGCATGATCGGCAGGAGCTCGGTCAGCGTCTTCGGTTCGCGCAGGTACGTCTTGAGGCGGTATTCCTTCTCGACGCCGTTGCCGTCCGACTCCGCGCGAGGGCGGCCGATGCGCACAGCGGCCGGGCGCTCCGGACCGGAGGTCTCGAGGGACTCGAAGATCCCGGCGTCGGCGACGGCCTCGGAAATTTCGTAGTCGGCACGGTAAGTGACCGGGGCGGCGTCGAACCAGCGCTTGGCGATGGTCGCGCCCGGGCCGCCCAGGGCGGCTTCGAGGGATTCGGGCCAGGAGCGGGTCGCGTCCTGCAGCTTCTTCTCGAGCTCGGCGACGTCGATGTCCGGAATCTGGTTCGGCTCGGACAGGCGCAGGCGCAGGAAGAGGCGAGCGAGGGCCGACGCCGAGTGCTTGACCTCGAAGTCGATCGACGCCAGGTTCATGGCCTCGCGGAGGACATTCTCGATGCGGATGCGAACGCCCGTGTTGTACCGGTCACGGGGCAGGAACACGACGGCGGAGACGAAGCGCCCGAACTCGTCGGGGCGGAGGAACAGCCTGGTGCGGCGTCGTTCCTCGAGCCCGATGATCCCGGCGAAGGTCTCCGTGAGGGAGTCCTGATCGGCTTGGAGCATCTCGAGGCGCGGATAGTCCTCGATCATGCCCGTGAGCGTCTTGTCCGAGTGCGATCCCGGCTGGAATCCCAACCGGTTCCGGATCACCCGGGCCCTCTCACGCATCAAGGGGGCCTCCGTGGCCGGCAGGGAATAGGCCTGGAGGGAGAACAGCCCCAGGATCACGTATTCGCCGACGACGCGCCCATTCGCGTCGAAGTCGCGAATCCCGATGTAATCCAGGTATTCGTGGCGGTGGATCGTCGACCGGGAATTCGCTTTGGTCACGTAGACGATCTTGGAATCGCGCGCATTGTCCTGCGAGAGACCCGTGAGGTGCTTGACCCGGTGGTGGACCGATTCCTCGGCGTCGTCGTGCTGATCGGAGAGGATGCCGAGACCCGTGCCCGGCCGGTCGGAGATGGTCAGGCCGTCGGGTCCGTCCTTGAGGTCGCGTTCCTTGTACCCGAAGAACAAGAAATTGTCCCGGGCGACCCAGTTCAGGAACTCCTGGACCACCTTGGGGTGTTCCGCCGCATCGGGGGTGTTCTGGGAATTCTCCCGACCGGGTTCCGGCAGGTTGCCGACCCGTTCGGAGAGGTTCAGGACCTTGTCGCGCACGGCTTCCGCGTCGGCATCCGCATGGCGGGCGTCCCGCAGAACGGATTTCACGCTCTCGACGACGTTCTGCGCCGTGGCTTCGTCATCGCACCCGAGCAGTTCCACCGAAATCCAGGACTCGATCGCGCTCTCGCGACCGGCGGCAGACCCCAGGCTGGGCAACACGGCGGTGTCACCGCTGGCCACCTGCTGCTTGAGGTTCAGACCCCGCAGACTCTCGATCACGCCCGTCTCCTTGTTCCTGTGGACCAGGAACAAGGGGTGGAACAGTGCGTTCGAGCCGCCGTAGGAAGCAGCGATCTCTGCGGTGATCGAGGATACGAGAAATGGCATGTCGTCGGTGACGACCATGAGGATCCACGAGGCTCCGTGGTGGATGACCTCGATGTTGGTGCCATTCGGTTCGCGGGTCTCGGCCAGTTTGCGGTGCAGTTCCGCCCGTTCGACCAGTTCGGCCTCGCTGAACTCGGCGACATCGTCTCGGGTTGCGTGCTGATAGTACGTGGAGATCCAGGACTCTCCGTCCCCTCCGTCTGCTCCGTGCGTCCCCTTCGAGCCGGTGAGGCTCGCGGACTCGGGTTCGGTGGGATCGGACTGCTGGTTTAAGGGCACGTCAATTACCTTCCTCGGAAGACTGGACCACCTCGTTGTGGTCGTCTTTACCTGACCAAGGATACTCATCCCGCCTCCGGAAATTCAGCCTGGCCCGGGGCGAGTTTTGCTCTGGGCAACATTTGTTGTCCTGCCCGGGTGGATGGTCCGCCTGGGGGTGTGTGCGTCGCGTGAGCGCGAGGCGGGCGCGACGCGGGCGCGAGGTGGGCGCGAGGTGGCAATTTCGAGCGACCTCCTTCGCCGAGGTGGCAGTTTCGTGCGGTTTCTCCGCCGAGGTGGCAATCACGTGCGTCTTCTCCGCCGAGGTGGCAGTTTTGGGACTGAATTCGCTGATTTCGGTCCCAAAACTGCCACCTCGGCACGCACGGCGCACGTGGTTGCCACCTCGCGGGCTGGGGCGGCCGAGTTCCGGCGTCGTCGGGCGAAGCGACGCGGGGTGGGACGACGTCGGGCGGCGTCGGCCCCCGCTCCGGACCCGCGAGGTGGCACTCACGTGCGCCTGGCCGCCCGAGGTGGCACTCACGTGCACAAAACAGGCCAAAACCTGCACAAATCCGCCACCTCGGCGGAGAAACCGCACGAAATTGCCACCTCGAGCGGACTCCCCCTGGAACCCGCCAGCGGACCCCCTGGAACCCACATGCGGACGGCCCTCCGGACCCCGCTCGCGGACACCCCGGACACCCCGGAACCCACCCCTGGACCTGTCTCTTATACAC
>NZ_NOIQ01000026.1 GCF_004136575.1 Rothia koreensis
CCCACGAACCCCGCCGACGACGCCCCGCCCGCACCACGTCAGCCCGCAACCGACCAGCAGCCCGAACCCAGCCCCGGCGGCACCGAACGCCCCGCCGAACACCCCACCGAACGCCCCGCCGGTTCCCGATCGCGAGGGGGCGACGTCGTCGTCAGGGACGCCCACCTGCACAACCTCCGACACGTCGGTACCGCGTTCCCCAGGGGAGCTCTCGTTGCGTTCACGGGGGTCTCGGGATCGGGGAAGTCGTCGCTCGCGTTCGGGACGATCCACGGCGAGTCCCAACGGCGCTACCTGGAGTCGATCGCCCCCTTTGCTCGCCGATTGATCGGCAGCACGATGGACCCGCGTGTCGAGTCGTTGACCGGACTTCCTCCGACGGTGGCGCTCGAGCAGCGGACCAGCGGCGGGGGCGCCCGCTCGAGCGTCGGCACCATCACGACGCTGTCCAACGGTATTCGTCTGCTTTACTCTCGTGCGGGTGAGCACCCGGACGAACCGCTCGAACGCGGATCCGCCCTGCACGGGGGTCGCCTGCTCGCCGAGGCGTTCAGCCCCAATACCCCGGAAGGCATGTGTCCGCAGTGCCACGGCTCGGGCGTTCTTCACGAACCCACGGAACGCTCGATGGTTCCCGACCCCCGTCTGTCCATCAACGACGGCGCGATCCAGGCGTGGCCCGGAGCATGGCTCGGCAAGAATTTTCACGACATCCTGGCAACGCTCGACGTCGTCGACATGGACCGACCCTGGGGCGAAATACCCCAGGAAACCAGGGACTGGATCCTGTTCACCGAGGAGCAACCGGTGGTCGAGGTCCGCCCGGTGCGCGGCGTCGATCAGGCCCAGGGCACCTACAAGGGCCGGTGGAGGTCGGTCAACAGGTACCTGCTGCAGACCGTGGAGCAGGCGAAGTCGGAGAAGACCCGGGCCCGCGCCCTCCGCTACTTGGACACCTTCGAGTGCCCGACCTGCCACGGCCACCGCCTGAACCCCGATGCGCTCACGGTCGACTACCTGGGGTTCAAGATCTACGAGCTCAACGCCCGCTCCGCCGAAGAGGTCCTGACGCTGCTGCAGCACAGGTGGGCGGAGGTCCTCGACGAAGCGGAGTCGCCCGAGGTCGAGGCGGAACGTCTT
Source organism: Rothia koreensis (assembly GCF_004136575.1). GTDB lineage: Bacteria > Actinomycetota > Actinomycetes > Actinomycetales > Micrococcaceae > Rothia > Rothia koreensis. The sequence continues at coordinate 1,141 of NZ_NOIQ01000026.1, forward strand.
CTCCTGCCCAATGTCGTTCCCGTCCTGGAGACCATGGTCGGGCTGGGGCTCGGTCATCTGAGCCTCGACCGCCCGGCACGGACGCTCTCGACCGGGGAGATGCAACGGCTCCGGCTCTCGGCCCAGTTGCGGTCCGGGCTCTTCGGCGTCGCCTATGTTCTGGACGAGCCCTCGGCCGGCCTGCACCCCAGCGAGAAGGGTGTTCTCCTGGACCTGTTCGAGCGGTTCATCGAGGACGGCAATTCGGTGCTCCTCGTCGAGCACGACATGCGCTTGGTCGAACAGGCGGACTGGGCCGTCGACGTCGGGCCGGCGGCCGGTGTCGACGGCGGACGGGTCCTGCACTCCGGGCCGGTGCGCGAACTCGCCGACGTCGCCGAGTCGAAGACCGCGCCGTACCTGTACCGGCCCCTGCCCGATCCGCGAACCTCCGACGACGCCCGGGACGCCACGAGCCACGTGACGCTGCGCGGCGTGACAGCGCGGAATATCCGAAACATCGATGTGTCCTTCCCCTTGGGAACGTTCACGGCACTGACCGGTGTGTCCGGCGCAGGCAAGTCCACGCTCCTCAGCGAGGTCCTGGCCCCGGTTCTCCGAGACAGCGCCCGTTCGAGCGTGCTCGAGAACGACGACGACCCGGGCGAGTCCGCCGCGATCGACTCGGTGTCCGGAGCCGACGTCGTGGACCGCCTGGTGCAGATCACCCAGAAGCCCATCGGGCGCAGCCCGCGGTCGTGCCTGGCCACATACACCGGCCTGTTCGACCGCGTGCGCAAGCTCTTCGCCTCCACCCCGGAGGCCGAGGCGCGCGGTTGGGGCATCGGCAGGTTCTCGTTCAATGTGACGGAGGGCCGTTGCCCCACCTGCCAGGGCGAGGGGCAGATCGAGGTCGAACTCGTGTTCCTGCCGGGCAGCTACTCTCCGTGCCCCGACTGCCACGGAGCCCGGTACAACCCGGAGACGCTCGAGGTCACATGGAACGGGAGGACCATCGCGGACGTCCTGGACCTGTCCGTCCGTGACGCACTCGACTTTTTCGACGAGGACAAGAACGTCTCCCGCTCCCTGCGGGCACTCAACGCCGTAGGTCTCGGCTATCTCACCCTGGGCCAGCCCGCCACCGAGCTCTCCGGCGGCGAGGCCCAGCGGATCAAGCTCGCCACGGAACTCCAGCGGGCACCCCGCGGGCACACCGTCTACCTGCTCGACGAGCCGACCACGGGGCTGCACCCCGCGGACACGGACCTCCTGGTCGGCGAACTCAACCGGCTGGTCGACCAAGGGAACAGCGTGATCGTCGCGGAGCACGACCTGCGGGTCGTGGCCGGTGCGGACTGGGTCATCGACATGGGGCCGGGCGCCGGTGACCGCGGTGGACGAATCCTGGTTTCCGGTGCCCCCGCCGACGTCGCCGCGTGCGAAGAGTCCGCGACGGGCCAGTGGCTGCGTGGTCAGGGCTGACGGCGAGCGCTCGCCAGCACGCCACGAGCCCGGCCCTGACGGCACGACTCACCCGGCCCGGCGACTTATTTCCTGATGTACCGGAGCAGAAGCTCGTCCTCGGACCGGAGCACGGAGGCGAGGTCCATATGCGTCGGGACGGACGACTCCGAGGCAGAGATGCGGCCGGCCCGTCCGGCCAGCAGCTTCGGAGCCATGGTCAGGCACAGTTCGTCCACGACGCCGGCCTCGAGGAACGAACCGAAGACCCGGGGGCCGCCTTCGCCGTGGATCCGCGTCAGTCCGCGGGAGACCAGGTGCGCTCGCACGATGCGAGGATCGATGGCCGCTCCACCGGGGACCGAGGCAATGACGACGTCGGCGACCTCCGCGAGTGCGTCGCGGCGCGCTTCGTCGGCGTCGGCAGACACGAAGACCAGGGGCCGGACGGGTGCCCGGGAGAAGGTTTCCGACTCCGGGGACAGATCGGCCGACCCGCTGATCAGGGCGAAGACGGGGTGGTCCGTGAGACCGTGGTCCGCCCTCCACCGGGTGGCCTCCTGCGGGAGGACCATGGCTCCGTATCCTTCGTCCCGCACCGTTCCGGCACCCACCAGGACGACGTCGGCCAGGTACCGCTGGAGTTCGAAGACACGGAAGTCGCCCGGGCCACCCAGACTCCCCGACACCCCGTCGACCGCAACGGCGCCGTCCAGGCTGGTCACGAAGTTCATGCGCAACCAGGCCCCGTCGTCGGCGGTGCGCGGCGCGTAGAGGGTCAGCAACTGCTCGTCGGTCAGTTCCTGCCGCGCGGTCGGAAACAACTGGTCGATGCTCATACGTTTCCTCCTGGCTGGGCGTTGTGCTCGACGCGGACGGGCTCCCGCCACCCGACGACGGCCTCATACATGCGAGCCGCGTCCACGGCGGAGGCGACGTCGTGCATCCTGACGATCCGCGCGCCTCGTTCGATGCACGCCATCATCGCGGCAATCGATCCGTGGATGCGTTCTCCCTGCGGACGGTCGATGGCCTCGCCAATGAAGTCCTTGTTGGAGACTGCCGCCAGCACCGGAAGGCCGAGCCCGACGATCTCGTCGAGCCGGCGCGTGATCTCGAGCGTGTGAAGGGTGTTCTTGTCCAGGTCGTGCCCGGGGTCCAGGATGATGTTCTCACGGGGGATGCCCGCCTCCACGGCCCGGTCGACCCGCTCGACAAGGAAGGCGCGGACCTCATCGACCACGTCGGCGTACCTGGCCGGCGGCTTCTCCTCGCGCGGCCTGCCCGCACTGTGAGTGATGACGACGTGCGCCCCCGACCCGGCGACCGTCGCAGCCATCCGGGGGTCGGAGAATCCGCTGGTGTCGTTGATGACGGATGCGCCCGCGGAGGTTGCCGCCTCCGCAACCTCGGCACGGTACGTGTCCACCGAGATGACGACGTCGCTCGCAGCCGCAACCTGCTCGATCACCGGCACAATGCGCTCGAGTTCCTCGGCGGGGCTGACCGCGGGTCCGCGTCCGAAGGGGACGCCACCGATATCGACCCAGTCGGCACCTTGTTCGGCGGCCTGCACCGCGGACGAGACGGCGGCGTCGATCTCGTAGGTTCTGCCGCGGTCGTAGAAGGAGTCCGGCGTCCGGTTGACCACCGCCATCACCGCAATCTGCTTCTCGAAGTCGAAGCTTCTGCGTCCAATGATGTGCTCAGACATGGGGTCCTTTGCGTGCGGGTGGGGGTCGGTCCATCGGGTCAATCCGCAGTGTAGACCGTTCCGCGCTGGTCCGGCGCCTCCACCGCATGAACCTCATGCCACAGTCACACTCACACTCACACTTTTAGGAGTGTGAGTGTGAGACTTTCAAAAGTGTGACTGTGAGTGTGAGTCTGGCGTGGACTTCGACCCGACGGTTACTTGCCCTCGGCGTCGTCGAAGTGTTGGCGGATTTCCCGGGGCGAGACCATCGGGATCTCGGAGGTCAGGGGCCGATGCTGCTTCTGGAGGCGTCGCTTGACCACCTGCCACAGCACCGCAAGGAGCAGGAACCAGAAGGGACTGAGGATTGCGGCGATCCGGGTGTCGGGGCTGAGCGTCAGGGTGAAGGCGATGAACACGAAGAAGGCCAAGACCACCCACGGAGCAATGCGCGGCAGCGGCATGCGGAACCCGGACGCACGGTGCCGTTCCGGGTGGCGCCGGTGGTAGATGATGTAACTGACCACGATGGATCCCCACGTGAACAGGATGTCCGCGGAACAAATCGAGCTGACCACGGTGAACGCCTGCGTCAGGGCGTCGCCGCCCAACAGGAGCGGGATCGCTGCGAACAGGAAGACGGTCGTGAAGAAGACGGCCTTCATGGGCACACCACGCCGGGTCGTATAGTTCAGCGCCTTCGGGGCGTGACCGTCTTTCGCCAGCCCGAAAGACATGCGCGTAGCGGAATACACGCCCGAGTTGGCGCTCGACGCCGCCGATGTCAGGACCACCAGATTGACCACCAACGCGGCGGCGGCAAATCCCGTGTTGCTGAACATCGTGGTGAAGGGGCTCTGTTCGGGATCGATGCGATCCCACGGGGTGACCATCATGATCACGCCGAGCGATCCGATGTAGAAGACGACGATGCGCACCAGGATCGAGTTGATGGCCCGAGGCAGGTTGCGGTGCGGGTTCTCCGTCTCGGCGGCCGTGGTGCCCACGAGCTCCATCCCGATGAAGGAGAAGATCGCCAGCTGGAAACCGAGCACGAATCCGGTGATTCCGGTCGGGAAGAAGCCACCGTGGGTCCAGAGGTTCGAAACCGCCGCCCGGGTTCCGTCACCGTTCTCGTACCCGGTCAGCACCAGGACGATGCCCACGAAGATCAGCGCAAGAATCGCGACGATCTTGATGATCGCGAACCAGAACTCCGTCTCGCCGAAGGCCTTGACCGGCTGGAGATTCAACACGATCAGACCGATCGCCGTGACCAGGGCCGGCAGCCAGACAGGCACGTCCGGCCAGAAGAACTGGATGTAGGCGGTGATGGCGACCAGGTCGGCAACGCACCCCACGACCCAGGAGAACCAGTAGTTCCACGACACCATGAACCCGGCCCACGGCCCGATGTTGTCCTTCGCGATGTCGCCGAACGTCTTGTAGTTGAGGTTGGACAGCAGCAACTCGCCGAGGGCGCGCATCACGAAGAAGAGGACGAAGCCGATCAGCGCGTAGACCAGAAGCAGACCGGGGCCGACCACATTGGTCAGTTTGCCCGACCCGAAGAACAGCCCGGTCCCGATGGCTCCGCCGATCGCAATGAGCTGGAGGTGCCTGTTCTTGAGTCCCCGCTCGAGGTTCTCTCCCTGGGTGCTGGTCGAGGCAGGTGTCGAAGAGGACTCGCTCATGCTTGGTCTTTCCGTCAGATCACAGTGGCCAGTGATACATGTTACGTCATCGACGACGTCGGAGCGCTCCCTCAGACCACGAGATTCGGCAGGACCCGTTCGGCGGTTCCGTGCGCGATGGCCTCCTTCTGGGAGTCGTCCAACCGTGCCTCGCTCAGGAACTCCTGGGCACCGTCCATCCGGACGAACGGGTAGTCGACCGAGTACATGATCCTGTCCGCACCGATGGTCTCTACGCAGTACTGGAGGTTGGCCTGCGTGAACATCCCACTCGGGGTAATCCATACGTTCTCACGCATATATTCCGTGAAGGACCTCTCGACCCCTGTGATCCGGGTCGGCAACATCTCGTCGAGACGCTCCAGGAAAAACGGAATCATCTCACCCCAGTGACCCAGGATGAGCTTGAGATCGGGGTGACGGTCGAACACGCCCGAAAGAACCAGGTGCATGAAGTGGACGGCCGTCTCCTGGTGCCACCCCCACGCGGCTGTCTGGAGCCGGGTCGTCACGACCTCGCTCAGCCCGCCGTAATTCTCCTCGGTGGTGGCCAGCGGGGCCGGGGACGGGTGCAGGTACACGGGCGCACCCGTTTCCTCCGCGGCTGCCAGGAGGCCCTCGAATCTCGGGTCGGACAGGAACCTGCCCTCGGTACGGCCGAACACCAGGGTTCCCGACATCCCCAGGTCCCCGACCGCCCGGCGCAGCTCGTCCCCGGCACGGTCCGGGGCCGAGGTCGGCACGGAGGCGAACCCCGCGAAACGATCCGGGTGCCGATTCATGGCAGCGGCAAGCCTGTCATTGGTCGCACGAGCCAGATCGGGGGCGACGTCGGACGGCAGATGCTGAGCGTTGAGGCCGGAGAGGACCTGGACGTCGATTCCGTAGGCGTCCATGTCCGCCAGGCGCTTGTCGCCGAGGTCGCCGAGCGCTTCGACGTCGGGGGACCCGGGTCCGCCGCCCTCACCGGAGAAGGCTTCGGCGAAACCGGGGCTGATCCTGGCGATCTCCGGCCCGGTGGCCCGCGCGACCTCCGGGCTCATGTAGTGCTCTTCGAGCGTGATGAGTTTCAGAGTCATTTCGTTCCTTCCGTCGGGCGACCTCCGAGCCAGACCCCTTCGAGGTTCTCGGTCACGGCAATGTCACGGGTCGGGTCCCCGGACACGAGCACCAGATCGGCGCGACGCCCGGGTTCGACGACGCCGCGATCCTCCAGCCCGAAAACCTTGGCGTTGAGGCTCGTGGCCGCCTGGAGCGCTTCCACGGGAGCGAGGCCGGCCTGTGTCAGCAGCCGGAGTTCCTCGTGGATCGAGGTTCCGTGGACCACGTTCGCCGGGACGCCGGGCGCCTGGTTGGCGTCGGTGCCTGCCAGGATCGTGGTCCCGGCCTTGTGCATGTCGGCGACCGCCTGGTTCGCGAAGGCGAAGTCGAGCCCCTGGGCGGCGTAGAAGTCGGCGGTCCCCTTCATCATGGTCAGCGTGGGCGAGGTGGCGATGTGCTTCTGGAGCATGTCGGTCAGCAGGCGCGGCGGCAGTTTCTTGTCGAGCGGCGCGTGGGTCAGGATGTCGACGCCGACCTCCACCCCGATCTCGTAGGCACCGGCGGCCGCGGCATGGGCGACCACCAGTTTCCCGGCACGGTGCGCCTCGTCGACCGCGGCCCGGGCGACGTCGGCCTCCAAACCACCATGTCCCGGGCTCTCCAGGATGATCTTGATGTAGTCGCTGCCCTGGTCGACGCGCTCACGCACGAGCCTGCGGGCGCCCTCGGCGTCGTCTGTCATCGACTCTGCGGGAAAGTTCGGGATCCGGGCGTGGGTTCCGTGGTGGGAGACCAGCGGGGCACCCGCGGTGAAGATCGCGGTGCCGTGTCCCGCCGAACGAATCTGCTGTTGGAACTCGTACGGCCACATGGCCATGTCCAACGCGGTGGTGACGCCGTGATCGAGCAACTGGTCCAGTTGCTGCGGGTCCGTGATGTGCACGTGGGAGTCGATGAGTCCGGGAAGGAGAGTCCGTCCGGTACCGTCCAGGGCCACCTCCGCGGTTGCGGCCTCATGCGTTCCGGCGGGCTGGACCGAAAGGATACCGGTGTCGTCGAAGACGACATCGTGGAGACCTTCCAAGAGAATTTCCCCGTTGAAGACGCTGACGGAACTGATGAGTGTTTTCATGAAATCTTCTCCTGGTCGAGCCACGCGAAGGCGGCCTCCTTGACGTCTCGTTCCATGGCGCTGCCCTGGGTCGGGTGCTCCTGGGTCAGCGGGTATCCCCTGAGGTGAAGGATGTAGGCCAGCGCCGCCCAGGCCCGGGGATATTGGGCGAGGACATCCCGGTCGACGTCCACCGCACCCACGGGGTAGTTGAAATGCGCGAAGTCGTAGGTGCAGTTCCGGTAGCTGATGCGCCACTGGCCGTCCCTTTTTTCGAGCCGATCGAAGAGGCGGGTGTGCGCGGTGCATCCCACGTCGCGGTACAACCATCCGGTCATGAGTTGGGCGATTCGCTCGTGGTCACCGCGGTGTTCGTGCATGTATCCCAGGGTGCTCCCCGCGGCTGAGAGCTGTCCAGGAATTCGCCGTCAGCCCACTCCGTGGGAGGGGCGACGTCGGGCGCACGGGTCGGTGCGCGAATCAGTTCACGGCCGCGGCGGCGATCTTGAGCACCCATGCCTTCGGCAGAAATGACGATCCCTTGGCGATGAGGCGGTTGAGCCACCCGTCGACGAAGCTCGGAGAGCGTCCGTCGAGTGCCTCCATGAGGGCGTCGGCCACCTGCCCGGCAGACCGCATGCGGCCGACGGCGGCCTTCCGCCCGGCGTGTTCGAAGAATTCGGTCTCGGTCGGGCCGGGGCAGGCGGCCAGGACCCTGACCCCGTGCTCGGCGGTTTCGGCCCACAGGGCCTCGGTCAGCGACAGCACGAAGGCCTTGGATGCCGCGTAGACCGCCATGTGCGGAACTGGCTGGTAGGCGGCGGTCGAGGCGATGTTGACGATGGTTCCGTGGTTCCGCGCCACCATGTCACCCAGAAATCGTGACGTGATCCCGGTCAGGGCGAGACAGTTGACCTTGACCATCGCGTCCAGGTCCTCGGGATCCAGGTCGGCGACGTCGCCGCTCAGGCCGAATCCGGCGTTGTTGATGACCGTGTCGATCCGCCGGGAACCGACCCGGTCACGGAGTTCGCGGGCGGCGTGCACATCGGCGAGGTCCATGTCGATCACCTCGACGTCGACGCCGAACTCGTCGCCGATCCTGTCCGCGAGCGCGTCCAGCCGGTCCCTGCGCCGCGCCACGAGCACGAGGTCCTCTCCCCGCTGCGCGAATCGGGAGGCAAGTTCCTCGCCGATGCCGGACGATGCGCCGGTGATCAAGGTAGTGCTCACGATGGGTCCTCATTCGGGTCGACAGCGGTTCGGCCGGTCGCGGGGGGCGGCCCGGGTGGGGCGGCTGGTCGGGACGGGGTCGGGACGGGGCCGGTCGGGACGGGTGCCGCCGGGACGGGTGCCGCCGGGATGCCCCGGTCAGAAGCCGTCCCGCGACGTGACACTACCCGCATCTCCCCCGCGAGGCGGCGATTTCGTGCGTCTTCCCCCGCGAGGTGGCACTTTCGGGCGTCGTCCCCCGCGAGGCGGCAATCTCGTGCATCTTCCCCCGCGAGGTGGCAATCACGTGCATCTTTCCCCGCGAGGTGGCAATTTTGGGACGAAATCGGGCCAAAAATCGCACAAGACTGCCACCTCGCGGGAGTTACCGCTCAAGATTGCCACCTCGCGGGAGTAATCGCACAGGACTGCCACCTCGCGACAGGAGCCGCACGAATCTGCCACCTCGCCCCCGGAAGGCCGCACAAGACCCCGCCGGACTTACTTCTGGCGGCCCTTCATGCGCGGGTTCTGCTTGTTGATCACGTAGATCCGCCCCTTCCGCTTGACGACCTGCGCACCGGGCTGATTCTTCAACGATCGAAGTGATGCTCGAACCTTCATGATTCTCCTTATTGCTACTGATTCTCATTCACAGAGTACAGTAGAAGATCGGACCACACGAACCCCAACCATGCATCAGGACCCGGCCGAACTAAGGAGAAGCCCATGGACAGGACCGCCGTGATCGCCGTCGTCGGCACGTGCGAACCCGAGCGTCGCCTGCACGCGCAGAAAATCGCGAGCGAAACCGGCTTCGAGGTGATCACTGCCGAGAGACTGGCTATTGCGATGGATCCCGTCCGGGAGGCGATGGCCCTCATCCCCTGGGCCCAATCGGACGGCGTGGTGGTGGAATACCCGATCCAGGCGCCGATTCTGGACGTCATCGGCTCGCTCGCGGACCCCGAGGAGCCCACGCGACTCGTCGACGTCGTCTGCGTGCTCGACGCGACGCACTTCTTCAGCGAGCTGTCCCGGACGGACCGGGTCGAGCATCTCCAGGTGCATCACGGCATGCCGTTCCGGGCCGTGACGGCCAGGTCACTGTTCGCCGCCCAGCACCTCGAGTACTGCTCGACGGCCCTGGTGGTCAACGGCGGGAATCTTCCGCCCGAAGACGACTCCCTCATGGTTTCCGTGATCGGAGAGCTCAGCCCCCTGGCCGACGTCGTCCGGGACGCCTATCGCGGCCATCGGTCGCACACCATCGAGCCCGAACCCCACCAGGAATCCGGGTCCGTGGCCACCGACCACATCGAGTTGCGCCACCCGGGACTGCGCATCCGCCCGGGATGGGTCGCCCACCTGAACGGCCAGCACACGACGCCGCACCGGAACCCTCGGGTGGCCTCCATGCGGTACACCAACCCCCGGCCGTTCCACCCGCTGCGCTTGCAGCGAGTCCTGGACGAGTACATCGAGCCCGGCACCGGTGGCTCGGTGATCCGGTCGTGCGGGTTCTGCCGCCTCGCCACGCGGCAGGGCGTCACGGCCCAGTGGAGCCACGCCGGTGGCGCCATGGTGATAGAGCCCCTGGCCAGGGACGACGCCGCCCAAGAGCCCCTCAGCTTTGGTCAGGACATCATCCTGACCGGCGTCGATCTCCAACCGACTCGCCTGACGGAGGCCCTCGACGAGGCCACACTCAATGACCGTGAACTGCTCAGCGCGCCGGAGACGTGGAATGTGATGCCCGATCCGTTCCCGGTCTGGGTCACGGCCGACGAACGCTATGACTGACCCGGCCGAGGGACACCCGCAAAGCGCGGGTCCGCGATCGACCGCGAGCGCCGGCTACCTCAGGTCCTTGCCCTTCGTCTCGGGCAGGGTCAGGACGGTCAGGGCCGACAGCACCAGGAACACCATGGCGTAGATCGCGAATTTGTAGGGGTCGCCGAGCGCCGTCAGCACATATCCTGCGGTGCCGCCGAAGAGGGCGATCGCGATCGAGTACGGGATCCCGAAACCGGCCGTGCGCTGGTCGGTCGTGAACATCTCCGCGTACGTGGCCGGGGCGTGGCTGAGGAACCCGCCGAGCAGGACCAGCTGAACGCAGATCGCGAGGATCAGTTGCCACCCCTCTCCCCCGGAGACGAGTTTGATCATCGGGATCGACAGGACCAAGCTCCCGAGCATCGCGATGAGGATGCACGGTTTCCGCCCGATCTTGTCCGACAACATGCCCCAGAACGGCAGGACCAGGATGAACACCACGTTGCCGATGAGGGAAGCGGTGAAGGCGGTCTGGGAGTCGTACCCGAACGTCGTCGTCGCCAAGGAGGCCATGGATACGGACCACACGTAGTAGGCGATCGTGAGACCCGCGGTCAGGAAGATGACCTGCAGACCCGTCCTCCAGTTCTTGAGGACGGCCACCAGGATGTTCTCCTTCTTGGCCTCCTGCTTTTCCACGGCCTCCATGTGCTCGGTGAACAGCTCGGACTCCTCCATCGAGGAGCGGATCCAAATGGCGACGACGCCAAGCAACGCGCCCACCAGGAAGGGCACCCGCCAGCCCCAAGAGTTCATCTGGTCCTCAGTCAGGACGCCCTGAAGGACGAGCCCGAGCACCAGTCCGCAGACCAGACCGATCGTTCCGGTCACGTAGATCGAGCTTGCGAACAGGCCGCGCTTCTCGCGCGGTGCGTGTTCCGCCAGATAGGTCTGGGCCGCCGGGAGTTCGCCCCCGTGGGACAGCCCCTGGATGAGCCGGCCGAGCAGCAGGAGGGCCGAAGCCAACCAGCCGACCTTGTCGTACGTGGGGCAGACAGCAACGATCAGCGACCCCACCGAGGCGCTGACCACGGCAAGGGTCAGGGAGCGCTTGCGCCCCCACCGGTCGCCCAGGAAACCGAAGACGAAACCTCCGAACGGCCGTGCCACGAACCCGACCGCGAAGACCGCCATGGTCTCCAGGAAAGCCGATTGCGGGTTGTCGTCGTTGAAGACCTGGGTCGAGAAATATACGGCAAAACTGGCGTAGATATTCCAGTCGAACCACTCCAGGGCGTTGCCGATACCGGTGCCGAGGAGGGTTTTGGCGTGCGACTGCCTGCTCGGGGCGGGCGCCGTCGCGGTGCTCGAGGAACTCATACTGGTCCTTTCGAGGTGTAGTGAGGGGAAGTTCAGGCGCTGAGCCGTCGTGCGGCGAGCTCCGCCAGGAGGCGTGAGCAGTCCACCAGTACCGAATCGTCGTAGGTCGCGAACGGCGAGTGGTTGAAGGCCGCGGTCTCCGGGTCCTTGTCCGGGTCCACCGCGGCGACGAACGCAAAGGTTCCCGGGATGCGTTCCAGGACCTTGGAGAAGTCTTCGGAGGCACCCACGGGATCGGTCAACTCCGACCAGCGTCCGGGGAAGACCTCCTCGGTGACCTCCGAGAGGAAGCCCGTCTCGTCGTCGTGATTCGTGGTGACCGGATACAGCTTCTTGACCTCGATCTCGCACGTCGTGCCGTGCGCGGCCGCTACGCCCTCGAACAGGCGGACCAGGGTGTCGATGAGTCGGTTGCGAGTCTCGGGGTCGAAGGCCCGGAGGGTGAATTTGGCGGTTGCGTGATCCGGGATGACATTGGCCGTCGAGCCGGCCACCACGCTGCCGCAGGTCACGACCACGGGATCGAAGATGTCGAACTCCCGGGTGACCACCACGTGGGACTGTGTCACCATTTCCGCGGCCACCGGCACGGGATCCAATGCCTTGTGCGGGGCCGACCCGTGACCGCCGGTGCCGTGAACCCGCACGTTGATCGTGTCCGAGGAGGCCATCAGCGCCCCCGGTTTCGACACGATGGTTCCGCTCGGGTACTGCGCGGACCACACGTGCAAACCGTAGGCGTGGTCGGGCAGCCGCCCCGCCGACTCCAACAGCCCTTCATCGATCAGGTGCTGGGCCCCGTTCCACCCCTCCTCGCCGGGCTGGAGGAAGAAGACGACGTCGCCCTTCAGCTCCTTGCGCACAGCATGCAACGCCCGTGCGGCCCCGACCAAGCCGGCCATGTGCATGTCGTGGCCGCATCCGTGCATCGCCCCGTTGGTCGAGGCCCAGCTCAGCCCGGTCTCCTCGGTCACGGGCAGGGCATCCATGTCGGCGCGCAGGAGAACGATCGGCCGTTTCTCGATCGGCAACGACGCACCGGCGCCGCCCCGGAGCACGGCGGTGAACCCGGAGACCTCCTGGGCATCGGTAATCTCCATGCCCAGCGCCTCGAATTCCCGCCGGAGCCGGGCGTTGGTCTCGGGGAGGTGCAGCCCGGGCTCGGGAATCTGATGGAGCTCGCGGCGCAACGCGATCATCTCGCTCCCATTGCTCGAGACAGTTGCGCTGATCTGGTCGGACAAGACGGACATCGTGAAGTGCGGATCCTTTCGGAGGTGCTGGTGCGAGACCCGGAACATGCCGTGTGACCGGCGACCCAGGCCTTTGTGCCCCAGGCTACTCCGGCATCGGAGCACCCCATATTTCGGGATCACTATGCGAAACGAGTCCGCGCACTTCGGCAGGCACCGGGGTCAGTCCGTGTAGATCTCTTTGACCCGGTCGTGCCTGACGCCCTCCATGGCTTCCCGGTCTATGCGCTCCTGGTCCTTCACGTACGGTGTGCCGTGGGTATGGAAGGTCGGTACCGTCTTCATGCCCCAGGCCTGCCCCTTGGCACGTTCCGCCTCGGACCATTCGACCACCGGCCAGTCGGGGTCCATCACCAGTCGCGCACCGGCATTCGCCAGTTCGATGCGGTTGCCGCCGGGCTCCCACACGTACAGGAAGAAGGTCTGGTTGATTGCGTGCTTGTACGGCCCGTACTCGATGTGCACGCCGTTTTCCAGGAAGATGTCCGCGGCCTTGAGGATGTCCTCGCGTGTATCCGGAGCGAAGGCCAAGTGATGGAAACGTCCGCGTTCACCCGTCCAGTCGTCCGAGTACACGACGTCGTAGGACTTCTGCTGGAACCTGAACCACCAGGCGCCATACCCGCCTCGGTCGAGCCTGACGCGCTCGGATTCTCGTGCCTTCATCACATCACGCCAGAATTCGCCGACCGCATTGACGTCCTTCGCAAGGTAATTGATGTGGTCCAACCGCCGTGCATTGACTCCTCGCCCGGGGTAGGCCGCGGCCTGGTTCTTGAGCGCCGGTGTGTCCTCGTCGTCGGGAACATAGTGTTCCGTCTCGTAGTACACCGCCATGAGATGGCCGTCCGGATCCTCGAATTCGTAGGACCGGCCGACTCCGACTTCGGGTTCCTTCCAACCGTGCCCGAGTCCGGCCGCCTCGATCGCGGTGACCCGCCGTTCGAGGGCTTCCGGACTGGACGCTCGGTAAAGCGTGCGCCCCACGCCATTGGTCTCTGATGCGGTGAGTTTGATCGTGTAGTTCTCGTACTCGTCCCAGCAACGAAGGTACGAGGAGTCGCCGATACGGGCGATCTCGCGCATTGCGAGCAGGTCGCGGAAGAACCAGAGGCTCTTCTCGAATTCGGGGGTGTGGAGTTCGACGGCTCCCACGTGGGAGAGGTCGAAATTCTCTGTCTCGGCCATGAGGTGTCCTTTCTCGATCGTCGGCTCAGTCGATGTATTTCAGCCCGGCGGCTTCGAGCGGTTCACGCATCGAGTAGAGGTCGAGTCCCAGGGTTCCGTCCCTGAATTTCCCACGCTTGCTCTCTTCCCGATCCACTCGGTCCTGCGCCGCCCGGGCCACCGATGCCACACGGTCTTTCGGGACCACGACGACGCCGTCATGGTCCGCCACCACCACGTCCCCCGGGTGAATCAGCGCGTTGGCACAGACCACCGGCACGTTGACGGATCCCAGGGTGGCCTTGATCGTTCCTTTCGAGTTGATGGCCCGTGCGAAGACCGGGAAGTCCATGTCCTCGAGCTGCGTCGTGTCCCGACATCCGCCGTCGATCACAAGCCCCTTGGCCCCCTGAGCCCGCATCGACGTCGCCAACAATTCGCCGAAGAAACCGTCCTCGCTCTCCGTGGTGCACCCCGCCACGACGACGTCGCCCTCCCGGACCTGCTCCGCGGCCACGTGGAGCATCCAGTTGTCTCCCGGCTGCAGAAGCACAGTCACGGCGGGTCCGCACACCCTGGCGGAGGGATAGACCGGGCGGATGTAGGGGCGCATGAGGCCGACGCGCCCCATGGCTTCGTGAATGGTCGGCACGTCGAATCGGTCCAGGGCCGCGACGTGCTCGGGGTCGGGCCGGTGGACGTCGGTGTGAACTATTCCGAGATCAAACATGAGTACGGTTCTCTTTCTCTTCGGTGGAACGGGTGGTCGTGATGCGCCGGTCCAAACGCCCGTAGACCCTTCGGACGTTGTGCTCGAAGATGTCCGCCCGGTCGTCGTCGGTCAGCGCGGCGGACTTGATGTACTGGGCGGTGTCGTCGAAGAACTGGTCGGTTTCCGGATCCACGCCACGTACGGCACCGATCATTTCCGACGCGAACAGGACGTTCCGGTGCGGGATCACGGACAGCAGCTCGTCGATTCCCGGCTGGTGGTAGACGCAGGTGTCGAAATAGACGTTGCCGAGCAGGTGCTCCTCGAGGCGGGGCTTGCCCAACGCTTGGGCCAGACCCCGGAAACGTCCCCAGTGGTACGGCGCGGCTCCCCCACCATGGGGGATCACGAACTTCAGATCGGGCCAGCGGGCGAACAGGTCGCCCTGGATCAACTGCATCACGGCGGTCGTGTCGGCATTGAGGTAGTGAGCCCCCGTCGTGTGGAAGGCGGGGTTGACCGACGTCGAAACGTGGATCATGGCAGGGAGCCCGTGCTCGGTCATGGCCTCGTAGACCGGGAACCAGGATTCATCCGTCAGTGGTGGAGCCGTCCAGTAGCCGCCTGACGGATCAGGGTTGAGGTTGATCGCCACGATGTCGTGTTCCCGGACGCAACGATCGATCTCATCCACGCAGGTCGCGGGGTCGGCCCCCGGCGACTGGGGCAGCATCGCCGCGGGCGCGAACCGGTCCGGGTACAGGGATGCGACGCGTGCACAGAGGTCGTTGCAGATGCGTGCCCAGTCCGACGACGTGCGGAAGTCCCCGACGTGGTGTGCCATGAAGGATGCCCGCGGCGAGAAGACGGTGAGGTCGATGCCCCGTTCGTCCATCAGGCGCAACTGATTGGCCTCGATGCTCTCGCGGATCTCCTGATCCGTGATCTCCGGACCGGCGGGGTCGGGCTCGGGACCTCCGGCCAGCGCCGCGATCTGTTGTTCCCGCCAGCGCCCCAGCGCTTCCGGGGCAGTGGTGTAGTGCCCGTGGCAATCGACGATCATGACTCCGTTTTCTCCGTTCCTGGAATCTCGCTCTCGGGGTCCCACACCGTGCGGGGAACCCAGAGATTTCCTGACATCAGCAGACGTGCCGTCCTGGTGATCCCGGCACGCAGCACCTCTCCGCGGTCGGACAGTTCCAGGTCGACGTCGAAGTCGCCGCTGGGGTGCTCGATCGCGAGGGTGCGTTGTCGGCCGGTCCCGGGATCGGCCAGGTCCTGGGCCACGGTTCCGTCCGTGCAGACGGCGGTCGCCACCGTTACCGCGGCAAGCACTCCGATGGACTCGTGAGCAACGTGCGGGATGAAGCATCTCGTGGAGACCGCGCCCCCACCGCGCGGTTCGGCGAGGAGGGTCATCTTCGGGTAACTCTTGTCCCTCACATCTCCGAGACCCATGAGTTCCGCTCCTTCGATACGCAGGTCTTCGAGAAGTTCCTTGAGGGCGGCGTCGTCGTTGAGTTCGTCCGTGGACTCGTATCCCGTCCGCCCGACGTCTGCCGCGCGCACGAGAATCATGGGTTGGCCGTTGTCTATCAGGGTCGCCTCGAGTTCACGCGCGCCGGCGAGGACCACGACGTCGCGCGCATGGCCCGTGGGCAGCAGGGACGAGGCCACCGATCCCTCCGTATCCCGGAACATGATCCTGATGGGAGAGGCCGTGCCCCCGACGCCGTCGATCGCAGTATCGCCGTCGTAGGCCACCACGCGCCGCGACTCGGTGCCGGTTCCGACCTCCGGGGTCAGAACCGTGATCTCTGAGAGCAGCCCGGTGTTCAGGGTCCGGACCACCGCCGTGGTGGTCTCCCCATCGGGTTCGATCAGTCCGGTCTCGAGCGCGTAGGGCACCACGGCGGAGAGCATGTTCCCGCAGTTGGCGGTTGTCTGGACGCTGGTGCTCCCGGGTTGGAGCTGCACGAAGGTGAAATCGAGATCGATCCCGGCCTCGTCGGAGTGCGAGACGATGCCCGCCTTGCTGGTGAGCGGATGGCCTCCCCCGATTCCATCCACTTGGAGCGGATGGGGGCTGCCGATGAGGGAGACCAGAACGCGATCCCTGAGCTCCCGGTCACCGGGCACGTCGGAAACGTGGAAGAACGGTCCGCGGGACGTCCCGCCGCGCATGAAAAGAGCCGGGATCGCCGTCTGGGAGGCGGCCCGTGTCGTGGGTGTCGAAGATGCTGTCACGGTTTCGGTTCCTTTGCGATCGGTTCCACGGGCTCGGTGCTCCTGACCCGCGTTCTCCGCCCGAACAGGGCAAGAACCACGGCGCCGAAGAACCACGTGCACGCGATGAAGACGAAGACGGAGGAATACCCGGACGACCCATAGATCGCAGCGATGACGAGTGGACCGACGGCGTTCGAGAGCCGCCCGATCCCGTAGGAGATTCCGGTGCCCAGGGAACGTGTCCTCGTGTCGAACAGTTCAGGGGAATAGGCGTACGCGAATGACGTGTATCCCCGCTCGAACATGTTCACCAGGAACCCGAAAACCACGATCATGACGGGATTGAAGGTGAGGCCGTACAGCAGACCGCACACGCCAATCACCACCCCGAAAACGACCAACAGCCATTTGCGTTCGAAGGTGTCCGTGATGAAGGCGGCCAGCAGGGATCCCAGAGGTGCGCCCACGGTGGTCAGAGCAACGTAGAAAATCGACTTCTCGACCAAGAAGCCCTGGTCCGCCAGCAACGTCGGTGCCCAACTCGAATATCCGAAGAAACCCACGGTCTGGGTGATCCAGAGGACGGAGAGAACCAGCAACGGGGCGAGGTAACGCTTGTGGAGGAGTGTCTTGATCGGAGTATTGGCTGATCGTCTGATTTCTTCCTCGGGTGCTGCGGCGTCGTCGAGAATCGCACCGGAAGCAGATACCCGGTGCTCCATCCGTTGCAACACGCTGTCGGCCTGCGCCACTCGTCCCTTGCTCTCGAGCCACGTCGGCGACTCGACCAGGACCTTGAATCCGAACACGAGAACCGCCCCGAGTGACCCCCACAAGTACACGAGCCTCCAACTGGAATCGCTCCAGGGAACCACCAAGCTGGCGACGAAGGTGGTCACGGGCGTTCCGCAAATGCCGATGACCATGGCGTACGCAAGGTACCGTCCGCGGACTCTGGCCGGGAACACCTCGTTGACGTAGATGACCGCGATGACGGTCATCGCCGACAGACCTGCGGACGTGAGGAATCTGAGAACGGCCATGGACGTGAAGTCCCACGCCGCGGCGGTGAGCAACGAGAATACAGAGAACCACACTGTCGTCGAGAGCAATGCTGACTTGCGACCCCATCGGTCGGCCAACCAGCCTCCCACCAGAGACCCCAGGAACATCCCGACAAAGGCAATCGAGGTGATGTAGCCGATTTCCGGGACGGACAGTCCCCAGACTCTCCTGATTTCGGGAGCCGTGGCGGCAAAAGTATTGATGTCCGCAAATTCGAAGAAGTAGGCGACCGCGATGAGCGCGATCATGGTCTTGTGGTACCGGGTCACGGGCAGCCGGTTGATCCGATTGATCGAGTTTGCCGTGTTCACGAGGCATCCCCGCCTTCTTCGTGCCTCCGCGAGGCATGGCCCGGCCAGTAGAGAGTCATCGGGTTGTCCACCAACAGTGCGCGCCGTGCCTCCTCCGATTCCGCCACGCGGGGAATGTAGTCAAGGAGCACGGCATCATTCGGCATGTGGGTCTTCAGGTTGGGATGGGGCCAGTCGGTACCCCACAGGACCCGCTCGGGGAGCTCTTCGACGACTTTGCGGGCGAACGGCACGACGTCGTCGTACAGGCTCTTCGCGCCCCGCTCGGCGTAGGGGCCCGTCTTCGTGAGACGTTCTGGGCAGCTGATCTTCACCCACGCCTCGTATCTGTCGACGAGCTCAAGAAACCGCCCGAATTCACGGGACGTCGGGGCGGAGGAAACATCCGGTCTCCCCATGTGATCGATCACCACGGGAACATCGATCCGGGCCAGCAGCGGTTCGATGTCCGGCAGAGCGTCCGGTTCGAAGTACAGGACCACGTGCCACCCGAACTCCTTGATCTTCGCTGCGACCGCCAGCAGATCTTCGGAAGGATCCTCGGCGACCAATCGTTTGAGGAAATTGAATCGAACGCCTCGAACTCCGCGCCGGTGCATGCACTCGAGGTTCTCGTGCCCGATATCCGGCCCCACGGTCGCCACCCCGCGGGCGGTCTCGCCGAAGAAGTCGAGCGCATCGAGCATTGCCGAATTGTCTCGACCGTGGCACGTGGCCTGGACGATCACTGAACGCGATACCCCGAGCGCCCGGCGCAGATTCCGGAGATCGTGTTTTCCCGCGTCGCAGGGTGTGTATTTCCGCTCGGGCGCAAAGGGAAACTCCGCCGATGGCCCGAAGACGTGACAGTGGGAGTCGACCGCACCGTGCGGCAGGTCGAAATTCGGGCTGCCGATGTCGGAATCCCAATCGAGCCAGCCCGGGGACTTCGCAAAGGTCTCAGTCATCCGGACTGACCTCCTCCTGATTGACCTCATCCTTGAGGCGTGATGTGGATGACATGAGCGTACATCGTCAACGTTATTGTTTACAATCCTGCAAACGATTTAGTCGGCACCCGGTAGGATGTGTGAGTTGGAGACATCCGAACAACCCGAAGGAGAGCCGCCTTGCCGAAGGAGAGCTCAGCCACCGCAGAAGCGCCGCACGGCGCGGAAAGATCTCGTCGCACACCCTCGACTCCCGCTCCGCAGCTGGTCGCCATGCTCCGGGACGCGATCGTCTCCGGACACCTTGTGCCGAACCAACGGCTCGTCGAGGCCGACCTCTCCGAGGAATACAACGCCTCTCGCGGAAACGTGCGCATCGCCCTGTCGGAACTCAGCGTGGAGGGCCTCGTCGAGCGCGTCCAGAACCGGGGCGCTCGCGTGCGGGCGGTATCGGTCCAGGAGGCAGTCGAGATCACCGAGGTGCGCGGGGCCATCGAGGCGATGTGCGCAAGCAAGGCGGCCAAGCGAGCCGGGCCAGACGAGATCCGCACCTTGCGCTCGATCGCCGAGCGAATGACACACGCCGTCGAGACCGGACTCCTCACGGAATACTCCCAGTGCAACAAGGACCTTCACTCACTCATCATCACCATGAGCGGTCAGCGGACTGCCGCGGAGACCATCAAGCGACTCCGCGGGCAGGCCGTGAGGTACCAGTTCCGGCTCTCCAACCACCCAGGGCGCCCGAGCGTTTCCCTCCCCCAGCACCTGGCCATCATCGAGGCGGTCTGCTCGCACGACCCCGACGCCGCTTCCGAGGCCATGAGCCGACACCTCGAGAGTGTCGCCGAGGCCATCCGCTCCTCGGATGCGTAATCCACCCGCGTTCGCATGATTAACTAAATTGTTGACAATGTGAGTGTGTCCTGGTTCACTGATCTCCGATGCGGCACCCTTGCCACAGGCGGCGCAGGGTCGTCGCATCCCAGGGGCCTCGACGAGGAGGTCCGTGACTTCTAGGGGATCTCATGACGACTCACGACCTTGCACCGCGCACGCAGAGAATCACGAACAACAGAGCATTCAGAATCGTTCTGATCCTGTGTTGGGTGGCCATCTTCTTCGACGGCATCGACACCTTCATGTACGGGTCCACCATCCCGAGCATGACGGCGGATCCCGGGTTCCACATGACGGCGGCTCACGCCGGCAACATCGGATCCTTGGCTACCTTCGGAATGCTCCTCGGCGCGCTGGCCATCGGCGTCGTTGCCGACACGATCGGCCGGAGGTGGAGCATCATCCTGTGTTCCGCGATCTTTTCGATCTCGTCCGCAGGGTGCGCCCTCGCGGCCGGCGCGGGGAGCTTCGGAATCTGGCGCACGATTGCGGGCTTCGGCCTGGGCGGCCTGCTCCCCACCGCGATTGCGATGGTCTCCGAATTCGCTCCGGACCGGGTGCGCAACTTTTCGGTCGGTGCGGTCATGACAGCACACCAGGCCGGCGGCATCGTCGCCCCGCTCCTGTGCCTCTACCTCCTGCCCACTCTGGGATGGCGCTCGATCTATTGGGTCGGCGTCCTGCCCCTGATCGCCCTTGTTCCGCTGATCCTGACTCTGCTGCCCGAGTCCCCCACCTTCCTCGTGGCTCGTGGCCGAATGGACAAGGCACGCGCCCTGGCAGAAAGATTCGACCTGGTTGTCCCGCTGGAGAAGTCAACCATCAAGAACCGCGGGGGAAACTTCGGGGAAAACCTCGCCAAGCTGTTCCGCGGACGCAACGCCGTGGTCACGCTCCTGTTCTGGCTGGGATCCTTCGGCGGGCTCCTTCTCGTCTACGGAATGAGCACCTGGCTGCCGTCACTCATGGAATCCCTGGGGTTCGACCTGGGCAACTCGTTGGTGCTCCTGTGCCTCATCAATGCGGGCGGAATCGTGGGAACCCTGGTGGCCGGGAAAGTCTCGGACACCTGGGGACCGGTACGGGTCTCGATGCTGTGGTTCCTGCTCACGGCCGTCGGCGTCTGCGCGATGGGCATCAAGTCCACCATGGTGGTGACCTACATCCTGGTCTTCGTGACCGGCGTCTTCCTGTTCAGCGCGCAAATCATGATCTACGCCGCCGTATCGCACGTGTTCCCGACCGAGTCCCGTGCGACCGCTCTCGGACTCACCACCGGCATGGGGCGCTTCGGGGCAGTCTTCGGCCCCTGGATGGGCGGTCAGCTCTTCGCTCTCGGCCTGGAGAAGTGGGGTTTCGTTGCCTTCGGGGCCTTCGGCATCACCTCGGGCGTGATGCTGCTACTCATCCACCTGGTCCTCCGGCGGCACGGAGGAAAGACCCAAGAGGCTACCGAGGCGGACAACGTCGTCATTCGCGCAGGTTGAGCCGCTGGGTCGATCCCTCGCGGAGCGATGCGCGCCCCGAGCCAAAGGGCCCTCTAGGCCCGGGCGAAGTTCTCCAATGGGCCGCCCGTCAGCCGATACGTGTCCCACTCCTCCTGGGGGAAGGCACCGAGGCTCTTGTAGAAACCAATGGACGGCTCGTTCCACTTCAGGACGCTCCACTCGACCCGTTGGTAACCGCGATCGACGGCGGTGCGGGCGAGGCTGCGCAACAGGGCCTTCCCGGCCCCGGATCCGCGAGCGTCCTCGCGGACGTAGAGGTCCTCGAGATAAATGCCGTGGACCCCCTCCCACGTGGAGTAGTTGAGGAACCACAGGGCAAACCCGTCGATACGTCGTCCTGCCTCGGACGGCGCTTCGGCCACATCCACGAATACGGCGGGGTGGTCGGCGAAGAGGTCACCAGCCAGTTTTTCCTCCGTGAGTTTCACGGCGTCCGGTTCCTTCTCGTACACCGCGAGCTCCACAATGAGCTGCACGATCTCCGGGACGTCCTCCGGCACAGCCGATCGGATGGTGGGGCTCGACATGCTGACCTCCTGAAACGACGGATGAGTGGCAGCAACACCCTATCGAATCAGGCCTTCAGCCCCGTCCCTTCGCGCTCGACGATTCCTCGTCCGTCCCGTTCGATTCCGGTGACCCGGACCGTTTGAGGGCGGCGTCCACCGAGGCGGCGACGTCGTCACCCGCCCGCAATGGCGACCCGGCGAAGATTCCTTCGTGGGCGAGAACGGGCCGACGGTCGCCCGCCAGCTCGGGGTACCGTTCCTCGAGCTTCTCCCTCTTCTCGATCTTCTTCCGCCAGTGCCGGACGGCGTCCGGGTGGCCCCGGCCAATGCTCTCCCAGCTGTGTGGCATCTCTTCCCTGGTGGGTCCGGCGTCGGCAGAATTGCCGATGTTGACCCGGGAGAAGGCGCGCGACGTCGTCTCGCCGCACACCGCACAGGGCGGATTCTCCGAGGTCATGGATTCCACGGCCGCCTCGAAGCGGTGACCGTCTCGGCATCTGAAGTCGTAGAGAATCACGAATAGTGTCCTTCCGGAGCCCAGCGAATGTCGTTCTCCGCCTG
This sequence comes from Rothia koreensis, assembly GCF_004136575.1. Lineage (GTDB taxonomy): Bacteria > Actinomycetota > Actinomycetes > Actinomycetales > Micrococcaceae > Rothia > Rothia koreensis. Next base: position 23,638 of record NZ_NOIQ01000026.1, read on the forward strand.
GTCGGCGTCGTGCCCGAAGAAGACCTCGGCTTCTTCCTCCTCCGCGATCCGCCGCAATTTCTCCACCGAATCGAGCCAGGCCAGGTTGTTCCACACAATCGCCGCACCGACCGCAGGCGGACCCCACGAATCCCGCATGTACACGGCGTCCGATGTAAAGAGTTTCTTGCCGTCATTGGGGAGATCCAACATCAATGACATGGTGCCCCACGTATGGCCCGGAGTCTGAATCACTTTGACGCCGGGAAGAATTTCCTCGTCCCCAGAAATGCCGGATATATTCAGACCCTCGTAATCAGACGGAATGTGGGCGCCTTGGTTGTATCCCTCAATTCCTTTGACGCCCTCCAATTCCGCAGAACTGGTCATGATCTCGGTTTTCCCGTTGTCGAACATTTTCGCGTTTGCGGCATGGTCGAAGTGGAGGTGGGAGAGAACCAGAAGATCGATGTCCTCCGGAGAAAGATCCATTTGCGCGAGGCTGTGGTCGAGATACCTCGAGTGCGGTTCGGTTTCATCGTCCAGGACGGGGAAGAATTCGTCGAAGCCAGTGGGTTCCCAGCGTTGCCGCCAATCACGCGGCACGCCGGTGTCCCAGAGCATTCGGCCCTCCGGGGTTTCCACCAGGATGGCGTGCGTCGGGACTTCTCCGAATTCTCGTGGCACCGCCCGATCCTGCACTGTCCTGATAATGCGACCCGGTTTCAACAACAACCAGGTGTAATCGGCTTCCATGGTTCCGGAATGGAGAACGTGCGCTTTCATGTCCATCGGGTGCCCCTTGCGGTTCTTCTGGTCTGTCTCGATTGCCAACAAGCGTTGTGGGTCACACTTGCACTGCATCACGGGGGTGTCAATAGCAGGAACCAACCAATGTCCTCGCCCTTCTCCGGCCCAGTAATGCAAAAACAATTCTGGGAAATTCGCTCGGATCCGGCGTACTGTGATGAAGGAAACCGTTCGCATTCGACCGGAGGAACCAACATGAAGATTCGCGGCGCCGTACTGACCACATCCGATGCCCAGGCCCCCTTCACGGAGTCTCGCCCTCTCGAGGTTCGAGAACTCGAGCTGGATCCTCCGCAAGAAGGCGAGGTCCTGTTGCGCATGACGGCGGCCGGAGTGTGCCATTCGGACCTCTCCGTTGTGGACGGCAACCGACCCCGTCCGGTGCCGATGCTCTTGGGGCACGAGGGGGCCGGCGTCGTCGAGGAGGTCGGTGAGGGGGTTACTGGCCTCGAGCCGGGTGACCGAGTGGTCACCGTCTTCCTGCCCCGGTGCGGCGAGTGCAAGAACTGTCGGACCGACGGCAAACTGCCGTGCAGCCGCGGTCTCGAGTCCAACAACGCCGGTTTCCTTCCCGGAGGCGGGGCCAAGATCCGGATCCATGATCCGAATGACGGCGACATCTACCACCACATTGGCGTCTCCGCCTTCGCGACCCATGCCGTGGTCAATCAGGCCAGCGTCGTCAAGGTCGGATCCGACCTTCCGCCCGAGGCCGCTGCCCCCTTGGGGTGCGCGGTCCTGACCGGCGGCGGCGCGGTGATCAATGCGGGCGAGCCGGAGGATGGCGACTCCATCATGGTCGTGGGGCTGGGCGGCGTCGGAATCGCGGCGCTCATGACCGCGATAGGGCTCAAGAAGGGCAAGGTCATCGGCGTGGACGCCAATCCGGACAAGCTCGTCAGGGCACGCGAGCTGGGAGCGGACGTGACCTACTCCCCGCAGGAAGTCCAGGACCAAGGGGTCAAGGCGGACCTGGTGGTCGAGGCCGCCGGCCATCCCAGGGCGTTCGAAACCGCCTTCAACGCCACCGCCCTGGGCGGGAGGACCGTGACCGTGGGCCTCCCGCACCCCCAAGCGGAATCCGTGATTCACCCCTTGTTGTTGACCTCGGAGGCGCGCACAGTGGTCGGGAGCTACCTCGGTTCCGCCGTCCCCTCACGCGACATTCCGAAGTACGAGGACCTCTGGCGCAAGGGCGAATTGCCGGTCGACGAGCTGATCTCGGACCGCATCCGGCTGGACGACATCAACGAGGCCATGGACACGCTCGCGGAAGGAAAGGCGGTCCGGCAGATCATCCTCTTCGACGAGGACTGACCGGTGGGCCACGGAATATCCATCCGGTGACGCGTCGTTGTGACGTAGGACAGACTTTCACACCGGACCGTAGGAGTTTTTCGTGGCTACATCGCAGCGCATCCCCCGCACCGATCTTTCCGTGTTCCCCATCAACCTGGGCGGAAACACCTTCGGGTGGACTTCCGATCGTCAACAGTCCTTCGATGTCCTCGACGCGTTCGTGGCCGCGGGAGGCAACTTCATCGACACGGCCGACGTGTATTCGGCCTGGGCCGAGGGTCATTCGGGCGGGGAGTCCGAGGCCGTTCTCGGGGAATGGTTGACGGCCCGCGGGAACCGGGACGATGTCGTCATCGCGACCAAAGCCGGAGCCCACCCGGAACTGTCCGGCCAGTCGAGGGACAACGTGTTCGCGGCCATCGACGCGTCCTTGAATCGTCTGCAGATCGATGCCGTGGATCTGTACTACGCGCACTTCGATGACGACTCCGTCTCCATCGAGGACCAGGCGCGGACGTACCACGACGTCGTCGAGTCCGGCCGGGCACGCGCCATCGGTGTGTCCAACTACAGCCCCGAACGGATGCGCCGCTGGTTCGAGTACGCGAGCGCAGAGGGGCTGACCGTCCCGGTCGCGATCCAACCGCACTACAACCTGCTCAAGCGCAAGGATTACGAGCAGGAGTACGCCCCGATCGCCCGCGAATTCGATGCTGCGGTGTTCCCCTACTTCTCTCTTGCTTCCGGCTTCCTGACCGGCAAGTACCGGAGCACGTCCGACATCGAGGGGTCGGCCCGCAAGGACATGATCGACGACTACTTCTCGGAGGCAAGCCTCAGCAGCGGCGTCGACGTCGTCTCGGCTCTGGAAGAGGTCGCGACGGCGCGCGACGTCGAGGTCACCAGCGTGGCTCTGGCCTACTTGCTGGCCAAGGGCGTGACCGCCCCGATCGCGTCTGCACGCACCACCGACCAGCTGACGGCAGTGATGGCGGCGGCGTCCCTCGACCTGGACGACGCCGAGGTGTCGCGACTCGACGAGGCCTCGGCACCCTTCGCCTGATCCCGCGAGGTCGGGTACGAATCGGGGTTTGGCGGGGCTGGTGGCCCGGGGT
>NZ_NOIQ01000027.1 GCF_004136575.1 Rothia koreensis
GGCCGCTTCGGTCGGGGAGTCGGGCGGGACCGGCCGGGAGCCGGGTGGCCGTTTCGGGCCGGGCGGACCGGGAGCCGGGCGGGCCCGGCCGGAGCCGGACGCCGGACGCCGGACGCCGGCGGAGGATCGCCCGCCCGACACCGATGACGTAGCGTGAGGTGCGTGATAGGTCACTATGAAGCAATTCTGTTCGATATCGACGGGACGCTCGTCGATTCCACCGCCGCCGTCGAACGCACGTGGAGGACGTGGGCTGCCGAGCACGGTCTCGACGCCGCCCACATTCTGAGCATCTGCCACGGGGTTCGCTCGAGCGACGTCGTCGCCAGGTATTTGCCAGCCTCCGAGATTCCGGCCGCGACCGTCGAGCTGGAAAACATGGAATTACAAGATCTGGAGGGGGTGACGGCCCTCCCCGGCGCGGCGGACCTGTTGGGCCGACTCCCCGAAACTCGTTGGGCCGCGGTCACTTCTGGATCCGGGCGGCTGATGCGCAAGCGACTCTCCGCCGCGGGCCTGCCGGTCCCCGACCACTTGATCGCTGCGGACGACGTCGTCGCGGGCAAACCCGATCCCGAGGGTTACCGCAAGGCAGCCGACGCTCTCGGCGCACCCATCGACCGTTGCCTTGTCATCGAGGACGCGCCGGCAGGCATCGCCGCCGGTCGCGCCGCGGGTGCGACCGTGCTCGCCGTGTGCACCTCCCACCAGCGTGCCGAGGTCGACGACGCCGACGTCGTCGTCGACTCCCTGACCGACGTGTCGGTCTCGGTCGGGACCGACGGAATCCAGGTCGAGGAGGCTCCGGCCGACCGGGCTCCGGCGCGGGAAGGTTGAGGACCCCATGACTCATGTGATGCTTCCACTCCGAACCGAAAGACTCGAACTACGGCTTCACAGAGAGTCGGATGCTTGGTGGATGCACCGCATTCTCTCCCGTGCGGATGTCTGTCGATACCTGCCGTATGGCCCCCTCTCGGAAGAGGGCGCACGCGAGAAGAATCGCGAACGGATGGCCCGCACAGGCCTGGACGACGACGCCGGCGCGCTGAGCCTCGCGTTCGAGGTCGAGGGCAAACCCGCCGGATGGGTTTCGACCTGGTACACCGACCGCGACTACCGCATCGCCGAAATAGGGTGGACCGTCGATCCGGAGTATTCGCGTCGAGGCTTCGGGACAGAAGCGGTCACGGCGACGCTGAAGCTGGCTTTCGAACAGTACGGAGTTCACCGCGTCGTGGCGCGGGTTGATCCGCGGAATACGGCGTCGGCCGCACTGGCCAGGCGGGTGGGTATGTCTTGCGAAGGCCACCAGCGGAAAGACTTTTGGAACAAGGGCGAATGGAACGACACCCTGATCTTCGCCCTGCTGGAGGAGGACTCCGGCGTCGAGACGAGGACCCCAAGGTCCGACTGAGTCGCGCGGAGCGGCGCGGGTCAGGGTCCGACTGGGCGGCGCGAGTGCAGGATCCGGTTGGGCGGGGCGGGGCGGGTCCGGTTGAAAAGCGGCTGAGTCTGGGGCTCGGGCTCTCGGGCTCTTGGGCTCTTGGGCTCTCGGGCTCTCGGGCTCTCGGGCGGTGTCTGGCGCATGTGTTGAGTGGCGGTTACCCGATTCGGTGCCGCTTACCGCCGTTAGGAGGCGGCTGAACCACCACCTAACGGGGGAAAACGCCTCACCAGCAGGCAACCCCCACCCAACAGGGCTGGAGAGCGCCCATTTACTGGCCGACGTCGGCGGACAACCCCCACACCATCGGGTAACCACCATCCAGCCGGACCCGAAAGCGCCCAAGCACCGACCGACGTCGGCGGGCAACCCCCACACCATCAGGCAAACCCCACCCAAAAAGGCCGCGACCCCACGCGATGTCGCCAGCAAGCCCGCGCGAGGTGGCAATTCTGCGCGATCCGGAGCGCGAAGTGGCAACCTTGTGCAGTTTTACCCGCGAAATCCGCTCAAAATTGCCACCTCAGCATGGAGTGGCGCTCAAAACTGCCACCTCGACACAGAGCCACCTCGACACAAAGCCACCTCGACACAGCGCCACCGCACGAAGCCGCCGCAGCGCCCATCACGCCCGGCCGTACAGCCTCGAGCCTTCTTCGACGCCTTCGAAACGGAACGGGGACCGGGTCCGGCGCTCGGTCGTGAAGTTTTCCTGCGCCTCGACGAACGTGCCCGGGTGCAGCGCGCGGTACTGGTCGTAGCCGATCGGTTCGCGGGCGTCCAGGATGCCCAGGTGTTCCTGGACCCTCAAGTGATCGCGGTATCCGGGCTGGATGACGCCCACGAAGAACTCGGAGACCGCGCCGGAGCCGTAGGAGAAGAAGCCGACGCGCTCCCCCGGGATCTCCTGGTCGGAGTCGAGCAGCGCCAGGAAGCCCAGGAAGATCGAGGCCGTGTAGCTGTTGCCGAGCTGTTGGTTGTAGCCGAAGGTCGGGGCCAGGGCGGCCGCGGCGTCGGCCTTCTCCAACGGCGTGCCGGCCTCTTCGGTCAGTCGCACGTGTGCCTTGACCGCCATCTTGGTGAAGGGCTGGTGGTAGCAGAACCAGTCGATGTCGTCGAAGTCCACGCCGCCATGGGCGCGGTAGTCGTGCCACGCGCCGACCAGGGCGTCGAGATAGGCGCCGACCGAGAACTTGCCGTCCACCAGCGCGGTGTTGCGGTAGTTCGGCCGCCAGAAATCCTGGACGTCCAGCGTGTACACGCCCTGGGCCGGTTCGATCGCCAGAATGTCCGGGTCGGCTTGGACCAGGAATGCGACGGCGGCCGCGCCCTGCGTGGGCTCGCCCGAGGTCTCGAGATCATACCGGGCGACGTCGGCGGCGATGACCAGAACCTTCTCTTCCGGGTTCCGGGCCACGATGCCCAGGGCCATCTGAAGGGCCCCGATACCGCCGTAGCAGGCCATTTTGGTCTCGATCGTCCTGACCTCGCGGGGCAGGTCGAGGAGACCGTGCACGTACACCCCGGCCGACTTGGACTGGTCGATGCCCGACTCGGTCGCGAACAGCAGCGTGCGGATACCGTCCGTGCCGTTGCGGTCGATGATGCGCTGCGCGGCCGCGGCGCCCATGGTCACGATGTCCTCGTCCTCGGCGGGCAGGCTCATCTTCTCCTGGCCGATGCCGATGTAGTACTTGTTGACGTCGATCCCCTGCTTCTCGGCGAGGTGCGCGAGATCGAAGGAGTAGTGACCGGTCGCGAAGGCAATGTCCTGGATGCCGCTGGCGGCAGGGCCCGACGCCGCTGTGCGCGCGTCGCCGTTGCCGGCGCCCTCGGGGAAAGTCTGGGTGTTGTCAGTGCTCAACTACTGATTCCTTTCGATCTTCACGTGGGCTTCCATGAGCTCACCAGGATTGGTCTGAGCGGCCAGGAGGGAAAGCTCCCCGCACAGGACCGATGCGGCGCAGAGCACCGCGAGACGATGCGCGTTCCCGCCCGGCTCCCGGTCCTCGCGGCAACCGAGCTTCCGCAGGTTGTCCTCGACCACGCTCAGGCCCGCGCCCTTGCCGTTTCCGACTGTTCCCACGATGAGATTGGGCAGATTGCACGAGAAGTACAGAGCCCCGTCCCGGACCTCGGCCGTCGTGATGCCTTGTGATCCTTCCACAATATTCGCCGCGTCCTGGCCTGTGGCAAGGTAGAACGCCAACAGCATATTCGCGTAGTGGGCGTTGGCCGCGCGGAGGCCGCCGGCAAGATTCGTGCCCACCAGGTTCTTCCGGGTGTTGAGGTCCGCAACCTGTTCGGGCGTGGTCTTGAGGAACCGGACGACGACGTCGCGCGGGATCAGGATTTCGGTGATCACGCTCTTGCCGCGGCCGAGGATTCCGTTGACCGCGGTGGGTTTCTTGTCGGAACAGAAGTTCCCGGAGATCGACCCGTACTTCAGTTCCGGATACTGCTGGAGGATCCACGGCATCAGGTTGTCGGCCGCGAGCGTGACCATGTTGTGCCCCGAGGCGTCGCCGGTGGTGAAGTCGAAGCGCACGTACAGGAGGTTGCCTGCGTGCTGGAAGTGCAGGTCGATGAGCTTCGCGTAGCGGGACGCCCCGGAGACCACGGCCTGCAGGTCGTCGCGGCGCGCATCGAGTTCTTGGGCCACACGGTGCGCGGTCCCGGCGTCGGGGGCCTCGAAGTAGACGGAACGGGTCATGCGGTCATCGACCAGGGTCGCCCGAATTCCGCCCTCGACCATGCGGGAGATCTTGGATCCTCGCTTGACCGAGGGCCACAAGGGCGTCTCGTAGGTGGCCAGGGGGACCTCGACCTCTTCGTTTCCGATCACATTCCCGGACACGCGGATCGGACCGATCCACTGGGTCGGGACGGGTGTCTGAAACGGTTCCTGCATTTTTCCTCCGGTCATTTGCTGGTGCCGCGCCTGGAGGCCAGGGACTCGAGGTCCGCCCCGCGCAGCCGTGCGGATTCGGCGAGTTCGCCGCTGATCAGCACGTCGGTTGTGCTCAGGTCCTGCGTCGTGGCCGCCCCGAGCATCGCGTACATTTCGGTCAGTCGGTCCCGCCAGTCGGTGATCTGCTGAACGAGTCGCTCGGTACCGTCGGCGCCGGCGTCGAGGCCGGTCTCGCCCAGGACGGTGTGCAAGAACGTTCCGGCGACACCGACGGCACGCGCGCCGAGGGCAAGCCCGCGGACGACGTCGTAGGGGTTGCGCACCCCGCCCGAGGCCAGCAGTGCGGGGCGCTGCGTCGCCTCCGGGAGGGTGGTCGCATCGAGCAGCGAGAACGGCGCCGATTGGCCGAAATCGGCCAGGAACGAGTAGTCCTTGCCGGCCCGTCGGTCATTCTCGACCCGGGCGAAATTGGTTCCGCCGTTGCCCGCCGTGTCCGCGACGGTCACACCCAAGGAAGCGAGCAGGGCGATGGTCTCGCGGGTCATTCCGAAACCGACTTCCTTGACGATCACCGGAACCGGTGTCGCCTCGACCACGGCCGCGATGTTCTCGCTCCACGCCCCGAACCCGCGGGACCCTTCGGGCATCACGGTCTCCTGGACCGAGTTGACGTGGATCTGGAGCGCATTGGCCTCGAGCGCGTCGACCACGCGGCGCGCCTGGTCCGGCGTGGCGTCGGCGCTGAGGTTGCCCATCACGAAGCCGCGCGGATTCTTGTCCCTGAGCACGCGGAACGTCGGCAGGACGGTCTCGTCGCGCAGGTAGATGCTCATCGATCCGGTCGCGATGGCGATTCCGGTCTCGGCCGCAGCCTCCGCGAGGGCCGCGTTGACGCGTCCCGTGGTCTCGGTCCCGCCGGTCATGCCGTTGATGTAGAACGGCAGGGGCCAGCGGACGCCGCCCGGCAGAGAAGTCGAAATGTCCACGTCCGCGGCGTCGATCCCTGCGAGGGCGTGGTGGACCAGCCGGACGTCGTCCCACGGCGTGCGGTGCGGTTCCTCGCGCTGCTGGGCCGCGGCGAAGTTCAGGTGGTCGTCCTTGCGGTTTCCGGTCATGCGGAGTCCCTCGGGTCGGTGGGGCGTGCTGAGTCGGTCAGGATCTTCTGGCCGCGCGGTGATACGCGGAGAGGCAGCGGGCGGATATTGGCCGAGATCCAGGCCCTTTCGAGGTCGCGGTCGTCGCGCCCCGCCGGGCCGACCGCGATGCCGCAGTCGCCGCCGCCGGATCCCGAGGACTTGGCGGCCCACCCGGTCTTCAGCGCGGATTCGACCAGCTCGGTCAGCTCGGGGGTTTCGATGATGCTCGCGCGCTGCTGGGCCAATTCTCCCAGAAGAGCCCGCGCCGCGGCCACGATATCGGCCACATTATCAGTGTTTCCACTAGTCAGAACGTGTTCCAGGCGTTCGACGAGGTCGTCACTGCGGTCCAGGAGGTCCGCAGGCAGGGCCGTGTCCTTGCGCAGACGACCCACGAGCTCCGGCGTGTCCGCGGGTTCGCCCGTCCAACCGACGCGGACCGTCAACGGCGATTCCTCGACGGACTCGACGTCGCCCGGTTCCGCGAATCCGGCGGTCGCGGGCACTGCCCGATCGTCGCCGTCGGGGTCGAGCTCGTCCAAACGCTCAAGGCGCAGGCCCGGCCAGGGGGCGTCCAGGAGCTCCGCGACGGAACGCTCGCGCGAGGCGTCGAACAACCACTGACGGTCGGGGGAGGCATAGGAGACCCATCCCCCGAGTGCGCTCGCGGCGATGTCTCCTCCCGAGGTCGTGCGGGTGACCTGCACCGTGGCGATCATCGCCAGGCGGTAGACCTGGTCCGGGGTGAGCTCGAGACCGTAGATTCCGCCGATGGCGGCGACGGCGGCGACGGTCACGGCCCCCGACGATCCGAGACCGAATTTGGTTCCGGTCGCGGCGTCGTCCAGGTGGCTGCTGACGTGCAATTCGTAGTGCCGGGCGGCGATCCCCTTCTCCCGGCGCAGCCCCTCGACCGTGTCGAGGGCCGCGATGAGGTAACGGTAGAAGCCCGCGGTGTCCTCGTCGAAGTCGACGACGTCGCCGGAGTGCCGCCACGAAAGGCTCCGGTCGGTGCCCGTGGAGAACAATGTTCCGGCGTCCTCGGCCGGTCGGGCCTCGACGCGGACGTACCTGTCCACAGCAATCAGGATCGCTCGATGCCCGGGCTCGACGACGGCGTACTCCCCCAGAACGTAGAGCTTGCCGGGTGCCTCGGTAACGATCATTCGTTCTCCACCAAGTGCGCGCCCGGTCCGGACCGGGCCGGAATGAGGTCCAGACCGGGGAAGCGGTCGGCCAGCGCACGGTGGGTCCGCTCCAGGTCGGCGTTCCGGCAGAGGACCGCGACGTTGGGACCGGCGTCGGCCGTTCCGTAGACCTCCAGCCCGTCGGACCGCAGCCTTTCGACCGTGTCGAAGACTTCCACCGATGTGGGGGCGAGGTACCGCACGGGAGGCCGGGATCCGTTGATCGCCGCGTGCATGCGCAGGGCGTTGGACTCGGTCAGTTCCCCGACGCGGGTGTAGTCGCCCGCCGCGAGCGCCTCGCGCATGTCGATCAGATCCTGCGTGGTTCCGGTGACCCACCCGTCGAAGTACGGCGAGGTCCGGATCGTTTCGCGCATCGCGACTCTGGAGGAGACGGCCTTCTCCGCAGCGGAGACGACCACGATGACCATGGCCAATTCCGGTCCGGGAATGTTCTCCGCGTACGACGCCGCGTCGGCCACCTCGCCTGCGCCCTCGCCCGCGTGCCATTCGACGAGATCGCCGATCACCGAGCGGCACGCCGACCCCGAACCGCGCCGGGCGAGGCGGGACAGGGAAACGGTGTCCGTGGGGAGGCCGTAGGCGCTGCTCGCCGCCGTGGCCAGTGCGGCGAAGCCGGAGGCACTCGAGGCCAGCCCGGCCCCGGTCGGCACGGAGTTCTCGGATTCGATGCGCGCCCGGACGCGGCTCCCGGACTGCTCGCGGACCAGGTCGAGGAAAGTGCGCACCCGGTCCAGGGGAGTTCCGGTGACCGCTGCACCGTTGAGGAGGAACCGGTCCTCGTCCAGGGACGGGTCGAGGGTGAGGCTCGTCCGGGTCGGAAAGACGTCGAGGGTCAGGGACAGGCTGCCGGTCCACGGGAGGACCAGCTGTTCGTCCCTCTTGCCCCAGTATTTGATGAGGGCCAGGTTGGGGTGGGCCACTGCCGTGGCGCGCTCTGCGGTCACTGCTCGAGCTCCTCGGGGTTCAGGATCCAGGTCTGGAGCGCCCCGGCCTGCAACAGGTGCGAGGCGAGGTCCTGCCCGTGCTGGAAGTCGCTCGCCAGGGCGATCACGCAACCGCCGCGACCTCCGCCCGTCAGTTTGGCGCCGAGAGCACCGGCTTCACGCGCCGAGCGCACGAGCTGGTCGAGGTGCGGGCTGGAGACCGACAGTTCGTGGAGTGCTTCGTGCACTTCGTACATGCGGCGGCCGAGGGCCACGCGTTCGTCGTTCTTGAGGTTCTCCCGTGCTGCAATCGTGTGGTCACGGATGGTTTCGAAGTATCGGGCGACGTCGTCCGGGTTGGTCCGGCGCATTTCGGTCACGGCGCCGACCGCGGAGTGGGTGTCGCCTGGCTGTCCCGAGTCGGCGACGACGATGGGCGCGCCCAGGTTGACCTCGATGCCTTCGGCGGACCCGTTCTGGAACCAGATCGGCGACCGGCTGAGCACGGTGTAGGCGTCCAGACCGGACGGGTTGCCGTGGGCGACCCGTTCACCCGTCTGGACGAGTTCGTGACGGACGGTTTTGGGCAGGTCGTCGCCCGTGAGATCGAGAATTGCGTTGACGATGCTGGCTGCACCCGCCGCGCTCGAGCCGAGACCCCGCTCGAGGGGAAAGTCCCCGATACAGGTGATGTGGAGCCCGCGTTCCGGGCGTCCGATGCGTCGGAGTGTCGCGGTGATCGTCGCTCCCAGCGGGGCGAGCATGGGAGGCGCGCTGGACAAGGGGCCGTCGTAGATGTCGACCGTGAGCCACACCGGCCCGGGGGACGGCGTCGCGGTGGCCGTGAGCCCGACCTGGGGCAGAGGAAATGCGATCGCCGGATGGCCATGGACCACCGAGTGTTCCCCGAAAAGAATCACCTTGCCCCAAGCGACGGACTGGCCGACCGCGGAGGCCTGGAGGGGGTCGGCCTCTTTCAACTTGTGCAAATCTCTGAACTCCGATGGGCAGGGGAAGGTACTTTCCTGAACGGATCAAGCATATTCCGTATCCCCCAAGTGTCACGCACTGGGCCGGGACGTCGTGATTCATGATCCTGGGCATCGGCCGCCGTCGGACGCGGGGAACGTGCCATCACCGTCAGCGGGGTCAGCCGTCGGAGCGCCGGGATCTCGGGGAACCCCGGGCCGCACCGATGTACCCAGGATATCGAACCACGGAGTCGGGGTCGCTCGACAGACATGGAGCCCTGTGCCCATCACCATGGCGCAACGTGGCGCACTTCATTCCGTGGGCGTCATACCCGCGGCTTCACCACCTGCCGAGGCTCGGGTCGAAGGCCGGATCGAACCGCCGCATGTACCCGGTGTCGTCGCGTTCGGTCATCCCCGAGGCCAAGTACTGTTCGTGCAGTCGTCGGAGCTTGTCGCGGTCGAGGGAGACGCCGAGCCCGGGCGACGTCGGGACAGCGACGGCGCCGGCGTCGAAGGAGAACGGCGAACCGGCCACGACGTCGTCCTCGGGGTCCTTCCATGGCCAGTGCGTGTCGCACGCGTAGTCGATATTGGGGGTCGCGCCCGCGGCGTGAAGCATCGCGGCCATGCTGATCCCCAGGTGGGAGTTGGAGTGCATGGACAGTCCCATGCCGAAGGTCTGAGCCACTCCAGCGAGGAGCTTGGTCTGCCCGAGCCCGCCCCAGAAGTGCGGGTCGGACAGGATCACGTCGACGGAGCCGCGTCGCACGGATTCGGGGAGCTGGTCGAAGGCCACGACCGCCATGTTCGTGGCCAGCGGCATCGGAACCCGCTGCCTCACGTCCGCCATGCCGTCCAGACCCGGTGAGGGGTCCTCGAGGTATTCGAGCTTGCCCTCGAGCCGTCGGCCGACCCGAACGGCCGTCTCGACCGACCACACGGCGTTGGGATCGAGCCGGATCGGCATCCCCGGGAACCGGTCCGCGAGCGCTCCCACGGCCTCCGCCTCCGCCTCGGGGGCGAGAACCCCTCCCTTGAGTTTGAGCGCGGTGAACCCGTACTCCTCGACCATGGTCTCGGCCTGGGCCAGGATCCCGGCAGCGTCGAGCGCCTCACCCCATCGGTCGGGTTCCGCGCCGGGGTGCCCCGCCCACTTGTAGAAAAGGTATCCGGTGAACGAGACCTCGTCCCTGGCCAGTCCTCCGAGGAGGGTGCTGACGGGAACGCCGTACTGCTGACCCTGGATATCGAGGGCCGCGACCTCGAACGGGGAGTACACGCGGTCCAGGGTCGAGGAGGCCGTGACCATCCCCGCCATTCCGTCGCCGCCCGATGTTCGGTCGTCCGTCAGTGCTCGCGCCACGGCCTGGCGCAGCGCATACGGGTTCTGCACGTCGAGCCCGCGCAAGGACTCCGCGGCCATCTTCAGCCGGGACACGTGGATCGAGGAGCCATAGGATTCCCCCAGCCCGACGACGCCGCCGGACGTTTCGACCTCGACGACGGAACGCAGCGCGTACGGTTCGTGCACGCCGACCGAATTCAGCAGGGGTGGGTCGGCGAAGGCGACCGGTGTGATTCTGATGTCCGCAATAGTGGTGGTGTCCGTCATGGCGTGCCTTTCTGATCGGGTGTTGCGTGGAGGCCTGTGTGTGGGGAATGCATCCGAGGGGCTGCGTGTCGGGGGGTGTCCGGGCGAGGCTTCGTCCCCCGTCGGCGTCGAACGGGGCGTGTCACGAAAGGACCAATAGGCGCCGAACCCTGGTGCTCCGACGTGCGGGACTGACAAGGTGAAAACCTCAGAGAAGCCGCATGTGCCCTGGCGTCCGCTTCCAGCGGACCTCATGCGCCGGACCGGCCCCACCACAGCAAAGATTGTGAGGACCAGCCCTGAAAAACTCGACCAGCCCCATAGCAGCCCGTCTGACGAGAGCGTCGCGATATCCCCACGTGGTCTCCGGCCCGCACCGTCACCCGAAATCCGACCGCCACCTGGCCTATATGCTCGTCCTTCAAGCAGGGGCGCTGAACGCCGTCGGCTTCACGGCCCTCGGAATCTATACCTCACACATGAGTGGCATGGTGGCCGACATTGCCCAGCACACGATGCTCGCCGAGTTCGCCTCATTGCTCACCGGAGTGCTGGCCGTAGGTGCCTTCATCGCCGGAACCATGGCGAGCACGATCCTCTTTACCTGGGCGAAGAGACGAAGACTGGCGAGCAGGTATGCGAACGTCCTCGCCGTCGAAGGCCTTCTGGTCCTCGCCGTGGGTTTCCTCGCGGGCGACCTCGACCATGTGCGGGCGGATCTCATCCTCGTTCCGGCGCTCTGCTTCGCGATGGGGCTCCAGAATGCACTCATCACGAAGATCCGGGACTTCCCCGTGCGCACGACCCACGTGACCGGGATGATCACCGATTTGGGCGTCGAGATCGGCAAATGGATCTACGGCGGAATCCCGCGAGGCGCCTCATCGGTTCGGATGGATCCGCACAAGGCCAAGGTCCTGGCCGTTCTGGTCCTGTTGTTCATGGTCGGCGGCTCCCTGGGGATCGTCGGTTTCTGGCTGTTCGACTTCCGCGCGCTCATGGTCGGCTCTCTTCTGATCCTTCTTCTGTCCGCCCCCACGAGCATTCGCGATATGGCACGCGCCGGACTCCGGCCACGCCGCAGACCCGGCGGCACGGCAGCGTAAGGCTCCGCACCGGCCCGGCCCGCGGGTCGACTCGATACCCACGGGGTCACGGGCGCGGCGAGCCGGCTCAGATGACCAGGTTCATGACGAGCACGCCTCCCAGTCCGAGGACCGAGAGGACCGTGGTGTAGGTGGTGCGCGCCTTGAGGGTCTGGACGACCGACAGGTTGAAGTACTCCTTGAACATCCAGAACCCGGGGTCGTTGACGTGGCTGACGGCGATCGAACCGCACGTGGTCGCCAGGACCATGAGCTCCGGGGAGATGCCGCTCGAACCGACGAGCGGGGCAGCGATGCCGGCCGCCGTCGTCACCGCGACGGACGCCGACCCCAGGGCGATGCGAAGGATCACGGCGGTCAGCCAGACCAGGATGATGGGGTGGATCGGCCACCCGGAGGTCATGTCCGCGATGTACTGGGCGATACCGGTCGAGACCAGGACCTCCTTGAAGCCGCCGCCGGCGGCGATCACCATGATGATCATGGCCATGGCGCGCGCCGAGTCGGCCATCGAGACGGCGAGTTCCGTGAGCGGTCGGCCGCTCAGGGGACCGAAGATGATGATCGCGACGATCAGGGACAGCAGCAACGCGATCGTCGGGGAACCGATGAAGGTCACCGCGTGCATCAGCGGCGTCCCCTCGGTACCGACCATGATGTAGATTTCCGCTCCGGCGATCAGCACCACGGGAAGCAGGGCGACGACGACGGACCGGAGCATGGTCGGCATCTCGTCCTCCGTGAAGGACTTCTCGGACACGAGCCCCCGGGGGATCTCCGGATCGATTTTCTTGACGAAGGACAGCCGCGGCCAAACCATCGCGATGATGGCACCGGCAGGGACGGCGATGAAGAGTCCGTAGAGCAGGGAGAGGCCGGGTGAGGCCTGGTAGATGCTCGCCGCCGCCGTCGGCCCCGGGTGCGGGGGAAGGAAGGAGTGCATCGTGGACAGGGCGATCGACATCGGCAAACCGACCCAGAGCAGGTTCGTGCGCGTCGCCCGGACCAGGGTGAAGACAATCGGGACCACGATCACGAAGGCCGCCTCGTAGAACATGGTCACGCCGATGAGCATGGCCGTGGCGATCATCGCCCACTGGACACGTTTCTCGCCGAGTGCCCCGACCACCTTGAGGGCGATCCGTTGCGCGGCCCCGGCGTCGCCCAGAATGCGGCCGATCATCGCGCCGATGCCGATCACCGCAAGGGTCTCTTCGAGCTGACCGCCCATTCCGCTGCCGATGATGTCCGGGATGTCGGAGACATCGGCGGGCTTGTCGTCCACCGTCAGAACACCCGACAGGGCACCCCACCCGGCCACGAGCACCGAGACGATCAGCAGCGCAACGAAACCGTTGAGCTTGTACTTGGTCATCAGGATCAGCAGCAATGCCACTGCGATGGCCACGATGAGTAAAGGCATCAGATTCTCCTTCGAACCCTGCCGTCCGGGCGTTGCCTCGGCGCAGGTCGGATGCGTCAGGTCGTGTTCTGGTTCACAGTGTGATTGAGCTTATGATTCATGTTTCAATATTGTCTAAGACTAGATTTGCATGAAGTAATACTTGAACCGCATCACTCGTTCTGGAGGAGCACATGTTCACCCTCGATCAGCTCCGGTGTTTCGTCGCCGTTGCGGAGAACCTGCACTTCGGCCGGGCCGCCGAGGAACTCTCGATGACGCAGCCTCCCCTGAGCCGCCAGATCCAGAAGCTGGAGAAGAGCCTGGGAACCGAACTGGTTCGGCGCACCCACAGGAAGGTCGAGCTCACGGCGGCCGGCGCCACGTTCCTCGACCAGGCACGCCTGGTCCTCTCGCACGCGACCAGGGCCGGAGAATCGGCCGTCCAGGCATCGCGCGGCCTCCGCGGGCGGCTCAGTCTCGGATACACCGCCGCGGCCGGACTCACGCTCCTGGGGCCGATCCTCACCCTGGCGAAGGAGCGCATGCCCGATGTCACGGTCGAGCTGCATCAGATGGTCACCTCGCGACAGCTCGAGGCTCTCGAGGACGGACGCATCAACGCCGGTCTCGGCCGCCTTTCGAGCGCCTCCGAGGACTTCCGGGCCGATCTGATCCACACCGAGGGTCTCGTCCTGGCCGCCCCGACGGGCCACGAGTTGCTTTCCGGACGCCATTTGCATCGCGAGGATGTTGCCGGGCATCCGCTGATCATGCACTCGGCGGACGGGGCGCGGTACTTCTACGACCTCGTCGTCCGGAACTTCTCGATCGACCACTCGGACGTCTCCCACTCCCTGAGCCAGATCACCACGATGATCAGCCTGGTGGCCGCCGGGCACGGCATCGCCCTGGTTCCGGAGTCCGCGACCAAGTTGAACTTCCCCGGCGTGGGCTACCGCCAGTTCGACGACCTGCGCCGCGACATCGTCGAACTCCAGCTCATCACCTCGGCGGACAACGCGACCCCCACGGCATCGCGATTGAAAGAGCTTCTGGACGCCGCCCCCGCCGAATGGGCGGGCTGACCTCCCAATAGTGATACCCCTGATGCATCACTGGATGCGGAATTGCACTTGGACGAGCATGAGACGCAGTTCATAGACTCCGAGAAGTCCCACTTCCAGACGCGCGAATCATTCGAGGAGTTCCCATGGCGCAGTTCTCACCCCACGAGTTGGCGGATCGTCTCAAGGACGGTTTGCTCTCTTTCCCAGCGACCGCGTTCGACGCCCAGGGCGAACTCGCCGAGACCACGTACCGAGACCACATCGAGTGGCAGTCGGGGTTCGACGTCGCCGGGCTCTTCGCCGCGGGCGGCACGGGTGAGGGTTTCAGCCTCACGCCCGAAGAGAATGCGCTGGTCACCGAGTGGGCCGTCGGCTCGACTCGGCCGGAGGTCCCGGTTCTCGGGTCGGCTTCCGGCTCCACGAAACAGGCTATCCGGTGCGCCCGGGCCGCCGAGCAGGCCGGGGCCGAAGGCATCCTTCTCCTCCCTCCGTACCTGACCGAATGCGATCAGGACGGGCTGCTCGAGCACGCCTCCGCCGTGTGCTCCGCGGTGAACATCGGCGTCATCGTCTACAACCGGGCCAATGCGATCTACTCGGCCGAAACCATTGCGCGACTGGCCGAGAAGCACCCCAACCTGGTCGGGTTCAAGGATGCCCTGGGCGACATCGAGCACCTGGCGCGCGTGACCGCGGTGAACGGGGACCGTCTCTTCTACCTCGGCGGGCTGCCGACGGCGGAGACTTATGCGCTCCCGCTGCTCCAGATGGGAGTCAGCACCTATTCGTCCGCGATGTTCAATTTCGTCCCGGACTTCGCGCTGGAGTTCTACGCCGACGTCCGACGCCTCGACCACGCCGCCGTCCAGGAGAAACTTCACAGGTTCGTCTTGCCCTATCTCGACATCCGGGACCGCGGCAAGGGCTACGGCGTCTCGATCATCAAGGCCGGCCTGCGCATTGTCGGACACGACTGCGGATCGGTCCGGCCCCCGTTGCACGACCTGCGCGAGCAGGACTACCACGACCTCGAACGGCTCGTCCGCGCGGCGAACGTCGCGGACGTTCCCACCACCCAGAAAGGGGAAACACGATGACCACCACTCTCAACGGACAGTCCTTGATCAACGGTGAATGGATCGAAGGGACCGAGGGAGACATCAGGGCTCTGGACCCGAGCACGGAGGAGAACCTCGATCCCGTGTTCACCCTCATCGGCCCGGACCAGCTCGACGACGCCACCCGGGCCGCCGAGCAGGCGTTCCCCGAATACAGCGCGACCGAACCCGAAGCGCGAGCGCGGTTCCTCGATCGCATCGCGGACAACCTCGAGGCACTCAGGGAGGACGTGGTCGATCGTGCCCGGCGGGAGACCGGCCTGACCGAGGCCCGTCTGAACGGCGAGCTGACGCGAACCGCAAACCAGTTGCGACTCTTCGCCGGAGTGGTCCGCTCGGGCTCGTTCCACAGGGTCCGGATCGACCCCGCGCAGCCTGACCGGAAACCGGCTCCGCGGGCAGACATCCGCCAGCGCATGGTTCCGCTGGGTCCCGTGGCCGTTTTCGGGGCCAGCAATTTCCCGCTGGCCTTCTCGACGGCCGGCGGTGACACGGCCTCCGCCCTCGCCGCGGGCTGCCCCGTGGTGTTCAAGGCCCACAACGCCCACCCGGGAACCGCGGAACTGGTCGCCCAGGCGATCCACGACGCCGTGACGCAGGAGGGCCTGCCCGGTGGCACGTTCTCGCTCGTCTACGGGCCCGGGGCGAAAATCGGCCAGAGGCTCGTCGCGGACCCCAGGATCACCGCCGTGGGCTTCACCGGATCCCGATCGGGCGGGCTGGCCATCGCGCGCACCGCCTTCGAGCGCCCCTCCCCCATCCCCGTCTACGCCGAGATGAGCTCGATCAACCCCGTGATCGTGCTCCCCGGGGCCCTGGGCTCGGCGACGTCCTCCCTTGCTGAAGCCTTCGTGGGTTCGGTGACGGGGTCATCGGGCCAGCTGTGCACCCAGCCCGGACTCGTCTTCGTGCCCGAAGGCCCCGAAGGGGACGAGTTCGTCTCCCGCGCGGTCGAGCACATCGACGCCTCGACCGGGCAGACGATGCTGACACCCTCGATCGCGAGCTCGTGGGCGTCGGGCGTGGAGAACTTGTCCGGTCAGGACGGCGTCGACGTCATCGCCCGCGGTTCGGCCGGAGAAGGGGCCAATGCCCCCGGTCCCGTGCTGTTCCGGACCGACGCCGAGACCTTCCTCGCGAACGGCGAGCTGCAGAAGGAGATCTTCGGCGCGGCGTCCCTGATCGTTCGTTACGCCGAACCGGCGAGCCTCGAGGAACTGGTCGCGGCCCTCGAGGGCCAGTTGACGGTCACCGTCCAGGCCTCGCCCTCCGATCGGGACGACGTCGCCGCCCTGCGTCCGCGTCTCGAGCGGCTGGCCGGCCGGATCCTCTACGGAGGCTGGCCGACCGGCGTCGAGGTCGGACACGCGATGGTCCACGGCGGGCCGTTCCCGGCCACGAGCGATGCGCGCACGACGTCCGTCGGCACGTTGGCGATCGAAAGATTCCTGCGGCCCGTGGCGTACCAGGACTTCCCCGAGGACCTTCTGCCTGCGCCGGTCTCGGACGCGAATCCGTGGTCGGTCGGCCAGTCGGTCGACGGCAAGTAGGCCCGAGGAAAGCGAGAACATGCCATGACGTCCGCATCCGTTCCCAGGATCGAACGCATCGAGGTCGTGCCGGTGGCCGGCCACGACTCGATGCTGCTCAACCTCTCCGGCGCCCACGCCCCGTTCTTCACCCGAAACATCGTGGTGATCACGGATGGCGAGGGCCGCACAGGGGTGGGTGAAGTCCCCGGTGGTGAACCGATCCGATCGACGATCGAACAGGCCGCCGGCCTCCTGACCGGCCAACCGGTCACCCGTTACAAGTCCCTGCTGCGGCAGGTCTCTTCCCGTTTCGCCGGCCAGGACGTGGCCGGACGCGGGAACCAGACGTTCGACCAGCGCGTCACGATCCACGCCGTGACGGCCCTGGAATCGGCGCTGCTGGACCTCAACGGGCAGTTTCTCGGTGTTCCCGTCGCCGAGCTCCTGGGTGACGGGCAGCAGCGGGACAGCGTCCCCATGCTGGGGTATTTGTTCTACGTCGGCGACCCGGACAAGACCGACCTTCCGTACCTGCGGGAGCCCGGGGCCAGCGGATGGGACCGGCTGCGGCGGGAAGAAGCCGTGACCCCGGAGGCCGTCGTCGATCTTGCCAAGGCGGCCGCCGAAAAGTACGGGTTCAAGGACTTCAAGCTCAAGGGCGGCGCGCTGCCCGGCGAGGCGGAGGTCGAGACCGTCAAGGCGTTGAGCAAGGAGTTCCCGGACGCCCGCATCACCCTCGATCCGAACGGCGGCTGGTTGCTCGACGACGCGATCAGGTACGGGCGCGAGATGGCCCCGTACATCGCGTACGCCGAGGACCCCTGCGGCGCCGAAGGCAGGTTCTCCGGGCGCGAGGTCATGGCCGAATTCCGCCGGGCCACCGGCCTGCGGACGGCGACCAACATGATCGCCACGGACTGGCGGGAGATGGCCCACGCGATCCGGGAGGCCTCCGTGGACATTCCGCTGGCCGATCCGCATTTCTGGACGATGTGCGGATCCACCCGCGTCGCCCAGCTCTGCCACGACTTCGGGCTCACGTGGGGTTCGCATTCGAACAATCACTTCGACATCTCCCTCGCGATGTTCACGCAGGTCGGTGCCGCGGCCCCGGGCAGCATCACGGCCCTCGACACCCACTGGATCTGGCAGGACGGTCAGCACCTGACCACCCGCCCCTTCGAGATCCGGGAGGGACAGATCGACGTCCCGCAGACGCCCGGTCTGGGCGTGGAGATCGACCGGGACCGGCTCGAGGAAGCCCACCAGCTGTACCTCGACCACGGACTCGGGACGCGGGATGACGCCGCGGCCATGCAGTACCTCGTGCCCGGGTGGACCTTCGATCCCAAGCGTCCGGCACTCGACCGATAGGAGACCATCATGACCACCACGACTCGGGACTCGATCCGACACGTCGCCCTCTCGACCGCGCGGCTTCCGCTCTCGGTCCCCATCTCCGACGCCAAGGTCTTCACCGGCCGCCAGAAGCCCATGACGGAGGTGGTGTTCCTCTTCGCCGAGATCACGACCGAGCAGGGCTTCGAGGGAGTCGGGTTCAGTTATTCGAAGCGGGCCGGCGGCCCGGCCCAGTACGCCCACGCCAAGGAGATCGGCGAGGGTTTGTTGGGCGAGGACCCCAATGACATCGCCCGGATAGGCACCAAACTCGTCTGGGCGGGCGCATCGGTGGGGCGTTCCGGCGTCGCGACCCAGGCCATTGCCGCGATCGACCTGGCTCTCCACGATCTCAAGGCGAAGCGTGCGGGGCTCCCCCTCGCCAAGCTGCTGGGCGCCCATCGCGACTCGGTGCGGACGTACAACACCTCGGGAGGCTTCCTGAACGCCTCGATCGAGGAGGTCAAGGACCGTGCGAGCCAGTCGATCGAGGAAGGAATCGGCGGGATCAAGATCAAGGTCGGTCTTCCCGATTCGGCCGAGGATCTGCGCAGGGTCGCGGCGGTTCGCGACCACATCGGTCCGGACGTTCCCCTCATGGTGGACGCCAATCAGCAGTGGGACAGGGCGACGGCCCTGCGCATGGGTCGGCGTCTCGAGGAATTCGACCTGACGTGGATCGAGGAGCCGCTGGACGCCTACGACGTCGAGGGCCACGCGGATCTGGCCCGCTCACTGGACACCCCGATTGCGACGGGCGAGATGCTCGCCTCCGTGGCCGAGCACGAGCGGCTCATCGACAACCGCGCGTGCGACATCATCCAGCCCGATTGCCCGAGGGTCGGCGGCGTGACCCAGTTCCAGAGGCTCCTGGCCTTGGCCGATCAGGCGGGACTGGATCTCGCGCCGCATTTCGCGATGGAGATCCACCTCCACCTGGCCGCGACGTATCCGAGGGAACCGTGGGTCGAGCACTTCGACTGGTTGGATCCCCTGTTCAACGAGCGCCTGGAGACCAAGGACGGACGGATGATCGTTCCCGACCGCCCCGGCCTGGGCGTGACTCTGAGCGACCAGGCACGAGCCTGGACCACCGACTCGGTCGAATTCGGGGTCAGGTAGCAGCGAGTTCGGACGTGGCGGCGTCGTGCCTTCGGGCGCGACGCCGCCTTGTCCATACCAGAGCGATGCCGCCCGACGCCGCGACGCTCGCCAGCGCGGCGACGGCGCTCATCCAGGACACCGCGGTCTCCATGGACCACCAGGAGGTCAGCACGCCGACGGCAATCGCCGGGACCCCGGCACCGAGGTAGAACACCAGATACAGCGAGGCGTTGACCCCTCCCCGGGATTCCGCCGGGGTGACGCCGTCGAGCATCGCCGTCGCGCCTCCGTAGGCCAGACCGTGCCCCGCGCCCGCGAACACCGCGGATCCGAGGACGACGTCGATGCTTCCGCCTCCGTCGAGGGCCAGAACCGCCAGACTCGCACCGATCAGTCCGAGACCGAGAATCTGCATCCGGATCGGGGAGATGCC
Organism: Rothia koreensis; assembly: GCF_004136575.1. Taxonomy (GTDB): domain Bacteria; phylum Actinomycetota; class Actinomycetes; order Actinomycetales; family Micrococcaceae; genus Rothia; species Rothia koreensis. The sequence goes on from NZ_NOIQ01000027.1 coordinate 19,357, forward strand.
CACGATCAGGGGCTGGGTCGCCATCGAGAACAGGAGCATCGCACCCAGGACGCTCCCCGTCATCGCGGTCGTGGCATCCGGGAGGGTCCGTTCGAGAACGGTCGGGATCGTGGCCAGGAAGATCCCGGCCCCGGTCCAGGAGAGGAAGCCGGTGGTCGCGGCCGCCAGGAACAGGTGCCGGATCTTTCGCGGGACGCGCGGTGCGGTCGGGCGCCACGTGCGCAACGAGGCGACGCCGACGCGCGGGAGCCCCAGAACCAGGACCCAGCACACGACCAGGAGCCCCAGGTGCACGAGATAGGGCAGCGCCCCCGGCAGCGGAGCCCATTCGGCCAGGACTCCGGCGAAGAACGGGCCGGCCGCGGTGCCGGCAACGAAGGCCGAGCTCGCAAGGACGGAGGCCCAGATCTTGTACTTGTTCGCGTGCACTGCCGACGTCTCGATCACGCACGCGGTCGCAGGGCCGGTCACGGCGCCGAGGGCCAGACCGTGGAAGGCGCGGCCCAGGAACAGCGAGAACGTGCTTCCCGCCCACAGGAAGCACAACGATCCCGCCCCGGAGAGAACGATGCTGGCCAGGAGCACCTTCCGACGGCCCAGCACGTCGGAGGCCGGGCCGAAGAGGAGCAGCGCGGGGATGCTGACCAGCGCGAACGTAGCGTAGATCAAGATCATGGTCAGGTCGCTGAACCCCAGCTGTGCCTGGTACCCGGGATAGAGCGGGGACGGGATGTAGGCCCCAGCGGTCAGGACGATGAGCAGTGCGACGCCGGTGGCCACCTGCCCCCTGGTCGTGGTCACGTGCTCGGTCCGAGCGCCCCGAGCGGGCACTGCGAGACTCCGACGCCGACGGACGGCAGGCTTGCCTGATGGGGAAAGCACACGATGATTCAGCATGCTTCCACTATCGAACGCCGGACTGCTGAATAAAAGCAAACGTTTTTTGACGCTACCTTGTATGTTTTTTGTATGATCGATGCGCGTTTGAGAGTCCTGCAATTGTTGGCCCACCACGGAACGGTGACCGCCGTGGCCAAGGCCATGAACTACACGCCATCGGCCGTTTCTCACCAATTGCGCCAGCTCTCCGAGGAACTCGGCGTGACGCTCCTGGCCCAGGTGGGGCGAGGCGTCCGGCTCACGAGCGCGGCCCACACCGTTTTGCGCCACGCGGCCGTGATGTTCGCCCAGGAGGAGCGGGCCCGGGCCGAACTCGCCGCCGACCCCGAACACGTCACCGGCTCGTTCACGATGTGCGGATTCTCCACGGCCGCAACCCGGCTCCTGCCCCAGGCCGCCGCCCACTTGCGCGAGAACTTCCCGGAGACCACGGTCCGGGTCATCGAGGCCGAACCCTCGCGCTGCTTCGACCTGTTGCTCTCGGAGGACGCGGACCTGGCCCTGTACACGGCGACGTCGATGACCCCGTCCTCCTCCGATCCGCGTTTCGACCAGGTGTACCTGGCCGACGACCCCCTCGAACTGGTGGTTCCCCGGGACCACCCCCTCGCCCGCAAGCCGTCGGTGCGTCTCGCCGAGGCGGCCGACGAGCCGTGGATCGTCGGCCGCCCGGACAGCGCCTATTACCAGCTCGTGATGGCAGCTTGCCTGGGCGCAGGCTTCTCGCCGAACGTCGCCCACCAGGGCGACGAATGGGAAACGGGAACGGCTCTGGTGGCCCACGGCTTCGGCGTCTTTCTGGTGCCGCAATTGGCCAGGCTCCATGAGGACTGGCCGGTGGCACGCATCCCGCTCCACGGGGATCCGACGCCGAGCCGCCGGATCTTCAGTGCGACGCGCCGCGGGGCCCGCGACCACCGCTTGGTCCGGGCCGCGTTGGACGCCCTTCCCGTCTCCCTGCTCCACGATCGCTGACGATCCATCGGTCTGCCCGGCTTGTTCGGCACCGACCTACCACCCATGAGCCCACCGCGGCACGGCGGGCCCATGAGAGAGGTGAGGCCGTGACCATACCGCGACTGCTTGTTTCAGAATTGAGGCCAAAACTTAACCTGCCGCGGCGTCTGCTTCAGTAGCGTCCGAAGTGTTCGATGAATCACCACCACTTCACGGATCGGAGACCCGCGATGATGACGAACACGAATATCCGGACATGTGCCGCACTCGGGGCCGCAGGAGCTTTGGCACTCGGCTCGCTGTCCTTGGCGGCACCCGCACAGGCCGAAGGCACTGACGGTTCGAGCCTGTGCAACCGGCAGGTTCCGGGCAACCCGGACGCACCCCAGACCCACGCCGACGCCTGGCTCGAGGAGCACGGCACGGCGCCCCGGGCCTACGACATGTGGCGCGGAGCCGGCGGCCAGCCCAAACTGGTCCAGCAGAATCAGGGTTCGACCGACTACAAGCTGACGATCCCCGGTACGGGCACGGAGCAGAAGCCCGCACCCGACGGGAAGTACCAGGTCAAGATCGGCAACGGCCTGTGCGGCGAAAACATGCTCGTCGAGTCGAAGGGCGGGATCCTGGACCTCTCCGGTGCCGAATCCTTCGACCAGTTGCCCGGCAACCTCATGGTCCAAGTTCCGGGTCGGGTTGCCGACGACGAGACCGACCCCGAGAACCCCGCCTACGTGAGCCCCGAAACCGGGGAGCCCTCGGACGGGCCCAGCCTGAGGATCGGGGCCACCTACTCACCGGCCGAGAACACCCTCGCGGTGATGCCCACCCAGGAAGAGGTTTCCTGGGGTTATCCGAACGGTGTTCCGGCCATGCGGGCGGGAAGTTTCGACTCCATGACCATCAACCCGCAGAGCACCCTCCCCCTCTCGGAGGACGGTGACTACCAGGTGGACGTGACGTACCGAGATGCCCCCACGGGCAAGGGCGAAACGATAAACCTGGACGCCCAGATCACCAAGGACGAGCACGGGCAGCTGCAGATCGAAAGCAAGGACTTCAAGACCTTGCCGACTGGTCGCTATGCCCTGCTCATCCACGATGTGCAGAACCGCACGGGCCAACAGGTCTTCTTCAGCGTCGCGGATCCGGACATGTACCCGGATGATCCCGAGCTCCACCTGTACGGCGATCCCTGGTGATCGTTGCGGATCGGCTGACGTGACGCATCGGCGTCGAGATCGGGCCGCGGTCGATTGTCGGATCGACCGCGGCCCGGCCCGTCACGGGACGCGGTGGGTCCATTCCTCGGTGCCGAATTTTTCGTCGACGAGCCGGCGTCCCGCCTCGAGGTCGGCCTCGGACAGCTCGGCCCACGTCGCACCCGTGCGCGCCTCGAAGGTGCGCCCCATGGTGGCGATGATCCCCTCCCGGCTCTCACCGGTCTGACGGCGCAGCGGGTCCACACGCTTCTTCGCGCTGCGAATTCCCTTGTCCGATATCTTGGCCTGGCCGATACGGAGGACGTCGGTCATCTTGTCCGCATCGATGTCGTAGGACATGGTCACGTGGTGGAGGATCGCACCGCTGACTCGCTTCTGGGCGGCGCCCCCGATTTTCCCGCCCGAGGACGTGATGTCGTTGATCGGTTTGTACCAGGCGTTGACCCCCAGTTCGCCGAGGGCCTGGAGCACCCACTGGTCGAGAAACACGTACGACTGTTCGTAGCTCAGCCCCGCGACCAGCGAAGCGGGGGCATACATCGAGTAGGTCACGCAGTTGCCGCCCTCCATGAACATCGCCCCGCCACCGGAGATGCGCCGGACGACGTCGATCCCGTGCCGCTCGACGCCCTCGGGCTGCAATTCGTTCATGTAGGACTGGAACGAGCCGATCACGGTGGCCTTGTCCTCCCAGTCCCAGAATCGGAGCGTCGGCCCCCGGCGACCCGCCGCGACCTCCTCCAGCAGGTACTGGTCCAGGGCCACGTTGAGACTGGTCGGAAGGGGGCCGGGGCGCAGGATGCTCCAGTCGAAGTCGCCGAAGTCCTTCGCACCCGTGATGGCCCGCCGAACCACGAGGGCGACGTCGCCCGTCGAGAACCCGTGCAGGTCCAGCTCGTCGCCGAAGGTCGCGAGCGCCGCATCGAGGCGTGCGGTAAGGGCCGCGCCGTCGTCGGCGATCGAGGAGCCCACCAGGGCGGGCGCGAGCTCGAAGAACGCCTCCTCAGGCTCCAGGAAGAAGTCCCCCGAGATCGTCGCGTTCGTGATCCGGTCACCCTCGACGACGACGTCCGCGACCACGAGCTTGCCCCCGGCCACCTTGTGTTCTGCGTGGAATGTCTGCTCAGCCATGACTACAGCCTACGCACGGCCACGACCCCGCCACCATGCCAGGGGGCGCGAGGGCGGCGGAGCGGGCGCGGGTCGAGTTGATGGGCTCGGGGGTCGAGGGTCGGGGC
>NZ_NOIQ01000028.1 GCF_004136575.1 Rothia koreensis
GCTCCAGCCAGTCGCTATGCCAGCCCGTAGACCTTCGCGAAAGGGTCCCAGGAACTGTCCCGATGCGGTTCGTACTCGATCGCCCGGGCCGCGGCGTCGGCGTCCTCCGCGCCGAGGAGATCGGTCATCAGGGCGTGCGTCATGTCCATCCCCGCGGCGACTCCCGACGACGTCCACCGGTCCCGGTCCCTGACCCACCGGGCCTCCGCGACCCACTCGACGTCCGGCCCGCAACTGGTGGCCCACTCGAAGGCCTTCTTGTTGGTCGTTGCGCGGTACCCGTTGAGCAGGCCCGCGGCCGCCAGCAGCGCCGAGCCGGTGCACACCGAACCGATCAGCGGGCACGCGGCACCCACGTCGGCCAGCCACCCGAGGAAATCAGCGTCTCGCGACAGCGGCCGCGTGCCCGCGCCCCCTGGGACCAGGAGCATGTCCGTTTCGGCGCCGACGACGCCGTCGTACGCGACCTCGGAGACGACGCCGACGCCCTGGGAGCTCGCGACCGGGCCGACCTCGGGGCCGCACCACGTGATCCGAAAATAGGGCGACTTGCTCAGGAGCTCGACGGGACCGAAGACATCCAACAGTTCGAATCCCTCGAACAGGATGACGCTGAGACGGAGCGGATCCACCGGTTTGGTCATGCGGCGATACTAGCAACCCAGCGGTTGCCCTCAGCCGGTGATTCCCCCGAACACTGCGCGTGCGGTGCCGGCGATGGCGGCCTTCTGGCCGTCGGTGTCGTCCGCCCGGCTCGACGTGGTGAAGACCGACATGATGATCGGTCCGCCCTGCTTCGGCCAGATGACGGCGACGTCGTTGGACTCGCCGTGGGTACCGGACCCGGTCTTGTCGCCCACGAGCGTCCCCTCGGGGAGGCCGGCACGGATCTGTTCGGCACCGGTCGCCGACTCCTTCATCCACCCGACCAGTTTGTCGCGTCCGGAAGCGGACAGTGCGCCACCGAGTGTCAGACGGTTCAGCGTCTCGGAGAACGCGGCCGGGGTGGTGGTGTCGAGACCGCCGGAAGCGTCGTTGAGATCGGGCTCGATCCGGTCGAGCCGAGTCGTGAGGTCGCCCGTGGAGCGCACGAAGTCGGTCACGGCCTCAGGACCGCCGCACTGCTCCATCAGCAGGTTCGAGGCCGTGTTGTCGCTGACCGTCAGAGCGGCAGCGCAGAGTTCCTCGACCGTCATCCCGTCCTCCAGGTGCTTGCTGGTCACCGGCGCGTAGGCCAGGATGTCCTCCTGGGTGATGTCGACGCGCCGCCCGAGCAGCTTCGGGTCATGGGACGCGCGGTTCAGGACCGTCGCGACCACCAGGACCTTGCTCACCGAGCAGAGCAGGAAGGGTTGTTGGTCCCGGTAGCCGAAGCACTCGCCTGTCGATGTGTCGATGGCGTGGACACCGATCTCGCCGTCGAGCTGGCGTTCGAGCTCACGAAGCTCGGAGACCACGTCGGAGTTCTGAGTGCCGCCAGACGCTGGTGCGCCGCCGTCAGACGGTGTGCCGCCCGGGGCCGAGGCTCCCGCGGCGGTGGCGACGAAGGCCGCCGGGATCGCGGCTGCCGCGCCCGCGAGTATCGTTCGACGGGTCATGGAACTCGACGCGGCCTGTCGGCCTGCGGATCGGGCGGAGTGCTCCTGGGGAAGAAGGAACGACATGGTCTGCCTTTCTCTGGGGGTGAGGCCGCGAGGCTGGGTACCCCGACGGCGCATGAGGTCACCCGACCGGACGCAGCGGCAACCGACGCACGACGTCGTCGTCATCCGCTGACGCGGGCGAGCGATGTTTCTTGGCCCACTCTATCTGGCCCGTGTCGATGAGTTTCTGCAGGCGTTCCAGACGGGCGGCGGTCGTTTGGTCCTCGGGCTGGTGGATCGAGAGGGCGAGCCTGCGATCTTCCTGCACCACGAGCGTCAGATTGCTCAGGCGCAAGGTTCCCACCCAGGGGTTGTCCACGGTCTTGACGTGGTTGGCTTCGCGCACCACGTCACCGGAATCCCAGAGTTCCCGGAATTCGGCGTGGGCGCGGAGCTTGTCCAGGTGCGCTCCCCAGTCCGGGTGCTCGGGGGACTCGCCGAACGATGCTCGCAGCTTGGCGACGACGATCCGGAGCTGGTCTGGGTCGTTCCGGTAGGCATCGTGCCACGCCGGGTTGTTCAGGAGCTGCTGGATGCAGGACCGTTCCGTCGCTTCGTCGGCGTCGTCGATCAGGAACCGAAAGGCGGGGTTGTAGACGCGCCACCGGTAGAGCTCGTCGTGGACCATCGCGGGGTACGGCATGGCCTTGTCCAGCATCGCGCGGAGCCTGTCGTCGATGATGCTGGTGCCCGGGCGCTGGGCCTGTGCGGGGTAGCCGCCGAGGTGAAACAGGTGAGCGCGCTCTTCGGGTTCGAGCAGCAGCGCGTCGGCGATGGCGGTCAGCACGTCCACGGACGCATGGACCTCGCGGCCCTGTTCGAGCCACGTGTACCAGGTGGTCCCGACGTGGGCCAGGACCGCGACCTCCTCGCGGCGCAACCCCGGCACGCGGCGTCGCGGTCCGCACGGCAGGCCGACGTCCCGAGGCGTGAGCCGATCGCGGCGGCTGCGCAGGAATGCGCCCAGCTCGTGATTGCTCAGCTCCTGGGAGGTCGTCTTTGTCATGAGCACATTGTTGCAAGGTCGGCAACCAGGTGGGAACCCCTCAGCCTGGTAGTGGCACTACCAGCATGGCCCGGCACTGCCACTGCCTTGCCCACCGCAGCATGGTGGTCACATGAACAAACCAATCCTGTGGCCGCTGCACCTGGCGGCCTTGCTGTCCACTTTCGTCTTTTCCCTCGGGTCCATGACGGCTCCCCAGATGAAGGAATCGCTCGGGGCCGACGACGGCCAGAGCGCGCTCATGGTCGGCATCTTCGCCGCCGCGTTCGCCTCCGGGATCATCTTCTGCGGCCGTCTGGGCGACAAATTCGGGCGACGCCGGCTGTTCATCATCGGCATGATGGGGCTCGCGGTGTGCTCCGTGGGGGTGGCCTGTGCGTGGAGCCCCGGTGCGGCCATTGCAGCCCGGGTCGTGCAAGGTTTCGCGGCCGCGGCGATGATGCCGCAGATCCTGTCGATCATCCAGTCCGCCGTCTCCGGCACGGACCGGATCCGTGCGGTCGGGGTCTACACGGCCGCGGCCGGCGTGGGCACCGTGGCCGGTCAGGTCATCGGCGGGTTCCTCGTCTCTGCGGGCGGTCCCGACCTGGGGTGGCGGCTGGCGTTCGCCGTATTCGCCGTCCTCTGCGTTCTGGCCGGGCTGAATGCGTTCCGTCTGCCCGCCGACGGGGGAAAACCGCAACTGCAGACCGACCCGGTCGGGGCCTTGCTGCTACTGACCGCGCTCGGCAGTCTGATCACCGGGCTCTCGCTGGGGCCCAAGGCGGGGTGGCCGACCTGGTGCGTGGCCCTGTTGGTGCTCGCGGTGGCGGCCCTCGCCGGGCTGGTCCTGCAACAGAGGTCGACGGCTCGGCGCGGTGGACAACCCCTGCTTCCCCCGGACGTGCTCCGTGCCCGTCCGCTGGCGATCGGCGGCGTCATGGCCATGGTGTTCTTCGGAGGGTACGGGGCATGGACATTCAACTACGCCGTGCTCACCCAGTCCGGTCGGGGCGAGCCCGCCTGGCTGTCCGGGACCGTGCTCGTTCCTTTCTGCGTGGCCTTCCTCCTGGCGTCGTTGCAATACCACCGCATCACCGCCCGGCTGGGCGGTCCCGGCACGATGCTGGTCGGCGCCCTGCTCCAGGGTATTGGTCTGGTCGGCGTCGGCCTGGTTTCCGTGGTGTCCGACGCCGGCTGGGAATGGTGGTTCCAGGTGCCCGCCGTCGTGCTGGGTGTCGGCCAAGCGCTCCAATTCGGTCCGTTGGTCTCGACCGTGATGGCGGAAGTCCCGGAACGAGTCGGGGGACTGACGGGCGGTTTGATCTCGACGATGCAGCAAACGGGGATTGCCGCCGGTGTCGCCACGATCGGCGCGGCCTATACCTGGTTCCAGTCCCTGTTCACGCCCACCCAGGCATTCGGCATCGTCTCGGTTGGGCAGGTGGCACTGGTCGCGGCGTTCGCCGTGGGCGCCGTCGTGCTTCGACGAGCCGCGAAGTCAGCCGCTTCCGCGGCTCGGGTGCCTGCAACGCCCGAGTACCCGGACCGGGGAGAAAGCCTGCCGGGGGCCGATCAGCCGGCGGCGGCGCAACACGGGGTTCGCTGCTCCTGAGGCGGCGGGGCGGTCACCCGTGGTCGATCCTCGCCTCGACCAGGCCCGCGGTGGCCTCCGCGATGGCACGCTCCTCATCGGTCGGAACCACCAGCACGGTGATCGCGGAATCCTCACCGGAGATCACGCGCGTCTCTGCGCTGCGGACCTCGTTCGCCTCCGGGTCGAGGGTGATGCCGAGGGCGCTCAGCTCGTCCACCACGAGCTTCCGGAAGGCCGCCGAGTTCTCGCCGATCCCCGCCGTGAAAACGAGGCACTGCATCCCACCGACCGCCACGTGGTACCCGCCGATGTACTTGGCCAGGCGATACGCGGCCATATCCATGGCCAGCTGAGCCCCCGAGTCGCCGGATTCGGCGCGCTGCTCGAGCTCCCTCATGTCGTTGGTTCCGCCGACGGCGGTCAGGCCGGATTCCTTGTTCAGGATCTCGTCCAGTCGCTCGGCGTCGACGTCCTTGTTGCGCGTCAGGATTCCGGTGAGCACGGAGGGATCGATGTCGCCCGAACGGGTGCCCATGACCAAGCCGGCCAGGGGCGTGTAACCCATCGACGTGTCGATCGATGCTCCGCCCCGGATGGCCGTGACCGATGCGCCGTTGCCCAAGTGCGCAATCACGGCGTCGAAATCCTCACGGTCCACCCCGAGGAACTCCGCCGCCTTCCCCGTGACGTAGTCATGGCTCGTGCCGTGGAAGCCGTAACGACGGATGCCGTGCAGGCGGTAGAAAGCATCGGGGATGGCATAGCGCCAGGCCTTTTCCGGCAAGGACCGGTGGAAGGCCGTATCGAAGACCACCACCTGCGGCATCTCCGGCCACTTCTTCTGGATGGCCCTCAGCCCGAGAGCCGCCGCCGGGTTGTGCAGCGGCGCCAGCGGCGCCAGACGCTCGATCGCGCGAATGATCTCATTGTTCACGATCACGGGCGCCGAAAAGCGCTCGCCGCCGTGCACGACCCGGTGCCCCACGGCGTCGATCTCCCGACCGTTCAATTCCCGATCCAGGCGCTCCGCCATGACGTCCAGCGCCTGGGAATGATCGGCGATCTCCCCGCCCTCACCGATGTTCTCGATCAGGCCCTTGGTGAGGACTTCGTCCCCCTCCGCGCCGAGGGTCGCCTGTTCCAGCGTGATCCGCTCGTTGATCGCCGGCATCGAGGACGTATAGGGGGCGACGTTCTCCTCCGAGGTGGTGACCTCGCGTACCTGGTACTTGATCGACGAGGAGCCGGAATTGATAACGAGGACGAGCATGGCGTTCCCTTCGCGTCGTGACGGTATGAGGCTTATTATTCCACCGTCACGACGCGCAGGGAGACCCTTGTGGATATCAGTTCTGCGGCCTGACAAGCCTGCCCGCGGCGTCGTCCTCCGCTGCGATCTCCGCAACCTTGTAGTGCATCTTCTTGCCCGTCGGGGTCAGAGGGACCTCGTCCACGAACCGGTACTCGCGGGGGCGCTTGAAGTCGGCCAGCCGCTGGTTGGCCCGGCAGAGCTCGTCCAGCTCTTCGGGGGCTGCGCCGTCGCCCTCCGGGATGATGTACGCGGCAACCCGCTGGCCCCAGTGGGGGTCCGAAACGCCGACGACGACGGCGCTCGCGACCCCAGGGTGCTCCTCGAGAACCTCTTCGACCTGGACGGGATGAATATTTTCTCCTCCGGAGATGATCATGTCGTCCTTGCGACCGACCACGGTCACGAATCCCTGTTCGTCCCACGTCGCGAGGTCGCCCGGGTAGAGCCACCCGTAATGGAATTTTTCCTCGTCCCGATCCGGATTGTTGTAGTACGAGAACCCCGACTTGGGCGAACGCATGATGACTTCACCGATCTCGGTGTTGTCCTGTGCGGCGGTCTCCTCGGGCGTGGCGACGCGGTCCTCGAAGATCCGCACGACGGCGACGTCGTCGTCCGTGCTGGCCCGCCCCGCGCTGCCCGCGTGGTCGGGGAGGTCCTCGGGCCGGAGGAACGTGTTCCAGAATGTTTCCGTGGTGCCGTACCCGTTGAAGATGCGGGGCGTCAGCACCTCCTGGTAGCGGATGGCGTCGGCCCGCGACAGCGGTGCACCCATCGTGACGATGCCTCGCAGCGTCGTCAGGTCGCGAGGGCGACGCTCCTGCGCGGCGGCGAGCATGCCCAGGGTCACGGGGGCGCCGATGAGGAACGTGATGCCGAGTTCCTCCGTCAGGTCCAGGGCCTTGTCCGGGTCGAAGGCGCGCATCGGGACCACGGAGCCGCCCGAGTAGAACACCGGGTTCGGGCCGCCCGAGTAGAGACCACCGCGGTGGAACCACGGGGTCGTGTTGAGCGTCCGATCATCCGGCGACAGGGGGAAATGCATGATGACGTCGTGTGCGGACATGACCTCGACGAGGGAGGGCAGCGGAACGCCCTTCGGCATCCCCGTGGTCCCGGAGGTGTACAAGCGGGTCGACTCCTCGTAGGTCGAGAAGTCTTCCGGAACGTGCGGGTGGTCATCGGGCGCAGTCTCGACGGCGTTCCAGAAGTCGACGACGTTCTCGCCCGTTCGCCCGTCCAGGACCCACTCGGTGGGCGTATCGGCTGCCAGTTCGACGGCGTGCTCCGCGGTCTGCTGGTACTTGCCCGTGTACACGAAGACCTTCGGCGAGCTGTCATCCAGAATGTGGGAGGTCTCGCCCGCGGAGAGCCGGTAATTGATCGGTACGCTCACCGCGGCGATGCGCTGGGTCGCGAGGTAGAGGATCGCGAATTCCGGGCAGTTGGGCAGCTGGTAGACGACGGCGTCGCCACGGCCGACGCCGGCCTCGGCCAGCGCCGACGCCGTGCGGGCGACGTCGGCGTCCAGCTCGGCGTAGGTCCAGTTGCGTCCGGTCTCCGGATCGAGGATTGCCGAGTCGTTGCCGTACCGGCGAATGTTGCGGCGGAAGCCCGCCTCATAGGTGAAGGCGCCTTCGAAGTATTCCTTGAAGCGTTGGGGGTCGTACACCTTCCGCATCTCCTGATTTCGACGAGTGATTTACATAGCTAAACTATAGATTGTCTGTGCCGCGTCCGAGACTCCGGCAGGGGGGGGTGCGATGCGTCGGAGACGCGGACAGGTGCGGTGGCAGTCATAGAAATTTCTATGACACCCGGTCTAGCACAAAGAGAATTCGGATTCATCGTCCCGGAACGCACCGAGCCCAGGGAAACGATCATCGCGACCGGGTCGCGGACGACGTTTCCCTGGGCTCGACGAGCCGCGGGAGCGCGGGTTACTTGGCCTCGGCCGGGGTCCGGGTTTCGGCGCTGATGAACCACGACTGCTGCTCGAGCTTCTCGATGATTCCGTGCAGGATGTCGGCCGACGTCGGGTCGGCGGCGTCGACGGCGTCGTGGACCTCACGCATGGTTCCGGTGGTCGCCTCGATCGCGCGAACGATCAGGTCGATGGCGTCGGTGGTCAGCACTTCGCCCTGCGGCATCTCCGGCAGGGTGGTGTCCGCGGCGACGACGCCGGGCCGGCCGTCCGGCGTGGCGTGCAACGCGCGCATGCGCTCGGCGACGTCGTCCGAGGAATCGCGGGCGATATCGACGATCTCGTCCAGGTTCAGGTGCAGGTCGCGGAAGTTCGGGCCCACGATGTTCCAGTGGGCCTGCTTGCCGACCATGTGCAAAGCGATCAGATCGACCAGGACTTTCTGCAGGTCGTCCCGCAGTTCCCTGGGTGCGACGAAGCCCTTCTCCGCATTCTCGCGGCGGGTTGCGGTGTCTCCGGCGGGCTGCGGTGCCTTGATGGTGTCAGTCATTGCATCTCCTTGCGTTGCTGGGCCCGGGTTCGGGCCACGATGTGGTTCATTTCGATGCGGTTCGTCGTGGTTCTTGGTCTCTCGCACGACGGCGGGGTCAGTTGTCCGTGGCCGGGCTCCGTCCCTGCGAGTCGGTCATGTCGCCGATCGCCTCGTCACCGGGTTCGCCCTGTGCGCCCGGTTCCTGGCGATAGGCTTCCTCCTCCTGGGGAGTCATGCCGATCTTCTTTTCCCGGGATTCTTCGGGGTCATTCGTACGGCTCATCATGCACCTCCTTGGTCCTTGGTCCTCGGTCCTTGGTCCTCGGTCCTTGGTCCTCGGTCTTCGGTCTTCGAGGGCGCCGGGCGATGTCGCCCGTCTCCTATTGTCGGGCCGGCTCGCTATTGTCGGGCTGGCCCGCGTTTTCCCAGGTCAGGTCACGTTTTCGACGATACTCGGCGGCCGCGGGGCGGGAAAGGGGTGTCAGCTGTCGGTGGACGGTGCCCGAGGTGGCGGTTTTGTGCGTCGTCCTTGCTCGAGGTGGCAGTGGCGTGCGGTTTTTGGGGGTTTTATCGCACTCCAGTGCCACTTCGACGTCGGGGGTGGGTCGTTTTCGCACGGGATTGCCACCTCGACGCCGGGGGTGGGCTGTTCTCGCACGGGATTGCCACCTCGGGGCGTTTCGGGTGTTGGTTCTTCCTCGAGGTGGCGGTTTTGTGCGTCGTCCTTGCTCGAGGTGGCAGTGGCGTGCGGTTTTTGGGGGTTTTATCGCACGCCAGTGCCACTTCGACGTCGGGAGCGGGCCGTTTTCGCACGGGATTGCCACCTCGACGCCGGGGGTGGGCTGTTTTTGCACGGGATTGCCACCTCGGGGCGTTTAGGGTGTTGGTTCTTCCTCGAGGTGGCGGTTTTGTGCGTCGTCCTTGCTCGAGGTGGCAGTGGCGTGCGGTTTTTGGGCGTTTTATCGCACTCCAGTGCCACTTCGTCGTTGGGGGCGGGCTGTTCTCGCACGGGATTGCCACCTCGACGGCGTCCTGGGTGATTTCGGGGTGGCCACCTCGACGGCGGGGGCCCGGGTTTCCGGCCGGCGGAAAGTTTTCTCGTGGCGGTGGACCTCGGAATCCAGAAGCATGGTCCGACAACGGCACATCGGATTGCACACCAGGAGGACGAGATGGAAACTCTCACCGTCATGCTCGCTTGCGGGTCGGGCGCGAGCACAGGATTCATGGCTGCGAACATGAAGAAGGCCGCGAAGGACATGGGTCTGGATGTCGACATCATCGCCCGCAGCGAGAGTGAGATCAGCGAATACCTGAACCGGATCGACGTTCTGATGATCGGCCCGCACCTGGAGTACCTGTTCGACGACATCGACAGCTATATCGGCGACGCCGACATCGGCGTCGTGCTGATGAAACCGGACTATTATTCGACCCTCGACGGCAAGGCGGCGCTCGAACACATGCTCGAGGTCTTCGACGAGGACGACGAGTCATGAAAGGCCTGCTGAACTGGCTGGAGCATTCCTTCAGCCCGCGCATGAACAAGATCAACAGCAATCTGTGGATCGTCGCCCTCAAGGACTCGATCATGCAGATCCTGCCGTTCATCTTCCTCGGCAGCCTGTTCTCGATGCTCTCGATCCTCAACGAGATCTTCTCCGGGTGGCCCGACTTCCACGGGCTCTACTCGTGGACGATGGGCATGATCTCCTTGTTCGTCGCGTTCCTGATCCCGTTCAACCTCATGGAGCGCCTGCACGCGACGAAGCAAAGACTCATCGCGGGGATGGCGGGTCTGGTGCTTTTCCTGATCACGGTCTCTCCCGCCGTGATCGACGCGGGCAAACCAGGGTTCAAGAACGAAGCGCTCGGAGCCGGCGGCATGTTCGCGGCCATCATCACCGGTCTGATCACCGGGTGGGTCATGAAGATCTTCGCCTCGTTCACCTTCTTCAAGAACTCCTCCGCCATACCCGACTTCGTGCGCAACTGGTTCGACGCGATGCTCCCGGTGGCCATCGTCGTCGTTTTCGGCTGGGCACTGATCGACGTGATCGGCGTCGACCTGTTCCGCGGTATCCAGGCGGTGTTCTCCCCGGTCGCGGACATTATTCAGACGCCGTACGGGTTCGCGCTCATGATGTTCCTGTCCTGCTTCATCTATTCGATGGGGATTTCGGTCTGGGTGCTCTCTCCCGTGCTGCTTCCGGCGATGTACGCGGCGATGGCCGAGAACGTGGCCGGTCACGCCGACCATCTGGTGACCTATTCGTCCGTGTACTCGACCTACCTCTGGATCGGCGGCGTCGGAGCAACCCTGCCGCTGGTCCTCCTCATGCTCAGGGCCAAGTCCACCAGGCTTCGCGCCTTGGGCAAGGCCGGTCTGGCGCCGTCGGTCTTCAACATCAACGAGCCGGTCATTTTCGGCGCCGTGGCCTGGAACCCGACCCTCATGGTGCCCCTGTGGCTGCAGGGGATCATCCTCCCGTTGCTCCTCTGGCTACTGACCAAGGTCATCCCGTTGGGCCCGATCCCGGACAAACAATTCGACCTCTGGTACATGCCGTACCCGATCTCCACCTGGCTCTCGACCGGATCGTTCTCGGCGGTCCTTGTGGCCCTGATCGTGTTCCTGGTCTCGGGGGCCATCTGGTCTCCGTTCCTCCGGGTCTACGACCGACAGCTCGTCAAACAGGCCGAGGCCGAGGCCCAGAAGGCGGCCACGGCCACGGACGCCACGGCCCCGGAGGCCAAGTCCACAGAAACGGGGCGGACGACGACGGTGCGCAAGGTCAAACGCAAACGCCCACCCATGAACACACCGGCCCCGGACCACGGAGCCTCGCCCCGAACCGATCCGACGAAGGACTGAAGACCATGTCGACCACCCCGTCCCAGGCTCCGAACGACGAAGCCATGAAGATCATCATCAACGCCGGCAAGGGCCGCACGGACACCTACGCCGCCCTCTCCGCGGTCGCCGAAGGAGACTTCCGGCGAGCGGGAGAGCTGCTCGAGAGCGCGGACAAGAGCGTCAGCGAAGCCCACGTGGTGCACACGGATCGCATCCAGCAGGAGGCGAGCGGCGAACCGACCGCGTATTCGATGCTGTTCACCCACGCCGAGGACACCCTCATGACGGCCTACGGCGAGCTGCGCCTGGTCCGGAAGATGCTCCCCATCTTCGAGAATTACGAGACGCGCCTCCGGGCGCTGGAAGAACGCGAGGTTGCACAACCATGAGCCCGCAGAACACGTTCCCCGCCGACTTCCTCTGGGGCGGAGCCATCGCCGCGAACCAGGCCGAAGGCGCCTGGAAAGAAGGCGGCAAAGGATGGTGCCTGGCCGACATCAACCAGTTCCGGGACGACGTCGCGCTGAAGAAGAAGTCGAACAAGGAGATGACCACCGACCAGATCGCCGCCCACGTGGCGGACGAGGACGGCGTGTACCCCAAACGCCACGGGATCGATTTCTACCACACGTACGACGACGACCTGCGGCTGCTCTCCCAGGCCGGATTCACCTCCTTCAGGACGTCCATCAACTGGGCCCGAATCTTTCCCCAGGGCGACGAGGAGAGCCCCAACGAAGAAGGCCTGGCCTTCTACGACCGGCTCATCGATTCGGTGATCGCTCACGGGATGGAGCCTGTGATCACGCTGTCGCACTACGAAATGCCGCTGCACCTGGCCACCGCTTACGCCGGGTGGTACTCGAGGGAACTGATCGACCTGTTCCTCCGGTACGCCGAAACCGTTTTGCGTCGCTACTCGGACCGGGTCAAGTACTGGATCGTGATCAACCAGATCAACCTGATCACGCACGAGTCCTTCAACCACCTGGGCGTCGCCGAGGACAAGGTGGAGGACATCGTCGCCGCCAAACACCAGGCGGTGCACCACGAGATGGTCGCCGCCGCGGCCGCCACGAGCTTGGGACGCTCGATCTCGTCCGAGAACCGGTTCGGCGTGATGCTCTGCCATACCCTGACGGACCCGGCGTCCCCGAAACCCGAGGACGTCTTCGCCTCGTTCCGGCAGAACCAGATGCAGTACCTCTACTCGGACATCGCCCTGCGCGGCGTGTACCCGGGATATGCCCGCCGGTATTTCGAGGACCGGGACATCGACGTCGAGATCACCGCGGAGGACGAGCGCGTTCTCCGTGAAGGCACCGCCGACTACATGACCTTCTCCTACTACTACACGCGGATCATGGACGCGGCCGGCTGGGATGCGGGCGACGTCGACGGTCGACCCAACCCGTACCTCGAGGAGTCCGACTGGGGGTGGGCGATCAACCCGACCGGGCTGCGGATGGCGCTCAACGCGTACTGGGACCGCTACCAGGTCCCGATCATGATCACCGAGAACGGATTCGGTGCCCAGGACGTGCTCGAGGACGACGGGACCGTGCACGACCCCTACCGCAGCGATTACCTGCGGGAGCACCTCGACGCCGTGGCCGAAGCCATCGGGGACGGCGTGGATGTGCGTGGCCACTTCGCGTGGGGTCCGATCGACATCATCTCCTGCTCGTCCTCCGAAATGAACAAGCGATACGGGTTCATCCACGTCGACCAGGACGACTACGGGCGGGGGAGCGGTGCCCGCACTCTCAAGGACTCATACTGGTGGTACCGCGATTACGTGACCGCAGCCCGGTCGGCGTCGCGGAAGAACGCATCCTCGTAGGACGTGAGCAGAACAGGTGTCAGCACGAACTCGCCGAGAAGAACAGCTGGTGGGCATCCTCGCTCGCGAACGGCGCGCGGTGTCGGCGTCCACCCTGGCGCGTGCGCTCGCCGTCACGGACCGCTCGGTGCGCAATTACGTTCGCTCGGTCAACGACAGGTTCGGGGCCGACCTGCTGGTGAGTTCCGCCGAGGGGATCAGGCTCGATCGCAAGCTCTACGAGGAGGTGCGACGCCGCTCCGACGGCGACCTGCGCATCTCCAGCGCCCCCGAGGAGAGGCTTGATTCGCTCATGGTGGCCCTGGTCAGGTCCGCATCCGCCGACGTCTTCGAGCTCGAGGAACGGCTGTGCGTCAGCGTCTCGACCATCGAGGCCGACGTCGCGAGGGCGCGGCCCTTGTTCGCCGAATACGGGTTGACGCTGGTGCGCGAGGGCGACCGAATCGAGGTCGAAGGGACCGAGCGGCAGAAGCGCAGGTTCTTGAGATCATTGCTCTACAACGCCTCGGAGAGCGCGGGTCTCGAGGTCATGCGGGGAATCCGCAATGAGCCCGACTCCGCCGTGGCGCGGTTGCACCGCCTGGTCATAGCTGGCCTGGAACAGAACGGTCACCTCCCCAATCAGTACGTGCTCGGTGAGCTCATGACGCACCTGTCCCTTGTGGCCGAAAGGTTCGGTGACGGCGAGGCGCTCGGCGAGCCGGAATCCGCCCGCTACGACCGCCGCGACCCGGCGGCGGGTGGGTCAGCGGCCGGGGCGGCGGGCGCTTCTGAGGCGGCCGGGTCGGCCGAGGCGGGCGAGGCGACCGAGGGGGCTGAGGCGGTCGCGGCGTCGTTCCGAAAGGTCTACGGTTGGGTCCTTCCTCCCGAAGAACTCGATATCCTGCGTGCGTACCTTGATGTCGGCCGGGACCGGGGCCGAGGGGCGTCGTCGGGAGCGGAGGATGACGAGGCACTGAGCGCCGTCGCGCGCGCAACCGTCGACGACGTGTGCGGACTCTTCGGACTGGGCCACCCGCGCGAGGAAACCCTGGACGCGCTGCTGGTCCACATCCAGAGCCTGGGCCGGCGCGTTCACAGCGGGAACCAGTGGCTGAACCCTCTGGGGCAGGGCTTCAAAGCGGCCCACCCCGTGGTCCATGAAATCACTCTGCACTTGTCGCAGGCCCTCGAGGGCCACCTCGGGGCAGGGCTCAGCGAGGGGGAGATCGATTATCTGTCCTTCCACCTGGGCACTGCCTTCCAGGACAACATCGACGCCGGCCCACGCGTCACCTACACCATCGTCACGCCCTCCTACGGACGCCTGTCCGAGACGACGATCGGTCGGATCGTGCGGGCGGCGTCCGACGGCGCGGTCTGCGACAGGACCATCACGGACCTGTCCCACGACGTCACCGCGGTCCCCAGCGACATCGTCATCAGCACCGTCCCGGTTCCGGACGCGGGGGACATCCCAGTCGTCCAGGTCTCCCCGTTCGTCGACGCCGCCGACGCGTCCGCCATTGCCGGGGCCATTGGGCAGGAGAAGCAACGACAGCGGCGTCACCAGGTCAAGGAGAGTATGTTGCGCATGCTCGATGCCGACTTGTTCCTGGAGATCGGCGCGGAGACCTCGCCCGAGGCCGCGATCGAGGCCGGGTCGGAGGCCCTTCACCGCGCGGGGTACGTGCGGGGAGATTACGCGGAGGACGTCATGGACAGGGAAAGGCGCTCGTCCACGGCGTTCGGTAGCGGTTTCGCGATACCGCACTCCCTGCACACCGATGCGCTCAGGACCGGCGTGTGTATTCTGCGGCCGGATCGGTCGATGATGTGGCACGGCGAACCGGTGCGGCTGATTCTGTTGTTCGCGGTCGCCCCGGACGGTCTCGTCGTCTTCCGGAAAGTTCTCGACGTGCTGAGTCAGGTACTCACCGATACCGAACGCTTCGAGGAATTCGTGGATGCGGCGGGCAGCAAAGCCGACTTCGTCGAGGCTCTCGACCGCGTCGTGGCGTGACAGAAGGGGGAGAGTCTCTCCCCCTTCTGTCGATCTCTTGGGTCCATCGCACCGCGTCGTCGACGGCGCGGACCTCGTGGAGGATCCCTGACTCAGCGACCACCCTCCGGCTGTGGGGCCGGAACGGGAGAGCCAGGAGCTCCCGCGATGAAACTGTGCTGGATGCCCGCGATGAGCCATTCGCCGTCGGCGCGCACCAGGTGGAACGCGGTCCGGGTGGTCGGCAGCGGGTTGCCGCGCGCCGTGCCGAGAGTGTTCACGCGGGCCACGGCGACCGCGGAATCGGAATATTCCCGAATGGCCAGTTCGTCCAGGGAGAGTTCCTCGTAATGGAGTTGGCCGTCGCTGAGACGTTGCAGCCAGGGGCCCTTGGGGAGCTGGAAGCCGACCGGTCCGATACCGATGAAATCCTCGGTCAGGATGGTGGCTGCCGTGGTTGCGTCGCAGAGACGCTCCGAATCGGCCCACGTGGCCAGAGTGTCGTTGATGGTGTTCATGGTGTCTCCTTCGTTGTGTTTCTCTGATGGCGGGTGCGGGGCATGAGGAAGCCTGCGGCCACGATCCAGATGAGGGCCGCGAAACGCCCGATCGGGACGAGGGGCTGGAGTGGTTCGATCACCATCGCGAGAACGGTGAGCTCGCACAGCGCGGCAATCACGAGCCCGGCCCAGGCAAGTGGAGTCGGCAGAAGGTGACGGATCAGGCTCGGAACCGCGATGCCGGCCACCAGGAGGCCCAGCCCCAGCACGTGAGCGAATCCGCCGGTTCCGAAGGCGATGAATCCCAGGGCCCGGGAGAGCTCGGGGAGCGCGGCGACGTCGTCCTGGCCGGCCGTCCACGTGAGGATCGCCGACAGTGCCAGCATGATCGAGGCGCTGGCGCCGCCGAAGAGCGCGATCACGGGGCCGGGGACTTTCATGCCGAGGCGTTGCAGACGGGAGGACATGGTGGCCGCGTAGATGCCGAGGGGCACGGAGGAACCCAGCTGCAACCACGCGGAGATCCGGACCGCGAGCCCGTGCCTCGTGTAGAAGTCTGCCGAGTCGTCCGAGAACGGCGAGGAGAGGGTGCCGCCGTGGCTGAGGGCCGCCATCGCGACCAGGCTCGCCACGAAGAGACCCAGACACACGGCGGCGATGATTCCCGGATGGGGGCCGTCCGGGCGACGTCGTGCCCTGTCATGGTGGGGAATGCGGGTTTCCTGGTTCTCGTTCATGCCACAGACAATACACCCCATGAATGATTTATCAAGGGGTCTATTATGGGGGTATGACATCCATGCCCCAGCCCCACCACCGGATTGCTTTCCTGCTGTCCCAGCTTGGCTCCGACGCAGCGAGCGGTTTCGAACAGGCGCTGCAATCCCTGAACATCACGGCCTCGGATGCGGGCCTTCTCCGTCTGATCGGCCGCACGCCGGGCGTGAGCCAACGCGTGCTCAGCAAGCAGGTCGGAGTGGGCCCCAGCCGGATCGTCGCGGTCCTGGACCGGCTCGAGGATCGGGGGCTCATCGAGCGACGTCGCAGCCGAACCGATCGCCGAATTCACGAGGTCGGCCTGACCGAGGAAGGCGAGGAGGTTCTGGCCGGTATTCGTCCCCTCGCCGAGGCACACGAGCGGAGCTACACCGAATGCTTGGATCCTGGTGAGGTGGAAGTCCTGCAGTCGTTGTTGGGGCGAATCGCCGCGTCGCGAGGGCTCTCCATCGACATCCATCGGGGCACCACGGCAGATGGGAACGACTCAGCGGGCCGGGCCGATGCGGCAGCCCGAAAGGCCGCGGCGCACTGACCGGGCTGTTCCCGCGATGGGTACGGATGGGAACTGTCCGAGGCCGTGACTGGTGTAGCCGGGACGCGGGTTCGCACTAGCATGGCCGCATGATCATCTACGAGACGGCGACGAGCCTGGACGGTTGGATCGCCGACGACGAGAATTCACTGTCCTGGTTGTTTCCCGTCCCCGGCGGCGACGACCCGAGACTCGCGACTCCCGACGCATCGGTGCAGGTCATGGGATCGACCACGTACGAGTGGGTTCTGCGTGAAATCGGTGCCATGGAGTCCCCTGGAGCGTGGAAGGAAGCGTTCGGTTCCACGCGCGTCGTCGTCTTCACCCACCGGGACCTGCCCATCCCCGCCGATGCGCAGGTCCAGTTGATTTCGGGGTCGGTCCGCGACGTGTTGCCGGAGATCCGGGAGGCGGCCGCAAACGGGACCATTTGGGTCGTCGGCGGGGGCGACTTGGCCGGCCAGTTTGCGGACGTGGGCGCCCTCGACGAAATCAGGCTGTCGGTCGCGCCCGTCGCGCTGGGCAGCGGCGCACCACTGCTTCCCCGGCGACTGGATTCCACTCGCCTCCACCTGGTCGGTGCGGAACACGTCGGGGGATTCGCCCGACTGACGTATTCCGTCAGCTCCGCGCCCGACGACGCCGCGTAGAGGCGCGCCCCCGTCGCCCCGCCCGGCGCCCGGACGAGGTGGCAACTACGTGCAGTTTTTGGGTCTTTTTCCGCACGGGAGTGCCACCTCGGCGGTCGCTCTCAGAAATTCGCCATGACGTTGAGGACGTGGTCATAAGCCGGGCTCGTCGGTTTCAAGAACGATCCGTGGTTCTCCCGATCGAGGATCTCCAGTCGGCCGTCGCCGCCGACGGCATCGAGTCGGCGGATGTATTTTCTGGACATCTCCGCCGGAACGGTCCGGTCGAGCGAACCGTGAATCGCAACGACCGGGACAGAGGGGGTCGTATTGAGGATCGGGTCTATTGCTTGGTAACGCTTCGGGAAGGCCGAAGGCACTCCGCCCATGACACTGATCAATCCCGCGTCTCCCGATCGCGCAGCGGTTTGCATGTCCAGGGGGCCGGCCAGGGCAACGATGCGTGCCGGCTTGATCCTCGGCGGATTGGCACACGGGTAAGACGACGTATCGCGTCTGGTCCCCGCCCAGAGGGCCAGCTGCGCGCCGGCGCTGTGGCCCGCAAGCTCCACCGAGCCTGACAGCTCGGAGTTCTGGGCCAAGAGTTCGGGGACGTGATCGACCGCCGCCGCGACGTCCGTGAACGTCTCCGGCCACCCTCCGCCGGAACCCACACGCCGGTACTCGATGTTGTAGACGGCAACCCCTCGAGTGGTGAGATCTTCGGCATACTCGTTCATATCCTGCGCGCCCGAAGCGGCCTGCCAGCCGCCGCCGTGAACGAGCACCACCAACGGCACGGACCCTTCCCGGTGGTCTCCCGCGGGAAGGAACAGATCGCCCCAGTTCTGTGCTTCATCTCCCGGCCCGGAGACCGGGTAGGGCACTCGCCTGATCTCGGGAGCTTCCCGGTGGGCGACCATGGCCTGGGATACGCCCAGCACGGTGTGCGAGGCTTCCAGCGAATGATGCGTCGGCGTCTGGTCCTTGCCGTGGGAGCAGGCGGTCATCACGAGGGCCACGGCCACCATGATCGCGGCACAAGCCGGTCGTGTGTCGGCGGTCCGATCCGCTCGCACTCCTGGAAAAGGGTGCACTTGATCATATCCTGCGGATGATCTTCAGGCTCACAGCGCCTGTGCTGGCTCCGGTGTGGTTCGGTCCGGGCGGGCACGAGTGTACCGTTTTTCTGTACTGACTAGTACATTTAGTCCGTCAGAACATCAATTGGCCGAGAAACAGAAGAAGGATGAGGTCGTTGACTATTACTCGAAGAGCCGCCTTGGCGTCTGCATCGGCAGTGGCGGGTGCGATTGCCTTGAGCGCATGCGGCAAGCAGGAAAGCAGTTCCTCCGGGGGATCGTCCTCTCAGGCTCCGAGTCCTTCCTCGGGGTCTGCGTCGTCGTCGGCGTCTCCGCAGGGTCCGATGGTCACCTGGGCCGATAACACCATGGTCTCGCACCTGTTCTTCCACTCCCTGGTCGCGGACCCGAAAAGAGCCTTCGACGGCGACGACGAGGCCAAGGGCTACCTCGACTACATGGTCACCATCGACGAATTCAAAAAAATCATCCAACAGGTCTACGACCGCAACTACATCCTGATCAGCCCGCACCAGCTCTA
>NZ_NOIQ01000029.1 GCF_004136575.1 Rothia koreensis
GGTTGGGCCGTTGGCTCTCGGGGTGGGCCGGCAGCTCTCCGGTTGGGTGGGGGTTACCGGATTCGGTGGATGTTTCCGTCGTTAGGTGGGGGCCGTGGCGCCACCTAACGGCGGACAACGCCTCCACATCGACTAACCCCCACCCAATGGCGCCCGCGAACGCGCACGACGACGTCGGAAACCCCCTCGAGGAGGCAATGACGTGCACCAACGGCCACGACCCGCCCGCCAGGTGGCAATCTTGTGCGGATTTGGCCGCGAAAACCGCACAAAACTGCCACCTCGACCCCGGGGGTGCCACCTCGGCCCCCGGGGGGCCGCCGTCTCGACCCCGGGGCCGGGGGACTTACCCCGTCCTCAGGTCGCGGATACGCCACGCAACGCTGTGCCGCTGGCCGGAATCGAGAGTGACCAGGTCGCGGCCCGAGCGGAACGAGTCGGCGGGCGCGGTCATGGGCTCCACGGCGACGGCGCGCCGCCCGGCTTCCCCGGGAGGCTGGTCGTCCGTGTACACCTGGATCCACGAGGCTTCGGCGTCGCACTCGAGGAGAACCCCGTCACCCGAGGCCGTGCTGAGCGTGCAGGCGAACCGCCCATCGGGGCTCCGTTCCGGGTCGCCCAGGGCGACGTCGTACGGCTCCCGGCCGAGACGCCGGCCCGCGCGAAAGTCGTAGGCGGTTCCTTCGACCGGGTGGATACCGCGGGGCAGAAGCCGTACGGGGTCCGCCTCCACGTACGACGATGCCGGGATGGTCAGGGTCCAGTCGTCGATCGCGTCGGGCACACTGCCGTCCGCCCCGTCCGCCACAAGGTACGGGTGACCGGCGACGGCGTACGGAGCCGGACGCTTACCGGTGTTCGTGCTCGTCACACGGCATTCGAGGCCGCTCGCCGAGAGGGAGTAGACGACTTCCAGACTGAGGGAGAAGGGGTACCCGGGCTGGGGAACCAGATCCAGGCTCATCACGAGCTCATGCGGGCGATGCGCGACGACGTCCCACCGTTCCCACAGGACCAGCCCGTGGGCCGCATTCGATCGTTCGGGCTCCGTCAGGGGCAGCTGGTGGGTCTCGCCGTCGAAGTCATAGCGTCCGTCCCGGAGACGGTTGGGCCACGGCGCAAGGATCGCGCCGTTGCACCCGGGACGCAGCCCCTCCGGAGGGGTGCGCCGGACCAGATGGCCCCGGAAGCCGCGCAGGGACACGAGACTGGCGCCAACCTCCGCGATCTCCGCCGAGTAGCCCCCGGCGGAGATCGTTCGGATGGTTCCCTGCGGGCCGGACATCAGCCCAGCTTCCCTTCGCCTTCCGCCTTCTTGATCTCGACGGACTCGGCGCTGGCCACGATGTCTTCCTCAGGAACCGGTGCGAGTTTGTCCCACAGGAAGAACAGCCCGCCCGCCACGAGCATCGAGATGCCGGTCCACAGGTTGATGTGCAGGCCTCCGGTCTTCGCGGCATCCGTGGCCGGATCCACGATTCCCATGATGGTCACCAGGACGCCGTAGATCACGAACAGCGCACCGATGATCCTGCGCAGATCCGTTCGACGGGTCGACCGGATGAGCCTCTTCTTCTCCGCCTCGCTGAGCTGCACGAGGTCCGGACTCTCCTTCGAGTTCTCGTTCATGATGTTTCTCCTCGTCGATGCGAATTCTTACAGGAAGGGCAGGTAGAGCAGGACGCACAGCACCAGGGCACCCGTACCCAGGAGCGCCGGCGAGCGGTACCAGGCGGCGTCGCCCGCGACGACGTCGGACTTCATGTCCAGCGTACCGATGCCGTAGACCAGCCCTTTCAGCTCTTCCACCGGCTTGGGCTTGGTGAACAGCGTGACGACCACGGAAACCACGATCACCGCAACGAAGGACCAAATGGCTCCGTACATCGTCTCGGCCGTGGCCGAGCCGAAGAGCGACTCGTTGTTGAGATACGCGATCCACACGATCGTGGGGGCGACAATGCCGGCGATGTACCCCCACAGGCCCGCCGCAGGGGTCATCTTCTTCCACAGGAGCCCCAGGATGAACACACCGAACAAGGGGGCATTGAAGAAGGAGAACAACGTCTGCATGTAGGTCATGATGTTGCCGAACTGGGCCGCCAGGAACGCGGTGGCGATTCCGACGACGACGCCGATCGCAGTGATCCAACGACCCACAGACAGGTAGTAGTCGTCCGGCATCTTGGGCTTGATGTACTCCTGCCAGATGTCGTACGTGAACACCGTGTTGAAGCTGGAGACGTTGGCTGCCATACCGGCCATGAACGAGGCCATGAGACCCGTGACCGCGACACCCAGGACGCCGTTGGGCAGGTACATCTGGATGAGCTTCGGGATCGCCTCGTTGTAGGTCAGCGAGCCGTCGGCAAACTGGTTGCCGACCGTTGCCGCGGCGATCAGACCGGGCACCACCACGATGAAGGGGATGAACAATTTCGGGAACGCGCCGATCAGCGGCGTGCGGCGAGCGGCCGACATGTTCTTCGCCGAGAAGGCGCGCTGGACCTCGGTGAAGTTGGTGGTCCAGTAACCGAAACCGAGCACGAACCCGAGGCCGAGCACGATAGCGAGCCAGTTGGCACCGATCGGGTTGGTGACGTCGCCGATTCCCGTGCCCTGCCAGGCGGAGAGGTGGAGCCGACTGACACCCTCGGTGTGCATCAGGGATTCCTTGAGGCCCGACCAACCGTGCACGCGGTGCAGGCCGACGATCGTGAGCGGGACCAGCCCGGCAATGATCACGAAGAACTGCATGACCTCGTTGTAGATCGCTCCGGACAGACCACCCAGGGTGATGTACAGGAGCACGAAGCCGGCCGAGACGATGATGGCGACCCACTGGGGCCAGCCGAGCATGGCTTCGATGATGATGGCCATGGCGTAGAGGTTGATCCCTGCGATCAGCACGTTGGAGACCGCGAAGGCGATCGAGTTGACCACGTGGGCCGACTTCCCGAAACGCCGCAGCATGAACTGCGGGACCGAACGAACCTTGGACCCGTAGTAGAAGGGCATCATCACGAGACCGAGGAAGACCATCGCCGGGACCGCGCCGACGATGTAGTAGTGCAACGTCGCCATGCCGATTTCGGCGCCGTTCGCGGCCATACCCAGAATCTCGGTGGCTCCGAGGTTGGCCGAGACGAAGGCGAGGCCCGTGATCCATGCCGGCATGGACCGCCCCGAGAGGAAGAAGTCCATGCTGGTCTTGACCTTGCGTTTGGCAGCGATGCCAATGGCGAGGACCGTCGCAAAGTAGAGGAAGAGCATCAGGTAGTCGACCCATGAGAGGGACAGCCGGATGCCGGAGCTGGCGTCTGCAAGCAGCATCGCTTGCCTCCTGGAGTATCGGGAACGCACGAACATGTGCGTTACTGTTCGTAATTGTTGAATTCTGGAGCTCAGCCTACACGGACACGTGACCTTGTCAACATAGATTCGTGATGGGAGCCGCAAGGGCGGCACACCGAGCATGTTCTTTTTTGTTCACTTCAGATCTTTTCGTGGCATACTGTGTGTCGCTCACCCCTCAGCATCCGCGGAAAGGTGCTCATGCTCGCCGAACAACGCAAGAAGCGCATCCTTCACGAGGTCCAGGAGAACGGCGCCGCCCATGTCCAGGACCTGTCCCGGCTGCTGGGCGTCTCCCCCATGACCGTGCGACGGGACCTGGCCGAACTGGACGAGCAGGGCCTGCTGACCAGAATCCACGGCGGCGCCGAATCCACGACGTCGACCCTCGAGCCCGCGTACTCGGAAAAGATGTCGTTGAATTCGGAGGCCAAAGGAGCCATCGCACGGGCGGCGGCCGACATGGTCGGCGCCGACCAGTCGATCGGGTTCTCGGCGGGAACCACGTGCACCCGGATAGCCCAGGAAGTCACGGGCAGGCCGGAACCGTCCCGCCTGACCGTTCTGACCAACTCGCTTCCGGTCGCCGACGAATTCTTCAGGTCCCAAGCAGGCCCCGAGGCGGACCCCGCCAAAACCTCCGATCCCCACCAGGTGCTCCTCACAGGCGGCGAGCGCACCCCCTCGGATGCCCTGGTCGGCCCCCTGGCGGACGCGACCCTGGGGTACCTCCACGTGGACATCCTGTTCCTGGGGGCCCACAGCGCCGGCGACGCCGGCCTGACAACACCCAACTTGGCCGAGGCACGCACCAACAGGGCCCTCGTTCGCTCGGCCCGCACCGTGGTCGCCGTCTTCGACCACACCAAATGGGGCATCTCGGGCTTGGCGGGCTTCGCCGATTGGTCGGAGATCGACGTCGTCATCACGAG
Organism: Rothia koreensis; assembly: GCF_004136575.1. Lineage (GTDB taxonomy): Bacteria > Actinomycetota > Actinomycetes > Actinomycetales > Micrococcaceae > Rothia > Rothia koreensis. The sequence goes on from NZ_NOIQ01000029.1 coordinate 4,287, forward strand.
CCCCGGTCTGCCCAAGGAGGCCCTGGAATTCATGCAAGAGAAGATCGACAAGGTGGTCATTGCATCATGACGGATGATATTCAGCCCCGCGTGACCCGCGGGCTCCTCGCCGATGGGCGGGACATCATTTTCTTCGACGACTCCGAGCCCTATCTTTCCGGCGAGCGCACCAGGGAGATCCACGACCCGAGGCCGCTCGAGCCCCGACAGTCTCCCCCGCCCGAGTCGGCGAGCATCCGGGTCGACCCGCTGACCGGCGACCACGTCGCGATCGCAGCCCATCGCATGAACCGGACTTTCCTGCCTCCGGCGGACGAAGACCCTCTGGCCCCGGCGGGCCAGGGAACCGTCCCGTCCGAGGTCCCGGAGCCGGAGTACGACGTCGTCGTCTTCGAGAACCGCTTCCCCTCGCTCCAGGGGCCGCTCGAGACCTACCGTGACGAGCCGTTGTTCCGGGAGACCTCACCCGCCGGACGGTGCGAGGTCGTCTGCTTCACGTCGGAACAGGCGGGGTCCTTCGCCCGCCTGGGCCACCGCCGCGCCCGCACCGTGATCGAGGCCTGGACGCATCGCACCCGGGAACTGTCGGCGCTCGACGGCGTCGTCCAAGTGGTCCCCTTCGAGAACCGGGGCGAGGAGATCGGAGTGACCCTCCATCACCCGCACGGTCAGATTTACGCCTACTCGTATCTGCCGCCCCATACGGCCGCGGTGCAGCGCAGTGCCGAGCGGTGGAAAGCATCCACGGGAGGGGACCTGATCGCCGACGTCCTGGACGCCGAGCTCGAGGCCGGGGACCGCATCATCACCGAGACCGCCCACTGGGTCGCCTATGTCCCGTTCGCGGCCAAGTGGCCGGTCGAATTCATGGTCGTTCCCCGGCGAGCGGCCCGCGACTTCACGGAATTGGACGACCAGGAAAAGGGCGAGCTGGCCGACCTCTACCTGGACCTCCTGGGCCGTCTGGACCGCTTCTTCGATGGCATCGACCAATTGCCGTACATCTCGGCCTGGCACCAGGTCCCCGTCCGCGGCGGCGAGGACATCTCCCGCATGCGACTCCATGTGTTCTCCCTCCTGCGCGCCCCCGGGAAAATGAAGTACCTGGCCGGTTCCGAATCGGCGATGGCCGCCTGGATCAGCGACACGACCCCCGAACGGATCGCCCAGCGATTCAGAGAGGTTGCACCATGACCGAGCCCGTGTGGAAGCCCGCCCCCAACGCACGCGAACAGATCGACGCCGCCCGCTCCCTGTTCCGGGAAACCTACGGTTCCGAACCGTGGGCCGTCTTTTCTGCCCCCGGTCGCGTCAATCTGATCGGCGAGCACGTGGACTACAACGGCGGAACGGTGGTGCCGCTGGCTCTGCCGCACCGGACCTACGTCGCGGTCGCTCCGAGGGAGGATCGGCGGGTTCGCGTGGCCTCCGCCGAGGAACCGGGCGATCCCGTGATCACGAACCCGGACGATGTCGCCCCGGGTCGGGTCCACGGGTGGACCTCCTACGTGTTCGGGGTGCCGTGGGCGATGGCGCACGAATCCCTCGGGTCGGGGGCAAACGGGGTCGAGATCCCCGGGGCAGACCTCGCCATCTGCTCGTCCGTTCCCCTGGGCGCCGGTTTGTCCTCCTCCGCGGCGCTGGAGTGTTCGGTCGCCGTGGCCTTCGACGCCCTGGCGTCGCGGGAGGACGCCGACCGGCCGCTCCTGGCGTCATCCGACGAAGGACGCGCACGACTCGCGACCGCTTGCATTCTCGCCGAGAACGAGATCGCCGGTGCGAGCACGGGCGGCATGGACCAGTCGATCTCCCTGCGTGCCCAGGAGGGCTCCGTGCTGACGATCGACTGCCGGGACTTCTCGTCCAGGCCGCTGCAGATCGACGTCGCCTCGGCCGGGCTGTCCCTGCTGGTCATCGACACGCGTGCACCGCATCGCCTCGTGGACGGCCAGTACGCCAAGAGGCGCGAGGGATGCGACAGCGCGGCACGGGCTCTCGACGTCCCAACCCTGCGCGATGCACTGGACGAGGCACCCACCGAGGACGACGTCCAGCGCCTTCTCCGGGAGTGGGACGCGGCCGTGGAGAGCGGTGCCCAAGACATACCCGCCGGTCACACCGAGGCCTCAATGCGCGGACTCGTGCGCCACGTCTGGACCGAGGTCCTCAGGACCCAGAAGTGCGTCGGGCTCTTCTCCGATGCCGAGCCCCCGGCCGGAGACCCGGCCTGGGCCTCACTCGGGGAGATCCTCAACGGCTCCCACGATTCCCTGCGGGACGACTACCGAGTCAGCAGCCCCGAGCTGGACGCGGCGGTCGACGCCGCCCGCGCGGCCGGAGCCCTGGGCGCCCGCATGACCGGGGGCGGCTTCGGAGGTTCGGCGATCGCGCTGGTCCGGCGGGAGCACATGGAAGCCGTTGCCTCGGCCGTCGCAGACGCCTTCGCCGACGCCGGATTCGGTCCGCCCGAATTCCTCGAGGCCCTGCCGTCCGGGGCCGCACGACGGGACGTCTAGCTCCTCGCCGGGTCGAACCGTTGACCCGGCGCGGAGCCTCTGGTTTCCTGGGACCAGTCCGTCCATTCAAAATTCAATGACCAGCCGAGACCTGTGATCGCCGCCCCCTCGACGGACGAAGCTCTGTGGTCCCCTGCTGGAACGAACCCAGGGTGACCATGCTCTTCACACTCCTTCGTCGGTACACGAGGCCCTATCGGTGGCATATGGTTGCCGTCGTCGTTCTCCAGTTGGTCTCGGTGCTGGCCATCCTGTATCTTCCCAGCCTCAATGCACGCATCATCGACCAGGGCGTGGCCACGGGGGACACTGATTACATCTGGCGCACCGGCGGGATCATGCTCCTGGTCGCCCTGGCGCAGATCGTCTCCGCGGTTTCGGCGGTGTACTTCGGCGCGCAGGCATCGATGGGTTTGGGCCGTGACCTGCGATCCGGTGTGTACACCTCGGTGGATCGCTTCGGTGCCCAGGAAGTCACGCACTACGGTGCACCGACGCTGATCACCCGCGGAACCAACGACGTGCACCAAGTCGAGATGCTGTTCCTCATGATCCTGAATTTCATGGTCACGCTGCCCCTGATGGTGATCGGCGGCGTCATCATGGCCGTTCAGGAGGACGCAGGGCTCTCGTGGCTCGTACTCGTGGCGGCGATCGTGGTCGTGGTCCTGATGACCTTCCTGATTCGTCGCCTGGTCCCGCTGTTCTCGGTCATGCAGAGCAAGATCGACGGGATCAACGGCGTGCTGCGCGAGCAGATCATGGGCATCCGAGTGGTTCGGGCGTTCGTGAGGGAGCCGTACGAGACTCGACGCTTCGATTCGTCGAACCGCCAGATCACCGACGTCTCTGTCACGATCGGACGGGTCTTCGTGCTCATGGGCCCGTTGCTGACGATCGTGCTGCACGGTGCCGAGGTGGCCGTTCTCTGGTTCGGCGGCCACCGGGTCGAGGCCGGCCAGGTCGAGATCGGTTCGTTGACCGCTTTTCTCCAGTACCTGATGCAAATCCTGCTCGCCGTGATGATGGGATCGTTCATGGCCATGATGTTCCCCCGTGCGATCATCTGCGCGCGGCGCGTGGGCGATGTCCTCGAGACCGTTCCCGCGGTCAAGCCGCCCGAGCGCACCGTCGCGCCGCAGGAGCATCGCGGGGTCGTCGAATTCCGCAATGTCGGTTTCCGTTACCCCGGGGCCGAGAACCCGGTGCTCTCCGGCTTGGATTTCCGCGCCGAACCGGGAACGACCACCGCGATCATCGGTGCGACCGGCGCCGGCAAGTCCACGGCGCTGCACCTGATACCCAGGCTCCACGATGCGACCGAGGGTGCCGTTCTTCTCGACGGAACCGACGTTCGCGAGCTCGACAAAGCCGAGATCACGCGTCGGGTCGGCATCGTGCCGCAGAAGCCGTACCTCTTCTCCGGAACGGTCGCGAGCAACCTGCGCTTCGGCAACTCCGAGGCCACCGACGACGAGCTGTGGGAGGCATTGCGCATCGCCCAGGCGGACGACTTCGTCCGCAACCGGGTCACGGGCGACGGTGGTTCCCGGGCCGTCGGCCTGGATTCGGCCATCGCCCAAGGCGGCACCGATGTATCCGGTGGCCAGCGGCAACGTCTCTGCATCGCGCGCGCCTTGGTGGCCGACCCCCTCGTGTATCTCTTCGACGACTCCTTCTCGGCCCTCGACGTCGCGACCGATGCCAGGCTCCGAGAATCGCTCCGGCCGGTGACCTCGAACGCGACACTCATCATCGTCGCGCAACGCGTCTCGACCATCACCGAAGCCGACCAGATTCTCGTGGTCGACGCCGGCCGCGTCGTCGCGCGCGGAACCCACCAGGAGCTCCTGGACGAGTCTGCGACCTACCGGGAGATCGTGGAATCCCAGCTGTCCGCAGAGGAGGCGTCATGAGCGAGAATCCCGTGGGACCCGAACCCACGCAGGCCAAGGCCTTCTGGCCCACCGCTCTCCGACTCGTCCGCGAGCTCGGCCGGCACCCCTGGCAGATGGTCATCATGACCGCTCTGCTCGTGGGCTCGGTCGTCCTCAACGTGATCGCACCCAGGGTGCTCGGCCGCGCCATGGACTTGCTCTTCGCCGGAGTCATCGGGGCCGACATGCCTGCCGGAACCGACCCGGACGACGTCGTGAGCGGGCTCCGCGCCCAGGGCAAGGGCCAGATGGCGGACATGCTGACCGCGGTGGACTTCGTGCCCGGTCGCGGCATCGATTTTCCGGAGCTCGGCACGACCCTCTGCATCGTGCTCGGAATGTATGTTCTTTCAGGCATTTGTCTCTGGGTCCAGGGACGCATGCTCAACGACATCGTGATGCACGTGGTCTACGACATGAGGCGCCGGGTCGAGGCCAAGATCAACAATCTGCCGCTGAGCTACTTCGACACCCACCCGCGCGGAGACATTCTCTCCCGGACGACGAACGACGTCGACAACGTGCAACAGGCCCTCCAACAGGCCCTGGCCAGCCTGTTTGCCGCCGTCATGATGGTCATCGGCGTGGCGGTCATGATGTTCGTGCTCTCGTGGCAGCTGGCGCTGGTGGCCCTGGTCGCGATCCCGATTTCGGCCCTGGTGGTCGGGATCATCGGCAAGCGCAGCCAGCAACTGTACGCCGATCAGTGGAAGTCCACGGGCGAGCTCAACAGCCACATCGAAGAATCCTTCACGGGCCACGACCTCATCACGGTGTACGGCCGCACCGAGGACATGGACCGAATTTTCGATGACCACAACGAGAAGGTCTATCGCGCCTCGTTCAAGGCACAATTCCTCTCCGGGGCAATGATGCCGATCATGCAGTTCGTCTCCTACCTCGGCTATGTCGGAATCGCCGTGCTGGGCGGTCTCAAGGTCGCGAGCGGTCAGTTGAGTCTGGGTGGGGCCACGGCGTTCATCCAGTACTCGCGCGAGTTCAACCAGCCCCTGGGCGAGATCGCGGGCATGGCCAATATGCTCCAGTCAGGCATCGCGAGCGCGGAACGCCTGTACGAGGTGCTCGACGAGCGGGAGCAGGTTCCGGACCGTCCCGGGACGGAGAACGAGGACGCCGGGCGCACGGGCGGTCACATCGAGTTCTCCCACGTGGACTTCTCCTACGTGCCCGATCGGGAACTGATCCGGGACCTGAGCCTCACGGCTGCCCCCGGTCAGACGGTCGCGATTGTGGGTCCGACGGGGGCCGGCAAGACCACGTTGGTCAACCTCATCCTGCGGTTCTACGACATCGACTCCGGGGCGATCCTCCTCGACGGCGTCGATACCCGGGAGATGAGCCGACGCCGCCTTCGGGCCGCCACGGGGATGGTGCTCCAGGATGCGGTCCTCTTCGAGGGGTCGATCATGGAGAACATCCGTTACGGACGTCTCGACGCCACGGACGAGGAGGTCATCGACGCGGCGAAGGCGACCTATGTGGATCGCTTTGTCCACGCCCTTCCCGAGGGCTACGAGACGGTGATCGATCAAGAAGGCGGCACGGTCTCTGCGGGAGAGCGACAGCTGATCACGATCGCCCGGGCGTTCATCGCCGACCCGTCGGTCCTGATTCTGGACGAGGCCACGTCCTCGGTGGACACTCGGACCGAGCTCCTGGTTCAGCAGGCCATGTCGGTCTTGCGTGCTTCCCGCACCTCGTTCGTGATTGCGCACCGTCTCTCGACCATCCGCGACGCGGACACCATCGTGGTCATGGAAGGCGGACGCATCGTGGAGCAGGGCAATCATGCGCAACTCATGGCCCGGCGGGGTGCGTACCATGCGCTCTACGAGGCCCAGTTCGCCATGCCCGACGTCGCGGTGGACGAGCCCGCGGACGAGCACGGATCCGTGTAGGAGAACCGGCGCTCTCAGTCCGCGCGGGTCTTCTCCGTGGTGTCCTGTTCGGGCATCGGCCCGGGCGACGCGTCCCCACGCAACCGCTTGATCACGTTCTCAGCGGAGATCAGGCACATCGGCAGCCCGACGCCGGGGACCGTGGTCGAGCCGGCGTAGTACAGTCCCTCGACCGTGCGGGAGGCGTTGGACCCGCGGAGGAAGGCGGATTGACCCAAGGTGTGGGCCAGGCCCAGCGCGTTGCCCCGCCAGGCGTGGTACTCGGTCTCGAAGTCGCCTGGGCCGGCGGTGTGACGGGAGACGATGCGTTCGGCGAGGTCGGGTATGCCGGTCCGGCGACCGATCAGATCGATCACCTGGTCGACGATCCCTTCCACCGAGGGGTCTCCGGACGTCGGTCCGTCGGAACGGGCCGGGACCGGGATCAGCACGAAGAGATTCTCCTTGCCCGCGGGCGCAACCGACGGGTCTGTCGCGGAGGGTCGGCACACGTACACCGATTCGGAATGGCTGCCCCGCCCCGGACCGGTGGAGCCGGGCCCCGCACCGAAGATCGCGCGGAAGTCCGGGTCCCAGTCCTTGCTGAACACCAGGGTGTGGTGGGCCAGTTGGGGCAATTCCCCCTCGACCCCCAGATAGGCCAGGACGCATCCGATACCGGGGTTTCTTCTCTTCCAGGTGCTTTCGGGTCGCGATCGGAGCCCGGGCGGCAGAAGGGACGTCTCGGTGTGGTGCAGGTCGGCGGCCGAGACCACGACGTCCGCCGCCTCATCTCGTTCCTGGCCGTCGGCGCCCCGGACGCGGACTCCGCTGGCTCGGGCCGAGGCACTGAATCGCCGTCCCGCGGAGCTCCCCCGCCATCCTGCGGAGACCCGGGGCCGATCCGTGGGTACCGTGTCGATCCCCAGGACTTCCGTCCCGGTCCGGATCTCGACGCCGGCGTCCTCGGCCAACCGGACGAGGGAATCGACGAAGGTCCCGAACCCACCTTGGGGATACAGGACGCCTTGGGCCAGATCAGTGTGACTCATGAGCCCATACATCGCCGGTGTCTTCCGGGGCTGGTTCGACAGGAAGACGGCCGGGTAGGTCAGGATCTGACGAAGTCGCGGATCCCTGAACCGCCGGGCCACGGCGCCGTGCATGGATCCGAGCAGCAGAGTCGCCAGCCGGGGAATCCTGCGCAGAATCTCGGGGTCGAGGGCGAATCGTGGCGTGGAGAACGTGGTGTACAGGAATTTCGCGACCGCGAGGCGGTAGGTTTCGGCGGCTTCCGAGAGGTACTTCCTCAGCCTCGCGTCGGCGCCGGGTTCGATGCTCTCGAAGAGTTCGGCGGCCGCGTCCTCCCCGGAGACGACGTCGACGGGCTCGTGGTCCCCGGAGTACACGCGGTACGCCGGATCGTTGAGCGGCACGAGGTCGAGCTCGCGCTCGGCGGACGTCCCGAGAAGCCGGTAGAAGTGCTCGAACGCATCCGGCATCAGATACCAGGACGGGCCGCGGTCCCAGCGGAAACCGTCCGCCCGGAGTGTACCGGCACGACCGCCGACCGCACTGTTCTTCTCCCAGACGGTCACCGCATAGCCTTCTCGTGCCAGCAGGATCGACGTCGCCAATCCGGCGACGCCGCCACCGACCACCGCAGCCCGCGGAACCCGGTTCGTTTCGCCCTGTTGTCGATCAGAGACCACGGTTCGACTCCTTCCGTGGGGTCCTGGACTCGATAACGGCCTGAGCCAAGATCTTGGCCTTGACCCGGTCGGGGACCCGCACCCTCCGCCTCCTCAGCTCGGCGAGCGAAGTCTGCTCGAGCCGCCGCACGAGTTCGCCGAACAGCAGGTAAGCCGCGGTCACGCCCGTTCGGGACGACGCCGGCAGCCCGGGCAGGGAGCGCCGGGCGATATCGAGATCGTTGCGTATGTCCTCGAGGGCCGCGTCCTTGTCGTCTTCCGAGTCGAGCCCCAGATAGTCGCGGCCCAGTTCCTCACGATCCTCGGCCAGGTCGCGCAGGAAGTTGATCTTCTGGAAGGCCGCTCCCAGGTGCCGTGCCCCGTCGACGAGCGTGCGGTGCTCCTCGCCCGTCCTGTCCCGGCCCGCCAGGAAGATGTCCAGGCACATGAGCCCGACGACCTCGGCCGAGCCGTAGATGTAGTCGTCCAGTTCGCCGTCGGTGTAGGTCTCCTTGTCGGTGTCCGCCCGCATGGAACGGAAGAACGCGCGGATGTGCTGGGGCTGGATTGCGCAGACTCGGACCGTGTCGGAGAAGGCCTGGATCACGGGATTGGCCGAGAAACCGTTCTCGATGGCCTGCGCAATGTCGGACTCGAATCGGTCCAATTCGGCGGCGATCTGGTCGGGGTTCATTCCGGCCTCGGCGGCCGGTCCGTCGACGATTTCGTCGGCGACCCGGACCACGGCGTAGAGGTCCCGGACCCGCGATCGCACGGGCCGGCCCAGGAGCCGAGTCGCCTGCCCGAACGACGTCGAGTACTTGCCGATCACGCGCGTCGAGACCGAGTGGCAGGTTGCGGTGTATCTGCTGAGATCACCCATGTGCTTGTCCTTCCGTCCGGTGGGACTCACCGGCGGTTTGTGGTTCTGTCTTGTGCGCTCGGGTACCGGTCAGGCCCCCATCAGTGGAGGAAGCACCACGAGCATTCCCAGGCTCCACACCAGGTGCAGGGCGATGGGCGAATGGAGCCGACGCGTCGTGCGCGCCTCGGCGTACGTTGCGCCTCCGATAACCAGCGCCGCGAAAACCAGGAGGGGCACTCCCATCGCGACCGTCACGGCCGCGTAGAGCCCGACCGAACAGATCGCGACGAGGCGCGGGCTTGCCTGGATACCGTGCGGGACGACGTCGCGGAAGAAGAGCTCTTCGGCCACGCCGTTGACCGCCGTGGTGAGGATCGTGAGAGCCAACGGGCCTTGTCGGAGGTTGTCGAGCAGCGCCCCGACCGGGTCGGCGAGGACCGGGACGGATCGGACCACCAGGGCACCGAGCGCGAAGACCGCCAGAAGCGCCAGTCCGATCCCTGCGCCACGCCCCAGGCCTCGCGCCCACCCGGGACCGTCGAGTCCCCGGTATCTCCCACGTTCGGCGGGCGACGACGTCCTGACCGGCCCGAGAAGCCAGACGGTCACGTAGACAGCCGCCGTGAAGAACGTGGCGACGTAGAAAAGTGCCGACCCCTTGCCCGACAGGGACGCGGTGAGCAACCCTGCGGCACCCAGAAAGGCAGGGAGCAGCACGACGAGTACGCGCGAGGTCCAGGGGTTGGCAACGGTGGGCATATTTGTCAGTATTCCACGCTCTGACCAGGCAATAAACTGAGGCTCAGAGGAACCACGAGAGGAGAATCCATGAGCACGGAAAACAGGGAGCACCGACTCGGACTGGTCACCGGAGCAACCGGTTACGTCGGCAGTCACGTGGTCGCCGAACTGCTGGAACGAGGGTGGGCGGTCCGTACGCTCTCGCGCAGCCGCGACAAGGCCCTGTCGATGACCTGGGGCGACCGGGTCGTCCCACCGGGTGCACGAGCGACCCCGGGGCGCGTCGAGGTAATCGAAGGAGACGCGTCACGGAAGGACGACGTCCAACGAGCCCTGTCCGGCGCGGACGCCGCCTGGTACCTCCTGCATTCCATGTCTTCGGGAGAGGATTTCATGGAGGACGAGAAACGCATGGCCGAAGCCTTCGGTTCCGCGGCCCGGGAGGAAGGGGTCGGCCGTATCGTCTTCCTCGGGGGCCTCCACCCCGAAGGAGAGGACCTGTCGGAGCACCTTGCCTCCCGGGTGGCGGTCGGCGAGATACTGATGAATTCGGGCGTGCCCACCGCGGCCCTTCAGGCGGGCGTGGTCCTGGGCGACAAGTCCTCGTCCTTCCAGATGTTGCGCCATCTCTCCGAGCGTCTGCCCGGCGCGATCGGCCCCGCCTGGATCAAGCACAGGATCACCCCGATCTCGGTCCGGGATGCGGTCTTCTACCTGGCCAGCGCCGCGGATCTGCCCGCCGACCAGAACCGTACCTTCGATATCGGCGGCCCGGACACCCTGCCCTACATCGACATGATGAAACGCTACGCAACGACATGGGGGAAGATTCCCCGCGTGGTCGTGACGGCCCCCGTGACCACACCGAACCTGGCCTCGTACTGGATTTCGGGGGTGACCGGGGTCAACCGGTCCCTGATCAGCCCGCTGATCTCGAGCCTCCTGCACGACACGGTTCTGAAGGAGAGGGATCTCGAGGGGCTCGTCGGCACTCCCCCGGGTGGCAACCAGTCCTTCGAGGACGCCGTCCGGGACGCGGTCGGACGTTCCGAGACCCGGCGTTGGACGAAGGTCTTCACCGGCGTCTCGGTGGGGGTCGGAGCGTGCGCCGTCGTCGGCTCCGTGCTCACCCAGCCGAAGAATGCCTGGTACAAGAGTCTCGACCTGCCCTCATGGCAGCCACCGGCGCTCGCCTTTCCCCTGGTCTGGACGGCGCTCTACGCCGATATCGCCGCGACGAATGCCCTGGCGATCGCGGACCTTGCCGAAAGCGGCGACCGGCCCTCCGCCCGCAAGCATGTGGCGGCGTTGGCGGCGAATCTCGCGCTCAATGCGGGGTGGTGCGGGATGTTCTTCCGGAGCAGGAAACCCGCACTCTCGACACTGTTGGCCGCCGGGCTCACGGCGAGCTCGGTCGATCTGGTGCGTCGAGTCCACCGAACGGCCCCGGAGCGCGGCTTCCTGCTGGCTCCGTACGCCGCGTGGACGGGCTTCGCGACCGTACTCAATGCCGCGATCGCCCGCAGGAATCGCCGTTGATACCCGTCCACGGGTTCCTGTGAGAGACACCGAAAACGCCTGTGGGGCGCCGGCTCGCTGCCAGCGCCCCACGGGCGGTGTGATGCGCTCCGGACCATCAGTGTCCGGGTCTGTGGTTCCCGTTTCGGTGGAACAGCGTTCCGCGTTCGCTGATCATGGTTCCGACCATGATCGCCGCCCAGATGAGGACGGTCCACGGAACGAAGAACGCGAATTTCGGGACCAGAACCGTGGCCCCGACAACGATCACTGCGGCGGCCGCGGTAACCACCGCCATCATGACGATGACCGCCTGCTTGCCGCCCCTGTCATTTTCTGTGTATCCCATGTCCAGCTCCCCGAAAGATTCGGCGTCTTCACTGGTCAGGATACTCTTTTATGTGTTCTGCGCCACACCTTCGCCGCTGTTGTGCGGGGTTCTCGCGGGGCCGGGGGATTCGTGCGACCTGGGGCCGGCCTGGGTGCGCGGCGAGGGGCCGGCGGCCGGCGGCCGGCCTGGGCGCTCGGCGAGCGGCCAGCGACCGGCGGCCGGCCCGGGCGCGCAGCCAGAGGCCGGCAGGTGGACAGGGACTCAGTCGCCTTCGTAGGCGCAGATGGCATCGACCTTGGCCGCCGAGGAGGAATTGGGGTCGAATTCGAGCCCCACCCATTCCTTGACCAGCGTGCGCGCCAGCTCGAGTCCCACCACTCGCTCGCCCATGCACAGTACCTGGGCGTTGTTCGAGAGGACCGAGCGCTGGACCGAGTAGATGTCGTGTGCCGTGACGGCGCGAATTCCCTTGACCTTGTTGGCCGAGATGGCGACGCCGAGCCCCGTCCCACAGATCAGGAGGGCCCGGTCCGCTTCTCCCCCGCTGACCTTCTCGCCTGCGGCGGTGGCCACATTGGGGTAATACGTGTCGTCATCCGTGCCGGTCACGCCGACATCGATGACCTCGTCGACCCTCTCATCGGCCTCGAGATCAGCTTTGAGCGCTTCCTTGTAGTTGAAGCCGGCATTGTCTCCGCCGACGACGATTTTCAGACCCATCATGTGCTCCTTTCCTCACGTGGCATAACCCGTGGCCGGCCACGAATATTTCTGTTCTGTTCACGAGCCTACTGGAGTCCCGACGTCGTCGATCGAGGCTGCCCGCATTCCGAGAAACCCCGACCTTCATGACGTGATTCCACCGCAACGAGCCGCATGAGGAGGCGCGAGGTTGGCGGGGCGAGGTGGCGGGGCGAGGTGGCGGTCGGCGGTTGGCGGGGCGAGGCGGCGGATACCCGATCCGGAGGCGGTTACCAGCCCAACCCGGGTCCCACGGACGCGACAAACGCCCCCACCCACGTGGCAGTTACCCGATCCGGAGGCATTTGCC
>NZ_NOIQ01000002.1 GCF_004136575.1 Rothia koreensis
GGGCGTGGGCATGCGTGGCCGAGGTGGCAATCTCGTGCGTCCCGCTCGGCGAGGCGGCAATTCTGTGCGATTTTCGACGCAAAATCCGCACGGGACTGCCACCTCGCCACGGATTCTGCACGACGCTGCCACCTCGTCACGGTTGTCTGCACGGGATGGCCACCTCGGGCGGTTCTCGGGGTCGAGGTGGCGGTTTCGTGCGGATCCGGCAGGGGTTGTCGACGACGCCGCGGGTATCGAGCTGCCGTTGGGTGGTGGTTGCCCGATTGAGAGGCATCTGCCCCCGATACGTGGTGCTCTAACCCCCACCTGGGGGCGGTCAATGACTCCGAATCGGGTAACCGCCACCTCACGCGGGCGGAATCAGGGGTGCCAACGGCGCGCACGCGCGGGGAACCGGCGCCCCATCGGGCAACCGCCTCGCAACGCGGGATCTGAGGCGGGATTAGGGGCGGGATCCGAGGGCAATTGAGGTCGTCCAGCGGGGTGGCCGGCGCGAATTCCGCCCGGCCCGGGCACCCAACACCCACCCGGCGCGAGTCTCGCCCGGCCCGGACACCCGACACCCGTCCGGCCCGGGCACCCAACACCCACCCGGCGCGAGTCTCGCCCGGACACCCAACACCCACCCGCGGCGAGGCCCACCCGGCCCGGACACCCGACCACAACACCCACCCGGCGCGGCACTCACCCAACTCCCGGCGCGTCGCACCTCATGGAAAGCACAATGCCCCGACTCCGAAGACCGGAGCCGGGGCATTGGTGTGGCGTCGTCCGGAGCGGGCCGGGCGGCGTCGTCGTTCGATCAGCGACCCCACATACCGTAGGTCTGGGCGAGCTCTGAAACCTTGCGGGCGCGCGCCAGACGGGGGAGGTAGGAACCGTCCTTGGGTACGGAACCGCCTTCTTCCCTCTCGAGCATTTCGCGGGCCCACGAGATTTCTTCCTCGGAGGGCGCCAGGCCGTGGTTGATCGTGTCGGTCTGGGCGGGGTTGAGGGTGAGCTTGCCCGTCATGCCCATCGAGGCGCTCTGACGGCTCGCGTCGAGGAGCTCCTGGCCGTCGAGGCCGTTGGCAGGTCCGTCGATCGGGCCGGGCAGCTCGCCCACGCGGGATGCGACCACGAGCGCGGAGCGCGGGTACGCGAGAGCCATCGGGTCATTGCTGATGCCGGTGTCCTTGCGGTAGTCGCCCATGCCGAAGGCCAGACGGAAAGTGCCAGGTGCCTTGGCGATGTCGACCGCGTTGATGATGCCGATGGCCGATTCGATCAGGGCGATGACCGGCGTGCCGGCGCGCGACATCATGGCCGTGCGGGTCACGTGGTGCGGGTGCTCGGTCTTGGCGAGCACGATGCCGCGGAGGCCCTCCGCCTTGGAGAGGGCGGCGAGGTCGTCCTCCCAGAATTCGGTGTTGATGTCATTGATGCGGACCCAGGCCCGCATTCCGTTGTCCAACGCCTCGACGACGTTCTTGCGCGCCTGTTCCTTCTGGTCGGCCGGGACGGCGTCTTCCATGTCGAGGATGACGGAATCGGCTTCGGACTCGTAGTTCGGCTTGTAGGACTCCAACGAGATGGCGGATGTCAGCAACCACGAACGGGAAAGCCGCGCAGGGAGATTGGCGGCACGTTCATTGCGGTGGAAGTCTGTGGACACTGATTACCTCGCTCTGGTCTCGACAACATTGTTCTCTACTCTCCCCAACGCCATCGTGCGGCCTCTTGTTCCGCGGACGACGCCGACGCGGCCCATCCCACAGCGCCGCGCGAGCTGCGCCACCGGTCCAGGGCCGGTACGAATGAAGGCCCCGGAACCTAGTAGTTCCGGGGCCTTCACAACGAGAGCCCCCTGCCGGAATCGAACCGGCGACCTTTTCGTTACGAAGGAAACGCTCTACCGACTGAGCTAAGGAGGCCTGCGCATCAGCACAGCGGCACCTGGCCGCCGATCAGCGCGAGAGCCACTTTAGCAGAGGGGAGCGGGGGCTTCCAATCCGGTGCTGACGGGGCGAATACGGGATCTTCATGGCCTCGGCGATGGGTGATTCGGGTGACTGGTGGTTCGGGCGGTGGATCAGGTCGTGCTTCGCTCGGTCTTGCCGCGGTGGGAGACGGAAGTCTGCTGCGCAGCGGCGCGAGGGGGCAATCTCGTGCGGAAACCCGGCCGAGGTGGCAATCTCGTGCGGAAATCCGCGCGAGGTGGCAAAGTTGTGCGGTTTTTGCCCCGAAAACCGCACGGGATTGCCACCTCGCGGCGCCGGTTGCACGGGATTGCCCTCTCGCCGCGTTGGCCGCACGGGATTGCCACCTCGCGGCCTCATCCTGGCCCATCCCCTCACCCAACCCCGGCATTCCGCCCGACGGACCCTTTCAGGCATAGAGCGGCGTGTGGAACAGTTGAACCAGAAGCAAGGACACTCGTCAGAGCGAAGGAGAACGAAGATGGCACATGTTGGAATCATCGGTGGACACGGCAAGGTCGCGCTCCTGGCCGCGCCCCTGCTGACCGAGGCCGGGCACACCGTCACGTCGATCATCCGTTCGCAGGACCAGGTCGCCGACGTCGAGGAAACCGGCGCCAACGCTTTGGTCAAGGACATCTCCAACCTGTCGACGGAGCAGATGACCGAGGTCTTCAAGGATCAGAACATCGACGCGATCATCTGGTCGGCCGGTGCGGGCGGCGGAGACCCTCAGCGCACGTGGGAGGTCGATCGCGACGCCGCGAACCGTTCGATGGATGCCGCCGAGAACGCGGGGGTCAAGCGTTACCTCATGGTCTCCTACCTGGGTGCATCCTTCGATCACGGCGTCCCCGAGAGCGAGGACTTCTACGCCTACGCCCAGTCCAAGGCGGAATCGGACCAGCACCTGCGCGAAAGCGACCTGGACTGGACCCTGGTCGGCCCGACCGCCCTGTCCCTCGACGAGCCGTCGGGGAAGATCACCATCACGACCGAACGCTCGGACGTGAAGGCCTCCCGCGCCAACGTCGCACGGGTTCTGGTTGCGGTGCTGGCCGACGACTCGACCATTCGCAAGGCCCTGCCCTTCACGGATGGCGACACCCCGATCGCCCAGGCCATCGCGGAGGCCCCGGCCACGGACCAGCTGGCCTAGGAGCTGCACCATGGGACTCTGGAACTCCATCCGCGGCAGACGCCAGTCAGAGGATGAGGACGACGCCGCCGTCGACCTCCCGGAGGCGCGCCTCGAGGCGCTGGTCTCCGGGAGGGTCCAAGGTGTCGGATTCCGGTGGTGGGCCCGCGGCGTCGCCCAGGAGCACGACGTGCTCGGATACGCGGAAAACCTGGCGGACGGGCGCGTCGAAATCGTCGTCGAGGGCCCCGCAGAGGGGGTCCAGGCTTTCTATGCTGCGCTGACGTCGGGAGACACCGCGGGGCATGTCAGCGACGTCGAGCGGTGGGACGCCGATCCCACGGGTGAATTCCGCGAGTTCGATGTGAGATAACAGCACGTCCGCACCCTTTCACCGGCACGGACCCTTGGCTAAAATATAAGCAAATGCTTATGAATGGGGGTGCGGATTCCGATGGGCAATCATCACGACCACGGTCACCAGCACGGGGCCGGCGCAGGGCGACGTCGGCTCGCCGTCGCGTTCGGAATTTCCATCGCGATCTTCCTCGCCCAGGCGCTGGGCGCTGTGCTCACCGGTTCCCTCGCGCTCCTCTTCGACACCGTCCACGTCCTGACCGACGCCGCGGGCCTGGGCATGGCCCTGGGCGCCGCGGTGCTCTCCGCCAGGCCCGCCAC
This sequence comes from Rothia koreensis, assembly GCF_004136575.1. Classification (GTDB taxonomy): domain Bacteria; phylum Actinomycetota; class Actinomycetes; order Actinomycetales; family Micrococcaceae; genus Rothia; species Rothia koreensis. Next base: position 3,778 of record NZ_NOIQ01000002.1, read on the forward strand.
GGAGCACAGGACCTGGGGTTGGAAGAGGGTCGAGATCCTGGTCGCCGCGGTCCAGGCGACGGTGCTGATCGTCGTCGGGATCATGGTGGTGATCGAGGCCATCCAACGCTTTTCCCACCCGCAACCGGTGGCCGATCGTGAACTGATCGTGTTCGGCGTGATCGGGCTGCTCGGAAATATCGCCGCGATGGCCGTGCTGTTCGGGGGCGAGAAGAACCTCAACCTGCGCGCGGCATTCCTGGAAGTCGTCAACGATGCGCTCGGTTCCGTCGCCGTGATTGTCTCGGCCCTTGTCATCGCGTGGACCGGGTGGATGCAGGCCGACGCCGTCGTGGCCCTGCTCATTGGAGTCCTGATCATTCCCCGGGCCGTCTTCATTCTCCGCGAATCGGTCAGCGTGCTCCTGGAAAGTGCCCCTCCCGGGCTCGACATGGACGCGGTCCGGCGCCATCTCGAATCCCACCCGCAGGTCGTGAAGGTCCACGATCTCCACGCGAGTCGCATCTCGACCGACCTCCCCGTCCTGAGCGCACACATCGTCCTGGACGACCGGTGCTTTGAGGACGGGAAGAGTGCCCAGATGCTCTGCGACCTCCAGAACTGCATTTCCGAGCACTTCGAGGTCTCGATCGCCCACTCGACGATCCAGCTGGAGCCCAAGAGCCACTACCGGCACGAGGCCGGAGAATTCATCGTATGAGCGGCGGTCACCGGGTCCACCTCGGATTCTCGGGTCTGCAGGCGGAAATCCTGCCGGACGGTTTCAGCGACCGCGGGTTTGTGCTCGAGATCGGCGGTGCGGAGCAGTCCCACGTGGACCTGGACCACCCGGAGAGCATCTTCTACGAGTACCTGCGTCGCGTCGGAAACGTCGTGGACACGATCGCGGCGCCCGGCGAGGCGGTCTCCGCGGCGCACCTCGGCGCGGGCGGGCTGACTCTTCCCCGATACATTCAAGCCACGCGGCCGGGATCGCGCCAGGTGGCGGTCGATATCGAGCGCGAGTTGCCGTCGCTCGTCGTGGACCGACTTCCACTTCCGGAGGGTACGCGGTTGGGCCTCCTGATCGATGATGCACGGGATTCCCTGCCGCACCTCGCCTCCGCCGCGGGCCTCGACGACGGGGAAGGGTTCGACCTGGTCGTCGTCGACATCTTTGCCGACAGGGACTCCCCGGAGCATCTCGCCTGCCGCGAGTTCTACGCGGAGTGCCTCGAACTCCTGTCGCCGCGGGGTGCTCTGGTGGTCAACGTGGGCGACGACGTCGGCCTGCACTTCTTCGCCCGACAGGCAGGGTTCCTGGCCGACGCCGCGAGCTCGGACCCGCGCGTCGGCGTCGCATCAGGGGCGTGGACGCTGGCCGATGCCGGCCTCATCAGGAGGAAGGGCGAAGGAAACCTGATCCTCGCGGCCGGACCCGGTCTGGTGGACCGGGCCCTCGGATTCGAGCGCCGGTGGTTCGACGCCGGGCCGCACCCAGCCCAGGTTCTGGACCCTCTGCAGACGCAGGAATTCGTGGGAGAATTGGGAACTTGAGTGGTTCGGCGGGCTGAGCTCGGGATTCTCCGCTCTCGGCTGAGACCTGTGGACCCCCGATGAGCACGTGGTTAGATGTGAACATGGCACCGAAGTTTCCCTTTGACTCTGCAATGAAGAATGCATTCGATGACAACGGGCAACCGAAGCCCGCTCTCAACAAGGCCCTGGACACGGTTCTGCGCGTCCAGCGGCCCATGGTCGTCACCTCGATCAAGAAGCTCCGGAAGAAGCACCCGGACGAGACCCCCGAACAGATCGCTCGCCGTCTCGAGCGCCTCTACCTGAGGGACGTGACCGTCGGGGGAGGCGCGGTCGGAGCCTCGGCGTTCATCCCTGGGATCGGCACGGCGACGTCGGTCGGCCTGTCGATCGTCGCCGTCGGCGGCTACCTGGAGCGCACGGCTATTTACGCCCAGTCCGTCGCCGAGCTCTACGGGGCCCACGTCGAGGATCCCGAGAAGGCGCGGACCATGGTCATGGCCCTCATGCTGGGCGACGACGGCAAGGTGCTCATGCAGCAGATTCTCGGCCAGTCCGGTCGGGCATCGGGGATCTCCAACAAATGGGGTCTCATGATGGGCAAGGGAGACGACAAGGGATTCAGCGTCTCCAAGACGATCCGTAACATGTTCGTCAAGCGCTTCCTGGCTCGACAGTCCGGGGCTCTGCTCGGTCGTGCCCTGCCTTTCGGTCTCGGCGCCGTTGTCGGCGGGGGAGCGAACCTGGCGCTGGGGCGCCAGGTCATCCACTCCACGAAGGAAGCCTTCGGGCAAGCACCCAAGCTCTTCCCCGATTCACTCCAGCTGGACGGGCGCGCCCCGAAGTTCGAGGATCCCAAGGAGGAGAAGAAGGCCCAGGTCCTCGCCGGCGACCTGCCCGCGGGGGCCGACAAGGAGGAAGACTCCTCGAAGAAGGCCGGCGGTCACGGTGAGTCCTCGGACGGAACGTCCGGTCACGCCTCGGGAGACGCCGACTCCAAGGGCTGACACGCCTCCTTCCGGTATGCGCACGGCGCGGGCCCGCTCCCTCACGAGGGAGCGGGCCCGCGCCGTCTTTGCGCTGATCGTTCGGGCGCCCGATGCGGGAACGCCCGGAGCTACCGGATGTAGTCCACCAGGCGGCTCGCAATGCCGTTGTATGTGGCCGGCGTCAGGTTCTTCAGACGCTCTTCGGCCTCGGGCGAGAGGCCCAGCTCGGACACGAATTCGATGAGCCTGGCCTGGTCGACGCGGTGGCCACGCGTCAGGTCCTTGAGCCGTTCGTAGGGATTGTCCATGCCGTCCACGCCCGCGATCGATTCCGCGCGCATGACCATCTGAATCGCCTCGGCGAGCACTTCCCAGTTGCGGTCCAGGTCTTCGGCGAGTGCTTCCTCGGCGACGTCGAGCCACGCCAGACCTTTGGTGACGTTGGAGATGGCCAGGATCGAGTGCCCGAAGGCGACCCCGATATTGCGTTGCGACGACGAATCCGTCAGGTCACGCTGCCACCGAGAAGTCACCAGCGTCTCTCCCAGGGTGTCCAGGAGGGAGCAGGAGATTTCGAGGTTGGCCTCGGCGTTCTCGAAACGGATCGGATTGATCTTGTGCGGCATGGTCGAGGAGCCCGTCGCCCCTGCGACCGGGATCTGGCGGAAGTATCCGATCGAGATGTAGGACCAGATGTCCGTGCAGAGGTTGTGCAGGATCCTGTTGAAGTGGGCGATGCTCGAGTAGAGCTCGGCCTGCCAATCGTGGGACTCGATCTGCGTGGTCAGCGGGTTCCACGTGAGCCCGAGGTGCTCCACGAAACCGCGGGAGACCTCCTGCCAGTCGACCTGGGGTGCGGAGGCATAGTGGGCAGCGTATGTTCCGGTCGCGCCGTTGATCTTGCCGAGGAACTCCTGGTTCTCCACGTGCTTGATCTGCCGCTGGAGACGGAAAGCGAGGACCGCCATCTCCTTGCCGAGCGTCGTCGGCGTTGCGGGCTGGCCGTGCGTCCTGGACATCATGGGCATGTCCCGTGCGGAGGACGCCAGGTCCGAGACACCGTCCACGAGCTCCCGGGCGGCGGGCAACCACACGTTGGTGACCGCGTCACGAATCCCGACGGCGTAGGAAAGATTGTTGATGTCTTCCGAGGTGCACCCGAAGTGCACGAGGGGCTTCAGACGTGCGAGACCCAGGGCCTCGAGCCGATTGCCGATGAAGTATTCGACCGCTTTGACGTCGTGAACCGTCACGGCCTCGATTTCGGCCAATTCGCTGATCGATTCGCCGTCGAAATTCGTGACGATGGCCCGCAGGTCGGCCTCCTGGGCCTCGCTCAGCGGCTCCAGGCCGGGCAGGACTCCGTTCCGGCACAGGTAGATGAACCATTCGACCTCGACGTGGACGCGATCGCGGTTGAGCGCGGCCTCCGAAAGATAATCGGTCAGCGGCGCCGTCTGGGGCTGGTAGCGACCGTCCAAGGGACCGAGCGCGATCGGAGGGTCAACCTGAGTCAAGCTGGTGCGCCCGTTCGGAAGCGACGAATCGGACGGACTGGTGTTCTGCGAAGAATTGGCCATGTCCTTATTGTGGCATGGCCGTAGCGCCGCACCGGTTTCGTCCACAGGGCTTCCGAAAGGCTCTTGGCTTCCGCCTCGTCCACACCGAGAGCGATTCCGTGCGGCACGATGAGCGCCGCATTCTTCCACCGGACAGAATAAGCGCCATCGGGACCGCGAGAAGCGCGGGATCGATTCTCGGGGAGGTGGAAGCATGGACATGGTGGCGGCCTTGGGCCTGGTGGCCCCCGCCGCGGTGCGCGGCGTCGCGATCTCGGCGGAACACAGGCTCGCCGAGCTGGCGAACGGCGTGGCCAGGCGCCGAGCGGACCTCGGAACGGCAGGAGAACGGTGGGCCGGTACGAGCGGAACGTCGTGGGAGTCGCCCGCGGCCGAGCTCTTCAGGGCGAAAGTTCGCCGTGAGGCCGCCCGGGTCCTGACGGCGGAGGAGGCCCTGACCCGGGCGGAGCACCACCTGCGCAGAGCGGGTGCGCAGATCAGGCAGAAGCTGGAAGATCTTGCTGGTGAGCTGGACGTACTCGAACATCGGGTGACGGAGTCCGCCGCCCGCGTCGCGGTGAAGGCCGAATCCGGTATCCACGAGGCGGTGGAAGCAGTCGCTCGCGGAGCCCTCGGAATCCAAGCCTCAGAGGACCTTCGAACCGCTCGCGGTGCATACGCGAAAGTCGTGGACGGCTCCATCTATCGCGCAGCGGTCGAGGCCATCGGTGGCGCGAGGCTCGGTGGTTCACGGTGAGCGGTGTCCTGGGGCCCGAACTCAGGGAGTGGGGAATCTTTGCGATGGCCCCCGCCCGGCCGACCGGTGCATTCGCGATCGACTTCGGCACGGTGCCCGAGGGGGCGGTCATGGTTCGCGCTTCGTCGGTGCAACAGAAAATCGACACCGAAGAGATCCATCGCCTCGAGAAGGAGGTTGCTGCCGTGGGTGAGGCCGTGGGTGAGGTCTGGCTGGCCACGGCCCCACTCGTCGCGGAAGTCCAGCATTTCTGGGCCCACGTGGCGCCCGAGGCCGCAGCCGCCGCTCATGCCCTCGACGACGCTCGCGATCTTCTGGTTTCCCTGGGCGTCTCGGCAGCGGACGATGCGGTGAAGCTCCGCGTTGCCCGTACCTCCTACGAACAGGCCGAACATCTGGCCGAGACTCTGGTGAGTGGCTTCAACGCTGTTCATTCGGTTCCCTACCGTTTGTTGTTCGGAACCGCATTGCATTCGGGCGGCAACCCACTGGGCCTGATGCTCGCGGCCGGCAGTTTCGCGGTGGTCGGTGGCTCGGTATTCGTCGCGGACGCGGCGCTTCGGGGAACCGGCGCAGCCACCCGGTCGACGATTGCCGGAAGCGGCGTGCCACTCGAGAACCTCCGACAGGGCATAGGGCGGGCTGTGCGGTATCGACGCGGCATGGGGTTCGGTCTGGTGCGGCTGACGGACTTCCGTACCGTCGAGACCTCGGAGCCCAGGACGACCAGCGGACCTGCCGGTGTCGCGACGGTTGTGACGAGCCTGAAGTCTGCGGGCGATCACGACGACGTGCACGACGCCGCACGTGGCCCGCAGAACCAGGTGTCTCTCGCGCACGTCGATGTGCAGGTCGTGGACAGGCCGGACGGCACGAGGTCGTACCTCGTGTCCATACCGGGCACGGACTTCGACAACCTCACGAGCCGGACGGATCCCAACAGTGCCCGCAGCATCCTGGACGCGGTGACGGTCTCGCCGGAGACCCCTCTGGAGGAGGCCTCAGGTCTCATGCAGCTCGTCGACCGAGCCCTCCGCGAAGCTGGAGCCGGTGTCGATGACCCCGTGATCCTCTCGGGGTTCAGTCAGGGCGGCATGGCCGCCATGGGGCTCGCGACGAACAGGGATTTCGGGCGCAGGTACTCCGTGCGCGGTGTCGTGACCACGGGCAGCCCTACGTCGACCTACCGCGGTGTCGATCCCGCTACCAAGGTCCTTCACCTCAGGGACATCGACGACCCCGTGCCGTCCCTGACCGGGGGAGGGATCGCTCCCGGCAACGAGCACGCGGTCGTCGTCGTCGGGAACACCGGACGGAACAAGGGGCCGGTGCCGATGACCCATTCGGCCGAAACCTACATCGAGGCAGCAGCCGCCGCCGATCGGGAACTGGGCCGGACGGCAGAGGGCCGAGCCCACTTGCGCATGATCCAGGAGGCCGTCCCGGCCGGATCCACCGTGCGCACCCTGACCTTCGAGGCGTCGTCGGAGACCTATGATCGCAGACCTGCCGCCGAACGAGGCTCGGAACAAGCCGCAGGTCACCGACGTGATTCCTGACACGTCGGCCCCGATGGAAAGGATAGAGTGGAATCCATGACTGAGAATCTGACCCCCGACTCGCAGAAAATCACTCCGCGTCACGTGTTCGGCAACCTCCCGAAATATGCGGCGGGCAAACCCCCGCAGAAGGTCGAAGGGCTGCAGCAGTACAAGCTGTCCTCGAATGAGAACCCTCTCGGCCCGGTTCCGGCGGTGCAATCGGTGATCCAGAAATTCTCGGCGTCGAACAGGTACCCGGATCCGCTGTGCACGGATCTTCGGGAAGCCCTGGGGAGCAAACTCGGTGTCGATCCTGAGGACATCGTGACCGGCGGCGGAAGCCTGGGGGCACTCAGCCAGATACTGGCCGCTTTTGCCGGGGGAAATCAGGACGGAAGCCAGGACGAGGTGATCTATCCTTGGCGCTCCTTCGAGGCGTACCCCATCGTGACCGGCCTGGCCGGGGCAAAGGAGGTGCGCGTACCCAACCTGCCCAACGGGGAACACGATCTGGATGCGATGGCCGCGGCGATCACCGACAGAACGAAGGTCGTGATCCTGTGCACCCCCAACAACCCCACGGGGCCGGCGTTGACCAAGAAGAAGGTCCAGGACTTCATGGCGAAGGTCCCCTCCGACATCGTGGTGGTCCTGGACGAGGCCTACCTCGAGTTCTGTCTGGCCTCCGAACTCACCGACCAGGAGCGCGCAGAAGGCGGCCTCGCGGAAGGAATCGATCTCTACGGCGAGTACAACAATCTCGTGATCCTCCGAACTTTCTCCAAGGCCGCAGGTCTCGCGGGGTTGCGCGTCGGATATTCGATCTCCCACCCGGAGATCACCCAGTACCTGCGGGTTTCCGCGACGACCTTCGCCGTCACGAAAGTGGCCGAAGAGGCCGCGATCGCTTCGCTCGAACACTCCGAGGAGATCGCGGACCAGGTGCGGCACCTCGTCTCGGAGCGAACACGAGTCGTCGATGCCCTGACCGACCAGGGCTGGGACATCCCGGCCACGCGAGCCAACTTCGTGTGGTTGCCGCTGGGGGAGAGAACCCAGGACTTCGCCCGATTGGCGGATGACAACGCCCTCTCGGTGCGTGCGTTCCACCCCGAAGGGGTTCGAGTCAGCATCGGGGAAGACGAAGCCAACACGCGATTCATCAGGATCGCCGGCGAATTCTTGGACGGATCGGGCAGGTAGGCTAGGGGTGTATTTTTTGATCCGCGGGCACCTCTGCACACCGTGCTCCGGCGGACCAACCGGGTGCCGGACAACCTAGCCACATGGGAGGACTCATGGAAACCGCGGAAACCCCACACCCCGGGGCTACCGAGGGCCGTCTGAACCGGGTGACCATTCTGGACGAGAACGGGCACCGTGGATCGGACCCGGACTTCGATCCCTACATCGAGCACGTCACCCTCGACGACCTCAAGAGCTCGTACGCCACCATGTTGACGGTCCGGCGCTTCGACGACGAAGCGACGTCGCTGCAACGCCAGGGAAAGCTTGCCCTCTGGGTCCCGTCCAAGGGACAGGAGGCTGCTCAGGTGGGTTCCGCTCGCGCCATCCCGAAGAACGACTATATCTTCCCCTCCTACCGCGAGCACGCGCTCGCGTATGAACGGGGCGTCGATCTCAGGGACATGATGAGGGTGTTCCGCGGCTACGCGCCGGGCGGATGGGACCCCAGGGAACACCGCTTCAACCTCTACTCCTTCGTGCTGGCCTCGCAGATCCCTCACGCCGTGGGCTACGCGATGGGGCAGAAGCTGGACCGGCAACTGGGCATTGGTCAGGAAGAGCACTCGGACGACGCCGAGGCCGGCGGCAGCGAGGCGACCGTCGTCTACTTCGGCGACGGAGCTTCGACCGAGGGCGAGGCTCACGAATCCATGGTCTTTGCCGCTTCCTACGACGCTCCGGTACTGTTCTTCGTCCAGAACAACAAGTGGGCGATCTCCGTGCCGTTCTCGACGCAGTCCCGCCTTCCGCTGGCGGAACGGGCCGCGGGCTACGGCTTCGAAGGCATCCGCGTGGACGGCAATGACCTACTGGGTGTCCAGGCGGTCACCGCCTACGCCATGGACAAGATCCATCGGGGCGAAGGACCCGTCCTCATCGAGGCCGAGACCTACCGCCTGGGCGCACACACCACGGCCGACGACCCGACCAAGTACCGGACCCGGGACGAAGAGGACGAATGGACCACCAAGGATCCTCTCGTCCGCCTTGAGAAGCACCTGCGGCTGGAAGGTGTCGGGGACGACTTCTTCGAAGAGGCCAATCAACGGGCCAAGGAGTACGGTGCGGAGATCCGCGAAGCCGTCCTCGCCATGGAAGCACCGACCCTCGACGGCGTCTTCGACCACGTGTACGCCGAAGAGAACTCGCTCGTCGAAGAAGAACGAGCCTGGTTCCACGAGTACGAAGCCGGCTTCGAAGATGCCGAGACGCAGGAGGGCGGTCGCTGATCATGAGCGACGTTTCACAGAACATCGCAATGCCGGTCGAATCGATGCCCATGGCCAAGGCGCTCAACGCGGCCATGTCCGATGCCATGGGCGAAGACAAAGCCGTCCTGCTCATGGGCGAGGACATTGGGACCTTGGGCGGCGTCTTCCGCGTGACCCAGGGGCTCAAGGAGGAATACGGGCCCGAGCGCGTGATGGACACCCCTCTCGGCGAAGCCGGAATCGTGGGTACCGCCATCGGCCTGGCCATGCGCGGATACCGACCCGTCTGCGAAATCCAGTTCGACGGATTCGTTTTCCCGTCGTTCAACCAGATCACCTCGCAGCTCGCGAAGATCCACGCCAGGACTCAGGGCGACGTCAAACTGCCCGTGGTCATCCGGATCCCCTACGGCGGCAACATCGGCTCCATCGAACACCACTCGGAATCCCCGGAGGCCCTGTTCGCCCATACCGCGGGCCTCAGGGTCATGTCACCGTCCAATGCCCAGGATGCCTACACGATGCTGCGGGAAGCCATCGCATCCGACGACCCGGTGATCTTCCTCGAGCCGAAACGCCGCTACTGGCTCAAGGGCGACGTCGACCGCTCGGTATCCGCACCCTCCACGCAGCGCGCGCAGATCGTTCGGGAAGGGCGCGACGTGACTCTCGCCGCGTACGGCCCCCTGGTCCCCGTTGCGCTCGCGGCGTCGGACGCCGCGCGCGAGGACGGAATGAGCATTGAAGTCGTGGATCTGCGGTCCATTTCCCCCCTCGATTTCGACGCGGTCGAGGCCTCCGTGCGGAAGACCGGCCGGTTGGTCGTCACGCACGAGGCGCCCACTTTCGGCGGAATCGGCGGCGAGCTGGCGTCCGTCATCACCGAACGATGCTTCTACAGCTTGGAAGCCCCCGTTCTCAGGGTCGGTGGATACCACATGCCCTACCCCGTGGCCGGAGTCGAGGAGGACTACCTCCCGAGCATCGACCGCATGCTCGAGGCCATTGACCGTTCGCTGGCCTACTAGTCAGCCGGAACTCAGGAGCCCTTATGTCTTCGATTTTCAACCTCCCGGACGTCGGCGAAGGCCTGACGGAAGCAGAGATCCTGTCGTGGAAGGTCGGCCCGGGAAGCCCGGTCCAGATCAATGACGTGCTCGTCGAGATCGAGACGGCGAAATCCGTGGTCGAGCTGCCCTCACCGTTCGCCGGCACCGTGGAGAAGATCATCGCCGAGGAGGGCGTCACGGTCGAAGTCGGCGCCCCACTGGTTTCCGTGACCGTCACGGCCTCGGCCGACGGGTCGGAGTCCGAACCGGAAGCGGACACCACCGGGCCGGCCTCGGGGCCGGAGCTGCCCGCCGACGACGTCGACTCCACGACCACCGTGGCGGAGAAGGAAGCCGACAGCCTCGCCGCGCAGGCGGCTCCGGCCGCGGGCGACGTCGACCAGGCGGCCGTCCCCGACAACGCGTCCGCGAGCGAAGGGTCCGATGCGCAGACGGCCGCGCTCGTGGGGTCGGGACCGAAGGCCGATCCGGTCAAGAGGCGGGCCCGCAAGCGACGGTCCTCCGGGGGTGCCGCATCGGGCCGCAGCGAAGAGAGCGTTCACGCCGCGGACGGTGCCACGCAGCCGTCGGAGAAACTCCTGACCCAGATCCTGAACCGTGCGCCGCTCCAGGGCGGAACCTTTGGTTCGGGGATCGCCGAACGCGCCAGAAAATTGGCCGAGGAAGGCCGTGGCGCGCTCAAGCGTTTCCCGGGCCGTGCCGCGGACCAGCCCATGGCGCAGGCGGAAGCGCACCGAACCGTTGGTTCGGAACCGCCTCGTCGCCCCGCCCTGGCCAAGCCTCCCGTACGCAAAGCGGCCAAGGACCTGGGGATCGACCTCGCGGACGTGCCGGCCACCGGCTCCAACGGCCAGGTGACCCAGAGGGACCTGGTCAATTACGCCGCCCACGCGCAGGACGTCGAGAGCCACAAGCCCTCGAACTTCTGGGTCGAACAGGGCAGCCAGGAAGACCGGATCGAACGTGTTCCGGTCAAGGGAGTGCGCAAAGCGACGGCCAAGGCCATGGTCAAGTCCGCGTTCGAGGCACCGCACGTGTCGATCTTCGTGGACGTGGATGCCACGCGCACCATGGAATTCGTCAAGAGGCTCAAGTCCTCGCCGACCTTCGAGGGCGTCAAAGTCACGCCGCTGCTGATCCTGGCCAAGGCCGTGATCTGGGCGACGGCGCGGAACCCCCAGGTCAACTCGCAGTGGACGGATTCCGAGATCCTGATCAAGAGGTTCATCAACCTCGGCATCGCGGCGGCTACTCCGCGCGGCCTGATGGTCCCGAACATCAAGGACGCCCAGGACCTCTCCCTGCGCGAGCTGGCCGTGGCCCTGAATGCGCTCACCAAGACGGCGCGTGAAGGAAAGACCCAGCCCGGCGACATGTCCGGTGGAACGCTGACCATCACGAACATCGGCGCCCTCGGCATCGACACGGGCACACCCATCATCAACCCCGGGGAAGCAGCAATCCTCGCGTTCGGCACCATCAAGCAGAAGCCCTGGGTCGTCGACGGCGAAGTCATCCCCCGGTGGGTCACGACGCTCGGAGGATCTTTCGACCACCGCATCGTCGACGGCGACCTGTCGGCCAGGTTCGTGGCCGATGTGGCCTCGGTCCTCGAGGAGCCCGCGCTCCTGCTGGACATGTAGGCACAAGAGGATTTGTGGGCTCAGCGCCCCTCGAAGCCCCAGCGGTCGACGCTCCGGTGGAACCGGGTGCCCCAGAGCCCACCGAGGATCGCGCCGAGAAGGCCGATCACGAGCACGCAGACCGCCGCGACCAGTCCCCACACGAAGGAGGGGCCGCCCAGGGACTGGACCGAGCCGAGCGGAACGCTCTCGCCCATCCTGTCCGCGAAGAACAAAGTCAGCACCGTGGTGACCGCGGTACCCATGAGCTGCCACAGCCACACGGCCACGCCCTGCTTGGCACCGGAGAAGCGCCCGGCCCGGCCCGCCGCGTACCCGCCGACGACGTAGGACACGAAGAACACGACGCCGAAGACGCCGCACCACAAGGCCCCGTGACCCGAACCATCGGCCAGGTCCCTGACCGAGTTCCCCAAGTGCGTCGGCAGGCCCGATGCGCCCGCAATGGGGGCGAGGACTCCGAGCGCCCACGTCAGGAATCCGACCAGCGCCGTCGCGACCAGCCACCCGAGCAGACCGGGAAGCAGTTGCAGCCGGCCGTACTCCGCCTTCTGCCGCCTGATGACCATGCCGCGCAGGTCGGGACCGGACGGTGCCGCGGCCTGCCCTGCAGGGCCGTTGGCGTAGCCGGGCCTTCCGGTCGACGCGCCAGGGGCGTCCTCCGGCGAGGTCGGCCGGAAGCTGCGGGGTCCCCCGGTGCGGTCGGTTTCTTCGTCGTACTCGAGGCCCGAACGTTTCTGCGCGCTCGGGGCGGAAGAACCTTCACCGTAGGATGGCAGCGGCCGGGTCGCATTCGAGTCCTGCGTCGCCGACCCCCAGGACCCGTGGTCCAGGACCTGCGTGCGTTGGTCTGCGGCAGAGAGGATGTCCGTGCGGTCGTCGAGGACCTCCGTCCTGCCGCCGTCCAGGACTTCGGTACGGTCCTCATCGAGTCCGCGTGCCCCACGATCGTCGAGCACCTCGGTAGCGTCCCCGTCCAGAGGCATCGTGCGATTCGCGGCCGAATCCTCGCCGTACGGGTCGTCCCAGGGTTCCGTTGGTCGTTGCGTCATGAAAGCTCCTCGCTCGTCCTCGTGCGGTCGTTCTCCCTAGGATGCAATTCCGTTGCGATCTGTTGTCGGTATTCCTTGGGGAAGTTCTCGACAGCATACTGGCCGGAACGCTCGTCCGGGTGGAGGGTCTTGACCACCTTGGCTGGCGATCCGACCGCCACGGACAAGGGCGGAACGTCCTTGCTGACCACCGAACCCGCGCCGATCACGGAGTCGTGACCCACGGTGACGCCGGGCAGAACAATCGCTCCGCCGCCCAGCCACACATTGTCCTCGATCGTGACGGGGCAGCCGCCTTCCCACCCCCGGGCGCGGTCGACGGGGTTCAGCGGGTGGGTCGGACCCAGGATCTGCACGTGGGGCCCGATCTGCACGTCGTTGCCGATCCGGACCTCGCAGACATCGAGGATCGTGAGCCCGAAGTTGGCGAAGAGCCTGTCGCCGATGTGAATGTTGTACCCGTAGTCGACATAGAACGGGGGCCGGATGCGGACTGCCTCGCCCATGCTCCCCAGGAGATCTCCGAGGAGTTCCTGGGCAGCGGGGTCGTCGTCCAGGTCCAGGCGCTGGTAACGATCCGTCATGCGGGCTGCTTCGGCCGACGTGCGGGACGTGCCGGCAGGCTCATTGTTGGTCTCGTTCGCCGTGCCCGACCCGCGGTAGGGAAGACCGGCGTGCATGCGTTCCCGCATGGTCAGGTCGTCGTGGCTGGTTACGGTCTCATTCATTCGGTCGAGCCTTTCCCGGCCGCAGCAGGTGCGCCCGAGTGGGGAAGGGGCAATGGAGCGGCGCTCAGGAGAAGATCGCGACGAGTCCGATGATGACCACCCCGACCAGCACGGCAATGCCGACGCCGATCAGCATCCTCTTGTTGATCTCCCTCAGTACCTCGCGAACTTCTTCTTCCGTCCATTGTGATTTGCGGCGTGCACTCATGATGGCCAGTATTCCAGGTCAGGAGGCGGCATGGCAGAATCTCGTACATGGCAGAACCTCAGGAGCAGAACCCCGAGCCCCAGACGATGCAGCGGCCGTGGCTCAAGAATTACAACTCGTACACCTCCGCTGCTCTCGATCTTCCGGAGACCTCTCTGGTTCACGTCCTGGAGAAATCCGTGAGGGAGGCCGGACACCGTACGGCTCTGGAGTTCTTCGGCGCGACCACGAGCTACACGAGCCTCGGAGAACAGGTCTCGCGCGTGGCCGAAGGGCTGCGGCTCATGGGGGTTCAGGCCGGTGACCGTGTCGCGCTGATCCTGCCCAATTGTCCGCAACACGTCGTCGCCTTCTACGCGACGCTGAGGTTGGGCGCCGTCGTCGTCGAGCACAATCCCCTGTACACGGAGGGCGAGCTGCGCCACCAATTCGAGGACCACGGGGCGAAGGTCGCGTTCGTCTGGGACAAGATCGCGGACAAAATCACCAATCAGCCAGATGACCTGCGCCCGCGCCAGGTTGTTTCGGTCAACCTGATCGAGGCGATGCCGGGTCACCTCCGGCTTGCCCTCAAGCTTCCCCTCAAGAAATCCCGTGCCTCCCGCGGGAAGCTGGCGGGTTCCGCCCCGCGCACCACACCGTGGAAGACCCTCCTCAAGAACGATCCGATCGCAGAGGACCACCACCGGCCCACCGCCCATGACACGGCGCTTCTTCTGTACACGTCCGGCACCTCCGGAGACCCCAAGGGCGTGATGCTGACCCACCGGAACCTGGAATCCAACGCCCGTATGGGGCAGGAATGGATCGGTCCGGACGACGACGAGGTCATCTACGGTCTTCTGCCGCTCTTCCACGCGTACGGCATGACTCTCGGTCTGGGCGTCGCCATTGCGGTGCGTGCCAAGCTCGTGCTCTTCCCGACCGTGGACTTGGACTTGGTGTTCGCCGCCCTGAAGAAGTCCAAGCCGACAATCCTCCCGGCCGTGCCCCCGGTGTACCAACGCATGCTGGACATGGCCAACGAGAAGGGGACCGACCTGTCCGGGATCCGCTACTCGGTCTCCGGGGCCATGAATCTGCCGCCCCAGCTCGTTGCCGACTGGGAAGCGAAGACGGGCGGATACCTGGTCGAAGGCTACGGCCTGACCGAATGCGCGCCGCTCGTGGCCTGCAACCCGCTCAACGACACCCGCCGGGCCGGGTCCATCGGTACCCCGTTCCCCTCGACCGAGATCCGCATCGTCGACCCGGAATCGCTCCAGGACGTCGCCCGCGGGGAATCGGGAGAGCTGTGGGTCAAGGGGCCGCAGAGGTTCCGTGGCTACTGGAAGAACGAAGAATCCACCCGGTCGACCGTCACGGAGGACGGCTGGTTGCGGACCGGCGACGTCGTGACCATGGACGAGGACGGGTTCCTGTTCGTCGTCGACCGTCTCAAGGAAATCATCATCACCGGTGGGTTCAACGTGACACCGAGCGAGGTCGAGACGGCCCTGAAGACTTTCGACACGGTCAAGGACGCCGCCGTGGTGGGCATCCCGGCTGACGGCGGAGGCGAAGAAGTCGTCGCGGCCGTCATCATGGCGCCGGGACACGCCCTCGACGTCGATGCGTTGCGTCAGCATTGCTACACCAAGGTGACCCGCTACAAGGTTCCCCGGCGCATCGTCGAGGTCGAGGACTTCCCGCGCTCGATGCTCGGCAAGACCCTGCGGCGGGAAGTCAGGACGTTGGTTCTGGACAGGCTCTGATCAGGTCGGCAGACGGCCGGAACGGAACGAGGCCCGCGGCACCTTCCTCGGAAAGTGCCGCGGGCCTCGTGCTTCGGTGGGAGGCGTCCCCAGGTGGACTATCGCCGCATGATCTTGCGGGCGAGCCAGTTGCCGAAGAGCTGCACGAACTGGACCATCACGATGATGATCAGCACGGACGCCATCGTGATGTCCCAGTTGAACCGCTGGTACCCCTTGGACAGGGCGTAGTCACCGAGTCCGCCGGCACCGATGTAACCGGCCATCGCGGACATGTCCACGACGCCGATCAGCAGGAACGTGTAGCCCAGCACCAGCGGGCCGAGGGCCTCCGGAAGAATCACCGAGAACATGATGCGCGCCTTGGACGCACCCATGGCCCTGGCCGCCTCGATCACACCGGGGTCGATCGAGACCAGGTTCTGCTCGACGATGCGGGCCACCGCGAAGACGGCCGCGACGACCATGCCGAAGACCGCGGCCTTCATTTCGATGGTCGTTCCGATCGTGGCCAGCATGACCGGTCCCAGCGCGACCAGCAGGATGATGAAGGGGATCGGGCGCACGAAATTGACCACGAGGTTCAGCACGAAATTCAACGGCCGATTCTGGAGGATGTTCCCGCGCCGGGTCGTGTACAGAAGCAGCCCGATCAGGAAGCCTCCGATGCCGGCGATGACCATGGTGATGGCGACCATCTGGATGGTCTCGAGCGTGGCCTGGAGCAGCTCCGGGCGGACTTCAGCCCAGTCGGTCTTGGGCTTCGCCTCGAGCGTGGCCGCGATGAGGGAGTGGGAGTTCAGCGTCATCAGGCGCGCACCTCCTGGACGTTGGTCACGAGTTTGAGCTGTTCGACGGCGGCGTCCACCGCGGAGATTTCGCCCAACAGCTCGAGAGTGAGTTTGCCGTAGGTGCGGCCCTGAAGGGTTTCGAGCCCGCCCTCGACAATGTTGAAACGCACCTTGCGGTCACCGAGTTTCGACAGGACGTCGCCGAGATCGGTGTGGTCCGTGACCTCGACGCTCACGAGGTACCCCTTGTGCCGTTCGATCAGTTCCGACGCGCGGTCGCCCGAGGGCGTCGGCTTGACCGTGGTCGAGACGAAGCGGCGTGCCGGGGCGGTCTGCGGGTTCGAGAAGACGTCGTAGACGTTTCCTTCCTCCACGACCTTCCCGTTCTCCATGACCGCCACGCGATCGGCGATGGACGCGACCACGTCCATTTCGTGCGTGATCACGACGACCGTGATCCCGAGCTCCTCGTTGACCTTCTTGAGCAGCCCCAGGACTTCCTCGGTGGTCTCCGGGTCCAAGGCGGACGTCGATTCGTCGGCGAGCAGCAGCGACGGCTCGTTCGCGAGCGAACGGGCGATGCCGACCCTCTGCTTCTGGCCGCCCGAGAGCTGTTCGGGATAGCTTTTGGCCCGCGAACCCAGTCCGACGAATTCCAGCAGTTCCTGGACCCGCTTCCTGCGCCGGGCAGCAGGCCACCCGGCGACCTTGAGCGGGAAGTCGACATTGCCGGCGACCGTCTTGGAATTCATCAGATTGAACTGTTGGAAGATCATGCCGATGTTCGTTCGGGCCTTGCGCAACTCGGGTTCCTTGGCTCCCGAGATCGTGGTGTCCTCCACGGTCAGTGTCCCGGATGTCGTCGATTCCAGGCCGTTGATCAGGCGGACCAGGGTGGATTTCCCCGCGCCCGAATAGCCGATGATCGCGTAGATCTGTCCTCGCCCGATCCTGAGCGAGACGTCGTCCACGGCTCTGACGGGGGTCTTCCCGGTCCTGAACACCTTGGTGACGTGATCGAGGACCACCATGTCCGAGGAGTGCGCCTCGGACACGGGACTCGTGTGCTCGGTCATGTGCTTTCCTTGCTTGTCGGTTGTTTCGGCCTGCGTGGTTGCGGTGCCGTGAGCGCGTTCGACGCCGGTCGGCAGCGGCACTGCCTGACCGGCGTCGAACGCGGAGGAGGAATCCTGGGACGAAGGAACGACTACTTGTCCTTTTCCTTGTCCTTGTTCTCGTCCTCGAGCTTCTTCTGGACATCGCGCAGCTTCTGGACGTCGGTGTCGACGACCACGGCGGTGTTCTTGGACGACTTCTGCTGTGCGTCCTGAACGGGCTGGCTGCGGTAGATGTCGATGATCTTCTTGTACGTCTCGTTGTCCTCCTGGCCCTTCTGGGCGACGAACAGGTTGACGTACGGAAGGGCGGAATCCTGGGAAGCATCGTCCTGGAACAGTGCGTTCTTCGGGTCCAGGTTGGCGTCGTCAAGGAAGTCGTTGTTGACCACGGAGCCATCGACCGACGACATCGATGCGACGGTCTGGTTCGCCTCGACCGCGGTGACGTTGACCTTGGAATTGTCCTTGTCGACGTCGTTCTCGGTCGGCTGCAGGGTATCGCTCTTGAGCTTCAGAAGGCCTGCCGACTTGAGAACGTTGATGGCACGGGCCTCGTTGACGGCGTCATTCGGGATGGCGATCTTGCCGCCCTCGGGGATCTCATCGACCGACTTGTGGTTCTTGGAGTAGAGACCCATGGGGAAGATCGCGGTGGGTCCGACGATCTGGAGGTCGTCATCGTTGTCCACGTTGTAGTTCGCCAGGTAGGAGATGTGCTGGAACCAGTTGAGGTCCACCTGCCCCTGCGTCAACTGGGGATTGGCCTCGGTGTAGTTGTCCAGTTCCTTGTACTCGATGTCGATGTCCTGTTTTGCGGCTTCTTCCTTCAGGACCTTGTTGACCTCCATCTCCTTGGCGATGGCGATCTTCACGACCGTCTTTCCGTCTTTGGTCTCCGGGCCGCTGGGTGTGTCATTGCCGCCGCACGCGGCAAGCCCGAGGGCCAAGGGAACGATCGCCAGGAGGGCGCCAAGTTTTTTCTTCACGGCTATGAATCTCTCTACTCGGTGCGATGATCTGCGGGGTGATTCGACGGGGCGCGACCGGTGGCCCGGAGTGCCCGCCTGTCAGCCCCAATTACATCACGCGTCGTCCCCAGCGCCACCAGTCGCGGGGATGTGTAGCGCCGCCTTACGCGCCACGTCACAATGCGAAATATTTGGTGGGGGATGGGATTCGCTCCCGAGATGATGCCCGAGGCGGCATGCGAATTTTTCGCCGGATCGGCATCCTGGGTGCGACGAAGCCATGAACATATGTTCAGAACGGTTGTGCGATGTCGCAATTCGCGTTTAGGCTAACCGCATGCGTGTGGGACGTCTCACGTCATTCGGTTCTTCGTGAATGACGAGCGACTCACCGCGGAGTTTGTCAACGGGGACGAGCGTCGAGCCCCAAGAAGGAGCACCTTATGTCTTCCACTGCCGATTCTTCGGTACCTCTCAAGGTCGAAGGGCATTACCTCGACCGTATCGGCATACCTTCGGTCCTCAAATGGGGCTTCCTCGGAGTCCTCCTGTTCATGACCGGTTTGGGTGTCGAGTCGAACATCCTCACCCCTCACCTCGTCGAAGTCCTGCACAGCCCCGAGAGCGCGGTTGCGGGCATTATCGCTTCGTACTCGCTCGCCGTGGCCGTGGGCAGCTACCTCTCGGGAGCGCTGTCCGACCTCATCGGACCCAAGAGGGTCATGCTCATCGGCTTCCTGGTCTGGGCCGTTTTCCAGGTCGGATTCATCCTGGCGATGGCCAGTGGGATCTTCTGGCTCGTTGCGGTCACCTACTTCCTGCGCGGGTTCGGGATGCCTCTGTTCACCTTCTCGTTCCTGGTGTGGGTCAACATCACGGCGCTCAAGTCCAAGGCGGGAACGGCGATCGGTTGGTTCTACGTCATGTTCACCGGTGGTCTGCCGACCCTTGGCTCGCTGGTGGCAATCGGCGCCATCCCCGCCTTCGGTGGGGGAACCATCGGCGAGACCGGGGCAATCATCTTCTCCTGCCTCCTCAACGTCATCGGCTTCCTGCTGGTCTGGTTCGGGTGCCACGATTCGAAGGGCAAGCGTCGCATCGCTCCCGAGGGAGAAACCGCTTCCCAGGTGATCTTCTCGGGCCTGCGCCTGACCTTCACCAACACGAAGGTCCTCCAGGGTTTCCTGGTCCGACTGATCAACACCGCGCCGGAGTTCGGCATGTTCATCATCATGCCGGCGGTCATCAGCACGACGCTGGGGTGGGGCCAGTCCCGATGGCTCGCGATGACGGTGTGCGTCTACGCGGGAAACATTCTGTTCAACGCGTTCTTCGGCAACCTGGGCGACCGGCTCGGCTGGGTCACCACGGTGCGCTGGTTCGGTGTGTTCGCCTCGGCGGTCTCGCTGCTGGCCTGGTGGTACGTGCCCCATATGGTGCCCGCGGGATCGAACTGGGGGTACATCCTCTCCGTGATCGCCGGTATTTGCTACGGCATCTTCCTGGCCGGGTTCGTTCCCATGGGGGCGATCATGCCGGCCAATGCTCCCGAACACCGGGGTGCGGCCATGGCGATGTACACGACGGCGGCCGGTGGCGCGACGTTCCTCGGCACGGCCGTGGTTGCCGTGGTCCTCAACATTACGGGAGCCATGGGCATGAGCACTTTCGCCCAGAACTCGACCGTGATCTGGGCATTCGTCGCCCTCTACGGTTGCGCGTTCATCATGGTCGGCCACCTGCGTACCGAGCAGGACGACCCGGAGCACCGCCGCAAGATCAAGGAAGCGGATACTCAGGCCCTCGCGATCCAGGAGGCCAATGAGAATCACGTGACCATTCAGGACTCGACCAGTCGAGACTGACTGTCCGGACCGCGATTGAGCGGTCGCGGTGACTTTCACTGACGACGACGCCCCCGCGCAACCGCTTCGGTTGTCGCGGGGGCGTCGTCGTTGGTGCGACCTCAGAGCGTGCCCGGGTAGGCGCCTCCGTCGAGAAGAATGTTCTGGCCAGTGAGGTACCCGGCATCCTCGGAGCAGAGAAAGGCGCAGACTGCCCCGAATTCCTCGGGATTTCCGTACCGGCCTGCCGGTATGGCGGCTTTCTCCTCTTCGTCCAGCTCGTTTCGGCTCCTGCCGCTGCTTTCGGCTTGGGCATCAAGGGTGTCTATGAGGCGTTGGGTCGCGAATGTGCCAGGCAGCAGGTTGTTGATGGTGACTCCGCGGGAAGCGACACGCGGCTGCCTGGCCAGACCGGCGACGAACCCCGTGAGCCCTCCCCGTGCTCCGTTGGACAGCCCCAGCTCGGGGATGGGCGCCTTGACGGCGGACGAGGTGATGTTGACGATCCTTCCGAATCCTCGTTCGGCCATGTGGTCGACGGTCGCCTTGATCAGTGAAATCGGGGTGAGCATGTTCTGCTTCAGGGCCGACGCCCACTCGCCCGTGCCCCAGTTCCTGAAGTCTCCCGGGGGCGGGCCTCCGGCATTGGTGACCAGAATGTCGACCTGTTCGCAGGAGTCGATCAGTGTTCCTTGGACATCGTCGTCGGTGACATCACCGTGAACGGGCAGGATCTGACTCTTCGGGGCGACGGCCCGCAGCTTCTCGGCGGCCTCTTCGAGCGACGCTCGGTCCCTTCCGTTGATCACCACGTTCGCACCGTGTCGCGCGAGAGCTTCTGCGCAGCCGTAGCCGAGTCCTCTGCTCGCGGCACAGACGATGGCCCAGCGGCCCGTTATTCCATAATCCATGAGTCCTCCTTGTCGCCCACCCTGGGCGGACGCACCGAGGCCGGGGCCGACATGATCGGCCCCGGCCCGAGCCGTTGGTTTACCATTCAGGGCGCTCGTCGAGGATCAGTCCCTCCCAAGGCAGGGATCGGATGTTCCCGAAGAACGTGGACGCCGAGGGGTAGGCGTCCAGGGAGGCAAGCGTGGTCTGGGGTGCTGAGGTCGAGTACATGGTGTCCTCCTGGGGTGTGTTGTATCGGACGTGTTTGTGATCGGTTCGGGAATCAGAGGCCTCAGTGAGCCCGGTTCACGGGGAGAAAGATGGGCATGGTCGAGGTGTCCAGGTTCTCGTCGCGGTTCTGGTCGCGGACCAGCGCTTCGGCCTCATCGGCAGTTTCGACCACGGGCACGGATCCCACGAGCGGTCGGCGGGCCGACTCCTTCATGAAGAACAGGGCCACCAGCGCGAGCAGCGCGAAGAACATTGCGTAGAAGGCCGGGGAATAGGGGCTTCCCGTCAGCTGCATCAACCCTTGGCTGAAGAAGGGGGCCGTCCCTCCGAAGGCCGAGAGTGCAACGTTGTGGGTGAGGCCCATTCCGCCGTAGCGGGATGCCGTGGGGAACAGCGCGGGCAGCACGGATGCGGTGAGCGACAGATATCCGGTCACCGGAATTGCTATCAGGAACATGGCTACGTACACCGACCACTCCGTGCCTCGGTGCACGATGGCGAAGGCCGGTATCAGCAGGATCAAGGTCGAAGCGATGGCGATGAGATAGACGGGCTTCCTGCCCACGATGTCCGAGAAGCGGGCGACGAATGGGATGCCCGCAGCCACCAGGACAAGGATCGGGACCGTGGCCACGGCCGCGCCCACCGAGGTGACGCCCACCTCCGTCTCGAGGTATGTGGGCATGTAGCTGGTCAGGATGTAGGACAGAGAGCTGTCCGCCGCGGTCAGGGCGCAGCCGATCAGGACCGCAGGCCAAAAGTTCTTGATGATGCCGAGCAAGCCGTACCGACGGAAGATCGATCCGGGCGGAATGGTCACGGACTTGTTGTATTCGTCTTCGAAGGCTGGAGTCTCGGGGGTCCGCGTGCGGAACCAAATGACCACGGCACCGAGAGGGATGGCGACGAGGAACGGGATGCGCCAGCCGCCGTCGAGCATCGCGTCCTCGCCCCAGATGCGGGTTGTCACCGTGGACGTGATGGCGACGACGCCGGCACCGGCCGCGAATCCCAACATGGACTGGCTGTTGAGCCACGACGTCGCGATGCCGCGCTTCTTGTCCGCCGAAAACTCCGAGACGTACGTTGCCACACCCGAGAATTCGCCGCCCGTGGAGAAGCCCTGGATCATCTTCAGCAGGTACAGGGGAATCAGCGCCCCCAATCCGATGGTGTGAGAGGTGGGGAGGAGGCCGATCAGGGCCGTGGAACAGGCCATGAGAGTGATGGTCAGGTAGAGGATCTTCTGTCGGCCGATCTTGTCTCCCAACGGACCGAGGACCATGCCGCCCAAGGGGCGCATGATGAAGGAAACGGCGAACCCGGCCAGTGTCACCAGGAGGCCGATGCTCTCATCCATCCCATGGGTGAAGACGGTCGTGATGGTGACCGCGAGGTACCCGTAGATTCCGAAGTCGTACCACTCCATGAAGTTGCCGACGCCGGCGCCGATCTGAGCCTGTTTCATCTTCTTCCGGTCCACGATGACCACGTCGCCAACTTCGAGGTCACGCCCCACGAGGGGCGGGGCCGATGGTGACTCGGTGTTCTCCTGCTGCGCCATCTTTTGACTCCTTCGGATGCAGTTGGGGGGGGTGGCGATCCGGTCGAGGGTCCCAGGGGTCGCCGAAGCAACAACTTTTAAATGTTCATTAGATGGACGTTGTTGGTGCTTGATGCATCATCGTAGGGTGCCCTGGGTCACAGGTCAAGAAGTCCGGTCAACTTTGTGGTCGGTTCGGATATTTTGGGGCCTGATGGGTCAGAACGCTGACAAATCAGGGTGCTTACCATTTTTTGCTCGCACACTGCCACTGCGGGTCACCAAAATTTCGACCGAGAAAGCTCTTGACCCTGTGATTTGGACTACCGTAGGTTGTAGTCATTCAGTAAACGATACGTTCATTAGATGAACACGAAGGAGTGCGAGATGGACACGCCGATTCGGCTCTTTGCCTTCGATTTCACGGGCCCCGCTCACTTGTCTGCCGGACTCTGGCGGCATCCGAAGGACCGCGGGGACGAGTACACCTCGGTGCGCTACTGGACCGAGTACGCGACCATGCTCGAGAACGCCGGGTTCGATGGAATCTTCTTCGCGGACAACGTCGGTTACCACGATGTCTACAAGGGCTCCGTCAAGGATGCGCTCAAGGACGGCGCACAGCTGCCTGCCAACGATCCGACGTACGTTATCCCCGCCATGGCCGCCGTGACCTCTCGTCTGGGGTTCGGGGTCACGGCGAGCACGACCTACGAGAATCCGTATTCCCTGGCGCGAAAGTTCACGACCCTCGACCACCTGACCGACGGCCGCGTCGGATGGAACGTCGTGACGTCCTACTCGGACAGCGCGGCCAGGAATCACGGAATGGGGGAGCACCACCTCGGTCACGAAGAGCGTTACGCCAGGGCCGAAGAGTTCATCGATGTGACCCTGAAACTCTGGGAAGGTTCCTGGGAAGACGACGCGGCCCCGGCGGACCGCAGCAACGGCATGTACGCGGACCCGGACAAGATTCATCCCGTGGAACACCGGGGAGAGCATTTTTCGGTCCCCGGAATCCATCTTTGCGAGCCTTCCCGGCAACGTACGCCGGTGATCTTCCAAGCCGGCGGGTCCAGCAGGGGTACGGAGCTGGCGGCCCAAACGGCCGAGGCAGTGTTCATGAATGCCACCTCGAAGGCCGGGCTCAAGAAGCAGGTCGACAATCTGCGACACCGTGCCGCCGAGAACGGTCGGGACCCGAAGAACATTGCGGTCCTGCAGATGATCACCGTGATCAGCGCGGCCACAGACGAAGAAGCCGAGCGCAAAGCACAGGAATACCTCTCCTACGTCTCCTACGACGGTGCCATGGCTCGGTACAGCGGCTGGTCCGGTCTGGACATGGATACGTTCGACCCGGACGTTCCCCTCGCCAACGTCAACACGAACGCGGGCCAGACCATGGTGGACCTCTTCTCGAAGATGGACCCCACCAAGGAATGGACGCCGCGAGACATCGCCGAGTACATCGGGTTGGGCGGGACCTCGCCGGTCATTGTCGGAGGTCCGGCCACCGTGGCGGACGAGCTCCAGTCATGGATCGACGAGACAGGGATCGATGGGTTCAATCTGGCCCATGCCGTGGCGTACCAGGATGTCAGCGATTTCGCCGAACACGTGGTGCCCGAACTCGTCGACCGCGGTCTCATGCGGACGCCGGGTGAGGATACCTCGCTCAGGGCGGCGCTGTTCGGCGGGACCTCGGATCATCTGAGAAGCGATCACCCCGGGGCCAAGTACCGCCGTACCACTGTTTCACCACAAGGGGCGGACACGCACCCGAACCAACTGGCCACGGCCCCCGCGCCCCAAGCCCTGTCCACTGCGGGATCCTGATCGATCCGCACAGAACACACGAAGGAGGAAAATCATCATGACCGCTGCACCCTCAGCCGCCCCCGCGACGGAGAACGTCATTACCAAGGAGGACTACCGAACGGTTTTCGGGCAACTTCCCACGGGAGTCACCGCGATCACCGGGCGCACCGATGAGGGATACCCCATGGGGCTCGTCGTCGGTACGTTTGCCTCCCTCTCGCTCGACCCGCCGTTGGTCACATTCTGCGTCGACAAGTCGTCGAGCACCTGGCCCAGCATTCGGCACATGGAGCGCTTCACCGCGAACATCCTGACCAAGGACCAGTTGCCGATCTGCCGGGCCCTGTCCCGCAAGGGCACTGACAAGTTCAAGGACGTCGCCTACTCGGAGAGCCCACTCGGCACGCCACGTCTCGAGGACTCCTTGGCGTGGATCGACTGCCAGGTTCTGTCCGAGGTCGTGGCGGGCGACCACTACGTCATCGTCGGCTCCGTGGAGGTCATGGAGGCCGGCGTCGGCGACGCGTTGCTCTTCAAGGGTGGCAAGTTCGGACGCTACGAGGGGATCGACATCGATTCCGCTCACACGGGAGGGGTAGCACGATGACCGACATGTTGAACAAGGTCACCGACGCATGGACGCGTGCCTGGGGCGATGGCGACACCCGGGCTTTCGAGGACCTCGCGGCCCCCGAGTACCGGCGTCATTCGAAGACTGGCGAAGAGGGCATCGAGGAGGTCACCCAGCAGATACGACAGTCCTCCGCGGCCTTCAGCGAATTCACCGTCGAGGTGGTCAACGCGATCGAGGACGACGGCGTCATCGCGATCCTTTGGCGCAGCACCGGCAAACACACGGGTGAATTCATGGGCGTGCCGCCCACCGGGCGCACCGTGACCGTGATGGGTTCATCGTTCATCAAGCACCGGGACGGGAAGCTCATCGATGAATCCTCCGTGTGGGATCCGCGGGAGCTGCTCTCCTCGATGCGTATCTGGCACCTCGGTGACTTCCTGCGGCAAACCACATAGGAGACTTCATGGATATCGAGACAATCGCCCGCTCCATCGTCGACGCGACCGACCGTCGCGAACCGCTCGACCGAATTTTCCCGGATGAGACGGGTTTGACGCCCGACCGCGCATTCCGTGTCCAACAGGAAGTGGTCCGGCTCAAGGTCGAACGCGGGGACGCGGTGGCGGGGTTCAAGCTGGGGAACATCGCCAAAGCGATGCAGAACCGGTTCGGGATCGACCAACCCGATTTCGGGTACATCATGGCTCATCAGTTCCATCCGGAGAACGTGACCCTTCCGTCCGAGGACTATATTCAGCCTTTCGTCGAGCTGGAACCGGCGTTCGTCCTGAAACGTCCCTTGGGCGGAAAACACACCACGTCCGCGGACGTCATCCGCGCGACCGATTGTGTGATTCCCTCCCTGGAGATCATCGACTCCCGGGTCAGGGGCTGGGACATCGGCATCTTCGACACGTTGGCCGACTCCGGCTCCACAGGGGCGATCGTTCTCGGCTCGCAACCGAGGTCCCTGAGCGACGTCAATCTTGCGGACATGCCGGGGCGGATCGACATCGACGGGCGCACGGTCATGACCGGCAATACGTCCGAAATCTATGGAAGTCCCATCTCGGCGATCGCGTGGCTCTGCCGGCGGCTGTCGGAATACGGGATCACGTTCTCGGAGGGCGACGTCGTTCTTCCCGGCAGCTGCCTGGAAGCGATCGAGATGCAACCCGGAACAGACCTGGAAGGCGTGTTCGAAGGATGGGGTGGTGTCCGCGTGAGATACGGAAGCTAGGCCATAGGCTGGTGGTAATCGATAGGAAGGCCACCACAGAATGACCGACAAAGACCTCGAAGCAACCTCAGGCACGACGGGCGGCAACCGGTCCGTGGCCCGGGCGGTCCAGATCATCAGGGCCGTAGCCGGCAGCCCGGACCCCGTGACGGTCAGCGAAGTCGCGAGAATCGTCGACTTGCCCAGGCCCACGGTCTTCCGCATCCTCCTCACCCTGGAGGAAGAAGGGTTCGTCGATCGCTCGAGCAACCATTACAAGCTCGGATGGGACCTTGCTCGTATCGCTCGCAGTGTGGACCCGACGGTAGGCATCGCGGCCCGGGTCGAACCGATCGTCCAAGGCATCGCGGAGGACCTCGAGGACACCGTGACCCTGAGTGTGATGCAGGGGCCCGGCGACCTCGACCTGGTCATGCAGAAGTCGCCCAGAACGATGGCCGTGCGGCTCAACGACATGAGCGGCATGAAATGGCCGTTGCACGCGTCGGCCACCGGGAAATTGGTGCTGGCGGATCTTAAGGAGCAAGAGCTCAGGTCCATGGCGGCTTCGGGGCTCAAGAAGATCGCATCCAAGACCATCACGGACTACGACGACCTGGTCAAGGAACTCGAATCCGTGCGGGGCAACGGGTGGGCAGAGATCGAGGACGAACTCGAGGACGGGGTCTACTCGCTGGCCGTTCCGATCCAGGACAGCCACGGAGTGATGGTTGCGGCCCTCGCCCTCGTGGCCCAGAGCTACAAATTCGACTCCGTGAGCTTCCGCAACGAGAAATTGCGGATCCTGCTCAACGGGGCCCACGACATCAAGAAACTGCTGTATTCCGCGACGTCGAACGAAGACAACGAATCTTCCGAGGGCTCGATCCAAGTGAGCCAATGATCGGATCCTGATTCTTCCTCTCTCGACGCCGCGGGACCGGCGAAGGAGGAAGACTCATGACCACGACCACCATCCAGGGTTCGCTCATCGGCACGCGCTCGGTGACCGGAGGCGCAGGAACCGTCCGCGGCGTGGATCCCCGGACCAATCAGGCCTTCGGGGACGAATTCTCGCTTCTGGACTCGGACCAGGTCGACGAAGCGACGAGGCTGGCCGACGAGGCCTTCGCGACCTACCGGTCCACGGACCCCGAGACGCGAGCCGTCTTCCTGGAATCGATCGCCGAGAACCTGGAATCCGTGGGCACACAGGTTGTCGAAACCGCCCAGCGGGAAACCGGGCTCCCCGAGGGACGACTGTCCGGGGAACTGGTCCGTACGGCCAATCAGCTTCGCCTGTTCGCAACCGTGGCCCGGGCGGGCGACTACCTGGGAGCGCGAATCGAACCGGCCCTTCCGGACAGGAAACCGCTGCCCCGTCCGGATCTCCGTCAGGTCAAGATTCCTCTCGGCCCAGTTGCAGTCTTCGGAGCCTCGAACTTTCCCCTGGCGTTCTCGGTCGCCGGAGGCGACACGGCGTCCGCCCTCGCGGCGGGTTGCCCCGTCGTGTTCAAGGCTCACAACGCCCATCCCGCGACCAGCCGCATCGTCGGGCAGGCTATCGCGGACGCGGTGATCTCGGCGGGACTCCCGGTGGGAACGTTCTCTTTGGTCTACGGGGCAGGGAAATCCGTGGGCCAGCAGCTGGCGGCGGACCCGCGCATCAAGGCCATCGGCTTCACGGGGTCGCGATCCGGCGGCGTCTCCCTCATGGAGACGGCCGCGGCACGCACGGTACCGATTCCGGTGTACGCGGAGATGAGCTCGATCAACCCGGTGTATGTCCTGCCGTCCGCGATCCGAGACAACGCAGGCGCGCTCGCGGAGGGTTTCGTCGGGTCCCTCAACGGATCGGCGGGTCAGCTCTGTACGGCTCCGGGCCTCCTCTGGGTTCCGGAGGGCGCTGAAGGAGACGCCTTCGTCGACCTCGTTGTCGAGGAGCTCTCCCGTGTGAGTGGGCTTCCCATGCTGACCGAAGGCATCTGCCGGTCCCGCGTCGAGGGGGAAAAGCGAATCGCCGACGTGGAAGGGGTCGAACTGATCGCCCGGGGGCACGAGGGAGACACCGAAAACGCTCCGGCCCCGACCGTCTACCGGACCACGGCCGAGAACTTCCGGGCCCGACCCGAACTCTCCGACGAAGTTTTCGGGGCCTTCTGCCTGGTCATCACATACTCCTCCGAGGCCGACCTGCTCCAGGCCGTCGACTCGACGGAAGGTCAGCTCACCTCGACGCTCCACCTGGATCCCGAGGATGCCCAGGACATTCGTTTTGCCCAGGATCTCGTCCCGGCGGTTCAGCTCACGGCCGGTCGGGTGCTGTTCAACGCGTGGCCGACCGGCGTGGACGTCGGAGACGCCATGGTCCACGGCGGGCCCTTCCCCGCGACCTCGGACGGCCGGTCGACGTCGGTCGGAACCCTCGCCATCGACCGTTTCCTTCGCCCGGTGGTCTTCCAGTCCACGCCCGAGGCACTCCTGCCCCAGAGCCTGCTGGATTCGAACCCCTGGAACCTGGTCCGCCGCGTCGACGGCGAGTTTGTCCTGCCCGAGAACCAATAGCAGCGCCACCGGATAACAGCACAGAAGGAAAACATGATGCAGACATATGACGCGGTCGTCGTCGGCGCCGGATTCGCGGGTCTGGTCGCCGCGCGGGAGCTCGGACGCAAAAACAAGAAGGTGCTCGTCCTCGAGGCCAGGGACCGTATCGGTGGACGCACCTGGACGGACCACCGCCTGGGCCGGGACCTGGAACTCGGCGGAACCTGGGTCCACTGGACGCAACCCCACGTCTGGTCCGAAATCAGCCGCTATGGTCTCGAAGTCACTCGCGGTCCCCGTGCCGAACGGACCTACTGGTATTCCGGAGGCCACGTGGAGACCGGAGACCTCGAAGAATTCATGGATCTCATCGATCCGGGAATGACCCGGCTCCTGGAGGACACGACCGATTGGATTCCGCGCCCGGACACTCCGCTCGCCAACGAGAAGCTCGCCGAAGCCGATGCCGTGACTCTCCAGGAGCGGCTCGACGCCCTCAACCTGCCTCCCGAAGAGCAGGACGCGAACGCCGCGGCGTGGGTGGGTCACTTCAACGGCCCGCCGGATCGCAGCAGTTTCGTCAACGGGTTGCGGTGGACCGCCGCCGCGGCGGGGCACTGGAAACTGATGCACGAGTCCACGGCAATCTTCCGTCTCAAGGAAGGGACGAAGACCCTGGCCGCGCGCATCGCGGAAGAATCTGGGGCCGAAATACTGCTCGACAGCCCTGTCCGTGCGATCCGTCAGGACGACGACGGCGCAACCGTCGAGTTCGGGGACCGACAGGAGGTCCGGGCGCGCGACGTCGTCGTGACCCTGCCGCAGAACGTGCTTGACCGCATCGAGTACTCGCCGGAGCTGTCCTCCGCGAAGAAATCGTCCTCCGAGGAGAAGACCGCCTCGCAGGGGATCAAGGTCTGGATCCGGGTCAAAGGGCCGATCGAACCGTTCTTCGCCTATTCGACACCCCGACACCCGTTGTCGGTGATCCGTACCGAGTACGTGGGAGAGGACGACGCCGTCCTCGTCGCGTTCGGTGCCGACGCGAGCCGCCTCGACATCGAGGACATCGAGCAGGTCCGCGAGGCCGTGCGGGCCTGGCGCGATGACCTTGAGGTCCTGGAGGCCACCGGCCACGACTGGATGTCGGACGAATGGGCGGGGGAGACGTGGATGATCAGCCGCCCGCACCAATTCACGACCTACCACGAACACATGAGCCGGGCCGAAGGCAGAGTCCACTTCGCGAGCGGGGACTTCGCCAATATCTGGGCCGGGTTCATCGACGGTGCGATCGAGAGCGGATTCCGGGTCGCGCGGGAGATCGACGACGCCGACCAGGACACCGGGCCAGAGGGAACCGGTCCCGCGCCGCAGGGCGAGCAGTAAGGAGATGGCGACATGACCACGATTACCGGACGAGTGGTACCGGGGGACCAGAGGGGCCGGACCCTGGGGTTCCCGACTGCCAATATTTCGATCACCGGGCGGGAGGACCTCGACGGCGTGTGGGCCGGAACGGTTCGGCTGCCCAGCGGGGCAGCTTATCCGGCCGCCGTGTCGATCGGGCGACGTCAAACGTTCTATTCGGGGTCGGCAGAACCGTTGTTGGAGGCCCATGTCATCGGGTACACGGGCGATCTCTACGGTCTCGAACTCCGCGTGGACCTGGATGCCTTCCTGAGAGAACAGCTTCCGTTCCGCAACGTCCAGGATTTGATCGACCAGATGCACCGCGACGTCGCCCACACCCTGGTGGCGCGGGAGTCGTGGGAGACCTGCGGGGGCCTCGGCCGCGCCGACGCGGCGGTGTCCGTCGGAGGGCGTGCAGCAGTGGCGGCGGCGGTTGCGGACACCCCTCGATGACGGGCGTCGGAACCCGGCCCGAGCCACGGCAACAGATGCGGCAGGGAACGCTGGGCGCAGCACCGCGGGTTCCCCGATGGGCGATACAGCGTGTCGCCTCGGCGGTGGGTGCCGGAGCATACACCGCCGATCCGCACACCTCCCGCCGGACTGGGGCTACTGCCCGACGGGAATCGATCGGGGCGATCGCGCGACAAGCCGGCGTGAGCAAGAGCCTCGCCCGAAGGTGCCTGGCCCAGCTGGCGACATTCAATGAGCAAGGAGACGGATAGACATGCGCTACGAGAACAAGGTTGCTGTGGTGACCGGAGCGGCGGGCGGCGTCGGTCAGACCCTGGTGAGGAAGCTCGCGGACGAGGGGGCGGCCGTGGTGTTGAGCGATCTCGCCGAAGAAAAGACGAGCAGACTCGCCCAGGAGATCCGAGACCGGCAGGGTCGGGCCGTGCATCTGGCGGGGGACATCCGCGAGCCCGAATACTGCGGCAAGCTCGTTGAACTGGCCGAGAAGGAATTCGGACGCCTCGATATCGTGGCGAACAACGCGGGCATCATCCCCCGGGGCACGATTCTTGAAACGACCGACGACATGTGGCACACGGCCCTCGACGTCAACCTGACCGCCATGTTCTACATTTGTCGCGCCGCGATTCCTCTGATGAAGGCCAATGGTGGAACAATCATCAACACCTCTTCCGTATGGGGTGTCTATCCAGGTCCGGGTCACATCGCGTACTGCACGAGCAAAGGAGCCGTTGCCTCGTTCACGAAAAGTCTCGGCCGGGACCACGCCCCGGACGGCATCCGGGTCAACGCGGTGTGCCCCCACGAGATCAATACGCCGATGCTCCGGTCCGGATTCGAGCGGCGTGGTCTCGACCCCGAGAGCGCTGTGGACGACCTGGGCCGAACTGTGCCGCTGGGACGTGTCGCAGAACCAGAGGACATAGCGGACGTCATCCTCTTCCTGGCCTCCGACGAATCCCGGTACATCGCGGGCGAAACTATCGAAGTGACCGGCGCGAAGCCGGTGGGAAGCTGAGGATCCATGCAACTCGCTGACAAAGTGGCGCTCGTGACGGGCGGGGGCCAGGGGATCGGGCGCGGAATCGTCGAAAGATACCTTGAGGAGGGCGCGAACGTCGTCGTCGCCCAACGCTCGCGTCTGGATGCTGAGCTGGAAGAGCGTCCCGACGTCGCCCATGTGCCGGTCGATCTGTCGGATTCGGCGGCACTCGCGGACGTGGTCGACCGGGCCGCCGAGGTCTTCGGGGCGCTCGATATTCTGGTCAACAACGCCGGGCTCATGGCTGAGCACCACATCTCGGAGTTGCCCCTGAAGGACTGGCAACGCATGGAAGCTGTCAACGTGACGGCCCCGCTGTTCCTGTCGCAGGCCGTCGTCGCCCACCTCCGGAAGAGAGGCGGAGGAAGCATCATCAATATCGGATCGGTCGAGGGAATGCTCACCAACCCGGCCCACGCGGCCTATGCGGCTTCGAAGGCCGCGGTACACGGTATGACCCGAGCCATGGCCATCGACCTCGGACCGGTGGGCATCCGGTGCAATGCCATTGCGCCCGGTTGGATCACCTCGGACCTGAGCGAGAAGTACCTGGACTCCAAGGAGAATCCGGTTGAGGCTCGCTCGGCCCTTCGCGACCTTCACCCCGTCGGACGTCTCGGCCAGCCGACTGATGTCGGGGATCTCGCAGTCTATTTGGGCGGGGACCACTCGGGGTTCCTGAGCGGCGAGGTCATCGTCCTCGATGGCGGCCGGACGATTCGTTTGCCCACCCCTGACTGATCGGCGCCTCGTGGGTGCGGGTGGCCCGAGTGCAGCCGAACGCCGAGAGCGCCTAGACCCGCAACGCCCGCAGGATGTGGGTTGCGGTCGCTTCGTCCGTGACCAGGCGGCGGAAAAACTTCATCGACGCCGCAGTGACGATCGACCAGCATTTTTCTTCGCCCACGGCCACGGCCGTGGAATACGGGATCGTGGACAGATCCTCGGTCGGGATGCGCACGATGCGGTCCGACCCGGGAAACGTCAGCTCCCGACCGTCGCGATTGAAGAAGTGAAGGCAGACGTCTCCGATCGAGTCGGGGAGGCTGTCCTTCGGAATCGCCGAGGACAGTGAGGTGCGACCCGTGGTGGGGGACCCGATGCCGACGATCGCTCCCTTGGCAGAGCGCCACAGCCTGCGCACTTCTGCGAAGGACTCGTCCTTCTGCAGTGCCTGGTAGATGCTCTTCGAGGGAATCGCGCTCGCGAACAAGGGGGTGTGGGTGCTTCCCGTGTTCTGGGAGAGCATCCGGACGATTTCATTGGTCTGGTGCCAGGCCTCCGGCTCGGACACGCCGCCCACCGACGGCACCAGCTTGACCCCGTCCATGCGGGAAAGCCTCATCTGCGCGATGCCGTAGAGAGCCATCCCCGAGGAGATCACGAGCGCATCCCCCGAGGTCAGCCGCATCGCGTCCACGGCCCGCTGGACCGGAGGAAGCATCCCTTGCCCCATGGTCGAGGGCTGCATGCCGCGGGCGAGGTAGACCTCTTCCAGGTGCAGGGCCGAACGAAGCCTTTCGGCCAGGTCGGACCGGCCCTCCGCATCGGGATGAATGATGCGTATCTGGACCATCCCGCTGGTGCGTGCGTGGGTCAGCATGCGGCTGACGGTGGGGCGCGAGACCTTGAAGGCTTCCGCGATCGCGGATTGCCCCTTGCCCTCTTCGTAGTACATCCGCGCGACGGCATAGAGGCGGTCGGCGTCGTAGAGGTCTTTGGGATTCTTCTTCTCGTCCATGGGTACTCGCTTGACGTGTTTCAGGTTTCGCTACATCGTAACGCCGATCACCCCCAGTGTGAACATTTGTGCTTGACATGTGTGCTGAGGTCTAAAACAATGTGTTGTGCGTGACATCACGTGCGACACGAAGGAGTGACCATGAGCACCACCGCTCTACCGACCGAGATGCGGGCCATCGTCTGCAACAAGCCAGAGGACTACACCCTCGAGACGCGTCCGGTACCGCAGCTCGGCTCCGACGACATGATCATCCAGGTGGAAGCCGTGGGTGTCTGCGCGTCGGATCTGAAGTGCTACCACGGGGCCGTCAAGTTCTGGGGCGACGAGAACCGTCCCCAGTGGGCCAAGGAAGACACCATTCCCGGGCACGAGATCACCGGCACGATCGTTTCCGGCACTGACCAGGCGTTCAACTACCACGGTGTCCATGAGGGGGACCGCATCGTCGTCGAGCAGATCGTTCCCTGTGAGGAATGCCGTTTCTGTCTCCGCGGCGAGTACTGGATGTGCGGCCCGCACGACATGTTCGGATTCCGCAATTTCGACGGCGGCATGGCCGAGTACATGCTCGTTCCCAAGCGGGCGCGGGTGCACAAAATTTCTTCGGACGTGAAGCCCCAGCACGCGGCCTTCGCCGAGCCCCTGGCATGCTCGTTGCACGCCGTCGAGCGGGCCAACATCAAGTTCGAGGACGTCGTCGTGATCGCCGGTGCGGGCCCCATCGGTCTGGGCGCCATCATGGGTACGCGGGAGAAGAACCCGCTCACGATCGTTGCCCTGGACATGGACAACGCCAAGCTCGATCTCGCCAAGAAGTGCGGCGCGGATGTCACGATCAATATCGCCGAGGAAGACGCGATCGCCAAGATCAAGGAGATGACGGACGGCTACGGCGCCGACGTCTACATCGAGTGCACCGGTCACCCCTCCGCGGTCGGTCAGGGCCTCAACCTCCTGCGCAAGCTCGGAACCTACGTCGAGTACTCCGTCTTCGGCCAGGACGTCTCCGTGGACTGGTCCATCATCTCGGACGACAAGGAACTCAGCGTCCTCGGCGCGCACCTCGGGCCGTACACCTGGCCCAAGGCCATCAGCCTCATCGAGTCGGGCAAGCTGCCCCTCGACGAAGTCTGCACTCATCAGTTCCCGCTGGAGAAGTTCCAGGAGGCCCTGGACAGCGTCGCCGACTCGGCCGGCTCGTCCATCAAGGTCTCGATCTTCCCCCAGCAGTAACCGCCTTCGGGTGCGGCCCGGCCAGCCACGGGCCGCACCCTTCGGCCACCCCTTGGGGGCACGAACATCAGGCCCCTGCCACGGACGACCAGGTCGACGGCTCGAGCGCAGTTCGGCGACCACCAGGAGGAGACCGCTCCCATGACCAAGCTCTACAACGATCCCGCCGAATTCTCCGATGAGCAGCTCGAAGGGTTCGTCGACCTGTATTCGGACCGGTTGGCCCAAGTGCCCGGTGGCGTGATTTCGCTTCCGCCCAAGACCCCGCAGGTTGCCGTGATCGTCGGCGGCGGCTCGGGCCACTATCCGGCGTTCGCCGGCCTCGTCGGACCGGGATTCGCCTCCGGCGCCGTGGTCGGCAACATCTTCACGTCGCCCTCCGCCGCCCATGTCTATTCCGTGGCCAAGGCCGCAGACCAGGGCAAGGGCGTCGTGCTGACGTTCGGCAATTACGCCGGGGACAACATGAACTTCGGCATCGCCGCGAAGATGTTGCGTGCCGAGGGGATCGACACCCGCGTCGTCGTCGTCAAGGACGACATCGCCTCCGACCCCCAATTCGACAATCGCCGCGGGATCGCCGGCGACTTCACCGTCTTCAAGGCGATGGGAGCGGCGGCAGCGGCGGGCAAGAGCCTCGACGACGTCGAACGCCTGGGCAACCTGGCCAACCGACGCACCCGGACCCTCGGTGTCGCCTTCTCGGGATGCACGATGCCGGGCGCGAAGACCCCTCTTTTCGAGGTCAAGACCGGCCAGATGGGCGTTGGGCTCGGGATCCATGGGGAGCCGGGAATTCGTGACGATGTCCGGCCGTCGGCAGAGGAGCTGGGCAGGCTCCTGGTCCGCACGGTCCTCAAGGATGCTCCGGAGGAACCCGGCGGTCGGATCGGCGTGATCGTCAACGGCTTGGGCACCACGAAGTACGAAGAGCTGTTCCTCCTCTACAGGACCATCGCGCCCCTGCTGCGCGATGCCGGGTACGACATCGTGCACCCCGAGGTCGGCGAACTCGTGACCAGTCTCGACATGGGCGGAGTGTCCCTGACCGTGTTCTGGCTCGACGACGAGCTGGAGCCGTTGTGGACCGCGGATGCCTACGCCGCGGCCTACCGCAAGCAGGGTGCTCCGCTGGGAACCATCGACGAGACGTACGAAGGCAAATCGACGGCCCTGGACGAGGACTCTCTCGTGGAGGCCAGCGACGCAGCGCTCGAGATTGCCCAGCGCGTCAGGACCGCGGCCTCGGCCGTCGCCGACCTGATGCACGAGCAGGAGGCGTATCTCGGGGAGATCGATGCCTACGCGGGAGACGGCGACCACGGGCGCGGAATGGTCCGGGGAAGCGATGCGGCCCTGGAAGCCATCGAAGAGGCCCCGGAGAAAGCAGGTCCGGCGTCGCTCGTGAAGTCTGCGGGACGTTCCTGGGCCATGCAGGCCGGCGGCACGTCGGGTGTGCTGTGGGGAGCCTCGTTGGAGGCAGCGGCGAACACGATCGACGACGCCGCGGAGGACTTCGCGGACGACGACCTCATCCGTGCCGTCAGGGCCTTCGCGGACTCGATGGTCACCCTCGGCGGCGCCTCGGTCGGCGACAAGACCCTTCTCGACGCGTTGCTGCCTTTCGCGGACAGCCTCGAAGCACACGGCGGTTCATTGCGACAGGCATGGGCGGCCGCCGTCGCGGATGCCAAGGAGAGCGCCGAGAAGACCTCCGAACTCCGTCCGCAGAAGGGAAGGGCGCGGCCCCTGGCGGAGAAGTCGGTCGGTCACCCTGACCCGGGAGCGATTTCGATGGCGATGATCTTGGAACTGCTCGGCAAATCCTTGTAATTCCATCCCGATTCATCGGAACGACGTCCAGCGGTCGCAACAGATCGCAGCCTACCGAAAGGCCGACATCATGGTCAGACTCAAGAATTCGACGCTCCAGGATATCGAAC
This sequence comes from Rothia koreensis, assembly GCF_004136575.1. Classification (GTDB taxonomy): domain Bacteria; phylum Actinomycetota; class Actinomycetes; order Actinomycetales; family Micrococcaceae; genus Rothia; species Rothia koreensis. Next base: position 40,458 of record NZ_NOIQ01000002.1, read on the forward strand.
GGTCTGCGACGTCACGACTTCCCGAAGGCAGCACCTTCCGGGTTCCGTCCTACGACCGCAGCGAACTCGACGTCGGCGTGGTTCACTTCGGGGTCGGTGGTTTCCACCGTGCTCACCAGGCGAGGTACTTGGACGAGCTCTTGTCGCAGGGTGAGGCGAAGGACTTCGCGATCTGCGGCATGGGTGTTCTGCCGAATGACAAGTTCATGCGTGACACCCTGGCCGAGCAGGACTACCTGTACACCCTGGTCGCTCGTTTCCCGGACGGACATGAGGACATTCGGGTCATCGGATCGATCGTCGACTACATCTGGGCCCCGGAGGACCCGGCCGGCGCGGTCGAGTACCTCGCGCAGGAGAACATCAAGATCGTGTCCCTGACCGTGACCGAGGGCGGGTACAACTTCAACCAGGTCACGCACGAATACGATCTCGAGAACCCGCTGGTGGCCGCGGACCTGGCGGATCCGGAGCATCCGCGTACGGTTTTCGGGCTGGTGACTCAGGCGCTGAAGGTGCGCCGCGAGCGGGGCATCACCCCGTTCACCGTCCGGAGCTGTGACAACATCCAGGCCAATGGCGACATGGCCAAGCGGGTTTTCACCGCTCATGCCCGGGCCGTCGACCCGGAACTGGCCTCCTGGATCGAGGGGAACGTCAGCTTCCCGAACTCCATGGTCGACCGGATCACGCCGGCGACCACGGACGAGGACAGGCAGTACGTCCGAGACGCATTCGGATACGAGGACGGTTGGCCCGTCATCACGGAAGACTTCATCCAGTGGGTCATGGAGGACGACTTCGTCAACGGTCGGCCACCCTACGAAGACGTCGAGGTCCAGATGGTCGACGACGTCGAGCCGTACGAAAAGCTCAAGCTCCGGATGCTGAATTCCTCGCACCAGGGCCTGTGCTACTTCGCCCACCTCGCGGGGTACCACAAGGTGGACGAAGCCGTGTCGAACCCGCTGATCGCCGACTTCCTCATGGCCTACATGATGCGCGAGGCTAAACCGACGCTCGATCCCGTGGAGGGAATCGACGTGGACGAATACGCCCGCACGCTCATCAGCCGGTTCACCAACAAGTACGTCAAGGACACCGTGCCGCGGCTCTGCGCCGAATCCTCGGACCGCATACCGAAGTGGCTCATTCCGGTGGTGCAGGACAACTTGAGAAGCGGTGGCGAGGTGCGCATGGCGGCGGCCATCGTGGCCAGTTGGGCGCGCTACGCCGAGGGCATCGACGAGCAGGGCAACTCGATCGCGATCGTGGACAACGCGGAGGAGAAGGTCCGAGCCGCCGCCCAGGCCCAGAAGGAGGACGAACTCGCGTTCCTGAGGGACAAGGACTTCTTCGGCGACTTGGTCGATCAGCCCCGGTTCACGGAGGAGTACGTCGCGGTCTTGCGGTCATTGCACGAGGTCGGCAGCCTCAAGACCCTGGAGAAGCTCCTGGCCGATTGATATAGCGTGGGTGTGCGCGTCCCCGGCGGATTCCATGGGTCTGCGCCGGGGATTTGCGGTGCCAGTAAGAGTCGTGAAGGAGCGTTCGGCATGAGTACGTACGTCGTGGGTGTGGATTCCTCCACGCAATCCTGCAAGGCGGTGCTGGTTGACGCCGCAACCGGAGAGGTCGTCGAGGAACGCCGGGCCGCTCACCCTGCCGGGACGGAAGTGGACCCCACGGAGTGGGTCGCCGCGCTCAGGACGGTGACCGAGGATCTCCTTCCCCGGGCTTCGGCGGTGGCGGTCGGCGGACAGCAGCACGGCATGGTTCTCCTGGACGAGAACGACGACGTGATCCGCCCCGCCCTCTTGTGGAACGACACCCGATCGGCGCCCCAGGCCGAGGAGCTGCTCGAATGGTTGGGCGGTCCGGCCGAGGCCGCACGCCGCATCGGAAGCGTCCCGGTGGCCTCCTACACGGCGACCAAAGTCCGGTGGGTGCGCGAGAACGAGCCGCGGAACGCCGAAAGAATTCACCGGATCGCGTTGCCGCACGACTACCTGACCTGGACCCTCAACACGTCCGGCGACCTCTGGACGGACCACGGGGAGGCCTCGGGGACGGCGTACTACGATCCCGAGTCCAAGCAGTGGCTGAGGGACGTCGCGGAATGGGCGGCCGGCCACGCGGTCGAGTTGCCCCGCCTGGCTTCGCCGAATCAGGCCGTGGGGCAGACCTCCACGGGTGCGCTGATCGCCCCGGGAACCGGAGACAACGCCGCCGCGGCATTGGGCCTTGGTATGGGGCCGGGCGACGTCAGCATGTCGATCGGAACTTCGGGGGTGGTCGCCGTGGTCAGCGATGTTCCGTCGCAGGACCCGACGGGATCCATCTCCGGATTCGCCGATGCCTCCGGACGGTACTTGCCGTTGGCGACCACGCTCAACGGGGCCCAGGTCTTCGACAAGGCCGCGGACCTGCTGGGCGTCTCCCACGAGGAACTCTCGGACATGGCGCTGTCCGTCGAGCCCGGGGCCGGCGGATCCGTGTTCGTCCCGTACCTCGCGGGCGAGCGGACCCCCAACCTCCCGGAGGCCAGGGGCCAGTTCTTGGATATCGGTGCCGACTTCTCGCGGGAGACCATGGCCCGGGCGATGATCGAGGGGCTGGCATGCTCAATGGCCGAGAGTCTGAGGAAGGTCGAGCAGCAGACCGGGACACGGGCGCAACGCGTCCTCCTGATCGGAGGGGGCGCCCAGTCGCGGGCCTTCCAACAGATATTGTCCGGCGTGATCGGGGGACCGGTGCTCCTGCCCGAAACGCGAGAATTCGTGGCCCTCGGAGCGGCTCGGCAAGCCGCGTGGGCGTTGTCCGGTGCGAGCGAGCCGCCCCGTTGGGAGGCCGCGGACACCGTGGAGATCACGTCCGACCCGACGCCGTGGCTCCTCGACCGGTACGTCGAATGCCGCGATCGGATCTACCCGGAGACAGCCTGACGGACGGTCAGACGTTGCTGTAGCCGCCGTCGATCAGCAGGTCCGCCCCGTTGACCATTCCGGCTTCGGGGGAGACGACGTAACCGACCATGGCCGCGACCTCTTCCGGATCCGCGAAGCGCCCTGCGGGAATCCTGCTCCGGGCGTCGTCGCCCTTGGCCCCGGACCAGGCCATTGCTCCCATGTCGGTCGCGACGATGGTGGGGGAGACGGTGTTGACGGTAATCCCTTGCGGCCCCCATTCGGCGGCCAAGACCCTGGTCAGTCCGGATACCGCGGCCTTCGACGCGCAATACGTCGCGTGGTCCTCGAGCCCGACGACGCCGGCCTGGGAACCCAGGTTCACGATGCGGCCGTACCCGGCTTCGATCATGGTCCGTGCGGCTTCCCGCGCCATGAAGAATGTGCCGCCGAGGTTGACGTCCATGACGGCCCGCCAGTCCTCGGAAGGAACTTCGGACGCCGGACCGACCTTGGAGATCCCCGCGGAATTCACCAGAATCTGGGGTGTTCCTCGTTCGGTGACCACCCGATCCACCACGTGGCGGGCGGCGTCCTGGTCAGACAGGTCGGCGCGCACGGCCAAGTGGTCGCTCCCGGGAAGCCTGGCCACGGAGTCCTCGACCTGCCGTGAGGACCCGACGCCGACGACGCAGGCGCCGCGCGAGGCCAAGTCTCTCGCAACGGCGAAACCGATGCCGCGCCCCGCGCCCGTGACGATCGCGATGGAGCCATCGAGGCTGTTCATACGCTCGTGTAGCCGCCGTCGATGACCATATTGGTGCCCGTGACCATGGCGGCTTCCTCAGACACCAAGTACCCGACCATGGCCGCGACTTCCTCGGGCTGGGCGAAGCGCCCGGCAGGAATCTGCCGCTTCGCCGCCTCTCCCTTTTCCCCGGCCCAGGCCTTCTTGCCGAGTGGGGTTTCGACGATGGTCGGCGAGACCGCGTTGACCGTGACTCCCTTTGGTGCCCATTCGAGGGAGAGGACCCTGGTCAGTCCGACGATGCCGGCCTTCGAGGCGCAGTATGCGGCGTGCTGGTCCAGCCCGACCACCGCGCCCTGGGACGCGAGGTTGACGATGCGCCCGTACCCGGCGTCCGTCATGAGCCGACCGATGGCCTGGGCCATGTAGAAGGAGCCGCTGAGATTGATGTCGATGGTCTTCTTCCAGTCCCCGGCGCTGAGCTCGGTGGCCGGATCGAGGAAGACCACCCCGGCCGAATTGACGAGAATCTGCGGTGTCCCCAGGCCGGAGGCGATGTCGTCGGTCACCTTGCCGACTTCCGCCGGATCGGACAGGTCTGCACGAAAGCCGTGGTGACCGCTTCCGGGCAAAGCGCCGAGCGCATCCTCGAGTGACGGTGACACATCGACCCCGGCAATCCGGGCGCCCTTCGCGGCCAGGTGTTCGGCGATGGCCGCGCCGATACCGCTTGCCGCGCCCGTGACGACGGCGATGCTGCCAGCGAACGGTTGCTCACTCATGCTTGCTCCTCGGTGATGGTGGTCGACGTGTCGGGCTCGGGTTGTTCGGGTGCGTGGCCGGTTCTCTCGGCGACCCCCGCCAGGTGGTGCTGGATGTCTGCGGTTGCCTCGTACAGGCTCCGGTAGTCCTCGTACAGCGCGTCGTACACGGGGGTCTCACGGGGCTCGATGGTCTTTTCTACCGGGTTCCATTGATCCAGGTCGTCGACGACGCCGAGGGCCTCCGCGATCATGAACGCATCGCCGTAGGCCGCACCCACGGAATAGCGGTGGATGCGCTGTGGCCGACCGGTGACGTCGGAAACGATCTGCGGCCACAGGTCCGAACCGACACCACCGCCCGCGGCGGTGATCGAGTGGATGGAAGCGCCCGCTCGCTCCATGACCTCGATGTTGTGCCGAACGGCGAAGGCGGTTGCCTCCAGGAGAGACCTGTAGACGTGTCCCCGTCCGTGCTCGAGGGTCAGCCCGATCATCACGCCGCGCGCGTCCGGGTCCTGGATCGGTGTCCGCTCTCCGGCGAAGTAGGGCAGGGTCAGCAGGCCGTCCGACCCGGGGGCGACCTGTTCGGCCGCTTCGATGAGGGCCGTGTATTCGCGCACCCCGGAGATGTCCCGGAACCACTGGGTCAGCGCGCCGGAGGTGGCGAGCCCGCCGGCAAGATTGCGGGTGCCCCGGCGGGTTCCGGTGGTTCCCCACATCGAGGCGTGCCGCAGCCTTTCCCCAGAGTTCGCGATGAGGAACAGCGTGGTCCCGTACATCAGGAACAACTCGCCGTTCTCGGTCGCTCCCACGGATTCCTGCTCGGCCCAGGCGTCGATGCTGCCGAAGATCACGGGTATTCCGGCCTCGAGCTCCGGCAGGTCGGGGATTTCTTGCGTCCGGCCGCAGACCTCGTTGCTCCAGCCGAGGCGCGGCAGTTCGGTGCCGCGAGCGAGGCGCTCCGCCATATCGGTGTCCCATTCCTGGGTCTGGGGATCGTACAAGGGAGTGCACTGGCTCGCCGAATGACGGTCCAGAACGTATTCGCCGGTGAGATGCTGGATGATCCAGCTCGAGGGCATATAGAAGCGGGCGCCTCTCGCGAATGCTTCCGGGTACCTCTTGGCGAACCACAGCAATTTGGGCCCGCCCGCCTGGGACGTGAGTTGGGAATCGTAGCCCTTGAGGAGTTCCAGCTGACCGAGCTCCTCGGCGAGCTCCTCGATCTCGGCCCGGGCCCGGTAATCCACGCCGTAGAGTGCAGCAGGTGCGATCGGTCGGCCCTCGCTCGCGACGCCGACGCAGGGCCCCATTCCGGAAACCCCGATGCCCTCGATCCGCACGGAGTTGCTGCGCACCAGGTCGCCGTAGAGTTCCTGGAATTCATTCCACCAGATGGTCATGTCCATCTGAACGACTCCGTGAGCGAGACGCTCGACCTCGTGCTCCCGGGTCCGGGAGTCGAGGACCGAACCGTCGTGGCCCACCAATACCGCCTTGGTACTGGAAGTGCCGACATCGAGACCGAAGAATGCGCTGGTTGCCATGGGAACCATATTGGTACAGATCACAGCTCGGGGCCATTCACCGCGGCCCGAGAGTACTCAGCCGTGTCCCTGGATCCAGTCCGAATCGTAGAGGTCCCCGGTCGATCCGCCCCGCTTCTTCCTGTCGCGCTCGGCGTAGTCCGTGCGCCGCAGGATCGCATCGTCGTCGTCGGGAGTGCTCCACAGGCCGAGGGCGACGAGGCCGGCGGCGAGGCTCGCCATGAGAAGGAACAAGAATCCCAACTCGGTCCACATCACCACATGATTCCGCACGAGGACGTCGTTGGACCCGTGCATCCAGTGGGGAACCATGTACCCGATCACGAAGAAAACGATGCTGAGCGCGACCATGCCTGCTGGAAGCCAGAACCACCGTGTGCCGCGACGGGCCTGCCGCCTGCCTTCGTGGTCCCGAAAGACAGGGACCAGCCGCCACCGGACCGATATCAGCCCGGCGGCTCCGACCACCAGGGGCAGTGCCCCGAGAATGGCCCACCGCGGGTGTGCGGCCGCCGCGAGGCCGAAGACCACCAGGATCCCCAGCATGCAACTTGCAAACGAAAGGCCGCCGACCATCCGGCGGTAGGCGCTGGCCCGAGGGCGAATGGGGTGGGGTGTGGCCGAGCCGTTGTCCGCGCCCGCCATGGGTCCACGGGAACCGGAGGTCTGGTGGTCCGGGTGATGTCCACCGGGGCCGTTGATCCTGATCCCGTAGGCGGGTGGCTCCTCGTCCGCGGCATGCATTCCGCCGGCGCCTCTGGTGCTGCTCATTCCGTGCCTCCCCTCAGGCCCCGTGGCACCTCGTGCTCGGGCTCGACTGCTTCTTCCATCGTAGGCCTCCCGAGCGCCGCGTGTAACGGCCTGTGGATACGTTGGAGACCAGAACCTTTCAGGATCGGTTCAGGCCCAATGCACCGAAATGTCAGCTGCGTTGGATAACCTGACTAGGCAACACCCGGTGATGCGAGGAAGTGCGAGCCCCGCAACGCCGGGTGTTGCTTTGTGTCGTGCACCCGCCGTGGCTCGACGAGCGGAGACTCTAGGACCCGGTTCCGAGCCAGGTGCGGACCATCTGGCGGAATTCTGGGTCCTCGAAGCTCGTGGTGGCGAAGTGGGCCGGAGGGGCGGCGTCGACATCCTCCGCGAGCACCGTTACTCTCGTCCCGGCTGCCACGGCCGCCTCTGCGCCCGGGGTCGAGTCCTCGAAGGTCAGCGCCCGATCGCACTGGGCTCCCAGGTTGTTCACGGCCCGGATGTACATGTCCGGTTCGGGCTTTCCCTGGGCGACGTCGTCGCAGGAAACCCAGGTCCCCAGGTACTTCTTGAACCCGGTGGTCTCCAATTTGGCGTCGAGGATCGTTCGCGTCGAATTCGACGCAACGCCGACCGGCAGGACCTCTGAGAACTCGCGCACCAGGTCCATGGCGCCAGGGATGAGGTCGACGCCTCGCTCGATGCGTTGTACGTCCAGAGCGGAGAGCATCGACAGGATTTCCTGACCGCGCCCCTGTACCTCCGCTTCGGGTGCGTTCTCGGGAAGCTCCTCGGCCGCCAGGGCCTCGGCGATGGTCGCGGCCGGAAGGGCCGTCAGTCGGTCGGCGAGATGGTCGGGGCTCGCCAGCCCCAGATCGTGGCTCACGCGCGCGATGGTGGTGACCCACGATTTCTCCGTGTCCATCAGGACGCCGTCGCAGTCGAAGACCACCGCGGTGGGGGCCCAGTCAGAGGGGAAAACGGAAGAGCCCAGCGGTGTGGAACGTCGAGAGAAAGTCATGAAGCCATCATTTCAGATGATTTCCTCGCCGCAGGCTTCGTGTCCGTGCTCGCGATTGCCCGCGTGCCTGCGGCGAGGCCGGAGCTGTCACGACCGAAGGCATGGATTCAATCACAAATGACTGTCCTAATTCGGTCTGGGCCATAGTATGATGAGGCTTGCCTTATGTTGGGGGCGAGTTCGCACCCGACGGTCACGAACATCCGCACCCCAGGGAGCCCGGCGATCGCTTCCCTCGATCGAACGCAGCCCCACCTGACTAGGAGATACATCACATTATGGTTTCCATTTCCCGTGGCACCTTCTTGAAAGCAGCCGCCGCGTCCGCCGCGGCGCTCGCCCTGGCCGGATGCTCGACGGGCTCCAATGACGGAAAGGATTCGTCCGCGGCCGGCGGCAGCTCGTCGGCGGATCCCGATGCGTTCCCCGTGACCCTCGAATCCCAGTTCGGCGAGACGAAGATCGACTCCGAGCCCAAGAAGGTCGTCGGGCTCGGCTGGATCAACGCCGAGATCGCGCTCTCGCTGGGCGTCGTCCCCATCGGTTCCGGGTACGTCGGTTGGGGCGAGAACAAGAACCACTCGACCGACTGGTTCGATGACAAGGTCAAGGAGCTCGGCGGCGACCAGCCGACGCGGTTCTCTGAGACCGATGGGATCAATTTCGAGGAGATCGCCAAGCTCTCCCCGGACCTCATTCTCGCGGCGGTCGGCAGCATGGACCAGGAAACCTTCGACAAGCTCAAGGAGATCGCTCCCGTCGTGGTCTACTCCAAGGACCACAAGGACGGCTGGATGGTTCCGTGGCAGGACTCGACCAGGACCATCGGCAAGGCCCTCGGCCGCTCGTCCACGGCCGACGACGTCGTCAAGAAGGTCGAGTCCAAGCTGAAGGAGGCCGGCGAAAAGCACAGCCAGATCAAGGACGCCACGTTCGTCGCTTCGAACCTGTCCGTCTCCGAAGCCCAGCCGAGCATCTCCGTGTACACCCAGGGGGACGGCCGGGTGAACTTCCTCGAGAGCCTCGGCATGAAGAACTCGGAGGCCGCCGAGTCCGTCAAGGCCGACACCTTCTACGGAACCTGGTCCAACGAACGCGCTTCCGAGCTGACCTCCGACATGATCTACTCCTGGGTCGAGTCCAAGGACGACGTCGAGAAGATCAAGTCCAACGACGTCCTCAAGCAGATCCCTGCGATCGCCAAGGACGCGGCAGTTCTGGACTCCGACAAGAAGAACGGTCTCGGCATGGGCAACACCCCCTTGGGCATCGAATGGTTGGTGGACAACACCGACTTCATCGACAAGATTGCCGACGCCGTGTCGAACGGCAAGAAGTAGTTCCGAGAGTTGATGTCCGCAGCCGCCGAATCCGTTCGGCAGAGTACGCCGGTCAGGCGCCGGTCCCGGAGGGGCCTGGTCCTGGTCGGCGTGCTCGCGCTCTTCGTCGTCGCCGTGATCGGGTCCCTGCTCATCGGGTCCAAACCGGTCGACCCGGTCACCGCGGGACGCGCCCTCTTCCACCCGGATGCCGGTTCCTCGGAATCCGTCCTCATGGCCAACCGCCTGAGCCGCACGGTGATCGGAATCGTCATCGGCGCGGTTCTCGCCGCCGCCGGTGCGGCGATGCAGGGCGTCACCAGGAACCCCCTCGGTGATCCGGCGATTCTCGGGATCAATTCCGGAGCGACCTGCTTGGTCGTGGTCGGTATTGCGACCGTCGGTGCCTCCGGTGCCGGGACCTACGCGGTGTGGGCTGTCATCGGTGCCGCACTCGCGGCCGTTCTGGTGTACTCGATCGCAAGCATCGGGCGATCGGGTGCGACGCCGGTCAAGCTCGCCCTGGTCGGGGCCGCATTCAGCGCGGGGGCGATGTCCATCACCAATGCGATGATCCTGCAGGGCCAGGACACTCTCGACGAGTTCCGCCACTGGCAGATCGGTTCGCTGTCCCGTTCGACCTATGGGGATCTCCTGTCCGTCCTGCCTCTGGTCGTCATCGGAGTCGTGCTGACGGTCGGTCTCGCTTCCTCGATCAACAACTTCGCCCTGGGCGACGACATGGCTCAGTCTCTCGGGGAAAAGGTCGCCCTGAAGAGATTCGTGATCTTCGTGGGCATCACTCTCCTGTGCGGCGCGGCCGTCGCCCTGGCCGGGCCCATCGCATTCCTCGGCCTCATGATTCCTCATGCCCTGCGTGCCGTCCTGGGGCCCGACTACCGGTGGATCATGCCGCTCAGCCTCGGGGCCGGCCCCGTGATCCTGCTGTGGGCCGACGTGGTCGGACGTGTGCTCCTGCCTCCCACGGAGATCGAGGTCGGCGTGACCATGGCAATCGTCGGCGTCCCGATCTTCATCTACCTCATTCGTACCCGGAAGGCGGTGAACCTGTGAGCACCGCAATCGATCAGCGACCGGATGCCCCTGCGGCAGAAGCCGTCCAGCGCGAGGTCGGATTCCTCCGTCGTCGGAGGAGCGTCCGCCCGGTGGCCATGGTCATCGCCCTCGCCATCGGGCTGGTGGGGGTCTTCGCGATCCGCGTTCTTCTCGGAACCTACACGGTCGCGATCCCCGACTTCTTCTCGATTCTTGCCGGACATTCCATCCCTGGGGCGGCCGGAGCGAAATTCATCGTCCTGCAGGACAAACTGCCTCACGCCGTCCTCGGAACCCTGGCGGGCCTGGCCTTCGGCTGCTCCGGCGCGATCTTCCAGCTTCTGCTCCGGAACCCGCTCGCCAGCCCCGACATCATCGGGATCAACACCTCGGCGAGCCTCGGAGCCGTGGTGGCTGTCTCCATGTTCGGGGCCGCCGGAACCGGCATGGCCACGGGTGGCCTCATCGGAGCGGTCGCATGCGTTGCGGTGATCTTCGGGCTCTCGGCGCAGCGGGAGAGCATGGTCGGAAACAGGTTCATCCTGATCGGTCTGGGAATTTCCGTGCTGGCCGTCGCCCTGACCAATTACCTGTTGTCCCGAGTCAACATCTACAAGGCCGCCGACGCCGCGATCTGGCTGACGGGGTCCCTCGGATCGGCCTCATGGCAACGGATTTCCGTTCTCGGGCTCGTACTGGTGGTCGTGCTGCCGCTGATCGCGCTGTTTTCCAGGAATCTCCACGCGCTCGAGGTGGGGGACGAGATGGCGTCGGGCTTGGGCGTACCCGTGGCGAGTACCCGCTGGCTCTACGTCGTTCTGGCCGTCCTGCTCGTGGCCTTCGCCGTCGCCATGACGGGTCCCATCACTTTCGTCGCTTTCGTATCCGGTCCGATCGCCCGGAAATGCGTCGGCGGCAAGCATTCCCTCACCGCGTCCGCGCTGATCGGCGCAATCATCGTGGTGCTCGCAGACTTCGTGGCCGCCAATTTGATCCCGGGCGGCCGACTCCCCGTCGGCGTCGTGACAGGCATCGTGGGCGCGCCCATCCTGCTCTGGCTCGTCGCCGCTGCCCAGAAAGAGAGGTCTTGACCCCATGACCGCGACCCAGGCTCCCACCATGACCAGTACGTCGAAACCGGCCCAGAGCCTCCGCCTGTGCGCCGAATCCCTGACCCTGAATTACGGGGGCAGGAACATCGTCGAAAACCTGGACTTCGAGGTTCCCTCGGGGCAGGTGACCGCGATCATCGGCCCCAATGGGTGCGGCAAGTCCACGCTCCTGCGCGGTTTCTCGAGGCTTCTCAAACCTGCGGGCGGTCGAGTCCACCTGGACTCGAAGGACGTCTCCAAATACGGTTCCCGCGATTTCGCCAGGAGGGTCGGCCTTCTGCCTCAGCACCCGATCGCGCCGGACGGCATCACGGTCGCGGATCTGGTGTCTCGCGGGAGATATCCCTATCAGGGAATGTTCTCCAAGGCGTCGCGCGAGGACGACGCCGCCGTCGCCTGGGCGCTCGAAGCGACGCACACCGAGCAACTGGCCGATGTCCCGGTGGCCGAGCTCTCGGGCGGTCAGCGCCAACGCGTCTGGATCGCGATGTCATTGGCCCAGGAAACCGACGTTCTGCTCCTCGACGAGCCGACCACGTACCTGGACCTCGCTCACCAGGTGGACCTGCTGGACTTGGTGGTCCGTCTCAACCGGTCGCGCGGCACGACCATGCTGCTTGTCCTCCACGAACTCAATCTCGCCGCGCGGTGCGCGGATCACCTGGTGGCCATGAAGGACGGGCAGATCAAGATGTCCGGTGCGCCGTCAGAGGTCCTCACCCGAGACAACCTGGCGGAGGTTTTCGGGCTCGACGCCGTCGTGTCGCCGGATGCGAGCGGCTCGCCCATCGTCGTCCCGAGTCCAAGGAAGGAAATGTTGTGAGCAAGATTCCCATGGAGCTTTTCCAGGTGGAGGTCACTGCCGCGAAGAAGCTGAGCCGCGACTTCGTGCGAATCAGCCTGGCCTCCGAACAGCTGAGCCGGCTCGCGGCTCCCGCGGGCGACGGCAACGAACAGGTCCTGGATTCGTACATCAAGCTCTTCATCCCGCACCCGGACCGCACGGACCCCGTGGTTCCGGATCTTCACGACGCGTGGCGGAAGGAGTGGTTCGCGGCGTCGCCCGAGGAGCGCGGTGGGTGGATTCGAACCTATACGTTGAGGGATTCGCGTCCCTGGACCTCGGCCGAGGGCAAGAACGGTGTGGAGATCGACGTCGATTTCGTCCTGCATCCCCCCGAGGGCACGGACGAAGAAGGCCAATCGCCGGCCATGGGGCCCGGGGCGTCGTGGGCCTCGTCCGCTCGGGTCGGAGACGGCCTGAGCTTCATCGGCCCGCCCCGGGACGGGCAGCTCTGGGCCATGTGGAAGCCGGAGCAGGCCGATACCGTGATCGTGTGCGCGGACGAGACGGCCGTTCCCGCGGCGATGTCGGTTCTGCGTACGCTGCCCACGGGCTGCAAAGCCCGTTTTCTGTTGGAAGTTCCGGAAGGCAACGGCGATCTGGTCGAGCATGCCGAGCCGCTGCTGGCTCGCGCACGTGAGAACAGCGACGTCGAACTCCATTGGCTGGAGCGGGGAGAGGACGGCGTTCGTGGGGCCCTGACCCTTCAGGCCCTGCGTGAAATCCTTGAGCTCGAGCCCAAGGAGGAGGACGCCGACAGTCCTCTCGGAGTCAGGCTCCCCGCGGAGGAATTCGTGTGGCAGACGGCCGACCACCCCGGAAGCACATACGTCTATCTCGCCGGGGAGGCCTCGGTCGTGCGCGCGGCCCGACGCGTCTGCGCCAACGAAGCCGGAATCCCGAAGTCGAGCATCTCCTTCATGGGCTATTGGAAGGCGGGCCACGCCGAGTCCTGATCCCGGCGACGTCGGTATCGTTCGGATTGCGAAGCATTGCACGCGGGCATAACGTCAATGATGAGGGGCTTTCCGACATGAGGAAAGGTCCGGAAACAACGTAGACCGCATCGTAGGGAGAATCATGTCCGACGCCAGCCGGGAGGGGTCCGAGGACCGCACAGAGAGGGATCCCATCCGGTACGTGGCCGTCGGCGACTCCTTCACCGAAGGCGTGGGCGACGTCGACCCCGACCGTCCCAACGGCGTCCGTGGGTGGGCCGACCGAGTGGCCGAACAGCTCACGCTCCGCTTCCCCCGGACGACGTACGCGAACCTCGCCATCAGGGGACGCACCATGGCGCCGATCCTGGACGAGCAGATCGACGCCGCCCTCGAGCTCGAGCCGACCCTCGTGAGCATCTACGCGGGCGGCAATGACATCCTGCGACCCAGCGTGGACATCGACGACATGATGGTCGGCTACGAAGACGCAATCTCGAGGCTGCGTTCCAGCGGCGCGCACGTCCTGACGTTCACCGGATTCGACGCCAAGAACTTCTACGGCGTCTTCAAGGGCACCCGTGGGCGCGCCGCCATCTACAACGAATTGCTCCGGGAGATCGTGGACCGTCATGGGCTGATCCTGGTCGACTACTGGCGTATGAGCAAGGAATTCTCGGACTCCCGGTACTGGGCCCCGGACCGGTTGCACATGAACACCCGCGGGCACAGGAAACTGGCGGGGAAGGTCCTGGAAGCCCTCGAGGTGACGCCGGCGGTGGACCTGGGGCTGGAGCCCCTGCCGAAGATGCGACAGGTCTCGCGCGTCCAGACCACCAGAGCGAACGTCGAATGGGTCCGAGAATTCGCTCTTCCCTGGGTCGGGCGGAGGCTGCGAGGAACGTCGTCGGGGGACTCGATGTCACCCAAATACCCGGAATTGCAGAGCATGACGGTGACCGAATCCGAGCCGGGCGCGGCGTCGGAATCCGGTGATTAAGGCCATGTTCCGCGGGCCGCAGGTTGCGATTGATACGCCGATTCCATAGTATTTAACGCTGTCGTAGTGGTGAGTCCACCTCTCGGCACCGAATAAAGCTTCACCGTTATCCCGCGGCGGGGGCAGGGCCTGAAAATCTCACGCAGGCGCCTGTTCCACACTCTGTCCCGGCGAATAACCCGGTGCTCTAAGTAGGTGACGGAGCGCTCGGAAGGCAGCCCTCGTGGAAGCCACAACTGCGCACCGTCATCGTGTCAACATTTGGAGGAGAAACTATGGCAGCCGTCTGCCAGGTGACCGGAGCTGTTCCCGGCTTTGGACACAGCATTTCGCACTCGCACCGCCGCACCAAGCGTCGGTTCGATCCGAACATTCAGAAGAAGCGCTACTGGGTCCCGTCCCTTCGCCGCAATGTCACGCTGAACGTGTCCGCCAAGGGCATCAAGGTCATCGACAGCCGCGGGATCGACGCCGTCGTAGCCGACATCCTTGCACGCGGGGAGAAGATTTAAGCATGGCATCGAATACCAAGGACGTTCGTCCGATCATCAAGCTCAAGTCCACTGCCGGCACCGGTTACACCTACGTGACCCGCAAGAACCGCCGCAACAACCCGGACCGCCTGGTCATGAAGAAGTACGACCCGGTCGTCCGCAGGCACGTCGATTTCCGAGAGGAGCGCTAAGAGCTATGGCCAAGAAGTCCAAGATCGCTCGTAACGAGCAGCGCAAGGTCATCGTTGAGCGCTACGCGGAAAAGCGTGCCGCCCTCAAGAAGACCCTTGTGGACGAGAATGCAACCCCGGAGGAGCGCGAGGAGGCCCGCCTGGGTCTGCAGAAGCTTCCCCGCAATGCTTCCCCCATCCGTGTCCGTAACCGCGATCAGATCGATGGTCGTCCGCGCGGTACCTTCCAGAAGTTCGGTATCTCCCGCGTCCGCTTCCGCCAGATGGCGCATCGCGGCGAATTGCCGGGAATTACCAAGTCAAGCTGGTAATTTTTCGGGTGTAGGCCGGTATAGTCGGCTGGAGCCAAGAAAATTCAAGTCTCAGGAGGGACACAGATATGGCTAAGAACCGTAGCGAACTCGTTTCCGAGGTTGCCGAGAAGTCGGGTATGAGCCAGGCCGCCGTCAACGGCGTTCTGGATGCTGTTTTCCAGGTTTTCGAATCCTCGGTTTCCAAGGGCGAGAAGATCACCATTCCCGGTTGGTTGTCCGTGGAGCGCACCGATCGTGCAGCACGCACCGGTCGTAACCCCCAGACCGGCGAGGCCATCAAGATCCCCGCCGGCCACGGAGTCAAGCTGAGCGCTGGTTCCAAGCTGAAGGCAGCTGTTGCCAAGAAGTAGTCATCCGACTGCAGACGCTTGAAGGCCCCGCATCCCTCATCAGGGATGCGGGGCCTTTCCATTGGTGAGGCCGGGCCTTTCTCGGGGCGGGGCTTCGTCCGTGTGAGCCGAGTGATTGCGCTGACAGGCGGGTCGGGACGACCAGAACCGTTGGTAGACTGGCCGGGGCGACGCGACCGCGTCGTCCCGGTCGATTGCCTCGCACACGGAAGGCTCAGGGGGTGGACGTTGTGGCTTCTCGCGCCGCGTCGCACCGTATCCCGCGTCTCGTCCGGGGCTGGTCCCTGGCCACCATCTCCACTTTTTCGGGCGTGGTCTCACACGTTCTCGCGATGGGGCACGTCCCGCCGGCGTCACTCGTCGCCGTGTGCTGGGCGCTGTCCGGCCTGGTGTGCGTACTCCTCTGCGGGGTCAGACGCTCGGCCTTCTCCACGATCCTGAGTGTCGTCTCTTCCCAAGGGATCCTCCACTGGCTCTTCGCGCAGACGGGCCACGGCGTCGTCATGGCGCCTGCCGGCGGCGGAGAGATGTCCGCGCACAGTCACCACATGATGCACGGCACCGGGTCGCTGACCGCGACCGTCAGCGGACACGCGACCGGGATGTCCCCCGCGATGGTGATGACACACCTCGCTGCGGCGTGGCTGACCTACCTCGCGATACGTCGGGGCGACGCCGCACTCGCGGCGCTGTCCCAAGCCATCCGCCTCGGCCTGGAGCGAGTCGTTTCCTCGATTCCCCAGCCGAAGCCGATCGATTCCGTCTCCCGGCCGTTGCCGGTGACTCGCACGGTCCGTGTCCTCGTTCGCAAGGCCTACGCCGGACCGGTGCCTCTGCGCGGTCCGCCTTCTCTTCTCGCTTCCGTCTGAAACCAACCACTCCGGGTCCTGCCGGGGCACTGAGTCCTGCCGTGCCCGGAGCACTCAGCGACACAAGAGAGAAGACCATGGCTATCGCCGAACCCATCAAGAAAAAGACAACAACTCGTGCCGTGGCGCTCCGACGCGCCATGACCATTCCCACCATGATCGCTCTGGCGGTCTTCGCGCTCCTGATGAGCCCGACGGCTGCGCAGGCCCACGACCAGCTCGTGCAGTCCGATCCCGCCCAGGACACCTCGGTCAGCACGGCCCCGGACCACGTGACCCTGACCTTCTCCGGGGACATCACCCACGTCGACAACGGCAACAAGGTCGTTGTCACGGATTCGCACGGCAAGACCGTGAGCAATGGAGAGACAACCGTAGAGGGCAAGGACGTCACCCAGAAGATCTCCTCGGACGCCGAGAACGAGACCTACAAGGTGGCCTGGCGTGTCGTCTCCCAGGACGGCCACCCGATCGAAGGTGTCTACAACTTCACCGTGGGCGACGGAGGCTCCGGAGACCAGGCGAAGCCCAGCAACGAGGCTTCCTCCGACTCGAGCGGTGGCTCCGATTCTTCGGATGCCGCCTCGAGCGACTCGGAGACCAAGGACTCCGGACTTCCCGTGTGGGTGAGCGCCCTCATCGGCGCGGTCATCGCCCTCGGTGTGCTGGCCGTCGTCGCGCTCCTGATTGCACGGGTCCGCGCCAAGAAGAACGACGAAGGGCGGTAGGAACGGTGTCCATCACCAAGAAGACACGAATTCTCCTGGCGCCCGCGATCCTCGCCGCCAGCGCGACCCTGGCCCTCACCGGATGCGGCGGCTCTCAGGACGCCGGCAGCACGAGTTCGGCGTCGGCCTCCTCGGAAGCGAAGAATTCCGGGGCCGGGCTGTCCGTCAAGGATCCGTGGGCGAAGGCGGCCGATTCCGGCATGACTGCGGTGTTCGGCACGCTGGAGAACACCTCCGACCATGACGTCACGGTAACCTCCGCGGAGACGAAGGCGGCCGGCAAGACCCAGCTGCACGAAACCGTGACCGACCCGAAGACCGGGGCTTCGTCCATGAAGGAGAAGGAGGACGGGTTCACGATCGGGAAGGGCAAGTCCATCGAGCTCAAGCCCGGGGGCAATCACATCATGCTCATGGACCTGAAGTGCTCCTTGCTGGCCGGCGACAGCATCAAGGTCACCGTGAAGACCGCGGACGGAAAGAGCATGGACATCGATGCCCCGATCCGCGACTACAGCGGCGCCAAGGAGAACTACGACCCGGCGGAAGGATCCGGCTCGTCGGCGGGACAGGACGCGAGCCAGGCTCCGGGCGATCACTCCGGTCACGACATGGGTGAGCATTCCGGTCACGACATGGGCGGAATGAGCGAGAGCTCGAGCAAGCTGCCCAGCTGCTCTTCGTAGGGGAGCGAGCCCATGATCGACAGCACGAAGGATCCGGCTCCACGGCGTGGGTTGTGGAGCCGTAGAAATCTGCTCGTCGGCGGGGCGACTGCATCCGTCGGTGCCGCCGCGGGGGCGAGCGTCTCGCTCGCCCGCCGCGGCGGCCACCACGGCTCTTCGGACGCCTCGGACGACTCAGGAAACCCCCAGGCGGCTTCGGGAGGCACCTCGCTTGCGGCCTCGACCGTGGCCTTCCACGGCAAGCGTCAGGCCGGTGTCGCGACTCCGGCTCCTGCATACGGCAACTTCATCGGGCTCCGCCTCAGGGAGGGGACGACGTCGTCGGACATCCGGCGCATGCTTCGGATCCTCACCGACGACGCCGCGTCCCTGACGTCGGGGAAAGGGCCGATCAACGACCAGGAACCCGAGTTGGCGAGCATCTCCGCCAATCTCACGATCACCTTCGGGTTCGGGGAGAAAATCTTCGATCTCGCCAACCCCGGGGCAAAACCGTCCTGGCTCAAACCGCTTCCGGCTTTCGACAAGATCGACAAGTTGACCGACGAATACGGTCCGGCCGACCTTCTTCTGCAGATCTGTTGCGACGACAGAATGACGTTGGCGCACGCCCAGCGCATGCTGCTCAAGGAGATCCGCAGCTTCGGCCGAGTCCACTGGGTCCAGGAAGGTTTTCGCAACGCGGCGGGATCCCTGAAGAAGGGGACCACCATGCGGAACCTCTTCGGTCAGGTCGACGGAACGATCAACCCCAGCACCGAGGACTCGAGCATGGACGACGTCGTCTACGGTTCGGCGGACGGACTGGAGCCTTGGATCGAGGGTGGCACCTCGTTGGTGATCCGGCGAATACACATGAACCTGGACACGTGGGACGAAGTGGACAATCCTGGGCGGGAGGACGCCGTCGGAAGGAAACTTTCCAACGGCGCGCCCCTGACCGGCACGAAGGAGACCGACCCGGTGGACCTGACGGCCAAGACCCCGGTGGGTTTCCCCGTGGTCGCGGATTATGCGCACGTTCGTCGGGCGACGGCCCAAAGCCCGGTCGAACGCATCCTGAGACGGCCGTACAATTATGACCTGCCGGTCTCGAATGCGTCCGGGTTGTCCCAGTCCGGATCATCCGAAGGCGGGGTGAGCCGAACAGGGCTCATTTTCGCTTCCTACCAGGCGGACCCGGTCAAGCAATTCGTGCCCATCCAGCAACGACTGGCCGAACTGGACATGCTCAACACGTGGACCGTCCCCATCGGTTCCGCAGTCTTCGCGATTCCTCCGGGATGCGACCAGAACGGATTCATCGGGGACTTCCTTTTCGAGACGTAGCGCTCGAACAGCCTTGCCCCTTCCCCGGAAGGGGCAAGGCAACGACTTCACCCACTTTCGAACCGAGGATTTGATGACGAGCAGCAAGCCGAAGGCCGGCGGTCGGACGACCGCGCCGAGGCGGGAGGTACCACAGGGACTCGCGAGAGGACTCCATCGCCCGTGGCTGCTCGTGGTGCCGGGCGCGACCCTCGTGTTCCTCGTCGTGTCGCTGATTCTCTCAGGCACCGCGGCGGGAACGAGCCTGAACGACCCCGGGCCATTCGTGCGGTGGGCTCTGCCCGTCGCGACGTCGATCCACAACATCTCCATGGCAGCGACCATGGGGGCACTGGTGTTCACGGTGTTCTTCATCCCCCGCTACGCTGCCGACGCGAAGAGCACGGGTCGGCGGCGGAGCAGCGGCCGCATGATCGCGGATTCGGAGTATGCCACCAGCGAGGACCTGGCCCACGCCTCCGCGGACGAAGTGCAGGGCATCCGGGACAGAGAAGCGGCCGCGACCGAGGAATACCCTCCGTTCGTTGCCGCGCTGAATTTCGGGGCCGTCGCGTCCATGACCTGGACCATTGCAGCAGTTGCGGTGCTGATTCTTTCTTACGCCGACGTCGCCGGGACAGCCGTGAGCAGCGACAAGGCCTTCACGAGTCAGTTGCTCAGCTACATGCAGAGCATCGCGGGCGGCCAGGAACAGACGACGATCATCGTTGTCGCGGCCGTGGTGACCACCTTGATATTTGCGGTGCGGCAATTGCTCGGTCTTCTGCTGACCCTCGGGGTGTCCATGGTCGCGCTCGTGGCTCTCGCCCTCAGCGGCCACTCCTCGGGCGGCGACGATCACATGGGCGCCGTGAACTCGCTCGGCCTTCACCTTTTGGGTGTGAGCCTGTGGTTCGGGGGCCTCGTCGTCCTGGCCTACCTGTCCCGTCAGCTCTCGGGGCCCGACGCCGGGACGGGGACCGTTCCGCAGAAGAAACGTGGGACTCTCAGCGCACGTGACCGTCGAGCCCCCATGGCCGTGGTCGTGCTCAGGAGATACTCGGCCGTCGCACTGGCCGGATTCGTGATGGTTCTGTTCTCGGGAATCATCAACGCCGACATCCGCATCTACGGCCTCTCCGATCTCGGCACCACGTACGGGGCCCTCATCGTGACCAAGGCGGCGCTCACCCTCCTGTTGGGTATCGCCGGGGCGGCACACCGCCTGTACCTGATTCCGAGGGTCGAGTCGGGCGCGGTGAGTGCCTTCCGCGGCATCTGGCAGGTGATCCTTGCGGAGCTGGTGATCATGGGAACCGTGTCCGGTGTCGCCGTGACACTCTCCAGGAGCGCACCGCCCGTTCCGGAGGAGCTGAAACCGGACGCGTCCCCCGCGCGCATCATCACCTGGTACGAAATGCCGGGTGAACCCACGACGGCCACGTGGTTCACCACGTGGCGTTGGGACTGGCTGTGGGTCGCCGTCGCCGTTCTGGCCGTGTGGTTCTACGTGTGGGCCTTCCTCAAAGTCAGGTCCCGTGGCGGCAACTGGAACCCGCTGCGACTGGTCTCGTGGATCGTGGGTCTTGCATTCCTGACCTTCGCGACGTCGGGCTCTCTGCCCGTCTACTCGAGGGTGCTGTTCTCCGCGCACATGGTCGAGCACATGCTGCTGACGATGATCATTCCGATCTTCCTGGTCCTGGGAGCCCCGGTGACCTTGTTCCTGAGGGCACTGGAACCGCGACAGGACGGTACTCGCGGGCCGCGCGAATGGATCCTGTGGTTCACGCATTCGACCTGGTCGAAGATCGTGACCAACCCGATCGTTGCGGCCGTGAACTTCGCGGGGTCGATCGTGATCTTCTACTTCACCCCGTTGTTCGGGGTCGCCCTGCGATACCACGTGGGTCACGAATTCATGATGGCCCACTTCCTGCTCACCGGGTACATGTTCCTCTTGGTCCTGATCGGAATCGATCCGATTCCGCGTCGTCCGCAGTACGCGATTCGCCTCGTCGTCCTCATTGCGACCCTGGGATACCACGCCTTCGTGGGGATCGCGCTGATGAGCTCCAATGCGCTGTTGCAGGCTTCGTGGTTCGGCAACGTCGGGCGTCCGTGGGGCCTCTCCGCGCTCGGGGACCAGAAGCTCGGCGGATCGATCATGTGGGGCATGGGCGAGATCCCGACCATGCTGATCGCCGTGGTCGTCGGCGTGCAGTGGTCCATTGCCGACGGCCGCCTGGCGAAACGCATCGACCGGCAGGCCGACCGGGATGGCGACGCCGAACTGGAGGCGTACAACGAAATGTTCGAACGCCTCAACGAAGAGGGCACTTCCTCGTCGCGGGACCGTCGCTAGTTTCCGTCCACAATGAACCCCGGTGCGTTCGAATATGACGTTTGCGCACAGGTGAATGACGCGACGGCGACACACGGAACATCTCCGTCCCGCCGGTTGTTACTCTTTCCGCAAGCATCCACGCAGTCGGCCCCAGCGGGCCGCGCCCACACAGAAAAGAGGACTCGATGGTTGAACGCGCGCCCCGTGTACGCGCCTCGGAGCTGACCGGCCGCAATTGGCTGAACACTGGTGGGAAAGAACTGACGTGGTCCGACCTCCGCGGAAAGATCGTCATCCTCGACTTCTGGTCCTTCTGCTGCATCAACTGCCTCCACGTTCTGGACGAACTGCGTCCGCTCGAGGAAGAGTTCTCGGACATCCTCGTCACGGTGGGAGTCCATTCCCCGAAATTCGAACATGAGGCCGATCCCGAGGCGCTCGCCGCGGCCGTGGACCGTTACGACCTGCGCCACCCGGTCCTGGACGACCCCGAACTGGGCACCTGGCAGGCCTACACCGCGCGAGCATGGCCGACGCTCGTCGTCGTGGACCCGGAGGGCTATGTCGTCGCGCACCTCTCCGGCGAGGGACACGTGCAAGGGCTGGTCTCGCTGGTTCACGAGCTGGCGGAGGAGCACGAGGCCAAGGGCACTCTGCACCGGGGGAGCGGCCCCTATGTTCCGCGGCCCAAGCAAGAGGGCGTGCTGTCGTTTCCCGGGAAGATCAATGCTCTCCCGGCCGAGCTGAGGTCGCCGGACGCCGATGACCAGACCTACCTGGTCACGGACACCGGCCGGCACCGCGTGGTCGAGCTCGATTCCTCCCTCGAGAAGGTCCTGCGGGCCTGGGGCGGCAACGACAAAGGCTATGAGGACGGAACCTCGGACGAGGCCCGGTTCAACGAACCGCAGGGCCTCGCGATCGTTCCGGAAAGGCTTCGGGACAGCGTCGGGTACGACGTCCTGGTGGCCGATTCCGTCAATCACCGTCTGCGAGGAATCGAGCTCGGCACCGGCAAGGTCTCGACCGTTGCCGGCAATGGTGTCCAGAGGCTGCTCGACGCGGAGGGCGCTCGCACAGGCGACCCCAACGTCATCGACCCCGCGGCCGACCCCCTGACCGTGTCGCTGTCCTCGCCGTGGGATGTCCTCTGGTCGGATGCCATCGAAGCGTTCGTGGTCGCTATGGCCGGCACCCACCAGATCTTCTCTTTCGACCCCGTGGCGGGAACCGTCCAGGTCCTGGCCGGAACCGGTGCAGAGGGTCTCCTCGACGGTCCCGCCGCCGACGCGTGGTTCGCGCAGTCCTCCGGCCTGGCGCAGGCACCGGACGGAACCGTATGGGTCGCCGATTCCGAGACGTCGGCCGTGCGGAAGATTGCCTTCGACGAGGGCGGACCCACCGTGACCTCTGTCGTGGGACAAGGACTGTTCGACTTCGGCTTCCGCGACGGCTCGTCCGAGGAAGCTCGGTTGCAGCACTGCTTGGGAGTCGCGGTCCTGCCCGACCAGTCAGTGGCCATTGCTGACACCTACAACGGCGCGGTACGCCGATGGGACCCCGTAGCGAAAGAACTGACGACCTTGGCCCGTGACCTCGCGGAACCGTCCGATGTTCTGCTCGAAGACCGCGGAGAAGGCAATGATCCGCTGCTGCTCGTGGTCGAGGCCAACGCGCACCAAGTCGTTCGCCTCCCGATCCCGAAGGAGGCCCAGAGGGTCGACGAAGGAGCGTCTCAGACGCAGCGCCCGCCGTCCTTGCTGGCAGGGGACACTCTCGAGATCGTCTCTCGGTTCTCCGCGCCGACCGGCCAGAAACTGGACGATCGTTGGGGCGATCCCACGCAGCTCAAGGTCTCGGCGACTCCTCCCGAGTTCATCGTCGAGGGATCCGGCGCGCAACAGGGCCTGACACGAACGTTGACGTTGAACCCGGACATCACCGACGCCGTGCTGCACGTGACCGCGCGCGCGGCCGCCTGCGATGGCGAGCCCGGTGGTGAAATCCCCGATCACGCGGCGTGCCACCTCTACCAGCAGGACTGGGGGATACCGGTTCGCGTCACGGGCAACGAAGAGGACGAACACACCATGACTCTGGACCTGCGAGGCGTGAACTGAGCCCGTCCCGGTTCAGTGGGTGTTGACGACGACCTGGTCGCCTTTGACCTGCAACGCGGCGTTCAGCTGGAACGGCACGGTCTTTTTCACGGTGCTGACCGTTCCCGTGTAGAGATCGAGGGACTGGAACTCGATCTGGGCCTTGCCCTTGGGGTTTGTCAGTTTCCAGCGACCCTGCTGGTCCACGGTGGCCGAGGAATCCGGGTACTCGCTGATGCTCCAGTGCACGCCGCCCTGGACGCGCCCGCGGAATTCGTATTCGAAGGGGCATCCCTTCGGATACAAGGTGTTCTGCCGGGCGCATTCGTCGAGCTTTCCGGAGACCTGGGACTTGATGGAGTCCTTGGCGTGTCGGCTAGGCGCTGGCTTCAGCGACAGCGACGGCCTGTTGGTGTCGTCGTGGCCGGGTTCGGGATCCGTCACGGTGGTTGTCGTCTCGGGCGCTGTCACCAGGGACGATGTGTATTCCGCCGTATAGACGCCAGGGTAGAAGACCGCGAAGTCCTGGTCCCCGCCCTGCACCCCAACCTTCTGTCGGTTGACCGTGGCGGTTTCCACCCCGGGCGTCGAAACCTTGACGGTGGGCAACGTGCGCGAATCGATGGACCAGTCCTCCAGGACCCCCGCGTGGACCCCTGTCCGGTGAACGGGGAATTCGGTGCTCGACGTCGCCCCGTTCAGCCTGTACTCGACCGTGACGACCGCGGAATCCTCCGACTCCTGGTGAACGCTGTACCTGAGATGGTCCAGGGTGCGTGTTGCCTCGGACAGCGACCGGCCGTCCAGCATGGCCGCATTCGAATCGGGAACATCGGCGTTCATCAGGTCCATGGCCTTGCCGCCGTCCCCGTTCTGGATGGCCTGCATGTAGCTCCTGACCGGGGCCGTGGGTCCGAACGCGTAGTGCGAGATCAGGGCCATGGCGGCCACGGCCAAACCCGCCGTCGCCAGCAGTCCGACGCAGAATGTCGCCAGTGCTCGGTTCACGGGGGAGCGGGGGAACATGGGTACCAGCATATAGGGTGTCGGAAGCCACGCAGCAGGCATCGAATAGGCTGGAGTTATGGCAGAAAACGTAAGGGACGTTCCCGCGAAGTACGGTCGGCTCGAGGAAGGGTTCTATCCGCGCATCCATTCCTACGGGCGCAGAATCCTTGCCGTGCTGCCCACCGTCCTGCTGGCCGTGGCGCTGCTCGCGATCCTGTACTTCAAGCGCCCCGCGGCTGCCTTCGTGATCGTGGTGCTGGTCATGGAAGTCGTTGCCGCCACCGCCGTGTACTCGATCCTGAAGCCCGCCGTCGCCGTCATCACCGAAACCCACGTCCTGAGAGGGCGGCTCTTCGGGTGGAAGGCAGTCGCCAGAGCCAGCATCGAGCACACGATATTCGTGGAGAAGCTGAAGCCCAAGGCGGCCCTGTCGGCCGGGGACGGCGCCTGGGCACGACTGAGGTACAGGGGGATCCCCGGCCTCTGGTTCACGGGTCCCCAAGGAAAATCCTTGATGCGTTTTGACGGACGTGTCTGGGACGCCAAGACGCTCCGGACCCTGTCCGGCAAGGTAACACCCCAGACCACCGTGTATTCGTCGATCAATGTCACGGAGCTGGCCGCCAAGCACAAGGGCCTCGTCTCGTGGCACGAATTGCACCCGGCCTTCCGGTCGACCCTGATCGCGGCCATGGGCCTGGTGTTCCTGGCGCTGATTGTGATCCTGGGCGTCTGGCCCGAGGTCTTCGGGGCCAGGGAAGGACTGACCCACGGGGCAGGCTAGACTCGACGCATGCGCGAACCTTCACTGTGGGAAGTCCAGAAGAAGAACAACCCCGGTCACTCCCGGTGGTACATCGAACGGTTCGAGGCGATGCGCGCGCAGGGAGCCGATTTGGACGGGGAAGCCCGGACGATCGATGCCATGTCATCGCGAGGCTCGACCATCCTCGACGCAGGATGCGGACCGGGCCGCGTCGGCGGCGAACTCGAACGCCGCGGACACCGGGTGATCGGGATCGACGTCGACCCCGAACTCATCGACCAAGCTCGCATCGACCACCCGGAGGCGACATGGCTGACCGGTGACCTCGCCGACCTGGACGCGGCGATGCCAGCCGAGGTCATGGGCGCGGTCGATACCGTGGTCTGCGCGGGCAATGTGATGACTTTTCTGGCTCCATCCACCCGCCGGGCGGTTCTGGAAGGCTTCAAGCGTGCCCTCACGCCGGGCGGACGTGCAGCGGTCGGGTTCGGCGCAGGCCGGGGGTATCTCTTCGACGACTTCTTCCAGGACGCGGAGGATGCCGGGTTGGACGTGGATCTCAGGCTGTCGACCTGGGAGCTCGACCCGTGGGGCCCGGACTCCACCTTCCTGGTGGCCCTGCTCCGCAAGCCGGAAGACCCTGCCCAGCAACCAGGGGCCAGGACCAACCTGCTCGGCTGAAGGACGAGTCCTGGATGATGGGGCCCGGGTCTCGGGCTTCGTGTCACGGGCGACGGACGCTTCGGCACGTTCATCAGGGCCGGGCATCCATGGAATACGACGACGGGCCGCAGAAACCTCTGCGGCCCGTCGTCGTTGCCGATCATTCATCGGCTGCGTGGCACCGGACCAACTCACTTCATGGAATGGCTCGGCGGAATCGGAGCGGCTGACGGGAATCGAACCCGCGTATCAGGCTTGGGAAGCGTGCGCTCTACCATTGAGCTACAGCCGCATGATCCTCAAAGGACCAGAAATTATCGTAGCGCATCATCGGAAGCGGTGCGAACCGGTGGCGGGTGCACTCCGAGCATGTCTTATTCTTAAACCGTGCTGATTTCAGACCACGATATACGCCAGGACATCGACCGCGGACGCATCCGGCTGGATCCCTATGATCCGGCGATGATGCAACCCGCGAGTATTGATGTGCGCTTGGACAGGTACTTCCGGCTGTTCGACAACCACAAGTATCCGTACATCGATCCTCGTGAGGACCAGCCGGAGCTGACTCGATTGATCGAGACCAAACCGGACGAGCCGTTCATCCTGCACCCGGGGGAGTTCGTGCTGGGATCGACCTACGAGCAGGTCACCCTCCCCGACGACGTCGCCGCCCGTCTGGAGGGCAAGTCGTCCCTGGGCCGTCTCGGCCTGCTGACCCATTCCACCGCGGGTTTCATCGATCCCGGTTTCTCGGGCCACGTGACTCTGGAACTGTCCAACATGGCGACATTGCCGATTCTGCTGTGGCCGGGGTCGAAGGTCGGGCAACTGTGCTTCTTCCGCCTCAGCTCGCCCACGGATCATCCCTACGGCTCCGGGACCTACGGCAACCGTTACCAGGGCCAACGAGGTCCGACGGCATCCCGCAGTTACCAGAACTTCCACACGACAGACGTTTTCGAGAAATAGATACGGACAATGACCGAGACTCTCGTGTTCACCATGAGGGCTATGGGGGCGGTCGTCGATGTCTTCGCGGGTCCGGGGGTGTCTTCAAGGCTGATCGAGACCTTGGTATCCGCCTGGACCGATTGTGAAGCGTGCCCGGCCCCGGAGCCTTCGCCCCCACGGAACCCGGAGCACGTGAGCATCGTTCTCGCGACCCGGCAGAATCCCGTGTCCGCGACCACCGTCGGGAGTCGTGAGGTGCCCGTACTGACGGTCGACGCCGACGTGCCCCGGGTCGCCCAAGAATTCACCTCTCTGGTCACGCTCGAGCTGATCCGCCGACACATCGGCCGGATGCACCTCTTTCATGCTGCGGCGCTGATGCAGCCCGGAACCGGTCAGGTGGTCGCCCTCGTCGGCCCTTCCGGGCGGGGCAAGACAACCGCCTCGCGGGCCCTCGCCCGGGCGGGATGGGTGTACCTCAGCGACGAAACGTGCGCGATCGACCCGGAGACTCTGGCAGTTCTGCCGTATCCGAAACCGTTGTCGATCATCGCGAAACCGGCAGAGCCCAAGACCCAAATCGCGGCGTCGGCCCTGGGGCTGCGACACCACGATCCGGCCTCATCCGTGCGTCCGGAGCTCGCGCGCCTCGTCGTTCTCGACCGCCTCGACGCCGGGACCCGACCGCACGAGGACGCGGCGCGAGGGCTGCGCTGCCTGCCATTGCTGGAATCACTGCAGGTTCTCGCGGAACAGTCCTCCGGGCTGGCGCGGACGCGAGACGGTCTGCTGAGGCTCGCCGAATTGGCGGATCGGATCGGCGGAGTCGACGCAGTGACCTACACGGATTCTTCGCAACTGCCCGAGCTCCTCGCAGACTCCCTCGAAACCCGACGAGACGCCGGGGTCGAGCCCTGGAAATACATCGCGGGGTCCGCACTCGGGGAACCGGCGGGGCACGATCTCCCGAGCTCCGACCTGCCCGGCCCGGTCGTCCCGGAACCGAAAGGATCGGAGCGATTGTATTCGCGGAGCGTCGAGACCTGCGGAATCGTCACCGACCACGGGATGCTTCTCATGCACCCGGAGCGTACGGTGATCTACTCGGAGCTCGGCGCGGATCTGTGGATCGAGGCCGGGGACGGCCGGACCAGGCATCACCTCGAGGAAAGGCTGTCCGAAATCTACGGGCCGCCACCGCCGGGGGCTTTCGACGTCGTCCTCGACACGATCCTCGAGGACGGCGGTCTCGTCGTCTCGAACCCGCCCGGTACCGCAAGTCCACCCACTGACCCAGAGGAGCAACCATGACGGCTTTTCTTGCTCCGCCGATGATCCTGGCCGTCGTGCTCGGGATATCGGGGATTTCGAAATTGCGTGCCCGAGGCAGTGTGTCCGCGGCCTTCGAGCAGTTGGGTGTTCCGCCTTGGTTGGACCGAGGCTGGATCAAACGCGCGTTCCCTTGGGGCGAGGTCCTCCTGGGCCTTGTTCTCCTGTGTTCTCCGGGGTGGGTCGCGCCGATCGCGGCGCTGGTCGCGGTCGCCTTGTTCGTGACCTACTGGGCGCTGATCTACCGTGCGCTGGGATTCGACGAGCCCGTCTCGTGCAATTGCTTCGGCCAAGCCAATGCGGAGCCGGTGACCCATTGGACCCTCTGGCGCAATACCGCTTTCCTGTTGCTGGCCGTTCTCTGGTTCGCCGCCTCGTTCCGGGTTTCCGCGCCCGGACTCGTGGCGCGTGTCTCCGCATCGGACCTTCTCTGGATCCTGGGAATGGCGGCAGCGAGCGGAACTCTGTTCCTCTCCCTCGCGCCCGGAGCGCGCCGTGCCGCGGAAGCCCGCAGGGCCGCTCATGAACCCCGCCACCCGGGCCAGGACGGCGTGGGTTCCGGTCCGGTGATGGCTTCCAGCCCTCATGGCGACTCCGACCCCCGGAATCCGGACAACGACGACGACTATGTGCGTCGCCCCATCCCTGGAATCGTGCTCAAGGACTCCCAGGGGGATTGGGTGGCCCTGACACGTCTGGCGGCGACCCGGGCGCGGCTCCTTCTCCTCGTTTCACCGGGATGCGGTTCCTGCACGGAGGTGATCCGTTCGGCCCGGACGTGGCGCGATGAATTGTCTCCCGCTGTCGAAGTCCACCTGGTGACCTCCGCCCGTCAAGAAGCCATGGAAGCCGTGGTGGGCGAAGAGCTGTGGGACTCGGTGCTGTACGACCGCGAGTACTTCCTGGATGACCTGATGGGCATGGGGGCGACACCATCTGCGGTACTGCTCGGAGCAGACCGATTGCTCGCCGGGGGCCCGGTCCTCGGCCGGGAGGACATTTCGGCCTTCGTCGAGGACATCAAGGTCGAGTTGGAAGCCGCACCGCAAGGGCCAGACCGAGGGCCAGAACGATCATGATCCCGAGAATGCCCCACACCTGGTCCCCGAGAAGGCCCACGAACAGGGCAAACAGTGCGGGGGCCAGGAAACTCATGGCACGTCCCGTGGTCGAGTAGAGGCCGAAGTATTCTCCCTCGTCACCCGGCTTGGTCAGCCTGGACAGGTAGGTGCGGGAGGCGGATTGTGCGGGTCCGACGAACGCGCACAACGCGAGACCGCAGACCCAGAAGAGCCCTGGGCTCTGCACCAGCAACAATGGTGCCGCCGCGATCAGCAACCCCGACAGCGAACCGATGATCACCCGCTTGGGTCCCAGTGCGTCGTCGAGGCGGCCCCCGACGACCGCGCCGAGACCGGCGACCACGTTCCCCGCGATCGCGAACACGATGACCTGGCTCGTGGAGAAACCGAAAGTCCCGGCAGCCAGTACACCTCCGTAGGTGAACACGCCCGCGAGCCCGTCTCTGAAGACCGCCGATGCGATGAGGAACCTCAGGGCCACGGGTTCGTGGCGATACAGGCGTCGTATCGTGCGTCCGAGGCGTCGATACGAATCGACCCATGATTCCTTGTGGGCCGAGACCATCCGGCCCGTGGCCGCACCGTATCCGCTTTCGGGTGCCGTGGCCCCCGGAAAACGGAGCAGAATCGGGAGAGACAGCCCGGCCAGCCAGATCGCGGAGAACAGCGCCACGGCGCGAAGGTTCAGCGAATCGTCCTCGGGGATCCCCAGGAGTCCGGGGGAGACGAAGCCGAAGAGCACGATGACCAGGGCGATGATGCCTCCGAAGTAGCCGAAGGACCACCCCAGGCCGGAGACCCGTCCCACCGTTTCGGGGGTCGAGATGGAGGGAAGGACGGCGTTGTAGTGCACGGTCGCGATCTCGTTGAAGACGTTGGCCGCGGCAATGAGTCCGACGCCGAGCCACAAGAAAGCCGGGTCCGGACGGACGAAGAAGCACAGCGCCACGCAGACGGCCACCGCGGCGGTGGTCACGGCCAATGCTTTGCGACGAGATCCACCGCGGTCCGCTCTCTGTCCGGTGACGGGAGCAGTGACGGCAATGACCAGCCCTGCTGCGGCAAGTCCGATGGACAGTGCCTGGGACGTGTGGTTCTTGCTGCCGAAAAGCTCGCTGGTGAGGTACACGTTGAATACGAACGTCGTCATCACAGCGTGGAAGCTCGAGGCGCCCGCATCCCAGAGCGCCCACGGGATCACCGGCTTGTGCTCCTCGGATCGGAGCGACGACGGCGAGGGCGGCGCATAGCTCATGGGCTCAGGATACAAGCGCCTTCGGGTGAACCCGATCACGGCGCGGCCCTTCGCCGGCGGAATCCTGCGGGATTCGGGGAATGTTAATAGTCGGACGTCATTGTCAGCTCTCAGCATGCATGGACAGGTGCACATGTCGGCGCTGGTATTCTTGTGAGGGACCAGACCCCGAGGCCCAATGAGGAGGTCCCACCGCGTGAGCTTCGTGATCCTGGTCCATTGCTTTGCGGCTCTCCTCGCCCCCGCGTGTTTTCGTCGGTGGGGACGTACGTGCTTCTACGGACTGGCGGTCGTTCCCGCGGTCTCCTTCGTGTGGCTGTGTGCACAGGCTCCCGCGGTTTTCGGCGGAACCGATCTGGTGGAGAGCTATCCGTGGATCCACCAGTTGGGTATCAGCCTGACCTTCAGGATGGATCCGCTGGCCTGGATCCTTTCCGCGATGATCCTCGGCATCGGGGCCCCGATCCTCTTCTACTGCGCCGCATATTTCAAGCACACCAACCAGTATTCCGGTGCATTCGGCGCTCAACTGGTTCTCTTCGCCGGCGTCATGTTCGGGCTCGTCACGGCCGATGACATGATCGTGATGTTCGTGTTCTGGGAGATCACGAGCATTCTTTCCTACGTCCTCATCGGCTACGCCCACGTCCGGTTCTTTGCCCGGCGCGCCGCGCTCCAGGCGCTGATCGTCACCACGGCCGGGGGACTGGCCATGTTCATCGGCGTCATCATGTTGGGCGTGGCCAGCGATTCCTACCTGCTCTCGGATGTTGTGGCCAGGGCACCGGAGACGGTGGCGACCCCGGGAGGCGGAGTCGCGGTCGGGGCCGCGCTCGTCCTGATCCTGGTCGGGGCCATGTCGAAGTCCGCGCTGTTCCCCCTCCACTTCTGGCTCCCGGGCGCGATGGCCGCACCCACCCCCGTCTCGGCCTTCCTCCACGCGGCGGCCATGGTCAAAGCCGGAATCTATCTGGTGGCACGTCTCGCCCCCGGCTTCGCCGACGTTCCCCCGTGGACCGCTCTGGTGGTCTGCTTCGGCCTGTTCACGATGCTCTTCGGTGGCTACCAGGCCCTCAAGCAGTTCGACCTCAAACTGATTCTCGCCTACGGCACCGTGAGCCAGCTCGGCTTCATCATGACCGTCGTGGGTATCGGCACTCCCGACGCAATGTATGCCGGTCTGGCCATGATGGTGGCCCACTCCCTGTTCAAATCGGTCCTGTTCCTGGCGACCGGAATCATCGACCACCAGGCCGGAACCCGTGAGATCACCCGGCTCTCCGGAATCTGGCGCAAAGCACCCGGCCTGTTCGTCATGGCCGTTCTCTCGGCCGCCTCGATGGCCGGTATCCCTCCGCTCGCGGGGTTCGTGACCAAGGAGGGGATTCTCGAGCTCGGCCTCGACGCCGTGCAGCACGGCGTCGGCGATCTGGACGCGACGCAAGGTCTCGTCGTCCTCATCGGCATAGCCCTCGGCTCGGTCCTGACCCTCGCCTACAGCGCTCGATTCATCTGGGGCGCCTTCGCAACCAAGCGCGTCGCGGACGCCCACCCGGACCTGGTCCAAGGAGGATCGGTCCATTCGACCGACTTCCACGTCATCCCGTTCAACTTTGCTCTCGCCCCCGGCCTGATCACCGTGCTCACGATTGCGTTGGGTCTCTTCCCCGAGCCGCTCCACGTGATGGCGTACGACGCCGCGCGCACCGCCGGACACGTTGAGCAGCATTTGGCTCTGTGGCACGGGCTGACGCCCGCACTGGGCCTGTCGGCGGTCATCGTCCTTCTCGGCTTCGTCCTCTTCGCGCTGAGGTCTCCGGTCGAGAGATTCCAAACCGCTCTTCCGAGCCTGCCGACGGCAGACACCGTGTATCGCGCCGTCATCGGCGCCATCGACTACGTCGCAGTCCGCGTCACGGGCTTCACGCAACGAGGCTCGCTGAGCTTCTACCTCGCGGTCATTCTGGTGACTGCCGTGGTGGTACCCACCGTCGGGCTGTTCCTGGTCGAGACACCTCCGCTGAATTCGTTCAACTGGTCCGATTCCCCGGCGCAGTGGGCCATCGCCGTCGTGATGGTCGGCGCGGCCCTGGTGGCCGTGCGGGCGTCCAAGAGGTTTTTGGCGATCCTCATGGTTTCGGTGACCGGCTACGGACTCGCTCTGATTTTCGCGCTCCGTGGGGCGCCGGACCTCGCGCTCACGCAGTTGCTCGTCGAGACGATTTCGTTGATCGCGTTCGTCTTGGCCCTGCGCATGCTCCCGTCCGGAATGGGGCAGCGGAAGACCACCAGGAAACCGGTGCGCATTGCCATTGCCGCGGGATTCGGGCTGTTCATGATGGCGCTGACGGCCTTTTCCATCTCCTCCCGCACGGAATCGCCGATCTCCTTGGATATGCCGCGATTGGCATACGAGATTGGACACGGCAAGAACGTCGTCAACGTGACCCTGGTCGACATGCGCGCCTGGGACACCTACGGAGAAATCTCGGTTCTGGCCCTCGCGGCCACGGGCGTGGCCAGCCTGATCTTCATCGCGGGCAGGCAGGACGGAGGAGCCAGCAGCCAGCATTTGGACACGGGACGCATTCGTGCGGTGAGCAAACGGTATGCGGAGCGTACCGGCCTGAGCGCCGGGGCTCGCGTCGCCGGTCGTTTCATGAACGTCAAGCGGGACCCGTTCCTGGTCGCCGGCCGGACGCTGGCGCCGGAGAACCGGTCACTCATGCTCGAGGTCATCACGCGGTTGCTCTTCCACACCATCATGCTGACCTCCGCATATCTGTTGCTTGCGGGGCACAACCTGCCGGGCGGCGGGTTCGCGGGTGGCCTTCTGGCCGGTCTGGCTCTCGGGCTCCGATACCTCGCGGGAGGCCGATACGAGCTGGAGGAAGCCACGCCGTTGAACGCGGGGGTCCTGCTCGGTATCGGAATGATCGTCGCCGCGCTCTACGCTCTCCTCCCGCTGGCCTGGGGCGGAACGGTGTTCACGTCCTACAACGTCGATCTCGAGATGTGGCTGTTCGGCGAAGTGCACTTCGTGACGTCCACGATTTTCGACGTCGGCGTCTACCTGATCGTGGTCGGACTGGTTCTCGACGTGCTCCGCAGCCTCGGGGGACGCATCGACTCGGTCCTCGAGGAGGAGCGAGAGAAAGAGCGCGAGAAGGCCAAGATCACCGGGCGCAAGCGTCGTCGCATCAAGGTCCGCCGTTCCGGCGGACCACAGACCTCGGTCATCCCCTCCGGTCCGGTCACCGCAACCAGCGAGGACGAACCGACGCACGAGAGCCAGGACCGCACGAGAGATCGGCAGGACACGGTGCTTTCCGATAGCGCAGGGGAGGACAACCGATGATCGATGCAGCCCTGTTGTTGGTCATGGGAGTTCTCTACGCGGTGGGGGTCTAC
This sequence comes from Rothia koreensis, assembly GCF_004136575.1. Taxonomy (GTDB): domain Bacteria; phylum Actinomycetota; class Actinomycetes; order Actinomycetales; family Micrococcaceae; genus Rothia; species Rothia koreensis. The sequence continues at coordinate 74,320 of NZ_NOIQ01000002.1, forward strand.
CTGATCTTGGAGAAGTCGCTGACCAAGGTGCTCTTGGGCCTGATGCTCATCACCAACGCGACCAACATCCTGATCCTCCACACCGGCGGTGTTTCGGGACTTCCGGCGTTTTTCGACTCTGAGGTCGCGGCAGAGGACTACTTCGATCCACTGCCTCAGGCGCTCGTACTGACCGCGATCGTGATCTCGTTCTCCGTGACGGCGCTGATGCTCGGCATGATCTATCGCAGCTGGGTCCTCTCCCGCAGGGACGATATCCAGGACGACGCCGAGGACCGCCGCGTCGCTGCCCAGCCGGATTACGATCCGGAGGACGACGACGCCGCCCCGATCGAGCCTTCCGAATTCGAGGGATCCGAGGAACAACGAGAGGAAGCCTATCGTCAGCGGAAACAGGCCGAGCGAGCGAAGAAGGAGGGCTCACGACCGCAGGCACCGGACGAAGTGCCCGGCTTCTCGGGTGAGCATCACCCCCATCTCGACCAAGGCGACCGCGACAGAGGGGAGTGGCACGCATGAGCATCGTTGACATTGCCCCGGCCGCGGTCGTCCTGCCCCTCCTGGCGGCGGGCGCGAGCTTCACGCTGTACAAGCACCCCAACGCACAGCGACTCCTTTCGGTCGTGGCCATGCTGGCCACCCTGTGCCTCGAGTCCGTCCTGCTCGTCTCCACCTGGGGCGGCGAACCCCAATCGGTCACCCTGGGAGCATGGGCCGCTCCCTTCGGCATCGTGATGGTCGTGGACCAGCTGTCCTCTCTGATGCTCGTGGTCTCGACGCTCGTTTCCTTTGCGGTCATGATTTACGCGACCGGACAGGGCCTCGCGGACGGCGACTCGGACGCGCCCATTTCCGTTTTCTACCCGACCTACCTCGTTCTGCTCGCCGGCGTCTCGAACGCGTTCCTCGCCGGTGACCTGTTCAATCTCTACGTCGGTTTCGAGATTCTCCTGACCGCCAGTTACGTGCTGATGACCATGTCCGGTTCCGCGCCGAGGATCCGCGCGGGAATCACATACACCGTGGTCTCCGTGATCTCGTCGATGTTGTTCCTGATCTCGATCGGCATGATCTACGGGGCCGTCGGAACGGTCAACATGGCCGACATTGCGGTCAAGGCGGGGCATCTGCCGGTGGGAACTCAGGTGCAGCTGCACCTGATGCTGCTGGTCGCCTTCGGGATCAAGGCCGCGGTCTTCCCCTTGTCGCTGTGGCTCCCGGACTCCTATCCGACGGCTCCGGCCCCCGTCACCGCCGTGTTCGCGGGGTTGCTGACCAAGGTCGGCGTGTACGCCATCATCCGTACCGAAACCCTTCTCTTTCCCGAGAGCCGAGTGGACAACTTGCTGGCCCTCGTGGCCGCGGCCACGCTCGTCGTCGGGATCCTGGGCGCGCTCACGCAGAGCGATATCAAGAGAACCCTGTCATTCATTCTCATCAGCCACATCGGCTACATGATCTGGGGCATCTCCTTGGCCACGCCCGAAGGCCTGATGGCCGTGGTCTTCTACATCGCACACCACATCGTGATCCAGACGAGCCTGTTCATGGTCGTGGGTCTCATCGAGCGACGCGGCGGATCCGCCAATACGGACCGACTCGCGGGGCTCGCGAAGATCGCCCCGATCCTGGGCGTCCTCTACTTCATCCCGGCGATCAACCTGGGCGGCATTCCGCCGTTCTCAGGATTCCTCGGCAAGGTCGGCCTGATCGACGCGAGCGTTCAGGCCGGAACGTGGCAGGGCTACGTGCTGGCCGGCGTCGGCGTCTTCGTGTCCTTGCTGACCCTGTTGACCCTCACGCGAATCTGGAACCGCGCCTTCTGGCGCAAACCGGAGGACGCCGAATTCCCGGATCCGATCCTGTTGGCCAAGGACCAGGACGGCAAGTACGGCGTCCGGACGTCGGGCGAACTCGACGTCGAATCGAGGCGTTACAAGGGCAAGGACGTCACTCTCCTGCCCCGACCGATGATGGCCTCGACCATCGGCCTCGTGGTGGTCGGCGTCGCCATCACGGTCTTCGCCGGGCCCTTGTTCGACCTGTCCGATCAGGCCTCCGGCAATCTGAGCAACCCGCAGGTCTACATCGATGCCGTACTCGGATCCGACCACGGAGCCTCTGCGGAAGGGGGTCACTGACATGAGTCCTTCGGCGCACCGGGCCCCACGCGTCCGGCCCAAGAACACTCTGCGCACCGAACTGCCGCTGATCGTGTGGTTGGTCCTGGTGTGGGGTGCCCTGTGGCGGGATTTCTCGGTCGGGAACCTGGTCTTCGGACTGATCATCGCGTTGGTAATCGTACGCATCTTCTATCTGCCCCCGGTGCAGTTGTCCGGTAGGTTCAACGTGTTCTGGGCGGCCGTGCTGATGACGAAATTCGTGTGGTGGATCGCCCACGCGAGTTTCGAGATCCTCTGGTTCACCGTCCGACCCCAAGGAGCTCCACGTTCGGCCGTGGTATCGGTGCGACTTCGTATCAACAGCGACCTGCTCATCACCGTGGTCGGTCACATCGTCTCCCTGATCCCAGGTTCCTTGGTGGTCGAGGTCGATCGGAGAACCGCGACCATTTACTTCCACGTCATCGACGTCAACGACGAAGCGGACGTCCGCAAGTTCCAGGACGGAGTGCGGAAGATCGAGGACCTGGTGATTCGCGTGATGGGGACCAAGGAAAGCCATCGCGCCCTGAAAGCCGGCCAGCTGGGGGAGGGAACATCGTGAATATCGTCATGATCGTCTGCGGTGTGGTGCTCGTTCTGGCCGCCATCGGAACCATTGTCCGCCTGGCCAAGGGGCCGTCTCTGTTGGATCGGGTGATCGCCTCCGACGTCCTGCTGGCCATCGTCGGCGCAGGACTCGTCGTGGACATGGTGTACAGGGACAGCTACGAGAACGTCACCATGCTGATCGTGATCTCGCTCGTCGGCTTCCTGGGTTCCGTGACGGTCGCGCGCTTTGCCAACAACAAGCGCGAACGCAAGGACCAGCGCGAAAAGCCCGAGTCCTCGGCGGCGACCACCTCGCCCGAGCGTCCGTACGGGCACGGACGATCCCGCAAATCTGGCAAGACCGTCGGTTCGACGCCGACGGCACGGCGGGGTGATCGGTAGATGGACCTCGTACTCGATACGGTGACCGGTATTTGCCTCATCGGCGGGTGCCTGATGTCGCTGGGTGCGGCCGTCGGCATCGTACGGTTCCCGGACGTGCTGTCGCGTCTCCACCCGGGAGCCAAGCCTCAGGTCTTCGGCTTGTTCCTGCTCCTGATTGCGCTCGGCATCGCTTCGCGGTCCTGGGCACTGGCCCCGGCGCTCATTCTCGCCTGGACCCTCCAGATTCTCGCCGTGCCCGTTTCCTCGCACATGGTCGGTCGGTCCGGTTTCCGCAACCGGCACTTCACCGCCTCGGCCCTGACCGTCAACGAACTGGCCGACCTCGTGGAGCAAATGAACCGCGAGGAGGAACAGGAAGAAGCGCCTGTGCAGGCGACGGACGAGCCCAAGGACATCGACGCCGAAGCCGCCGGTCTCGAGAAGGACGGTCAGGAACGGCCGGCCAAGGGGCCGGACGGCCACGACCAGTGACGTAGCTCAGCCTCGCCGGCCGGCGCTTCGTGCGGCGCCGGGAGCAGCGGCCGAACGCAACGGTGCCGATCGTCGTTCGCAGCGGGAACCACGTCCCGCCGCAGAACGACGATCGGCACCGTATGGGCTCATCGCCCGCGCACGCAGGCAACCTCCGGGCGAGTCAGACCTCGGCCTGGCCGCCCGTCTCGATCTCTTCCTTGTGTTCCAGTCTGTTGGCCAGGCGAGTAACACTGAGTTTGATCAGGGTCGCCACGACGCCGCTGATCGCGGTCCAGATGACGATGTCTCGCACGCTCTCCTCGGGATCAGGGTTGTTCGACGGCGGTTCATTGCCCGTGACCTTCTTCCACCCGAGAGTCATGACCTTGTTGGCGGCAAAGACTCCCGCCAAGGAAGCCACCGTGGAACCGATCTTGATTGCGGGGTTGCTCATGCATCTCTCCTCTTCATTCGCACCGGCGGTGCGGCCGGTCACGTACAGCTTCTTACAGCCTAATCGCACTGGTTTGCCTTTGTCCGCAACGGCCTGGAGATTCACCCGAAGTGAAACGATCGGTTAGACTGGGCGGCGTTCACGAACGACAGGGGAGCCTCGAACGAGGCTGAGAGTGCGAAAGCAGACCCTCGACCTGATGCGGTTAGCACCGACGTAGGGAGTCGAGATCTCGGGCGTACCCGAATGAAGAACGGCGTGCGACCTCCCCTCCTGATCTGTACAGGAGGAAGACCGATGAACACCACACCCTCATCCGAATCCCTGGACCGGGGTCCTGCTCGAAACGGCGCGGCCCCACATCGACGGCGAGCATCGTGGCGCGTGATCGACATCGTCATCGCATCCGTTCTGGCGGTGGTCTGCGGCGTCATCTTCTGGATCTGGTCCAATGCCGTCTCACCGGCCACGCAGACAGCGACCGTCGGATTTCCGCCCTTGTCGGGCCTGATCGGCGGTGGCTGGCTCATTGCCGGCGTCGTCGGCGGACTCGTGATCAGGAAACCGGGCGCCGCGATCTACTGCGAAATGGTTGCTGCGGTGATTGAGGCCCTCCTCGGTACGCATTACAGCGCCGGGGTTCTTCTCTCGGGCGCGATCCAGGGAATCGGCGCCGAACTCGTGTTCGCCGCGTTGTTGTACCGTCGTTTCGGACTCCCCACGGCGCTTCTGTCCGGCGCAGTATCGGGATTGTTCATGGGGATCAGCGAAGTCTTCATGTACTACGCCTTCTGGGAACCCCGGTACCAGGTTGTCTACGTGGTGTGCGCCGTGGTCTCCGGGCTCCTCATTGCCGGTTTCCTCGCGTGGGCCCTGATGCGTGCCCTGATCTCGACCGGTGTTCTCGGCTCGGTCGCGGCAGGCCGCGATGCCCGGCAGATGCGGCGGCGTGCGTGAGCGCCGGGGGCGCGTCCGTCAGCGCCCGAGGCTTCGGATGGCACCATGCTGGACGGGATGAGCCCGCGTTCCGCGACGTGGACCTGGACATCGCGCCCGGGCAGAAGGTTCTGCTGCTCGGTCCGTCCGGCGCGGGCAAATCTACCCTTCTCCACGCCCTGGCCGGTGTGCTCGAGGACGACGACGGCGAAGCCGCCCTCGGACGGGTGACCGTCAACGGCACGGACCCCCGGGACGCGAGAGCATCGGTCGGTCTGATGCAGCAGGACCCGGAATCCTCGATCGTTCTTTCTCGGGTCGGCGATGACCTCGCGTTCGGGCCGGAGAACCTCGGGGTGCCACGGGACGAGATCGTCGGGAGATGTCGGCGCGCCCTGCAATCGGTCGGACTCGATCTTCCGTGGGAGCATCCGACCTCGGCGCTGTCCGGAGGGCAGAAACAACGTCTTGGGCTGGCCGGGATCCTCGCAATGGAACCCGGTCTCCTGCTGCTCGACGAGCCGACCGCGAACCTCGACCCGGACGGCGTCGTGGAGGTCCGGGACGCCGTGGTCGCGGCCGCGGAGGAATACGGATCGACCCTGGTGGTCGTGGAGCACCGCGTGGCCGTGTGGGCCGACGTCGTCGACCGGATCATCGTGCTGTCCTCGAAGGGCGGGATCAGCCACGATGGCACTCCCGCCGAAGTTCTCGGACGGGCGCGCGAGGAGTTGCTCGACGCCGGCGTCTGGGTCCCCGACCACGTTCCGCGACGGCCCGTGGCGTCCGCGGCCGGCAACGTCCCGGTGGATTGGCAGGAGCCGCTTCTCGAAGCGTGCGGTCTCGCGGTGACCCGACAACATCCTTCCCGGTCGTGGCGACGGGCTCGACGTCGTGCCGTCAGGAAGTCTCCGTCCACTCCGATTCCGGCCGCGAGGGACGCCGTCCGGGCAACCGAGAACGTCGGTCTTCGGGTGCATCGGGGTCAGCACCTGGCGGTGACCGGGCCGAACGGCGCCGGAAAATCCACGCTCGCCCTGACTCTCGCGGGTCTGATCCCGCCGGCGGCGGGGTACGTTGCCGCGTCGGAGGAACTGAGGCACCTCCGTGATCCCGCCGCCAGGGTCGCCCGGACCCCGCCGTGGGACCCTTGGGCGTGGGCCTCCGGACAGCTGATTGCCCGTATCGGCACGGTCTTCCAAGAACCCGAGCACCAATTCGTGAGGTCCACGGTCGGGGAAGAACTCGTGCTGGGAGCGCGGTTGGCCGACGGCGCCGGACGCCGTCATCCCACCAATGGGCAGACGCACGACGGCGAGGACCCGGAAGCGCGAGCGCAGGAGCTCCTGGAGCGTCTCGGCCTGGAGCACGTGAAGGACGCCAATCCCTTCACGCTCTCCGGGGGCGAGAAACGTCGCCTCTCGGTCGGAACGGCTCTCGCCGCCAGGCCGCGGATTCTGGTTCTCGACGAGCCCACGTTCGGGCAGGACGCTCGCACGTGGGCGAACCTCGTCGATCTGCTCCGAGAGGTCATGGCGGCGGGATCGGCGGTCGTGTCCGTGACGCATGATCACGCATTCGTCGAGGCTCTCGGTGGGGAAGAGTTGCGCCTGGGGAACTACCCGCAGGGGCCGGAAGCCCAAGCGACCGAGGCAGAGTCGGTCGACGCGGTGGCAGGAGGTGAGGCATGGACCTCCTGAACAATGCCACGGCGGCGGATTCAGGCCTGGGCCGCGTGAATCCAGCGGTCAAGATCCTTCTGCTCGTTGCCCTGACCGTCGCGTTCCTGGTGAGCGCCGATGGGGTGACCTCAGGTTCCGGCGTGCTCTTTCTGGTGCTTGTGATGATCGGGTCCCGCATCGACCCGCGGAACGTGCTGGTCAGACTCTGGCCGGTCTTCACCGCCGCGGTTTTCAGCGGATGGGGCACGGCGCTCCTGTCGCCCAAGACGGGGGACGTTCTGCTCGATGTCGGGCCGTTCCTGTTCACCGCTGATTCGGTGGACGCAGGGATTGCGATTGCCTTGCGTGGATGTGCGCTCGCGATGATCTCGGTGCTGTTGCTGCTGACCACCGATGCGCGAGAAATCGGGGACAGCCTGGCCCAGACCTTTCGGCTTCCCTCGCGGTTCGTGCTGTCCGCCGTCGCCGCATTTCGTCTGGTCGGGATCATGATCACGGAATGGGAGACTCTCGCGGCCGCCAGGCGGGCCCGTGGCCTGGGGCCGGATCGAGGCATCCTCGGGAACGTCGGGGGTTTCGCGACGCAGGCCTTCTCGCTGATTGTCCAGGCATTGCGCAGGGCGAGCCGCCTTGCCGTGACGATGGAGGCCCGGGGGTTCGGCGCGGGACCGAGAACGTGGGTCCATCAGCCGGAGTACTCGTGGCGTGACGCTGCCGCCCTGGCGATCGGGCTCGGAATACCGGTGGTCGCGATCGGCCTGTCCGTGGTTCTGGGAACCTACCGGTTCTTCCACTAGGAGCCCCCCCGGGGGCCGAGATACAGCGACGCCCGGTGGATTTCCCACCGGGCGTCGTCCCGTTTCCCTAGTCCATGGCCAGCGCACGGACCGGCGGCTCCTTGGCCGTCTGCCGGGCGGGCAAGGCCGTGGCCAGGCCCGTGATCGCCAGGCATCCGATGACCACCATCAGCAGAACGCCCCAGGGAGGGGTCGGACCGAAGATGCCCGCACCCTTGAGTGAGGCGAACATGCAGAAGGTGCCGGCCCAGCCGTAGAAGATGCCCAGCGGAATGCCGACGCACGCTGCCGACACGGTCAGTTGGGCGGTCTCCCCGAAGATCATCTGCCACATCTGGCGGGTCGAGAGCCCGACCGTCCGCAGCATGCCCAGTTCTCGACGCCGCTGCATGATGGAGGATTTCATGTTGTTGGCGACGCCGATCACGGCGATCACCACGGAGAAGGCGACCATGCCGTAGACGAACAGCAAGGCATTGTCGATCATCACGTTGATCATGGCCACCTGGCCGAAATCGTACTCACCGCTCTCGGCCATGTCGTGCACCGCCGACTTGAGGGTGGATCCGAGGGTACCGAACATCACCACGAGCGTGATGCCGATGACCAGCCCCATGGATGTGCGCGCCGACCGAAGCGGGTAGCGCTTCGAATTCGCCACCGCCATGCGGCCGGGGGTCCCGTGCCCGATCAGGGAACCGGAAAGGGCGAAGAACGGGGGCATGACCCAGGCGGACCCCAGAGCGATACCGGTGAAACTCAGGAACCCTCCCAGGACGGCAGGCAGGATTCCGACGGGACTGCCGATCCCCAGGACCAGGCCACCGATCAGGAACAGAAGACCGACAACGACGAGCACGATCGAGCTGGCCAGCGTGAGCTTCCGGTTCCGGAGCGCCTTCGCCGCCGGCTCGCCGCTGCGCCGGACCCCTTCGAGCGGCGAGACCGACAGAACAGGGCGTGCCCCGTTCCAGGCTGCGATCCAACTGGTCAGCGCGACCAGGACGGCCGCAACCAGCATCCACGGATTGAGCGCCGTGGACTGCAGGCTCGTGCCTGCGTCCTTTGCCTCAGCGACCAGCGCGAGGATCCATGTTGTCAGCGCTCCGAGCGCGAGACCGACCACGGACCCCAGGATTCCGATGATGAGGCCTTCGGCGGCGACGCCGCGACGGAGGGCCGATGCCTTGGCTCCGATCAGTCGCATCATCGCAAGCTGTTGGGTCCGTCCGGCGACGACGATCGAGAAGGTGTTGACGACGACCGTCCCCGCGACGAACAGGGCGACCGCGAAGAAGGTCATCGACGTCAGGACCAGCATGACCAGGAGACTTCCGTCGGCCTGGCCGTCAGGGTTGAGAAGGTTGTACAGGAGGCCGACGGCCCCGATGAGACCGGAACCGAAGAGAGAACCGATCGTGACCACGAGGAGGGTCGAGACGTGCTGGCCCGGTCGGCGGGCCAGTTCGAGAAGAGCGTTCTTCACCTCAGTTCACCTCCAGAGACAGCATCATGTGTGCGATGTCCTCGGCGCGGGGCGAGCCTTCGCTCTGGTGGACGATTTCGCCGTCCGCGAGGTACACGACGCGCTGGGCGTGGGCCGCTGCTTTGGGATCGTGGGTGACCATGACGATCGACTGTCCCAGTTCCTGCGCCGCGACCCGCAGGAGCTGAAGCACTTCCAGAGCGGACCGGGAGTCGAGATTTCCGGTGGGCTCGTCCGCCAGAATCAGGGCGGGACGGGTTGCCAGAGCTCTGGCGATCGCGACGCGCTGCTGCTGTCCGCCCGAGAGCTCGCTCGGCCGGTGCTCCACCCGTTCGGCGAGGCCCAACCGGTCGAGGAGCTGATCGATCCAGGCCTGCTCCTGCTTGTTCGGTGAGCGACCGTCCAGGTCGAAGGGGAGAAGGATGTTTTCCCGCACGTTCATCGTGGGCATCAGGTTGAATGCCTGGAACACGAATCCCACGCGGCGTCGGCGCACTTCGGTCAGCTCGTTGTCGTCCAGGTGCGTGATTTCCTGGTCGCCGATCCACATTCTGCCGCCCGTGGCGGTCTCGAGTCCCGCCATCAGGTGCATCAGCGTGGACTTGCCGGACCCGGAGGGGCCCATGACCGCGACGAATTCTCCGGGGGCCACCTCCAGGTCGACGTCGCGGACGGCGGCAACCGCGTTCCCGCCCTCGCCGTAGGACTTGCTGACGCTCTCGGCGCGGGCGATGGGCATGACCGCTCGGGGCGCCCCGCCGGGAGCCTGATGGGTGAGGTTCGGGTGTGACATTGCAACTCCATGAGGTTTGCTTCCTGGTACAACCTCTACTGTTCCGTGCGCGGTCGTCGCGCACAGTGGAGCTGGAGCTAGATCGGGGTAGAGCTGGCTGTAGTTTCCGGCCTCAGGGCAGGTGGAACGACAGCCAGACTATGCCGGGTTCGCCGAGCGCGGTGCACCCATTCCGGGGTCGATGCGTCCGGGGCCGGAGGCCGACGGGGCGATGTCGATGTCGAAGATTTCCGTGGGGAGGTAGACCGTGGCACAGGAGTTCGGGACGTCGACGACGCCGGAGAACCTGCCCTCGATGGGTGCCGCGCCGAGCAGGAGAAAAGCCTGCTCGCGGGACCAACCGAAGGTCGTCAGGTAGTCGATCGCGTGGAGAATGGCACGCTGATAGGCCAACTGCGAATCCAGGTAGCGCTGTTCGCCGTCGAGGGTCACGGAGGTCCCGGAGAAGGCGAGCCACTCCGAATACTGCGGGGCGGTTCTGCCGGGCATGAAGATCGCGTTCTCGCTGACCCCGTAGGTCTCCATACCGCCCTTGATGACGTCGACGCGCAGATCGATGTATCCGCCCATCTCGATGGCGCCGCAGAACGTGATTTCCCCGTCCCCCTGCGAGAAGTGGAGATCGCCGACGGAGAGGTTTCCACCCTTGACGTACACGGGGTAGAAGACCCTGGAACCCTTGGTGAAGTTCTTGATGTCCTGGTTGCCACCGTTCTCCCGCGGGGGAGCGGTGCGCGCGGCCTCGGAGGCCACACGCCGGTAGTCCTCGCCGTCGAGAGAGCCCAGGATGGCGCTGTTGGGCTCCGGCGGCAGGGCCAGCGGCGGCAGACGGTGGGGATCCGTGGCAATCAGGTCTCCCTCACGCTTGTTCCAGGAAGCCAGCAAGTCCGCGGACGGGGCCGTGCCCATCAGTCCCGGGTGGGTGATACCGGTGAAACTGACGCCGGGAATGTGGCGTGAGGTCGCCGTATCGCCCGAGAAGTCCCAGATTGCTTTGTAAGCGTCCGGGAACTGGTCGACCAGGAAGCTGCCCCCGTTGTTCTTGGGGAAAATCCCTGTATAGCCCCACCCCTGTCCTGCCAGGGGGCCGGTTTCCTGAGGGATCGGCCCGAGATCGAGGATGTCCACGACGAGCAGGTCGCCGGGCTCCGCGCCTTCGACGGCGAACGGACCGGACAGAGCGTGAACGACGTCGATCGGTGCGTCCCTGACGTCGTCGGCCGAGTCGTCATTCTTGATGGCACCGTCGAACCACTCCCGGCAATCAACCCTGAACGAGTCTCCTGGCTTCAGCGTTTCGATGGGCGGGATCTCGGGGTGCCAGCGGTTGTGGCCGATCTTCTCCTGGTCGGAAAAGGGCTTGTTCGAGTCGAGGGGGAAAATGACGTCCGGCATGAGATTCCTTTCGGTGGGGGTAACTCGATGGAGCTCGCGCCGGCGGGGCTGGCGGCCCGCGCCTTCCGCGAGAGGTCAGGGTCGCGGAAGTTTGAGGTGCCGGGGGTCCTGGGTTGCCCTTGGCGAAGAGGCGCCCGGACTGTTGGGGACGTGCGAGACGACGTCAGGTTCGTGCGCGGAGCGTTCGGCGTCCCCGATGGCCTTCGCTCGGTCGGAACCGAGGGCGGACAGCCCGATGGGCGAGAAGACCCGTGCCGCCGTCTCGGAGCAGTTGCGGCACGGCCTCGATCCGGGAACCTCCGACATGGGATGCATGGCCTCGAAGACTCCACAGCTCGGGCATCGGAATTCGTACAGGGGCATTCGCACCTCAAGAATCATGAGTGGTATCAATCACTTCGTGCTTTGAGATTACGCCCGGCGTCATGCCCGGTCAACGGCGGCCTCGTGAGGTTAAGCGGGGGCGCCGGACGCCCGTATCAGCGGGAGCGCAGGAAACCCATCAGCGTCTCGGTGACGTCGGGACTCGTTGCGAGCGCCTGGTTGTTGAGATGAGTGACCGGGGCCAGCAACCGGACCGAGGACGTCAGCCAGACGCCGTCGGACTCCATGAGGTCCTTCGGATAGAGCGGCCCGAACCCGACGTCCCACCCCGAGTCCCTGGCGCCTTCGAAGAGTGCCCCTTGCGTGGTGCCGGGGAGGATCCCGTGATTCGGCTCGGGAGTGAACAGTGTCAGCCGGCCCTGGTCCCTCCTCGCGACCACGACCGAGCTCGTCGCCCCCTCGAGGATCCGCCGGTCCGATGCCGTGAAGATCGCTTCCTGCGCACCGAGTGATTTCACGTGTCTCAGGACGGCCATGTTGACCGCGTAGGAGAGGGTTTTGGCTCCCGCCAGGAGCCAGGGGTACGACGTGTCCTCGGCGGGATCATGGCCTCGCGGAAGCAGCATCGCTCTGACCCCGTTCTCCCGCTGCTCGATCGTCGAGTCCGGTACACCGCTGACGATCACGAGCCCGTAGGGGCCTTCATCCGGCGTTCCCCGACTGATCAGGAGTTTCACCGTATGTTCGACGCCGAGACCCGTCCTGGTGCCCGGCCCCGCGGATTCCAGGGCGAGGGCGGTGGCCTGCCGCCACGCGGCGTCGTCGGGATCGGATATTTTCAGGAGTCTGGCGGAATTGGCCAGCCGAGTCAGGTGGAGGTCGAATTTCCGTACCTGCGAGTCCACGGCGAGCATGGTTTCGAAGACTCCGTCTCCCCGCGTATAGCCTTCGTCGTCGATCCTGATCAGCGGCGCCGAGGCGTCGAGGAGGGTCCCCGTGGGGGAATTGTGGTCAATGCGTACAACCGTGGGTGCCATGCGTCTCATTAAACGTCATTCTCACCGGTCGCACGAGGGGGCACGGACCGTGTTCGTGGTTCGAACACCCGAGAGGCGAGGAGGAAAAGGATGAGGGCGACGCCGCTGCACCCGACCATCATCCCGGCCATGGGCAACACGGCGTGTTCGCCGGCGGAGCTCACGAGCGGTGACACGAGGCCGCCCATCAGGGCCTGGAGGCCACCGACCAGCGCGGAACTCGCGCCCGCGTAGTCGCGGCCTTGTTGCAGTGCCAGCGAGGTCGCGTTGCCGAAAACGAGGCCCTGGGCCGCGGCGGTGGCGAAGAGGCAGAGGAGCGTGAGCACCAGGGACAGCCCGAAGCAGGCGAGGGCCAGGAATACGAGCGTGGCCGCATTCGACACCAGAATTCCGGCCAGGCCGATGCCCTGCGGCCGGTATTTTCGGAGCAGAACGTTGGACACCCAGGAGAACGCCAGGATCCCGAAGGAGTTGACCGCGAACACCAACGCGTACTCCGTCGCGGACATGCCCAGGTTGTTCTGCAGGACGTAGGTGGACCCCGAAATGTAGGAGAACAGGGTTCCGAAGGAGAACACGAAGGCGAGCATGTAGGCGACGTATGCCGGCCGCCGGAGTATCCGGGCGATGCCGCGGCCGGAGGTCCTGAGACCGCCGCCGTGTCGACGTTCCCGCGGCAGGGATTCGGGAAAGAGGAAGAGAACCCCCAAGGCCATGGCAAGGGTCATGGCGGTGAGAACCCAGAAAACCGTCCGCCACGGCGCGAATCCGAGGATGATGCCACCGAGGGTCGGTGCCAGGACGGGCGAAATTCCGTTGACCATCATCATGAAGTTCATGTACCGGGTCGTCTGCTGCCCCTCGGTCAGGTCCGTGACGGCGGACCTGGCCAGGACCACCCCGGCCGCCCCGGAGAAGCCCATGAGGAATCGCAGGGCGATGAGCAGGTGCACCGTCGGGGCGACGGCGCACCCCGCCGTGGCCAGAACACAGACCAGTGAGCAGACGACGAGGGGAAGACGCCGTCCCCACTGGTCCGAGAGGGGCCCGACGACGATCTGCCCGATCGCGAGGCCCGCCATGAAGGCCGAGAGGGTGAGTTGGACCTGCGACGCCGTCGTCCCGAGGTCGTGGGTCATTTGTGGGAACGCCGCCAAGTACATGTCGGTGCCCAACGGAGCTATGCCGGTCAGGGTCCCCAACAGGATGACAAGGGGCACCGATATGCGCGAAGTGGCGGAGTGCACGTTGACCTCAGGATTCTCGACGACGGGTGATGCAGGGGGAGTGCAGGAGGGAAAAGCCCCGGACCTGGGCAGGTTACCGCGCGAAGAGTCTTTCCTCCTGCTCGGCCCAGAGCTGCCAGTAGGGCCGGTAGAGATCTCCGTCCCGTGTCAGTGCCCGGTACCTGCGGATGTTTGATTCCAGGTGGAGCCAGATGCCGAAATGGGGCCGAACTTCCTGATGACCGGGGGCTGTGGCCCCCACGCCCTCGGCGATGATGACCTTCGCGCCCGCGCTCAGCGTGCGACTGCTCGGTTCCCGCCGGTTTCTGGTCCAATCCCAGGCGTGCCATGTGGCGTCCTCGTTTCGCAGGACACGTCCGAGGATGGCGGCGTACTCGTCCACGCCGGATTCCAGGCCTTCCCACCCCGGGTAGAGATCCTCGAGGCGGAACAGCTCCGCCGCGTTTTCGCCCTCCTCCAGGGCGATGCGCTCCAAGAGCCGCGTGGCAAGGCTCGATTTGCCCGCACCCGAGCGGCCGTCGATGGCTATCACGAAGGGCTCGGGCCCCGTGGCCAGGGACCGGGCCAGTCCGATGGCCCGCCACAGGTCGTTCTCGCGCCGGGTATCGATGGTGTGGGAGTGCATGACCCACATCGGTTGGTGCGCGAGTGCTGAGCTCCTGGCCGTTGCCGTCATGGTTTCTCGCGCCGGGATCCCGGCTGACGAGCGACGTCGTCGATCACGCCCTGGACCGAGTCCTCAATCATGCCGAAGGTCCGATCGAAATCCGAGGCGTCTCCGTACCAGGGGTCGTAGATTCCGATGCCCTCGAGCGCTTCTCCCGCGGCGGAGGGATCGTACTCGCGCATCAGGTGGATCTTGTCCGCCTGGGCATCGTTCGCGGCCATGGTTCTCAGCGCGCGGTAGTGGGGCACATCGAGTGCGAGAACCAGATCGTTGTTCTCGAGATCCTCGCGGGTGACCTGCCGGGCGCGGTGACCGCTGGTGTCGATCCCCAGCCTCTCCATGACTTTCCGGGCGCGAGGGTCGATGGGGTTGCCCTGCTCCTCGTCGCTGACTCCGGCGGAGGTCACGACGACGTCGTCCAGGCCGGCGTCACGGGCGGCCTCACGGACGAGGTATTCGGCCATGGGGGAACGGCAGATGTTTCCGGTGCAAACGGTCACGATGCGATACATGCCGTCCACGTTACCGGGCCGACGCCGCCGAGGGGAGCTGTGGGAGCAGCCCGGGTGAACGTACCCTGGACCATGGACCCGTTGTCGAGAGTTGAGCACCCGAAAGTGCAGAATCAGGGAAGGCGAATCCCATGAGTCACAGTCCTGCCCCGGAGCCGAATGGGGCGCGTCCGGGAGACGTCCGCGGAGACCTGCACCTGGGGCGCCAGGTCTATGGCGAGGAGGCGCGCAAGCCTCGCACCGGTCTGATAGTGACCCTCTCGGTCGGTGGCGCAGTGCTCCTTGCGCTGGTGATCGGCGGGGCCTTCGTCGTCACCGGTCTGCTGAGCGGTGGCAAGGTCGACGACGCGGCCGACTTCCGTGCCAAGGTCAAGCAGGTGGGCGAGGACCACGACGCCGACCAGTGCAGCGATGTGGACGACACGGTCCTGGCGTCCTCTTTCTCCTCCGAGCTCTTTCCCGAGGACACCCAGATCTATCTCTGCTCGGACGTCGACCTGACCGATCCGGCGGCTGTCTCTTCCGCGGACGAGGACACGAAGCTTCTGGTGGGCGCGTACTCCCGAGAAGAATCCGACATGAAATCGCCCATGAGCCAGACCGTGGAGACGGTTTCCGCGGATGGCCGGAGCCAATCCTGGGCCCTGGAATCGGACCACTGGGCCGTGGTCGGAAACGTCGGCACGTCCCGCGAGGCCAAGAAGGCCTTGGGAGGCGACGCCTGGTAATCCCGCTGACGAGGAACATTGGGCCGGGCCGCCGATAGAAAGTTGAGTTTGGTTCACTCAACTCTCTTGACATATCTCCTGGTTGTGGCAGACTTGAGTCAGGACAACTCAAGAAGTGAGACCTCCGGGTGTGCAAGATGGAGTGCCCACGCGGCAGTTCCTCGTGGTGAGGACCCGAATGCGCCCCGGTTTTCGGACAAAGTAAGGAGAACCCCATATGTCACGTGCAGTAGGCATTGACCTCGGCACCACCAACTCCGTGGTCGCCGTTCTCGAAGGCGGCGAGCCCGTCGTCATCGCGAACGCCGAAGGCGCTCGCACCACTCCCTCCGTCGTTGCTTTCGGCAAGGACGGCGAAACCCTGGTCGGCGACATCGCCAAGCGCCAGGCCGTCACCAACGTCGATCGCACCATCGCTTCGGTCAAGCGCCACATGGGCACCGACTGGAACACCGAGATCGACGGCAAGAAGTACACGCCGCAGGAGATCTCGGCCCGTACCCTCCAGAAGCTCAAGGGCGACGCCGAAGCCTTCCTGAACGACACGGTGACCGACGCCGTCATCACCGTCCCCGCGTACTTCAACGATGCTGAGCGCCAGGCAACCAAGGAAGCCGGAGAGATCGCCGGTCTCAACGTTCTGCGCATCGTCAACGAGCCCACCGCGGCGGCCCTGGCCTACGGTCTGGACAAGGGCAACGAGGACGAGCACATTCTGGTCTTCGACCTCGGTGGCGGTACCTTCGACGTCTCCCTGCTGGAAGTCGGCAAGGACGAGGACGGCTTCTCGACCATTCAGGTTCGTGCCACGTCGGGCGACAACCGCCTCGGCGGTGACGACTGGGACCAGCGCATCGTGGATTGGCTGCTCGAGCAGGTCAAGTCCAAGACCGGTGCCGACCTCTCGAAGGACAAGATCGCCCTCCAGCGTCTGCGTGAGGCGGCCGAACAGGCCAAGAAGGAACTCTCCTCGGCCACCTCGACCAACATTTCCCTGCAGTACCTGTCGGTGACCCAGGACGGCCCGGTCCACCTGGACGAGAAGCTCTCCCGCGCGAAGTTCCAGGATCTGACGCAGGATCTTCTGGATCGCGTGAAGAAGCCCTTCAACGACGTCATCAAGGAAGCCGGCATCAAGATCAGCGACATCGCGCACATCGTGCTCGTCGGTGGTTCGACTCGCATGCCGGCGGTCGTCGAAGAGGTCAAGAGCCTCGCCGGTGGTCAGGAGCCCAACAAGGGCGTCAACCCGGACGAGGTCGTCGCCATGGGTGCGGCCTTGCAGGCCGGCGTCCTCAAGGGCGATCGCAAGGACGTCCTTCTGATCGACGTGACCCCGCTGTCGCTGGGCATCGAGACCAAGGGCGGCGTGATGACCAAGCTCATCGAGCGCAACACCGCGATCCCGACCCGCCGGTCCGAGACCTTCACGACCGCGGAGGACAACCAGCCCTCCGTGTCGATCCAGGTCTTCCAGGGCGAGCGCGAATTCACCCGCGACAACAAGTCGCTCGGCACCTTCGAGCTGACCGGTATCGCACCGGCTCCCCGCGGAGTGCCCCAGGTCGAGGTGACGTTCGACATCGACGCCAACGGCATCGTGAACGTTTCCGCGAAGGACAAGGGCACCGGCACGGAGCAGTCGATGACCATTACCGGCGGTACATCGCTTTCCCAGGACGACATCGACCGCATGGTCAAGGACGCCGAGGCCAACGCCGAGTCGGACAAGGCTCGTCGTGAGGCCGCGGACCTGCGCAACAACGCGGAGTCCAGCGCCTACCAGATCGAGAAGCTGCTCAAGGACAACGACGACAAGGTCTCCGAGGACATCAAGACCGAGGTCCAGGGCGACGTCGACGAGGTCAAGAAGGCTCTCGAGGGCGATGACGACGACGCAGTGAAGTCCGCGTACGAGAAGCTTCAGGCTTCCCAGACCAAGCTCGGCGAGGCGATCTACTCGCAGGCACAGGCCGGGGCCGACACGGAGGACACCTCCGAGGCCAACGCCGATGCCAACGAGGAAGACGTCGTCGACGCCGAGGTCGTAGACGATGAGGATGAGAAGAAGAACTGATGACTGAGCCGAACAACACCAATAACCCTGAAGGGAACGACCCGCTGGAGGACGCCTTCAACGCTCCCGACGCGGAAGGAGCTCCCGAGGCGGAAGGCGCCGAGGGTGTAGGTGCTGAGGCCGACGGTCAGGGCGGGTCCGCGGCGGAAGCCGCCGCGGACCCCTCCGAGGAGGAGCCCATCGAGGACCCCACCACGGAGGCCGAGAAGCTCGCCAACGAGCGACTCGAGGACCTGCGCCGCCTGCAGGCAGAGTTCATGAACTTCAAGAACCGGTCCCAGAAGGAACGGGACCAGCTTCGGGAGTTCGTTGTCGCCGACGTGGTCAGCTCGTTGTTGCCCGTGATCGATGACATCGACGCCGCCCGCAAGGCCGGTGACCTCGACGACGGTCCGTTCGCCGCCATCGCCAGCAAGTTCGAGGACGCGCTGACCAAGCACGGCCTGGAACGGTACGGCGATACCGGCGACCAGTTCGACCCCAAGGTCCACGAGGCCGTGATGCAGCAACCGACCAGTGAGGTCGAGCCGGACCAGGTCTCCATGGTGTTCCGCAGCGGATACCGAGTCCAGGATCGGGTGCTGCGTCCGGCCCAGGTGGCCGTGGCGGTTGCCGAGGACTGATCTGGGAATTCGATGGGCGGCTTCGGGAAACCTGGCCCTGCCCAGCGCGACGACGACGCCGGGACCACGCTTCTCCGCTCCAGCGGCGGGGGAGCGGCCCGGCGTCGTTCGTTCCTGAAGCCGACCCCGCGGAGATCGGGAGCAACGACGAAGACATACCCAACGCTTTGAAAGGAGGCGTCAATGGCTAGCGAGAATTGGTTGGAGAAAGACTTCTACAAGGTTCTGGGCGTCTCCAAGGACGCCAGCGAGGCCGACATCAAGAAGGCCTACCGAAAGCTGGCACGGAAGTACCACCCGGATCAGAACCCCGGGGACGAGACCGCGGAGAAGAAGTTCAAAGAGGTTTCGGAGGCCAATACGGTTCTCTCCGACCCGGAGCAGCGGAAGCAGTACGACGCAATCCGTGCCATGGGATCGGGCGCCCGGTTCAGTGCCGGCGCAGGCGGCCCGGGCGGACCGGGAGGCGCCGGAGGCGCTGGGGGCTTCGAGGACATGTTCGGTGACATGTTCGGCGGCGGTCGCGCCAGGACCACATACGGTGGCGGGCCCCGTATGCAGTACGGCTCAGCCGGAGGCGATCCCTTCGCGGATCTGTTCGGCGGAGGCGGCTTCGGGGGCCAGAACCCGTTCGGCGCCCAGCAGCAGCCTCGCAACCCGGACGTGGAAGCGAGCGTGACGATCGATTTCGGCCAGTCCTTGGAGGGGGCCAAGGTCAAGGTCAATCGGCCCGACCAACGAAGCACCACGATTCGGCTTCCGGAAGGCGTCCGGGACGGTCAGAAGGTTCGGCTCCGGGGCAAGGGCAGCATCGGCCCCGGCGGGAAATCGGACCTGATCGTGACCGTCCACGTGAGGCCGCACGAGGTCTACGAGCGGGACGGCGACAATCTCACGATTCGTGTCCCCGTCACCTACGAGGAAGCTGCCCTCGGAACCGTCCTGGCTGTGCCCACGACCGATGGTTCGGTGGTACGTTTGCGTCTCAAGGCGGGTCAGGAACCGGGAACCAGGATGCGAGTCAAAGGCCGAGGCGTGAAGACCAAGAAGCACACGGGGGATCTCTACGTGATTCCGGAGATCCAGGTGCCCCAGGACCTGACCGCCGAGGCGGAGGACGCCCTGAAGAAATTCACAGAGCTGGCCGCCCAAGGAGATCCGCGGGAGGGTCTGGCAGAGAAGGCAAAGGTCGTGTAATCCATGCAATTCAGCGACGTGAACCAGCCGCTCTTCGTGATTTCGGTGGCAGCCGAGCTTGCGGAGATGCACCCCCAGACGCTCAGGCAGTATGACCGGCTCGGACTGGTGACACCGTCGCGATTGCCCGGACGGGCCCGTCGCTACTCGCAGAAGGACGTCACACGCCTGCGGCAGATCCAGCAGCTCTCGCAGGAAGGCGTGTCCCTCGAAGGCATCAAACGGGTTCTCCAGCTCGAGAACCAGGTCGATGCGCTGCAAGCGCGGGTTCGCGAGCTGACCGACGAATTGCAGGAAGCCCGGGACCGGCTCGAGGAGTCCTCCCGCGTCTTCGCCGCGACCATCGGCGGCGACGTCGTGAAATTGGGTCGGGGGCAGAGGCCCAGCCGTCAGCCGCAGGGCAAGGCGCTGGTCATCAGCAGACCCCAGTTGCCCGCACGGGCGAATCCACCGGCCGGCGGGGGAGCCGGCCGGTGGAATTGATCATCGGCGTCGAAAGGCGAGGTCGTGCGCGCGGCGCCCGGCCTCGCCGGCTTTTCTCTCGAAGCTCGTGAGGACACGGCCTTCCCACCTCGGGGCCCAGCCGCCCTGGGGATCCTCTTCGGTGGCCCCTTCTCCGGGGTGAAGATTCTCGAAGTCGGGCGCCGATTCCATGACCTCACGCATGACCAGGGCGTATTCTTCCCAGTCGGTGGCCAGCCGCCAAATGCCTCCGGGCTTGAGCACGCGGGCGGCTTTCTCCGCGAATCCTGGGGAGACCAACCGTCGCTTGTGATGCCTCGACTTGTGCCAGGGATCGGGGAAGAAGACCCAGAGCTCGTCCACGGACGCGGGTGTCAGCAGATTGTCCAGAACCTCGGGGGCATTGGCCTGGACGCACCGCACGTTGGTGACTTCGGCCTGGCCCATCTTGAGCAGCAGGTCCGCGATGCCGGGTTTGTAGACCTCCACGGCAAGGTAGTTGTTCTCCGGATGGTCTTCCGCGGCGTGGACGATGGCCTCTCCCAACCCGGAGCCGATCTCGACGACGAGCGGGGCCTGTCTGCCGTACACCGCCTCGGGGTCGAACTCCGCGGTCTCGGCGACCGATGTGTCCGTGACCTCGCGGGGCACATCGATCACGTGCGTCGGGGCGTACGCGTCCCAAGCCTTCTGGCGCCTGGCGGTGAGCCGGTCACCGCGACGGACGAACGAATACGGCTGCCGATGGAACTTCTGGGGTACGTCGCTCAAGGATGCTCCGGTGATCTGTGAAAGCGTCTGGGCCGCGACCAGGACGGGCCGAGGCGCCCCCCACTGGTCAGTGGGGCCGCTCCGCCGGAGGCCTGGTCGCCGGAACAGCTTATCGCACGCCGGATCAGTGCCCCGGAGTGCCGGCCCTCACCTTGTCGGGGCCCTCCGGCCCCTGCGGGTCACCCGGTTCCTCGACGGCCTCGAGCGCCGGGTGATCGCTCGACAGATCGACCTGGTGGTCGATCTGGGCGTCCAGGGCTCCGGGATCCGACCCCATGAATCGGTCGATCTCCTCGGTCGTGGCGTCGAAGGACGGGTCGTGCCGCAAATATCGACGCGTTTCTCTCACCACGAAGCCGGACAGGATGAGCAGTCCGATCAGGTTGGGGATCGCCATGATGCCGTTCATGACGTCCGAGAACTTCCACACGAGGGTCAGGGGCGCGACCGCACCCATGCCGCAGGCCACCGCGAACACGGCGCGATACGTCGTGATGCCGAAGGTTCCGCCGCCGAGCCTCTCGATGCAGCGTTCGCCGTAGTAGGCCCAGCCCAGAACGGTGGAATATCCGAGAAGCACCAGGCAGATCGTCACCACGATGCCGCCCCAGTTCCCCGGCAATCCGGTCGCGAACGCATGGGAGGTCATGACGTCGGGGTCGTCCTTCTCCCAGACCCCGGTCGTGATGATCACGAATCCGGTGATCGAGATGACCACCAGAGTGTCCACGAATGTTTGGGTCATGGAAACAAGCCCCTGGCGGACCGGGTGCGAGGTCTGGGCGATCGACGACGGGATAGATGCCGTGCCCATTCCGGACTCATTGGAGAACAAGGACCGGGATACGCCGATCTGGATGGTCATGAGCAGCGAGCCCACGAGCCCACCGCCGGCGCCGTGCGGGGTCAGGGCGTTGCCGAAGATCAGGGCGATTGCGTGCGGCAGCGATTCGTAGTTGACCGCGATGATGTACAGGCCCCCGAACACGTACAGCCCGATCATGAGCGGCACGCAGAAGACAGTGATCTTTGAGATGGACTTGATGCCGCCGAGCAACGCGATCAGGGTCATCACACCAATGACGACGGCGGTGACCCAAGGCGCCACCGAGAACGTGTTGTCCAGGTTCGCCGCAATCGCGTTCGACTGGGTCATATTGCCCACGCCGAACGTGGCGACGACGGCGCAGGCGGCGAAGGTCACGGAGAGCAGCCACCCGAATCTGTTCGGAATGCCGCGAATGAGGTAGACCTGCGGTCCGCCGGTCAACTCACCCTTCTTGTCACGGGTCCGGAAACGGACGCCGAGAAAGCATTCGCTGTACTTCGACGCCATCCCGACCAAGGCGGTGACCCACATCCAGAACAGGGACCCGGGACCGCCCATGTGAATCGACAGGGCGACGCCGACGATGTTTCCGGTCCCGACGGTCGCGCCCAGAGCGGTCGACATCGCCTGGTAGGAAGAGATCTCTCCCTTTTCCCCGGATTGGCGGCTGCGGCGGCCGAAGGCCAAGGACATGGCCTTGCCGAAGTACCGGAATTGGATGCCCGACAACCGGAAGGTCAGGAACAGGCCGGTTCCGAGAAGGAGCGGCAGCAACAGCCACGGGCCCCAGACGAAACTGTCTGCCGCGTTGATGACGGAACTGATGTGCTCCACTGGAATTCCTCGTTCCCCACAACGTATTTAGTATCGCCGCTGGTCAGCGGCACTTTCCGGGTCCGAGGAAAGTCTACTGAGAGTAGCAATACGTCCTCGTCCGCTCCGACAAACCGTCGCTCGGAGGGTTCTGGCGGCAACGAAAACGCCGCCCGCGGAACCACCGCACGTGGTGCGGAGGGTGCGCGAGCGGCGTCGTCGGCGGGCGGCGAAGACTACTTCTTCTTGTTCTTCTTCTTGCCCTTGCTCTGGAGGATCAGGGCGAGCGCGATGGCCGCGATCCAGGAGTCCTTGGCGACGGCGGTGCCGGCCTGGGACGGGCGGATGCCGTCTTCCTCGGTCATCTCGTCGGTCTTGAAGTACATGGTCAGCAGGCCGCCGGCGAATGCGCCGAGCGCGAGACCCGCAACGCGGCTGGGGACCACGGGGAGGACCAGGGCGCCGCCGACGACGAACTCGGAGTAGGCGAGAGCCTTGCCGAAGGTCTCGGCGTCGAGATCCTTGACCGCGGGGAATGCATTCGCGGCCATGGACTGCAGCTGTCCGGCGGTCTGCTCGTCGAGGTTGAGCTTGCCGTAGCCCGAATTCAGGATGAAAGCACCGGGGATGGCGCGGAGGGCCAGGTTGGAGAGAGAAAAGGCCATGGTCGTTTCCTTTCGTCAAGGGTTGCAGGTCCGGTCCGGCCTGGGCCGATACCCAGGCGGTCCACCTGGGCACAACCCTATACCGTGCGTCGGATGCCCGTCAGGTGCGCGTCACACTCGGCACGGGCAGGCGTCAGGACGGGCGCGGGGCGAACAGGTCTCGGAACTTCTCCAGGCTCAGTTGTTCGTGGTCCAAGTGAACGGTTCCCTGGTCGGCGTCGACCGTTTGCATACCGGGGACGACGACGGTTTTCATTCCGGCCGCCATCGCGCTCGTGACGCCGGAGGGGGAGTCCTCGACGGCGACGCACTCGGTCGGATCCACGCCGAGACGATGAGCGGCCATGAGGTACGGCTGGGGGTCGGGCTTGGGCTCGGTGACGTCCTCGTTGCCGATGACGGCGTGGACCAGCCCTTCCGGCGCTCGCCCTGCCGTCATGGTGGCGATTTCTGCGGTCGCGTTGGTGACGATGGCCGCGGGGATGCGCTCCCGGGCCAGCTCGTCGAGCAGGTTCTGGATCCCGGGGAGGAACGGGACGTCCGTGCGGGAGACGATATTCCTCGCGTCGGTGGTCAGGCGAGACAGCAGCTCCTCCCGCGACAGCGGAATGCCCAGGTCCTGGAGCCGGATGAGGGTCTCCACCATGGGGCGGCCCAGGCACGCGAGCGTGTCCTCCTCGGACCACGTCACGCCGAATTCCGCGGCAATCTCCGTTTTGGCTCGGGCCCAGAGGGGCTCGGTGTCCACCAGGGTGCCATCGTGGTCGAAAAATACTGCTGCGGGGAAGGGAATCGTCATGCTGTACACCCTACTGGGAGTCGGGCTGAATGAGCCCACGGGGCTCGAGCGGGCGGAAGCCCACGAGCGGTCGCATTCCGGGTCTTCTACACTGGAAGGGTGAACTCCGCCGAACCCAGAACTTCCGACGACCGGACCTTCACTGCCGGCCATCTGCCAGGCAGGCGAGCGAGCGCTTGGTTGCGCGTCTCGGTGTGGTTGGGGTTTCCCATGGCGTGCGTGGGGGCCCTGTGGATCTGTTTCGGGCGGTCTCTCTTCGGCGCGGGCGGCTCCCTGGTCCCGACGTTCCTGGTCAGCGTCGGGCCGTTGTTTCTCGTTGTCATGCTGATTGCCTCGTGGCGCATGCGCAAGGATGCACAGCGGTACGAGGCGGGAACGACGTCGCCCCTCCTCTCGGTCGTGCAGACGCTCACGTGGATCCTCGCCGGCATCTTCGGTTTCCTCATTCCCGACCGCGTGGACGGAAAGACGGTCTCCGGCCTGTCCCAGGTCTTCGGGCAGGACCTCGTGGGGCTCTCGGCCGGCTTCGGCAACACTTTCGCGATCCTGACGTTCGTCGGGGCGTTTGCGACGCTCATCATCGCCATCGGCCAGGAAAGGTTCAGTGACCGGAAGTCATCGGGTCGGCCGGCGACCGAGGACGAAATCCTGGATGCGCTGAACTACAACGACGGCCAGTACTGAGGGGATGACGTCGGATGCGTGACCTTCCCGATCCGCGCCGATCCGCCGAAAAACCTGTGGAAAACTTTGCCCCCATGCCTATACACAAAGACTTGAGCGTAGTAGACTCAAGTTAACTGCAAAAGATCGACGCAAACTAACGTACATAGCAAAGGAGCCCATCTTGGACACCAAATTCACCACCAAGAGCCAAGAGGCTCTGAACGCCGCGAACATGAACGCCCAGACCGCAGGCAATCCGCAGATCGAGCCGGCACATATTCTCAAGGCGCTGCTCGATCAGCGCGAGGGCGTCGCCGTCGCGGTGCTCAAGTCTCTCGGCGTCGACATCGACTCGCTGTCCGCCGAAGCCAGCGCCCTCATCAAGAAGTTGCCTTCTTCCTCCGGGACGTCGGTTTCGCAGGCCCAGTTCTCCCGGCAGTCGCTCATGGTCATCCAGAACGCCCAGGAAGCCGGAACCAAGCTGGGGGATGACTACATTTCCACCGAGGTTCTGCTCCTCGGCCTGGCCGAGGTCGAGGACAATGACGCCGCCCGCGCGCTCGCATCCGCCGGGGCCACCGCGGATGCGGTCGAGAAGACCCTCCCGTCCGTGCGCGGCGATCAGACTGTGTCCTCCCCGGACCCGGAAGGGACGTTCCAGTCCCTCGAGAAGTACGGGACCGACCTCACCGCCGTCGCCCGGTCCGGGAAGCTCGACCCCGTGATCGGGCGCGATTCCGAAATCCGCCGCGTGGTCCAGGTCTTGTCCCGCCGGACCAAGAACAACCCGGTTCTCATCGGAGAACCCGGAGTGGGGAAGACTTCCGTCGTCGAGGGCCTTGCGCAAAGAATGGTTTCGGGCGACGTCCCGGAATCCCTGCGCGGCAAGACCCTGATCGCCCTCGACCTCGGATCCATGATCGCCGGCGCGAAGTACCGCGGCGAATTCGAGGAACGCCTCAAGGCCGTGTTGGACGAGATCAAGAAGTCCGAAGGCCAGATCGTCACCTTCATCGATGAGCTGCACACCCTCGTCGGCGCGGGGGCGAGCGAAGGCTCGATGGACGCGGGCAACATGCTCAAGCCGATGCTGGCGCGCGGCGAACTGCGGCTCATCGGCGCCACCACCCTGGACGAGTACCGCGAGAACATCGAGAAGGACGCCGCCCTCGAGCGGCGCTTCCAGCAGGTCTACGTGGGTGAACCGACGGTCGAGGACACCGTCGGCATCCTGCGTGGACTCAAGGAGCGGTACGAGGCCCACCACAAGGTCCAGATCGCCGACTCCGCGATGGTCGCGGCGGCAGCCCTGTCCAACCGGTACATCACCGGTCGCCAGCTGCCCGACAAAGCCATCGACCTCGTCGACGAAGCCGCCTCCCGCCTGCGCATGGAAATTGACTCCGCCCCCGAGGAGATCGATGAGCTCCGTCGCGTCGTGGACCGCATGACCATGGAAGAGCTGGCCCTCACGAATGAGAAGGACCCGGCCTCGATCGAGAGGCTCGAGGCTCTTCGCTCCGACCTCGCGGACAAGCGTGAGGAACTGGCTGCCCTGAACGCGCGGTGGGAGGCCGAGAAGGCCGGGCTCAACCGAGTGGGTGACATCAAGTCGCAGATCGACGAGATGCGCTCGCAGGCCGAAGTCGCCCAGCGGGACGGCAACCTGGCCGAGGCGTCCCGCCTTCTGTATGGGGAGATCCCAGCCAAGCAGCAGGAGCTGGATGCCGCACAGAAGGAGGAGAACGAACAAACGACCAGGGAAACGATGGTCTCGGAGGAGGTCACCGCAGACGACATCGCCGAGGTCATCTCCAATTGGACCGGAATCCCGGCCGGGCGGATGCTTCAGGGCGAGTCCGAGAAGCTGCTGAACATGGAATCCGAACTCGGCAAGCGTCTCATCGGCCAGAAGACCGCGGTTGGCGCCGTGGCGGACGCCGTCCGCCGCTCGCGAGCCGGGGTCTCCGACCCGGACCGCCCGATCGGTTCGTTCCTGTTCCTGGGTCCGACCGGTGTGGGCAAGACCGAGCTGGCAAAATCCCTCGCCGAATTCCAGTTCGACGACGAGCATGCGCTCCTGCGCATCGACATGAGCGAGTACTCGGAGAAGCACTCCGTGTCTCGCCTGGTCGGTGCCCCTCCCGGATATGTGGGATACGAGGAGGGCGGCCAGCTGACCGAGGCCGTGCGGCGTCGTCCCTATTCCGTGGTCCTTCTGGACGAGGTGGAAAAAGCGCACCCTGAGGTCTTCGACATCCTGCTCCAGGTGCTCGACGACGGCCGCCTGACCGACGGCCAGGGCAGGACCGTGGACTTCCGCAACGTGATCCTGATCCTGACGTCCAACCTGGGGAGCCAGTTCCTGGTCGACCAGCAGCTGGACGACAAGGAGAAGAACGAGGCCGTGATGAACGTGGTCAACGCGTCCTTCAAACCCGAATTCCTGAACCGGTTGGACGAGATCATCATGTTCGACCCGCTCTCTACCGAGGACCTGTCCAAGATCGTGAACCTGCAGGTTCAGGCGATGGGCAAGCGCCTGGGTGACAAGCGGCTCTCGTTGGACGTGACCCCGGCGGCGACGGAGTGGCTCGGCATGACCGGATACGACCCCGCCTATGGTGCGCGGCCGTTGCGCCGGCTGGTTCAGAGAGAGATCGGTGACCGGCTCGCCAAGGGAATCCTCTCGGGCGACATCCACGACGGCGACGTCGTCCACGTGGACGTCAACCCGGATGTGGCGGCCGACGGGCTGACCGTCACGGCGACCCGCTAGGAATCGGCATGGAGGACAGCTCATCGGGGGCCGGCGCGGCGCTCGGGCCGGAACCTGTGCAGGGAACCGGCCCCGGGGCCGGCGTCGGACTCGGCGATGCGCACCAGGCCGCGCTGAGGTCCATCGCGAGGGTCGTGGACGAAACCGCGACGCCGACACCACCTAATGAGGCACGGCGAGGAATCGCGGGACTGTTGCGCCGGGGACCCGCGCTGGTCGTCACCGGTGCGGGTGTGTCCACGGGATCCGGAATTCCGGACTATCGGGGGCCGCAAGGTTCATTGCGCCGTCATCGGCCGATGACCTATCAGGAGTTCCGGAACGATCGAGAGGCCTCGCACCGTTACTGGGCACGCTCCTTCGTCGGCTGGCGACTCATGAACCGCGCAGCGCCGAACGTGGTCCACTATGCGCTGGCCGAGCTCGAGCAAGAGGGGATGGTGGGCGGCGTCGTGACGCAGAATGTCGACGGTCTCCATGCCCGGGCAGGGAGCCGGAACCTGGTGGCCCTGCACGGGGACCTCAGCTCGGTGGCCTGCCTCGTGTGCGGCTACGTCGAAGACCGGAACTCTTTCGACCGACGTCTCCGGGATGCGAATCCTGGTTACCTGGAGTCGGTCAGTCTGGACCCGAGCCTGGTCAATCCGGACGGGGACGTCGAGCTCTCCTCGGAGTGGGTCGATCGATTTCGAATGGTCGGTTGCTTCGTGTGCGGGTCGACCCTTCTCAAGCCCGACGTCGTGTACTTCGGGGAGCCGGTGCCCGTCGACCGCAAGGAGCGGGCGCGTTCGATGCTCGAGGACTGCTCCTCGGTACTCGTGGCAGGGTCCTCGTTGGCTGTCATGAGCGGTCTGAGGATCATCCTCGACGGGTTGCGGCAGGGGAAGCCGCTCGCCGTCGTCAATGGGGGACCGGGACGGGCCGATACACGTGCCACGTATCTCTGGAGGAGCGAGGTGGAACCGGCATTTCTCCAGCTCCTCGACGAACTGGATGTGTAGGCGGCTTTCTTCGAGGGCTGAACCGTATCCCCGTGTCACGTACGTTCCTCGGTGGGCATACTACTTCCAAACCATGTACCCTTAATTCACGGAAGATTGACGGACATTCCGGGGTCGTACTGTGTGCCCATCACAGTGCCGCCAACGGAGCGAGCGATTAAAGGGGGTCACGCCATGGGGCGCGGCCGTCAGAAGGCTAAGGCAACGAGGCAGGCGCGGGAGATCAAATACTTCAGCCCGCAAACCGATTATTCGGCGCTCGAACGAGAACTCAGTGCGGCGAAGGGTCGGCGAGCCGAACGAGACGACGTCCACCCTGAAGAGGACGAGTACTCGGACTACGCGGACGAGTACGACGATCCCACGGGGGAGCGATAAGGCCGCTCGGCAGTCACACCTGCCGTCTCGACGTCAGAAGCGCACCGGTTGATGGATCAACCGGTGCGCTTCTGTCTGTGCGCGAGGTGACCGAGGATGATCACGCGTGCGTGGGCGCCCTTGAGCGGTTCTGCCTTGTGCGTGGGTCCTGCCCCTGTGCTTGCTCCTGCGCCCCCTGTGCTGGGGCTTGCCACCTGCGTGGCGGTTACCCGATTGAGCGGCGGTTGGCGTTGTTAGGTGGCGGTGTAGACGCCACCTATTGGGGGAAAGCGCCCCGGAATCGGGCAACCGCCTCCCTACCGGGGGTCTGACGGCCGTAGAATCGGCCCGTTCTTGCGGGTAACCGCCACTGGATCGGGTAATCGCCACCCAATGGGGTGTCAGGCGCCCTCGAGATCGGCCCGTTCTTGCGGGTAACCGCCACTGGATCGGGCAATCGCCACCCAACGGGCCGGTGGGTATCTGCGGAATCGACTCAGTCATGCCGGCAACCGCCACTGAATCGGGCAACCGCCACCCAACGGGCCGGTGGGTATCTGCGGAATCGACTCAGTCGCGCCGGCAACCGCCACTGGACCGGGTAACCGTCTCCGAACCGGACAACCCCACCCCGGAATCGGGCACACGGCAGACGCACCCTCGCCTATAGGTCCGGGGCGCTCCTGGGTGAGGGGGCCACTCCGGGGGCGCCTCTGCGAGAGGGGCCGCTCAGGCGTAGGAACCCACCATGCGCACGGCGCCGCCGTCGACACCCTTGGCGCCCTGGACGTAGTCGGGGTCCTGGTCGGCGGGCGCATCGGCCCGAGCCACGGTGCCCAGAACCCATGCGTTCGAGCCACGGTCGTTGAGATGGCGCACCGCGGCGTCGGCAACGGAAGGATCGACGATCGCGACCATGCCGACCCCCAGGTTCAGGGTGCGTTCCAAATCCGGTTCCGGGACCTTGCCCAGTTCACCGATCACGCGGAAGATCGCCGGGATCTCCCAGGACGAACGGTCGATCCGGGCCTCGAGACCCCGCGGGAGGACGCGGGCGAGGTTCGCGGCCAGGCCTCCGCCGGTGACATGGGAGAACCCACGGACACCGTGACCTTGGGCGCCGTCGTCGCCGAGGACCGGGAACGTCCGGGCGAGGTCGAGGACGTCGGCCGCGTAGACGCGGGTCGGCTCCAGGAGCTCCTCGCCGAGCGTGCGCCCGAATTCCGAGACCTCACGGTCCAAGGACCAACCCGCCATGTTGATCACCTTGCGGACCAGGGAATAGCCGTTCGAGTGGATCCCGGAGGACGCCATGCCGATCACCACGTCGCCTTCGCGGACACGCTCCGGCCCCAGCAACTGGTCGGCCTCCACGATGCCGGTTGCGGCACCCGCGACGTCGTACTCGTGCTCGCCCAGCAATCCCGGGTGCTCGGCCGTTTCGCCGCCGACCAGGGCGGTCCCGGCTGCGGAGCAGGCCGAGGCGATGCCGCGGACGATGTCCGCGATCCGTTCGGGAACCACGCGACCGCATGCGATGTAGTCGGTCATGTAGAGGGGTTCGGCGCCCACGACGACGATGTCGTCCACGACCATGCCCACCAGGTCGTATCCGATGGTGTCGTGCACGTCCAGGGCCTGGGCGATGGCCACCTTCGTTCCCACGCCGTCCGTCGAGGTCGCGAGGTACGGCTTCGAATAAGCCGTCAGTGCCGAGACGTCGAAGAGTCCGGCGAACCCGCCCACACCGCCCACGACACCCTGCTTGTGCGTCTCACGGACGGCCTCCTTCATGAGCTCGACGGCGCGATCGCCTGCCTCGACGTCGACGCCGGCACTCGCGTACGTCAGGCCCGCAGTGGTCTGGTGGGGTTGAGCCATCTCTGGTCCTTCTGGATCGGTGGTGTGCTGTTACTTGGTCCGGGACCCGCGGTCCTGCGGCAGAACCAGGGATTCCAGATCCGAATCCGGCCCGGGCTCGCACGAAGAGTTCTTCGCCGTCGTCGCCTCGGTCCGGGAATCGGAGGAGGAGCTCTTCGGTGCCGACGACGCCCTCGAAGCCCGGTTCGGGCGGGAGGTCGCCGCGGAGGAGGAGCGATGGACGTCGAAGAGGTTCTTGCCGAGACGATCGGCATCCGGAAGATCGATGGGGTACTTTCCGGTGAAACAAGCCGTGCAGAGGCGTTCCCGGGGCTGCTCGGTCGCCTCGATCATGCCGTCCTCGGAAATGTATCCGAGAGAATCGGCACCGAGGGACTGTCCGATTTCCTCGATCGACATCCCGTTCGCAATCAGCTCCGCGCGCGAAGCGAAATCGATGCCGTAGAAGCAGGGCCACTTGACCGGCGGGGACGAGATCCTCACATGGACTTCGGCGGCGCCGGCCTCCCTCAGCATCCGCACCAGTGCCCTCTGGGTGTTGCCCCGGACAATCGAATCGTCCACGACCACCAGTCTCTTGCCCTCAACCACGGTGCGCAGAGGATTCAGCTTGAGTTTGATGCCCATCTGGCGCATGGTCTGGGTCGGCTGAATGAACGTGCGACCGACATAGGAATTCTTGACAAGCCCGTTTCCGTACGGAATACCGGATTCTTCCGCGTAGCCGATGGCCGCAGGGACCCCGGACTCGGGAGTTGGCATGACCAGATCGGCGTCGACCGCGTGCTCGCGGGCCAGTTGCCGTCCCATCTCGACCCGAGACTCGTAGACGGCTCGGCCGTTGATCACAGCGTCAGGACGGGAGAGATACACGTGTTCGAAAACGCACCCGGCCGGAGTCGGTTCAGCGAAGCAGCGAGAACGTACGCCGTCCTCGTCGATCGCGATGAATTCACCGGGCTCGACGTCGCGGACGTAGGTCGCTCCCACGATATCGAGGGCTGCCGATTCCGAAGCGACGACCCAGCCCCTGTCCAACCTTCCGAGGACCAGCGGGCGGACACCGTAAGCATCGCGGGCCGCGTAGAGCGTGTTCTCGTCGATCAGGGTCAGGCAGAAAGCGCCCTGGAGCGTCGGAAGCAGGTCCATGGCCGCTTCCTCGAGGGAATCATGAGGATGCTCGGCCAACAGAGCGGTGACCAGAGCCGTGTCGGTGGTGTTCCCCTGGGCGACTTCACCGGCCGACGGGAACCCGGACTTGTCGATCAGCCGGTCGTAAAGATCCGCCGAGTTGGTCAGGTTGCCGTTGTGGGCGAGTGAGACCGTGCCGTGCGGCGTCGATCCCAAGGTCGGTTGGGCATTCGACCAGGTGGTCGCTCCCGTGGTCGCATAGCGGCAGTGGCCGATCGCCATGTGACCGCCCAAGGTCCCCAAAATGGTTTCGTCGAAGACCTGGGACACCAGGCCCATGTCCTTGTACACCGAGATGCGCTCGCCGTTGCTGGTCGCGATCCCGGCCGATTCCTGGCCACGATGCTGCAGGGCATAGAGACCGAAATAGGTGAGGGTCGCGACGTCCTCGCCCGGGGCCCATACCCCGAAGACGCCGCATTCGTCCTGGGGTGCTCTCTCTCCGGGGTCGATATCGTGTGTGAGTTTACCGTCGGGTCGAACCACGAAAGCTACTTCCTG
The DNA here is from genome assembly GCF_004136575.1 of Rothia koreensis. Classification (GTDB taxonomy): domain Bacteria; phylum Actinomycetota; class Actinomycetes; order Actinomycetales; family Micrococcaceae; genus Rothia; species Rothia koreensis. The sequence goes on from NZ_NOIQ01000002.1 coordinate 106,562, forward strand.
AATGTGCGGTCTGGAGGATCGTGCCGTTGCCGCCGGTGCGGAACAACGGGGACGAAAGCAAGTCTATCCGGAACTGCCCAGTCCGCGGAGGCCGACTATTTTTCGACGTCATCATCCACGCGGACCGCGCGAAATCGCGTGGCCTGTTTGCGAGAAATGCGGTCCGCGACCAGGCCGACGAGGGCACCGAGGACGGCGCCGGCGGTTCCGAAGATCACCGCCATCATCCCGAAGATGGCGCCGGGGGTGTATTTCTGGTCGCCCGGGCCGAGAACGGTCGAGAGGACAGCGACGATGAGTCCGATGACGAGGCCTGTCACCAGGAACGCGATGACCGACGGCGCCCGGCGCACGACGACCTCGCGCTCAGCAGGCCCGCGGTTGGTCGAGCGACCTTCTGCGGGACCGTGCTCAGGCTCGTGACGCTCTGGATCGGGGGACGTCGCGTGGCCCTCGGACTCGTTGGGATCGCCGGGCGAAGTAGGGGGTTCGGTCATGGTTCCAGGTTACCTGTTCTGGGCGGTGCGCTTCATCGACGTCCGTGTTGCAAAGAGCGGGAGGAGCACCGACAGGTCGCTTCGATTGCCGGATGCATCCACCGACCCGCTCGCTCGCGCTTCCTCCCACGTCAAGCGCCCTGTGGCGAGTCCGAGCCAGGTCGCGGCCGTCGTCTCGACCACGTTGGGCGGGGTGCCGCGAGTGTGTCGCGGGCCCTCGATCGCCTGTGTCACGCCGAACGGCGGAACCCGGACTTCGACGGAATTTCCGGGGGCACGATGCGCGAGTTCCTCGAGGGCATAGCGGACCGCGGTTGCCGTGGTCTTGCGGCCTGCGGCGTCCGGATCTGCCTCCCAGGACCGGAGAGCTGCGAGGCCGACGTCGTCCGAAATCTTGCGTCGTGCCACGTCAGGCCTCCTCGAACGCGGATCCCAGCCGTACGCCGCCCACCGTGCGCCCTCCGCCCGTGATCGGAAGGGTCACGCGCGGCAAGAGCGAGACGACGTCGTCGTGGGGCACGTATCCGTTTCTGTCCAGAAGGGTCAGGGCCACCAGGGTTGCGGCCCTGAAAGAGCCGTCCAAGCACTTGACCGCTACCGCGGCTCCGTCGCGGGTCCCCACGCTCAGCACGCCCTCGGCGCCGAATTTGGCGACGACGTCGAGCTCCTCCATGACCACGGTGTTCGGCTTGCCGTGGTTCTGCACCATCTCGGGGTAGTCGGCCATCGCGGTGGCCACCGTCGCGACCCTCGCGTCGGCGTGGATGTTGCGAATGCCCGCACCCAACGTCCCGTAGGCCGTGGCCAACCCGTTGAGGCTGATGGTCGGTACGGGGGCCCCGCACCCGTCGACGCCGACCAGACCCACGGGCTCGCCCGCGAGCTCTTCGACGATTTCCATGACCAGTCGTTGAACGGGATGGTCAGGCTCCAGATAGGTCGCCGTGTCCCATCCGTTCTCCGCGCTCGCGGAGAGGAAGGCTGCGTGCTTCCCGGAGCAGTTGAAAGCAATCCGCTGTTTGCCTTTGTCGTTCGTCAGCAGATAGGAATGCGCCCGTTCGTCCTTGGGGTAGGCCTCCGGGCACTGGAGATCGGCGGGGGAGAGTCCCGCTGCGTCCAGGACGTTCGCGACCACTTGCATCTGTTCGAAGGAGCCCTCGTGGGACCCGGCAGCGATGGCCACCTCGGCACCGCGCAGGGGAGCCCCGGCCTTGAGGGATGCGATCGCTTGGAACGGTTTGAGGGTCGAACGAGGGAAGATCGGGGCCGTCGTGTCGCCGAGGGAGTCGACGACGTCACCCTCGGGCGAAACGACCGCCGCGGCCCCGATGTGGCGCGACTCGACGAAACCGCTCCGTTCGATGACCGCCAACTCGACCGCGTTTTCCCAGCTGAAAGTCTGCATACGGGACATTGTTCCACGGTCGTGGGTGGCTCGTGGACTACCGTGCGGCGTCGTCCTCCTCCTTGACCTTGCTGATGAACGGCGCGATGAGGATCGCGACGACGCCGAGCACACCCCCGAAGCCGAAGGCGACATGGGCCCCGCTGATCTGGGCATCGTTGTCGGACGCGCCCCCGACGACCGCGACGGCTGCGCCGAGGGTCAGTGCTGCGGTCAGCAACGCTGTGCCCGTGGCACCGCCCAGCTGTTGGAGGGTGTTCATGATGGCCGAACCGTGGCCGTACAGCTTGTGCGGCAAGGAACCGAGAGCAACCGTCATCATCGGCGTCATGATCATGGCCATGCCGAGGCTGAACGTGATGTGGACACCCACGATGTAGGCAATTCCCGTGCCCGGGGCGACCAGGAAAAACAGCCATTCGCCCGCGGTGAGCAGGATCGTCCCGGGAATCACCACCGGCCGGGGACCGAACTTGTCGTAGGCTCGTCCGATCAGCGGTGAAAGCAGGCCCTGGATCAGGCCGCCCGGCAGCATGACCAGGCCGACGGTCAGCACGCTGAAACCCATGCCCGATTGCAGGAGGATCGGCAGGACCATGACCGACCCGAGCATCAGGGCCATCGCGATCATGAGAACGGACACCCCCAGGCGGAAATTGCGAACCCCGAAGGGCCGCAGGTCGAGGAACGCCGATTCGGAGTTCCTCTGGAGCCGGCGTTGCCGCGACACGAAGAGGCTGAGCCCGATGACGCCGAGGACGAGCCCGATCAAGGGCACCGGGTTTCCGGCGACGATTGCGCTCACGGAGCCGAGCGCGTAGACGATGCCCCCGAACCCGACGATCGCCAGCAGGACGGAGGGGACGTCCAGGGGGAGGGCACGAGTCTGACCCGTGGGCTTGAGGACCAAGCTGCCGGTGAAAAGAACGAGCACGCCCATGGGGAGCATGAGCCCGAAGACCCAATGCCAGCTCAGTGCATTCACGATGATGCCCGACAGGGTGGGGCCGATGGCGGGTGCGACCGCGATGACCACGGAGTTGAGGCCCATGACCGTTCCGCGGCGTGCGGGAGGGACCATGATGAGGGTTGAGGTCATGAGCAGGGGAAGAACGATTCCCGTGCCTCCGGCCTGGATGATGCGTCCGGCGAGAATCGTCGGGAAATTCTGGGCAAAAGTCGCAAGAGCAGTCCCCACCACAAAGAGGCTGAGCGCGACGACGAAAAGCCGTTTGATCGTGAACCGCTCGAGCATCCACCCCGTGGTCGGAATAATGCAGGCCATGGTCAGAAGGAAGCCCGTCGTGAGCCATTGGGCCGTGGCCGCGCTGATGCCGAAGTCGTTCATGATGTCCGGGATCGCCACGGACAGAACCGTTTCGTTGAGGATCATGATGAGCGCCGAAACGACCAGGACGGCCAGGACACTCACGATGTGCCGTGTCGTCAGTACTTCGGGAGAGCGATCCGAGTCCGACTCCGACCGCGCCGCGGCGTCGTCCTGCTGGACGGACGGGGTCCGGGAGTTCGTGTGCGAGGCGTCTGAGGACATACACGTACCTAGTTTCTGTGAGAAGTGGAGCCCCGATAGTGTCACAGTGCGCCACTCCGGCGTAAGTGCCATGAACCTGTGATGTCCGGCATGGTCGCGGCGATCAACAACGTTCGGGCTGAGGCCACGAGCCGAGTCCCGACCTAACCCCAGTGCCCACTCATCGGCCGAATCGTCAGTTCCTTCACGGCGGCCTCCCCTGACTCCACCATGAGGGCCACCCGGCGCTCGCCAGCGCCGGGGAAAGCGAAGGAAGAGATCGATTCCTCGCCCTCGTTCAGGAACACCTCGACCGATCCGCGGTCAACCAGGACACGCAGCGCGAGGGTGCCGTCCTCCGTCGCTCTGGCAGGAGCGGAACGTATTCCGCGATCGGCAGTCACTGACGCACGTCGGTCCAGCACAACGCGTCCCATTTGGTCGTCGTAGGCCACGAATGCTGCTTCCGCCCCGTCGCTCGTACGACCAATGGACAGCCCCGCCCGTTCGGCCGTCGTGGCGTGCAGGTCCAGCACCAGGTCGATCTCGGCCGTGTCGATACCGGCCACAACATCGCGCACACCCTCCGAGGCAGTGAAGGTCCCGAATGCGCGGGAATCTTTGCCCAGGAGAGCGATCTCGGCTACCGGGCGGTTGCGCAGACGAAGGCGGCTGTCCAAGGAAAGGACCCGTGGAACGGTCAGCTGGCCCGCCCATTCATCGGCCTGAGTCGGCAGTTCGCGGTCGAACGCGCCCATCCATGCGAACAGGATTCGTCGGCCGTCGGGAGCTTCAAAGGTCTGCGGGGCATAGAAATTGTGGCCCCAATCGAGGTGGCGGTATTCGGTCAACGGGGAGAAATCGCCCCCGGGCGTCCATTCGCCGACCACGTACCCCGCATGGTGACCGTTGCGCCCGGTGTAGCCGCGCGGTGTGCGGCCCATGGGGCAGATGAGAAGCACCCAGTGATCGCCCAGTGGGAAGAAATCCGGGCACTCCAGCATGAACGAGTCCTCGTCCGGGTCCCGGTAGAGGATGCGGTCGAACACCCAGTCGGTCAGATTCTCGGAGCGGTACAACCAGACCTCTCCCCGGTTCCGGGCCGAGCACGCGCCGAAGACCATCCACCAGGTTCCCTCCGTGCGCCAGACCTTGGGATCGCGGAAATGAAGCAGATCCGCGGGGCCTTCGACCACGACGCCGTGCTTTTCGAAGGTCACCCCGTCCGACGAAACCGCCATGCACTGGACTTGGATGTTTCCTTCATCCTCGTTGATCCCATTGCGCCAACGATGGCCCGTGTAAAAGGCATAGAGGCGGCCGTCGTCGCCCTCCACGGCGGAACCGGAGAACACACCGTCACGGTCCTCCTCGAGAGAAGGCGCCAGGGCGATCGGTTCTCTGGTCCAGGTGACGAGATCCACGCTGGAAACGTGTCCCCAATGCATGGGTCCCCACTGCGACGAATGGGGGTGATGCTGGAAGTAGGCGTGGTACCGACCTTGGTAGAAGCACAGTCCGTTGGGATCGTTGATCCATCCTGCGGGGGCCGCGATGTGGAATTGCGGATACCACCGGTCGTTGCGTCGTTCCCTCAGGGCGAGGTTCGCGGACTGTGCGGCGTCGATACGGTTCTTCAGAGTCGAGTCGGGCATGGGAGATTACGCTTTCTGGGATTCTCGTGGGGCATCTCGGAGGAAGGGGTCGCCCTGTACGTCCTGGTCGTCCCTCTTGAGGACCAAGAACCCATACGCGGCGGCGATCAAAACGATGCCGGCGATGACGTAGAACGTCGGTTGGTAACCGATCGCGTCGCGCAGGTTTCCCAGTACGGGGGAGAGGAGGATGTTCCCGATCTGGGATGCCAGCTGGAAACCGACCATGTACATCGTTGCGGACAGAGCAGGGTTGAAGTGAACCGTGAAGTATCGAAAGACGGGGAGGATGCAGAGGGCGACTTCGGGTGCGTGGAACATCTTGACGAAAGAGATCATCACCGGGTCGTGGAAGACGGCGCACCCAAGGATCCGCAGGAACATGACCATCATCCCCAGCATCAGAGTGTTCTTGACCCCGATTTTCCGCATCAGAATGGGTACCAGGCCCAACATGATGGCTTCCAGGAAAACCTGCACGGAATTGAGCACTCCGTAGACCTGTTGACCGTGGCTCGGAGTGTCGAAGAGTTTGGTGTAGAAGTCGGGGAACATCTGTTGGTCGAAGACCGTGTAGAAGGTCCAGGAGAGCAGAACGAACACGACCATCGCCCACAGTGAGGGAAGGCGCAGTACGCCGAGCATCTCGCGGAGCCCCGGCGTGGTATCCGCCCTGGTGGGATCCATGGTGGTGGTCATCTCTTCCCGGGGCGGGGTGGTCGGTGCTTTCCACAGAGTCAGGACGAGGAAGCACAGAATGCCGAACACGGATCCGAGCCAGAAGTTCAGATTCGGGTTGACCGTGAAGAGGAACCCGGCAATCAGGGCCACAACCGCGTATCCGAAAGAGCCCCACATGCGAGCCTGGCCGTACTCGTAGTTGTAGGTGCGCGACAGGCGTTCGGAGAAGGCCTCCATCAGTCCCGCCGCGGCGACGAAGCCTGCCGAGAGCACGACCGCACCCACGATGGTCCCGACCATGAACGCGTTCTCCAGCAGCGGCCGGTACACCCAGATCATGAAGGGGCCGATCAACGACATGATGATCGAGGCCCCGATCACCAGGTGGCGTCGGATGCCCAGTCGGTCCTGGACGGCGCCGTAAGCGAGCATGATGACCAGGGTTCCGGCGGAATTGATCGAGTAAACGGTTCCGACCGCGCCACCGCTGAGGCCCAGCCCCGAGCTCTCGTCCGTCAGCCAAATCTGAAAGAACGACCACCAGACGCCCCACGAGGCGAAGAAGAGGAGGAGAGTCACGGAGCTCTGCTGGTAGGCGGGATTCTTGAGCTGCTGCTTGATTCTGGAGGAGTCGGCCACGCTGCCACTTCCTTGTGATTCGTCGTCGGGCATGTCGGTTGTCATGCTAAATCGATTTAGCAGAACGGTATCACCGATCTCTCGCGTGGTCCACGTCTCACGTAGGATGGGCTACGGCCGGGCCCGGACGGGCGAGAGCCGGTGGCTAACGAGGAGATCCATGAGCAAGCGCCCTACTCAGGCCGACGTCGCCCGCAGCGCGGGGGTGTCCGCGACCACCGTGAGTCTCGTGCTCAATGGCAGGACCGGAACGAGGATCTCCGACGACGCCGCACGTCGGGTCAGGGTCGCCGCGGAGACGCTCGGTTATTCCCCGGATCCGACCGCCCTGAGCCTGCGCACGGGACGGACCAAGACTCTCGGCTTCGTCTCCGACGGCGTCACGGTGACCCGCTATGCCTCAGCGATGATCCGTGGAGTCTTGGACGCGGCAGAATCGAAGGGGCAGAGCGTCATGATGGCCGAGGTGGATGACCATCCGGACCGTTGGGAGAGGGCCATTGTCGACCTCTCGGACCGCAAGGTCGATGCCATCGTCGTCGGTCTCATGGTCGCCCGCACGATCGAATTGCCGCCCATGCCTTCCGGGGTCTCGACGGTGATCGTCAACGGTCTGTCGGGCGGACTCCCGAGCGTTCTTCCGGACGAATTCGCAGCGGGACGAGCCGCCGCCGAATATGTGATTCGGGCAGGACACCGTCGCATCGCGTTCATCGGCCGGTCGGAACGCATGCTGGACCCCGTGGTATCGGCCACGGTCGGACGGCGCTATCAAGGTATCGACCGTGCCATGGCCGATGCGGGACTGCACTTCACCACGACGTGTGACCTGCCCGAGTGGGAACCAGGTCCGGCACGGGAGGCTGCCATGTCTGTGCTCGGGTCGCCGTCACGCCCTACCGCGATTCTTGCGGCGAACGACCGCGTGGCTTTCGGCGTCTACCAAGCGGCGGCAGACCTGGGACTCACGATCGCACAGGACGTATCGGTCATGTCTTTCGACGACGAGGCTTTGGCGGACTACCTGCGTCCCGGGCTGACAACCATGCGCCTGCCCTACCGCGACATGGGTATGGCCGGGGTCAGGGAGGCCCTGAATCCGGGCAACGACCTCCTCGAGCTTCCGATGCCGCTGGTGGAGAGGGGATCGGTGGCGCCCCCTCGGGGGTGAACAGGACGGCTGGAAGGTCCCGGTGCGGGCCGTCGGAGTGCGGCGCATCGCTTCGCGGTGAATTAAGCCTTTTGACCGAAGCAGGTCTCACACCCGCCGAAGCCCTGGACGCCGCGGCGGGCGGCTTCTGTCCGCCAGAATCCCCATGATTTTGTAATTACCAGACGATCTGCACTCAAGGATCCGGGAGTTCGAAAGGCTCGCCGCAGGTCATGTATGACGTATTTTTGCCCCGAATGTCGGCCCCGATGCCCCGCCGTGAGCGGGGCAGTACCGTGACGAGAACGTCCAGACAACGACTCGGGGGATTGATATGAACGCGATCAAACTTCACTGGTTCCTGCCGACGAGCTCCGACTCCCGGGGCATCGTCGGAGGAGGTCACGGCGCCAATGTCGTGGGAACCGCGGCGATCAGGCGGCCCGACCTTCGTTACCTGACTCAAGTTGCGCAGGCCGCCGAATACAACGGATTCGAATCCGTGCTGACGCCCACCGGTCTGTGGTGCCAGGACTCGTGGCTGACCACGGCCGCAATCGCCCAGCACACCGAGACCCTCAAATTCCTCGTCGCGTTCCGTCCTGCGGCCATTTCGCCGACTCTCGGGGCACAGATGGCCGCGACCTACCAGGACATTACCGGTGGGCGCCTGAACGTCAATATCGTGACCGGAGGGGAGTCCGCGGAACAGCGAGCATTCGGCGACTTCAACGACAAAGACACGAGGTACGCCAAGACGGGTGAATTCCTCGACGTCGTCGGCCGCCTGTGGGACCACGGCGAACCGTTCGACTACGAGGGCGATCACATCCGAGTGGGTCAGGCGCGACTGGCCCATGCCCCCGAGCCGCGTCCCGAGATCTATTTCGGCGGATCCTCCCCGGCCGCGGGCCGAATTGCCGCCGCTCACTCGGACGTCTACCTCACCTGGGGCGAGCCCCCGCAGCAAGCGAAGGAAAAGATCGACTGGATTCGGGGACTGGCCAATGAGCAGGGGCGCAACGTCAGGTTCGGAATCCGGTTGCACACCATCTCGCGGGACACGTCGGAGGAGGCTTGGGCGGTCGCCGAGAAGATGTTGGACGGGCTCGACCCGGAGCTGATCAGGAAGCAGCAGGAAGCGTTGCGCCGGTCCGAGTCGGAAGGCCAGCGGCGGATGCTGGATCTGAACCGCGGGTCGGTCTCGGATCTCGAAATCCACCCTGGGCTCTGGGCCGGCGTGGGACTCGTGCGCGGGGGAGCCGGTACGGCACTCGTCGGGTCCCACCGGGAAGTTGCCGACCTCATCAAGGAATACATCGCGGTCGGGTTCGAAGAGTTCGTGCTCTCCGGGTATCCGTGCCTTGAGGAGGCGTATTGGTTCGGCGAAGGCGTACGTCCGCTCCTGGCCAACGAGGGACTCCTGTAAACCGGCCGGATACGGTTGAACGCGCAACATCGGCCGGGAAGTCGGAAACGATGCGTACTCATCGTTGCCGATTAGCTATGGTTGCTCCATGAAGATTTTGGTGCTTGGCCCGGGCGGGCGCGAACACGCGATCATCAGCGCGCTCCTGCGCGATCCGGCCGTCACGGAGGTCCACGCGGCACCCGGGAACGCCGGGATTGCCGAGATCGTTCGGACTCATGCCGTGGACGCGAACAGTCCGGAGGAGGCCACTGCTCTCGCCGAACGCCTGGATGCGGACTTGATTGTGATCGGTCCCGAAGCTCCCCTGGTATCCGGCGTGGCGGACGCTCTGCGAGAGGCCGGGTTCCCGGTGTTCGGCCCCAACGCCGATGCCGCCCAGCTGGAGGGCTCCAAAGCATTTGCCAAGGAGATCATGGCCGCCGCCAACGTCCCGACAGCGATGGCCCGGGTCGCTCATGACCTCTCGACCGTCGAGGAATGCCTCGATTCCTTCGGGGCACCGTACGTCGTCAAGGACGACGGCCTGGCCGCCGGCAAAGGTGTCGTCGTCACCGAGGACCGCGACGCCGCTCTGGCCCATGCCGAGGCCTGTTTCGATGCGGGCTCGTCCGTGGTCATCGAGGAATTCCTGGACGGTCCGGAGGTCTCGCTCTTCGTGATCAGCGACGGGCGTCGCACCGTGCCCCTCACCCCGGCCCAGGACTTCAAGAGGATTTACGACAATGACGAGGGGCCGAACACGGGCGGCATGGGGGCGTACACCCCGTTGCCGTGGTTGCCCGAGAACTTCACCGATGAAGTCGTCCGACGGGTGGCCCAGCCGACGATCGACGTGATGGCCGATCGCGGAACCCCCTTCGTGGGCGTCCTCTACTGCGGACTCGCACTGACGAGCCGCGGCATCCGAGTCATCGAATTCAACGCTCGCTTCGGCGATCCGGAAACCCAGGCGGTGCTGGCCCGATTGAAGACGCCGCTCGGCCAACTTCTCCTGGAGGCCGCCCAGGGCGGGCTCGACGGCCGAGAATCTCTGCGATGGGATCTCCGGACCGCCGTGGGGGTCGTCATGGCGGCCGAGAACTACCCGGAGGCCCCGCGCAAGGGCGACGTCATCACCGGTATTGCCGACGCCGAGGCCCTCGAGGACGTCTCCGTTCTGCATGCCGGGACCAGCAACAAGCGGACGCTGTCCGGCACGGACTCGGTAGTGACCTCCGGAGGCCGGGTACTCGCCGTCGTCGCCCTCGGCGAGGATCTGGATGACGCGAGGACAAAGGTCTACCGAGGCGTCGACAAGATTTCCTGGGACGGCGCACAGTATCGCCGAGATATCGCGGAGAAAGCCGCAGCAGGCCAGGTCAAGGTTCCCTGTCCCTAGACCACACATCGTCGGCCTCGCGCGTGCGGCGTGGGGCCCGCACATCACTCACACACAGGAGCGCAGCGCATGTCCCCAGAGCCCACCGACATTCCGGGCTGGAAGCACATCTATTCGGGAAAAGTCAGGGACCTCTACGTCCCGGCGGAGGGCAACGACGTCATCGGTTGCTCCTTCGCCGATAATGCCGAGGCCCGCGCGGGATCCGTCATGGTCGTGGCCACCGATCGGATCAGCGCATTCGACCATGTCCTGCCCACACCCATTCCGGACAAGGGCAAGATCCTGACCCAGCTCAGCCTGTGGTGGTTCGAGCAGCTCGACCAGGTTCCCAATCATGTGCTCTCGACCGACGTCCCGGAGGAAGTCTCTGGACGCGCCATGATCTGCAAATCCTTGTCGATGTTCCCCGTCGAGTGCATCGCCCGGGGGTACCTGACCGGTACCGGCCTCAAGGAGTACCAGCGGTCCGGCACGGTGTGCGGCATCGAATTGCCGGAAGGCCTGGTCGACGGCTCCAGGCTCGATTCCCCGATCTTCACGCCGACGGGCAAGGCCGAGGTCGGTGAGCACGACGAAGCCATTACGTACGAGGAGATGACCGACGCCGTCGGCCGCGCGATGGGGGAGCGCATCCGGGAGCTGACCCTCTACATCTACGGGACTGCGGAAAGAATCGCCCGGGAACAAGGAATCATCGTCGCCGATACCAAGGTCGAATTCGGTCTCGACTCCTACCGCGGGGAGGTCACGCTGGGCGATGAGGTCCTGACCCCCGATTCGTCGAGATTCTGGGACGGGGCGCAATGGGCCCCGGGGCGCGCACAGGCGAGTTTCGACAAACAGTTCGTGCGCGACTGGCTGCTGTCCGACGCCGCGGGGTGGGACAGGACGACGCCCCCGCCCGAGCTTCCTTCGGAAATCGTCGAGAGGACCCGTGCCCGGTACGTCGAGGCCTACGAGAAACTCACCGGAACGGAATTTTCCGCATAGGCCACTCCGTAGAACCACCGGATGTGCTCCCGAACCCTCTGCGACGCCTCGTCGGGCCTGCGATGCTGGACCGACTCGAGGATTCCGCGGTGCTGCTCCTGCAGGGTCCGACGGACCGAGGGCCAGTCCCCGAGGCGGGGCACGCCCTCCTGGACATAGCCGACCGTCGCCTGGCGCAACGAGTCCAGGATCGTGGTGACGACGACGTTGCCACCGAGCCCCGAGACCACCAGGTGGAAGTGCGCATCCAGCTCATGGAAGCGCATATCGGGGAGCATCGGATCGTCCATCTCGTCCAGATACCTCTTCGCCCTGGTCAGGGCTATTTTGTCCTGGGTCGTCGACCATCGGGCCGCCGCGTCGGCGGCAGCTTGCGACTCAAGCTGTTCACGGGTCGCAACCACATCTGCCACGGGCAGGAAATTCGACGCCAAGTGCATGCGAAGGCCCCAGCCGAGGGCTGCCGACGGTTCCGAGACCACGACCGCCCCCGCGCTGGGGCCTGAACCGACTCCCGAACGCACGAGTCCCATGGCATCAAGGACTCGAATGGCTTCACGGACCGAGGCACGGGATATCCCGAATTCCTCAGCAAGAGCGCGCTCCGCCGGAAGTCTGTCTCCCACGACGAGTTCCCCGTTGCGCAGTCGATCCTCGATGTTCTGCAGGACGATGGTGTAGGTCTTCTTCTCCACAGAACACAACCTTAGCTGCGCAAAGCATCGTCGGTCAGGGGAGCATCCAGGAGATCAGGTCCGATTGCAGGAACACCAACGTGCAAATGATCACGAGCATGGCCAGGGACCACGGGATCACGCGCTTGAAGATCTCGGACTCCTTGCCCTCCATCTCTACGGCGGTCGCGGCGATCGCCAAGGACTGCGGGGAAATCATCTTGCCGACGACGCCTCCGCTCGTGTTGGCCGCCAGCATCAGATCCGGATCGAGCCCGGCGTTGGTTGCGGCTGTGTGCTGCAGGTTGGAGAACAACGCGTTGGCCGAAGTGTCCGAGCCGGTCACGGCGGTACCGAGCCAGCCGAGGGTCGGGGCCAGGAAGGCGAAGACGCCACCCAGGGACGCGAGGTACGTTCCGATGGACACGGTCTGCCCCGAGAAGTTCATGACGTAGGCGAGGGCCAGAACCGACACGATGGTCAGGGCCGACCAGCGCATCCTGTAGAAGCAGTGCCAGAGCTGGGCAACCGACTGACCGAAACCGAGCCTGTATCTGCCGTTCTCGTGGAAGATCATGTAGAGAACGGTCACGATCAGGCCGGCAATCAGGAGCATGGTTCCCGGGTTGGAGAGCCACTGCAAATTGAAGGTCGTGCCCGAAATGGGCTTGCCCGACGACGTGACGATGTGCCCGGACGTGACCGGCCAGGGGATCTTGATGTCCGTCTTCTTGAGGGCGACGGGCACATCGATGCCCGCTTTCCAAAGCTTCCCGACGGCGAACACACCGACGACCACGAGGTACGGCAGGAGGGCCATCCAGACCCGGACCGGACGCAGACCCTCCGTGGCCCGAGGCGCCTCGATTCCGATGCGCTCACGAAATGCTTCGGTCCCGCGGGGCTTCCACACCTTGAGGAACAGCACCGCGACTCCCAGGGAGACGAGGCACGCGACGATATCGGTGAGCTCGTAGGAGAAATGGGTCGCCGACCACCACTGGGCGAGACCGAAGGAAAGGCCGATGACGAGAGCCGCTGGCCATGCGTCGCGGACGCCCCGGAAGCCGTCGAGGAGGTAGAGCAGGATGAAGGGCACGAGCACCGCCACGAACGGGGCCTGGTGGCCCACAATCGCCCCGATGTGGGCCGGGTTTTCGCCGGTCAGTGTTCCCGCCGTGGTGATCGGGATGGCCAGGGCCCCGAAGGCCACGGGAGCCGTGTTGGCGACCAGAACCGTCACGGCCGCGCGCAACGGCTTGACTCCGAGGGCGAGGATCATGGTCGCCGTGATGGCCACGGGCGCCCCGAATCCGGCCAGGGCCTCGAGGAGACCCCCGAAGCAAAAGGCAATCAGGATCGCCTGGATGCGGATGTCGCCTCCTCCGATGCGGTCGAAGGTCAGCCGCAAATCCTCGAATCTGCCCGACTCGACGGTGACCTGGTAGAACCACAGGGCCGTGACGATGATCCAGACGATGGGGAAGGCCCCATAGGCCAAGCCCTGCGTTCCGGACATCAGGGTGAGCCCGACGGGCATCTTGAAGCCGATCACGGCCACGATGATCGACACCAGCAGCGCGCTGAGCGCCGACGTGTGGGCCTTGGCTTTGACCCCGAGCAACATGATGAAGAACGTCAGCAGCGGAAGGATAGCGACGAGCGCCGAGAGCCCGACCGAGCCGCCGACGGCGGTGGTGGTGGCTGTGAATGTATCCACGCGGTCTCCTTGTGATGGGTTGACGCGCGTCCTGGAACGAGCATCAACGCTGATGCAATGAGTGAAGCGACCACGTCTGCAAGACTAGTTCCGATACTATGTGTCCCGCATTACAGTGTGGTCAGACCAGTACCATACCGATGGGCGGGAGGAAATCAAAACAGGGTTCGAGGGCAGTGCGATGGGGCCGTGGTGCGGCACACATTCTGGAGGTTTTTAGGTCAGAAAAAGATGCGCTAATTCCGCCGTGTTGCCTGAAATTACGCCCCGGACACTTATAAACAGCCTCGATAAGGGTGAGTTAGGCGCTCCTTATTGGAGGTGGTTAATAAATTGTCACTATGGTGGGAACGACTGGTGGGCATCCTCCCGCCCCACTCCGGGAGCGGGCCCGCACTAATCGGAATGGAGACGCCATGCGGATCGCACTTTTCTCAACGTGCATCGTCGACGCGATGTACCCGCGGGTCGCTCGAGCGACCGTGGACATCCTGGAACGCCTCGGTCACGAAGTTGTTTTCCCACCCGGTCAGACGTGTTGTTCGCAGATGCACGTCAACAGCGGATACTTCGATGATGCGTATTCGATCGTCAAGAACCACGTGGATGCGTTCTCGGACTGGGACTACGACGTCGCCGTCGCACCCTCCGCTTCGTGCGTCGTCTCCCTCGGGCACCAGCAGCCCATGATCGCGCGGCACGCGGGCGACGAGGGAACCGCAATCGCGGCCGAGGACGTTGCGGGCAGAACCTTCGAACTGTCGAAACTTCTGATCGACGTCCTGGGCATTACCGATGCGGCCGAACAGCTCGGCTCATACTTCCCCCACAAAGTCACCTTCCATTCGAGCTGTCACGGCATGAGGATCATGCAGTTGGGCACCCGCCAGTCCGATTTGGTGCGAACCGTCGAGGGCCTGGAATTCGAGGAGCTTCCCGACCTCGATCAGTGCTGTGGTTTCGGCGGCACCTTCTCGTTCAAGAATGCTGACACTTCGGGTGCCATGACCGCCGACAAGGTCAAGAACATCGAATCGACCGGCGCGGAGATGTGCACCGGGGGCGATGTCTCCTGCTTGATGAACATTGGCGGTGCCCTGTCGCGCAAGGGCTCGGACGTGACGACCCTGCACTTCGCCGAGATCCTCGCCAGCACCAAAGACAATCCGCTCGAAGTCTCCGGACCGGTGGCGCTGACCACCACCACGGGAGGGAAATAAGCATGACCGTCACACAGTTGGGGATGCCCAAGGTTTTTCACGGTACGGGCAATATCGCCGCCGAAGAGTCGTTCACGTCCTTCGCCGGCAGAGAGCTCAAGAACGAACAATTGCGGGCGAACCTCGGTTTCGCGACGCACACGATCCGCGACAAGCGTGCCAAGGTCGTCGGGGAATTGCCGGATTGGGAGCTCCTCCGCACGGCCGGATCCGAGATCAAACAGGACGTCATGGCACGCCTGCCCGAATTGCTCGAACAGTTCGAGAAGAACTTCACCGAGCGCGGAGGGAAGGTCCACTGGGCGCGCGACGCCGATGAAGCGAACCAGATCGCTCTGGACATCATCCGCGAACAGCAGGCCGAAGAAGTCATCAAGATCAAGTCGATGGCGACCCAGGAAACCGGCCTCAACGAGTACCTCGAGGAAAACGGCGTGTCAGCCGTGGAGACCGACCTCGCGGAGGAGATCGTGCAGTTGGGCGAGGACAAGCCCTCGCACATTCTGGTGCCCGCAATCCACCGCAACCGCTCGGAGATCCGCGACATCTTCCTCAAGAAGATGCCGCACATCGACAAGGACATTTCGGACAACCCCGCCGAGCTTGCCGAGGCCTCGCGACACCACCTGCGTGAGAAGTTCTTCCGGAACAAGGTCGCAATTTCGGGAGCCAACTTCGGCGTCGCCGATTCGGGCACGCTCAGCATCGTCGAATCCGAGGGCAACGGCCGGATGTGCCTGACCCTCCCGGACACCCTCATCTCCTTCATGGGAATCGAGAAGTTGGTGCCGACCTTCCAGGATCTGGAGGTCTTCCTGCAGTTGTTGCCGCGTTCCTCGACCGGAGAGCGGATGAACCCGTACACCTCGATGTGGTCGGGAGTGACGCCGGGGGACGGGCCCCAGAACCTGCACGTGATCCTCATGGACAACGGTCGCACCGCCGCTCTCGCGGACCAGGTGGGCCGCCAGGCATTGCACTGCATTCGTTGCTCGGCCTGCATGAACGTGTGCCCCGTCTACGAGCGGGCCGGCGGTCACGCCTACGGATCGGTCTATCCGGGACCGATCGGCGCGATTCTCTCTCCGTTGCTCACGGGTGTGGAAGCCGAAGAGAACAACTCTCTGCCCTATGCGTCGTCGTTGTGCGGTGCCTGCTACGAGGCGTGCCCGGTGAAGATCAACATCCCGGACGTCCTGGTTCACCTGCGCGGCAAGGACGTCGATGCCAAACACGGCAAGGGCGAGGAAGGAAACAAGCGCCAGGCCCCGGACCAGATGGACGCAATCATGGGTGGCGCCAAGGCGATGTTCTCCAATTCGACATTGCTCAGCATCGCCGAGCGGGGTCTGCCCGCAGGGGGTCTCGCGGCAGGCCGGGATCACAAGATCAGCTGGTTGCCGGGCCTGATCGGAGGATGGACCAAGTACCGGGACATTCCGGAGCCTCCGAAGCAGGCTTTTCGGCACTGGTGGAAGAAGAACAAGAAGAACGGTCCCAAGCAAAGGGCCGCTTCCGACCGGGTCGACGTCGACGCCTTGATCGCCAAGAACTCCGGGTTGGCCGAAGAGCTCCATCGTCGTCATGCGGGTGAGGCCCAGGAAGAGCGTGAGGAAGCCCAGGAACAGGCCGCCGAACTCAAGAAGGAGCAGCGGCGGGAGCCCGACATGGTTCGGCGCGAGGAGGACCTGCTCAAGGGGCAGGACGATTCCTCCAACGGCACCACGGGCGAGGGGACCTCGTCCCAGGAGGGGAACGACTGACCATGTCAGAAGCAAAGGCAGAGATACTCAGACGAGTCAGGGCATCCCTGGCCGACAGTCCCGAAGCCCCTGAGGTCACGCGCGCGTACAGGACGGAATCGGAGAAATCGGCGCACGACGTGCGCGCCATGTTGATCGATCGATTGCTCGACTACAAGGCGAACGTCTACGAGGAGACCATGGACAGCGTGGCTGAGCGCATCGAGAAACTACTCGGCAAGTCCGCCCGGTACGTGATTCCCAAGGGCCTGAATCTCGACTGGTTGCCCGAAGACAGTGCCGCGCGGCGTCACCTCGTGGATTCGGGCAACGGTCAGAGAGCGGGGTCCTTGACCGATCGCGAACTGGACGCCGTCGACGCCGTCGTCACCTCGTCGACCGTCTCCTGCGCAGAGACCGGAACGATCTTTCTCAACGCGTCCGACGAAGAAGGACGGCGTGCGATCACCCTGGTCCCGGATCATCACATTTGCATCGTTCCTGCGGAGTCGATCGTGGAATTGATCCCCGAATCGGTGCGGCGTGTGAATCCCGAGCGTCCGATCACGATGATCTCCGGACCGTCGGCGACCTCTGACATCGAGTTGCAGCGCGTCGAAGGCGTCCATGGGCCACGCACCCTGGACGTCATCATCCTGGACGGTCAGTAGCCGCGTCCGGGTGGTGACCGCAGAGACGGCGGTCCCGGGAGGCAGGGATCGTCCTGCCTCCCGGAAGTGCGGGATACTCCTGCCCTGCGTGTTCCACATCAGGTCTCTGCCCGGGCGGGACGGAGCCGGCGTCCACAATTCGGCGTCCGAGCGGTCGCCTCGAGGCGCAATGCCGCCTTCCTCCTGGCACCCTCGAGGACATGAATCGCTCAGCCTCGCCCGGTGGCCTCCGACCCGGAATCCCGACCGGCGCCCTGATCGCCGCGACCGCAGCCCTGCTCGCCATCCTGGGATGGATCACGGTTCAGGCCGGCAACGGGGCTGCCGGCGGGTGGTCGGTCCTGCCGGAATGGTCGTCGCGACGTCTCCTGTTGTCCCAGGACACCGCCGGTCACCTGGCCCGGGTGACGGTACGGGCCAAGGGTGCGGGGAAGCCCTATGATCGATCGGCCTTCGGCAGTCCCTGGTCGGACGAGGACCACAACGGTTGCGACACCCGCAATGACATCCTCTCCCGGGACATGGCCGATGTCTCGTTCGGCGACCGGTCATCCTGCCGAGTCAGGCAGGGAACTCTCGCCGATCCGTACACCGGTCGAACCATCGAGTTCGTCGCAGGCAAGGAATCTCGGAAGGTTCAGATCGATCACGTCGTCGCACTGTCGGATTCCTGGGTCTCGGGGGCATGGGAATGGCCGGCAGAGAGACGCCGTGCCTTCGCCAACGACCCGGAGAATCTGCTGGCCGTGGACGGGCCGACGAATGAGGACAAAGGGGGCAGCGACGCCGCGGAATGGCTCCCACCGGATCGAGCTTTCCGTTGTCCGTATGTGGCACGCCAAGTGAAGGTCAAAGCCGCCTACGGGCTCAGCGTGACTCCGGAAGAAAGAACCACGATCTTGGATGTGTTGAGCCGGTGCCCGAATTTCGGGCTCAGCCCGTCGCCGGGCAGGTCGGCGCGTGGCCCCGGTTCAGCCGGCGGTCTCGAGCTGGCGATTGATCCGATGGACCAGCATGTCGAGGGCGACCAGGTTTCCGCCGCCTTCCGGAACGATCAAGTCCGCGCGCCGCTTGGAAGGCTCCACGTAGAGCTCGTGCATGGGTTTGACCGTCGAAAGATACTGGGATTCGACCGATTCGACGGATCGCCCGCGTTCGAGGACATCCCGCTTGATGCGCCTCAGGATTCGGACATCGGCGTCGGTGTCCACGAAGAGTTTGATGTCGCACCGTGCGCAGATCTCGTCCTCGGCAAAGAGAAGGATTCCTTCGACGATCACAATCGGCTGTGAGTCGATCGTCAGGGTTTCGTCAGAACGATTGTGGTCCGCGTAGTCGTAGACCGGACATTCGATGCTCACCCCGCGTGCGAGCTGATCCAGATGCTGAATCAGCAGCTCGTTGTCGAACGCTTCGGGAGCGTCGTAATTCAGCAGAGCGCGCTCGTCGTAGTTCAGGTCGTCGCGTCGTTTGTAATAGTTGTCGTGGTAGACCACCGAGACGTGCTCATCAAAGCTGGCGACCAGGGCCCGGGTCAGGGTCGTCTTCCCCGATCCGGTACCGCCTGCGATGCCGATGACCAGTGGCTTCATTCGTGTTCCGCTCCCGATGCTCGATGCCTGCCGCTAATACATTGTGCCGCACGGACGGTCGTCAACCGACGCGGGGCCACACACAACTGCGCCCGACGGACGGAGGAAACTCCGGCCATCGGGCGCAGTACGAGGAGAAATCAGGCTTCGACCTCGGCGTCGGCGAACGTCGAGGTGTCGATGACGCAACGGAATTTCACGTCACCCGCGACGACGCGCTCGTAGGCGTCGTCGACCTCGTGCACCGAAACCTTCTCGATCTTCGCCCCGAACCCATGTTCGGCGCAGAAATCCAGCATTTCCTGGGTCTCAGGGATGCCACCGATATTGGAACCGGCGATAGCCTTGCGGCCACCGATCACCGATCCGAAGCTGAACGCCTGCTTCTCGGGCGGCAACCCGACCACGGCCATGACGCCACGGGGCTTCAGCAGGCTCATGTACTTGTCCACCGGGATCGACGCCGAGATCGTGTTGAGGATCAGGTCGAATTCGCCGCGGTGGTTCTTGAAGAAGTCCTCTTCGGAGGTGGCCAGCGTACGGGTCGCGCCGAGCTCCTTGGCCTCCTGCTCCTTCTTGAGGGAACGGGACAGGACGGTCACCTCAGCGCCCTTGGCCGCAGCGATCTGGACGCCCATGTGTCCGAGACCGCCCAGACCGAGCACCGCGACCTTCTTGCCCGGTGCAGCATCCCACGTGGCCAGAGGCGAATACGTGGTGATGCCTGCGCAGAGAAGGGGAGCGGCGACGTCGAAGTCCAGCGCGTCGGGGATCCGCAGGACGAAGTCCTGGTTGACCACGACTTTCTCGGAGTAGCCGCCCTGCGTGATGCTGCCGTCGACATCTTCGGAGTCGTAGGTGCCGACCATGCCGCCACGCGTGCAGTTCTGTTCCTGCCCGTCGCGGCACTCCTCGCACTCTCCACAGGAGTTGACCATGCATCCGACGCCCACGCGGTCGCCGACCTTGTACTTGGTGACGTCGGAGCCCACGGCTTCGACGACGCCGGCGATCTCGTGACCCACGGTCAGCGGGAAGTGCGCCTCGCCCCATTCGTTGCGAATCGTGTGGATGTCGCTGTGGCAAATGCCTGCGGCCTTGATGTCGATCAGGACGTCGTCGGGCCGCGGATCCCGGCGGTCAATCGTGGCGACCTTGAACGGTGCGTCCGGTCCGGTCTTCTGAAGTGCTTTGACTGAAATGGGCATATGAATGCCTCCTGACGTCGTGCTGATGGGATACGTATAAATCTACGGCTATATCTGAGCCATGTCCGGAAAGTTCGCCATGCGCATTATCGGCTGTGATCTTGCTCAGGATTGTGACCTCCCATGTGGATGGGCTCATGGACGCATCCTTGAGGTGCGAGTAGAAGTAGGAGATATGCCTACAGATTTGCCCGGAAAATTCGACGCAGAACAGAAGAGGATACTGGCCCTGACACTGGTGCCACTCTTCATGTCCCTGCTCAGCGTCTCCATCGTCAACGTGGTCCTGCCCGCCGTTCAGGAATCGATCCATGCCGGCAGTTCCGAGTTGCAGTGGGTACTCTCCGGGTACGCCCTCGCTTTCGGTGTGCTGCTCGTCGCCGCCGGGCGAGCCGGCGACGTCTACGGCCGCGGAAGGCTGTTCATCCTCGGCGTCAGCCTGTTCGGTCTGGGAGCCCTCGTCTCCGGGCTGGCCCCGACGCCGATCGTTCTGAACATTGCCCGTGTGGCCATGGGTCTCGGTTCCGGATTTCTGAACCCCCAGGCCATCGGCCTCATTCAGCAGTACTTCAAAGGAGCCCAGAGAGGAAAGGCATTCGGCCTCTTCGGCGGCGTCGTCGGTGTTTCGGTGGCCATCGGGCCGGTACTGGGCGGCGTGCTCATCAGTCTTTTCGGCCCGGAGATCGGTTGGCGGGCCGCCTTCCTGGTCAACGTCCCGATCTGCGTGGTCGCGATTCTGCTGGCCAAGGCATGGTTGCCGGATTCTGCGTGGGAGCCCGTACCCGCTGAGCACTCGACCTCGTCGATGCCCGTCGTGTCGAAGAACGGATCGGCCCCGCGCCCCAAGGCAGACCTCGACCCGGTCGGGCTCGTCTCCTTCGGCCTGGCGGTCCTGCTCGTCATGCTTCCGTTCGTCGAGTCCTCGGTCGGCCCCTGGATCTGGGGCTCCATGGTGGTGGCCGCCGCACTGTTCGTTTTCTGGGCGTTCTGGGAGAAGAAATACCGTCAACGCGGCGGCGAACCCATGATCGACATGGAGCTGTTCAGGACTCGCTCTTTCGCGAACGGAACCATGCTCATCGGACTCTACTTCGTCGGTGTGACCAGCATCTGGGTGCTCGTGGCGCTCTACATGCAGTCCGGTCTGGGGCATACCGCGCTCGCCTCCGGGCTCATGGGATTGCCCGCGGCGGCCGCCAGCGCCATCAGCGCGCCGATCGCCGGCAGGCACATCGTACGCATGGGACGACCGCTCGTACTGATCGGCATGGGCTCGGTCTTGTTCGGCCTCCTGACCACCGCTCTCCTGGTGTACCTCCACGGGCAGGTAGGTCTCAGCGAATGGTGGATGCTTCTCAGCCTGACCTTCGTCGGTGGGGGACAGGGGCTCGTTGTGAGCCCCAACCAGACCCTGACCCTCGCCGATGTGCCGATGCGTTATGCCGGTTCGGCGGGAGGCGTGCTGCAGACCGGCCAACGAGTCGGCACGTCGATCGGAATTGCCGCCATCACGGGCATCGTCTTCGCGATCGTGGCCCACTCGACCTGGCCCACCGCCATGGTTGTGGGGCTGCTGGTCATCGCCGTCGTCGTGATCCTGGCCGGCGCCATCGGCGTTCGCGACGTCGTGACGAGCCGACGCGAGGCCCAGGCGGCCTGATGAACGGCGACTGGTCCTCACCATCTCGGCCGTGCCGGAGAGTGCGAACCGGGCCCTGAAACGGCACGGCTCGCACACCGGAGGTTCTGGATGGGCTCTCACGGGGCCAACAAGGAAGCCGCGGGTCCGTCATCGACGGATCCGCGGCTTCCGGCACATGGTCAATGCCCATTTAAAAACATGAGTCGCGGAACCGTACGAACGGTTCCGCGACTCTGTCCTTGGGTCGGGATGACAGGATTTGAACCTGCGACCTCGTCGTCCCGAACGACGCGCGCTACCAAGCTGCGCCACATCCCGATGTTGACTTGTCCGCTCGGGAAACCCGGTATCGCGTCAAGCAACTTCTCTAGAATAGCGGATCGGCTATATCGCGGCAAACCAGCGGTTCGTGGCGGCGACCACGTCGGCGTCCCGGATCACCGGCTGGCCCACTCCACCAATTGGAGAATGTTCTGGTAGGTGTGCCCCGTGGCTTCGGTCATTCCCTGCTCGCACGTCCGGTTCGACGACGCGTAGGCCGCGTACTGCCGTTGGTTGACCTCACGGGCCTCGGCACGCGTGGCCGACTGGGTGAGCTCAGGATGCAGCATTCCGCGGTCCCCGGCATACGCGCAGCATCCCCACTCGAGGGGGACGTCGCATGTTTCGGCCACGGCGTTCCCGAGTTCCTCGAGATGCGGCCCCAGCCCCAAATGGGTCAGCGAGCACGTGGGGTGCAGAACCAGAGACTCGACCTTGCGCCGGATCGTCAGCATCGGGAGGACCGACGTCGCAACGAACTCAACCGAGTCCACGAAACGGATCCGGGAGAAATCCCGGATTTCCCCGTCGGACCCGTGCTGCGGGCCGGCGGCTGCGGCGTCGAGCACCTTGGCCTTCATGGTCTCGAGACCTTCTGTGCATGAGGAGGCGTCACAGACCACGGGCAACCGTCCGCCGTCCGAGGCGGCCCACAGACCATCGAGGACTCGGTCGGACATGACGGAGTACCCCTCCGTGAATCCCTTGGATTTCCAGGGTGTACCGCAGCACATCGAACCGATTCCCTCCGGGGTGTTCCATCGCAAGCCGGCGCGATGCGCCACGCTCATCAACGATGAGCCCGCGCTCTGGTCAGCCGGTGATCCGGAGGAATCAACCGCGCCGAACATCGAGTTCACACAGGCCGGGAAGAACACGAAGTCCGCGGCGGGATCGGTCCGCTCCGCACGGCGTCTTCCGCCCGAGGGCAGATGCTTGTTGTATCGGGGCACGGTGTCCTCGCCCATGACGGCGCGACCGACGTCGGTCGCGGCCCTCGGCACGGGCCAGGGAAGCATCTTCGCGGTCCTCAGGCCATAGTTGGCCAGATTGTTCGCGGCCTCCCAGTGCTGCGCCGCGACCTTCCAGCCCGAGCTCTCGGCGGGGCGCTGGTGCTCCGAACGCAATCGACGAATCAGGTCACCCGTGTTGATGTCGACGGGGCACCGGGTCACGCACATACCGTCCACCGCGCAGGTTTGTTCTCCCTGGTAGTCCCAGTCGGCCTCGATTTTCTTGACCAGATCGTGGTCTCCGCGGGCGCGTGCTGCTTCGAGCTCGCGGCGCATCACGATTCGTTGCCGTGGCGTCAGCGTCAGGTCTTTGGAGGGGCAGACCGGCTCGCAGTAGCCGCACTCCACGCAGCGATCCACCTCTTCCTCGACCGTCTCGGCGACCTTGAGGTTCTGGACGTAGGAGTCAGGATCATCGTTGATCACGACCCCGGGATTCAGCATTGCCCCCGGGTCCACGAGCCGCTTGACCTCGCACATGACCTCGTAGAGCTCGTCCCCGAATTGGCGACGCACGTAAGGGGCCATGATCCGGCCGGTGCCGTGTTCTGCCTTGAGCGACCCCCGGTTGCCCAGCACGAGGGAGACCATGTCCTCCGTGAAGTCACGATAGCGGTCGAGTTTTTGGGGCTCGGAAAAACGCTCGTTGAGCATGAAATGGATGTTGCCGTCCTTGGCGTGCCCGAAAATCACGGAATCCTGGTATCCGTGGGTGTCGAACATGGTGCCGAGATCGCGGCACGTCTCGCCCAGCGCGTCGACCGGGACCACGACATCTTCGAGCAACGCGTTGGTCCCGGACGGGCGATTCCCGGCCACCGTCGCGTACAGGTTGTTCCTCGCTGACCACAGGAGGGCGCGCTGGGATGGGTCCGTCGTCATTTCGGCGGGGGAGGACAGCTTGAGCCCGTCCAACATGGAACGCGCGGCGTCGTGACGCTCGGCCACCTCTTGCTCGGTTTTGGCCTGGAACTCGACGAGGAGTGCCGCGTGCCGGTCGACGTCGATTCGAGCGAGCGAGTCCGCAACCTTCCCCGTTCGTTGGGCGACACGGATCGACGTCGAATCCAGAAGCTCGACGGTCGCCATATCGGCTTCGACGAGGCTCGGTACCGTCGAGGTCGCGGAGATCAGGTCGGGGAAGACGAGAAGTCCGGTCGACGTGGCCGGGAGGATCTCCACCGTGCGGAAAGTGGCCGAGGCGACGAAACCCAAGGTTCCTTCGGACCCGATCACCAAGTGCTCCAGGATGCGGACGGGATCGCGGAAATCCAGGAAGGCATTGATCCCGTATCCCATCGTGTTCTTCATCGAATACTGATGCTCGATGGTCCGTCGGGATTCCGGGTTCTCGACGACCCGACGGCGCAGGCGCAGCAGCCCCTCGTGGAGTTCCGGCTCCTGGTCCCGCAGACGGGAGTCCGCGTCCGGCTCGGAGGTGTCCAAGGTCGTCCCCGACGGCAGAATCAGGACCATGGAGTCCAAGGTGCGATACGTGTTGAATTCGGTTCCGCAGGACATTCCCGAAGAGTTGTTGGCGATGACTCCGCCGATGGTGCAGGCGGACGACGACGCCGGGTCGGGACCGATCTTGCGCCCGAAACGACGGAGGGCCCCGTTGACGGCCCCGACCGTCGCACCGGGCTGGACCCGCACCTTGTTCCCGTTGTCCAGGACCTCGATGCCACGGAAGGCTCGACGCGTGTCCACCATGACGCCGTCCGATACGGCCTGGCCGGAAAGGCTTGTACCCCCTGACCGAAAAGTCACCGGCAGTCCGGCCCGCGAGGCCGCGGCCATCACGGCTGCTACTCCGTCCGCGGATTCAGGGCGCACGATGCCCTGCGGAACGAGAAGGTAGTGGGACGCGTCGTGGGCCATCGACAAACGGTCGATTTCCTTGGACGACGTCGTGCCGACGTGGCTCGAGTCCATTCCCGCGGCCATGGTGTCGAACGCGGGGCTCGGCGGTGCCGCCGAGACCGTGAGTGCGGACGGCGCGGAAGAGGGTAATGATGTGGTGGAGGTCATGATTCCATCCTAGGATCACGACGATTGGCGTGCCACGGAGGTTTACCATTCCTCAAGAACGGGCAAGGCAAGGCAGATTAGGGGAAGGTACGGCAAAGGCAGAAGGTGGGGAAGGGGAGAGGGCGGGACGGCAGGCGCGGCATTGCCCGGTTCACCCCGTGCCCGGCGTCAGTGGGCCTTACGCGTCGCCGCTTTCTTGTTCCCGCGCGGTCAGGCGGAGAAGGACCGCCTCGGGTGGGCAGAACAGGCGGACAGCAGCAAATCGAGAGGTTCCCAGGCCCGCGTTGACCTCCAGCGGGATGCCTTCGTCATAGGAAATGCCCCGAGCTCTGGCGGGGTCCAGATCGCAGTTGGAAACCACCGCATGGCCTCCGGGAAGGCAAATCTGTCCGCCGTGCGTGTGACCGGCGAACATGATGTCGGCGCCGTCTGCGACGAACCGGTCAATGGTCCGTCTGTAGGGCGCGTGCATGACTCCGACGCGCAATGACGGTTCTGTCCCTCGCGAACCGGTCGTGGCCCCGTCACCGGCCGGACCGTGATCCGCCTGGGGGAATCCCGGATGGCGATCGTATCCGAGGTGAGGGTCATCCACTCCGGAGAAGTCGAGGCGAACGCCTCCGATCTCCATGCTGTCCGCGCGGTTGATCAATCCGATCCAACCGCGGTCGTCGAAGGCTTGGTGCATTCGTCGGAATGGAAGGACATCCGGGGCGTCGCGGTCCCTCTTCTCGTCACCGGTGTGTTTCCACAGGTAGCGCGCCGGGTTCTTGAGCTTGGGCGCAAAGTAGCAATTGGACCCGGGGACGTAGACACCGGGCAGATCCAGCAACGGATCCAAGGCATCCAGCAAAGGATCGAGGGCTTCGGTATGACTGAAGTTGTCTCCTGTGGAGACGACCAAGTCCGGGTCCAAGTCTGCGAGGGAACGCATGAACTGTGTCTTGCGTCGCTGCCCCGGAATCATGTGCACATCCGAAATGTGCAACACGGACAAGGAAGGACTTCCGGGAGGCAGGATCGAGAGGGTCTCCTTCCGCACCCGGAAGCGGTTCAACTCGATGAAGTGTCCATAGGCAAGCACGGCGGCCCCCGCGGCAGCCGAAAGTCCCATGCTCCTCAGAGCCAATGAGACGATCGACGCCGTGGGGGCCGCCGGTCGGTCAGTGGTGTTCACCGTGGACTACTTCGCCTTTTGCGACTTGATCTGGTCGCCCTTGACGCTGTCGGAAGGATCCGTGAACGGGTCCGTGTTGTAGTCGCGGGACACGGCCTTCATGTAGTCCTGCCACTGGCGACCTGCGTAGGTTGCACCATCGACGTAGTCCTTGGTCTGGCCACCGATGCGCAACCCGTTCAGGGAACGGGAACCCAGGTCCACGTTGCCGACCCAGGAAGCCGTGGAGACGCCCCGGGTATAACCGACGGTCCAGGTCTGGGTCGAATCGTCAGTGGTACCGGTCTTTGCAGCCGATGCGTTCTCCAACCCGATTCCTCGGTCATGGGCCGAACCCTTGGTCAGAACGTTCTTCAGGACGTAGTTGACGCCCCGGGCCACATCCGTGTCAATGGCTTGATGGCAGTTGACCGGCGCCACGTCCATGGGCTGTCCTCGACGATCGGTGATCGACTCGATCGAGCGCGGGGAGCAGTACTTTCCTTCCGAGGCGTAGGTCGCGAACGCGTTGGCCATGGCCATGGGAGCAACGTTCTCCGTACCGATCAGGGATGCAAGGGAATCCTGGGTCTTGATCTGATCCCCTGTGCCGTCTCCCTTCACGATGCCCAGGTCCTGAGCAGTCTTTCCGACACCGCAGAGGTCGAGGTAATTGTCCATGGCGTACAGCGCGGAGTTGATCGAGTTGTAGATACCCTCGTTGACCGTCATGGGCCGGTTGTAGCCCTCTTCGGCGTTCTGGAAGGACCAGGCGCCGTTCGCGCCGGGATTCTCCACCGTGCCGCCGGGCTTGCAGCTTGCTCGCCACTTGGTTCCGGCAGGATAACTCAGCGGAGATGCGTCGATGGTGGCCTCGACGCCGTTGCCTTCCTTGATCCATTGGGTCAGAGAGAACGGCTTGAACGTCGAACCGGGCTGGAAGCCGGGGGTACCGCCCATTCCGGAGTCCACGTTGTAGTTGTAGACCGTGTTTCCGACGCCCTTGCCGTTGTTGTAATTCGAGTTCTGGGCCATCGAGAGGATATTGCCGGTACCGGGTTCGACCGAGACCATCGAGGAGCTGACCGAGTCGGGGTTGTCGTCGGTCGGCTGGGTCTGGTTCACCTGGTCCTGGGCGGTTCCCTGGTCCTTGCTCTTCAGCGTCGTCTTGATGGTCAGTCCACCGCGAGTCAGCAGAGCGCGACGCTCATCACTGTTGTCCCCGAAGCGCTTGTCCTGAAGGAACTCGTTACGCACGTAGTCACAGAAATACGGGGCGTCGGTTGCGGCTTCACAGCCCGAATCCGTGGTGTGGATGTCCAGGTCCAGCGGAGCGTCCGAAGCCTCGTCGAACTGTTCCTGATTGATCTTCCCGTGCTGCAACATGGTGTGGAGCACCGTATTGCGCCGGTCCGTCGCGGCCTTCGGATTTGCCTGAGGATCGTAATAGGAAGGGGACTGGACCATGCCGGCCAGCAACGCCGACTGCTGGACGTTCAGGTCCTTCGCGTCGATGCCCCAGTAATAGTGGGCGGCGGCCTGGACACCGTAATTGCTGCCGCCGTAGTTCACGAGGTTCAGATAGCCGTTGAGGATGTCGTCCTTCGACTTGTTCTGCTCCATCGAGATGGCAAGCTTCATTTCTTTGATCTTGTCCAGCATGCCCTTGTTGGACCCCATGGTGGTGGTCGCGTCCCCACCGTTCTGGGTGGCCTGATCGATCAGCAGGTTATTGACGTACTGCTGGGTGATCGTCGAGGCGCCCTGTCGCGCTCCGGGGTGCACCAAGTTGTTCAGCAACGCTCGTCCGATGCCGAAGGCATCGACACCACCGTGGTCATAGAAGGTGTCGTCCTCGATGGACAGCTGCGCATCTTTCATGCTGTCGGAGATCTGGTCGAACGATACTTCCGTGCGGTTCTCCGAGTAGAACGTTGCCAGCTTCTTTCCGTCGCTCGTCAGAATGGTGGACGGCTTGGACAGCGGACCCGCGGAGAGGTCGTCGGGGAGTCCCTTGAACCAGTTGATCGAGGCACTCGCCGTCAGACCGGCTGTAGCCGCCGGCGGGATGAGGATGCCGGCAGCCACGAACCCCGCAACGATACTGAGGGCAATGAACTGGATGAAGTCGCTCGGGGCTCGTCGTTCACGCCGCCGAGCTGATTTCTTGGGTGAAGCCATTCCAACAGCATACAAGTCGATGGGACAAAACGTGCGCGTCAACGGTCCCACTGTGGACAAAACTCGGCGTGTCACGGACTGCGCTGAAAGCCCCCTGAACACGTGCCCGGAAACCACACTGTGTGAGTAGAGAATCGGCCAGGCATCCGTGGTGTCGCCGACCGGAATAGCGCGGTCTTGCGGCGGTGGATAGGCTGGGGCCATGACTCAATGGGAATACGCAACAGTTCCGCTCATGATCCATGCGACCAAGCAGATCCTCGACAATTGGGGACAGGACGGATGGGAGCTCGTCACGGTCCTTCCCGGTGCAGCTCCCGCGGGCGACGCCCCCTCGGGAAACATGGTCGCGCCCACGCAGTCGAACCCGATTGCCTACTTCAAGCGTCCCAAGGAGGACTGAGATCGTGGCAGATTCCAAGGTTGAGGAACGGCTGGCCGCCGAAGGTCTGCAGGTTCCTGAAGTTGCCGTACCGGTTGCTTCGTATGTTCCTGCTGTGATTTCGGGCAACTATGTTTACACCTCTGGTCAGATCCCGGTGCAGAACGGTGAATTTGCTGTCAAGGGCAAGGTGTCGGACGGCGGTGAGCCAGGAACCGTCGGGTTGGAGGATGCCCAGGGTCAGGCACGAGTGTGCGCGCTGAATACCTTGGCGGCCGTCAAATCCGTGATCGGAGACCTGGATCGTGTGACCAGGATCGTCAAGGTCACGGGGTTCGTCAGCTCGGTTCCCGACTTCACTGGTCAGGCCCAGGTTCTCAATGGAGCCTCCGAGCTCTACGGCAAGGCGTTCGGAGACGCCGGCGTCCATGCCCGATCGGCCGTCGGAGTTGCGGTCCTTCCTCTCGACGTGCCCGTTGAAGTGGAACTCATCGTTGAATTTGCCTAATCCTCTGACGCTGCCGATTCACCGGGTCACCGCGAAGAGTGGCCCGGCCGCCGATCCGCGGGCTTGTGGTGCTTCGTACTTCCCGCTGACTCCGCGGGAGGCGACGGCTGCCCGGGCATGGATGGCCGAGGAAGACAAGACAGCTTGCTGCCAGATGAAGACGGCGGCTGCCGTGGTGTACATCCGTGAGGGTGCCCACGGACTCGAGACTTTTCTCACGTACCGCCCGACCCCCGAATCGCCGATGGGTCGCATCTGCTTCCCGGGCGGCGTCGTCGAGCAGGACGATCACGAGCCGGTGGGGTGGTACGGCCCGACCCCCGCACAGTGGGCCCAGAAGTTGGGGCACGACGACGTCGTAGTGGCACGCAGTGCCGTGGTGGCCGCCGTGCGGGAGAGTTTCGAAGAGGTCGGCGTGCTGTTGTCCGGCCCCAACGAGCAGGACACGGTCGAATACACCGAGGCGAGCGAGACGATGGCCTCGCGGGAATCGATAGCCGGCCACGAGCTGGGTTTCATCGCTTATCTCAAACGCGGTGGACTCAAGCTCCGGACAGATCTGCTCAAACCTCTTGGCCGGTGGCAGACCCCTGACTTCTCGCACCGACGCTTCGATACCCACTTCTTCGCGTCGGTGGTTCCCGTGGGCCAACGTCCCAAACTCCTGTCCTCCAAGGGGGTCTGGGGAAGGTGGGTTCCCGCGCGCGACGTCGTCGCCGACCGTTCCTCCACAGCCTTGGGCGACGAAATCGGTCGAGAGGACACGGTGGGCCGCCCCCTCGAGGAACTCATGACGCCGGGAACGCTGTGCGTGCTGGAGTCTTTGGCCACGTGCCAGACGACGATCGCTTTTCTGACCAAAAAACGTCAGGTTCACGTCAAGAAACCGGAGCTCGTGGAGAAGAACGGGGAGCTCATGCTGGCCTTCACACCCCCGAGGGACGCGGTCAGGACCAGATCCAAGGGAGCTTAGCCCAAGGTCGGGCGAGGGCCCGCAGAAAAGAAGGAGCCGGGTGCGTATGCACCCGGCTCCTTCTCAAGTCACGACGCGTGAGCGCCCGAAACACCGATCAGCGGCTCCTCTGTCGCAACCGCTGCAGATCGAGGATGACGACGGCGCGGGCCTCGAGCCGAATCCAGCCGCGCTGGACGAACTCGGCAAGGGCCTTGTTGACGGTCTCGCGAGAAGCACCCACGAGTTGCGCGAGTTCTTCCTGGGTGAGCTCGTGGGCAACCAGGATGCCGTCCGTGGCCGGGCGGCCGAAGCGGTCCGCCAGGTCAAGGAGCGCCTTGGAGACGCGTCCGGGAACGTCGGAAAAGACCAGATCTGCGAGGTTCTCGTTGGTCCGGCGAAGGCGACGGGCCAGGGCCTGGAGGACCTGTCCGGAAATCGAGGGGCTTCGGTCCATGGCCTTCTTGAGGCTGGAGTGCTTGACTCCGGCCAGCCGGGATTCCGACACAGCGGTCGCCGACGTCGAGCGGGGGCCCGGGTCGAAGAGCGCCATTTCACCGAAGATTTCGCCGGGTCCCATGATCGCGACCAGATTCTCGCGGCCGTCCGATGCGGTGCGGCCGAGTTTGATCTTGCCGGAGACCACGAAATACAGCTGGTCCCCCGGGTCGCCCTCGTAGAACAACGTTGCACCGCGCGAGAGGTCCACCTCGGTCAATTCCTCGGTGAGCGCGCCAAATGCTTCGTCGTCCAGGGTTGCGAAGAGGGGAGCCCTACGCAGAACCTCGATATCCATAATTCTCCTCAGTGATCCGGGACTTTGATGCCCGCCGCACGCGTCCACACCATCTCAGGCATTGACTCGGGATGGGCGCGACGCCGGCTGATCGTGTGACAAATTCAACCTATCTGAAATCCACTGTATAAGTTGTGTGTCGAATCCGCCACAGACGAGCCCATATCCTTGCATAAAGGTTCCTGAACGTCGAATTGACTAAGGTTCTTATCAGGTGCCGTACCTAATATGGAGAGTCTTCCCGACCGCCTGCGTCGTCGGGAGATGACCGCGACGATTGGTGATCATGCTGACAGACTTCTCACTGCTGGACTGGATCCTCATCCTGATTCTGCTGGCTTACTTCGTATCCGGCTATGCACGCGGGTTTTTTCTGACCCTCGGATCGGTGGTCGGGTTCGTTCTGGGAGCCGTCGCCGCGTTCTACGTGACGCCATGGCTGGTCGAAAGGGCCGAGGGCGGCTGGCGGATCGTGGTGGCCATTGTGAGCATCGGCATCCTGATCCTGATCGGTCAGGCACTGGGCGTGGCCATTGGTCGACCTCTGAGGAGAATCACCGAGAGGACGGGGCTTGGGATCGTCGACCGCATCGGCGGGGCGTTGCTGAACACCCTGACCTGCGCTTTCGTGATCGTCGTGCTCAGCTTTTCGGCCTCGCAACTGGGCGTCGCAGCGATTTCCTCCGCCGTGAACAAGTCGACGGTGATCACCGGTCTCCAGTCGGCGACTCCGCAACCCGTACAAAGGGGAATTGCCGAGGCCAGGGCCGCCGTCCTCGAACAGTCGGGGATCCCTCGCTTGGACGAGCGACTCTTCCCGCAGGAAGCGGCTCCCACCGAGACCTCCGACTCGGATTCTTTGCGAGCGGCCGAAGACTCCGTGCTGAAGATCAATGGCACCGCGGAGGCCTGTGCCCAGAACCAGTCCGGTTCCGGCTTCGTCGCCGCCTCGCACAAGGTCATCACCAATGCCCACGTGGTCTCGGGCGTGGACAGCCCGTTGGTCCAGACCCGTCAGGGCAAGAGCTATGAAGGAAATATCGTCTATTTCGATGCCGACAAGGACATCGCGGTCCTCGACGTTCCCGGCCTCGATGCTTCGCCGTTGAAGGCCGGGGAAAACGGAAAGGCCGGCGACCTGGCCAATTTCATGGGGTATCCCCTGGGCGGGCCTTTCACCTCGCGTTCGGCCTCGATCCAGGGCCTCGGCTACAACTCGACGACCTCCGAAAATGGGACCACGACCCAGCCGCGAGAGATTTACCAGCTGGCGGCCGACGTCCAGCAGGGGAACTCCGGCGGTCCCTTGCTGAACGACCAGGGACAGTTCATCGGCCTGATTTTTGCGAAGGCCACCCAGGGGGAGACGGGCTACGCCCTGTCGATGACCGAGCTCGAACCCGTGCTCCAGGACATCGAATCCATGAACCAACCTGTCCCCAGCGGTGAGTGCACCTCGGGCTGATCGAGGGGACTCACCGCCGCTCCGTCAGCGCTGGGCCAGGTAGTCCAGCGCCATGATGTATCCGAAGGCCCCGGCACCGGCGATGACCGTCTCGGCCTGCAGGGACACGAAAGACCGGTGACGGAACTCTTCCCTCTGGTGGACGTTCGACAGATGGATTTCGACGACGGGCAATTCGGCCGCCTCGAGTGCGTCATGAATGGCAATCGAGTAGTGCGTGAAGGCTGCCGGGTTGATCACGATCGCCGACGCCTCGGAGCGGGCGCGTTGGATGGCGTCGACCAGGTCGCCTTCGTGATTCGATTGCATGAACTCGATACCCAGGCCAAGCTTTTCGGCGTGGGACCGCACGGAGTGCTCGATGT
This sequence comes from Rothia koreensis, assembly GCF_004136575.1. Classification (GTDB taxonomy): domain Bacteria; phylum Actinomycetota; class Actinomycetes; order Actinomycetales; family Micrococcaceae; genus Rothia; species Rothia koreensis. Next base: position 139,562 of record NZ_NOIQ01000002.1, read on the forward strand.
CACGGAGCGTCGTCGTTCCGTAGACTTCCGGTTTGCGAACCCCGAGCATATTCAGGTTGGGGCCGTTCAGCACAAAAATAGGTTTGGTCATAATTTCATTCTTCCATGGGACAGCTCAGCGCCCGGGCGGCCGGGTTCCCTGCGGAGGGAACCCGGCCGCCCGGGCGCTGACGTGGTCGGTTATCGACCGAGCGACTCGGTGATCTGGTCCATGACGGTCTGGTCCGCCAAGGTCGAGACGTCGCCAACGGGGCGATCCTCTGCGACATCCTTCAGCAGGCGTCGCATGATCTTGCCGGACCTGGTCTTCGGCAACTCCGGAACGATCAGAACCTTCTTCGGCTTGGCGATCGGAGAAATCTCCTCGCCGACGTGGGCCCGAATCTCTGCGGCCAGATCCTCCTGGTCGCGTCCTTCCGCGGTCGCGTCATCGGACAGGATCACGAAGGCGATCACAGCCTGGCCGGTGGTCTCGTCGGTTGCGCCAACCACCGCGGCCTCGGCCACCGAATCGTGGGAAACAAGCGCCGACTCGATTTCCGGGGTCGAAAGGCGGTGGCCGGAGACGTTCATGACGTCGTCGACCCTGCCGAGTACCCAGATGTCGCCGTCCTCGTCCCTTTTTGCGCCGTCGCCCGCGAAGTACGTCTTCTCGTCGAATCGTGACCAGTAGGTATCGACGAAACGCTGGTCGTCTCCCCAAATGGTGCGCAGCATGGACGGCCACGGCTGGGTCAGCACCAGCAACCCGGACTCGCCGTTGGGAAGTTTCTCTCCGGAGTCGTCCACGACCTGAGCGTGGATCCCCGGCAGCGCGTGCTGGGCGGAGCCGGGCTTGGCCACCGTGACCCCTGGCAACTGGGAGATCATGATGCCGCCGGTCTCGGTCTGCCACCACGTGTCGACAATGGGGCAGCGTTCCTTGCCGATCACCCGGTGGAACCACAGCCAGGCCTCGGGGTTGATGGCCTCGCCGACCGTGCCGAGCAGTCGGAGCGAGTCCAATCTGTACTGTGCCGGGATCTCCTCGCCCCACTTCATCATGGTCCTGATGGCGGTGGGCGAGGTGTACATGATCGTCACACCGTACTTGTCCACGATCTCCCAGAAACGGCCGCGATGCGGGGAGTTCGGTGTTCCTTCGTAGATGACCTGACTCGAGCCATTGAGCAGGGGGCCGTAGGTGATGTACGTGTGGCCCGTGACCCATCCGACGTCGGCGGTGCACCAGTAGACGTCCGTATCCGGCTTGATGTCGAAGACGTTGTAGTGGGTGTATGCGGCATGAGTCAGGTAACCGCCCGTCGTGTGGAGGATCCCCTTGGGCTTGCCCGTGGTGCCGGACGTGTAGAGGATGAACAGCGGATCCTCGGCGTTGTTGGGCTGGGGGGTGTGCTCCGCGGACGCCTCGTCGACCGTCTCGTGCCACCAGACGTCTCGCCCCTCGGTCCAAGCAACATCCTCACCGTTGCGCTTGACCACGAGGACGTGCTCGATGCTCTCCGCGCCCTTCGACAGCGCCTTGTCCACCGTGGGCTTGAGCTGAGTCGGCTGGCCACGCCGGTAGGAGCCGTCTGCGGTCACGATGAGCTTGGCCGCGCCGTCCTCGACCCGGGACCGAATCGCGTCCGCCGAGAATCCTCCGAAGATCACGGAGTGGACCGCACCGATGCGAGCGCAGGCCAACATCGTGATGACAGCCTCCGGGATCATGGGGAGGTAGACCGCAACACGGTCCCCCTTCTCGATTCCGAGTTCCTGGAACGCGTTGGCCGCCTTCGACACCTCGTCCTTGAGGTCTCGGTAGGTGTAGGTCCGGCTGTCGCCCGGCTCGCCCTCGAAGTAAATGGCCACCCGGTCGCCGTTGCCTGCCTCGACATGGCGGTCGACGGCGTTGTACGCGGCGTTGAGCTCGCCGTCCTCGAACCATTTGGCGAAAGGGGGATTGGTCCAGTCGAGGGTCTGTGTGAATTCCTTGTCCCAGTGGAGGAACCGTTTGGCCTGTTCGGCCCAGAACTCGGTTCCTTGGGAAGAAGCCTGTTCGTAAAGGTCGCTCCCGGCGTTCGCCTGGGCGGTGAACTGCTGGGGCGGATCGAACGTGTGGTAAGTCTCGCTCACTGTGCGTCCTTTCTGGTGGATGCGGTCTGCGGACCGCGAAATCATTCAGTTCTACTGTAATAGACATCTCGTGACTCGGATCACTGGTTGCAAGGGTTTCGCAGGCAGGAAAATCTCCAGGTCAGCCGCATACGGCTCGTGGGGCCGACGTCGCCGGTGCGCACGTTGCTGGGTAGGCTGGGTCGATATGACGAGTGCACCAGGGCAAGAGGGCTTCGGTCCGGAGATACGGCACGTTCCTGAGGAGAAGGCACGTGCGGGTGCCGCACGGCGACGTCGTTCCGGGACGGCGGAAACCCATCTCGGAACCGTGCGGCGCGCGCGAAGGATCAACCGGATTCTGGGCGAGACCTACCCGTACGCGGTCGCGGAGCTCGATTTCGACAACGCCTTCGAGCTCGTGGTGGCCACCGTTCTCTCCGCGCAGACCACCGACACCAAGGTCAACGCGGTCACCCCCACGTTGTTCTCGGCCTTTCCGGATGCACAGGCGCTGTCGACGGCCGATCATTCGGCGGTCGAGGAGATCGTGCGCCCCCTGGGGTTCTACCGTTCGAAGGCCAAGTCGATCATTTCGCTGGCCGGGCAGATCGTCGACGAGCACGACGGCCGGGTGCCCGAGACGCTCGAGGAGTTGACGGCCCTGTCAGGGGTCGGCCGGAAGACCGCGTTCGTGGTGATGGGAAATGCCTTCGGCCTGCCGGGGCTCACCGTTGACACTCATTTCGGCCGCTTGTCGCGCCGGCTCGGGTTCACCGAGGAGCAGGACCCCGTCAAAGTCGAGAAGGACGTCGCGGGTCTGTTTCCGCCCGGAGACTGGACGATGTTGTCGCACCGGCTCATCTACCACGGGCGCAGAATCTGCCACGCCAAGGTTCCGGCGTGCGGAGTATGTCCCGTGGCCGACCTCTGTCCGTCCTACGGATCCGGTGAGACCGACGAGCGCGCGGCGGCACAACTCCTCCAGTACGAGTTCGCCCCCGGACGCGAGGAGCTGCACCGCCGGTATCTGGAAGGTGCGACACGCCGCGAGCTGCGGGAGGAAGGGTACAGCCTTGGCCGATGAAAGCCGGAGGGATACGACGACGACCGCCCTCGAGGACCTCAGGGACCTTGGCAGGCGGGGGAGCACGATCGTCATGGACGATCGCGAGCCGTGGCGGATCGGTGCCATGGATCCGGAGTCGACCAAGGATGCGGCGGTCCTCATCCTGTTCGGTGTACTCGACGACGCCCTCGCGGCATCGTCGAGCGGTGCCGAGTCGGGAGTGGGCGCTGACTTGGACGTGCTGATCGTGGTCCGGGCGGGAACGCTGCGGCAGCACGCCGGTCAGCCGGCCTTCCCCGGCGGCAAAGTGGACCCGGAGGACCACCAGGCCGAGGATCCCTTTGTCGAAGCAGCGCTCCGCGAGGCCGTCGAAGAGACCGGCCTCGATCGGGACGGCGTCGAGGTATTGGGAAAGCTCGCACCCGTGCCCCTCCCGGTCAGCAACTTCATGGTCACCCCCGTGATCGGATGGTGGAAGGACCCCTCACGTGTCGCCGTGGTCGACAGTGCAGAGTCGTCGAGAGTCTTCCGGGTGCCGGTACGCGATCTGATCGATCCGGGCAACCGCCACTACGCCGCGGTGACCCGCGGGCGGCTGACCTACACATCGCCCGCCTTCGACATTGTGGACTCCACGCAACGGGTGACGATCTGGGGATTCACCGGTGTCGTTCTTGACCGTGTTCTCCACGAGCTCGGATGGGACCAGGAATGGGACCGCACCCGCTCGGAGCCGGCCCCTCGCTGAACTCCGTCCTCGGCGGAATGCTCAGCACAGTGCACGGCGTCACCTCGGCGAAGGAACCTATTTGGCTTCGGCGTAGGAGTCCACCGTTTCGACCGTCAGGGGGAAATCCACGGGAGAATCCCCGAACAACAACCGGCCGGCCGATGCCGCAGACTCCCTGACAATATCGGCGACAACCTGTGCCTCCGACTCCGGGCCGTGGAGCACGACCTCATCGTGCACGAAGAAGACCAAGGATGTGCTCATCGGTCCGCCGTTTTCTCCGCCGGATCGCAGGCGCCGGCGAATTTCTCCCATCCAGCACAGCGCCCACTCGGCGGCGGTTCCCTGAACCACGAAATTTCGGGTGAAGCGACCCTGGGAACGGGCCATCGTGTTCGACCGGGCTTCCGCCGAGGCCGTGCTGACGTCCTTCACCGTGTCGAACCATCGTTGGTCCGGCGGCGGGGAGGTCCGGCCGAGCCACGTGGTGACTTGGCCGCCTCGCTCGCCACGGTCCGCAGCATTCTCGACGACGCCGATGGCCTCGGGGAACAGCCTCTTCAGATGTGGTGCCAACGATCCGGCCTCACCGGACGTGGCCCCGTACATTGCCCCGAGAAGAGCGACTTTGGCCGCCGGCCTGTCCTTCAACGCGGAACCCGTTCTTTGCCCGATCTCCGCGATGCCGACGTACAGGTCCTTGCCCTGCCCGGCCACGGCCAGAGCCCGGTCCGATGACATCGCTGCGAGGATGCGAGGTTCGACTTGTGAAGCGTCGGCAACCGTCAGGACATTGCCTGGGTCTGCGCGGACGGCGTCGCGTACCGTTTGCGGAATCTGCATCGCCCCTCCTCCGTGCGCGGCCCACCGCCCGGTCACGACGCCGCCGACCACGTACGCCGCGTGAAACCTTCCGTCCCGGACCCACTCGTCCAGCCAGTGCCACCCGTTGGCGGTCCAGAGCCGATACAGCTGCTTGTACCGCAGGACGGGCCCGATCATCGCTCTGCGCTGGTCCGAACTCGAGCCTCCACGATCCGCCCACGCCATCAGGTCCCATTTTCGTGTGGAAGAAACCTCGATTCCTGCGGAGTGGAGCGCGCGGAGAAGGTCTTGGGGCGAATCGGGATTGAGCCGGCTCGTCCCCAGCGTTCTTCCGATCTCCTCGGCCAGCTCCTGCATCAGGGCAGGTCGTTCTCCTTCGTCGGGCCGGGGGCCGAGAAGCTCGTGAAGAATCCGTTGGTGGATGTCCGCGTTCCAGGGAAGCCCTTCGTGATACATCTCGGCAGCTATCAACGCGCCCTGGGACTCAGCGGCCAGCAGCAGGGTGAGCCGTTGACGTCCCGGGGAGTCGTCCACCGCGCCCTTCTGTGCCGCGAACTCTTCCACAAGTTGGTCGATGCCGGGTTCGGCACGCGACCCGGGCCGAGTCGGCGCGTCGAACAACGAAACCTGCTGAGGGTCATGGCGAGGGGGAATGTGGCCCGCAGGGGCAGGCTCCGAGGTCCGTAGGTCCACGGCCGGGCTGTACTGGACTTGATTGCTCGGCAGCGTTGCGGCGTTCCGAAGGATGGTCTGATTCAGCGCGAGGTCCCAGCAGCGGGAGACGGAGACTCCTGCTCTCAGCAGTGACGGGTAGACCGCGTTCGTGGACGACCAAACCCATCGGATGCGGTCGGGATGGTGTGAGGTCCGGTGCACCGCGCTCACGAAGTCGGACAACTGATTCTGCGCGAAACTGCGGGTTGAGCCAGCCACACCGTTCTCCACCGTGACGGCTCGCCAGACGGCGTCGTTGCCTTGCGCAGACGAGCCGGGGTCCTGGGGGCCGATCACGATCACCATGTCTCTATTATCCAGCCCCAGGCAGCCCGTAGATTTGTCTCTGTGGACAACGCAATGCCAATTTCTCAGAATCCGGGTCTTCCGAGGGTGTGGGGCCACACCGTCGATGACATGACCCGGTGCGTTCATTACCACCAGCCCGAGGACGTCATCGCGATTCGCTTCAAGTGCTGCGACAGGTACTACCCGTGCCATCTGTGCCATGCCGAGGCCGAGGACCACGAGGCCCACCAATGGTCCGTCGACGAACGGGAGACGCCGGCCATCTTGTGCGGGGGATGCGGAAGCGAGCTTCCGATCAAGGAGTACATGGCCGCTTCCCGGTGCCCTCGGTGCGCGATCATGTTCAACGAACGGTGTGCTCTTCACTACGACCTGTACTTCGAGGTGGACTAGCGCGCGGCATGGATCAGTACGATCCGTCCACAGGAGACCTGTTCTCGAGGGGAATTGCGAATTCTCCACACTGGAGACCCACACAGGGAGAATTCCGGTCGACCTGAATGCTGGTGGAGTCACGATGTCGGCATGGATACCGATTCACGACGACACATCGCTGACCCCGAGGTTTCGGAGGCGGAAGACTTCGTCCGGGAACTGATCGATCGAGCGCCTTCCGACGGACTCTCGAACGGAGCTTCGGGGGCCCTCCTGGCCTGGGGCGACAGGCGCAGCTTCTTGCGCGTGACCGAGGACGTGGCGCGGGCGGTAGGCACAGGCCTGCGCCGGGTGCCGGAGAACGGCCGACCGATCATCGGTCCGCGCGACGCTTTGGTGATGGAGGCGGAACAGGCCGAGGATCCTGTTCGTTGCCCTGACGCCTATCTGAGGTCGACGCCGGGTCCGAGGGGGCCCGCGATTGTCTGCGGGTTCGCAGGGGGTTCTGATCCGTGGGCTGCGGCGCGGAGGCTCGCGGCCTTCTGGCACCAGCCCGACGTCGTGATTCTCCCGCAGGGCAGGGGCTGGTTGGCCGACCGGATCGCCGGAAGCCCGGGAGCCGAACACACGCACCCAACGATCGGGGTGCTCGGCGTGTGCGGTGGCGTGGGAACGACGACGACGGCGCTCTGGGTTGCCTCAAGACTTCTCGAAGACGGCAAGCCTCCGATCGTCGTCGACGCCGTCCCTGGCAGCACAGCCCTCGAAAGCTGCGTCGCCGGCGAACCGATGAGCGGACTCAGATGGGAAGACATTGCCCGATTGCCGTACAGGCCAGAGGCGGCCCACATCGTCTCCGCTGTTCCGGCCCCGCACGGGTTGCCCATCCTCTCCTCTGATCCGGACACCACCGGACAGATCCAGGATTCGGGGACGACCCTCTGGGCGACCATCGATGCCCTGAGCCATGAGGCCATGCCCGTCGTCGACCTCGGCGCGATTCCGCTGACATGGTCAACCATGAATTCGACGTCCGTGGCCCGGTGCTCGGCCCTGCTCTTGTTGGTTCCGTTCACCCTCCGCGGTTTGTGCCAGGCGAGAGCGGCGTGCCATCGATGGTCCGGGGTCCTGCCCGTCGTCCCCGTCGGAACGGGACCCAGATGGTGCGATGTCTCCGACCAGGACGTCGCCCAGGCCATAGGGATGCCGTTGGCAGCCACCATCCCGCACGTGGTGCCGGTTCACGACTCCTATGAGGCCGGTCGGGTCCTGGATATTGCCTACAAGCGACCGTTGCGTCGGGCCCTCGGCGAGATCGTGGATGCCGTGGGCGCGGCGGTTGAGAGTCGTGCCGGACGCGGACGTGGCCGCGGGTACTCCGCGGGCCAACAATTCGCGAGGATATCGCCGCAGCACCGGAGATCGGCCGGCGCCGTGTCGGAGGACCAGGCAGCGACAGGACCCTCGTGCTCGGATGTTGGGCGCGCATCCGACGTTTCGGCCGGTAGGGGCGCCGAATGAGCCCGGTGTCCCCGGCAGCCGAACGATTGGCCGCCTGGGAAGCACGACGGGCCCGTTTTCAAGGGCTGGGAATACTCGAGCCGTTGCTGGAGAGGCCGGGGGTCACGGACATTTATGTCAACGGTCCTCGTGAGATCTGGACGGACGGCGCGCAGGGGATGCAACGGACCGGTCTGTGTTTTCCCGACGACGCCGCCGTGCGCGATCTGGCGACACGCATCATCGCCTCCGAAGGCCAGCGTCTGGACGCAAGTCGCCCCTGTGCTGATGTGCAGACTCCGGACGGCTACCGGTTCCATGCCGTACTCCCACCGGTGGCCGCACGGCAGACGCACCTGTCGATCCGGCTCCAGCCCGCCCTGAGGCCGGATTTCTCCGCTCTGCAGAAGGCGGGCATGTTTTCCGAGGAAACAGGAGAGCTGATTCGTTCCTTGGTGCGCAGGAAACGGTCGTTGTTGATCAGTGGCGGGACAGGCACCGGCAAAACGACCCTGCTGAATGCGGTATTGGGACTCTGCCCGCCGACGGAGCGTCTGGTCCTGATCGAGGATTCGCCAGAGCTCGAACCCGACCACCCGCACGTGGTCTCCTTGCGTTCCCGATATGCCAATGCGGAAGGGGCTGGGGAGGTGACATTGACCTCCCTGATACGCCAGGCGCTGAGGATGGGCCCTGACCGGCTGATCCTCGGGGAATGCAGGGGAGCGGAGGTCAAGGACTTCTTACTGGCCATGAACACCGGACACGAAGGCGGTGGTGTGACATTGCACGCCAACTCCGCCGCGTCGGTACCGTCGCGACTTCTGGCTCTCGGTGCCCTGGCCGGTTTGGGACATGACGCGGTGGCTCACCAGGCCGCGAATGCCGTCGACGTCGTCGTCCACGTGCGTCGGTCGGGTGTACACCGGTGGGTCAGTCAGCTGGGACTGCTCAGCCTGGAAGGCAACGACCTGGTGGTTGTCCTCGCGGTGGAATTCGGGGTCGACGGCGATGCGACCTGCGCTCGAGCCTGGTCTACCCTTGCGGCCCTGGCTGGCCTGCATGGGAGCCGCCCGGCTTCGTGGCAATCTTCGCCGCAGGGTTCAGGGCCGTTGACGGGCGGTGTGCGGCCGTGACGTTCTTGGTGCTGGCGTGCGGGGGTTGCGGAATCCTCCTGATCGGGGTCGGGACACTTCGGGCACCTCGCGTGGGTTCTTCGGACTCATCCGCGACGGATCGTCTGTTGTCCCGGACCTTTTCGGCGGCCCGGTCGTTGAGAGCTCGCAGGGAAGCAGTGAGCCTCGGATGCTGGCCGGAAGTCATCAGGCAGCTCTCTGCGCTGACAGCGGCGGGGATACCGCAGAATCGCGTGTGGTCGGAGCTGGAGCAGGCATGGACCTCGAATCGAGGGGCATACCTGGCGTCCTCGGGCGACCGCGTCACGCGGGACGTCGTGAGCACGATCGGCCAGGCTGCCCGCGTGTCCGAGGCGGGCATGGATGCCGTCCGGGCGTTGGAATCGACCAGGCCCCAATTGTTCTCGTCCAAGGCGGTCGTTGACGCCTTGACCGCCACATGGTCGGTTTCGAAACAGACCGGCTCCCCGATCTCGGAGGTGCTGGTCAGGATCGCGGAGGCGGTCGAGGACGATCTCGATGCTCACGCCGCGCGAGAGGCGGCGATGTCCGGTCCGCGCGCCACGGCCAGACTGCTTTCGGCCCTTCCTCTCGTGGGGTTGGCCATCGGGCTGATCCTCGACGCCGACCCCATCGGCGTGCTCGTGGGGAGCCTTTGGGGACGCGTCGCACTCGGACTCGGGATGGTGCTGGGCGCGACGGGAGCGTTGTGGACCCGACATCTGGTTGCTTCGGCGCGGGGCACCCAGACGACCGAAACGATGGATGTTTCGCCATCGTGGGGGAGGCCCGTTCTTCGGCTCCTTGGCTGGCAAGGGCGACTGGAACGGTGGCAATCATGACGCCCACGACGTCGCCCGGCCACCTGTTGACCGGATGGGCCGGTCATCGCGGAATGCGACGGCGCATGCCGGCCCACCACGCCGTTCGGACCGGTGACACGCACCTGAGTATTCGTGTGTGGCTCGAGCTGACGGCCACCGTGCTCGAGTCGGGTGTTCCTCTCGCCGAGGCATTGCGCATCGTGGCGGAATCGGCCGAATCCTCCGCACTCCAGGGGGTGGCTCATCGGCTCCGTCTTGGGCTGCCCTGGGACGCCGCGTGGCCTCCTGAGACGCCGTCCCGTGAGGGGAACTCGGACGAACGGCAAACCATGCGAATTCTTCGTGAGGTCTTGACCCTGGCTGTCCGGACCGGCGCGCCAACGGCGTCGATGTTGAGAGCGAGAGCCATGCAGCTGCGGCGGTCCGAGCATCGGGAGGCAGAGAAAGTGGCAGCCGCCCTTGGCGTGAAGCTTGTCGTTCCGCTGGGTCTCTGCTCGCTTCCTTCGTTCGTCTGTTTGGGCGTGGTTCCGATACTCATCGGCTTCATGCCACGGATGTGGTCGTGACCGACGATGCGACCAAAGCTCCGGCATCGGACATGCCGGTTGGGAAAGGAAAGATCGATGGAAACCACGGACATCACCCACGATGTTCCTGCGGAACCGCCAGGCACAGGAGCGCACACATTGCCCGCCACCAAACCGCTTGAGCGAGTGGAACCAGAGGACGACCACCCCGAACTCGGGGCCACGACCGCAGAGTACGGAATCGTCATGCTCGCGGCCGTGGGATTCGCCGGGCTGTTGGTGGCAATACTCAAGAGCGGAGAAGTCAAGGAGCTTCTTCTCGGGGTCATTCGGACTGCGCTCTCGACGGGTTGAGGGATCGACGTGACGGCTCGGTGGTGGAGCCGGAGGCCTTGGACGGGGCCTCCGGCACTGCCCGGGGAGGTCCGAGGACGGAGGACGGTGAACATCACGGAACCTATGGGGTACTGGCCATGAGCGCGGGTCACGGCGTCGTCCGACGGAAAGAATCGACCTCACGCCGAGGGCCGGTGCGGCGGTCGCGCTCGGCGGTTCCGGGACACGGCACGACGCGAAGGCATGATGACGATCTCGGCGCGGTGACGGCAGAGTTCGCTGTGATCATGCCGGTCATTGCCGTGGTGGTCTCCTTGGTCATCGGCGTCGCGGCTGTCGGCACGACGTCAGTGCGCACGGAGGAGGCGGCACGCCTGGCCGCGCGGTCGCTTGCCCGAGGAGACAGCGAGGCCGAGGCCAGGAGAATCGCACGGGACATCGCTGGTCGGCATGCCGTCGTGGGCATCCTGCACGGCGACCGTCTCATTCGGGTGACCGTTGCATCGCCTGCCCCTGGACCGATCGGAGAATGGGGAGGCATAGTTCTGACCGGACAGGCTGAAACGGGCCCGGAGCCAGGGGCCAGCACGTGAAGGAATCTCGGGCAGGCCCAGGTTCCGAGGCCGAGGTCGATCGTGGCTCGGCGAGTGTGGTCGGTGCGATGCTCATGATGGCCGCCGTAGCCGCCATGGCCGTCGTGGCGGCGGTTGCGCACGTGGCCGTCATGAATTGCCGCGCGGCGACGGCGGCCGACCTGGCGGCGCTGTCGGCCGCCGATGCGGCCCGGGGCCTGACGACGGGCGACCCCTGCGACATCGCCACCCGCGTGGCCCGAGGCAATGGGGCGCAACTCGTCTCATGTACCGAGGTCCCCGGGCTGGCCGGGGCGATCGACGTCGATGTCGAAGTCGACCTCAATCACTGGGTCACAGTCCTCGGGCCGGCACGTGGCATGGCTCGCGCTGGTCCGCCCGCTGAGGAGGTGAGCGATCCTCCCTGATGCCTAGTTGCCGGGATCGGCCGTGGCCTCCCTGAGCATTCCCCGGAGCAGATCGATGGCTCCCTGCTTGCTCAGGGGATTGTTCTTGTTGCCGCACTTGGGCGACTGCACGCACGAGGGACATCCGTGATCGCACTCGCAGGACAGGATGGCTTCCACCGTGGCTTCGAGCCAGGACCGTGCGACGCCGAAACCGCGTTCGGCGAAGCCGGCGCCACCCGGGTAACCGTCGTACACGAAAATCGTCGGCAACTCGGTGTCCACGTGAAGCGCTGTGGACAGGCCGCCGATGTCCCAACGGTCGCACGTGGCCATCAGCGGAAGAAGACCGATCGCGGCATGCTCCGCCGCGTGGAGCGCACCGGGAACCTGGGGCTCTGCAACACCGGCCGAGTTCATGAGTTCCTGGGGGATGGTCCACCAGACGGCCCGGGTCACGAGTTCCTGGGCCTCCAGATCGAGGGGCTCCTCATCGATCAGCTCATTGCTCATGACCGCCTTGCGCTGGAAGGACACAACCTGCGTGCGCACGCGAACCATGCCTCGGTGCAACGTGACTGGCCCCCAGGCACGGGTGGACTCGATCTCGAGCACGCTGACTTCGGTCACATCCCGCGCCTGGGTATAGAAGTTGGGGTGGGCACGACTGACGACGACGGCCCGGCCCTCTTCGTCCAGTTCCTCGACGTGCCATGTCTTGCCCTGGTGCACGTAGATGGCTCCGGGATGGGCCTGGTAATGGACCTGACCGGATTCCATCGTCCCGATGATTCCGCCGGTCTCGGCTTCGATGATGTCGAGCCGGTGCCCGCCTCCGCTTCGAATGTCGACGAGGTCGGCGGCCGATTCGGGGTGGGTCCAGAACCAGCCTGTCGGGCGCCTGCGCAAATACCCGTCTCGGACCAGTGTTTCCAGTACGGCTTCCGTGCCCGGGCCGAAGAGGCCGAGTTCCTCCGGACGTATCGGCCTCTCGGCAGCAGCGGAGCAGAGATGGGGTGCGAGTACATAGGGATTGCCGGGGTCGAACACGGTGGATTCCACCACGGTGTCGAAGATGTCCCCGGGATGGTGCGCCAAGTAGGTGTCGAGGGGATCGTCACTGGCCACGAAGACCGCCAGGGACTCCTGACCAGCCCGGCCCGCTCGCCCGATCTGCTGGAAGAAGGACGCGCGAGTCCCCGGCCAGCCGGCCACGAGCACGGCGTCCAGACCGGCGACGTCGATACCGAGTTCGAGGGCCGGGGTCGATGCAACCCCCAGCATTTCGCCCGACCGGACCTGGCGTTCGAGCTCGCGCCTCTCCTCGGGAAGATAACCCGACCGATAGGCACAGACCCGGTGAGCGACCGAAGGGTCGATGTCCTGAAGATAGTCCTGGGCCTGCCCCGCCATGGTCTCGGCACCGCGACGGGATTTGATGAAGGCGATGGTCCTGATCCGCTCCGCGACCAGGTCCGTGAGCATCCCGGCGGCCTCGGAGAGGGCCGAGCGACGTCGCGGGGCCCCATTCTCGCCCGCGCCGCCGAACCCCCGGGAAGGCAAGGGAGCGGTCGGCGACGAGGGCTCGGGCAGTCCGGTTGCCTCACCCTTGCCCCGTGTACTCGCGGCCAAGTCGTCCTGCGGCAACGAGTCCTCCAACAGCGGCTCCCACAGAAGCACCGTCACCGAACCATGCGGGGAGTCGTCCTGGGAGTAGGCCGAGACACGGGGAGCCTCGACGCCGAGCAATTTGGCGAACGAATGCTGCGGATCCGCCGACGTCGCGGATGCGCCGATGAACGTGGGCGAGGAGCCGTGCAGCGCGCAAATGCGGCGCAACCGCCTCAGAATCATCGAGACGTGAGCGCCGAACACGCCGCGATACCCGTGCGCTTCGTCCACGATCACGTACCGCAATTGCCGGAGGAACCGTGCCCATCGTTCGTGATTCGGCAACACACCGGCGTGAAGCATATCCGGATTGCAGAGCACGAAATTCGAGTGATCACGGATCCACGAACGCTCTGCGAATTCGGTATCGCCGTCGTAGGTGTCCGCCCGGAGGTGAGGAATCCCGAGTGCCCGCAGGGCAGACAACTGATCCGCGGCGAGAGCCTTGGTCGGGGCCAGATACAGGACCGTTGCTTCGCGCGAATGCAGACTCGACCCCGGGTCCGTCGAGCCCCGGACGATGGCGTCCAGCGTGGGCAATTGGTATGCCAGCGACTTGCCGGAGGCCGTGCCGGTGGCGATGATGACGTGATGTCCCCGTGCCGGAGAGACTGCTCGTCCGGCCGAGCGGCATTGCACGGCGTCGTCGAGGGATTCCGCCTGGGCAGAATGTGCCGCGTCCGCGGCCAGAACCTGGTGACGATACGGCTCGGGTACCCCGAGGCCCTGGAATGCTTCGACGACGCTCGGGTGGGCCCAAGCCGGCCACGGAGAGACGACCGCTTCCCGCTCGGGCAGCACACGGGCATGCACGATCTCGGGGGGATCCTCGCCCCGATGGAGCGCCCTCAGCAAATGGTTCGGTTCCGGCACCAGACCATTGTGGCACCCTTCGATCTGCCCTGCAGTGCCGGGGAGCAGGACGGCTCCGGACCGATCGTTCAGCGAGTGAGTCATGGCACAATAGAGGCATGAACATGCCGATGAACATCAAGGGGGAAAAGCACCCGGAGGACCGCGAGCCCCGGGTCCGGGACCTGACCGAGGAGGAGAGCTGGCAGATTCTCTCCGCGGCCCGTTTGGCACGGTTCGTCACCGTCGACGAGGGGGAGATCGATATCACTCCGCTGAACATCTTCGCCGCAGACGGGCGGATTTACTTCAGAACGGCTCCCGGCAACAAACTCACGAAGCTCCAGCTGAATCCGAACGTCGCACTGGAAACGGACAAGATCGAGGGGGCTGTTGCCCACAGCGTCGTCGTCCGTGGAAGTGCCCGGCTGCTGACGGATCCGGACGAAACGGACAGGGTCGCCTCCCTCCCGTTGTCGCCGTGGGTCCATACGGACAAGCTCGACTTCGTGGAGATCACGCCCGAGAGGATCACCGGACGTCGTTTCCGGCTGGGCGACTGACGCGAACCTGCGGTCCCGCGCGGTCGGCCCTGTGTCCTCACCACCTGGCCAACGGGACCGTGTGAGATGCATCCGAGTGCCCGGAAAACGCCTCGGTCCAGTACGCCGCCTCGCCTAAACTGCTGTCGTGGCAATTTCTCGAATCGTTCTCTACTACCAGTTCGTCCCGATCGCGGATCCGGAGGCCGTGGTGCTGTGGCAGCGAGCCCTCTGCGAAAAGCTGGCCTTGCGGGGCCGGATCCTGGTCTCCGAGCACGGCATCAACGGGACCGTCGGGGGCGAGATCAATGCCGTCAAGCAGTATGCGCGAACCACACGCCAGTACTCCGGTTTCCGCGGCATGGAATTCAAATGGTCGGACGGCGGGGCCGAGGACTTTCCGCGACTGTCCGTCAAGGCGCGGGACGAGATCGTCGCCTTCGGTGCAGCGGACGAACTTGCGGTGGACGAGAACGGGGTGGTCGGCGGCGGAACCCACCTGAGCCCGAAGCAAGTCAACGAACTCGTCGAACGCGAGGGCGACGACGTCGTCTTCTTCGACGGCCGGAACGCCTTCGAGGCCCAAATCGGGCGATTCAAGAACGCGATCGTCCCGAGCACCAGGACCACGCACGATTTCCTGACCGAACTCGAGTCCGGCAAGTACGACGACCTCAAGTCCAAGAAGGTCGTGACCTACTGCACCGGCGGAATCCGGTGCGAGATCCTCTCCGCGCTCATGAAGAACCGCGGCTTCGAGGACGTCTACCAAATCGACGGCGGGATCGTCCGCTACGGGGAGGAATACGGGGATTCCGGGCTCTGGGAAGGTTCCCTCTACGTCTTCGACGCGCGAATGCACATGGAGTTCACCCCCGACGCCGTGACCATCGGCGAATGCGAGTCCTGCGGTGCAGGAGCCAATCGGTTCGAGAACTGCAGCAATCAGCAGTGTCGAGATCTGATCCTGCTGTGCCCGGATTGTCGGCAGGGGAGCCCGACCTGCCCGGACGGCTGCGCGTCGAACGACGTCGCGACCGAGGTACCCGCGAACGAAGAAACCGTGGCCTAAGAGCCTGCCGGGTACAGCGGATTGTGTCCCGGCTCGACACGTTCCTCGGGACGAACCGGACCGGGTGCCGTCGCCCCGGCTGCGGCGTCGAAGGGGCTGCCGCCCAGGTGGTCACGACCAGGGTCGGTCAACCAGCCGGAGACATCCGGTCCGACCGGCACGATCCCCGTCGGATTGATGTCCTTCTGCACCCCGTAGTAATGCTCCTTGATCTGCTGGAAGTCGATGGTGTCCCCGAAACCGGGGGTCTGGAACAGGTCGCGCGCGTATCCCCAGAGATGGGGCAGGGTCGCGAGCATCTGTCGATTTGCCTTGAAATGGGAGAAATAGACGACGTCGAACCGCGCCAGGGTCGTGAACAGTCGAACGTCTGCTTCGGTGATGTGGTCGCCCATGAGGAAGCGGCGGTCGGACAAGCGCTCCTCCAGCCAGTCGAGGGCGGTCCAGAGCCTCTGGTACGCCTTCTCATAGGCTTCTTGGGAGCCCGCGAAACCGCATCGGTACACCCCGTTGTTGACCTCAGTGAAGACCCGGTGCATGACCTCCCGCATCTCTTCTTCCTGGTCCTCCGGCCACAGATCCGGGGCTCCCTGGCGGTGGAACGCGCTCCACTGCTTGGCGAAGTCCTCAGTGATCTGGGGGAAATTGTTCGTGACCACCTCACCTGAGGGGATGTCCACGATCGCCGGCACCGTGATGCCGCGGGGGTACTCGGGGAAACGGCGGAAGTAGGCTTCCTGAAGTCGTTCGATACCCAGCACCGGGTCTTTCCCCTCGGGGTCCAGGTCGAACGTCCAGGAACGGACGTCGTGAGTCGGTCCGGGCATACCGATCGAGATGGCGTCCTCCAGGCCCAGGAGCCTGCGGACGATGATTGTGCGATTGGCCCACGGGCACGCTCGTGCCGCAACGAGCCGATACCTGCCGGCTTCGACGGGCCAGATCCCCTGGTCCCTCTGATCGGTCCCTGGTTCGAGCCCTGAATCCGAGACAACGCGGTCCTCGATGTATTGGGTGTCCCGTGTGAATTCTTTTCCCTGGGTCACGTACGCGCCGCGCGTCGTGTGGTTTTCCTGATTCCCGTCCATGCCCCCACTATGCCCCGAGTTGGTTGCGACGTAAACCAATTGAGGACCTCGTAGACTGGGACAGTGACTTCCGCACCCGAATTCTCCCGTGTATCCGCGACCCCGTTCAGCGACGACGTCGACGCCGTGGAAAGCCTGGCCGAAGCGTTGGCCGCCGTCGACTATTCCCACGAGGGGGTGCTTCGGCTGCTCGGGGACGGTCCGTTCGAGGCGATGGCCAGGGAGCAGATGGTCCCCGCCCAACACAGGATCGACGAGCTCCTCAACGGGCGTGCGACGTCACGAGCCGGTCAACGACGACTCGCCGGCGTCGTCGAATTCTTCATGCTGGGTGGCCTGATGACCGCCGAAGCGCTGGACGCGACCCTGGGCGAAGGCGCCTACGGTGTCCTCGAGCGACTCAACCTGCTCCTGCCGGCGGACACGCACGACGACGCGGGTCGGGGAGGATTCCGCGCAGCCTTCGACCTCCGGCCCCATTCGGCCGACGACGGCACGGATCTCTGGGTCGTCTCCGACCTGGGGTCGCATCAGACGGACGGTGCCTTGCCGAGAGACCACGTGCTGGGAATCGGACAGGCCTCACTGACCCTGGCTCAGCTCACGGAGCGTCGAGCCGTGAAGCGGGCTCTGGACCTGGGGACCGGTTGCGGAATCCAGGTATTCCACTTGCTGGCGCACTGCGACCACGTGACGGCAACCGATATTTCCGATCGGGCGCTCGCCATGACCCGTTTCAACCTGGTGCTCAACGCATCCGCTCTGGGCCTGGACCCGGCCGCGATCGATGACCGGGTGAGCCTGCGGCTGGGGAGTCTCCTGGAGCCGGTCCACGGTGAGACCTTCGACTTGGTGGTCTCGAACCCACCGTTCGTCATCACCCCACGGAGAGCAGGCGAGACGGACCTCTACACGTACCGTGACGGGGGACTGCCCGGCGATGAGATCGTCTCGACCCTGGTGCGCCGCGTTCCCGAAGTGCTGAATCCGGGCGGGCGCGCGCAGATGCTGGGGAACTGGGAAATTCTCTCGGATCGCGAAGCCGAGAACGGCCGCGAGTCCTGGGCGCGCCGCCCGCGCGCGTGGTTGTCCGAGAACAGTGACGCCTGGTTCATCCAGCGCGAAGAGACATCGCCTGAGCAGTATGCGGAAACGTGGTTGCGGGACGCGAGCCAGAACAGGGACCGGGAATCCTATGAGACGGCCTATCTGGACTACATGGCCGACTTCGCGAACCGTGGGGTCGCAGCGATCGGCTTTGGAATGGTGTGGCTCAGGCGCGCGTCGGGGTCCCCCTCGATGCGCCGGTTCGAGACGATCGAGCACCCCATCCAGCAGCCCATCGCGCCTTTCCTCTCGAGCGCGGTCGACGCCCACGATGCCCTGGCGGGCACCAGCGATGAAGACCTTGCAACCTTGCATCTCACGGTGGCCGAGGACGTGACGGAGGAGAGACATCAGCGCCCGGGCGCCGAACACCCCGGAGTGATTCTGCTCCGGCAGGGGGCGGGACTGCGTCGCACCGAGGTGATGACCACCGAGGTTGCCGGTTTTGTCTCGGCATGTGATGGTCAACTCAGTGTCGGCCAGATCGCGGACGCCTTGGCGGCCCTGCTCGACTGGAAGGACGAGGAGCAACGGTCCGAGCTGTTTGCCCGCGTCCGTGCCCTGATCGAGGGCGGATTCCTCGAAATCGACGAGTAGGGCCTCTTCGGACCATTCCACGCGGTGAGCGAACCGCTGGGCCCCCGCAGTTGCGAATTCCGAGCGCGCGGTAGCCTGGGCCCGAACCCCTTCAGGTCGAAGCAGGCTCGTATGTTCGAGTCTGTGGATACATGACGAGAGCCTTCTGATCCTCGGCTATTGTGGGGGCGTATCGACCAGTATGGACACAAGGAGCGACGTGCCAACACAGGGCAAGGGCAAGACGACCGGCAAGAGCCTCCTCATTGTGGAGTCTCCTTCGAAGGTCAAGACCATCGGGGGTTACTTGGGGGACGCGTATGTCGTCGAGTCGTCCATGGGCCACATCCGAGACCTTCCCCAGCCCTCGGAGTTGCCCGCTGAGCTCAAGAAGACTCCCGTCGGCAAGTTAGCTGTGGACATCGACCAAGGGTTCGAGCCGTACTACGTGGTCAACCCGGACAAGAAGAAGAAGGTCACCGAACTCAAGCGTCTGCTCAAAGAATGTGACGCCTTGTATCTGGCCACCGATGCCGATCGCGAGGGCGAAGCGATCGCGTGGCATCTTCTCGAGGTCCTCAAGCCCAAGGTGCCCGTTCACCGCGTGACCTTCCCAGAAATCACCAAGGAAGCTGTCGAGCGGGGATTCGAGAACGTGCGATCGATCGACGACTCCCTCGTCGACGCGCAGGAAACTCGGCGCGTTCTCGACAGGATCTACGGCTACGAACTGTCGCCGGTTCTGTGGCGCAAGGTCTCCCAGGGCCTTTCCGCGGGCCGTGTGCAATCGGTCGCAACCCGGCTGGTCGTCGAGCGCGAGCGGGAACGCATGAAATTCCGGTCGGCGCAGTACTGGGACCTGGCGGGAATCTTCGAGACGAAGGCATCGGAGAGCTTCAAGGCCAAGCTCTCGGCGTTGGACGGGATGCGCGTGGCGTCCGGAAAGGACTTCGCGGATTCCGGGGAGCTCAAGCAGAGCGCCCGGGCCAAGGTTGCGCACCTCGACGAAGAGACGGCCCGCGGCCTGGTCTCTGCGCTGGAGGGGTCGGAGTTCTCGGTCTCCTCGGTGGAGACCAAGCCGTATACCCGTCGCCCGGCCGCGCCGTTCACGACGTCGACTCTGCAGCAGGAATCGGCCCGAAAGCTGCGGTTCTCCTCCCGGTCGACCATGCAGGTCGCACAGCGTCTGTACGAGAACGGTTACATCACCTACATGCGTACAGACTCGGTCGCGCTCTCTGACCAGGCCGTGAACGCTGCGCGTGCGCAGGCGACCGAGCTCTACGGCGCCGATCACGTCCCGTCCAAGCCGCGGCTCTATGCCTCGAAGTCGAAGAATGCCCAGGAGGCACACGAGGCAATTCGCCCAGCTGGCGATTCCTTCCGCACACCGGCCGCGGTCAAGTCCAGGCTGTCCTCGGACGAATTCCGGCTCTACGAATTGATCTGGAAGCGCACCGTGGCCTCGCAGATGGCCGATGCCAAGGGGCAGACGGCGTCCATCAAGCTCGAAGCGCAGACCAACGATTCCCGGACGGCGGAGTTCTCGGCATCGGGCACGGTCATCACCTTCCGGGGATTCATGGCCGCCTACGAGGAAGGCAAGGACGCCGCCCGGGATGCTGAAGACGCCAAGGACGGCGACGACAAACGACTCCCGAACATGGCCGAGGGCGACCGGCTCACCGGCCGCGACATCGAGGCCAACGCCCACGAGACGTCGCCGCCTCCTCGCTACACGGAGGCCTCGCTCGTGAAGGCCATGGACGACCTGGGGATCGGACGCCCGTCGACCTATGCGGCGGTCATTTCGACGATCATGGACCGCGGGTACGTCAACAACCGCTCGGGCTCATTGGTGCCCTCCTGGACCGCTTTCTCCGTGGTCCGGCTCCTGGAAGAACACTTCTCCCGCTACGTCGACTACGAGTTCACCGCGGAAATGGAAGAGGACCTCGACAGGATCGCACGGGGCGAAGAGCAACGGACCGACTGGTTGACCGGTTTCTACTTCGGGAACGCATCCAGGAACGGGCTGAAACCGATCGTGGAGAACCTGGGCGAGATCGATGCTCGGGCCGTGAACTCCATCGAGATCACGGATGGCGTGACGCTCAGGGTCGGACGGTACGGCCCCTACCTCGAGACCGGCGGAACGGTGGACGAGGACACCGGGGAGATCAAGGATCCGATTCGGGCAAACGTGCCCAGCGACCTCGCCCCCGACGAGCTCACGGCCGAGAAAGCCGCCGAACTCATCGAGCAGGGCAAGGCGGACGGCAGGGAGCTGGGGACCAACCCGGAGAACGGGCGCACAATTCTGGCCAAGGACGGCCGCTTCGGGCCCTACGTGACCGAAGTGGTTCCCGAGCCCACCGAGGAGGAACTGGCGAATCAGCCGGTCGAGTACTACAAGAACGGCAAGCCCAAGCCGCCGAAGAAGCCCAAGAAGGAGAAGCCGCGCACGGCTTCGCTCCTGAAGTCGATGTCGCTCCAGACCGTGACGCTCGAGGACGCCCTCAAACTGCTGTCACTGCCGCGCGTCGTCGGCACCGACGACGAAGGCACGGAGATCACGGCCCAGAACGGCAGGTACGGCCCCTACCTCAAGAAGGGGACGGACTCGCGCTCGCTGAGTTCGGAGGAGCAGATCTTCTCGATCACGGTGGACGAGGCCTTGGCGATCTACGCTCAGCCCAAGCAGAGGGGGAGGGCGGCCGCCAAGCCGCCCCTTGCCGAACTCGGAAAGGATCCGAGCAATGACAAGCCGATTGTGATCAAGGATGGGCGCTTCGGACCGTATGTGACGGATGGGGAAACCAACGTCACGGTTCCCAGGTCCGAAACCGTCGAGTCCATGACCCACACCCGGGCGGTGGAGCTGCTCGCGGACAAACGAGCCAAGGGGCCGGTCAAGAAGAAGTCCGGAACGGCCAAGAAGTCCGGAACGACCAAGAAGACCGCGACCAAGAAGACCGCGGCCAAGAAGACCGCGGCCAAGAAGACCTCGACCACGAAGTCATCGTCCGCGTCCGGGACCAAGAAGACGTCGGCGGCCAAGTCCACTGCCACGAAGTCCTCCGGGACCAAGTCCGTGACCTCGAAGTCGGCGTCGAAGTCCACGGCGTCGAAATCCACGGCGAGCAAGGACCACTAGGATGAGGCTGTCTGTCCTGGACGTCGGCTCCAACACGGTTCATCTGCTCCTGCTGGACGTGCAGCCGGGCTCCCGACCGGAACCGTATGCGTCGCACAAGATGCCATTGCAACTGGTCCAATACCTCGACCAGGACGGAAACATCTCGGACGCCGGCCGGGACGCCTTGACGAAATTCGTGATCGAAGCGCGAGATTTCGCGGCGGAGCACGACGCGGAGGATCTGCTGGCCTTCGCGACCTCTGCCATCCGTGAAGCAGGCAACGGGGCGGAGGTTCTGGACTTCGTCAAGTCGACCAGTGGAGTCAACCTCACCGAGATATCCGGAGACCAGGAAGCTGCCATCACCTATTTCGCCGTCCGGCGATGGCAGGGCTGGGGCGCAGGAACGATTCTCGACCTGGACATCGGCGGCGGTTCCTTCGAAATGGCCATAGGCGACGACGCGTTGCCCGATGTGGCCGTCTCGACTCCGCTGGGCGCAGGTCGCCTCACGCGGCAATTCATCCACCACGACCAGGCGAAGCCCAAGGAGATCAAGGCTCTGCGCAAGCACGTCAAGGAGACGCTCAAGCCGGCCGTCGACACCGTGAAGAAGGCGGGGTCCCCGAACATGGTGGTCGGCACGTCCAAGACCTTCCGTTCCTTGGCACGCATCTGCGGGGCCGCCCCCTACGCGGCCGGCCCATACGTCAAACGTGAGTTCCATCTGGAAGACCTTCGACTGTGGACGCGACGGATGGAGGCGATGACGACGAAGGAACGCGCCGACCTTCCCGGCGTGTCCTCCAAGCGAGCGGCCCAGATTCTCGCGGGAGGGATCGTCGCCGAGACCGCGATGGACCTGTACGGCATCACGATCATGCGGTCCGTGCCCTGGGCACTCAGGGAGGGGCTCATCCTCCGGCGTATGGACCGGCTGAATTCCCAGGATTCGATGGCCACGGTCGATCCCAAAACACTGACATCGATCGCCAAGGAGTAGTCACGGTGGAGGAATCTGTTCCGGAAACGGTAGCCGCCCATGGGGCCGAATCGCCCTCGAGGCCCGTTGCTCTCTCGACGTCCTCGGTGTTCCCGATGGGAGTCAAGGACACGTTCGCCGTCGCCCGGGACCTGGGGTACGACGCCGTGGAGGTCATGATCACGGGCAACCCGCTCAGCCGCGACCCGGACGAGTTGCTGGACTACGTGCAGGAGTACCAGCTGCCGATCGCCGCAATCCACGCTCCAACCCTCTTGCTGACCCAACACGTGTGGGGCGATGCGTGGAACAAGATACGTCTTGCAGCAAAAATGGTGCACCGGGTCGGGGCTGACGTCATGGTCGCCCACCCACCGTTCGTGTGGCAGCGGAAGTATGCGAAAACATTCCCGGAGGGGGTGCGGCGCATTTCGGACGAAGAAGGCGTGAAGATCGCGGTCGAGAACATGTACCCGTGGCGTGTCGCCGGACGGGAAGTTCTCATGTACGCGCCTCACTGGTCACCGCTGGGCCAAGACTACGAGTGGGTGACCTGGGATTTCTCCCACGCGGCGGCCTCCGGAACGAACTCTTTGGACGCCGTTCGTCAGCTCGGCGACCGGCTGGGCCACGTCCATCTGACGGACGGTTCCGGACAATCCGTCATGGACGAACACGCCCGCCCTGGGCTGGGGACCCAACCCGTCGCGGAAACTCTTCATCACCTCGTCGAGACCGACTGGAAAGGCGTGGTTGCGGTCGAGGTCTCGACCCGCAAGGCCAAGGACACCGGCCAGATCGACGAGTGGTTGGCCGAATCCCTCGATTTCGCCCGACGCCACCTTCGATAACGTAGGAGCAGACCGCGCAAGAAACTCTACGAGGAGGAACCATGTCCGAACCCATCATCACGTTCCTGGGAACCGGGTCCATGAACGGCTCGATCATGTCCGGCTTGCTCGCCGGCGGGACGGCCCCGGAGCGGGTCCGCGCCACGACCCGTTCGGCGGCCAGCGCCCGCAAGCTGAAGGAGTCGCTTCCGGAAGACCAGCGCGATGTGACCGTGTACTCGGGGGAGGACAACGAATCGGCCAACCTCGACGCCGTGAAGGACGCCGACGTCGTCCTCCTCGGGGTCAAGCCCAAAGGAATTCTGGACCTGGCCGCAGAGATCAAGGACGCCCTCGCTGACGATGCACTGGTCATTTCAGTGGCTGCGGGCATTGATCTGGCGATGCTGGAAGGCGAGTTGCGCGCAGGACAGCCGGTCATCCGGTCCATGCCCAACACTCCGTCTCGTGTCGGTCGCGGCGTGATCGCCCTCGCGGCGGGGACGCACTGCACGCCGGAGCAGCTGAAGCTTGCCCACGAGGTTCTGGCCAATTCGGGGACCGTTTTGGACGTGGAGGAAGACCAGATCAACGCCGTCACCGGCGTGTCAGGGTCCGGCCCGGCCTATGCGTTCTTCCTCGCCGAAGCCATGCAGAAGGCAGGGGAGGCGATGGGGCTCGACAGCGAGACGGCCCGCCTCCTGGCCAAGGAGACCGTGTCAGGGGCCGGCGAACTGCTCCATGCGGATGACGCCGACCCGGAAGCCCTCCGCAAGGCCGTCTCGAGCCCGAACGGAACCACGGAACGCGCGATCAATGTCTTCGCCGAGGGCGGGCTGGTCGAGCTCACGGAGAAGGCCGCCAAGGCATCCGCCAGCCGGGGCGCCGAAATGGTCGAGGAATTCCGCCGCTGAGCATTTCCCCGGAACGGAAACCGCCGGCCACACCCGCAGAGACGGTGTGGCCGGCGGTTCGCACGGCCTTATGGCCGAGCAGCGAACCGTTCGATGAGATCGACCTGGCCTGAGACGATCAGCACGTCGCGGGACGTGACCTTGGTGCGCGCCGTGGCGTAGGTGAATTCCTCACCGGGTGACTTCACTCCGACAATCGTGACCCCGTAGCGGTTCCGGACGTCCGATTCCTGCAGGGTGAACCCATGGGTCTCCTTGGGCGGGTACATCTTGACGATGGCAAAGTCGTCGTCGAATTCGATGTAGTCCAGGAGCCGTCCGGAGACCAGGTGAGCGGTGCGCCGTCCGGCGTCGGCCTCCGGGAAGATCACGTAATGGGCTCCGATCCGGGAGAGGATCTTGCCGTGGGCGGGCGTGATTGCCTTGGCCCAAATTCTCTCGATCCCCAGGTCCACCAGGTTCGCGGTGATCAGAACGCTCGATTCGATCGAGGTCCCGACCCCGACCACCGCGGAGGTGAAGTCCCCCGCCCCGACCTGACGCAATGCGTCGATGTCGGAAGCGTCGGCTTGGATCACGTGCGTGAGGAGGCCCGACCATTTCTGGACCATGTCCGGGTCACGCTCGATGGCCAGGACTTCCTTGTTCTGGCGGCGCAATTGCTGGGCGGTCGCTGCGCCGAAACGGCCCAGGCCGATGACCAGAACCGGCGCGTTGTGGGGTGAACGATCAGCCAATGATGGGCCTCTCTTCCGGGTACTTGTACAAGCGACTGCGGGTCCTCAGGGCCAGACCAGTGGCCACGGTGATGGTTCCGAGACGACCAATGAACATCATGACGGACAGGACGTACAGGCCCGTCGCGGGAAGCTCGGCGGACAACCCTACGGACAGACCACACGTTGCGTAGGCCGAGATGACCTCGAACAGGATCTCGTCCAACGGGTGATGCGTGATGAGCATGAGGGCCGCGGTGCCGAGCACGACAATAGTCGCGCTCATCATGACCACCGAGATGGCGATGCGCAACACGGTGTCCGGGATCGTGCGGCGGAAAGCGATCACGTACTGGTCGCCCCGGGCCTCGGCCACGATGGCGATGAAGATGACGGCCATCGTCGTGATCTTGACGCCGCCCGCGGTGGAGCCCGAACCTCCTCCCACGAACATCAGCAAGTCGGTCAGGAGCTTGGTGATCGAGTTCGTCTGATCCATGTCGACGAGATTGAACCCGCCCGACCGTGTCATGACCGAAGCGAAGACCGAATGCAGCAATCGTTCCACGATGCCCTCGTTGCCGATCGTGTCCCGGTTGTTCCATTCGGCCGCACCCCAGAGGAAAGATCCCAGGACCACCAGCAACAGCGACCCGAAGACGGTGATGCGGGCATTCAGGTTCCAATGCCGGAGTCGGAGCCCGAACATCCTGACCACCAGGATCACGGGAAATCCGAGGGAACCGACCCAGACGCCGGCGCACAAGGGCAAGAGAATCCACCAGTCGTTGCCGTAAGGAACCAGCCCGTCCGTGTGCGGAGTGAATCCCGCGTTGTTGAAGGAAGAGATCCCGTAGAACACTCCGTGCCACAGGGCCTGGGGGAGATCTTCGCCGAGCGTCATGAGTCGCAGAGCCAGAATGGCCGCAATGATGCCCTCGATGCTCGCGGAGGTCAGCACGACGGTGCGCAACAGGGAGCCGACCTCGCCGAGTTTGCCCTGTCGGCTCGTGATGTTGAGGCCTTCCTGCGCGAAGAGCTTGGTGCGCAACCCCAGTTTCCGTCCCAGCGCCATGGACAGCAACGACGTCATGGTCAGGGTCCCCAGACCGCCGATCTGGACGCCCAGAAGAATCACGAACTGCCCGAACAGGGACCACTGGGTCGACGTCGTCAGCGTGGTGAGGCCGGTGACGGTCACGGCCGACGTCGCCGTGAACGTGGCCTGCTCCAGGGCCGGTGGATGCCCGGATCGGCTGGCAACAGGAAGCATGAGCATGAGCGAGCACAGCACGATCACGAGGAAGAACAACGTGATGGAGATGCGTGAGGGAGTGGTCCCGAAGATCCGATTGACCAGGTCCCTGACCTGATCCACGGGGCGGCGGGGCTCCGCGGCCAGGGTGGTGTCCTTGCTCAACACGCGCACTCCTGACGACGACAGTCTGACCTTCCCTAGCGTAGCGGCTGACCCGCTCTCCGACTGGCCCGAATACGCATGGGGCCGGAACGCGTGCCACAATAGGCCTGTGACGTCACTTACAAACTTTCGCGGAAGTGGGCAGGGTGCGGATCCGACCTCGCTGGTGACGTGGGATCCGGCGATGACCGCATATTTCTTCGGCGACTACCACCCCATGCACCCAGGGCGACTCGATGCGACGGCGCATCTCGCGCAGGACTTGGGGCTCTTCGGTCTTCCCCACGTCACGGTGGAGAAGCCCGAGACCGCCGACGAGGCTGCTCTGCTGACCGCGCATTCGCAACAGTACGTGGACATCGTCAAGGCCGTCAGTGAGAACCCTGACCTGAAGGTGCCGGGCAGTGGCTTGGACGGCGAGGAGACCCCCGGTTTCGCAGGGGTCCATGAGGCGGCGTCCAAACTCGCCGGCGGGACTTTGCGCGCGGCAACCGCGGTCAAGGACCAGGAGGTCGCTCGCGCGGTCAATTTCGGCGGCGGCATGCACCACGCCCACAGGGATCACGCGAGCGGATTCTGCGTGTACAACGATTGTGCCGTCGGAATCCAGTACTTGCTGGACCACGGGGTCGAGAAGGTTCTGTACATCGACATCGACGCCCATCACGGCGACGGCACACAAAGCATCTTCTGGGACGACCCTCGGGTGCTGACGATTTCCCTCCACGAGACGGGCATGTCTCTCTTCCCCGGGACCGGGTTCGCTGCGGAGACCGGACCGGAGGGGGCTGCGGCCGGAACCGCCGTGAACGTGGCCCTGCCGACGACGGTCGCGGATGCCGATTGGCTCAGGGCCTTCCACGCGATCGTGCCGCAGCTGGCTAGGGCCTTCGAACCGGAGATCATCGTCTCGCAGCACGGGTGCGACTCGCATTTCAAAGACGACATGACCCACATGCGCTTGAGCGTGGACGCGCAGCGTGAAGCGGCCCTGTCGATCGCCGACCTGGCGAACGAACTCTGTGAGGACCGGTGGATCGCGACCGGTGGCGGCGGGTACAACTGCCTGGACGCGGTGCCCCGTGCGTGGACGCACCTGATCGGCATCGTGGCCAATCGGCCCGTCGAGGTCACGACGCCGACGCCGGAGTCGTGGCGCCGCTACATCACCGAAAAATACGGGGTCCGTGCACCACGGTTGATGGGGGACGAGGCGGACATCTGGTGGCGCTCCTGGGAGATCGGCTTCGACCCAGGAAATGTGTTGGACAGGACGGTCATGGCAACCCGCAAGGAAGTTTTCCCCCTGTGGGGCCTCGACCCCTGGTTCGACTGAGGATCCCGTCCGGCGAGTTCGGAACATTCATGTAGGGAACGGGCGGGCGTGTGCGCATACTCGGTACGGAATACACCGTTATGGTGGAAGCATGAGCAATGACGTGTTTGCTGTGGTGGCAGACCCCACCCGTCGTCGGATCCTGACCGTCGTGAAGGACGGGCCCCGTCCGGTCAACGACGTCGTGACCGAGCTGGGAGTGAGCCAGCCGACCGTGTCCAAGCATCTCAAGGTGCTGCGAGAAGCGGGCTTGGTGACCATGAAGGCGCAGGGCCAGAGGCGGCTCTACTCGCTGAACCCCGTACCGTTGGAATCGGTCCGAGAATGGGCCGACCAATTGGTCGCGGACACCGCGGACGCGGAAGAGACAGAACCGGCAAAGACCGAGGCCGAAACGGCCGAGACGGGCGACCTGGAGACGGGTTCCCCCGAGGTCGCCGCGTCCCAGCCCTCGGAGGACGAAGGCACCGACGTCGTTCGGAGCGACGACGTGCCGGCGTCGTCCTCGGGCCCCGAACCGGCATCCGGGACCCCGGCGTCGCAGGAGTCCGGACCCTCACACCGGCGCACCCGCCATGGAGTGGTGTTCGCCCCGCTGGCTCCCCTGAGCGCTCGTGAGCAGACGGAAACCGAAGAGATCGAGGAGCTCACCTCGGACCTGGCGCCGGCGGTCGTGCCCGGCGAGCAGGCCTCGGGCGAGGCATCCGGACGGGACGACGTCGCCCCCATGCCCGAAAACGAAGAACGGACGCGGTCCACGGAGTGGGAGCCTCTCGACCCGGAGGTGCGCCGCACCAGGGAGTATGCGGGAGCCCAGCACGTGGCGGGAGAGACCAAACAAGCGGGATTTTTGGCTAACCTGTTTTCCAGGAAGCGCGGGCGATAGGAGGGGGTGTCCCCTCCGGCCTGGACCTTCATCGTTGACGAGAGTGAAAGACACACCACCGTATGGCTACCGACCGCAAGATCCTCCAATGGCTGGAGAACGAGCTGTTCGACGGAAACCTCGTCCTCGGACAAGAGCTTCCGAGCGAACGCAGAATCTCCGAGGCCGTCGGGGCCTCCCGCAGCGCAACCCACGAGGCGTTGAAGACCCTTGAGTCGATGGGAATCCTCAGGCTGTACGAGGGCAAGAGGCACCAGATGATTGCGCAGCTCGTGCGCGAACCCGCGGCGAGTGCCGGCCCGGCCCTCAAGCTCCACATGGCAACGGCCGAGTACCCCCTGAGGGACATCGTGCACACCCGTGTGCTCCTCGAGACGTGGGCGTTGCGTCGCGCCGACCGGGAACACCCGGCGATGCGCGAGCTCACGAAGATCATGGACGAGATGGCCCGTGATGATCTTTCCCTGAAGGACTTCCACCATCTCGAGGTCTCCTTCCACGTGGCCCTGACCAGACTGGCGGGGAATTCCCTCGTGACCGGGCTGATGACCGGGTTGCGTGACTCGATCTACGAGTACACTCTCTCGCTGGTGGGCTACGTCCCGTTGTGGTCGACGACCGCGACGCGACTGTGCGCGGAGCACCGGGCCATCTACGCCGCGCTCGAGGCGGGAGACAACGAACTCGCGGCACGGATGGTGGCCGAACACATCGAGGGCCATTACCTCGAAGCGGGCGTGGACCCCGACCGCAAACAGCGGTCCTCGGGATCGGTCTTCGTTCAGCCCGAAGCCGATGCCGATGGCGAGGTCCACCCCCTGGAGCCGTCCTCGACCCTCGCGCACAGCGTGGCGGACACGAAGGAGCGCGACGCCGACATGCCTGACTCCGCCCCGGAGGTTGCGGAGACTCTGAACTCGATGGAACCGGCGGATGAATCCGGCGCACATGGCGGCTCGTCGCGGGCCCAATGACCGGCGCCGTGGAACCCCTGCCCTTCGATTCGAGGATCGTTGACCCGACCTTGTAGGGTATGGGAGGAACGTTCTCACTGTGGGGCTTGTCTTTCCCCGCCAGAGACTTCGTGAGCGAACGTTTTGACCGCAAGCCTCCGCTGTCCTCGGTACGGGACGGCAGGGACGCCATCCGGTGGTGCGGCCGTGCGAGAGCGCGCCGTCCATCGATGTCCGACTATCAAGGTAGGGATCCTATGGGTTCAGTTATTAAGAAGCGCCGCAAGCGCATGGCGAAGAAGAAGCACCGCAAGCTGCTTCGCAAGACCCGTCACCAGCGCCGCAACAAGAAGTAGACACTTTTTGTGCCCAGCATCTTCGGCCGCCACCTCCATCGAGCGAGGGGCGGCCGAATGCGTATCGGGCACCACCATTGACCGGGGCGGAGGGCCCGACATGACGCGAGAGACCGATATCGAGCAGAGCATTTCCGTGGAACTGCTGACCAGCCCCGGATGCCATCTCTGCGCGGACGCCAAAAGAGACCTCGACGAGGTAACGGGTCCCCTGGGCCTGGAATGGACTGAGATCAATGTCGAGGACCACCTGGATCTGCTCAAGCAACATGCCGAAGACATTCCGGTCGTCCGGGTCAACGGGGTTCCGCGTGACTTCTGGCGGGTCGACAAGCCTCGCCTCCGGCGGATTCTCCAGGGGATGATGGCAGGCCGCGACCCGGAAGAACTATGAGACATCGCTCGTTGCGCAGGGCCCTCCTCGAATGGCCGCCGGTCGGCCGATCTGGGAGACTGAAAACATGAGTCCACGTGCAACTGTTCACCTCCTGAGGCATGGTGAGGTCCACAACCCGGATCGCATCGTCTATGGTTGCCTCCCCAATTTCCATCTGTCCGAGACCGGCCAGGCGATGGCCGAACTGGCGGCCCGTGAGCTTGAACGCAGGGCCGCCGACGGCGCAAACATCACCTATCTGGCGGCCTCGCCGCTGACGCGCACCCAGGAGACTGCGGCCCCGATCTCCGAGAAGCTCGGTCTTCCCATTGCTTCGGACGGGCGTGTCATCGAAGCGGGAAACCACTTCGAGGGTCTGCACGTGAACAGGTCGGAACTCCTGCGCAACCCGCGCCACTGGCCCAAACTGGTCAATCCTTTGCGGCCGTCCTGGGGCGAGCCGTACCGCGAGCAGGTCGATCGCATGTCCGAGGCGATCAAGTCCGCCGCGGCCGAGGCGGTGGACAGGGGAGGAGACGGCGCCGAGGCCGTGATCGTCTCACACCAGTTGCCCATCTGGATGGCCCGGTCGAGCATCGAGGGCCGGCCCCTCCCTCATGATCCGCGGTCGCGCCAATGCAATCTCGCGTCACTGACCTCGTTGCACTTCGACGACATCAGCGCCGGAACGCGGCCTCGGATCGAGTATTGTGAACCGGCGGCCGAGCTCTACTCAGGGGTCATTCAGCTTCCGGGATCATAATTCGATACATGGGTCCGTGGTCGATCCCAGCCCCGCCTGTGGACATTGACTTCCCGGCGACCTTTCCGAGGAACGCGCCGTCGGACCCCGAACCAACATCGTGAAATCTTCCAGAGAGTCACCCATGCCCAGTTCTTATTCCAAGCCGATGACGCGCCGAGGCCTGCTGTCGGCGGCCTCGGTGCTCGGACTGGCCGCCTTGACCGCCTGCTCCGACAAGGACAACTCGGAGCTGGCAGACCAGGCGAACTCAGCGGACGGCAAAGGGTACGTCTCGGGGGACGGATCCGTGACTGAATTCAAGGAGAAGGACCGCGGCGAACCCGTGGACTTCGAGGGGACGCTGTTCGACGGAACCCCGGTGAAGGGCTCGGATCTTCCCGGCAAACCGAGTCTGCTGAATTTCTGGTACGCAGGGTGTGCCCCGTGCCGTGCCGAAGCCCCGCACTTGCAGAAGCTCTTCGGGGAGTTCGGCGAAGCCGCGAACTTCTACGGGATCAATCTCCGGGACGAGCAGGGAACGGCGGAAGCCTTCGAACGCAATTTCGGGATCCAGTACCCCTCCGTGGAAGACCGCGCCGGGGGAGTGCTGATGGACCTCTCCGAATACGTCCCGGCCCAGGCCGTACCGACCACTCTCGTCCTGGACTCCCAGGGGCGTGTGGCCGCGCGCGTCCTCGGGCAGATCGATGAGTCCGTGGTTCGTACGCTTCTGCAGGACCAGGTCGAGGGCAAAGATTCCTCGTCGAAGAATTCGTAGGTTGAGCCTTGGATCTAGCCGCAGATTCTTCCTTCGGTTCCGTCGTGCTGGAAGGCTCGCTCTGGGCCTCCATTCCACTGGCGGCGCTGGCTGGACTCATCTCCTTCGCGTCGCCTTGCGTTCTTCCCCTCGTGCCGGGGTACCTGGCCTATGTCACGGGACTGACCGGCAACGACCTCCAGCGAAAGCGTCGCGGACGCATGTTCGCCGGAACGGCCCTGTTCATCCTCGGTTTTTCGGTCGTGTTCGTCCTGATGTCCGTGGTGCTCGCCCAGATCGGGGCCGCACCCTGGGTGCGCGGGCAGACCTGGATCCAAGTGGTTCTGGGACTCGTGGTGATCCTGCTCGGCGTCGTCTTCATGGGCGGCCTGTCGTGGTTCCAGAAGGACAGAAAAATCCACTCCAAGCCGCCCGCCGGGTTGTGGGGCGCGCCGGTCCTGGGCATCACTTTCGGGCTGGGTTGGGCGCCCTGCATCGGACCGACCTTCGCGGCGGTGCAGGCGCTGGTCTTCATCGAGGGCCCCAACAGTCTCAAGGCCATCGGCCTGACACTGGCCTACTGCCTCGGTCTGGGTATTCCGTTTCTCCTGATCGCCCTCGGGTTCAGGAAATCGGCAGAAATGTTCGACTTTCTCAAGAAGCACCGTCGGGCCCTGCAGATCGTCGGGGGCATCGCGCTCGTCGTCGTCGGCGTGCTGATGGCGACCGGCCTCTGGGCGGCAATGATGTCCTGGCTCCAGGCATCGAGCCCGGGGTACGAGCTACCGGTGTGATCGAGACCAGGCAGGTTCCCGAACCACCACGGCAGAAATCCGCTACCGAAGATGGATGGCATGAGTAACAAGAAGAAGGCAGCCAAGAAAGACGCTCCGGTCCTGGGGCTCATTGGCATGCTCAGGTGGGCCTGGACCCAACTGACCAAGATGAACACCGCGCTGTTCCTCTTGCTGCTGCTCGCGGTCGCCGCGGTCCCGGGATCAATGTTCCCCCAGAACATTCAGGACCCCCAGAAAGTCCAGGAGTACAAGGACTCCCACACCACGTGGGGCCCGATCGCCGACAAGCTGCAGCTCTTCGACGTGTTCTCCTCGGCCTGGTTCTCGGCCATTTACATTCTGCTGTTCATCTCTCTCATCGGGTGCGTCGTCCCGCGGACTATCAAGCACGCCAAGGCCTTCAGGGCCAAGCCCCCGCGAACACCGCGCAACCTCACACGCTTGCCGCAGCATCGCGTTCTGACCATCCCCGTCGACTCGGTCGAGGGAGGACTCACGGCCAACGGGGCGGTGCGCACCGCCAACAAGATCTTGCGCAAGCGTCATTACCGGACCGAAGTCCGTGAGGATTCCACGGCCCCGAGCGTCGGTGCGGAACGCGGCTACATTCGGGAAATCGGCAACCTGTTGTTCCACGCGTCCATGATCGGCGTGCTGGTCGGCGTGGCGATTGGCGGTCAGTTCGGCTACAGCGGGCAGAAGATCGTGGCCGAGGGAGAATCCCATGTGAACACCCTCATCAGCTACGACTCCTTCAAACCCGGGACCAATTACAACCCGGATTGGCTGCGCAACTTCTCGGTCACCCTGGACAAACTGAATGTCACCTACGACCGTGACAAGACGTCCTCGACGTACGGCCAGGACCTCAGCTACGACGCCCAGATGACGGTCAAGGACAGCCCCGGGGCGAAGGCAAAGAAGGAATCCCTCAAGGTCAACGAGCCGCTGAACATCGATGGCAACAATGTTTACCTCCAGGGCAACGGCTATGCCCCGATCGTGAAGGTCACCGGCGGCGACGGGAAGGTCGCCTACGAGGGCCCGGTCGTCTCCTTGCCGACGGACAAGGTCTTCACCTCGTCCATGGTCCTCAAGGTTCCCGACGCCGGGCCGGACCAGCTCGGTTTCGTCGGGATGTTCCTCCCGACCGCGGTGATCCAACCCGGCCAGATGCCGTACTCGGCAGACGCGGCTCCGGCGAATCCGGCCCTGGTCCTGTCCTCGTACTCCGGGGACCTCGGTCTCGACGACGGCAAGCCGCAGAACGTGTACGTGCTCGACACCGACAAGCTCAACGAGCTCAACTCGATGAAGTCGGAGAACGGCGGAATCGTGCTGACCGAGGAGAACAACAAGCTCGATCTTCCCGACAACAAGGGAAGCATCGAGTTCGAAGGGGTCAAACGGTACGCGGGCCTGGATATTCATTACGACCCGGGCAAGCCCGTGGTCCTGGTCTCCTTCCTGCTCGCCTTCGGTGGCCTGATCATTTCACTCTTCGTGGCCCGTCGTCGGTTGTGGGTCAAGGCCCGCGAGACGACGCTCGACGGGGGAACCAAGGCCGTCGTCGTGGAATACGGGTTGCTGGCGCGCGGGGAGGACCCGAGGCTTGCCGCAGAGGCCGACAAATTGACCGAAATCTTCGCCCAGGAATGGGGACTAGAATTCAGCGAGGGATAATTTCCTCGCATCGGACCGACTGGTCGCGGGAGTGCCCCCATCCGAGTCTCCCTCGCCTCGTCGTTCCAGAAAGGGAAGCATGACCATCAACGAGAACCTGGGCCAGTGGAGCGAAACCTTCATGCTGCTGGCCGCGGTGACCTACCTGGTGTCCTTCGTCGCCTTCACCTGGGACCTGGCGTCCCATTCCCGCGCCACGCGCAAGGCGGAGGCGGCTGCCGGCTCTGCCGATGAAACCGGCGTACCGGCCACGGTCGGGGCGAGCCCGGTCGCACGGAACAGCGAGAAATCAGGCTCGGGCGTCTCGGCGGCCGTCCTGGAAGGCGGGGGAGGTGGCAGCCGCGGTCGCGCCTACAACGCCCGGACCAGGGCCAAGCTGAACAACTACGTCGCCGACGATTCGATGACCTATACGGGGGAACGGCGGGTGGCCGCACGCGTCGCCGTCGCCGTCATGATCATTGCGTGCGCGATCCACGTGATCGGCGTCGTGACCCGCGGACTGGCCGCCGGCCGTGTTCCCTGGGGCAACATGTACGAGTTCTGCACCACGGGCGCACTCGTGGTCTCCGTGGTATTCCTCGTCGCGCTGATCTTCCGTGACCTGCGTTTTGTCGGGGCACTGGTCACCGGGCTGTCCCTGATCATGATGGTCGCCGCCACGATCGGCTTCCCCACGCCCGTGGGCCACCTCAAGCCCGCTCTGCAGTCCTACTGGCTCGTGATCCACGTATCGGTGGCCGTCATGGCCTCCGGCGTCTTCACCATTACGTTCGCGATGGCCGTGCTCCAACTGATCCAGTCCCGGCGGGAACGGAAGCTGATCGAAGGGGAAAAGGCCGGACTGGGCTTCATGCGCCTGGTCCCGTCATCCCAGGCGCTCGAGAACTTCGCCTTCCGTCTCAACACGGTGGGCTTCGTGATGTGGACCTTCACCCTGGCCATGGGCGCAATCTGGGCCAACAAGGCCTGGGGGCGTTACTGGGGCTGGGACACCAAGGAAGTGTGGACCTTCGTGATCTGGGTCGTCTACGCGGCGTACCTGCACGCTCGGGCCACACGCGGTTGGACCGGGCCCCGTTCCGCATGGTTGTCGATCATCGGCTACGGCTGCATCATCTTCAACTTCACCGCAGTGAACGTGGTCTTCAACGGGCTGCATTCCTACTCCGGCCTGTAGGAGCCGGCCTTCGGCCGCGCGGACCGTCCCCGGACGTGCCGGTCAGGACACGTCGGGGTCCGTATCGTCGCGGCCCTCTTCCCGACGGCGTCGCTCTTCGTCTCGCTTCCTGCGTTCGGCCTGCTGGTCCAGGAATTTGAGGTAGGCCTCGTCGTCGTCCGGAGCGCCCTCCGGCGGCAGGCCGTGATTGCCGGCGTCTGAGCGGCGCCCTGCCCTGTACCGTCGGAAACCGAAGACCAACCACAGCACCGGTCCGAGCACGGGGAATATCAGCGCGATGATGAACCACAACGCTTTGGGCAGAGCCACGATATGGCGCTTTTCCGTGCGGGCGATGTCGAGAAGGGCATAGATGGTCATGCCGACGACGACGGCCGCCGCGACGATGATCAGTACTGCTCGCATACATGTCAGCTTACCGGTGGCGTGCGGGCCAGGTCACTGAGCGGATCACCAGGTCCGGAGAGTAGACTCGGTGACCGTGAAATTCTTGTACTACACCCTGCTCCGCTTCGGCCTGATGGCCGTTGTCTTCGTAGCCTGCGTCTACCTGGGAACGGGCGCGATCCTGGCCGGGGTGTTCGCCATCCTCATCGCATTCGCCGTCGCATACCTGGGCTTTCCGAGGCTCCACGAGCAAGCCAGCAGGGACTTCGGACGGTTCTGGCGCAAGCTGCGCGGCAAGAAGACCAAGAGGACCGTGGAGGACGAGAACATCGAGGTCGAGGACCAGTACGTCGACGAACAGCTTCGTCGTGAAGGCCGCGACGTCTGACCGACGCGCAACCTGACGGCTCCGATTCCGTCACGACCCCACCGAGAGGGATTGGTTCGGGTCTAGGCCGTCGCGCCGATCTTGCGGTTGCGACCGGCAAGAGCACCTGCGATCAAATGGACCACCATGAGGGCCAGCAGGATCACGATGACCATGACCCAACCACCGAGAACGTCGGCGAACCATCCGGCGAGCAACGGACCCAGGGCTGCCATCAGGTAGCCGAGGCATTGGGACATGCCGGAGAGCTTCATCGTCTGGGCCGAGCTCATCGTCCTGAGACCGATCATGGCGAGGGAGAGCGAGAAGCTGCCACCGCAACCGATGCCGATGAACGAGGCCCACAGGGCCGCGGCCTGAGGCAGAACGAGAGCCCCACCCAGGGCGACGATCAGGAAACCCGCCATGATCATGGCGAGCCAACTCTGCGAGGCCCTCCGTTCGGCAAGGAAACTCACGCTCAGGTTCCCGAGGATGCCGAGCAACTGCATCAGGAACAGGTGGAATCCTCCGGTCGCGGGATCCATTCCCACGCTGGCCTCCACCGTCGGCAGCCAGTTGGCGGCCGTGTAGAAGATCAGCGACTGGAGTCCCATGAATATCGTGACCTGCCAGGCCAGCGGGGACTTGAGCAACGAGACCTTGCGCGATGCGTTCGGTTCGGCGGGCGATGGGATCGCAGGCATGGAACCGGTCATGGCCTTGGCGAGTGACCCCGAACGCTCGTACTCGCGGCGCCGGGTCGCACGTGTCAGGAAGAACCACCACACGGCGCACACGAGCGGCACGGCGGCCCAGATCGCCAGGGCCGAGCGCCACGACCCCGGCAGGGTGTGCGACAAAGGCGCCGTAATGCCTGAGGCGGTCGCGGCACCGACCGAGAGCACGGCCGTGTAGAGGCCGGTCATGAGGGACACGTGCTTCGAGAAATCACGTTTGACGATGACCGGAACAAGGACGTTCCCTGTAGCGATTCCGACGCCGATCAGGAGCGTTCCGACCCAGAGCCAGCCGATGCCGGGGGTCGATCTCAGAAGTATGCCCAGACCGAGGACCGCGAGAGCCACCAGGACCACCCGTTCGATCCCGATGCGTTGGGCGGGAATGGCCACGATGGGGGAGAGGATTGCGAAGGCCAGGAGCGGCAAGGCCCCGACCAGCCCGAGTCCACCGGATCCCAGGCCCGTGTCGTCGCCGATCAGGTGGAGAGCGGGTCCGACCGTGGTCAGCGCCGGCCTGAGACAGGAAGCGATGAGCAGGACAACGATGCACCACGCGGCCGTGACCTGGCGGGCACCTGAGGGGGTCGCGGGGCCGTCGGAAGCGGGAAGGTCAGGGTTCCGCGGACGGTCCGATGGGGAATTCTCGGGAGTGTCGGTCACCGGGTCATGCTCCAATGATTGACGCGACCAGAAGCAGGAGAGCGAACAGCAAACTCAGCAAACCGGTCTGTTTGAGGACGGGAATGAGCCTTCTCATGTCCGTGGCGGACAGAACGGTCCGGACGGCGGGCCAGGCCAGCGGCAGCGCCAGGAGGACCAGAAGGTTCCACGGATTCTCCGGGACCGTGAACAGCATCAGCGCGAAAGCGAGACCTACCTCTGCCGCGTAGGCCAGGCGAGCGCGGGAACCACCCAGCCGGACCGCGAGCGTGAGCTTTCCCGCTTCCGTGTCCGTGGGAATGTCACGCAGGTTGTTCGCCATCAGGAGTGCGCAGGCGATGAGACCCAGCGAAACCGAGGACACCACGGCGGTGAGCGACAACTGCGAGGCCTGGGTGAAGGTCGTGCCCATCGTCGCGACGAGACCGAAGTAGAGAAACACGAAAAGGTCGCCCAAACCCATGTAGCCGTAGGGGCGTCGTCCTCCGGTGTAGCCCCACGCGGCGAAAACCGCTGAGAGTCCGATGAGCAGGAACCACCATTGTCCGGTGATGACCACCAGCGCGAGCCCCGAGACCATGGCGAGACCGAAACAAGCGAAAGCCGCGAGCTTCACGTGCCGCGCGGGAGCGGCGCCAGAACCGGTCAGGCGCATCGGGCCGACACGGGAATCGTCCGTGCCCTTGATCCCGTCCGAGTAGTCGTTGGCGTAGTTCACGCCGATCTGGAGGAACAGGGCCACCAGCAGCGCAAGAACGGCGCAGACCGGTCGGAACTGCCACAGGTGGACGGCCGCGCCTGTGCCGGCGATGACGGGAGCGACGGCCATGGGCAACGTACGCAGGCGTGCTCCCTCGACCCACTGTGCAACGGTTGCCACGTGCGCTCCTCTCGGTGTGCCGGGCACGCTCGCGCCGGGCGGAAAGCTTGGGATGACAATTCATTGTCTCACTTCGGCGGAATCGCGCCAGTCGGACGCGTTCACTCCATGGCGTCCGGGGCCAGCAGTCGGTGCACTTCCGTCCGGTCCGGCTTCCCCGTGCTGGTCTGCGGCAGGCGGTCCAGGACCCGGATGGTCTTGGGCGCCGCGGCCCGGCCGAGGTCTTGGCGGACACGATCGGCCAGGCTGGTCACGTCGGGCTCCCGGTTCGGTCTGCGCGAGACGGCCGCCCGAATTTCCTGGCCCCATCGTGGACTCTCGACGCCGACGACGACGGCCTCCCGCACGGACGGGTCCTGTTCCAGGACGGCGGCCACGGCACGGGCCGAAACCTTGACCCCGCCGGTGAGGATGACGTCGTCCGCCCGCCCGGCGACGGAAAGCCCTTCACGGTCGGAGAACGTGCCGAGATCATCGGTCCGGTACCACCAGGTGCCGTCCGGACTGCGGCGGAAGGAGCTGGCCGTCCGCTCGGGATCGCCGAGATAGCCCGAGGCGACGGTCGGCCCGCCCAACCAGATGCGTCCCGGGGCCGAAGGATCGGTGGCGGGCTCCACGGCAACGTGAGTCCCTGGCAAGGGATGTCTGTCATACACGCACCCTCCCGCCGTCTCCGCGCTGCCGTAGGTCTCGACCAGGGGGATGCCCAGCTGACCGCAATCGCGCAGGAGTGCCGTCGAGGCCGGCGCTCCGCCCAGCAGAATCGCGTCGAAACTTCTCAGCGCCTCGAGTATTTCGCTCTCGAGGGCGGCGTCGGTCTCCGCTTCCTCCACCAAGGTGTGGAGCTGCGTCGGGACGAGTGAGGTCATCCTGTGCCCAGAGGGCAGGCGGTGTGCGGCGTCGAGAAAATCGCGCGCGGTGAAGCGGCTGCCGTCCCGAACGGATGCGGTCGCCGCGGGCCGGGTCGCGGCGAGAACCGAGCGGGCCACGACTTGTGCCCCGGCGACGTAGTGCACGGGCAGCGCGAGCAACCAGTGGGCGCCGCCGTCGGTGCCCGTTGCCTTCTCGGTAGCCAGCCCCGAGGCCCTGAGCGCTCCCGCGGACAGGACCGTCTGCTTCGGGCGCCCCGTGGAACCCGAGGTGCTCACCACGAGCGCCGCCACGTCTTCGCCGATTCTGGTCTCGCGCGTGATCGTCCGGGAGAGGGAGTCGCGGAGGCGCTCGACGTCGACGGACCCCGGCCCGTCGAGGAAGACCGCAACCTCGGAGGCCTCGGGAACAGCAGAAACGGGGGAGAGCTGAGAAAAATCCATGGCGTCTCCAGCCTAGTCGTGGTCCCTGGTCGCTCGACCGCGGCCGGGATTCGTCAGAAGTAGTAGGGGAACGCACTCCAATCGGGATCCCGCTTCTGCAGGAAGGCATCGCGCCCTTCGACGGCCTCGTCCGTCATGTAACCCATGCGCGTGGCCTCACCGGCGAAGACCTGTTGCCCGACCATGCCGTCGTCGGGAAGGTTGAAGGCGAATTTCAGCATGCGGATGGCCTGCGGGGACTGGCGTGCGATGTCGGCGGCGCACTCCAGGGCGGTGCTCTCGAGCTCGGCATGGGGTACAACCTGATTCACGGCACCCATCTCGTGCATGCGCTGGGCGTCGTACTCCCTGGCCAGGAAGAAGATCTCGCGGGCGGCCTTCTGGCCGACCTGACGCGCCAGAAGGGCCGATCCGTACCCGGCGTCGAAGGACCCCACGGTGGCGTCGGTCTGCTTGAACTTGCCGAATTCGCGCGATGCGATCGTCAGGTCGCAGACGACGTGGAGGGAATGTCCGCCGCCGGCGGCCCAGCCGGAGACGACGGCAATGACCACCTTCGGCATGGTGCGAATCAGACGTTGCACCTCGAGAATGTGCAGGCGGCCGGCCCGGGCCGGGTCGATCGAGTCAGCGGTCTCGGACTCGGCGTACCGGTAGCCGTCCCGTCCACGAATCCGCTGGTCCCCACCGGAGCAGAAAGCC
Source organism: Rothia koreensis (assembly GCF_004136575.1). Taxonomy (GTDB): domain Bacteria; phylum Actinomycetota; class Actinomycetes; order Actinomycetales; family Micrococcaceae; genus Rothia; species Rothia koreensis. The sequence goes on from NZ_NOIQ01000002.1 coordinate 180,013, forward strand.
CACCCGCCGTCTTTCGGGGAGGGCCCGTTGCCGGTCAGCAGCACGGTACCGACGTCGCTGGTCATCCGGGCGTGGTCCAGGACCCGGTACAACTCGTCCACGGTTCCCGGACGAAAGGCATTGCGCACTTCGGGGCGGTCGAAGGCGACCCGGACGCACGGAAGGTCTCTCACGATGCGTCCCGTCGCGTCCCTTTCGACCTGACGGTGGTAAGTGATGTCCTCGAGGTCCTCGAAGCCTTCGACCGTTCTCCAGCGGTGGGGGTCGAAGACGTCGGACACGGATTCGGGCAGCGCGGAGTTCTCGGTCGTAGTCATCAGTGCGATTCTAGCCGGCACGGAAAAAACCTGCCCGCTCGGGTGCACCCGAGCGGGCAGGCCGCGCGAGAAGAGGACATCGGGTCAGCGGGCCGAGGCCAGCTCCTTGGCCTCGGCGAACTCGCGTTCCACGCGCTCCGACGGGCGGTGCGTCATCAGCGAGACGACGACGCCGACCACGAGCGCGGCGGCGAACCCGGGGACAATCTCGTAGAGCGCGAGGATCCCCGTCGACTCCGGATCCTGGATCGCGTACCGCCACACGATCGTGACCACGGCGCCGACGATCATCGAGCAGAGTCCTCCCGAGGCCGTGAGTTTCCTCCAGAACAACGACAGCAGCATCAACGGACCGAAGGCCGCGCCGAAACCGGCCCATGCAAAGGCGACGAGCTCGAGGACCGCGGAGTCCGAGTCGAGGGCGATCAGGGCCGCGATCACGGACACGGTCAGGACCGCGCCGCGCGACATCCACAGCTGGACCTTGGGGGTGGGCCGCCGCTTGATGAGCAGCATGGCCAAGTCTTCGACCGCGGCGGAGGAGGAAACCACGAGCTGTGAGGACACCGTGGACATAATCGCCGCGAGCACGGCGGCCAGCACGAAACCGGCGGCGAGCGGGTGGAACAGGATCTGGGAGAGGTCCAGGAAGACTGTCTCCGCGGATTTCGAGTCGGTCAGGCTGGCTTCAGGATGGGTCGAGAAATAGGCGATGCCGGTCAGTGCCGTGGCAATCGTGCCGACCACGGACAGGACCATCCAGGAGATGCCAATGCGGCGTCCGGTCGGCGCGTCCTTGGGAGAGCGAAGGGCCATGAAGCGCACCACGATGTGCGGTTGGCCGAAGTATCCGAGCCCCCACGCCAGCGAGGAGATCACTCCGATCGCGGTGGCCCCGCTGACCAGTGAGAGAGCGTCCGGATTGGCCTCGGAGACGGCGTTCAGGACATGACCGGGACCGCCGAACTGGATGACGGCAACGACGGGAACCATGACCAGTGCGACGAGCATCAGGAGCCCTTGCGCCACGTCCGTGAAGGTCGCGCCCAGGAAGCCGCCGAAGAACGTGTAGAGCACCGTGATCGCGGCGATCACGATCATGCCCACGTGGTAATTGCCGTCGAAGGTGGTCTGGTAGAACTTGCCGCCGGCGACCATGCCCGAGGAAACGTAGAAGATGAAGAAGATCAAGATGATGAGCCCGCAGGTCACGCGCAGGACCCGACTCGAGAGGCCATCGGCTTTGAGGCGGTTGTCGAAGAACGAGGGGATCGTGATCGCATTCCCCGAGACTTCGGAATAGGCGCGCAGGCGCGGGGCCACCACTTTCCAGTTGACCCACGCGCCGATGGTCAGGCCGATGGCGATCCAGGCGTCGAGGAGCCCGGAGACGTAGATGGCACCGGGCAGGCCCATGACGAGCCAGCCGGACATGTCGGAAGCGCCCGCGGACAGCGCCGCGACTCCGGGTCGGAGGGATCTGCCTCCGAGCATGTAGTCCTCGTTGTCAGTGTTCTTGGTGCTGGCCCACAGGCCGATGGCGATCATCCCCAGGAAATAGATCCCCAGGGCGATGTACTGGAATGTCTGGTCGGACATTGTCGTATTCTCCGGTGCGTCGATTGACGAGTGCAGTCCTCGGGCGTGACGGGAGCCACGAGTTCAGCACCCGAGTATGCCAGATCACGCGAAGGATGGGGAGAATCTGAAGGAATGCGCAGGAGTCATTCCCGTGGCGTCTGCGGCATCTGGGCCGTACGGATGACCTGCAACGCCTCGGTGTGCGTGGTGATGACGGCCGCCGAACGATTGGCTCGCCATGTGACGGCCGCGCCGGACAGGACGATCAACGCGATGCCGATATAGGCCGAGGCCGAGAGCAACTCACCGAGGAGGGCGAGCCCGACCAAGGACGAGACCACGGGATCCAGGGAGAAGAAGACCCCGACGACCGCAGGGTTGGTCATGGTCGCCGCGAACGCGTCGCAGGAAAAGGCCAGAGCGAGACCCACGGCACCGATGAACACGGCGATGCCCCAGTCGCCCACGGTCATGTGGGGGAGGGCCAGCGCCGTCGCCGGGGACCACATGATGGCACCGATCGCGATCGACACGGAGAGTCCGCGGATGCCGGCGGTCGCTTCTGTCCCGCTGCCGATCTTGCCGGACAGCAGCGTGTAACCCGTCATGGACGCGGCGGCCATGACGGCGAAGACATATCCCAGAAGATCCGTGCTCCCGAAGGTCGGCCCGGCGATCAGAACAACGCCCGCCAGGGCCCCTACCGCAAACAGGCCGTCCTTGAACTTGCGCACGCCGAACATGGCCACGGCGAAGGCTCCGAGGTACTCGATCGTCACGGCCACGCCCAGGGGTATGCGATCCACCGCGAGGTAGAAGAACACGTTCATCAGAGAGGAGACGACGCCGTAGGAGACCACGGAGAGCCAGTCCCTTCGGGTGAACCGCCAGAATTTCGGCCGAGCGATGAGCAGCAGGACGACGGCGGCCGTCGTCATCCGCAGGCCGGACACCGAGACGGGGCTGAACTTCTCGAAAAGGGTCGTGGCCACCGCGGACGTGGTCTGGATGCCGGTCGAGCCGATGAGCACGGCGATCAGAGCGGTGGTTCCCCGATGGCGCCGCGGAATGCGTTCAGTCAGAGACACGGGGCACCTCCGCCGCGGGATCGAGGACAGTCCAGGGGTCCAGCGAGATCGTTTCCGGGTCGAAGACCTCCAGCATCTGCGAGGCCGACTCGGGAAGGGCCCCGGCGTCGTCGGTCCGCAGGCTCCGGAGCGGCATCGAGGAGGCGATCATGCGCACGATCTCGGCGGGAGCCACCCCGTTGTCCCGGAGCTCGGCCACGGTGACGGCCCCGTCGCGCTTGGCCAGCCGCTTGCCCTCCCGATTCAGGGCGAGCGGAACATGGACGTAGTCCACGCGGCCGAGCCCCAACAGGGAGGCAAGACAGGACTGCCTTGGGGCGGAGGAGAGCAGATCATCGCCGCGCACCACCTGGTCGATGCCTTGAAAATGGTCGTCGACGACCACGGCCAGGTTGTAGGCCGCGCGTCCGTCATTGCGGACCAGAACCATGTCGTCCACCATCCCCGTGTACTGGCCGGCGTAGCGGTCAAGGACCGTCCATTCGCGGGTTTCGCTGCGCAGCCGGAGAGCCGCCGGACGTGACCGTGCGCGTTCGGTCCGTTCGTCGGCGGTCAGAGTGCGGCACGTGCCGGGGTAGGCGCCGGGGGCACCGTGCGGGGCGGAGGAGGCCTCCTGGATCTCTCTCCGGGTGCAGAAACACTCGTAGACCATTCCGCGTTCGCGGAGACGGGCGACGGCGTCCTCGTACGCGACCGTGCGCGCCGACTGGATCAACGGTTCGCCGTCCCAATCGATGCCGAGTGCCTCGAGGTCGTCCATTTGGCGCTGGGCGGAGCCTTCTCTGACGCGGTCGAGGTCTTCGATCCTGAGACGGAAGGCGCGCCCCGTGGACCGAGCGAACAGCCACGCGTAGAGAGCGGTGCGCAGGTTTCCGAGGTGAAGGTCTCCCGACGGCGACGGGGCGTAACGGCCCGCACCAGAGGGGGAGGCAGACACATCGGAGGGGGAGAGCATGGTCCCATCGTAACGAGGCGGGCAAGGCCCGATCGCATCGGGCGAACGAGGGTTTTCGGATACGGTCGCCCTGTGATCCATTCGGATCAAGTACCGTAGGCATATGGCTCGAACACAAGAAATTGCCGACGGGATCTACGTCATCGCGACCGATGACTACCGTTTGAACACCGGATTGATCCTTGGCGCGGACAAGGCCATGGTCATCGACACGGGTGCCGGCCCCCGCCAGGGCGCCGAAATCTTCCGTGCCGCTCGCAAGATCACGGACCTTCCGTTCGTGGTCGTGAATACCCACGCGCACTACGACCACTTCTTCGGCAATGCCGTCTTCGCGGCGGACGGCACCACCGATTTCTGGGCCCACCCCAACGCCGAGCGTGCGATGGAGCGCTACGCCGACCGCCAGCGCGGCTACGTGGAGACCTTGGAACCGGAAATGGCTCATCACCAGGGGCCGAACACCGACATCATCCCGCCGACCCGCCTCCTTCCGGGTGATGGCGGACGCGCCTCATTCACCCGCGTCGACCTGGGAGACCGGGCCGTGACGCTGTTCTATCTGGGACTCGGACACACCGACAATGACGTCCTCGCGGGTGTCGACGAAGTCCTGTTCACGGGAGACATCGTGGAACAGGGTGCCGACCCCGCTTTCGACGATTCCTTCCCGGAGGTCTGGGTCCAGACCCTGGCCACGGTCGCCGGCCTGGACCGTTACCACGTCTTCGTCCCGGGACACGGAACCCCTGTGGAGCGCACCTTCGTGCAGCGCCAGTCCGAAACCATGAGGGAAGCGATCGACAGGATCGCGGCGTCGACCTCGAATCCGGAGGCCGGACCCACGACCGCGGCGATGTACAAACTTCCCTACGACGCCGGGGTGACCCGTATTCTGCTGGACCGCCTGGCCTACCTCGAGGAAAAGGGAATGATGGGCGAGGACCTGTCCGTGGAGGACACCCCGACCGGCGTGACCGGCCCCATCACCACGGGCGAGCACGCTTAGACGGCCCGCCCAGGCGGGTCAGTACGACCACACCTTCGTGTAGGGCCGTTCTTCGGTCGGTTGCTTGCGCCTCAGGAGCCAGACGAGCAGGGCCGTGGACAGGAGTCCGACGGCAAAGATCAGGCACAGGCTGCCCAGTAGAGCGGCCCCCGCGAAGTGCTGCTGGGCCGCGATCATGTACGTGGCCACCGCGCAGAAGGCCAGGAAGAGCCCGGTGATGACCATCAGCGGAATCAGGAGCATCCCGGTGTGACGGGTGCTCGCGGTGTCCTGGTCCTCGGCCGGAACGAACCGAAGCACGAGCAAGGCCAAGGCCGTCCAGGCAGCGACCACGAACAGCGCGGCGACGACGTCGGCCGGCCGGTGCCATTCGTTGATCACGGTGGCAACCCCCGCGAGAGTCCCGAACATCAGCATGACCAGTGACATGAACGGGCGCCATTTCTTGGGCGCCGCGATGAACAGTGCCGCTCCGGCCGCCGCGGCGAACGTCGTGTGGCCCGACGGCAGGGAATTCATGGTCGCTTCCTGGACGCCGTAGTTCGGCTTGGCCAGGATCAGGTACTTGAGCGCCTGGGTCGTCCCGTTGGCCCCCGCGGCCATGGCCAGCCCGATCACGGCGGGCAGGAACCGGTGCCTGCGAACGAGGACGAAAAGGATCCCGATGACCGCCAGGACACCGGCTATGGCAGGGAGAGCGTTGAGCAGGTGATCCGAGTCCCTGCTGTACCGGCGGAGGTTGTTGCTCACCTCGGAGGTTGCGGTCTGGTCGATCCATTGGCCGGAATAGCTGTAGAGGAATGCCCATACCGTGCCCCACAGGCCGAAGAGCATGATGCCGATCACGACCAGGTGCTTGATGACGACCCCGACCGTCGGCGGGTGGAAGGTTCCGCGCCTCGTGGAAGGCCAATCGCGTACAGGCGTCTCGCCCTGATCTCGCGTTGGCTCGGTACTCATTGGCCCAGGACCCCCTGTACGTTGTGTCAATCCACCCATTGCAGTTCAGCATGCCAGTGCGACCTGCCCGTTCGTCGGAATTTTCCTGAGCATTTCCTGGGCGGTGGATCCTCGAATGGCCTCGGTCCTGGAGAAGGTGCACAGTGGATCCATGAGCTTGCGAGAACTGCCCCTCCTGGAACAGCTTGAAGACACCGCGGTCGTGGTCTCCGTGCCGCTCAATGTGCGGTTCCGAGGGGTCGAGCACCGGGAAGCGCTCTTGGTCCGAGGCCCCCAGGGGTGGGGAGAATTCTGCCCGTTCCTCGAGTACGGTCCCGACGAATCGGCCCGGTGGTTGGCCTGCGCGATCGAGACCGCGTGGGAACCTGCCCCGGAAGCTCGTCGCGACCGTATTCCGGTCAACGCGACCATGCCCGCCGTGGGCCCCGAGAGGGTCCCGGAGGTTCTGGGGCGCTCCCGCGGGTCGGTGCGTGAGGTCAAGATCAAGGTCGCCGAGAAGGGGCAGAGCCTCGCCGACGACGTCGCCCGCGTGCGTGCGGTCCGGAGGGCCGCACCCGATGCCGTGCTGAAGATGGATGCGAACGGAGGCTGGGACCATCGGGAAGCCCTCGAGGCGCTCCGCGCTCTGGCCGAATTCGAACCCGCCTACGTGGAACAGCCGGTTGCCGATATCGAAGGGCTGGCTCGTCTGCGCGAGGCGGCCGACAAGGAAGGGCTGCGAGTGCCTGTCGCGGCCGATGAGTCCGTGCGCAAGGAATCCGACCCGTTGAGAGTCGCTCGCCTCGGGGCCGCGGACCTGATCGTGGTCAAGGCTGCGCCCCTGGGCGGACCGCGGAACGCCCTGGACATCATCGAGAACGCGGGGCTCCCGGCCGTCGTCAGCTCGGCGTTGGAGACGTCCGTGGGAATGTACAGCGGCCTCGCGCTGGCGGCGGCCCTGCCGCGGCTGGAGCACGGTTGCGGGTTGGGTACCGCCTCGCTCCTGGCGGGGGACCTGACCGCCGATCCGTTGATCCCCGAGGACGGCTGCCTTCCGGTGCGCCGGGTCAGTCCCGACCCGGGGCGACTCGACGAGTTCCGGGCGGACGGTGGGCGCCGTGACTGGTGGATGAAAAGATTGAGCGACAGTTATCAGCGGCTACTGGCCCGTGGCGAGCGATCGGGCGACGCGGGCCACGAGTGAGGAGCAACGCATGCACCAGGACTACCGGTTGATCATGGTGGCACCGCCGGTCGCGGACTACGTGCGGCTACGGGCCGAAGCCGGACTCTCACCGAAGACGGAAGCACAGGCGGCACCGGCGCTGACCGGGTCCTGGGCCTGGGCGCACGTCGAACACCGCTCCACCGGTGAGGTGGTGGGCATGGGGCGGGTCCTCGGCGACGGCGGCTGGTACTTCCACATCGCCGACATGGCGACCCTCCCCGCCCACCAGGGGAGAGGTATCGGGCGGGCCGTCATCACCTCCCTGATCGACAGGATCCGGGAGCACGCCCCGGACGACCCCTACATCACGCTGATGGCCGACGAACCCGGCCGTCCCCTGTATCGCAGCGTGGGCTTCAGGGACGCGATGCCCCACTCGATGGGAATGGTTCTGCCTCGCGAGTGACCGACCCTCCCCAGTGAACGGCAGACCAGGGCAACCGCGGTGATTCGCGCGGGGAGCCCAGCACCTGGGGTTCGAAGACGGACACGTCCGGCACGTCATCGGCGTCCTCGTAGACGTCTTCGAGGTACCGATGACCCGTGTCCGGGCACGTCATGAGGGTGCAGTGTGCTGAGGAAGCTCGATCTCGGCCCAGGTAGTCGGCCACCGCGTAGGCCGCCCCGGAGCTGAGCCCGGCAAAGAGCGCATGCCTCCTGCACAGAGCGAGGGTGCCCGCGCGTCCTACCTCGTATGAGACCCAGTGGACGGAGTCGTAGAGCTCGTGCCGGACGTTGTCGAAGGGAATCGAGCTGCCAATGCCCGCGATCAGCATGTCCGGGTCCTCCACGTCCTCCGAGCCGAAGGTCACCGACCCGAAGGGCTGGACCCCCACGAGACGCACCGTCAGCCCCGAGGCAGCCAGCCCGAGACCGAGCGCCCCGCTGGAAACCCCGGATCCCACTGGAGCCACGAGGTCCACGGAACGGTACCCACGGCCCCGCAACAGGTCGCCGCACCGAGTCGCAATGGGCTGATAGCCCGCGTAGTGGACGGCGTCGTGGTACTGACGCATCCAGTGCCAGTCCGGATGCGCCTCGATCAGCTCGCGAACCCGCGCGACGCGTCGGTCCTGATCGGCCCGGAGGGAGGTGCTGGGCGGCATCTGTTCGAGTTCGACGCCCAGCAGGTCCAATTGCACGCGGAGGGTCTGGTCGATCGTCGTCGAGCCGATGATGCAGCAGCGGAGCCCCAATTCGTGACAGGCCATGGCCAAAGCGCAGGCGTAGATCCCGCTCGACGAATCGATGACCGTGCCGCCTCGCCGGATGGTGCCGCGACGCATGAGCTCGAGCAGTGCACCCCGGGCGGACCGTGCTTTCATGACCTCGAACCGGAGGGCGAAGAGATCGGGGGACAGCTCGATGACATCCGGGGCCCCCAGTGCCACGCCGGCGTGCGGAGCTATGGCCTGCGGAAGATCGGAGGCGGTGATTTCGTTGCTCAAGGGTCCTCCCCAAGAAAGTGCGCGGTCGAGTCGAAACCGGCGGCGTCCAACGCCCGCCGAGCCCGGAGGATTCGCTGGTCAACCGCCGCATCGGCCGGGTCGTACATGACCGAGCAGACGGTTCCGCTGTGCGCGACCTGAACCCCCACCCCGCCGGTGCGTTCGCAGATCTCGAGCACACGGGGAAGGTCGGGTTTGGGCAGGTACCGCTGATTGATCAACGCGGAGTCGGTCGCGACTCCGCCCAGAATCCTCGTATTGCCCGTGCGCACGGCCGTCTCCATTGCGCTCGTCAAACGAGCGAATTCGGCATGCTCGTCGGACGTATAGGCGGGCGGACTCACCCCCAGCGTGTCCACGGGCTGACCTGGCAGTCGGCACCCCACCAGCCGAACGGGCGGCAGGGGACGGTCCCACCGGCGCAGCACCTCCGCGTGGCGCTGGGCGAAGAGAACGGGCGTGGTGTCGAAGGCCAACGGGTCCGAGGCCGTCTCCGCCTGGACCGCGATCGCGCTGACGTGCAGGTCGTCCAGGGGCAGTCCGCAACAGTCGCAGACCGCTCGAATGGTCGCGACGACGTCGGCGGTCGAGGAGCCCATCCCACAACCTCGCGGAAGGTCGCTGCGCAGCTGCAGGGTGCCGCCCGGCGGCCGAGGAAGACCAAGGTCGTCGCAGGTTCGAAGCACGATCTCCGCGGCCCTCACGGATTTGCCGCGGGTACCGTCCGCGTGTACTCCGCGGTGCGTGCGATGGGGTCGGAATACGGCGGAGGCTCCATGCCGCGGCAAGGGAATCGTCACGAGGGCGGGTACGACCTCGGACCGGCGTGGGCTCCAGGCGACTCCCTGGAGGAGTTCACCGTGGTGGCCCCTGCAGAAGCCTCGCCCCGGTTGAAACTCGCCCGAGCCGACGCCTGGACCCGATCGGAGGACGGTTGCGCGAGCCCCACGCATTCCTCCGACGGTTGGGCGATCCGATCCGGGGCCGATCATGATCGTTCCCTCCGATATTCGACATTCAGCCGACGTGCCGCCGCCAGGGACGCAAAACAGGCGCCGGCCGTGAGGCCGGCCAGGACGAATCCGGCCCCATGCCATCCCCACGCCATGGCGCCGAGACCCGCGACGGACGCGCCAAGGCATACGCCGAGGCTCTGTCCGGCGCCGTTGAGTCCGAGAACCGTTCCCCGATGGCCGCCCGACTGCCTGACCAACAAGGTCGTCATCGCGGCCGCCAGGACGGCGTGCGAGACACCCAGGGCGGCGGTCGCGAGGAGTGCCGCGGGCAGATGGTCGGTGAGGAACAGAACGAGGACCGCGACGGCACCCACCATCGCGGCGACGGCCCCCGCGATCGCTGTGACCACCGGATTGTCCGCCCGGCGGATCGCGAAGCCGCCGAACCAGTTGCCCAGGAAGAAGGAGAGCCCCGACAGGGTCCACACCAGTGAAAACACTCCTGCGCCCAGGTGGAAGCGCTCGTCATAGAGGACCGCGAGGTACGCGAGTTGGCCCATGAATGCGGCGGTGCGCAGGGCCGAGGCCGCGAGAAGCATCGGGACCGAGGCCAGGGTCGAGGCGATCCGGAACGATCGCAGGTATCCGGTGCCGGGACCATTGCGGTCGGCCGTCGAATGCTCAGCCGAGGCCGGCCGAGCCAGGAACAAGGCCATGGCGAGAGCGGAGCAGAGGACGGCCGTCGCGATCAGATCACCCCGCCACCCCCACCAGACTGCGGGTCCGGCCAGGAGTGGGGCGGAGAGAACAGCCGTCAGGGTCATTACCGCCGAGACTTGGGTGGCTGCCCGGCCCGACGTCGACTCGTCGTCGAACCTGTCCGCGGCCATGGCCGAAGCGGCCGGGTTGAGCACCGAGGTTGCCGCCCCGACGAGGAGGCAGAACAGGGCCCATGCCCAGACGGGCCCGACCAGCCCGACGACGCACGCGGCGGCCAGGAGCAGCAACGACCAGATCACCGCTGACCGGCGGGGCACACGGTCCAGCAAGGGGGCACAGGTCAACCCGACCAGGAGCGCAGCAACGCCACCGACGCCCCGAAGGCTGCCCATCAGCGTGGCGTCGTGGCCACTGTTCCTCGTGATATCGACCAGGAAATTGGAGTAGATCGTGAATGGCACCAGGCCGAGGGCGCAAGCCCCGAGGAGGGGCCAGATCCTGGTCGCGATGGCCGCGTCGTTCAGAGAGGCATCCGTTGTCGATGCTTGGTTCATGGGTCGTCCTTGCTTGGGGGTTCGTGTCCGACCGGTCATGGCACTCGGTAGATGTGCAGAAGGGTCTCGTCCGCGCTGAACTGGGAAAAAGGGAAGTGCTCGGCGCTCAGGGCAGACACCCCGCGTCCCAGGAACTCACGAGCGACGGCCGACCCCGATTGGGCGTACAGCGCGAGAGGCAGGGAGCGGTCGATACAGCGATGTCGTATTCGGTCGAAGCTTCCGTTTCCGAGTGTCATGCCGGTCGCGATGACCGCATCCGCTTCGTCGAGAACCTCGTCCATATCGTTCGTGACGGGATCTCCCCACTGCGTGAACTGCATACCGAAGTCACACGGCAGGGGCTCTCCTCCGCGTTCCCGGATCGCCGCGACCAGCGGATTGACCACCCCGATGAGGGCCACCCGGTCTCCGGAACCGATGTCCAGGAGACGCGCCACGGCGTCGTCGCGCGCTTCGGCACGCTGGTCGGGAGTCCCGGGAGGAAGGCGGACTGACTGTGCCCGGTCATCGTCCCGGTGAGGGCGGCGCGCCGCCAGCCATCCGTCCAGGGCCGCCAACCGGATCGGAGACCGGGAATCCTGCAACAGGTCACCGACCGGGCGACCGGACAGGTCGGAGACGTCCGGTCCCAGTTCTCCGGCCTCGACGGCGCAGGCGCCGAAAGCGTTTTCGACTCTGACAAGGACGTACTGGTTCCGATAGAGCTGGTCTCCTGCGGCAAGCCTCGTTCCGTGCTGGACGTAGAAGACGCTGCGGGCGATCAGGGGCTCCGAAGCGGAGCGCTCGTGAAGCAGCACGTGGTGGCGGAGGTCGTCCACCGAATCAATGTCCTGGTCCATGACCGGGTTCACCGCAGCCCCCTCTCCCTGAGGTACTCGGAGAGCTTTTCGGCGGCCTCGATGTTGCGGGGACCGGCCACCGCTTCGCCATAGTCCATGACGTAGATGTTGTCCTCTCGGACCGCGGGGGAGTCCTTGATGGGCGACTCGTTCTTGAGGTAGTCGATTTTGTCCTCGACCGGCTGCTTGTTGTAGTCCACGACGACGATGGCCTGGGGATCGGCGGTGACCACCGACTCCCAGCCGACGGTGTCCCACCGCGCATCGACATCCGAGGTCACCGACCGTGCGCCGGCCAGCTCGACCACCGAATTCGTGGCCGTCCTCTTCCCCGCCGTGTACGGCTCACTGGTCCCGGAGTCGTACACGAACACACGGCTCTGGTCCTCCGGGCGTGGGTCCTCAGCGAGTTTCTTCCTGCGCTGCTCCAGATCGGAGACCAGAGCGTCGGCCCGGTCCTGGACGTCGAAGATGGTGCCGAGGTCTTTCAGATCCTGGATCGTCGCATCGATGGGCTCCGGGTCGGAGGTGTCGGATTTGTAGTTGTAGCAGGTCTCGTTCTGCATGTATGCGTTGATGCCGACCTTGGCCAGGGAATCAGGCGTGACCCCTCGTTCTTCGCTGAAGCCCGCCTGCCAGCCGGCGAAGACCCAGTCGGCCGAGGCGCTGACCAGGGACTCCTGGCTGAGCACGGAGTCCGAAATCGTCTCGACCTTCTGGTAGTCATCCCGGTACGGGGATTTGTCGATCACGCTGCTGACGGTTTTGGGCAACACGATCCCGCGCATCCGATCGGCCAGGCCCAGGGAGAACATCTTCTCGATCGCGGAGACGTCGTAGGCCACCGCCTTGCCCGGGGACGGATAGGACGTCGTCTGACCGCAATTGGTCACGGACTTCTTGGGGGCGCCCGAGCCGTCTTCCTCGACGGAGGCGCCGCATCCGGACAGGAGCAGCGCACTCACGATTCCGGCCGAGCACCACATGGCTCGGCGACGTCGGGCCCTGTCGGTGACGTGTGCGGGTCTGGAATGGGGGACCATGGATCTCCTTCATTGGGGGGTGAGGTGGACGGGACATGCCCGGAGCGGGCGGGGGCGTCGTCGTTCGTCGGGTCGATTCACCACGGGAACAGGAAGTGCGGGGCGCCGTTGTCCGGGCGGGTCGTCACGAGGGGGCGGACCGCATAGACCTTTTCGATCAGGTCTGCGTCGAGGCGCGCGGTGGGTGGGCCGTCGGCGACGATGCGGCCTCGGTCCATGACAACGACCCGGTTGCACGCGCTCGCGGCGAGGTTCAGGTCGTGCAGGGCCATGATGATGCCTGGTGGACGCGTCGACGTGCCGGTAGGGGATTCGTCGTCACTCGGGTTCGGTCCTCCTGGGGCCGTCGTCTGGTGGGCCAGTTTCCGCAGGAGTCCGACGAGCTCGACCTGGTACCTCAGATCAAGGTGGTTGGTGGGTTCGTCGAGCAGAAGGTAAGGGGTCCGTTGCGCCAGTGCCCGGGCAAGGAGGGTCCGCTGGCGTTCGCCGCCCGAGAGTCCCAGAAAACTCCGGTCGGCCAGGCACTGGACCCCGGTCCGGGCCATGGCCGTGGCAACGACCTGCTCCGTCCGGCAAGCCGGCGTCGGGTGAGCCGCGGCCCCGAGCGCGACGACCTCGGCCACCGTGAAATCGAGGTCTCCCCGTTCCTCCTGGGGCAGCGCTGCGAGGAGCGACGCCGACTCCCGGAAGGACAGCCGGTCCATGCGGGAACCGTCGATCAGAACGGCGCCGCTGCTCGGCCGGAGCGCACGGTACAGAGCCTTGAGCATCGTTGATTTGCCGCAGCCATTGGGGCCGACCAGACCCACGACGTCGCCGGGGCTGATCGTGAGGGAGACTTCCCTGACGACGTCGCGGCCGGCCACCGGGATCGAGACCTCGTCCAGGACGAGTGCGTCGTTCACCTTCATCGCGCACCTCCGAAGACATATCCCCGCCGTCGAATGAGCAGCACGAAGACGGGAACGCCGATCAGCGCGGTCATCACGCCGAGGGGAAGTTCCCTGGGCGGGACCGCGAACCGACTCAGCAGATCGACCCAGACCATGAACACGGCGCCGAACAGTGGGGCCAGAACCGTGGCAGGCCTGTGCGCGGGGCCGAGAACGATGCGCGTCAGGTGGGGGATCACCAGGCCAACGAATCCGATGGTGCCCGCGACCGAGACGAGCGTGGCCGTTCCGATCACGGTGAGCAGGAAGAGGCGGCGTCTCAAGGCCTCGGGATCGACGCCGAGGCTCGCCGAGGACCCGTCACCCATCGAGAGGACGTCCAGGTCAGGAGCTCGATACCACAGGTACGCGATGACGCCGAGCGTGACCGCCCCCGCCAATGGAAGTTGTGCCCATGACGCTCCGCCCAGGGAACCGAGCATCCAGAACATCACGGTCCGGGCGGCGTCGCCCTTCGCATCGAAGAAAACGATCGCGGACATGAGCGCCTGGAATCCGAAGGAGAGGACCACGCCTGTCAGGATCAGCCGTACCGGGGCGATTCCGCCCGAGGAGCGCGACAGGGCGTATACCAGCACCGAGGCGATGAGGGCCCCGACGAATGCGGCCGCCGACAACGCGTACACGCCGAAGGAAGACAGGATCCCCCAGGATACGACGGCGCTTGCACCCACCGAGGCGCCCGAGGAGATGCCGAGGATGAACGGATCGGCGAGTGGATTCCTGACCATGGCTTGGGCGGCGATCCCCAGGGCGCTGAGTCCGGCCCCGACCACGGCAGCCATGACCGCCCTCGGGGTCCTGATCTCCGCGACGACGGTGTATTCGGTCACGTCGGAAGAGCTGATAGCTCCTCCCGTGACTGCCGACCAGAGGTAGGTTGCGGTCCGGCCGAGAGGGATCGACGCCGCACCCCAGGAAATGGCCAGCAGCAGGGAGAGCACGAGGAACGCGCCCAGTCCGCAGGCCAGCAGCACGCGACAGCGGTGGTTCGTGCGCAGAGATGAATGGGTCATAGGTTAATAATGATAATCATTCTCAATAAAAAATCCAGGTGCGACGTGGCGGGACGACTGGGACGGTCGTCGAGAGGGGAAAACTCGGATTGCCGCCGCGGCGTAAAATGGTCAGGGTGACTTCTTCAGACTCCCAGCTCGACGCGTTCCTCACCGCGGTATCCGTGCTGGATTCCCTCATCCGATCCGGAATGCGCGAGGTGGTCCTGGCCCCCGGGTCCCGTTCGGCCCCATTGGCCTACGCGCTCGCGGCGGCTTCGGAGGCCGGCGTCGTCGAAGTCCATGTCCGCATCGACGAACGGACCGCCGGATTCACGGCCCTGGGCATGGCCAAGGCATCGGGGCGACCGGTCGGAGTGGTCACGACGTCGGGCACGGCCGTCGGTGAGCTGATGCCGGCGGTCATGGAAGCCAATCACTCCGAAGTTCCCCTCGCGATCCTTTCCGCGGACCGGCCCCCACGCCTCCGGGGAACGGGAGCCAACCAGACCACCTGGCAGCAGGGGCTCTACGGGGTCCACGTGCGGGCGTCCGCGGATCTTGTGTCCTATCCCGAACCGGAGCCGGGGGACCAGACGGTGGCTTTCACCGAGTGTCTCGCGGCGCTGACGGGCCGGGATCCTGCCGCTTGGGATCGGCCGTCGAATCGCCCGCTGGGGCCAGTGCAGATCAACGTCGCTTTCGACGTGCCCCTGACTCCCGAACCGCGAATGCGCGACACACTGCGTGCCTGGGCCGACTCCGTGACGGATCTGAGTGCGCCGGTCGCGCCCCGTAGGGCGGATCGCACGGTGACCGAGGCCCTGGACGATTCGGAGCATGAGGAGACGGCGGCTGCCGCTGTAGCGGGCTCGGCCGCGGCGTCGGTGGCGCCTGGCGCCGAGGCGGTCAGGACCGTCGTCGTCGCCGGGGACGGGGCCGGTCCTCTGGCCCGCATGTTCGCGGAGGCAGCCGATCTGCCCCTTTTGGCCGAGCCCTCGTCGGGTGCCAGAAGCGGACCCAATGCGGTGGGTGCATATCAGTTGCTTCTCGAGGGGGAGATGGGGGACCAGATTGAACGCGTCGTCCTGTTCGGCCGCCCGACGCTCTCCCGCTCCGTGGACCACCTGCTCCATCGGGACGACGTCGAATCAGTGATTTACCTGCCCCGTCCCGTGGCGTGGGCCCTCCCGGACCGGCGACCCGAGACCCCCGTGGAAACGCTCGTCGAGGCGCGGCGGTTCGCCGGGCGCCCTCCGAGCTCGTGGCTCGAACGGTGGCATGCCGAGGACGCGCGCGCGGACAGCGACCTGCAGCGGGCGCTGACCGCGGCGCGGGATCGTAACGGCCGTCTCAACGGTCCTCTGGTTGCCCGAGCAGTTCGAGAGGCCATGGCCGACGACGGCCTCGCGCTCGTCTGCGGATCCTCCAACCTGATTCGCGATCTAGACCTCGTGCCGATCGACCCGCAGACCGCTTACGACCCGATGGTGTGGTCCAACCGTGGGCTGGCCGGCATCGACGGGACCGTGGCAACCGCTTCGGGGATCGCTCTCGCGCGTCGGGAGCCCCTGCGTCTCCTGCTGGGCGACCTCACCCTGTTGCACGACGCCGGCTCCTTGCTCTTCGGACCGGGCGAGACGGTCCCGGACCTGCAGATCATCGTTTTCAACGACTCCGGCGGTGGCATCTTCTCGACGCTCGAACACGGCAACATCGCCAAGGCAGACGGGTGGGCCGGTGCCGTCGAACGGTTCTTCGGCACCCCGCACGACGCCGACGTCGAACGTCTGGTCACGGCCCACGGCCATCGCTACATGCAGGCCGACGACGAGGACGCGCTGCGCGCGGCCCTGGCCACCCCGATTCGGGGGATCAGCGTGATCGAGGTCCGTGGTACGCGAGAAGGGCTGGCCGAGGAACGGGCCGAGTGGAAGAACATCGTCGCCCGCGATTCCCACCCGGGCAGCCATTAGGCCCGGAGGGGTACGGGCCGCGGCCGCGTTGGGTGGCGGGTTCAGGTGTTGAGGGGCGCTTCATCTCCCGCCCTCACCCCCCCGCGTTGGGTGGTGGGTCCCGGTTCTGAACGGCGTTACATCTCCGGCGTTGGGTGGCGGTTGCCTGTTTCGGTGGTGCGGACCTCCGTCAGGAGGGGGCTAAAGCGCCACATCAGGAGGACAACCGCCTCCCGATCGAGTAACCGCCTCCTGATCTGACCGCGATCGCTCGCCGACGTCGTCGATAATCGTCGGTAACCGCCCCGCAATCCGGTAAAGCCCACAGCGCGGCACCCCGGGACCGCGAACGACGTCGTTCGCACCCTGCGACTCCCCTCGAGGCGGCAATTCCGTGCACCTGAGGCCCCCGCCACGTGGCGAAGTGGCAGTCTTGTGCAGTTTTTGCGGTCAAATGCGCACGCCACTGCCACCTCGCGCCGGAGGGGCGCACGCCGCTGCCACCTCGCGCCGCGACGGGCCCGCACACGAAAAGCCGGCCGCCCCTGGTGGGGCGGCCGGCTCGTCGTCTCCTGGCGCTCCCGGCCTATGCCCGGCCCGGGGCACCGGGCCCGGGGCCCGGGAGCGGAGAGGCTACTCCTTGCGCTCCAAGGAGGCCCCTTCGACGTCCACGTTCGGGAGGATCTTGTCGGCCCAACGCGGCAACCACCACGCCTTGGACCCCAGGAGGTACATGAGCGCCGGGATCAGCGTCATGCGGACCACGAACGCGTCGAACAGGACGCCGGCGGCCAGAACGAATCCGATGGACGCGATCATCGCCTCCCCGCTGAACACGAACCCGAGGAACACGCCGGCCATGATCAGGGCCGCGGCCAGAACGACCTTCGCGCTGTGATTGAAGCCGATGATCACCGACTTCTTGCCGCCACGTCCGTGGCTGTACGCCTCGCGCATCGATGACACCAGGAACACCTGGTAGTCCATGGCGAGGCCGAACAGCACGCCGGCCGCCAGAATCGGCAGGAAGCTCAGGATCGGGCCGGGGTCCGTGACCCCGAAGAGGAATCCGAGCCATCCCCACTGGAATACGGCGACGGTCGCGCCGAAGGCCGCCAGGAGCGAGAAGAGGTAACCCAGGGTCGCGGTGAGCGGCACCAGGACTGAGCGGAACACCAGGATCAGGACGAGCAGCGACAGGCCGAGAACGATGGCCAGGTACACCGGAAGCACCTTGAGGAGCTTCTCCGAGATGTCGATGTTCATTGCTGTCTGGCCTGCGACGCCGAAGGTCACGTCGCCGTCGTCGGTGTGGACCGTGTGGTCACGCAATTCGTTGACCAGGTCGTTCGTCGAGGACGCGCTGGGCCCCTCCTCCGGAACGATCTGGTACATCAGCATGCTGTTGTCCTTGGAGATCGCGGCAGGAACCACGGTATCGACGTCCTTCTGCTTCTCCAGGTCCTTGGCCACATCGATCTGGAGCTGCTTCGCCTGATCCTCGGTGGTCCCATCGGGCAAGTCCGCCGCCGCGATCATCGTGGAGTTGCGGCCCTCGCCGAACTGCTCCTCGATCGTCTTGAAGCTCTTGTACGCTCCGGTGTCGGGGCTCGAGCTCGTCGCGTCGGGCAGCCCCAGGCGCATTTGGGTCATCGGCAGTGCGACGACGATCAGGACCAGCGCGGAGACGATGGCGGTGATCAGGGGTCGTTTGGTCACGACCTTGAGCCAACCGTGCGGGGCCGACTCGTGCTCCAGGTGGGCCTTGTGGGCGCGGTCCTGGAGCTCGCCCTCCTCGACGAGATTCTCCGTCTGTGCCTTGTCCCGCAGCTCGGCGCGGCGCTGAATCGTCTTCCACCGCTTCTTCGTGATGATGCGCCGACCGGTCAGGCCGAGCATCGCGGGTGTCAACGTCACCGCGACCAGGACGGCCAGGAAGACCGAGCCCGCGGCGACGTTGCCCATCACGGACAGGAACGGAATCCCGACGACGTTGAGCGCCAGCAGGGCAATGATGACGGTCGCGCCCGCAAAGACGACGGCATTGCCGCTCGTCCCGGTGGCAAGAGCGACCGAGTCCTTCATGCTCATGCCGCGGACGAGGTTGTTCCGGTGTCTGTTGATGATGAAGAGCGAGTAGTCGATGCCGACTGCGAGACCCAGCATCGACCCGAGAGCCGGTGTCGTGGAATTCATTTCGACGACGCCGGACAGCGAGAACGTTCCGAGCATGGCCGCTCCCACGCCGACCAAAGCCATGAGGATCGGCAGACCCGCGGCGATGAACGTTCCCATCATGACGAGCAGCACGATGAAGGCCACGATCACGCCGATGATCTCGGCGGTCGGTTTCATCTCGGGCTGGCCCTCGAGGTTCTGGTCGAATTCGACGTCGAGACCCTTGAGATCGGCGTCGGCGAGGTCAGAACGCACCTCCGACAGGGTGTCGGGGGATACCGAATTGATCTCGTCCTTGAAGCTGATGCTCGCCAGTGCGGTCGAACCGTTGTCGGAGACCGAGGAGTACTTGCTGGACATGTCCAGCTTCTCCTTGTTCTGGTCGTACTCCGACTTCTTCTGCTCGAACTGCTGCTTCTGGGTGTCCAGTTCCTTCTGTTTGCCGTCGATCTCCTGGTAGGCATCGGCCGGCGCGTTGGAGGAATCGAGTTTGGACCGTGCGTCGTCGATCTGTTTCTGGCCGTCCTCCAGCTTCTTCTGACCGTCTTCGATCTGAGGCTGCGCCTGCTTGAGCTGGGCCTTGCCCTGTTCGACCTGCTTCTGCTGATCGAAGGGATTGGTCGTGGATTCGACGCCGTCGACCTTGTCGACCTTCTGCAGGGCACTGGCCAGGGCCTGCTTCTGGTCGGAAGAGATGGCCTTCCCATCAGAGGTTTTGACGACCGCCTGTCCGGTGCCGGCGTTCGCGTTCATGTCGAATTTGTCGCTCAGCTCGTCCTGGAGCTGCTGCGACTTGGTGCCGGGGATCGTGACGCTGGAACTCAGATCCCCCTTGAATGCGGCGTACGAACCGCCCAGGGCCAGGAGGACCACAATCCACAGACTGATGATCACCCATGCCTTGCGGGCGGCGAAACCGCCGATGCGATACAGGAGTTGTGCCATGACTTCTCTCGGTAGTTGATGGTTCGGTGTCAGATGCGAGGACGGCCAATGGCCACCTGCTCGAAGGCCCAATCGATGTCTTCTCGCAGGAATTCCAGGTTGAGTAGTTCGAGTGCTTCGGTTCCCTGGAAGGATTTCGGGGAGAGGTCGCCGTCGTGCTCGGGAGAACCGCACGTGGGGCTGTCGAGGACGCCCATCCGATGGATACCCCGGAGCAACCCGAAGGCGATTCCGTTGGTGAGGTTGGAGATGTACATCCGGACCCTGATGTTCTGGTCGAAGTCGAGATCCGGATAATTCTTGGTGGTCGATTCCATGATCTGGTTCGAGACGTCCGCGAGGGTCAGAACCACGTGGCGTCCCAGCAGGTCGACCATTTCCGTGTCGAGCCGCAGGCTCAGGGCCAGGAAGCTGTTGAAGAGGTGATCCGCCTCAGGCCGATCGAAACTGGCCCTGAACTTGCGGTCGAGGGCGTCCGGGATCTCGGAGATCGGCAGTCCGGCGGGAATCTCGGGTTCACTCAGCAGCCGCGTGAGATACGACGTGATGCGTGACAGCACGACCTCGTTCAGGTTGGGGAAGTGGTTGAACAGGGACCGCTCGGAGATCCCGGCTCGGTCCGCGAGTGCCTTCGATTTGAGGGCTTCGACTCCGTCTTCGAGGACGATCGATTCGGCGGCCTCAAGGATGGCCTTGCGCGTGGCCTCGCGCCGAGCGTGTCGGCGGTCGCCGTCGGGAAGGGTCGAAGTACTCATGTATTTACAGTAATTGCAAATTGTTTGAGCGAGCAACGCCCTTCCCGTGTGCGGTTCACCACCTTCTACTGTCGGTCTGGGGTCTCTTCGTCGTTGTGCCGTTCCAGGGAGGCGCCTTCGACGTCGACGTTCGGCAGGATCTTGTCGAGCCACCGAGGCAACCACCACGCAGATTCGCCGAGAAGGTGCATGGCCGCCGGAATCAGGCTCATTCGGATCACGAAAGCATCGAGCAGTACGCCGAAGGCGAGTCCGAAACCGATGGACCGGATCATGGTCAGCTCCGAGAACACGAATCCGCCGAACACGCTGAACATGATGATCGCGGCCGCCACGACCACGCGGGCCGACTGGTTGTAGCCCATCACGACCGCGGTTCGGGCATTGGCCCCGTGGGTGTGCGCTTCGCGCATTCCGGAGACCAGGAACATCTGATAGTCCATCGCCAAGCCGAACAGGATCCCGACGGCCAGGGTCGGGAGGAACGAGAGCACGATGGTTGCGTCGTGGACCTGGAAGATCTGCCCGAGCCAGCCCCACTGGTAGATCGCGACGACGCCGCCGAAGGATGCCAGCAGCGAGAACAAGAAGCCCAGCGTCGCAATCAGGGGCACCAGGATCGACCTGAAGACGAGCACCATGATCACGAAGGACAGGCCGAGAACGATGCCGATGTATCCCGGCAGAGCTTGCGACAGGATCTGGGAGATGTCGATGTTGCCCCCGGTCTGTCCCGTGACGCCGAGGGTCACGTCGTCGTCCTTCTGCGTCTCCGACGAGAGGTTCCGCAGGTCGTTGACGAGGTTCTCGGTGGACTCGGCGGCCGGTCCCTCCTCGGGGGTCACCTGGAAGACCTCGACCGAATGGTCCTTGGAGATCGGGCCCGGAACCACGTTCTTGACGTCGTCCTGCTGCTTGATCTTCTCCGCGATCTTCAGCTGGAGATCATTGGCCGTGGATTCGTCGGTGTCGGAGGGGAGCTCGGCCACTGCCAGGATGGTTCCGTTCGCGCCCGCCCCGAATTTGTCCTCGATGGTCTTGTACGCCTTGTAGTCGGTCGAATCCACGGATTCCGTCGAGGAATCGGGCAGGCCGAGTCGCATCGACGCCGTGGGGATCGCGATGATTCCGAGTGCGACCACCGCGCCGATGATCACGAGAACGGGATGGCGGGTGACCACCGAGGACCATCCGTGGGCCTCCCGGAGCGTCTTGGTCTTCAGGTGCTTGCCCGCGTGCCCGTGGTAGGCGGCTCGCTCGTTCTTGTTCAGGACGCGCAGGCCGATCAGTCCGAGCAGGGCCGGGGTCAGTGTCACGGAGATGAGGACCGCGATGAGGACACACATCGCCGCGGTCGTCCCCATGATGCCGAGGAACGGGATCCCGACGACGTTCAGCGCCAAGAGTGCGATGATGACGGTCGTTCCCGCGAAGACCACGGCATTTCCGCTCGTCCCATTGGCCAGGGCGATGGAATCGGTGAGGCGGTGTCCCTCGCGCAGGTTGACTCTGTGTCGGTTCAGGATGAACAGCGAGTAGTCGATTCCCACCGCGAGCCCCAGCATCAGTCCCAGCATGGGGGTGATCTGCTGGATGTCGATCACGGCCGAGAGCGACATCGTGATCAGCACGCCGATCCCGACGCCGATCAGTGCCGTCAGGATCGGCAAACCGGCGGCAACGATGGTTCCCAGCATGATGAGCAGAACCACGAGCGCCACGACGACGCCGATGATCTCGGCAGGGCCGGCCAGGGCACCGAGGTCCTGGGCGATGGACTGGCTGTAGTCGATCGAGACTCCCTCGATCCCGGCGTCGTCGATCGTCTTGACCAGCGAGTCCTTGGTGTCCTGACTGATGTTCTGCTCGCTCTTGTCGAAGGAGATCGAGGCGACGGCCGTGGTCCCGTCCTGCGACACGAGGGCCGCGGACTTGGACAGGTCGAAGAGCTTGAGCTTCTGGTCGTACTCCTGCTGGCGCTCCTTGAGCTGATCGCGGTTCTTCTCGAACTCGTCCTGCTTGCCGTCGAGCTCGCTGCGTTGCTTGTCGATCTGCTTCTGCTGCTCGTCGAGTTGGCCCTTTGCCTGGTCCGCGTCGGGGGAGGCGGCGGCCTTCTGCTTGGTCTCGTCGAGCTGCTTCTGGGCCTGGTCGACTTTCTGTCGCCCGTCCTCGAGCTGTTGCTGTCCGCTGCCCAATTGTCCCCAAGCGCCTTCGAGCTGACGGGCGGCGTCGTCGAGCTGGGACTTCGACTCCTCGATGGAGCTCTTGGTCTGGAACGGATTGGTGGTCGAAGCGACGCCGTCGACCTTCTCCGCGCCCGAGAGGGCGTCAGCGATCTGCGACTTCTGCTTGCCGGTTAACGGCTTGTCGTCGTCGGTCGAGATCACGACCTGGCCCGTGCCGTGGCTCGCCTCGGGGACCTTGTCCTTGAGGACGTTCTGCAACCGTTCGGTCTCCGACCCGGGCAGGGTGAACGCGTTGCTCAACTGGCCGCTGAAGGCGGCGAAGCTGCCGCCGGCGGCCGCGAGAGCCACCAGCCACACCACGAGTACGAGCCATGCTTTGCGAGCGCACGCGCGGCCGATGCTGTAGAGCAAGGATGCCATGGTCAAATCCCTTTCAGGGCGGAGGAGAAGGAAATGGTGGTCAAATATTCGAGGGCTTCGCGCACTTTGTCGCGCGCTTCCGCGAGGCTCGAACCCCGGCCGTCGTCGCCCAGAGCCTCGTGGAGTGCGACGCAGATGGTCTGAACGAGCACCCGGCACAGGATATGGATGTGCATGGCGGGGGCCTGCGGATAGAGGGATTCGACGATTGCGACCAAGCGGTGGATCATCCGTTCGATCGAGGCCTGTCCCCAGGTGTCCATCCCCTGTCGGTCGACCATCCGGCCCGCGGTGGCGACGCTGTCGCGGATGACCTCGAGCACATCCGCCCGCAGCACGAACTCCGTCAGGGCCTGGGACACGCTGGTGCTCATCGTTTCCGGCGTGCCCGCGGAATCCGGGGCGAAATCCTCCACGAGCCGATCGAAATTGTCGTTGACTCGGGCGAATGCCGCTTCCTCGATCGAGGAGAAGTGGTTGAACACGGTCCTCCGGGAGACCCCGGCCCTGTCCGCGAGCTCATCCACGGTCAGGCGGCTCGGTCCTACCCGGAGCACGAGACCGGCCGCGGCGGACGCGATCGCGTCGCGATTCTGAGCGCGCACCAAGCTCCTGCGGTCGTGGGGGCGGACATCATCGTGCGACGACGCGTCTCGCTGCGGGGTGGAAGGCATGTGACTGAGCTTATTCGAGAAGATGCACTGAGTGCAATCAAATTGAGCGTGGATATGTATTGCGGCTCATTTCCACAGTCCAGGTTCTGGGCCGGCTCCCGGTCTGACAGAATGGACAGCGTGAACCGAGCTGATCTTGACAAGAAGTCCGAGGAAGTCTCCGCAATGTTTGACGGGGTCGCACCGAAGTACGACCTCATGAATTCGTTGCTGTCCCTGGGGCAGGACCGCGGATGGCGCAAGGCGACCGTCGCGGCCGCCGAGCCACAGGCCGGCCAAAGGATTCTGGACGTGGCCGCGGGCACCGGAGCCTCCTCTGCGCCCTATCTGAAGGAGGGGCTCGACGTCGTCGCGGCCGACCTCTCGGAGGGCATGCTCGTCGAAGGAAAGCGGAGGCATCCCGAGATCGATTTCGTCCGGGCGGACGTCACGGATCTCCCCTTCGAGGACGCCGAATTCGATACCGTCACGATGTCCTTCGGGCTCCGCAACGTGGCCGATTATCCGAAGGCGTTGCGTGAACTGCACCGCGTCACGAAATCCGGCGGAACGCTGGTGATCTGCGAGTTCTCGACTCCCACGTGGACGCCGTTCCGCTTGGTCTACCAGGAATACCTCATGCGTGCGCTGCCCCTTGTGGCAGGCCTGTTCTCGTCGAATCCCGAGTCCTACACGTACCTCGCGGAGACCATCAGCGCATGGCCTGACCAGGAACCGCTCGCTCGAGTGATCGCCGAGGCCGGGTGGGAGCACGTCCAGTACCGCAATCTGACCGGAGGCATCGTGGCCCTTCATCGGGGGTCCAAGGCCTAGTCGTATGAAGATCATCGTTGTCGGCGCGGGCCCAGCCGGGGCCACCGCCGCGTACTGGCTCGGGCGCGGTGGGCACGAGGTCACCGTCCTCGAGAAGACACGCTTCCCGCGGGAAAAAGTGTGCGGGGACGGTCTGACCCCCCAGGCTGTGCGGGAGATGGACCTCATGGGTCTGCCTCACGGCGTCGAGCAGGGTTACCACCGGCAGAAGGGTCTCCGCTTGCGGGCGGCGGGCAGGAGCCTCGAGGTTCCGTTCGAATCCCAGGGTGATGTCCCCGGCTATGGGCTGGTGCGTACCCGGTACGGATTCGACGAGGAGCTCGCCGACCACGCCCGGTCGGCCGGCGCAGTGGTACTGGAAGGCCATGCGGCCCAGGAAGTCATCCGTGCGGGCGATCTCACGTCGTGGCCTTCCGGCCTGTCCCGAAACCTGGCCGGGGATCCGGAACGCATCGTCGGAATCCGCGCGCAACTGCACGATGAGCGGGGGCGCCGCACCGGTGAAACCCGTGATTTCCATGCTGATCTCGTTCTGGCGGCAGACGGTAATTCAACCCGAACCGCGGTCTCGGCCGGCCTTGCCAAGCGGGACGACCGCCCCATGGGCGTGGCCGTCCGGGCCTATTACGAATCGTCCCTCGGTGATCTGGACTGGATGGAGGGCTGGCTCGAGCTCGAAGGGGACCGCCCCGAATCCGGCGACCGGCCCGAGCTGTTGCCGGGATACGGGTGGATCTTCGGCGTGGGGGACGGCACGGCCAACGTCGGCCTCGGAATCCTCAACACGTCGGAGCAATTCGGAAAGCTCGATTACCGACGCGTCCTCTCCGAATGGACCGCGGGTATGCCCCCGGAATGGAACCTCGATGCGGAGCATCGCCGGGGCAGAGTTCTCGGCGCGGCCCTGCCCATGGCATTCAACCGGACCCCGCACTATGTTCCCGGTCTGATGCTGCTGGGTGATGCCGGAGGCATGGTCTCTCCGTTCAACGGTGAAGGCATCGCCAATGCCATGCACTCGGCGCGCGTCGCAGCCGATGTCGTCGACGACGCCGCACGGGCCAACGGGCCGGCCCAGAGAGAACTCGTTCTCGACCGCTACCCGGACATCATTAGAGCGACGTGGGGATCCCACTTCACCCTGGGTCGCGCGTGCGCGCAACTGATCGGACACCCGGCGCTCATGAGGGCATCCGTGTCCCTCGGAATGAGGGTCCCTGCGATGATGAAGGTCATCGTGGATGTCATGGCCGACCAGGTGCCGCAGGAGCCTCGGAACGCGATCGACAAGGCGGTGCACATCATCGAATCCCTGACGCCCGCGACCTCCACCCGGTGACCACCATCCGAAGCCAACGGCCTATGGCCCCGAGAGAAACGGTTAGTGTTAAGCCTGTGACTGATACACACCCCGGACAGCATGACGACCAGCCGGAGAGCGCTTTCGCCCAGGCTCTCGCGGGTTCCGAGGACACGCACCTGCCGTCCGGATTCGAGCTCATCGCCCGTGACGAAGAGCTCGGTCCGAAGATCCTCCGCAGTCTCGGTGAGGTTGAGGAACGCCTGGACCGCGCCGTGCACTACACGGACGCCCTGGCCGACGTCGCCGCCCGACACCTGCTCGAGGCCGGCGGCAAGAGGGTCCGGCCTCTCCTGACGCTCCTGGCCGCCGAGATTTCGGGCGGCATCAACGACGACACGATCGAGGCAGCGGTCGTCACGGAGCTGACGCACCTGGCCACGCTCTACCACGATGACGTGATGGACGACGCCTCCAAGCGCCGCGGGGCGGATGCAGCCCACACGATCTGGGGCAACTCGGTCGCGATTCTCACGGGAGACCTGATTTTCTCCCGAGCGTCCCTCATGGTCTCCGACCTGGGGGCACGTGCCCTGGCCGTGCAGGCCAAGACCTTCGAACGACTCGTGCTCGGCCAGCTGTACGAAACGGCCGGTGCCAACCCGGACGAGGACCAACTGGCCCATTACATCAAGGTTATCGAAGGCAAGACAGGCTCCTTGATCGCGGCCGCGTGCGAGTACGGCTCGCACCTGGCCGGTGCCGAGGAGCAGACCGTCCAGACGCTGATCCGATACGGAGAGCTGGTGGGTGTCGCCTTCCAATTGGCCGACGACGTCATCGACGTCACCGGATCGCGCCAGACCTCGGGCAAGACTCCCGGGACGGACCTGCGCGAAGGAGTGCCCACGTTGCCGTCGATTCTGGTGCGGAAGGCCGCCGAGGACGGCGACGAGGAGGCCCGCCGCATCGTGGACCTCATCGAGGCGGATCTCAGCTCGGACGAGGCGCTGGCCCGTGCAGTCGAGGCACTGGGCGCTCACCCCGCCACGAACACGGCGTGGGACATCGCCTACCGGTGGGCCGACGACGCCATCAAGACCCTCGAACCGTTGCCGGAAACAACCGTCAAACAGGCCCTCAAATCGTTCGCGGAAGCCGTGGTGCACCGGGACTCCTGACGGGGCCCGGGCTGACAACGGAAAGAATCCCGGCGACACCGATTCGAATCGGTGTCGCCGGGATTCTTTCGTACTCGCGGGGCGCGGATCTGCGCGGGAAACCGCGGGTCCGGACCCTCGGGGCCCGGACCCGATCTGGTTCTACAGTCCGAAGAAGCGGCTGAAGAAGCCTTTCTTCTTGGTCTCCTCGCCCTTCTGAGTCTCGGCCTCGCGCTCAGGGGTCTCCGCCCGAGCGGGTTCGGCCTGCTCAGCGCGTTCGTCGGCCGCCTCCGTGGAGGCGGTCGAACCCGATGCGGCGCTCGCCGGGGCGGACTCGGCGGACTCTCCCGCGCGGGCCGCGTCGTTCTCGGCCTGTTCGGCCCGGAGCCGCTCCAGGGCGGACCGGCGGTCCTCGTCCTCTGCTTCCTGCTCGCGGGTGCGGGTGGAGTCCGGCTCCTCGATCACCGGGTGCGCATCCGTCACCGCGTCGTCGGAGGCCGGGGGCGAGGCCGGTGCCGCAGCAGCCGCGGCCGGGGCCGCCTGTTCGGAGGTCGCGGCCTCGTCGTCCTCGACCATGTGCGTCGAGACCAACCCGGGTTCGGCATCCTGGCGCGGTTCCTGGTCGAAGGGCTGGCCTTCGGCCGTCGGCTGGGTCCACTCGACTCCCTCGGTGTCCTCGAGCGCGGGTGCCGCCTGCTGCTCGTCCTCGGACGCCAGCGCCGCCTCGGTCGCGGCGACCCGCTGGGCTTCGGCCTCTTCGCGGGAGAGACGCTGCTGTTCGGATTCGCGCTGCGCGATGGCCAGCGACCTGCGTGCCTCTTCCCGGAGCGCCTGACGGTGCTTGTCTGCGTCCTTGGCCGCCTGCGCCAACTCACGCTTGCTGACCACAGGCTCGGCCTGTTCGATGCCGGAGATGCTGTGGTCGTCGAACCACAGTCGCAGTGCGCCGTCTGCCGCGGTGATCACCGCACAGGCTTCCGTGTCCCAGGAAATGTGGGCGCCGCGCAAACGGGCGTAGGAATCCACGGCTCGCTGATGATGGACCGCGGTGTTGGTCTGCAGCGCCTGGGCCATGATCCTGCCCATGCGGTTGACCGTGGGCTCCGGGAGCTCCAACTGGGGGCCGTCGACCAGGAGCCACGCACGCACTCCTCCGCCGGCCGCGGCGGGATAATGCGCGAATACGCCCGTGACGGCCTTGGACGCCAGCGTGAGCCTTCGTGCCAGCCCTTCCGAGAGCACCAGCTCGTCGGTGGTCAGCTCCTGGACACCCAGGTGCTCGCCGGCCTCGCGCGCCTGCACTGCTGCCGTCACGACGACGTCGGGGAAATGCCCCAGCTCCTGCCAGGACCAGATCCACGAGCCGCGCTGGTCCGATTCGGTGCCGAGCAGATAGGGATCGAGCGACACCGAGGGATCGGAATCCAGCGTGAAAGACGGTGCAGAGAAGTCCACCGTCCACTCGGAATCGCCGCTGATCTCGGCGAGACGAGCCTGGTATTCGGTGGAGATGAAGATCGATTCGTCAATCAAGTCCTGCAGAGTTTTCGTCATGAAAACAGGCTAGCAAGTAAACGCCCGTGCAGAGGACTCCTCAGTTGTCACCGACTGTGTAGGCTCGAGGCAGGAAAGGTCGCCGATCCAGCGGCGACGTTGCACGTGATCAGCCGAAGGAACATCCCATGCCAAGTACGGCTCCCAGCAACCCGACGGAGGAACTGCCCGAGGAGGAGCGGCAACAGCGTGCCGGAGAGGCGGTCAACCGCTTGGGGCACTGGTTGCTCTCGTCGACCACCACGGACCCGGGTTGGGACCAGCTCATCGCAGACATCAAGCCTTCGCGGCGCGAACCGGGCTCATTCCTGGCCCGAATCACCGAACTTCGCGGAGAGCGAGAAGTGACGGGGTCCACGGGCCTGATCGACGACGATTCGAGCGCCCTTCCGCTCCTGCGGGAACATCGCCGGGCCACTTACACCCGGGCTCACGGAGCATGGCTGTCGATCAGCCTCATCATTCAGGCCGAGGGGTGGCCGGTTCCCGAGTACCAGGTCGGTATCGACACCAATCACGACGACGAGCCAGAGTCCTGGGGGCAAGAGTCCCCTCTGGCTGCGGAGGACCTGGTCGGGGAGTGGGAGACATTCCCCCGCGACCGGATCCACCTGCCGGAGTGGATGCTCGAGCGAACCCAGGGTTACCAACCCGAGAAGCAGGTCACGCCGTCTCCCGACGAAGAACGGCACGCACACCCCATCGCCCCGTCCCAGTTCGACGACGCGTACGAGGACTCCGACACCACACCGGAATCCCTGAACCCACAGGTGGAACAAGCGCTGTCCCACTTCGCCCACAAGCCCACGGAGCAGACGATCGCGAACGTGCTGAGATGTCTCATGGGCGGCGAGGTCCTGTTGGACATCACCGGTTCCACGTTGGTCCCCGGTCCACGCGGGGAACGTGTGGGGCCGGGCTCACAGGTCAGGGTCCAGGCTGTCCTCGGAAACGACGGCCGGCGGTCACTGGCCGTGTACCTGCGTGAGGAAACCGCTCGCAATGTCGTCTCCGCCTCCGGTCGCTCTGCCCAGGAGCTGATGCTCAACCGCGAGTCGGGAGTCTCCGTCCTCCAGAACTTCGTGGCGGACGAAACCCTGTCGGACATCATCGTCGAACCGAACTCGCCCGATTCCTGCCGCATCGAAGGGCCGCAGGCCGAGTGGGCCATGAACACGCCCAGGAACGACGCGGCGAAGAACGCTCTCCTCGCCAAGAGCATGCAGCGCCTGATCGGTTCCTTCATGGGACCGGGGTCGGTGTTGCTGCTCGGCATGAGGGAGAGCGAACAGGGGTTGAGGCCCGTCTTCGCCCAGCCCGAGGGCGACGGGGAGCCACAGACGTTCCTTCTCTTCACGTCGGCTCCCGAGGTTGCGGCCCTGGACCCGCAGTTGCAGGTGCGTTCCGTCCCCGCACTGGATGCGATGCGTCTCGCGGTGGAGTCCGGGGCGACTCACGTCAAGATCAACGCCCTGGGCCCGAGTGCACTCCTCCCGATGGACCAGGTCAGAGAGATCCTCGAGATCGCGGCGCTCCAGGAGAAGGTCCGGACCAGGGCCTCCTGACTTCGCAGAATCAGGCTGCTGAACGGGCCGGACAGACGACCCGACACACGGAGAGGGGCTTCCCACCGTTGGTGGGAAGCCCCTCTCCGTGTGGTCCCGCAGCCTGGGGCCGCGGAAGGACTCACAACATCAGGCGCCGGGGACGTCGTCGCCAGCGTTCTGCTGGACGGTCTTCTCGATGCGCTCGCCGACTTCCTGGTCGATGTTCTTCCAGTACTGGATCGCGTTGGAGAGCACCGGCTCGACGCAGTCGCCGAGCATGCCGGCAACGGTTTCGATCAAGCGCTCGCGGGCACCCTCGTCGTAGACCTCACGGACCAGGGTATGAGCCTGACCGAAGTCATCATCCTCCGAGTGCAGGGTGTACGCGGCGCGGACCAGTTCGCCGTCGGCCTCCCAACCATTCTCCACCGGGCCCTGTTCGTCCTGGTAGGCGCGTCCGTACGAGTTCGGCGCGTAGACCGGAGCATCACCGCTGTGGTGGTACTCCATCTGGCCTTCCTTGTCGTAGGAGTTGGTGCGGACCAGGGGAGCGTTGACCGGCAACTGGTTGAAGTTCGTGCCGATACGGTTGCGCTGGGCGTCCGGGTAGGAGAACACGCGGCCGAGCAGCATCTTGTCGGGGGATACGCCCGTTCCCGGAACCGTGTTCGAGGGGCTGAACGCAGCCTGCTCGATCTCCGCGAAGTGGTTGCGCGGATTCCGGGTCAGGGTGAACCGGCCCACCGGGATGCGCGGGTAGTCCTTCTGCGACCAGATCTTGGTCAGGTCGAAGGGATTGAAGCGGTAGGTCTTCGCATCCTCGTACGGCATGACCTGGACCTCGAGGCGCCATGACGGGAAGTCGCCCCGGTCGATCGCCTCGAACAGGTCGCGGCGGTGGTAGTCACCATCGGAACCGGCCAGCTGCTCGGCTTCCTCGTTGGTCATGTTCTCCACGCCCTGCTCGGTGAGGAAGTGGTACTTGACCCAGAACCGCTCGCCATCCTCGTTGACCCACATGTAGGTGTGGGAGGAGTAGCCGTTCATGTGGCGCCAATTGCGCGGCAGGCCGCGGTCGCCCATGAGGTACGCGACCTGGTGGGCAGACTCGGGCGACAGGCTCCAGAAATCCCACTGCATGTTGGCATCGCGCAGACCGGAATCGGGGGTCCGCTTCTGGGAGTGGATGAAGTCCGGGAACTTCATGGGATCGCGCACGAAGAACACGGGGGTGTTGTTGCCCACCATGTCGAAGTTGCCGTCCTCGGTGTAGAACTTCAGGGCGAAGCCGCGGACGTCCCGCCACGTATCCGGCGAACCGAGCTCACCGGCAACGGTCGAGAAGCGAGCCAGCATCGGGGTCTTGGTGCCCTTCTGGAGGAACTTGGCCTTGGTGTACTTGCTGACATCCTCGGTGACCTCGAACTCGCCGAACGCGCCCGAGCCCTTGGCGTGCGGGCTGCGCTCGGGGACGCGCTCCCGGTCGAAGCGTGCGAGCTTCTCGACCAGGGCGACGTCGTGCAGCATCAGCGGGCCGTTGGGGCCGACGGACAGGGAATTGGCGTCCGACTCCCTGGGTGCGCCCGACTCGGTGGTCGAGGGCTTCGTAGGATCAGTGGTGCTCTGGTTCGAGACGAACTCAGTCATCGATGATCTCCTTCTTCTTGTGTGTGTTGATGGTGTGATGGCCGGACTCAGTGAGCCGTGAGCCCGGACGATGTGGGGGCCGCGTGTGCGGCGTGGGGATCCGGTGAACCCGTGCCCTCCTCGGAGGAGCGGCACGACTGGCAGATTCCCCGGTAGACGACGTCCGCGGCAATGATCGACATGCCGTGGGTCTCCGAAGGGGTGAGACAGGGTGCTTCACCGATGGCACAATCGACGTCTTCGATACGACCGCAGACGACGCACAAGGCGTGGTGATGATTGTCCGATGCGCGCGTCTCGTAGAGGGCGGGTGTGTTCGGCGGCTGGAACTTGCGGAGCAACTCGATGTCGGTCAGGTCCGCAAGGACCACGTAGACGGACTGGACTGTTATATTCGGCAGTTCGTCCCGTACGTAGGTGACGATATTTTCGGCCGGCGAATGCTGGTGCCGATGCACGGCAGTCAGGACCGCGATACGCTGCTTGGTCACCCTCCGTCCGCGAGAGCGCAGTTCATCGGACCATTGGGCACGCAGATCATCGAGGGACGGTCCCTCGAGGGCGTGGCCGGGGTGCTGATGAACTGATGTCATGCACACCACTGTACCGTTATTCTGAGTCGCTCACAATAAGACGAACCTGTGGAAACTCCCAGGGCTACGTCAGGACTGGTCAAGCGGCGGTTGTCAGAATAGTACGGCCGGCGCTCCGGGGCGCGGTCGTTTCGGGGCGAGAAGTGCTTTACAGTTGAACCATCTCGAGTCCCGAGCGGCGATCGTTGCCCGGGACTCAGCGCGCCAGAACCCACGGCCACGCAAGGAGATGCGCGGAACAATGCACAATCATTTCAACGGACTGAAGACGGTCCTGCTCATGGGCGGGATGTTCGGCATCCTGCTCGCGGTCGGCGCCGTTCTCTCTGCAGGCAGCGGCCGCAGCATCTTCATCTGGGTCTTCGCGATCGGCGGGCTTGTCGCAACGGCCGTCAGCTACTGGAACAGCGACAAGATCGCCATCGCCTCGATGCAGGCGCGGCCGGTGTCCCGTGATGAGGCGCCCGGTATGTACCGGATCGTCGAGGAGCTCTCGTCCAAGGCCAACCAGCCCATGCCACGTCTCTTCATCGCTCCGACCATGTCGCCCAATGCCTTCGCCACGGGGCGCAATCCTCAGCATGCGGCCGTCTGCTGCACCGAGGGGATTCTTCAGTTGCTCAACGAGAGGGAACTGCGAGGCGTTCTGGGGCACGAACTGATGCACGTGTACAACCGAGACATCCTCACCTCGTCGATCTCTTCCGCGATCGCGGGCGTCATCACCTCGGTCGCGCAGATCATGGTGTTCTTCGGCGGTGCGCTCGGGGGCCGGGAGCGTGGTGGCAATCCCATCGCCGCGATCCTGATGGCGCTGCTCGCACCCCTGGCCGCGACCGTGATTCAGTTGGCCGTGAGCCGTACGCGGGAATACGACGCCGACGAGGACGGAGCCCGCCTGACCGATGATCCGTTGGCGCTGGCGTCGGCCCTTCGCAAGCTGCAGCAGGGGACTCAGCAGGCCCCGATGGATCCCGAGAATCAGCGGACCGTCAACACGGCCCACATGATGATCGCCAACCCGTTCCGCATGGCCCAGATGCAGAATCTGTTCTCCACGCATCCGCCGATGGACAAGAGGATCGCCCGCTTGGAGAACATGGCCGGCTACGGCGGCAACTCGCCGCGGTACAACTGACGCCACAGCCGACCAGGGCGATTGATCGGCCGAATGAACGAGTCCCCGTGTTCCGCGGAACACGGGGACTCGTTCATTCGGCCGGGACTTTCGCCGGGTCCGCGGCGCGGATCGGAGGAAGTCAGCGGTAGTTCACGAACTGCAGATCGACGTCCAGGTCAGATCCCTTGAGCAGGGTGATGACGTCCTGGAGGTCGTCCCTGGACTTCGACGAGACGCGCAATTCGTCGCCCTGGATGGTTGCTTTGACGCCTTTCGGGCCCTCGTCACGAATCAGCTTCGTGATCTTCTTGGCCTGGTCCTGAGCAATGCCCTCCTTGATGGAGGACTCGATCCTGTATTCCTTGCCGGAGGCGTACGGTTCGCCGGCGTCCAAGGACTTGAGGGAGATGCCTCTTTTGACGAGCTTGGACTCGAAGACGTCCAAGGCAGCCTTGGCTCGCTCTTCCGAGTTGGCCTTGACGAGGATCTTCTCGCCCGAAAAGTCGATCGAGGCTCCCACCCCTCGGAAGTCATAGCGCTGCGAGATCTCCTTGGCGGCCTGGTTGAGGGCATTGGACACTTCTTGCTTGTCGACCTTGCTGACGACGTCGAACGAGGACTCGCTGGCCATGGTGGACTCCTTGTCATTGAGGAACGTGAAACCGGTCCCCAGTTTATGGCACGTCGGCGGCCTCGGTGCCCGTCGTTCCATGGAGTGGGCGAGGTGCAGATGGACCAGAGCGTGTTTCCGCGGCCCCCAAGTTGGGG
>NZ_NOIQ01000030.1 GCF_004136575.1 Rothia koreensis
CCACTGCCACCTCGGCCCGCCTACGCCCCTGATCTCGCCACGAGGTGGCAATCCCGTGCACCCCCGACCCGCGAGGTGGCAATTTTGGGACGAAAATCGACCAAAAACCGCACGCCACTGCCACCTCGACCGCACGACGGGTCCGAAATCGCACGCCAGTGCCACCTCGACGGAACGACCGGTCCGAAATCGCACGCCACTGCCACCTCGGCCCGACCATGCCCCTGATCTCGCCACGAGGTGGCAATCCCGTGCACCCCCGACCCGCGAAGTGGCAATTTTGGGACGAAAATGACCCAAAAACCGCACGCCACTGCCACCTCGACCGCACGACGGGCCCGAAATCGCACGCCAGTGCCACCTCGACGGAACGACCAGCCCGGAATCGCACGCCACTGCCACCTCGACGGAGCGACCAGCCCGAAACCGCACGCCAGTGCCACCTCGACACCCCGCCCACGGCGCACGCACCCGAAATACTCACCAGTTTTCCGCGATGTGGATTCCAAATTTCATTATCGGTGCTAGGATGACCGAAAATCCATATTTGTAGAGAGTCAGGTCACACACAGGACGGGTCGGAGTGGTTTGCCTCACTCAATAGTAGAGGAGCGCGGCATGGACTCGCGACGTCGTCGCGGAACCGCGGCGCTGAGGATGTCACCTCACGAGGCCGCAGATCATGCGACTTCGACGTCGTGGACCACCGGGCATTGACCACCGGGGCCCAGACCACTGGGTCGCAGACCACCGGGGGCCCAGGCCACCGGGTCGCAGGCCATCGGTACGGGGACGGCACCTTGCGGGGCATCACCACAAGTGCAGGTCGCCCCGGTTCGCACACACCACACCGACCCCAGGCTTTCTCACACCACCACAACAAGGAGGACGTGATGATGGGTTCATTCAGCATCACCGTCAACGGACAGCAGCACGTTGATACCGACGTACCGGTTTACCTCAACCTGCTGGACTGGCTCCGCAATCTCGGCCTGACCGGCGCCAAAGAAGGATGCGCCGAGGGCGAGTGCGGCGCATGTGCGGTACTGATCGCACGCCCCGACGGCGACGAGGCATCCCGGTGGACTTCGATCAACGCGTGCCTCGTGCCCGCTCTGGCCTGCAATGGCCAGGAGGTCGTTACCTCGGAAGGTCTCGGGACCAGCCCCGGCCCGGGCTCCGCGGAGAATCTGCACCCGGTTCAGAAAGAAATGGCTTACCGGGGCGGTTCGCAGTGCGGATTCTGCACGCCGGGATTCATCTGTTCGATGGCCGCCGAGTACTACCGTCCCGAACGGACCCCGACCGGCGGTGCTCCCGCATCGGCCACCGCGGCATCAGTTGCGGCCCCTGCCAGCGCCACGACGCCCACGGACGCTTCGCAAAGCATCACGTCACCAACCGCCGCGTCCCCCACCGCCGCCGCTTCGCCAACCGCTGCGCCATCCGCCACCTCGCCAACCTCCATCTCAACCTCCACCTCCACCTCCGCCTCATCCGGCGAACTCGGGGAGAACGGCTTCGACCTCCACGCATTGAGCGGAAACCTGTGCAGGTGCACCGGATACCGCCCGATCAAGGACGCCGCCTACGCGTTGACGACCCCGGATGCCAACGACCCGCTGGCGCTCCGGCAGTCCTCGTCTGCGCCGGTCGTCGATCGCGGCGAGATCCGCAGCGGCGAAGCGCTCTTCGCCCGCCCCCAGGATCTCGATGACCTGGCCGGTCGATACGCCGAAACCCCCGACGCCGTGCTGCTGGCCGGATCGACCGACGTCGGCGTCGAGACGAACATCCGTCACACGCGCCCCGAGAACGTGATCGCGATCGACCACCTCGAGGAACTCCGCTCCCTCCTCTATGCAGACGACCATGTGGAGATCGGGGCGGCTTTGACCCTGTCCGAGGTCGAACGTCGCCTCGACGGTTGCATCCCCCTTCTCGCGCAGCTCTTCCCGCAGTTCGCCTCACGACTCATCCGCAACAGTGCGACCTTTGGCGGCAATCTCGGGACCGGTTCCCCCATCGGCGATTCGGCGCCCGTGCTCCTGGCGCTGGATGCTTCACTCGTCCTGTACTCGACCGACGGCGAACGCACCGTCCCGATCTCCGAGTACTTCACCGGATACCGGCAAACCGTCCGGAAATCCGGGGAATTCATCCGGGCCATCCGTATTCCCCTGCCCCTGTCCGAAACCACGGCGTTCTACAAGGTCGCCAAACGGAGATTCGACGACATTTCCTCCGTGTCCACGGCGTTTGCGATGCAGGTGGACGACGGCCGCATCTCATCGATCCGGATCGGTATGGGAGGCGTCGCGGCGACACCCATCCGGGCGGAGGCCGCCGAACAGTACCTGGTCAACAAGCCGTGGACCGAGGAAACGGTCCGCGAGGCGTCGTCGCTCATGACCGCCGAGAGCACGCCCATGGACGACCACCGTGCCAGCTCCAGGTACAGGTCCTCGATGCTCGAGCAGTCTGTACTCCGGTTCTACGCCCAATTCCGACCCTCCGAATTCGTAGGAGCGAACTCATGAAGACAGTCACGCACGCACCCGCCGACCCGAGTCCGGCCGGCGTCGGGACGAGAGTCGCGCACGAGAGCGCCGCGCAGCACGTCACCGGCGAAGCCCTGTACACGCATGATTTGGCCACGAGGGACAAGAGCAGCCTGCACGCCTGGCCGGTCCAGTCCGCCCACGCGCACGCACTGGTCACGAAGTTGAGCACCGACGCAGCCAGGAAGGTTCCGGGCGTCGTCGAGATCCTGACGGCCGACGACGTCCCCGGCCTCAACGACGCCGGCGTCAAGCACGATGAGCCCCTGTTCCCGTCCGAGGTCATGTACTTCGGCCACGCGATCTGTTGGGTCATCGGCGAGACGACGGAGGCCGCACGGCGAGGCGCCGAAGCGGTCGAGGCCGAGTACGAGCCGTTGTCCTCGATCGTCACCCTCCCGGAAGCGATCGACGCGGCCAGCTTCCAGGGGCCGCAGCACGTCATGGAACGCGGCGAGCCCGACGAAGCGTTGGAGAAGGCCACGCATCGCTTCCGTGGGACCTTCGAGTTCGGCGGCCAGGAGCACTTCTACCTGGAGACCCACGCGTCCTTCGCCAGGGTGGACGAATCCGGGCAGGTCCTCGTCAATTCGTCGACCCAGCATCCGACAGAGACCCAGGAGATCGTGGCCCACGTGCTCGGCCTGTCGAGTCACGAGGTGACGGTCCAGTCCCTCCGGATGGGCGGGGCCTTCGGCGGCAAGGAGATGCAGCCGCACGGGCTCGCAGCCGTCGCGGCCCTGGCGGCGGTCCGAACGGGCAAACCCGTGAGCCTCCGTCTGACCAGGACCCAGGACATCACCATGACCGGCAAGCGCCACCCCTTCCACGCGGAATGGGATATCGGCTTCGACGACCAGGGCCGCATCACGGGCCTGGATGCGACGCTGACCGCCGACGGCGGATGGGCCATGGACCTGTCCGAACCGGTTCTCTCCAGGGCCATGTGCCACATCGACAACGCGTACATGGTGCCCAACATCCACGTGCACGGACGGATCGCGAAAACGAACAAGACCTCCCAGACGGCGTTCCGCGGATTCGGTGGGCCCCAAGGGATGCTGGTCCTGGAAAACATTCTCGGCCGGTGCGCCCCACTGCTCCGAATCGACGCGGGCGAGTTGCGGCGTCGCAACTTCTACCAGCCGGGCGACACCACGCCGTACGGCCAGCTCGTGCGTCACGCCGAAAGGCTCCCCGATATTTGGGGGACGCTGTCCGAGAGGGCCGACGTCGTGCGCCGGAAGGCCGAGATCGCCGAGTACAACGCCGCCCACACGGACACCAAGCGATCGCTCGCGATGACGCCGGTCAAATTCGGCATCTCCTTCAACTTCGCCGCATTCAACCAGGCCGGTGCCCTGGTGCACGTCTACAAGGACGGCTCGGTGCTCATCAACCACGGCGGAACCGAGATGGGGCAAGGTCTCCATACGAAGATGCGTCAGGTCGCGGCGACCACCCTGGGTGTGCGTCTGGACCGCGTCCGGCTGGCGCCGACCCGTACCGACAAGGTCCCGAACACCTCGGCGACCGCCGCGAGTTCCGGCGCTGACCTCAATGGTGGGGCCGTGAAGAACGCGTGCGAACAGATCCGAGAACGACTCGCTCAGGTCGCCGGCGGCATTTTCGGCGCGAACCCACACGACATCAGGTTCGATGACGACGGCGTCGCCGCGATGGGCAAGGACCCCGTACCTTTCGAGGAGGTCGTCTCGGACGCCTACATGCAGCGCGTGCAGCTCTTCGCAGCCGGCTATTACCGCACGGAGGGCATCCACTGGGACTCCTCGACCATGAGCGGTTCCCCCTTCAAGTACTACGCTTACGGCGCGGCGGCCACCGAGGTCGAGGTCGAGGCCTTCACCGGTTCCTACCGCGTGTTGCGCACCGACATCGTCCACGACGTCGGCGATTCCCTGTCGCCCCTCGTGGACGTCGGCCAGATCGAGGGCGGCTTCGTCCAGGGCACCGGCTGGCTGACCCTGGAGGAACTGCGGTGGGACACCTCCGACGGCGACCGACGCGGCCGTCTCGCGACCCAGGCCGCCAGTACGTACAAGCTCCCGAGCTTTTCGGAACTGCCCGAGGAGTTCAACGTGCACCTGTATGAGCGGGCGACGGAAACCGGCGTCGTCTATGGTTCGAAGGCCGTCGGCGAGCCGCCCCTGATGCTCGCCATGAGCGTGCGCGAAGCCCTCCGGACTGCCGTGGAAGCCTTCGGCCCGGAGGGTGCGGAGGTGGATCTCGGATGCCCGTCCACCCCCGAGAAAGTCTTCTGGGCGATCCAGGAGGTCCGAGGCGCGGAGCCCGAAGGAGAATCCGAGCGCGCCGAAAAGGAGAAACAAGAGGTCGGCACGGCACCGGGAGCGGGCCCCCAAGCGGCCAAGCCCGAACCCACCACGGATCCGAAGAGCAATCAGGCAACGTCGTCTGTCCGGACGGGTCGGCCGCCCCAATCGCCGCAGCCAGAGACAGAGTCGGTCTGATGGAGTGGCTCACCGGCCTCGAGTCCCTCACGTCCGAGGGCACGAGCGGGATCCTGGTGACCCTGACCTCGGTGCGCGGCCATGCCCCGAGAGCAGCAGGAACCAAAATGGTCGTGTCCGCGGACCGGACGTGGGACACCATCGGCGGGGGCAATCTCGAAGCCACCGTCACCGACAGCGCTCACCGCATGTTGCGTGACGGCGAGGCCGAGCCCCGGACCGAAGAGATGTCGCTGACCGAACACACGACGACGCGCTACGGCCGACAGTGCTGTGGAGGGAAGGTCGAGGTTCTCTTCGAGCCCATCGCCGCACCGCCGGTCGTGGCGATCTTCGGGGCCGGGCACGTGGGAACCGAGATTGTCCGGTTGCTGTCCCGTCTTCCCGTCACGGTTCATCTTGCGGACAGCCGGCAGGTCGCCGTCGACGCGGCCCGGGCTCTGGAGTCGGCCGACGGACCGGCGAGACTCCGGGTGCACCATGCGCCCGCCCCCGAAACCGTGCTCAAGGATCTTCCCCCGGACAGTCACGTGCTCATCATGTCCCACGACCACGCCGAGGACCTCATCCTCTGCGATACGGCTCTGGGGAGGGACGACCTTGCCTCGGTGGGTCTGATCGGGTCCTCGGCCAAGTGGGCCCGATTCAGGAAGCGGTTGCGGGAGCAGGGCCATGAGGATGCCGACATCGACCGCATCACCTGCCCCATCGGGATTTCCGGTATCGACGGCAAGTCCCCCGCGGTCATCGCGATCAGCGTGGTCGCGGCACTCGCTCAGGACATCGCCTGGCCGTGATCCGTTGCCGAAGAGATGCAAAGCTGAAGCCTTCATTCGCGGCAGGCCTCCAAGCGCGCGAGGTGGCAGTTCTGTGCGGAATTTCGACCCGAAACCGCACAAAACTGCCACCTCGGCATGGGTCGACCACCGCTCCCCCTGTCGGCAGGGGCTCGAGCTGGGGCACTGCGAGGCGTTTTCCCGATTGAGGGGCGGTTGCCGACGTTAGGTGGCGGCCTAACCGCCTCGTAACGACGGAAAACGCCGCCACATCGGGTAGCCGCCACTCAATCTCAGCAGGACCCCCGTACGCTCCCGGCGCTTGGCCCTTGCCGACAGCCCTCACTCCAGCGATCCGCTGCTCCCTTATTTAAACTCCTCGAAAATCCCCGCCCGCCCCTTGACTTCCCGCTCGTGATCCAGTTCACTGATTAGCAATGGAATTTAAGTTTCACGATCCGAAATCTGGCAACGGGAGGTGTCGATGAGACTCACGGAGTTCAACGCTCTCGATCCAGCCTCCGCGGCAGAGGCCATCGGGCCCGCCCTGGACATTCCCCGCTGGGTCGGGGAGATCGTGTCGGCCAGGCCGTACGGCTCGGTCTCGGACGTCGTCGAGGTCGCCCGACGCGCGGCCCACCCGTTCACCGACGCCGAGATCGACCAAGCCCTCTCCCACCATCCGAAAATCGGTCAGCGGGACGAATCGGAGTCCGAGGAGGCCAAGCATTCCCGGTCCGAGCAAGCCAGTCTTGGCCCGTCGTCGGAATCGACCCGTGCATCCCTCGCCGCCGGCAACAGGGACTACGAAGACCGCTTCGGCCACGTCTTCCTGATCCGCGCCGCAGGTCGTTCGCACGAGGAAATCTTGTCCGAACTCCACCGGCGCCTGAACAACTCCCCCACGGCAGAGCGCGTCGAAGTGGCCGAGCAGCTGCGCGAGATCGCCGTCCTGCGTATCGAAGGGATGCTTTCATGAGCTTCATTTCCGCCCACGTCCTCGATTCCGTCCACGGCCGACCCGCCGCGGGAATCGACGTGACGCTCCTCCGAGGCTCCGGCGAGGAAATCGCCGCGGCCACCACCAACGAGGACGGCCGGGTCAACGACCTCGGCCCAGAGACCCTGGAATCCGGCCATTACCGGATCATTTTCGCGACCGAACCGTACTTCTCCGGGCAGGGCCTGGAGACGTTCTACCCGTTCGTCGCGGTGGATTTCACGGTGCAGGAACAGCAGGGGCACTACCACGTGCCTCTTCTGCTCAGCCCGTACGCGTATTCCACATACCGCGGCAGTTGACCCAGGAGCCGACCCCTCGTCGACGATTGCCGGTCCACCCCATCCAACGAAAATGCAGCAGGAGCAGAACACCATGACCAACGTTGTCCTCGGAAAGACCCAGTACGGCAAGGCCGAGAACCACGTGGTGCGGGTCAACCGCACCACGGACCGACACACGCTCCGCGACCTCGTGGTCACCTCCCAATTGCGAGGCGACTTCGACGCCGTGCACACGCACGGCGACAACGCGCACTGCGTGGCAACGGACACCCAGAAGAACACCGTGTTCGCGTTGGCCCAGAAGCACGACATCACCACCCCAGAGGACTACCTCGGGATCCTCGCGGACCATTTCACCTCGGAATTCGACTGGGTCAGCGGCGGACGCTGGGCGGCCGATGAACACGCGTGGGCCAGGATCAACGACCACGACCACTGCTTCGTCCAGAACAAGGACGAGATTCGCACGGCGGTTGTCGTGGCCGACGGCGATCAACGCACGGTGATCTCCGGATTCAAGGGCCTGACGGTGCTCAAGTCCACGGAGTCGGGGTTCGTCGGCTATCCCAAGGATCAGTACACGACCCTCCCGGAGACCGAGGACCGCGTCCTCTCGACCGACATCGCGACCAGGTGGAGGTACAACACCGACGACGTCGACTACGACGCCGCCTACGAAGACGTCAAGTCCATCATCCTGGACAAGTTCACGGACCACTACTCGCGCGCCCTTCAGGAGACGCTGTACCTCATGGGTCAGGCCGTGATCGAGGCCCACCCGGAGATCGACGAGATCAAGTTCTCTTGCCCCAACAAGCACCACTTCGTCTACGACCTGGGCTTCTGCGGGGAGTCGAACAACAACGAGACCCACTACGCCGCCGACCGGCCCTACGGCCTGATCGAGGCGACGATCCGCCGTGAAGACGCCCCGGAGGCGGAAGCAGCCTGGGACGGAATCGCAGGGTTCTGCTGAACCGACCGGCGAGAGGGGCCGTGCCCCGTCCCTGACGGACGGGGCACGGCCTTTTTCTTACCCGGACGATGCACAAGGAAGGTCATTCCCATGTCCACACAGATCCAGGCCGGAAGCAGCCCGCGCTCCGAGGACGAGTATCTCGGCGTCGGCGCGAGCTTCGGCTACGGTTTCCAACACGTCCTGACGATGTACGGCGGAATCATTGCCCCGCCCCTGATCGTCGGCGGCGCCGCAGGACTGTCCGGAGGCGAGCAGGCGCTCCTCGTCGCCTGTTGCCTGTTCATCGGTGGCCTGGCCACCGTTCTGCAGTCCTTCGGCATTCCGTTCTTCGGCTCGCAATTGCCGTTGGTCCAGGGCACGTCGTTCGCGAGCGTGGCGACCATGACGGCCATCGTCACGGGGAACGGAGGAATCCAGGCGGTCTTCGGGGCCGTGATGGTCTCCGCATTCATCGGTTTCCTGATCGCACCGTTCTTCGCCCGGATCATCCGATTCTTCCCACCGGTCGTGACCGGCGTCGTGATCACGACCATCGGCCTGTCCCTGTTCCCCACCGCGGGCGAATGGATCATGGGTGGCGCCGACGTCGCGGCCTCGGGGGACTCCTCAACGATCGTCAAGAGCGTATGCCTGGCGGGCATCACACTGCTCATCATCCTGCTGCTGTCGAAAGTCGGCAGCGCGGCCGTCTCTCGACTGTCCATCCTGGTCGGAATCGTCCTGGGCACCGTGGTGGCAACCCTGCTCGGCATGGCGGACTTCTCCGATGTCGGTCAGGGCGCCGTCTTCGCTTTTCCGCAGCCGTTCGCCTTCGGGCTGCCGACCTTCGACCTGGCATCCATCGTCTCGATGACCATCGTGATGCTGGTGATCCTCACCGAAACCACGGCGGACGTGCTGGCCGTCGGGCAGATCGTCGGAAGCCGGGTCGACCGGCGACGCATCGGCGACGGCCTCCGGGCCGACATGGCTGCATCCTTCGCCGCCCCCGTCTTCAACGGATTCACTCAATCCGCCTTCGCACAGAATGTGGGTCTGGTCGCCATCACCGGGGTCAAATCCCGGTTCGTGGTGACCTGCGGTGGCGTGATCATGCTCGTGCTGGGGCTGCTCCCGGTGCTCGGGCGCGTGGTTGCCGCGGTTCCGCCTCCCGTCCTGGGCGGGGCGGGAATCGTCTTGTTCGGCACGGTTGCCGCCTCAGGCATCAGGACGCTGAGCACGGTCGAGTACGAGGGCACCTCGAATCTGATCATCGTCTCGGCTTCGCTGGGAGTCGGACTGCTTCCGGTGGTCAAACCGGACATCTACAGCGGATTCCCGTCCTGGTTCGAGACGATTTTCCACTCTGGGATCAGCTCGGCGGCCGTCGTCGCGGTCCTGCTGAACCTCTTGTTCAACGAATTGAAGCTGGGCAATCCGCCGGCCGGCGAGAGCTCGGTCTTCGCCTCCGCTCCCCCACGATTCGTACCCATCGAAGCCCTCGAACAACTTCGGGGACGACTGCACGAGGGCGACGTCGTGCGGGACGGCAAGATCGTGGACGCGAGCGGCGTCGAGGTCCCGTGTGTCACGGCATCGGGCCAGGTGGTGGAATCACCCGTCATCGACCCGCCGACCCAGACGTCGAACGAGCGGACGTGATCGGGGCGGTCCCTGGCGGCAGGGCGTCGGGCCGGAACTCTCCGGCCCGACGCCGCTCAGCCGACCTGCGCGAAATGGGCGGAGAGCTCGTCCGCGGCTTCGCGCAGCAGCGGCACCGCGCGCTCCCCGAAGTCCCAATCGACCCGGGACACGGGACCGGAGACCGAAATGGCCGTCGGCGTCGGCGCCTCGGGAAGGGCCATGGAGAAGCAGCGCACGCCGACCTCCTGCTCCTCGTCATCGATCGCGTACCCCCGCTCGCGGATCTTC
The DNA here is from genome assembly GCF_004136575.1 of Rothia koreensis. Lineage (GTDB taxonomy): Bacteria > Actinomycetota > Actinomycetes > Actinomycetales > Micrococcaceae > Rothia > Rothia koreensis. The sequence continues at coordinate 10,001 of NZ_NOIQ01000030.1, forward strand.
TCGAGGTCCGCGAGCAGGTCCTCCATGGTGCCCAGGCTCTTCTTCGTCGGCGTCGGCATGCCCATCGACGAAACGATCGAGACCACCTGGGACTCGGGCAGCGTGGCGAGAATGGCCTTCCCGACGCCGGTGTCGTGCGCGTGGGCCCGGCGCCCGACCTCGGTGAACGTCCTCATCGATTGCGAGGACTGCGCCTGGCCGACGTAGACGACCATGTGACCGTCCAGCATCGCCATATTGGCGGACTCACCGAGCTGGTCGACGATCCTCCTGAGAACGGGTTGCGCGTAGGCACCCAGTTGCAGACTCGCCGTGTATCCGAGCCGTATCAGGCCCGGCCCCAGGGCGTAGCTCCTGTTGGGAAGCTGCCGCACGTACCCCAGGAAAACCAAAGTCCTGAGCAACCTGTGGATCGTGGGCAGGGGCAACTCGGATTTGGCGGCCAGCTCGCTCAGCGAGCTCTCTCCGCCGGACGCCGTAATGATGTTGAGCAGATCGAAGACGCGCTCGACGGATTGGACACCGCCCGTGGTCTTGCTTTCTGTCATGGATACTCCTTTGTATGGTCACCGCACGGTGGTGGTTCACTCCGGTCCAGCCCGGTCCAGCCCCGGCCCGGAATTTCTGGCGGTCCGCCGATCCCCCGGAATGGCTGGGTTCCGAGACCGGCAACCCGAGAATCATATTTCAAAAACTCTTGTCATGTGTTGCATACTACATTTAGAGTTCACTAAATGGAATTGTTTTTCCACAATACGGATTCTGCGGAGGGTGAGTCATCCCCCGCTTCACGGAAGGAAACATACCCCCATGCCCAATCCCAGCCCCGGATATTCCATGGTGCTGCGCATCGAGGCGCCCGCATCGTTCACGTCGACGAGTGAGATCACCACCGCTGCCTCGGGCGCCGGCGCCCAAGTGACCGCCCTCGACGTCGTGGAGTCCCACGCCGACAGCGTGATCGTGGACATCAGTTGCAACGTGTCCAACGCAGAACACCGGGACGAAGTCCTGGACGCGATCAACGCCCTCGACGGCGTCGCCGTCCACCACATCTCCGACCGGACCTTCCTGATCCACCTCGGCGGCAAGATCGAGGTCACTCCCCGAGTCTCCCTGCGGAACCGTGATGACTTGTCCCGCGCCTACACTCCCGGCGTCGCTCGCGTCTGCACCGCCATCCACGAGAATCCGGAAGACGCACGGCGTCTCACGATCAAGCGGAACACGGTCGCGGTGGTCACGGACGGAACCGCCGTTCTGGGCCTCGGCGACATCGGTCCCGCCGCCGCGCTCCCCGTCATGGAAGGCAAGGCGGCACTTTTCAAGGCTTTCGCCGAAGTCGATGCCTGGCCCGTCTGCCTCGATACGACGGACACGGAGGAAATCATCCGGACCGTCAAGGCACTCGCCCCGGTCTACGGCGGCGTGAACCTGGAGGACATCGCCGCGCCACGGTGCTTCGAGATCGAGGCCCGGTTGCGGGAAGAACTCGATATCCCGGTGTTCCACGACGATCAGCACGGCACGGCGATCGTCACGCTCGCCGCCCTCTACAACGCGTTGCGCGAGGTCGGGAAGAAGGTCGAGGACGTCAAGGTCGTCGTCTCGGGCGTCGGTGCCGCCGGCAACGCGATCGTGCAGCTTCTCCTGGCCAACGGTGTGGCCAACGTGATCGCCTGCTCTCGCCACGGAGCCATCCACGCCGGCGAGACCTATACGGACCCGCACCGTCAATGGCTCGCCGAGAACACCAACAAGAACGGTTTCAGCGGATCGCTCAAGGAAGCCGTCGAGGGAGCGGACGTCTTCATCGGCGTCTCGGCACCCAATCTGCTCTCCGGCGAGGACATCGCGACCATGGCCGACGACGCCGTCGTCTTCGCCATGGCCAACCCGGACCCCGAGGTCGATCCCGTCGAGGCCGCCAAGCACGCCGCCGTGGTGGCCACCGGGCGCAGCGACTACCCGAATCAGATCAACAACGTCCTGGCCTTCCCGGGTCTCTTCCGCGGTCTGCTCGACGCCGGCGCGACCGACATCACCGAGGACATGTTGGTCGCCGCCGCGCAGGCCATCGCCGACTGCGTGGACGAAGAAGAACGGAATCCGAACTTCATCGTTCCGAGCGTCTTCGATCCCGCGGTCTCCCAGGCCGTCGCCGACGCCGTCGAGACGACCGCCCGCTCCCACTCGCGGCGCTGAAGACCAAGCGCAACAAACCACAGATCAGGAGGACATCATGACCATCTCCCACAGCACACCGGACAACCTTCCCGTTGCGGACGAGATCCTCACCGACGAGGCCCTCGCCTTCGTCGAAGCCCTGCACCAGGAATTCGCCGACCGCCGCAACGAGCTCCTGGACCAGAGGGAGGTCCAGCGACGCAAGGCGGTCGAGCAGGGGGCCCTCGACTTCCTCCCGGAGACCCGGAGCGTACGCGAGAGCGATTGGACGGTGGCCCCCGCCCCGGAGGCACTCCGTGACCGCAGGGTCGAGATGACGGGCCCGGCGTCCCCACCGAACATGGCCATCAACGCCCTGAATTCGGGCGCCAAGGTCTGGCTCGCGGACCTCGAGGACGCCGCGAGCCCGAGCTGGCACAACCAGATCGAATCCGTCGCCAACCTGCGCGACGCCGCCCGGGGATCCCTTCGGTACACGTCGGCCAAGGGCAAGGAATACGCATTGCGCGAGGATGGGCCGCGGGCGGTCGTCGTCGTCAGGCCCCGCGGTTGGCACCTCCCCGAAAACAACATCACGGTCGACGGCCGAACCGGGATCGGTGCCCTGACAGACTTCGGGCTGCACTTCTTCCACACGGCCCAACAGTTGCTCGACAACGGCGAGGGCCCCTACTACTACCTGCCCAAGATGGAGTCCCACCTCGAGGCCCGCCTCTGGGACGACGTCTTCACCTTCGCCGAGAAGTATTTGGGTATCGACCACGGGACCATCCGGGCCACCGTGCTCATCGAGACCATTCCAGCAGCATTCCAGATGGACGAGATTCTCTACGAATTGCGCGACCACGCGTCAGGGTTGAATGCCGGACGGTGGGACTACCTGTTCTCGATCATCAAGTACTTCCGGGATGCCGGCGAGAAGTTCATCCTCGCCGATCGCTCCTCAGTGACCATGACCTCGCCCTTGATGCGGGCCTACACGGATCTGCTCGTGCAGACCTGCCACAAGCGCAACGCCTTTGCGATGGGCGGTATGGCGGCCTTCATTCCTTCGCGCAAGGATGAGGAGGTCAACCGTGCGGCCTTCGACAAGGTTCGCAGTGACAAGACTCGGGAAGCGGGCGACGGCTTCGACGGTTCGTGGGTTGCCCACCCGGACCTGGTTCCGGTGTGCAGGGAGGTCTTCGACGACGTGCTGGGTGATCGCCCCAACCAGGTCGACCGTCAACGACCGGATGTCGAGGTCACCGCGGACCAGCTGCTCGATGTTCCCTCCGCCGGGAACGCCCGCACGGAGGCGGAGATGAACGACAACCTGTACGTCGCGATCAAGTACATCGCCGTCTGGCTCTCCGGCAATGGCGCCGTCGCGATCCACAATCTGATGGAGGACGCGGCCACCGCGGAGATCTCACGGTCCCAGGTCTGGCAGCAGATCAAGAACTCGGTGGTGTACTCCGACACCGGGAACACCGCGACGAGGGAACTCGTCTCGGACGCGCTCGACCGGCAGCTCGAGGTGCTCCGGGGAGAGATCGACGCCGAGAACTTCGAGAAGTGGTTCGTCCCGGCGGGCCGACTGATCGCCGACATGGTTCTGCGTGAGGACTACCCCGACTTCCTGACGCTGCCCGCATACCAGTTGATGGAGGGATCCGAGTGAACGGGCCCATTGCCGCGCAGGACGCGGCGGTCCGGGCCCAGGCCGGCATGAGCAGAGGAAGTCTGCCGGAAGAATTCGCTGCCCGAGCCGACCGGTTGCTCGCTGGCACGGACGCCGACCTCGAACGGTTCTTTCCGGGAGACACCGGCAGACGACAACCCGTCCACACGTGCTACGTACCCGCCGATCTGGTCAACGAACAGACGCCGTCCGAGTGGGGCCGGGCGGCCCTCGACGCCGCCGAGGCCGCCGGTGGCCTGGGCGTCCTGGCCGAACTTGCCGAGATCGATCGCGAGGGTTCCGACGACGTCGTCGACCGCGTGGCCGAGAAACTGCGCACGGAACCCGTCGAAGACCTCCGCCTGGACCTCGAAGACGGCTTCGGGCTGCGCTCCGATGCGGAGGAGGACGACGCCGCCGTCGAAGCCGCACGCACCGTGGCGGCCTTTGCACTCAACAGGCACCACGAGCTCTCCCCGGCCCCGGCCTGCGCGGGCATCCGGTTCAAGAGCTTCGAGGCGTCGACGCGCCACCGCGGGCTCCGGTCCCTGGACCTGTTCCTCACCACGTTGGTGCGCGAGGGCGGTCTGGCCGAGGCGGGTGTCAGCGCGGACGGTCTTCCGCCCGGCCTGGTCCTGACCCTGCCCAAGGTTTCCGACACGGACCAGGTGCGGGTCATGGTCGAGGCCTGCCGCGCGCTCGAAGACGCCCTCGGCTTGCCGCTCGGTCGGCTCGCATTCGAGATCCAGATGGAAACGGCCCCGATGATCCTGGGACTGGACGGCACCTGCCCGATTCCTGCGATGCTCCGGGCCGCCGAAGGTCGAGTGTCCTCCCTGCATTACGGCACGTACGACTACTCGGCGTCGCTCGGGATCTCCGGGGAATTCCAGTCCCTGGAGCATCCGGCCGCCGACCACGCCAAGAACGTCATGCAGGTCGCGGTCGCCGGGACGGGCGTGCACCTGTCGGACGGTTCTACCAATCAGCTCCCCGTCGGGGACGCGGACCAGCGGTCGAGGACGTGGGCGCTGCACGCGCGACTGGTCCGCCGTTCCCTGCGTCGGGGCATCTATCAGGGTTGGGACCTGCACGCTCATCAACTCGCGACTCGATACCTCGCGACGTATGACTTCTACCGACGTGCATTCCCCGATGCGGCCCGACGACTCGTGGCCTATTCGGGTCGTTCCGTTCCGGGCATCGAGGCCGCGGATGTGGCGGACGAACCGGCCACGGCCCGTGCCCTGGCGGTATACGTGCACCGTGGGCTTCTCTGCGGGGCCGTGACCGAGGACGACCTGGCCCGCGCCGGACTGGATCGGCAGACCGTCCGGTCCGTGGCGGTGCCCGGGCCCGCAGCACCACCGACGACAGGAGAGACACCATGAGCGATCGCACCTATTGGGCCACCCACGGCGGCCATCCCCCGCAGACCGATCTGCTCACCGACCGTGCGCTCTTCCGCGAGGCCTATGCCGTCATCCCCCGCGGCACCCAGCGGGATATCGTGGCCTCGGTCCTGCCTTTTTGGGAACACACCCGCCTCTGGGTGCTCGCGCGCCCGCTGACCGGTTTCGCGGAGACCTTCTCCCAGTACATGGTCGAGGTTTCCCCGGGCGGGGGCTCGGACAGACCGGAAGAAGATCCGGACGCCGAAGCCGTCCTGTTCCTGCTCGAGGGCACGCTCGACCTGACCCTCGACGGACAGAGCCACCGACTGACGGACGGAGGATACGCGTTTCTTGCCCCGGGTGCCGACTGGTCGGTTCACAACCATGAGGAGTCACCCGCACGATTCATGTGGATCAGGAAAAGGTACCAGGAGGTCGCAGGGCTCGATCGCCCGACGTCGTTCGTCACGAGCGACCGGGACATCGAGCCCACGCCCATGCCGGACACGGAGGGCCGATGGGCGACGACGCGCTTCGTCGACCCTGCGGACCTCCGGCACGACATGCACGTGACCGTGGTGACCTTCCAACCGGGCGGCATCATCCCCTTCGCGGAAACCCACGTGATGGAGCACGGCCTCTACGTCCTCGAAGGCCAGGCCGTCTATCGGCTCAACGAGGACTGGGTCGAGGTCCAGGAGGGCGACTTCATGTGGCTCAGAGCGTTCTGCCCTCAGGCCTGCTACGCCGGCGGGCCAAAGCCATTCCGCTACCTGCTGTACAAGGACGTCAACCGCCACGCGCCACTCACCCTCGGGGGCCACGCCCGCGGCTGAGTCGGGGGTGTCTGGGGGCTGGTGTGCTGGGGC
>NZ_NOIQ01000031.1 GCF_004136575.1 Rothia koreensis
ACCGAACCCGGCCCGCCGCCCACACCCCGAACGCAACGGCAAGGCAACTTAAGGGGAATCGGGAGCTTGTGCCAAGGTCGTCCCACTTGGCGAGACGAAGGCACCGCATGCGGAGTTCCGTTCAAAATTCGCTAGGGTGGTCCACCGTGTGCCACCTCCGGGTGGCTAGGGCGAACTATGCCGAGGAGTGACTGTGCCCGCGAAGAATCCTAAGTCGAGCCGTGGATTCGGCTCTGCCCTGGGGACGACTGTCGTCTACGTCCTGATCTGGCTGGGACTTGCGCTGCTCAGCGCCGCCCTGTTCATCCGGTGGAACTGGGGCTCCGTCAGCGTTCGGCAGATGGCCATGAGCATCAAGGGCGTTGAACTGCAGAGCGGGTATCCCCGGGAGTGGCTGGGGATCGGGCTGATCATCGTGCTCCCCCTCCTCATTACCCTCCTCATCGTCCTGGCACACTGGGCCCGCAATCGTCGCAAAAGGCTCGGTGCCTGGGATCCTCGCCCGAAGAAGGGGCGCCGTGTCGTTCGCGGCGTCGCCTCGGGGCTGGTGCTGATCCTCGTGGTCACCGGCGCCTCACTCTTCTCGTCGAGCGTGAACCTGTCCGACTGGGTTCGTGCCACACGTTCGGACAAGGACATCGGCGATTACTACGCCGAGCCGCAGACGACCGACACGTCGAAGAAACGCAACATCGTCAACATCTACCTCGAGTCGGGCGAACAGACCCTCTCCGACGAAAGCCTCTTCGAGAAGAATCCGTACCCGCCCCTCGAGGACCGCACCCAGGACTGGCAGAAGATCGATGACTACCAGCAGTACGAGGGCGGTGGCTGGACCATGGCCGGAATCGTCTCCACACAGTGCGGGATTCCCCTGAAGGGAACGGACACCCCCTGGTACGGCGGCGGAAACACCGCTCCCCCTGACGACATCGACACGTACCTCAACGGGACCACGTGCATGGGCGACGTCTTCAAACAGCAGGGGTACAAGAACGTGTTCATGGGCGGCGCCGGTGCCGAATTCGCGAGCAAGGACACCTTCCTCCAGAACCACGGCTACGACGAAGTCAAGGATCTCAACGACTGGAAGAAGGCCGGGGAGCCGCAGAAGAACTTCCGCAAGGACTGGGGACTCAACGACGAAAGGCTCTTCGACCACGCCAAGGACGAGATCGACCAGTTGCACGCCGAATCGGAGCGAACTGGTCAGCCCTTCAACCTCTCCGCGCTCACCTTGGACAGTCACGAACCGGCGAAGGCGTACGACTACTGCAACGTGGACACGGACAGCAAGCTGACGTCCGTGTACCAGTGCTCCATGGACAAGGTCGGCGACTACCTGGACTACATGAAGGACAAGGGGTACCTGGACGACACCGCCGTGGTGATCCAGGGCGACCACCTCAAGCACATGAAGTCCAGCGACTCCTTCCACCAGCAACTCGACAAGAACAACAACCGCTCGATCTTCAACCGCGTCTGGGTCCCCGGCGAGGACAACCAACGTCGCCTGCGACCCGGTATCGATCAGTTGAACATGTATCCGACGATGCTCGAAGCGGCCGGCCTCGAGGTCAAGGACCACCAGGCCGGACTGGGCGTTTCGGCCTTCACCGACACGATTCCGGACGATTCGGCCCAATCCCTCGACCCCGACGACTACAAGGAGTTGCTCACCACGGACTCCAAGGACTTCTACACCAAGGCCTGGGCCGGGGAGCACGTCCGCAGCTGACCACCCCTCGACATCGCACTCTGCAACCGGCGGCAATCACGTGACCTGCACTACACCACGTCGGTAGATCTGAAACCGGATCCCGCATCTTCGCGGGCAAAGGCGACACAAGAGCAGACAAGGAGTCGAGATGACGACGCTGGGCGTGCAGATGATGATGCTCAAGGACCGAGTCTCCGAGGAAGGCATGTATCCGGTCCTGCAAAGGATCACCGACCTCGGGTACGACTCGGTCGAGGTTTCCCAGATCCCCATGGACGAGGCGAACACCCGGGCCCTCGAGCGCGGCGTCGTTGACCTCGGTCTGCGGGTGGGAGCCCTCTCCGTGGCCCTCAGAAAGACGCCGACGGCGACCGGTGATGCCCTCGACACCGACATGGACAAGGTCGTCTCGGACTGTTCGCGCCTCGGCGTCGAATTCGTCCGTATCGGCATGATGCCCTTCGACGCGATGGTGTCCAAGGAAGCCTGCGAGGCCTGGGGCCGCGACTGCGAGGCCGCAGCCCAGAAGCTCGCGGCCCACGGCATCACTCTCTGCTACCACAACCACCACGTGGACCTCGCGCAGTTCGACGGCGAGCGCATCTTCGACGTCGTTCGCCGGGTCGCGCCCACCGTCCGGTTCGAGGTGGATCTTCACTGGGTCCAGCGTGGTGGCATGAACCCGATCGACATGCTTCGCGAGTATTCGGGCGTCTGCAAGCTCATCCACGTCAAGGACTACCGAGTGGTGCCGTTGCCGGCGGCGGACATGGCATTGCTGGAGGACAAGTCGCCGGAGTCGCACGCAGAGTTCATGCGCAGGTTCGCGCTCTTGCCTCAGTTCGCGGAGGTGGGGGCCGGGAACATGAATTGGCCGGAGATTCTTCCGGTGGCGCTCGAGGCGGGTGCCGAGCACTTCTTCGTGGAACAGGATGAGCTCTACGGGCGCGATCCGTTCGACTGTCTCGCGGATTCGAGGGCCTACTTGAGGTCGATCGGTTACTGAACCGTTCCGGTACGCTGCGGGTACTCGCCCTCCTCGAGGATGCGGTCGTTGAGCATGGACAAGTGCTCCGCGGCGTCGAAGTCCAGGGGGACTTCCTCGTTCTTCCAGGCGGAGAGGTGGATCGCGTTGGCGAGCCTGACGCCGTTGATGCCGTCCGAACCGGGGGCGAGCAACGGTGTTCCGTCCAGGAGATGGAGGGCGAAGTTCTCCAGGACGCCGGTGTGTTGTTCGCCCCAGACCGAGTCGAATTCGATGTCTTCCTCCTCGTAGAACTCGTGGGGATCGAGCTGGCCCTGGAAGAGACCGCGCACGCCGTCCATGCCCAGGTCCTGGGAAATCCGTTGCTCATCCTCGCGGAGGCGGAAGACGTGAGCCTTCTTGGAGCCGTCCACCACGATCTTGCCCTTGTCCCCCAGTATTTCCAGGCGGTCGGTTCCGACGAGATCATGGGTCGCGGTGATGAAGACTCCGGTTGCCCCGTTGCCGTAGTCCAGGAGGGCAGTGACCTCGTCCTCCACGGGGATATTCCTCTTGTAACCGAAGGCGGCTTTGGCGAAGACCGTGCGGGGCACTCCGCACAGCCATTGGATCAGGTCGAGCTGGTGCGGCGCCTGGTTCACGAGCACGCCGCCGCCCTCGCCTCCCCAGGTCGCTCGCCAGGCCGACTGGTCGTAGTAGCCCTGGGGCCTCCACCACGTGGTGATGATCCAGTTGGTGCGCCGCAAGGCCCCGATGTCTCCCGCGTCGATGATCTCCTTGATCCTGCGATACAGGGGGTTGTTGCGCTGGTTGAACATGATGGCGAAGGGGACGTCCGGGGTTTCCGCGGCGACGCGGTTGAGCTCGGCCACCTGTTGCGTGTAGACGCCAGCGGGTTTCTCGACCAGGACGGGTGTTCCGTGTCGCAGGGCGCGAATTCCCATGTCCGGGTGCAGGTAGTGCGGCACGCACGTGACGACGGCGTCGACCGTGCCGGATTCCAACAGGTCGGAATAGTCCTCGAAGGTCGTGACCCCGGGGTGGTCCTGTTCGGCCTGGGCCCTGCGGGCAGGATCGGTGTCGCAGACGGCCCCGATGCTCATGTGGGGCACGCGCCCTTCGGCAATGAACCCGGCGTAGGTCGTGCCCTGGGCACCGTAGCCCACGATGCCCAATCGGATGGTCTGGTCTGTGGTCACTGTGTTCATGGTTGTCCTTTGTCTACTTCTCGTTCTCGGAGGCTGACTGCTCGGGTGCGACGGCACGTCCGTCGACCATGGCGAGCTTTTGTTGCTTGCGGGTCTCGTTCTCTTCCACGATTCGGCTGAACAGGGAGTCGGTCAACGGGTAGCGCAGCATCACGAAGAACGCGATGAGGCACAGTGCGGCCGGGAGAATTCCTGCGGTCAGCCTGATGCCCATGACAGCGTGGTCGGATTGGACCGCTGCTCCCCCGACGTAGCCGGTCAGGCCGATGAGTCCCGCCGCGGCCGCGCCGCCGAAGGCCTGGCCCAGTTTGCGGACGAAGGAAAAGACCGCGTAGGTGGTGCCTTCCGTGCGGCGTGCCGTCTTCCATTCGCCGTACTCGACCGTGTCCGCCTCCATCGCCCACATGAGGGTGTTGAGCAGGCCGATTCCCAGGCCCAGGAAGAAGAACGCGACGCAGGCGAGCCACGGCATGGACGGTGGGCACAGGAACACGATCAGGCCGCCGATCATGAAGGAGACCGCCCCGGAGAGGTAGACGAAACGCTTGCCGAATCGTGCCACGGCTCGTCCGATGAACGGGGCGGCAACGAAGATCGACGCCGTCTGGATGATCGTCAGGATCGAGAAGAGTCCGGCATTGCCCATGACGTCGCGGGCGAAGTAGATGCTCATCGTCTGGAGACAGACGTGCGAGGTGAGAACCACGACCGACCCGACGGAGAGCCAGATCAGTGCCTTGTTCTTGGCCAGCACGGACACGGCCTGTTTCAGACCGATCTGATCGTCCGCGGGGCGGGTCACGCGCTCCTTGGCGGTCAGGAAGGTGAAGACGTAGAGGGCGACGCCGAGAACCACGAAGATCGCGGTGATCGTGGTCAACGACCCCTGGAGGCCCGTGGTCGCATCGTGTGCCGCGGCCGCCTTGGCCGCGGAGAGCTGAGCGTCGGTGGCCCGATCCTCACCACCGAGGGCCGCGACCTTCTCCTTGTAGAGATTCTCGGAGCTGAATCGTTCCACGAGCGGCGAGACCACCACCGCGATCAGCATCACGGCGACCTGGGAGCCCACGGTGCGGAACGTCGCGAGTTTTGCGCGCTCGACAGGGACCTGCGTCATCGCCGAGGCGAGCGACCCGTACGGAATGTTGACCATCGAATAGAACATCATCATCACGCCGTAGGACAGGTATGCCCAGAACAGTTTCATCGTGAGACTGTCCACCTCCGGCAGGGTGAAGACCCAGACCGAGCACAGCATGAGAGGCAGGCACGACCACAGGATCCAGGGCCGGAATTTGCCCCATCTGCTGGTCGTCTTGTCGACCCACCGGCCGACGATGACGTCTCCGATACCGTCCCAGATCCGAACGATCAGAAAGATGGGTGCGGCGTAACCGGCCGGAATCCCGACGACGTCGGTGTAGTACAGCAGGAGGAACGTGCTGACCATGTTGAACGCGAGGTTGTTGCCCGCATCCCCCGCGGCATAGCCCAGGAAGGATCGTAGGGGCAGTTTGCTCGTCGCACCCTTCGAGGGCGCCGTGCCCTGTTGCTCGTCGGTTTGGGTGGCTGCTGCATGTGACATCGTCGTCGCCCTTCACTCTCACAGCGTGGCGCAAACCACACTGTGCGGTTGCTTTTCTACATCCTGGGGTCGTCGCTCCGACCGGACCAGCGGTTGCCGTCAGTTGCAGTACCTCCACCATGAACGCACTGGTGATTCCGGCAACAAGTGGCAACCCGTTGCCGTGGGCGGCGTCGTCCGCCAGGCTGGTCCGAAGGTCACCGACTTCGACGAGGAGCAGAGCATGTGGACGCTGTCCGGTTTTACCGACGAGATCTCCCCCGACATGGAACGGCAGTGCTCCCACGCACGGTCACTGGGGCTGGGTCACATCGAATTCCGCAGCGCCTGGGACACCAACGTCCTCGATCTGGACGACCAACAGCTCGAGCAGGCCGCTGAGATCCTGGATCGCTACGACCTCAAGGTGTCGAGCATCGGTTCACCCATCGGAAAGATCGGGCTTCGGGATCCCATTGATGCGCACCTCGAGCGAGCCCAGCATGCGGTCGACGTCGCCCGGGTTCTCGGGGCACCCTACGTGCGCGTCTTCTCCTTCTTCGTTCCCGAGGGCGTGGACCCGGATGACTGCAGAACCGAAGTGATCGACCGGATGCGCGCTCTGGCCGACGTGGCCGAAGAGGGCGGGGTGACCTTCCTCCACGAGAACGAGAAGAAGATCTACGGCGACATTCCCCGCAGATGCGCGGACCTGCTGGCCGGCGTCGACTCGCCACGACTCAGGGCGGCCTGGGATTCGGCCAATTTCGTCCAGTGTGGGGTGCGCCCCTTCACCGAGGGCTACGCCGCGATACGGCCCTACCTCGAATACGTCCAGGTCAAGGACGCCCACCTGTCCGATGGCGAGGTCGTGGTCACGGGCGAGGGCGACGGCGAGCTGCGCGAAACCATCGACGCCCTCGTCGACGACGGCTTCGACGGGTTCTTCTCCCTGGAACCGCACCTCTCCGCCGCCCACGAACTCGGCGGATTCTCCGGCCCGGAGCTATTCACCGAAGCCCACACCGCCTTCACGGGGCTGCTCCGGGAGAAAGGCATCAGGTACCAATGAGTCTGCGCGCCGTGATCGTCGGCTACGGGTCGGTCAGCGCCGTTCACGCCGAGGCCCTCCGGTCCTTGCCCGACGCCGATGTGGTCGGCGTGTGCGACGTCGACCCGGAGCGCCGCGACGCCGCGCAGCGCGAACTGGCAGTTCCGACCGCATCGACCGTTGAGGATGCGATACGTCGGTTCGCGCCCGACGTCGTCCATGTGACCACCCCGCACCATGAGCACGAAGGCGTGATCCTGACAGCCCTTGCGGCCGGTTGCGACGTCCTGACCGAAAAACCGATCAGCTCGGATCTGAGCAGCGCCGACCGTATCGTGGCCGCGGCCGAGAGCGCACAGGGCCGGAACGGGCGTTCACCTCGCGTGGGCGTGTGCTTCCAGAACAGGTACAACCTCTCGGCCCAGGCCATGAAGGAGACGGTCGACTCCCGCCGATTCGGGGCACCACTCGGTGCAGTTGCCACCGTCGCGTGGCACCGCCCGCCCGAGTACTACACCTCGAAACCGTGGCGCGGTGCGTGGTCCACGAGCGGCGGAGGCCTGCTGATCAACCAGGCCATTCACACCGTGGACCTCCTCCAGTGGATCATGGGCCCCGTGGTCGAGGTTCGGGGACGTGTGGGCACCGACGCTCTGGGTGACGTCATCGAGGTCGAGGACACCGCGGCCCTCACTCTCGTTCACGAATCGGGGATCCGCAGTGTCCTCATGGCGACCAATGCGGCCCCGACCAATCTCCCGGTGACCATGGACATCGCCATGGAGCACGGAAACATGCGGTCGGGAACGGAATTGCTGATTACCGGTGACGGCGCGCCCGACCAAGTGATCAAGGAGCGGCTCCCCTCGGATCGGGCCAAAGTCTATTGGGGCGCTTCCCACGGCGAGCTCATCAAGGACTTCTACGGCGGATTCGGTTCCGGAAAGCCCTTCTGGATCGATCCCGGTGAGGCGCTCCACGCGCTGCGCATTGTCAAAGCCGCCTACGACGGCGCCGGTGGATTCCCCCACAGGGCCGCTCGAGACTTGGACCTGGGCAATCCCTATTTGAGGTGACTCCACTCGGCAGGCCGCACGGGAACCCATGTCGAAGTTCGCGTACACGTCCCGCATCGGCGGGGCGCATCGAGCACCGATTACTGCCGAACGGCGACGGCTTGCCTGCTCAGGTCGAATCATCCGACGAGGAACAACGTCCGTACACCGTTTCTGTCGGCTCGACGCCGTGGCTGAGTGAATCGGCCAAGTCTTGTGTCGTGCTTGCTCGACTGACCATGAGACAGAGTGCTTTGCCGGAGACGGACGTGGTGGTGTGCAGGCATCCTCGGTTCATGACGATCCCTTGACCGGGCTGGATGAGGAAGGATTCGACGGCACCGTCCCGATGATCGGGCCGGCGGACGTGCTGGACCACGGAACCCGAAATCGGAATGAGTGCCTGCTCGGTGAGAAGGTGCGATTCCAGTGTCTCGGGTATTTCGGTGCGGTCGTACGTGACCCAGAGAATGTCGACCTCCCCGTCGTCGCCCGGGTCAAAGTGCGCGGCACGGTAGAAACTGCTCGACACCGAATGGAACGCCGGGGCCGAATCGTCAACCTGGAGCGTACTGTCCAGGACTTTTCCGTACGGGGCAAAGGCATCCGCAGCAAGATGGTGGATCATCGGTTCTCCTGAACGAGTAATTGCGGACGGTCGTCAGTCCGTGGTGTTCGTCGTGGGGTCCTCAGCCGATCGGCTCGGGCATCTTCTCCACGGTGTACGACAGCTCGATCGTCTCGTCGTTGGTCGGATCGGTCAGGCGGACCCGCCACCCGGGCGCGAATTGGTCGACGTCCGGGGCCATGGGAATCGTCCCCGAAATCAGCACGGTTCCGGGCCGGGCGTATCCCTGGTCCTTCAGCTCGCGAATCCAGTGAGCCGGTGGCAGCAGGTCCCCCAGCGTGCCGTCCTGAATACGCGATTCGGACCCGCGGGAGTCGGTGACCCAGGCTTCGATCCGGATATCGTCCACGTGGTCCTCGACGTCGTCGAGCCGCCATGCCTTCTTCGCCAGAACATCCGGTGAGGCGTTCTTGCTCCAGGCCACGCCGTAGGTTTCGAGATCACGGTCCGTCTGGTCGCACGCGGCCGTGAGGAGGACGCCGTCGTCCGTGAAAACAATCGCCCACTCGGCTTCCCCGGACGACTTCTCATTCTGGACTGCAACCGAATCCGCTTGCTGCGCCAGGTACGGCGACACGGGGTACAGCGCGGGAACCTGACTCGGTCCCGGGACGCCGAGCTCGGCCAATTCGTCGATGTGGGCCCGCACCGAGGCCTGGTCCCGGCCGGCGTACCCTGCATTGAAGAGCCGGGTGACCGCGACGTCGACGGTCGATCCATCGATCAATTCGAACCTCAACACTTGTGCCCTGCTTTCATCTCGCCTTGTCCTCGACCGGTCGGACGGGGTTGTCTCATTGTATACAACGCGTATAACGTTAACGCAATCACAGCGTGTGGCCGGTCACACGCCCACGGCATGAAAGGCAGTCATGACCTCCACCCCCACGGCCCGTCCTCCCGTAGCCAGAAAGGACCTGCTCAAAGCGTTCACCGCGAGCCTCAGCGGCACGACGCTCGAGTGGTATGACTTCGCGATCTATTCGGCCGCCGCCGCGATCGTTCTTCCGAGCCTGTTCTTCCCCTCCGGGGACCCGATGGTCGGCGTGCTGCTTGCGTTCTCGACCTACGCCGTCGGGTACGTGTCCCGTCCGCTGGGCGGCGTGGTCTTCGGCCGGCTCGGTGACAAGATCGGACGCAAGAAGGTGCTGGTGTGGACCCTCTTCCTGATCGGCGTCTCGACGTTCCTCATCGGTGTTCTGCCCACCTACCAGAGCATCTCGGTTGCCGCTCCCCTCATCCTGGTGCTCCTGAGATTCGCGCAGGGAGTCGGCGTCGGTGGCGAATGGGGCGGAGCCGTGCTGCTCTCCAGCGAGTACGGCAACCCTCATTACCGGGGCTTCTGGTCCTCGGCCGCGCAAATAGGCCCACCCGCGGGAAACCTCCTGGCGAACGGGGTCTTCGCGGGTCTCAGCCTGGCCCTCCCCGAAGACTCCTTCTTCGCGTGGGGATGGCGCGTCGCTTTCCTGCTCTCCGCCGTGCTCGTCCTGTTCGGGCTGTGGATCAGGCTCAAACTCGAGGACACTCCCGTCTTCAAGGCCGTCGAGAAGACCGGGCAGAGGGCGGAGAAACCCATCTCCGAGCTCTGGACCGAAGAACGCCGCCCGCTGATCTCGGCGGTGCTCTCCCGGATCGGCCCCGATGTCACCTACGCCCTCTTCACGGTGTTCACGCTGACCTACGGGACGATGATCCTGGGCCTCGACAGGGCCACGGTCTTGGGAGCCGTGATGTTCGGCTCGGCCTTCCAGCTGGTGTGCATCCCCCTGGCGGGGTTCGTCTCCGACCTCATCAACCGGCGTCTGCTGTACGGGATTGCTACCCTCGGCACCGTGGTGTGGACCTTCGTCTTCTTCGCGAACCTCGATGCCGGTGGCGCAGCCTGGATGTACATCGGGATTCCGATCGGTCTGTTCTTCCACTCGCTCATGTACGGCCCCCAGGCGGCCTTCGTGGTCGAACAGTTCTCCCCACGGCTGCGGTACACCGGCGCGTCGCTCGCGTACACCATCGCCGGGGTTCTCGGCGGTGCCCTGGCGCCGATGATGTTCACCCTGCTGCTCGACGTTTCGGGCTCGTGGGTCTGGGTGGCCGCCTACCTCGCCGGAACCTGCGTGCTCACCCTGATCGGGCTCGCCATCGGACGGGACAACGACGTCCAGGAGGACCTCGACCACCTGGACACGGCCCGGCCCGGGGCCGCCGTGTGACGGGCAGTTCGCGGCCGGTTCACCGCACGTCGTCGAGCAGGAGGCATTGGGTCCGCTCGATGTGGTGCCGGATCGCGGCCTCCGCAGCGTCCGCGTCTCCCGCCTTCAGCGCGTCCAGGATGCGGGTGTGTTCCTCGAGCACCTCGGCCGGACGCCGGGGACTGGTCCATGTCGCGGAAATGCCGAATCGAACGTGCATCACGCGCAGGCGGGTGTAGAAGTCCGACATGACCCGGTTTCCGGGGGCATCGACCATGGCGGCGTGGAACTTCTGATCGATCGAGATGAAGTCCGGGAGCGTCTCTGGCGAGACAACCAGTCTGGCCTGCTCTTCGAGAAGGTCGCTCATGATCCGCACGGGGGCCCGCCCCGACGCAAGAATCTGCCTCGCCGCCTCGAGCTCGATGAGAGTCCGCATTTCCATGGTTTCGCGGATCGACCGGTCGTCGCTGGGCCTCACATAGGCGCCGCGGTGGGTGATGAGTTCGACCAATCCGTCCGAGGCCAACATGATGAGCGCTTCCCGGATCGGCGTGCGGGACAGACCGAATCTCTCCACGAGGTCCACTTCGTTGAGGAAGGTCCCCTGCACGGAAGGGTCGGTCAGCACCAGGTCGCGCAGTCGATCATAGGCATTCTGCCGCGCCGTGAGCCCCGTTGTCCTCTGCATATTCCACAACCCTACCTTTCCGCGCGAGCAGGATCGGCCTTGTCCCGATGCGCTGTGTTCGACAGGGATCATTCGGCCGGCCGGGACTCGGACCCGGACCCGCGTCGCGACCATCCTGCGGACAGACTGATCCGGGGCGCAGAACCCTGCACCCCGGATCAATCAGATGCCACGAAGGAGACGTCAGCCCCCCAGCATGGCCGTGATGCCGTCGCGAGTGAAGTACAGCAGGAAGCCCGCGGAGACCACCCACATCAGCCAGTGGACTCGCTTGCCTCGGCCGGTCAGCACGTGGATCAGCGCCCAGGAGATGAAACCGACGCCGATTCCGTTCGCGATCGAGTAGGTCAGCGGCATCGAGACGATCGTGAGGAACACGGGCAACGAGACGCGGAAATCCTTCATCTCAATGTCCTGGATCTGGATGACCATCATGGCCCCGACGATCACGAGCGCTGCGGCGCCCGCTTCCATCGGAATGACTTCGATCAGGGGCGTGAAGAACATCGATACCAGGAAGAGTCCACCGCTGACACAAGCGGCCAGCCCCGTTCGGGCGCCCTCCGCGACGCCGGCGGCTGAATCCACGAACACGGTGTTCGAGGAGGCTGATGCTGCACCACCACCGATGGCACCGATGCCCTCGACGATGAACGCCTGACGGATCCGCGGGAAGGTTCCGTCCGGCCTGGACAGGCCGGCGTTGCCCGCGAGTCCCGTCATGGTTCCCATCGCGTCGAAGAAGTTGGTGAACAGCAGGGTGAACACGAGCATGACCACGGACAGCATGCCGACCCTCTGGATCGAGCCGAACAGATCGAATTGGCCGACCAAACCGAAATCCGGCAGCGCGACGATGTGGCTGGGCAGCTCGGGCGCGCTCAGGTTCCAACCCTGCGGGTCCGGATTCTTCGGATCCCCGACGGTCCCCAGGTGGGCGATCGCCTGAACGATGATGGATACGACGGTCGCGACGACCATGCCGATCAGGATTCCGCCCGGGACGCGGCGCACCACGAGCACGCCGATCAGCAACAGGGCGAAGACGAAGATGATGGTCGGAAGCGCGGTGATCGATCCGCCCTGGCCCAGCTGCACGGGCGGGCCGTCCGGTGTTCTGGTCACGAATCCGGAGTTCACGAATCCGATGAAGGCGATGAACAATCCGATGCCGACCGTGATCGCTGTTTTCAACGGTGCCGGGACTGCGTGGAAAATCGCGGTCCGCACCCCGGTGGCCCCGAGGAACACGATGATCACACCGTTGATGATAACGAGTCCCATGGCCTCGGGCCAGGTCACGTCGTGCACAACCGAGACGGCCAGGAAGCTGTTCATGCCCAGTCCGGCCGCGAGAGAGAACGGGAGTCGGGCCACGAGACCGAAGAGCACCGTAATGCTGCCGGCGACCAGGCCGGTCACCGCGGTGAGCTGGCCGAAGTCGAGACCGTTGCCTTCGACGTCCGTGGCGGCGCCGAGAATCTGCGGGTTGAGGACGACGATGTACGCCATCGCCACGAATGCGACGAGACCGCCGCGCAACTCCTGTTTGACCGTGGAGCCGCGTGCGGTGATTTCGAAAAAGCGGTCCAGGGCGGAGCGTTTGTCCGTGGATTGTTGTTCGGTTCTGACATTGGTTGCAGCCATGGGGTGCCTCTGTTTCCCTGCCATTCCGGGACATCGGAACGGAGATTGTTTCTGGGGACTGGCGAATAGGATTTCTTGCCCTTGCGGAGCGCCTCTCACCGTGCGGCGTCGGGCTCCGAGCGTGTGATGGTCAAAAGCAGGTCGGCAGGTGTCGACGGGGTCCCCGTCACCTGACCTTCGCCCCAGCGACGTAAACGCTGTGGACGGCCCGGTCGTCGCCGAGAAGCATCATCGCGAAGAGCAGTTCCTC
The DNA here is from genome assembly GCF_004136575.1 of Rothia koreensis. Lineage (GTDB taxonomy): Bacteria > Actinomycetota > Actinomycetes > Actinomycetales > Micrococcaceae > Rothia > Rothia koreensis. The sequence goes on from NZ_NOIQ01000031.1 coordinate 12,989, forward strand.
GGTGGTCTGTGCGTAGTCGGTCCTCTGGCGCAGCACGGGCGTGGATTCCGGGTCGAGCACGACGACGTCGGCCTCCTTGCCCGGTTCGAGACTGCCGACGGCGTGATCCGTCCCCAGAGCCTCGGCTCCGTCCAGGGTCGCCAGGCGGAGAGCTTCGAAGGATTCGAGGGGTTCGCCGACGGAACGACTGACCTTGTAGGCCTCGTTCAGCGAGGCCAACGGAGACAGGCTCGTTCCCGCTCCGACGTCGGACCCCAGCCCGATTCTGAGCCCCGGGGCCCGCCGGTTCTCCTTGAGCCGGAAAAGCCCCGACCCGAGGAAAAGATTCGACGTCGGGCAGTGTGCGAGGGATGCCTGGGCCGCGCCCAGACGGTCGAGTTCGCTCTCCGACACGTGAGTCGCGTGCCCGAAGACTGATCGTTTCCTGACCAGACCAAATCGCTCGTACACGGCGGTGTAGTCGGACTCGTCCGGAAACAGCTCCCCGACCCATTCGCATTCCGAGGGGTTCTCGGACAGGTGGGTCTGGATCGGTATGTCGGGATGTTCCTCCGCGATCCGGCCGAGGAGTTCCAGCTGGCGGGAGGACGACGTCGGGGCAAATCGCGGCGTCAGGGCGTATTCGAGCCGGTCCACCCCATGCCATTCCTCCAGGAGCTCGAGGCTCTGCTCATAGGCTTGCTCCGGGGTGTCGAGCAGGTAGTCGGGAGCGTTGCGGTCCATGCAGACCTTGCCCGTCATGATCCGCAAGCTTTTCGACCTGGCCGCGCGGAAGAGCGCTCGCGCCGATTCCGGATGCACCGTGGCGTAGACACAGGCGGAAGTCACCCCGTGTGCCACGAGCTGGTCGGTGAAGAAGTTCGCCATGGCCGCGCAGTGCGACCGATCGGCGAAGAGACCTTCGGCGGGGAACGTGTAGTTCTTCAGCCACTCCAACAGCTGCAGCCCGGGGGACGCGATCATCGTCATCTGCGAGTAGTGGGCGTGACAGTCCACAAAACCCGGTACGACCAGGCGGTCCCCGTGGGCCTCGACCGACGCCGAAGGGTACTTGTCGAGGACCTCACCGGCGGGGCCGACGGCGAGAATGCGGTCGCCCTGCACGGCAATTCCGCCGTGCTCGAGGTCGATCGTCCGCCCCCGGTCCCGTGTCGGGCTCACGACGTGGCCGGTGATGATGCGGATGGGTGCGGCCGCGGCGTCGTCCGCGAGGCCCTCATCCCATTCGATGATGTTCATCGTTTCCTTCCTCCATTCACTGTGATGCGTGTGCGATTGATGTCCTGTGCGAGGTGACCGCGATCAATTGCCGGTGCGGTCGGCCGGAGTTTTCTTGGTCCCGTCCAGAATGAGCCGGATCTCGCTCGTGTCGGTGACTTCCCCGGAGTCGATGGCTTGCCGGATCTCTTCGGTTCTCGAGTCCGGCACGGTCGGAACCTCTTCCCCATCGCGATCGAGGAGCTTTCCGTCCGTCACCACGTCACCTTCCTGCAGCTTCTGGAGATCCGAGGACGTCATGTACCGGACAGGCCGCGCCGCGAAGACGGACGCACCCTTCGGGTTGCCGAGGTGCAACTCGTTGAACACGAGATTCAGGAGAACCGCCATGAACGCCGTCGAAGAGATCCCCGAAGTGAAGATGGTCTGGAACCAGGACGGGAAGCCCTCGTAGATATCGGGCTGAACCACGGGGACCATGCCGAAGGCCAAGGACACGGACACGATCACGAGGTTCATGTTGCCCTCGAAGGGGACTGATTTCAGGGTGCGGATCCCCGATCCGGCCACGGTCCCGAACAGGACCATGCCCGCCCCGCCCAGCACCGGCATCGGGATCGCGGCGACCACCTGGCCCAGGATGGGCAAGAGTCCCATGATCACCAGGATCACGCCGCCGGTTGCGACGACGAAGCGGCTGCGCACGCCTGTCAAAGCGATCAGCCCAATGTTCTGGGAGAACGCGGTCTGGGTGAACGACCCGAACACGGGTGCCACGGCGGAGGAGAGCATGTCCGCGCGCAAGCCGCGGGAGATGCGGCGTCGTCCTACGCGGCTACCGACCACTTCCCCGACGGCGAGCAGATTCGCCACGGATTCCGTCATCGCCACGAGGATCACGATCACCATGGAAATGATCGCTGCGGGGTCGAAAGTCGGCCACCCGAAACCGAAGAATTCGGGCAGGGCCGCCCAGGCGCCGTCGCCCACCTCGGAGAAGTCCGTGAGCCCCATGAAGATGCCGACGATGGTGCCGAGCACGAGCCCCAACAAGATCGACAGCCGTGACAGTGCCGCGGAACCGATCTTGCTGAAGAACAGCGTGACCGCGAGCGTCACGAAGGCCAGGATGACGTGGGGCATCGACCCGTAGTCGCCGGACTCCGAGTCACCACCCATGGCCCAGTCGGAGGCGACGGGAACCAGGCTCAACCCGATGCCCGCGATGACCGTTCCGGTCACGACGGGTGGGAGAAACCGAACCACGGACGCGAAGAACGGTGCAATCAGCAGGCCGATGATGCTCGCGACGATCACGGCGCCCAACACGGTGGTGATGTCGCTGCCGGGTGTGGCCAGAATGGCCAGCATCGTGGCGACGCCGCCGAAGGTGACGCCCTGGACCACGGGGAGCTTGGCACCGAGGAACGGGACGCCCACGCTCTGCAGGATCGTCGCCAGTCCCCCGACGAACAGGCTCGCGGTGACCATGATGGCCGAACGCCCTGGTGAGAGATGCATGGCGTTCGCGACCACCAGCGGTACCGCGATGATGCCCCCGTACATCGTCAGGACGTGTTGGAAACCGAAGGTGATCAGTTTGCCTACTGGTAGCCACGCGTCTTCCGGCCTGTCGGAAGACGCGGGTATCGAGGATCTGCCGCCGGACCGTGGGATCTTCTGGCTGCTCATCATGTGGGAACCTTCCCGAACGCGGAGGCGAGAGTGGCTCGATGCCCGCCCGGGTTCCATGGAAACTGATCGGTAATTTCATGATGCGGTATTTGCAGTCCGCATTGTGGAGACCAGTGTAGCCTGAGTCACGTAGATTTTGACAAGGCCGTTCGAATAAGTGCGCAGGTCGGCGTGTTGCGGGCGGGGG
>NZ_NOIQ01000032.1 GCF_004136575.1 Rothia koreensis
GGGTGATGTGTTGGGTGCAGGAGGGCGGGCCGACCGGTTCAGGAGCGGGCCGACCGGTTATCGAGCGGACTTGATCGGGATCACAGCCACGGCTCCCATGATGCCGATAACGATCGCCACGGGAAAGAGCCCCTGATAGCCAGTGACAAGCACAATCGGCTACGGACAGATGCCGACCAGGACCGACCGTGCCTACTCCTCCGCCTGCACCGGAACGGCCAGCTCAAGGACCTCGGCACCGGGCAATTCGGCGAGCTCGGATCCCGGCACGAGCAGTTTCGACCCCCGGACACCCCCGCCGACCACGACGACGTCGGAATCCACCACCCGACGATCGATCAGGATTTTCCAGTCACCCGGCAGACCAACCGGAGTAATGCCGCCCGACGTCATCCCCGTTGCCTCTTCGGTGGATGCCTGATCCGCGAACGAGACCTTGCGAGCGTCAAGATGCTTCCGGACCGTCTTGTTGACGTCGGCCCGATCCGTTGCGAGAACGATCACGGCGGCATCGGTCACGGACTCACCCCGTTTACCGCGCACGATCACGCAGTTCGCGGAGGCCTCCGGGGCGACGTCGTACGCCTCGCAGAACTCGGCGGTATCCGCCAGAGTCTCGCTGATCGCGGCCACGCGGGCCCCGGGTACGGCCCCGGCGCGGGCGACGTCGGCCACCGGTTGCGCCACGAGCTCCAGGGCATCCAGGAGCGGAGTCCAGTTCAAAGTTCCTTCGGGAGTTGCCATGCGGCCAGTCTACGAAGCCGCCCGGTCGACATGGGGGGACGGGACGGGGCGGGGCGGCGTCGAGGTGGCGGTCTTGTGCAGAAACCGCGGCGAGGTGGCAATCCCGTGCAGTTTTCGACCCGAAAACGTCCCAAAACTGCCACCTCGCGGGAAGGAACCACACGAATCCGCCACCTCGCGGGCCGGCAGCGGAGAACACAGCGGCGAAGTGGCAACCACGTGCAGAATCCGCGCCGAAGTGGCAATCCCGTGCAGTTTTCGACCCGAAAACATCCCAAAACTGCCACCTCGCCGGAGCGAACGCACGAAACTGCTACCTCGCGGGCCGGCAGCCGGGAACACAGCGTCGAGGTGGCAATCCCGTGCAGGACCCGCGGCGAGGTGGCAATCCCGTGCAGTTTTCGACCCGAAAACATCCCAAAACTGCCACCTCGCCGAAACGAACGCACGAAACTGCCACCTCGCGGGCCGGCAGCGGAGAACACAGCGTCGAAGTGGCAACCACGTGCAGAATCCGCGCCGAAGTGGCAATCCCGTGCAGTTTTCGACCCGAAAACGTCCCAAAACTGCCACCTCGCCGAAACGAACGCACAAATCCGCCACCTCGCGGGCCGGCAGCCGGGAACACAGCGTCGAAGTGGCAACCACGTGCAGGACCCGCGGCGAGGTGGCAATCCCGTGCAGTTTTCGGCCCGAAAACGTCCCAAAACTGCCACCTCGCCGGAAGGAACGCACGAAACTGCCACCTCGCGGCAAGGAACCGCACGAATCCGCCACCTCGCGGCCAAAGAGCCGGAAGTCGCCGCCCGCCCCTCAACCTGTGCGCCATTCGAACGTCCATGCGCCATACGACCCACGGGCTGGGTACCGTGAGGGTGGTACGTCGTGGCCGGAAGGATCGGAGCGTTATGAGCCTGGTGGGCGAATCGTATGTAGTCGGACTGATCGGCAGCGGAATCACCGCGACGCTCAGTGCCCCGATGCACGAAGAGGCGGCGGATCGTCTGGGTCTTCGGTACATTTACCGTCCCATCGATCTGGACACCATCGCCGACGGCGTCGACCGCGCCCCGCAGCTCATGAAGACCGCCCTCGAACTGGGCTTCAACGCCTTCAACATTACGTTCCCCTGCAAGCAGTCCATCATTGCCCACCTGGACGAGCTCGCCCCCGATGCCGAGCGTCTCGGCGCGGTCAACACCGTGGTTCGGGAGGACGGGCGCCTCATCGGGCACAACACGGACTTCTCGGGATTCGCCCACGCGCTCGATCAGGGTCTGCCCGGAGCGACTCTCGACGACGTCGTCCAGCTCGGTACGGGCGGTGCCGGTTCGGCCACGGCCTATGCCCTGCTCTCCCGCGGCGTCGGCCACCTGTCCCTGTACGACCTCGACCGGTCCCGCGCCGAATCCAGGGCACGCGAGCTGTCGGCCCAGTTCCCCGCGGCGACCGTGGACGCCCTCACCCCAGAGACCCTTCCCGACGCCGTGAAGGCTGCGGACGGCCTGGTCAACGCGACACCCATCGGAATGCACCACCACCCCGGAGCACCGCTGGATCTTGACCTCTTGCGGCCCGATCTCTGGGTTGCCGACGTCATCTACCTCCCGCAGGAAACCGCGCTCATCCGGCGGGCGCGAGAGCTCGGTTGTCGGGTCCTTCCGGGCGGCTACATGGCCGTCGGGCAGGCCGTCGACGCCTTCGAACTCATCACCGGGATCCGGCCCGACGACGCATCCATGCGAACCCACTTCGAACGACTCATCGCCGCCCAACAAGGAGAATCGCTGTGAGAACGTCGATCGCCACCGTCTGCCTCTCCGGATCCCTGCGCCAGAAGATGCGCGCGGCCGCGGCCGCCGGGTTCGACGGGATCGAGGTCTTCGAGCAGGACCTCGTCGTCGCGCCCGAGACGCCGGAACACATTCGCGACTACGCCGCCGAGCTCGGGCTGACCCTCGACCTGTACCAACCGTTCCGGGATGCCGAAGGGACCGAGGAGCAGCTGTTCCAGGACACGCTCCGCCGCGTCGAGGAGAAATTCCGGCTCATGAATCGCCTGGGCATGGACCTCATGCTCATCCCCTCCAACGCCGGGACCGCCACCGTGGACGACGACGCCGTCGTCGCCTCCCAGCTGGCACGCATGGCGGATCTCGCCGCAGACTACGGGATCCGTCTCGCCTACGAGGCTCTGGCGTGGGGCAGGTTCGTCAACGACTTCGAGCACTCGTGGCGCCTGGTCGAGGCGGCCGACCGAGAGAACCTGGGCGTCTGCCTCGACACCTTCCACATCCTGTCGCGGCAGTGGTCGACCGAGACCGTTCCTGACATCCCAGGCGACAAGGTCTTCTTCGTCCAGCTCGCTGACGCCCCGCTGATGTCCCTGGACGTCCTCTCGTGGTCCCGCCACTTCCGGGTCTTCCCGGGCGAAGGCGGATTCGACCTCGTGGATTTCATGATCAAGCTCCTGGCCGGAGGGTATTCCGGCCCCCTCTCCCTCGAGATCTTCAACGACTCCTTCCGGCAAACGCGCGTTCACCGCACCGCGGTCGACGCCCTGCGGTCCCTGATCTGGCTCCAGGACCGGACGGCACGCACGCTCGAGGCGTCCACCGGGACCACCACGAACGTCAGCCGGGCCACCGCACGGATCGGCGAACTCACCAGGCTGCCGGGAGCCGTGGTTCCCCAGGGCATCACGTGGGCGGAGGTCCGCGGCCAGGAGACGGAACAGGTCGAGATGCTCCTGTCCCACCTGGGCTTCAACCACCGTGGACGACACACGAGCAAACCGGTTCAGCTCTGGGAGCATGGGGACGCCCGCGTGGTCATCAACGAGGAACCACGCGCGCAGGATGCACCGAGCATGGCCTCCCTGGGATTCGAGGTCCAGCACGACGCCGCCGCGGCCGCACACGCCTCGGCCCTGATGGTCCCCGAAGTCCCCCGCGTGACCCGAGAAGGAGAACAGCCGTTCCCCGCCTACCTCGCACCGGACGGAACCGAGATCTTCTTCTGCCCTCCCCAGTCGGCCGGGGGCGACCGGTGGCTCACGGAATTCTCCTGGCCGGATCACCTCGACGTCGCCGCGCGGCGTCGGCCGGACCCAGAAACGGATCACGACCTGCCCCTCATCACGGGGATTGACCACGTGAATCTGGCCCAGCCCAAGCACCACTATCCCGAGTCCGTGCTGTTCTACCGTGCGGCCCTGGGGCTCACGGTCCAGCCGTCCCAGGACGTCCCCGGGCCGACCGGCCTGGTCAGCTCGCAGGTCGTGCGTAACGAATCCGGCAGCGTCCGGCTCCCGTTGAACGTGGCCCCGGACCTGGGCAGTGAGCCCGAGGTCGAGCACATCGCGTTCGCATGCACCGACGTCGTTCGTCTGGCCCGGAGGGCCCAGGCTTCCGGACTGCGGTTCCTCCCGATCCCGCACAACTACTACGAGGACCTGCGGGCACGGTTCGATCTGCCCGATGCCAAGATCGAGGAGCTCTCCTCGCTGAACCTCCTGTACGACCGGGACGATCGTGGAGAATTCCTGCACTTCTACACGCAGACCGTGGGAAGCCTGTTCTTCGAGGTCGTGCAGCGATTGGACGGGTACGGCGGCTACGGCGCCCCCAACGCTCCGGTCCGCATGGCCAGCCAGTACACCCACTCGCTCCTGTCCCGCTGAGGGGTCGCACTCCCTGCCACGGGACGGGGCGTGCGGGGATGGAGCGAGCGGCGATGAAGCGTGCCGCGATGAAGCGTGCGGGGCCTAGTCGATGACGGTGGTCTTCGCCGACCCGCTCGCGTTCGAGCTCTCCGGATCGATGCCTCCCTTGCGCTCGAGCCGGACGACCTCGAGCGCCTCGGTCCGCGACATGTGGAGGTTGTCGATGTTCTCGAGCGGGCGCTTGGCTGTTTCCTTGGCCGTGAGAGCGACGACGGCCACACACACGCACACGAGCATCACGAACAGCGCGGGCATGACCCAGTTGTCCATGCCGCTGCCGTTGAGGGCCGCCGCAATGACCGGGACGAACCCGCCGGATATGGCGAAGCCCACCTGGGTTCCCAGTGCGAGACCGGTCGAGCGCACCGGCGTCGGGAACATTTCGGCGTAGAACGAGGGCCACGTCGCGTTGGAGAAGGAGTAGAAGCCGCCGTGGACCAGGGCCCCGAACACGAAGATCAAGGGGATGTTTGCCTCGGACACGGCCGCGAGGAACGGGAACATCATGCCCCCGGAGAGCAGGGCTCCGAGCGCGAAGACCGGTTTGCGACCGACCCGGTCCGAGACCATGGCCGACAGCGGGATCACCAGCAGCCCGACCGAGTTGGAGACCACGGGCACCCAGAGCATGGTCGAGCGCTCGATGCCGACGCCGTTGGTCGCGTAAGAGACGGCCCAGACCGTGAACGCGACGTTGACGGTATTGACCAGGGAGCACACCCCGACCCGGATGATCGCGGCCTTGTGGTAGCGGAAGGTGATGGCCAACGGCGTCGACTCGTCCAGCACCGATTGTTCCTGGTCCTGCTTCTCGAAGGCCGGGGGCTCCTCGAGCTTGCGACGGATCAGGTATGCCGCGAGAACCACCAGGGCGGAGAACCAGAAAGGAACTCGCCACCCCCAGGCGAAGAGCTGGTCCTCGCTCAGGAAGGCGGTGAAGGGGATGAATACTGCCGTGGCCAACAGGGAGCCCGCCTGGGTGCCATGCAGGGACCAACTGGTGATCAGGCCGCGACTGCGATCCTCGGAGTGTTCGAGCGACATCGAGATCGCCGATGCCTGCTCGCCCGCGGCCGACATGCCCTGGATCACGCGACACAGGACCAGCAGAATCGGCGCCAGGATGCCGGCGGACCCGTAGGTGGGAAGACATCCGATGGCGAACGTCGCACCACCGATGAGGAACAGGGTCATCATCAGCACGAATTTGCGGCCGAGCCGGTCCGAGAGCGGGCCCATGATCAGGGCACCGAACGGGCGGACCACGTAGGCGACGCCTGCGACTCCCATGGATTGCAGAACCGCGGCCGCGGCATTGCCCTCCGGGAAGAAGATGTGGTTGAGCACGACGGCCGCCGCCGTCGCGTACACCGCAAAGTCATAGTATTCGAGGGCCGAACCGATCCAGCCGGCGAGAGCCGCGCGTCTGGGGGATTTGGCCGGCAGGACAGCCGTTTCTTCGTCGCCGTGAGTGGACATGAGCCTACCTTTGCACCTTTGCAACCAATTGATGTTCTTCGCGGGATCACTACTCCAGAATTCTCAGCGAAGACGTGTGCACCGCCCCACTCTGGGTCCGTGCATGAACTCGAAACAGCTTAGGCGTGTCCCAGCACACAGGTCGAACGCGTGTTCACGATACGAACACGCCCGAGGTGGCAGTCTCGTGCGGCCTCGCCCCTCCCGGCCGGCTCGAGGTGGCAGTCTCGTGCAGTCCCGCCCCCCTCCGGCTCGAAGTGGCAGTCTCGTGCGTCCCCGCCCGCGAGGTGGCAGTCTCGTGCAGTCCCGACCCGCGAAGTGGCAGTCTCGTGCGTCCCCGCCCGCGAGGTGGCAGTTTTGGGACGAATTTGGCCCAAAAACCGCACGGAATTGCCACCTCGACAGAAAAGTTGCACGAGACTGCCACCTCGGCGCCAGAACCACACGAAACTGCCACCTCGGCCGGGAAATTGCTCAGGATTGCCGCCCCCCCTCCCCCGGGAACCGCCGTCAGGACTGCGCCGGGGCCTCCTCGGAACCGGCCTCGTCGTCGTACTCCGCCTGCTCCTGGGCGAGTTCGGATTCGGTCGAGGACGCCAACCTGGTGGAACGGAAGGCCTTGTAACTGGCCCAGATCACGGCGGAGAGCGGAACGGCCAGAAGCGCACCGGCCACACCGCCCTGATTCGCTCCGACGGCGAGCGCGGCGATGATCACGATCCCATGGAGGCTCAGCGCGGACCCCATGACCTTGGGCTGCAGGATATGGTGCTCGACCTGGTTCACCACGACCACGACGGCGACGAGAACGACAGCTGCCATCGGGCCGGCGGCCACGAGGGCGATCAGGGCGGCGCAGATCCCGCTGACCAAGGCGCCGACGATCGGGATGAACGCGCTGAGGAAGATCATGGCCGCGAGCGGGAACGCGAGGGGAACCCGCATCACGAGCATCGCGATGAGGTCCACGACGGCGGCGAAGGCCGCGATGATCACGGTTCCCCGGATGTATTTGCCCAACACATGGACGCTGGCCAGGCCGGCGTCGTTGATCCTGGAAGTAAGTCGCTCCGGCACGAAACCGAGGATGAAACGCCACATGCGGGGACCGTCCAGGAGGAAGAAGAACAGCATGACGATCATCAGCAGGGCCCCGGCCACCAGCTCGGTCACCATGGACACTCCTTCGACCGCGCTCGTTCCGGCGCCGCTGGTCTGCAGGTACTGGCTCCCCTTGTTGAGGTATTCCTGGAGGTGGGTCTCGTCCAGGGGCACTCCCCAGTCGCTCAGGATCGTGATGAGCTTGTTGATGCCCTGTTGCGTCTGGACGGCAAGGTCGGACCACTCGTAGATCACGGTCATGACCACCGAGGAGATCACGGCCACGAGCACCAGGATGATTCCCAGAAGGGCCGTGATGGCGGCCCAGATCCTGTTGAAGTGGGCGCGATGCAGCATCCGGATGATCGGGTGCATCGCCGAGGCGATGATGAGGGCCAGAAGCAGGGGGAGGGTCACGAGCTTCAGTGCCACCACGAGGTACCCCAGGAGCGCCACGGCCCCGGCGATCAGCAGGATCTGCAGTGCACGGATCGATGCCCGGCCGAACGAGTCCTTCCAGAGTTGCTTGGGTGCCGGCGGGGCGGGGTCGGCTCCACGAGCTTGCCCCCGCCGCGTCTGCTGCTCGCGCGAAGACGCGTGAGCACCGTCTGAAGTCGCCATAAGCTTCTCTCCCAATCCCTCGGTCCGAGATGGATGCCATGACCAGTCATGGCTCACCACATCCTACGAGGGCGGAGCACGGTGTGGGGAGATGCCGAGGGAATGCTCGGCGAACTTCCGGGAAGTCCCCGCGTTCCTACCGTCGGTACGAGGCGCCTCGGTGGTCGTCCGGCAGCTGGGGGCCTCGACCGCTGATCCGTTCGCGCAGCGTCCTCCCCTGCGGCTCGTCGAGCAGCCCCCTGCGCCTCAGTTCGGGCGAGACCAGGCGGGCGAATCGTTCGAGGTCGGCCGGGCGCACGGCCGCCGACAGGTTGAAACCGTCGACGTCGGCCTCCTCGACCCAGCGCTCGAGCTCGTCCGCGACGGTCTCCGGCGACCCCACGATCACGGGACCACGACCTCCGATCGCGACGAACTCCGCCAGGTCGCGCACGGTCCACGTCTTGTCCGGGGACAGCGTCGTGAAGCTCGCGAGCGCGGACTGGTTCGCGTTCGTGGTCACGTGCTCGATCTCGTCGTCGGGGTCCGCGCCGGAGAGGTCGACGCCCGTCCACCCGCCGAAGAGGGCCAAGGTGGCCTCCGTGTCCACGAGCTTCTTGTATTCCTCGAGCCGTGCCTCGGCCTCCTGGTCCGTTTCGGCCACGACGACGGTTGCCAGGCTGAAGATCTTAACGGAGTCACGGGGCCTGCCCTGTGCTTCCAGTTGGTCCCGGACCGACTGGGTCCAGGTGCGGACGAGTTCAGGCGTGCCGCCCGAGAAGAAGATCGCTTCGGCATGATCCAGGGCGAACTGCTGGCCGCGTTTGGATGCGCCGGCCTGGAACAGGAACGGCGTCCCCTGGGGGCCGGGGTGAGCAAGCGCAACTCCCGGCACGGAGAAGTACCGGCCCTCGTGTTCGATGGGGTGCACCCGGTCCGGGTCGACGACGACGTTGGCCTCGGCGTCGTTCTGTACGGCCCCTGATTCGAAGGATCCCTCGAACAGCTTGTACATGACCTCCATGTACTCGTCGGCGCGGTCGTACCGCTGGTCGTGCGGGATCTGCCCGGCCATGCCCAAGTTCTTGGCCGCCGAGTCCTGGTAGCTCGTCACGATGTTCCAGGCGACGCGGCCGTCGGTGAAGTGGTCCAGGGTGCTCAGCGTCCGTGCCAGGAGGTAGGGCTGTTCGTAACTGACCGAGGCCGTGACCCCGAAGCCGAGGTTCTCGGTCCCCTGGGCCATAGCGGTCACGACGACCAGAGGGTCCAGGAGCGGGTACTGGACGCCACCGCGGGCCGCGGCGTCGCCGTCTCCCCCGTAGACGTCATAGATCCCGGGGATGTCCGCGAGGAAGAGGGAGGCGAATCCGCCGTCCTCGAGCGTCTTGGCCAGGTCGGTCCAGTAGTTCAACGTGTCGAATTCCTGGATCCGTGACTCCGGGTGCCGCCACAGACCCGGGGTCTGGTGGACGGGCACGAGCATGTCGAACGCGTTGATGAGAAGGGGACGGGTCATCGGTTCTCCTTGACGGCAGCCCTCACCGGATCCGCGGCCAACAGCGCCGCAAGGATGGAAAGAACCACGAGTACGGTCAGGTAAGTGGTGATCAGCCAGGGGGTCTCGCCGCCCCAGGCATAGAGCAAGGTCGCGGTGAACGGCATGAGGCCGCCACCGATGAGGGTTCCGAGCTGGTAGCCCATGCTCACCCCGGAGTACCGGACTTCCACGGGGAACTGCTCGGCGAACCACGCGGCCTGTGGCCCGTAGACCGAGTCGTGGGCGAAGACGAGACCCACGATGATGATGAGCGGGAGGGTAGAGAAGCTTCCGGCGTCGGCGGCAAGGAAAATGGCCCAGCCGAAGACGCCGATCGCAGCGTACCCGGCGAGGGACACGGGCCGTCGACCGACCCGGTCCGAGACCCACCCCCAGAAGGGTCCGGACACCAGCCCAATGGCCGAGGCAATCATGACGGCGGTGAGCACCGGCCCGGACCCGCCCTGCGTGTCCTTGAGGTAGGTCAGCAGATACACCGTGACCAGATAGTAGATCCCGTTCTGCGCGACGCGGAGGAAGGTGGTCACGGCCAGCGCCCGAGGGTACTTCTTGACCATGGTCCACACCGGCGCCCGTTCGGTCTGCCCTGCGCCCTTGATCTCGGTGAATTCACGAGCATCCGTGACGCCGAGACGAATCCACAGGGCCACCAGCACGAACACTCCGGAGGCGAGGAAGGGGAGCCGCCACCCGAAGGAAGCGAATTGCTCGTCCGTGAAGACGCCTTGGACGATCGCGTAGAGCCCGGTCGCCAGGAGCATTCCCCCGGCGGAGCCGATCTGTGTGAATGAACCGAAGAATCCACGGAGTCCGGTCGGCGCATGCTCGACGCTCAGCAGCGCGGACCCTCCCCATTCCGCGCCCGCGGACAGACCCTGGAGAATGCGCAAGGCCACCAGAGCGATCGGGGCCCAGATGCCGATGGCGTCAAAGTTCGGGAGCACGCCGATGAGGAACGACGAGACCCCCATGGTCAGCAACGAAACGACCAGCAGGGCCTTCCGCCCGACCCGGTCCCCGATGTGTCCCGCGAGGATTCCGCCGATGGGGCGCGCGAGAACCCCGACGGCGAGGGTCGCGAACGAGGCGAGCAGGCTGATCAACGGGGTCGACCCGTGGAAGTACTGGTTGTTGAAGATGATCGCGGCGGCGATCCCGTAGAGGTAGAAGTCGTACCACTCCAGGGTCGTACCGGCGAAGGCGCTGCCCAGGACCCGGACGGGACGGGACCGGTTCACGGTCTTCTGGGGACCGGGGGCGGCGTCGAGGGTCTGTTGGGTCATGCCGTTGCGCCCTTCCTCGACGTCGCGTCGCCGATCGCGTTGAGCCCTTCGGGCAGGGTCCCGTTGATCCAGTAGTCGCCCACGGCGCGTGCGCGGAAGGCGATGGGATTGTGCGTGGCGACCGTCTGAGCATTTCGCCAATGACGGTCCAGGCCCTTCGACCGCGACGTGGCCGAGGCCCCACCCGTGAGGAAGAGCTCCTGGGCGGCGCCGAGGGCGGCCTCCGGCACGCTCACCTGCGCATGCTCGACCGCAACCTCGGAGAAGGAGAGCGCCTCCGGGACCCGGGCCGCGAAGTCCGGGTCGTCCAGGAATTCGGACGACGCCGCCCCGGCCGCCTCTGCCGCAGCGATACCGTCATCGAGAATCCTCGCCGTGTGGGTCACGACTGCTTCGGCGGTGTAGGCCTTGGCCGCGATTCTCCCGGTCGCCTCCTGGATCAGGGGATCCTCGCGGAAAGGCAGCCCCGACCCCGTGTTGAAGGTGCGCGCCCTCCGGGCGACTGCCCCTGCGGCGTCGTCGCGGGCCGCGCGAGCGATACCGGCCATGACCGCCAGAAGCACGAGCTGGAAGAAGGCCGCCTCGTGGATGGCCTCGGGGGATCCGGTGACCCTGTCCAGGACCCCGTGCTCTTCGACGGGGACGTTCTCGAACGTCGTCGTGCCCGTGCCGGTCAGGCGCTGCCCGAAGCCGTCCCAATCGTCGGCGATACTCACCCCGGGGGCGTCCGTCCGTACGACGGCGAAGCGGCGACCCTCACCTTCCTCGAGCGACGCCGAGACGCGGGTGCAATCCGAGAAGATCGTCCCGGTGGTGTAATACTTCTCGCCGCGCACCCGCCAGCCTTCCGGCGTGTGCACGAGTCGGGTGTTCAGGGTGCCCAGAGAGTTGCCACCGATCTCCGTCGAGGCGTTGCCCACCGTCTCACCCGCCAGGACACGCGGGTACCAGGCGGCCTGGATCTCCGGAGGCTGGAACCTCAGCGACTCGACGAACCCGTAATGCGACCTGTAGACGTGCGCGACGTTGGCATCCGCAGCGGCGAGGTCGATCAGGAGACGGGTGAAGGTTTCGATACTGGCACCGGGACCACCGTGCTTCGCGGGGACTCTGAGCGTGCTGAATCCAGCGGCCTCGAGCCGCCGGAATTCCTCGTACGGGAGACGCCGCTCGACGTCGCGTTCCAACGACCCCTGCGCAATGCTCTCGAAGAGCGGGGCGAAATGTTGCGCCAAGGAGGGGTAATCGCTGGGCAGGCTCGGTATGTCCGTCATGGGGCCTCGTTTCTCTGGGGACGAACCATTTAGGTCGAGGCTAGGAGAAACAGCCGTCATCAAGACAGGCTGTGTCCCGCCGTTGCGGGCATGACGCCGCATGTCGCGTCCGTTTCGTCTCGCGGCGAATTGTTACCGGGGTGGGTCGGGGGTTGGGGGTCGGATCGACGCCGCCGAGGTGGCAGTTTCGTGCGGCCCCGGCCCGCGAAGTGGCAGCCCTGAGCGGTTCCACCCGCGAAATGGCAATTTTGGGACGAAATCGGGCCGAAAACCGCACCAGATTGCCACCTCGGCACAGATTCCGCACCAGATTGCCACCTCGGCCCTGGCCCCCTCGGTCTCAGCCCGCGAAGTGGCAACCCTGTGCAGCTCCGCCCGCGAAGTGGCAATTTTGGGACGAAATCGGACCGAAAACCGCACGAGATTGCCACCTCGGCACAGATTCCGCACGAGATTGCCACCTCGGCGTCAAAACCGCACAGGATTGCCACCTCGACCGGGGAACGGCACAAAACTGCCACCTCGTGCCCCGCCCGGCTTCGTGTTCGGCAAGTCCGACGCCGCCGGCTCGAACCCGGCCTCGCACCCAACCTCGGGCGCACCCAACCTCGGGCGCGCCGGACCTCGGGCGCACCGGCCAAGCTCGCACCCCAACGACCCCCTCCCCCAGTCGGCGATTGTCGGGCGACCGCGCATACTGGAGGCATGGAACACAGCAATTGTCCGCAGCCGCTCCTGAACCACAACACTCTGGTGATGCAACAGGTCACCGGCTTCATGTCCAATGATTTCCAGATCCTCGATGATTCCGGTGCGGCCGTCGGCAACGTCGCCACGACCAACGACGCCGGCCCGCGGTGGCTCATCGGGAGTCGCTCCTTCGCCGTGACGGAAGCGGACGGCCGATTCCTCATGGGGGTCACCGACCCCATGGACTTCATGCGCGACACCTACGAGCTCTCGGACCCGTACGGCAATCAGTTTGCGCTGATCAAGAAGCGGTTTTCCATGATCGGGCTGAGAGTCGAGATCCAGATCGGCGGTGGGTCCACCATCTTGCTCAGGGGCAAGCCCTTCGGCATGGAGTTCGTTGCCGAGGTCGGCGACGTCGAAATCGCCCGGGCTACCCGCAGATGGGCCGGCCTCGGCCGAGGAATGCTGGGACACAGCCGCTACGCGTTGGACATCCGGCCGGACGTCACCCCGCTGGACCGCATGGGCCTGATCGGCGGCATGATCGCGCTTGACCTCATACGCCACAAGGCATCGCAGAACAGTTGAGTCCGCACAGACCCCGCCGGTCGGACGGGTAAGGCCCCATTGCCCGGGCACTCTCTGGTCCGGGAGACATCTCGCCCGGGCAGCCCATCACCCGGGCAGCCCCTGGTCCGGAAGACATCCGCCCAGGCAGCCCATCACCCGGTCAGCCTCTTACTCGGGCAACCTCCTACTCGGGCAACTTCACAACCTGGCCCGCGAAGGTGAATCCCCCGCCGAACCCGAGCAACAGTGCGGTGCCGCCCCGGGGCAGGTCCCCGCGGTGCCAGTACTTGGACAGGCCGAGGGGAACGCTCGCGGCCGAGGTGTTCCCGGATTCGATGACGTCCTTGATGACGATCTGCTCGTCGGTGGCCTTGAGCGCCTTGGCGAGGGGCTCGACCAGGCGGAGATTCGCCTGGTGGAAGGCGAAGACATCGATGTCGCCCAGGCCGAGCCCGGCGGCGTCGAGCACCTTGTGCGCCTGTTTGGACGCATCGGTGAATGCCCAACGCATCACCTGCCGACCGTCCTGGGAGAAATATTCGGGGTCGCCGTCGATCACTACGGCGTCGGCCATCGAGGGGACGGAACCCCACACGGTCTGGCTGACGAGCGGTTCCTCGGATTTCTGCAGGACCACGGCCCCGGCTCCGTCGGCGGTGAGGATGCAGGTTCGACGATCGGTCCAATCGGTCACGGTGCTCAGCGTCTCGGACCCGATGACGACGGCCGACTCGGCACTCCCGGCGCGGATGGCCTGGTCGGCGATGCCCACGGCATACTCGAATCCCGAGCACGCGGTGTTGACGTCCATGATGGCCGGGGACGTGAAGCCGAGGCGCTGGCTCACGCGGCCGGCGGTGTTGGGGCTGCGGTCGGTCGACGTCGTGCTCGCGACGACGACCAGGTCCACGTCCTCGATACCGGCATCCTCAAGCGCCATACGTGCGGCGGCCACCGCCAGGTCGGCCACGGTCTCGTCCTCGACGACGCGCCGCTCGACGATCCCGGTACGTTCCTGAATCCACTCGTCGCTCGTGTCGACCATCTTGGCGATGTCGAAATTGGTCAGGACCTTCTCGGGCTGGTAGTGACCGAGGCCGGTGATCTTGGAGCCGTGCTGGGCTGAACTGGATGCAATGGACATAGTCAGAATCCTACTGCTTCCACGCTCCCGGCACGGCTCCGCGACCGACCGATCACTTCATCTTTTCGGAGACCCGCTCGATCAGCCCTTCGACGTTGCGTCGGGTCCGCTCGGCTCGTTCCTCCGGCGTCAGCGTCTCCTCCATCTGCCGCACACCCTCTGGTTTCTTCTTTCCCCAGGTGTAGTCGGAACACTTCAGATCGGAGCAGATGTAGGTTCCGATGCTGTTGTAGTGCTCCTTGGTGCTCTTGGATCGCTGGATGGAAAACATCGAGACGCCGCTGCCCGGATGGAGCGTCATGCAGAGCTGGCACATCTGCGCCCCTCCGCGCGTCTTCTGGTCGTTCTTCTGAAGGACGAGGCCTCCGAGCCCGTTCTCGGTCTCCGCGACGACATAGGCATTCTGCGGTGCCTTCGGGTCGATCCATCCGAGGAATATTTCGGAATCCCAGTCGGTCTCGGCAAGACCCTTGGGAACGTTCAGCCGCTGGGCCGCCCCCTTGGAACAGTTGATGAAACTCTTGCGGATCTCTTTCTCGCTGTGCTGCTGCATGGTCAGTACCTCGTTGGTCTGATGGCGCGGGGACACCACGGTCGGGGTCCCGCGCGGGATTGGATAGGTGCATCCTGCCTGGATGGAAGCCCAGGGCGACGCCGTTCCGTGACTCGTGGTCGGACGGCGCGGCCGCGGCTGGGCGTAGCGGGGAGTGTTCTGGCGACGGCCTGGCGACGGTCCGGCATCGAGGGACGCTGCTACGTCGTCGTCACGGCATAGCTGCGGCGGGGCGACGACGTCGGGCGTGTCCGGCCGGGTGCCGAGGTCTGTGGAAGCAAAAGGCTCCCGTCGACTGGCCGACGCGGCGGGCCCGGGCGACGCGCGTTCGATGTCGGTTTCCGCGCTACGTCCGCTCGCTGGAAGCGGCGGACTCTCATCGGGCAGGTTCGATCGCGGGTTGCGCTGCTCGTGGGAGCGCAACCCGTCGGAGCGAGGCTATCTGGTGCCGACAGTCAACCCGCCGGCAACCTCCTGACGCCACAAGGCATCGATACCTGACCTGGTCATAGTGCCATTGTCGCATTCCTAGTCAAGGCGGGCGCTCACGGGGTCCAGGCGGGCGCGTCCCGGGTCCAGGCGGGCGCTTCCCGAGTCAAGGCCGGTGCTCACGGGGTCCAGGCCGGCGCTTCCCGAGTCAAGGCGCCCTCGATTCGCGCCAAGGCCCACGTGCGAGGGGGTTACCCGATCGGGAGGCGTCAGCCCCTGTTAGGTGGAGGTTCAACCGCCTCCAAACAAGGGTCAGCGCCACTCTTTCGGGTAACCCCCACGCAGCCGCCCGAGAATGACCGCTCGAACGACGTCGATCCGTTGGGTAAGTGCCACCCCATCGGGAAACCGCCACACAACTGCCGCAAATCCGCTGCGCGGGGCCGCGGACTCGCCGGGCGAACGACGCCGAGTCGTCGGGAAACCGCCTCTCCATCGGGCAACCGCCACTCAACCGGCCCACTTCGGCCGGAAGCCCCACCGAACGGGACTCCTCCACCAGCCACCCGG
>NZ_NOIQ01000033.1 GCF_004136575.1 Rothia koreensis
CCCCCAACCGAAACCCCCACCCCCTAAACCAGCTCGCCGTCCTCCAAAACATCCGTCACGAGGTCGGCGATCTCCGACCGTTCCGAGCGTGTCAGGGTCACGTGGCCGAAGAGGGGGTGCCCCTTGAGCCGGTCGATCACGGCGGTGATTCCGTCGTGCCGGCCGACGCGCAGGTTGTCGCTCTGGGCGACGTCGTGGGTCAGGACCACCCTGGAGCTCTGCCCGAGACGCGACAACACGGTGAGCAGAACCGTGCGCTCGAGCGACTGGGCCTCGTCCACGATCACGAAGGTGTCGTGCAGCGAGCGGCCCCGGATGTGGGTCAGCGGGAGAACTTCCAGGATGTCACGGGAGACGACCTCGTCGAGCACGTTCTTGCTGACCAGAGCGCTGAGGGTGTCGAACACGGCCTCGGCCCAGGGATTCATTTTCTCCCCTTCCGAACCGGGCAGGTAGCCCAGGTTCTGCCCGCCGACGGCGTAGAGCGGGCGAAAAACCGTGATCTTCTGGTGGGTGCCCTTTTCCAGAACGGCTTCGAGACCGGCCATGAGTGCGAGGGCGGATTTGCCGGTTCCCGCCCGTCCGCCCAGGCTCACGATGCCCACCGACTCGTCGAGCAGAAGATCGATCGCGATGCGTTGTTCCGCGGAGCGGCCGCCCGCACCGAAGACCTGCTGGTCGCCGCGGACCAGCCCTATGGTGTCCGGGCCGACGGCCCGGCCGAGAGCAGACCCCTGAGGCGAGGTCAGCACGAGCCCCGTGTTGACGACTTCCTGGGCGGCGGCGTCGGTGTCGATCGACCCCGACGAGTACAGGCGGTCCATCTCGTCCTGATCCAGGAAGACCTCGGACAGGCCCGTGAACCCGGAGTCGACGGCCTGTTCGGCCAGGTACTGTTCGGCCGCCAGCCCGATTGAGGCGGCCTTGACCCGCATCGGCACGTCCTTGGTCACGACGACGACGTCGGCCCCCTCTGCCTTCAGGTTTCTGGCCACCGCGAGGATCCGGGTGTCGTTCTCTCCGCGATCGAAGGCCACCGGCAATTGGGAGGTCTCGATGTGGTTGAGCTCGACCCGCAGCGTCCCGCCGGTGTCGCCGACCGGTATGTCGTGGTCGAGCCGCCCGAATTCTTCCCTGAACTCGTCCAGGATCCGCAACGCCTTGCGTGCGGTGTACCCCAGTTCGGGGTGATGGCGTTTCCCCTCCAGCTCCGAGACGACGACGAGCGGGATCACCACCTCGTGTTCGTCGAACCGCAACATGGCGCGGGGGTCGGAGAGAAGGACCGAGGTGTCGAGGACGTAGGTGGTGACGGACGAGCTCACGATGAGTTCCCCTTCGACGTCGTGAACGGGGCGCCTCGTGGCGTTCGGCCTCTGCCTGATCGTGTCGAGGCCGAGACCCCGAGCCGGCGGGTGCCGACTGCTCCCAACCTAAAGTCCCGGGAACCCCAGGCGCCCAGCAACACTCGTGCGGGCCGTGACATTTGCGTGAATGCCCGGTGAATCGGGGGGCGCCCCTCCGGCGTCGCCGGCCACACTCCATCCGGGCAGGGCTCGCGCGGCCGTGGCCCGGCACCGAGGCGCAATGTCCCCTCCTCGACTATGATCCAGCTCTCAGTGAATGTATTCTGAGGCGACTGAAATCAAGGGGAACCACACACCGCACCGGAGAAGGGAAAACTCACGATGGCCTCATTCCGCCCTGATGGAGCGCAGAGGGAGCGCACCCCGTCGACGTGGCATACCGTCAAGTCGATCCTCGCCGCCTCGAGCGGAAACCTCGTCGAATGGTTCGACTTCTACGTCTACTCCTTTTTCAGCGTGTACTTTGCCCAGCAGTTCTTCGCGGGGGCGGGCCAGACGGGCGCCTTCATGAGCACGGCGGGTGTGTTCTTCGTCGGCTTCCTCATGCGCCCGCTCGGCGGCTTCATCTTCGGTCGGATTTCCGACCGCTACGGGCGCAAGGTGTCCATGCTGTCCTCGATCCTGCTCATGTGCGCCGGATCCCTCGCCATGGCGATTCTGCCGACGGCCGCGACGGCGGGCGTGCTCGCCCCGATCCTGCTGACTCTGGTCCGGTGCGTCCAGGGCATCTCGGTCGGCGGCGAATACGGTTCGACGGCGACCTTCATGTCCGAGGTCGCGACCTCCGGCAAGCGCGGATTCTTCTCTTCCTTCCAGTACGTGACCCTCGTCGGTGGCCAGCTGCTGGCCAGCCTTCTCGCCGTGATCATGACGCACACCCTCGGCGACGACAAGATCTCCGAGGGGTGGTGGCGCCTGCCCTTCGTGATCGGTGCCCTCGCCGCGCTGGTCTCCCTGTGGTTGCGGTCGGGGCTGACAGAGACGACGAAGCCGTCCGAACGCAATGCCAAGGGCTCGGGAAGCCTTCTCGAGGTCTTCCGGCATCCCCGCGCCTTCTGGGTGGTCTTCGGGATCACGAGCATCGGCTCCCTGGTCTTCTACGTGTTCACCACCTACATGCAGAAGTACTTGATCAACACCGGCGGCTTCGACAAGGGACGGGTCGCGGACACGATGACCGTGTGCCTCCTGCTTTTCATCCTGATGCAACCGGCGGCCGGTGCCGTCTCGGACAAGATCGGTCGCAAGAACTCGATGCTGATCTTCGTGATCGCGATGATTGTTCTGCCGGTCCCGCTACTGGCCCTGATCGGTTCGCAGAGTTCGATCCTGGTCTCCGGGGTGTTCATCGTGATCGCGATGTTCTTCGTCAGCTTCTACACGTCGATCTCCGGCGTCGTGAAGGCGGAGATGTTCCCGGCCCACGTGCGCGGGCTCGGCGTCGGGTTCACGTACGCCATAGCCAACTCGCTGTTCGGTGGGTCGGCGGAGTATGTCGCCCTGTTCATGAAGAACCAGGGGATCGCCGGAGTGTTCCCGTGGTATGTGGTCGTGATGGCGGTCCTCGGCCTGATCGCCGTGGTTGCCATGCACGACAATCGCAAGCACTCGACGCTGGACAACCCCGAAGGCAGTGCGTACGCGGTGCGATCGCGGGAATCGGTGACCTCCGGCGCCGAAAGCGACCGGTCGTGACGTCGGGGGAGGTCGACCGGGCCGACGTCGTCGACGGCCGGCTCCGGGTCGCTCGCTGCCGCGGACAGGAATCATTCGGCATCCCCGGTGACGACCAGGACCCTGCGGAGATCGAGGAGACCACGTGGGTGACCGCTGAGGACGACGACGTCCTCTCGGCCTCCGCGCGCGGCGTCGTCGCCACGCTCGCGGACAAGGGGACCATCCGGCGGAATCGACCCAGGCCGCACGCGGTCCTGTTCGATCTGGACGACACCTTGGTGCACACCAGGGTCGTCAAATGGAAGCACCATCAGGAAGTGGCTCGCCGCTTCTACGGCATCGACCTCACCGAAGCCGAGCTCGCGGAGGCCTGGGGCATGCCTTTCGACTCGATGATCGCCCGGTTGTACCGGAATTCCGCTCCGATCGACACCATGCGTGCCGACAACCAGTCGATCGCCTCGGACTTCCACAAGACCGAGATCCACGGCGCCGTGCGGGCGGTGACCGGTCTGCTCGACCGCGGGTACGAGGTGGGGGTGGTGACGTCCACGAACACCGACTTCGCGAACGCGGACCTGGAACGCCTCGGATTCCCTGTGTCGCGCTTTCTCGGGGTCCAAGGGGCCGATCGTTCCGCGTTCCACAAACCGGATGGCAGGGTCTTCGACGAATTCTTGGCCCAGCTCGCCTCACGAGGCATCGGTCCCGCGGAGACCGTGTACGTGGGCGATTCCCTCGCCGACCGTGCGGCCGCTCTCGCCGCGGGGCTCGACTACATCGGTATCGAATCCGACCTGCCGCGCGACGCTGCCCCGGAAGGGCACCGGCCGCCCGTTCTCGGCACCGTGGCGGAGGTTCCGGCCGCTCTGGGTGAACACTGAGTGCCTGCCCATGTCGCGTGCGTAGTCTGACGCGGTCGGCAACTCCAACCACCGAGGAGGCGACATGACCGCACAGGAACATTGTCCTGGAGGCCCCACCACGGTGAACGGCCGCCCGCTCTCGCGCACGCTCCGTGGGTCTCCTGCGCCCTTCTTGCGTGCCTCCTGCGCGAGGTGGCAGTTTTGTGCGGATTTTGCCGTGATTTCCGCACAAGAGTGCCACTTCGCGCCGCGGCCCGACGACGCCGGGGCCCGACGACGCCGCGCGGGTTCGGCCGCGCTGGTCCGGCCGCGCTGGGCGCTTCGTTGGGAGCCGGTTACCCGAATGGGTGGCGATTGCCGCCGTTAGGTGGTTGCGTAACCCACACCTGACGGCGGGAACTGCCACGGTTTCGGGTAACCGCCACCAAGTTCGGCTGAGTCGCCGGGCCAAAAAGGCTGCTAAACCCCACGCGATCCGGTAACCGCCACCGAATGCGGCTGGGTCGACGGGGCAAAGGTGTCGCCAACCCCCACGCGATCGGGTAACCGCCTCCCATCCTGAGCGGCCGTCGGGCGATCCCCCAGTGCGCGATCCCAATCCCGGAGCGAAACCCCGAATACCGCAGCCGCGCAGCTCCGCAACCCTCAAACGGGGCAGCCGCGCAGCCGCGCAGCCCCCAAACCGCGTAGCCGCGCAGCCCCAAACGGAGCAACTCTCAAACGGCGCAGCCCCGCAACCCCGGAGCCGCACCCCGAACTCTCCCAACCGCGCGTCCCAAACCCCATCGGCCCCAGACGCACGAAGGCCCTGGCTGCGCCGGTGCGGGACGTGCCCGCCCGGCGGAGCCAGGGCCATGAGATTCAGCCGATGCCGAATCTGCTGTGCGGAATCAGGCCTTGGCCATTTCCGCTTCGTATTCCTCGTTGAGGTCGGCGACGTGCTCGCGGGCCTCAGGCTTGGACTCGGCCGAGGGCGTCGAGCCCCACAGCGGCCGGCCGTTGCTCTCCGGGGTGAAGTAGACCGCGATCAGGCCGATGGCGCCCGCGGCCATGAGGTAGTACGCCGGCCACATCAGGTTCTCGGTGCCTCCCACCAGCGCGTTCATGACGGTCGACGTCGTTCCGCCGAAGAGCGAGATGGCGATGTTGAACGAGATCGACAGCGCGCCCGCGCGGACCAGTGTCGGGAACAGGGACGGCAGGGTCGAGGGCATCATCGCGCTGAAGCAGATCAGGCTGAGGCCCATGATGAGCAGACCCAGCATCACCGTGAGGTCCGCGTTCCCGCGAATCAGGAGGATGGAGGGGATCGAGAGCACGATCAGTGCGATCGAACCGACCACGATGATCGTCTTTCGCCCGATCCGGTCCGAGAGACGGCCCAGCATCGGGATGGTCACCAGGCAGACGGCCATGACGATGATCTGAAGGATCGACGAGGTGAACTCGGAGACGCCGCCGTCACCCTGGATCGACTTGACCGAGTCGAAGTACACCGGGATGTACGAGGTCAGCATGTAGTTGGTGACGTTCCACGCGAGAACCAGGCCGGTGCAGATGAGCATCGAGGGCCAGAGCTTGAGGATGTTCTTGAACTCGCCGCCCTTCTTGGCACCGCCGCGGTTCGACTTCTCGGCCTTCTCGGCCTCCTTCTCGAGCTGCAGGTAGGCCGGGGTATCGGCCAACTTGGAACGCAGGTAGACGCCGACGAAACCAAGCGGCAAAGCGATGAAGAACGGCAGACGCCAGCCCCAGCTGAGCATCTGCTCGTCGGTGAGCACCCCGGTCATGATGGTCGCGATGATGGCGCCCATCAGGTAGCCGCCGAAGGTTCCGACCTCGAGCAGGGAGCCGAAGAAACCGCGCTTGCGGTCCGGGGCGTACTCGGCGATGAAGGTCATCGCGTTTCCGTACTCACCACCGGTCGAGAAGCCCTGCAGCAGACGGCAGGCAAGGAGCAGGATCGGTGCCCACAGGCCCACGGTCTCGTATCCGGGAAGAATACCGATGGCGAAGGTTCCCAGCGCCATCATGATCATGGTCATCGCGAGGACCTTGTTGCGGCCGATCTTGTCCGAGAGCGGGCCGAAGACCATGCCGCCGATGGGACGGACCAGGAAGGCCACCGCAAACAACGCAGCCGTAATGATCTTGCCGATCGCGCCATCCAAGTCGGGGAGGAATACCTTCTCGATCGTGACCTGAAGATATGCGTAGACGCCGAAGTCGTACCACTCGGTGATATTGCCGATGGCGGCCGCGCTGATGGCGCGCTTGATGACATTCGGCTTGGTGACCGTCACATCGTCGACGTTCCACCGCCGACGGACGTTCTCTGGTCCGAACATGTCCTACAACCTTCCATAAGGGGAGTGAAGTCCTGGGCGCACGAAGCGGGCAGGACCAAAAAATCAAATACTGATAGCCGACCCTACAACTCATAAGAAGGCTATGTATACGGCTCGAAGCCGCCATACCGGGCGACAGGAGGCATGTCGATGCCGCTGCATCCCACTGTTCGCAAGGGAAGGAGCGGGTTTCGACTGTGGTTCCGACCACTGATCAGGATGCTTGTCATTTGTGTGCAAACTCATCGTTTTGCTCACCGGCAACCGAGCGGATCGTGAGTGGTCACCAAAAATTTGCCCAAAAATATTCACAGGCAATGTGATCTGGGTCTACTCTCGGAGCATCAGACGACAGCGTCCCGGAAAGGAGCCCACCGTGGCAGGGAAGTTTGAGATCTACGAGGACAAAGCAGGAAAATTTCGGTTCCGTCTGAAGGCCGGCAACGGCGAAGTCGTTGCAACGGGCCAGGGGTACGAGAGTCTTGCCTCGGTGAAGAAGGGCGTTTCCGCGGTTCAGCGAGCGGCCGACGTCGCCACGGTGAATGAGCTCGAAAAGGAAGACTGATCCCGAGCGACTTGTTGCCCCCTGTCGCGTCCATCAGGACGTGACAGGGGGTTTTGCATGTTCACCCCGGCGATCGGCGCAACATTGGACAAACCGTTCACCCGCGGGGCGGCGCTCACTAAGATCGAGATGTGCCTGAGGTCGGCTCGGGCCGTCCTTCGGTAAGGAAGCAGGTGGCGAACGGTGACCGAATGGGATCCGAGTATCTGGTTCCGGATCGTCGACGTCGGGGCGGTCGTGACCAACGGGCTCCTCGGCGGTGCACTCGCCCGGGCGTTCAGGTTCGACGTCGTCGGCTTCGTGGTGCTGGCCATCGTGACCGGAATGGGCGGCGGCATCATCCGCGATGTCCTCCTCAACACCGGGTTCCCCATCGCCTTGACGGACGGCGGGTACTGGGTTGCCGCCATTGTGGCCTCCGGGCTCGCGTACACCATTGATCTGGGGACGCGGTGGGCCGACCGCACCCTGATCCTCGTCGATTTCATCGGTATGGGGTGCTGGGCGGCCACGGGCACGTCCAAGTCCCTGGCCCTCGGGCTGCACTGGATTCCCTCGGTGATGCTGGGCGTGACCACGGCGGTGGGTGGGGGAGTCATCCGCGACGTCATGGTCAACAGGATCCCCTCCGTCCTCGGCGGCAGCTCCCTCTACGCGACCGTGGCCGTGGTCGGTGGTCTCGAAATGGTGGTCTTCTCCGAATTCTTGCACCGGCCCGACGCCGGCATGGCCGTTTCGATCTTGACGTGCGGCGTCGTCGGGGTCCTGGCTCGTTGGCGGAACTGGAAGTTGCCGGAGCCCATCGATCTCAAGGTGCCTCGTCCGCGGTTGACGCTTTCCTTCGGTTCCCGCTCCCGTCGCGCCCGGCGCATGGAGGGCTGGACCCCGGGCGAGCCGCTCACGAAGAACCTGGAAGCCGTCACCGAGGAACAGATCCAGGCGCATCGGGAAAAGAAAAGGCGTCGGCTCCGTCGAAGGCGCAATGGGGACTGACCAACGGCCGGAGCTGCGCAATCGTCGACACCGAATGCGCGCGGGCCCGGCGCGTTGAACCCGGAGGTGGGGAACATGGATGCTGACATCATCGTAGTCGGAGCAGGCTTGGCCGGCCTCGTGGCCGCGTCGGAAGCGGCCGACGCCGGTCGTTCCGTCCTGGTGCTCGACCAGGAGCCGGAGCAGTCCGTGGGCGGTCAGGCCCACTGGTCGCTGGGCGGGCTGTTCTTCGTCGATTCTCCGGAGCAGAGGCGCATGGGCATCCGGGATTCCTCGGATCTGGCACACCAGGACTGGATGGGTTCCGCGCAGTTCGATCGCGAATGCGACTACTGGCCCCGGCAATGGGCGGAGGCATACCTCGATTTCGCGGCGGGGGAGAAGCGATCCTGGCTGCGGGGCATGGGGCACCGGGTGATCCCGATCGTCGGTTGGGCCGAACGAGGCGACGGCCGAGCGGAGGGGCACGGCAATTCCGTGCCCCGGTTCCACATCACGTGGGGCACCGGCCCGGGCCTCGTGGCTCCGTTCGAGCGTCGGTGCCGTGAACACGCCCGGTCCGGCAGGCTCCGGTTCGCGTTCCGACACCGCGTTGAGGCCCTGGTGAAGACCGGGGGAGCGGTCACCGGAGTCCGCGGTGACGTGCTGCGCCCCGACCTCACGCGGCGGGGGACGGCGAGCAATCGCGACGTCGTCGGCGGTTTCGAGTACTCGGCCCAAGCCGTCGTCGTGACCTCGGGCGGCATCGGCGCCAACCACGATCTCGTGCGCGAGAACTGGCCCGAACGCCTCGGAACCCCACCGAAGACCATGGTTTCGGGGGTTCCCGCCCACGTGGACGGGAGGATGCTGCGCACCGCCCGGACCGCGGGGGCGAACGTCATCAATCCGGACCGGATGTGGCACTACGTCGAGGGGATCCGGAATTGGGATCCCATCTGGGACAACCACGGGATACGCATTCTTCCCGGCCCATCAAGCTTGTGGCTCGACTCCGACGGCGTCCGCCTCCCAGGCCCGAACTATCCGGGATGCGACACCCTGGGCACCCTCGGTCACCTGCGGCGCACGGGCCACGAGTACAGCTGGTTCGTGCTCACCCAGAAGGTCATCGAGAAGGAATTCGCACTCTCGGGATCCGAACAGAACCCCGATCTGACGGGCAAGGATTTCAAACTTCTGGCTTCCCGTGCGTTCTCGAAGGGAGCACCGGGGCCGATCGAGGACTTCAAGAAGCACGGAGAGGACTTCGTGGTCGCGGAAGACCTGGAGGACCTCGTGGACGGCATGAATCGCGTGGGTGACCCCGGGCGGGAGATCGACGTCGTCCGGTTGAGGAAGCTGATGGAGGATCGCGACCGTGAGCTCGCGAACCCCTACGGCAAGGACGCCCAGCTGACGATGGCGCGCTCCCACCGCAAGCATCTCGGTGACCGCATTCTGAGGACTGCCCCGCCCCACGCATTCCTGGACCGACGGAATGGGCCGCTCATCGCGGTGCGCCTCAATATCCTGACCCGAAAGACCCTCGGAGGCCTGGAGACCGACCTGCTCGGCCGGTGCCTGGACGTACAGGGGGATCCGATTGCTGGGCTCTATGCCGCGGGCGAGGTCAACGGGTTCGGTGGTGGAGGAATGATGGGGTACAACGCCCTGGAGGGAACCTTCTTGGGCGGATGCCTGTTCTCCGGTCGGGCTGCGGGGCGCGCGGCCGCCGACGCCGTCGTCTGAGGCACCGCCGCCGGGATCGCCCCGGGCCGCCATCGCGAGGGGCGTTACTGCTTGTCGACGAAGACCCCGCGAGAGCGGTCCTTGGATACCGACCCCGCCTCGAAGATGCGACCGCTCATCGAGATGTACACCCCCGGTCCGAGCAGCTGGACGCTGGCCACCGCTGAGCCGAGGTTGAAGGGCGCGTCGGTCTGCCGCATGCAGGACGGCTGCATGGCCCCGGTCAGCACGATCGTCTTGCCCGCGATCGCCTCCTCATGTCGTGCGAGGTATTCGGCGGTCTCTGGCATCGTGTCGGTCCCGTGGGTCACGACCACGCGGCTCGCGTCGGCGTCCACCAGTGCCCGGACGAGCTCGGCCCGGTGCTCGTCGGTCATGTCCAGGCTGTCAATGGCGACGACGGGGCGCACCTCGGTCTCGACGTTCGTCGCCGCCTGGTCCAGGATGGGCCCGATCGTGGGCTCGTCGATCTCGAGCTCGCCGGCCACCGAATAGTATTTGTCGATCGTTCCGCCCGTGGTCAGAACGAGGATCGGCTGGGCGGTGCTGGGTGCGGGCACGGGTGGCTCCTTCGGGGACGACGTCGATATCGGATGTGGCCGAACAGGCCCGGCGCACGATAACAGCCTATCCGGGCGGCCTAACCCTCGAGGCGTCGGTGTCGTGTTGTGCAATAGGTCACAAAAGATGCTGCAATGTGCGAGAGATTCGTCGCGTCTCCGCGGCGGGGCGGCGAGGCTCGGCCGATGGGGGCCAAGGCTTGGAAAACAGGCGCTTGACTAGGGGAAACGCGGCTCTTGGAGGTTCTTTGCGCGGCGCGCGGTCGGGGGTTTCGAGCTCTTGGGACGTGGAACTCAGGCCGTCCCAACGGTTGCACCCGAAGGTCAGTGGAGTACAGTGGCACCCGTTTGTCGAAAAGAAAGCGTACTTATGAGTGATTCTCAAACTTCACAATCACCCTCCCTAACCGCTGACGATATCCACGTTGTCGACCAGGCCGAGATGAAGAAGGCGCTTCGTGCGACCCTCCTGGGGAACTTCATGGAGTGGTTCGACATCGGCGTCTTCGCCTACGTGATGACCTACATCGCGTTGGTCTTCTTCCCGTTGCCCGCCCCCTGGGACAGCTTGGCGACGTTCGCGACCCTGGCGGTGACCTTCCTGGTCCGTCCGCTCGGTGGTCTGATCCTCGGTCCCATTGGTGACAAGGTCGGTCGACGCAAGGTCCTGGCCTTCACCATCCTCATGATGTCCCTGGGCACGTTCCTCATCGGTTGCCTGCCGGGATACTCGACCATCGGCGTTCTCGCGCCGATCCTGTTGATCCTGCTCAAGTTCGTGCAGGGCTTCTCCACCGGTGGCGAGTACGCCGGTGCCGCTACCTTTATCGCTGAATACGCTTCCGACCGTCGTCGTGGCTTCTGGGGATCCTTCCTGGACTTCGGTTCCTACCTCGGCTTCGCTGCCGCCGCCACCCTCGCGACCGTGATCGAGGTCGTCGGTGGCGAACAGTTCATGACCGACTGGGGCTGGCGCATCTGCTTCTGGGTTGCCCTCCCGCTCGGACTCGTGGGCATGTACATGCGAACCCACATCCAGGAATCCCACGCCTTCGAGGCGCAGAAG
Organism: Rothia koreensis; assembly: GCF_004136575.1. GTDB lineage: Bacteria > Actinomycetota > Actinomycetes > Actinomycetales > Micrococcaceae > Rothia > Rothia koreensis. Next base: position 11,174 of record NZ_NOIQ01000033.1, read on the forward strand.
GACGCGCAGGACGAAGAAGCGAAGAACGAGAACAAGAGCCTGATGGACGAGCTCAAGGAGGTCGTGCGCGGGCACTGGCCGCGCCTGCTCATCGGCTCGGCCATGGTCATGTGTGCCCAGGTCGTGGGCTACGCCGTGACCACGTACATGCCCGAATACCTCTCCGACGTTCTGGGCTACGACACCCTGCACGGCAACGCCCTGCTGGTTCCCGTCCTGATCATCGTGTCCGTGAGCCTTCCGATCTTCGGCGCGATCTCGGACCGCGTGGGACGCCGCCCGGTCATGCTCACCGGATGCGTGGTCGGCGTTATCGGCTCGATCCCGTCCTTCGTGCTCATGACGATGGGGCACACCTGGTCGACGTTCCTGGGTCTGCTGATCATGGGCATCATCATGATGTTCCAGGTTTCGATCCAGGCATCGGCGTTGCCCTCGCTGTTCCCCACCAAGGTGCGGTACACCGCGATGGGAATCATGTTCAACCTGGCGGTCGCCATCTTCGGCGGTACCACCGGCTTCGTGATCACGGCGTTGCAGAACGTGTTCCACTCCGACCTGATGGGCGCGTACTACATCATGCTCGCCTGCATCGTGGGTGCCATCGGCGTGTACTTCATGAAGGAATCCTCGGGGCGCAACCTCCACGGCTCGATGCCCGCTGTCGAGGACGAGGAAGAAGTCTCCGACGTCATCGAGAACATCGAGGAGAACGAGAAGTACGACCTGTCGACCATGCCCATCGACATCGTCGACGACCCTCGCGCCGACAAGGAAGGTGCGCTCTGATAACAGAGCAACCTCCGGCCTGAGCCCTTCGGGCTGGCCGGCCTTCGGGTCGGTGGCCTTCGGGCTGGCCGGCCATCGGGTTAGCGCCCTTCGGGTCGGTGGCCTGAGTCGGCGGCTTGAAGCCGGTGTCCTTCGGGCCTGCCGGCCTTCGGGCCTGCCGGTCTTCGGGCCTGCCGGTCTTCGGGTTAGCGGCCCGGGCCGGCATCATCACGGGGCCGGTCTCCCCATGGGAGGCCGGCCCCGTTGTCGTATTCACCGACGTTCCCTGTGCCGGGCCGCGGCCGCGGCGTGCACCTGGTGGCGTGGGCGTGCGCTGACCGAGACCGGGTGCGGGGCGCGCGGGGGATGCGCGACGTGGCGTGCGTAAGGGACGTGCGGGGCGTGCGGGTCATCCGTCGTGCGGCCGAGGTGGCATTGTCGTGCTCCCCGGTGCGCGAAGTGGCAGTCTTGTGCAGAAATCACGCCACATTCCGCACCATCCTGCCACCTCGCACCGGAGCGGGTGCCGCGAGTGCACGGGATTGTCGCGTCGAGGTAGTCGCCGCCGACGCCCGACGCCCGCCGCCGACGCCCGACGCCCGCCGCCGACGCCGCCGCCCGCCGGCGTCGTGCATCGGGAGGTCGCCGACGTCGTGCGTGACGCATGGCCCCGGTCCAGGTGCCGTTCGGAGGTGGTTACCGGATTGAGAGGTGGTTACCGCCGTTAGGTGGCGGCCAAGACCCCACCTAATGACTGGAAGCGACACCGAATCGGGTAACCGCCACCCAACGGCGTTGTACTTTGGGCCATTTCAGGCGCGAATTTGCCGGTAACTGCCACCCAATCGGGCAACCGCCACCCCACGGCGGCGTACGTCGCGGCGTCCCGGTGCCTCGCCGCCGGTAACTGCCACCCAATCGGGTAACCGTCACCCCACGGCGGCGTACGTCGCGTGGTTCTGGGCGCGAATTTGCCGGTTACCGCCACCGAATCGGGTAACCGCCACCCCACGGCGTCGTACCTCGCGGCGTCCCGGTGCCTCGCCGCCGGTTACCGCCGCCGAATCGGGCAAACGCCACGCGACTCGTGAGCCCCCGACCCACGCCCCTCCCGCCCAC
>NZ_NOIQ01000034.1 GCF_004136575.1 Rothia koreensis
GCGTTGGTGCATGTGGGGTGGGGTGCGCGCACGGGTTGGGGCGCGGGAATCGACGCGCGGCCCGCTGGGTGGCGGTTACCCGATTCGGTGGTACTTCCCTCCAAAATGAGGGGGTTGAACCGCCACCTAACGGAAGTTCTCACCTCCCAATCGGGCAACCCCCACGCAGCTTCGGGACTCGGGGCCCGGCGGCGTCGCCCCCCCCGCGAGGTGGCAATCCCGTGCGGAAATCCTCCCGAGGTGGCAATCCCGTGCAGTTTCGACGCCCAAAATCGCACAACACTGCCACCTCGCCAGACAGAACGCACAACACTGCCACCTCGGCATCCGACGCCGCACAAATCGACGCCCGACGCCGCACAAAACTGCCGTTTCGATCCCAAAGCCCCCTGAGATCAGCGCGAAGTGGCAATCCCGTGCGGAAATCCTCCCGAGGTGGCAATCCCGTGCAGTTTCGACGCCCAAAACCGCACAAAGCTGCCACCTCGCCAGACAGAACGCACAACACTGCCACTTCGACCCCAGATCCCGCTGAAACCCCCGCGAGGTGGCACTCCCGTGCGGTCTCGGCCGCCAAAATCGCACATAGCTGCCACCTCGACCCAGAATCCGCACGAAACTGCCACCTCGTCGCCCCGTCACCCCTGGGCGTGACCAGTCCTGTTGCCACCCGTCGTGAGCCGAGCTACTTTACTCGGTGATCAACGTAACGAGGTCGACGTCGCCCGCGCCACACCCTAGTGTCCTGCGCTCTCGCGGGCCGCGACCTCGGGGAAACCAGCGCGGATCCGAGCGTCGACCCATGGCACAGGGGGTTGTTCATGGAACGCGTGGTCGACATCGCCGGATCGATCAACGGTCAGTTCGCTCTTCTCGCGTACCACGTGGTGGGTGAGGCGGCGGAACTCATCCGACGTCGCGCCTGCGTCACCGGTTTCGCCGGGCAGGTCCAGACCAAGAGCACCGCAACTGACCTGGTCACTGAGGTGGACCGGGCGTCGGAGAGTCTCATCCGGGCTCGTCTCCACCACTTCAGGCCGCGGGACACCGTGCTGGGCGAAGAGGGCTCGGACTCCATGGGGGACCCCAAGCAAGGGCAGCGACCGCCGGCCTGTTCGGTGGAGACCGACGAAACCGTGGCGTGCCGCTGGATTGTTGATCCCCTCGACGGAACGGCCAACTTCGTGCACGGCATCCCGGCCTATGCGGTGAGCCTCGCGTGCGAACGGGACGGACGGATCGTTGCCAGCGCGGTGGCCGATGTCGTTCAGCATCGAACGTATGTGGCCGCCCGTGGAATCGGAGCTTTTCTGGCCGACGCCGAGGGACGCACCGTTCGTCTTGAAGTGAGCCGTCCCGCGGAGCTGGGGCAGAGCATCGTGGCCACCGGCTTTTCCTGCATTCAGCAACGCCGCGCGGCACAATCCCGCGTCGCAGCCGAGCTCCTGCCGCAAGTGGCCGACCTGCGTCGTTTCGGCGCTGCCGCCCTGGACGGGTGCCTGGTGGCCGCCGGTGTCTTCGACGCCTACTTCGAACACGGCATCAGCGGATGGGATTTCGCAGGTGCCAGCTTGATTGCGGAAGAAGCCGGCGCCGTGGTGCGCGTTCCGAGTCCGGACGCCAGCTCGGTCGAGGGCGAGCTTGCCTTCATGTCCGCCCCGAGCATCGCTGATGACCTCACGGCACTCCTCGCATCCTGTGGTGCCGCAGGATGCCTGCCCCTCACCCAGTGATCGGCGCACGACGACGCCGCAGCCGTGCTGAACGCCACGGCCAGCGTCCGGACGCACAACCGTTCGCTCGATGAGGTCTGCCTCGCCGAATTCCCCGTTCGCGGACTCACCGCCCGCGGACACCCTCTTATTGTGTGGAAAAGAAGGAAGTCCAATGTCCGGATTGTTCCGACAGTTCGAATTGAAGAAGATCGCGCCCTTGGGCTTGTCGCCCGCGGAGCAGCGCAGGCTGTGGTTCAGGAATTTCATCAAGGCATTCCTGGCGATATACCTGACTTACGCCTGCATGTATCTGATTCGCACCAACTTCAAGGCCGCTCAGCCCTCACTCAAGGCTGATTTCGGAATTTCGACCCTGGAGCTGGGTTATATCGGCCTCGCGTTCTCGCTGACCTATGCGGTGGGCAAGGTGATTCTCGGGTACACGATCGACGGCCGAAACACCAAGAAGATTATCTCTGCGCTACTGATCTGCGGATCCGTGGTCGGCATCGTCTTCGGTCTGGCGCTCTCGGCGTTCGGCGCCGTCGTTGGTTTCTTCCTGGTTCTGTGGGCGCTCAACGGTCTTTTCCAGTCCGTGGGTGGGCCGGCATCATGCAACACGGTATATCGGTGGGTTCCGCGTAAACGAAGAGCCCTGTACATGGGCATCTGGAACACCTCCCACAACATCGGCGGCGCCCTGGCCGGTGCCATCGCGCTGTGGGGAGCCAACGTATTCTTCGACGGGCATGTAGCCGGAATGTTCATCTTCCCTGCGATCATCGGTCTGGTCATCGGTGCCCTCGGGTATTTCTGGGGCAAGGACGATCCCGAGGAGCTGGGATGGAACCGGTGTGAGGAAATCTTCGAGGAACCCGTGGAAGAGGAGAATGTCGCCGCGGAATCCATGACGAAGTGGCAGGTTTTCAAGAAGTACACGATCGCCAACCCCCTCATCTGGGTTCTGTGCGTCGCCAATGTCTTCGCCTATGTACTACGCATCGGCGTGGACAATTGGGCCCCGCTGTATGTGACCGAGCAACTTCATTTCTCCAAGGAAGCGTCGGTCAACACGATCTTCTACTTCGAGATGGGCGCCCTGATAGGTACCCCGCTGTGGGGCATCGTGACGGGTTGGTTGAAGGGCCGGAACGCCGTGGTGGGCATCGGCGGGTTGGTCGGTGTGGCGATTGGCTTGGTGGCCTATCAGCAAGCCACCACCGAGTTGGTCGTCAACGCATCGCTGTTCATGGTGGGTCTCCTGGTGTTCGCCCCGCTGTTCCTGATCCCGGTCGCGATCGTCGATATGGTCCCCAAGCGCGGACTCAGCGTATCCAACGGTATGGCCGGCCTCTTCGGCTACATGTTCGGCGACTCGATGGCAAAAGTGGGCCTTGCGGCGATCGCAGATCCCAAGCGAGATGGTTTGAACATCTTCGGATGGGTTCTCCATGGATGGGGATCCGTTTTCTCGGTCATGTATGTCGCCTGCGTGGTCTGCGCCGCGCTCTTGGTTGTCGTAGCCGTGGCCGAGGAACGGAAGATCCGTTTCTTGAGCAAGGCTGCCAAGGCCAACTCCGAGGAGAAGATGAAAGCCTGAACCACCAGGACGGGCGCGCACCGCATTGCCGCTTCGGCGCACGACGCCGTCTGACACCCTCGCGAGGTGGCAATCCCGTGCGGTCCTACCCGCGAGGTGGCAATCCCGTGCAGTTTCGACGGCAAATTCCGCACAAAGTTGCCACCTCGACCCAGGACCCGCTGAAATCGGCGTCGAGGTGGCAATCCCGTGCGGGAATCCTCCCGAGGTGGCAATCCCGTGCAGTTTCGACGCCCAAAATCGCACAAAGCTGCCACCTCGCCAGACAGAACGCACAACACTGCCACCTCGGCGCCCGACGCCGCACGAAACTGCCACTTCGACCCCAGAGCCCGCTGAAATCGGCGTCGAGGTGGCAATCCCGTGCAGGAATCCTCCCGAGATGGCAATCCCGTGCGGATTAGGCGGCCAAAATCGCACAAAGCTGCCACCTCGAGCCAGAATCCGCACGAAACTGCCACCTCGGCACCTCACCCCGCCGATCCTGCCCGCCCGAACAGCGCCTTGCCCAACAGGGCGACGAGTTGCCGGACTTCCGACTCGTCCAGCTCGGAGAGGGTCACCCGCTGGGCTCGGAAGATGCGCTCGCGCGCGTTCCGGCACACCTCGTTCCCCTCCCGCGTGGCCTTGACCCTGCGGATCCGTCGGTCCCGCTCGTCCGGGACCCGCTCGACCAGCCCCTCTCCCTGCAGTCGATCGACAAGGGCCACGATCTGACTGGGATCCAGGGTCAGCATCTCGGCCAATGCCTTCTGCGTCGGGGCACTCTCCTCTCCCGCCAGGCTCAGGACGCTGAAGGACCTGGCATTCAGCCCGAAGTCCCTCAGTTCCCGATTCGCATCCAGGGTTCCGACGGCACCCAGCTTCTCCAGCAGGAAGACCGCGTCCCGCGCGATCTCCGTCGACTCCAGCCCGCTCGCCGACCCGTGCGCCAGCCCGCGCGCCGGACCATCACCCGACCCACGCGCCGACCCCTCATCCAGCCCCCGCGCTGCCTCATCGCTACCCGGCCCGCGCAGGTCGGCCTTCGGCGGTTTCGATTCACCTCGATCAGTCATAGGGACATCATAGAACGAACCAACGATTGACAATTTCAATTATTTGGGTTTTGGTGACTGAAGATGTAACCCGAATCACGCTAGGAGTGGACATGACCCTGAAGGACAAAGCCGTCATCGTGACCGGGGCCGGGGCCGGGCTCGGGCTCGCCTACGCCCGCGAGATCGCTCGTCAGGGTGCCAAGGTGGTCGTCAACGACGTCGATCAGAAGGTTGCCGACGACGCCGTCGCGCTGATCCGCGGCGAAGGCGGCACGGCCACGGCGTGTGCGGTCGCGGTCGGGACCACCGAGGCGGCCACGCTCCTGGTCCGAACAGCGCTCGAGGCGTTCGGTCGACTCGACGGGTTGGTGACCAACGCCGGGATCCTCCGCGACAAGTCCCTGCTCAAGATGCAGGACGAGGATTTCGACGCCGTCATCCAGGTCCATCTGCGAGGCACCTTCACGTGCGTTCGTGAGGTCTTCCGGCATTTCAAGGAGAACGACGTCCAGGGGTCGATCGTGTGCATCGGTTCGCCCACCGGGCAACGAGGAAACTTCGGGCAGACCAACTACGCCGCGGCCAAGGCCGGAATCATCGGCATGGTCCGCACGTGGGCCCTCGAGATGAAGAAGGCGGGCGTCCAGATCAACGCGGCCGTTCCCGTCGCCTCGACCGCCATGACCCGCACGGTCCCGTATTTCCAGAAGGCCATCGAGGCTGAGGACGACGGCCGCCCGATGCCCTCGTTCTTCCGCCACGACCTCGGGTTCGGGACCGCGGACGACGTCGCCGGCCTCGTTGCGTACCTGGTCGGCGGCGATCTCGGTGAGAGCGGGCAGGTCATCGGCGTCGGCGGCGACCGACTGCAGGTGTGGACCCACCCGCAGCCCGAGGCGACCGAGTACCGCGACGGCGGCTGGGACTTCGACCGGCTCGCCACGGACCTCCCTGCCCTGGTCGACCAGCACCGCCAGTCGGTCGGGGAAGAATTCCTGCCCCTCCCGGATGATCTCCGCCCCGAGGAGAACTGACCATGACTCGTTACGAATGCGCCGTCGATCCCGCCGCCGTCTCGGCCATCGACGTCCACACCCACATCGAACAGGATTCCCACGGCCACGAGTCGATGCCCCACGAGTTCATCGCAGCGTCGGAGAAGTACTTCAGGGCCGGTGACCGGACGCCGCACCTCGAGACCATCGCCGAGCGGTACCGCGAGTGGGGCATGGCCGCCGTGGTCTTTACGGTCGACTCGGAGTCGGCCACCGGCCACCCTCCGATCAGTTCGGAGGAGATCGCCACACGGGCCGCGGACCACGCGGACGTGCTGATTCCCTTCGGGTCGGTCGACCCCCGCAAGGGGCGGTCCGCGGTGGAGCACGCCAGGAGGCTCGTCGAGGACAACGGGGTCATGGGGTTCAAGTTTCACCCCTCGCTGCAGGATTTCGACCCGTCCGATGACGCGTTCTTCCCCCTCTGGTCGGAGATCTCGGACCTCGGCGTTCCGGCGCTGTTCCACACCGGTCAGAACGGCATCGGCGCGGGACTGCGCGGCGGGGGCGGCATCAAACTGTCCAGGTCGAACCCGCTGCTCCTGGACGAGATCGCCGCCGAATTCCCGGATCTGGACGTGATCATTGCCCACCCCTCGGTTCCCTGGCAGGAGGAGGCCAACTCGATCGCGACGCACAAGTCCAACGTCTGGATCGACCTGTCCGGGTGGTCGCCGAAGTACTTCCCGAATTCTCTGGTCGCGTCCGCCAACCGGTTCTTCCCCGACCGGGTCCTCTTCGGCACGGACTACCCCTTGATCCCGCCCGACAAGTGGCTTCGGGCCTTCGAGGAGCGCGAGTTCCGTGACGAGATCCGGGAGGACATCCTCAAGAACAACGTCGCCCGTCTTCTCGGCCTGGCCCCGGAAGATCCCGCGAAGAAGGAGGACTGACCCATGCCCCAGACCGCCGACCCGCAGCATTCGCTGTTCCCGGTGTCCGATCCCCTGGGCGTCTCCGCGTCGCTGACCGACGCCGAGCGCGGCCTGCTCGAATCGCTCGAACGGACGCTGGCGGACGACGTCGCCCCCTACGTCAACGACGCGTGGGACCAGGGACGTTTCCCCGACCGCATCGTCCCGCCCCTCGTGGACCTGGACCTGGTGGAGCCGGTCGTGCTCGACGCCGATCCTCGTCCCTTGTTCCGGGGGTTCCGATGCTTCACGCTCGCGAAGACCGACGCGTCCGTCGCCACGTTCCACACGGCCCAGGCCGGGTTGTTCCGCACGGCCGTTCTCGAGGGCGGGGACGAGGAGACGATCCGCGAGTGGAGACCCAAGATCGCCTCGTGGGAACGGTTCGGGGTCTTCTGCCTGACGGAACCCGACCACGGTTCGGACGTGGCCGGCGGCCTCGCGACCACGGCCCGGCGCGAAGGCGACGCGTGGCGGCTGACCGGGGCCAAACGATGGATCGGCGGCGCGACCCAGGCCGATTGGCTGGCCGTCTTCGCCCGGGATGAGGACGACAGCGAGGTCAAGGGATTCCTCGTCCCGACCGATGCCCCCGGGGTCGAGATGGAGACGATTCAGGGCAAGGCCGCCCTGCGGATCGTGCAGAACGCCCACATCACCCTGGACGACGTCGAGGTCCCCGAATCGATGCGCCTCAAGAACGTCCGATCCTTCCAGGACGTCGCGAGAATGTTGCGCCTCATGCGCTCCGACGTCGCGTGGATCGCGGCGGGTGTGGCCGCCGGCTCCCTCGAAGCGGCCCTCCGCTACGTCACGGGCCGCGAACAGTTCGGCATGTCCGTCGGCTCCTTCCAGCTGATCCAGGAAAAGCTCGCCCGCATGCAGGGAAATGTGGCCCAGTCCGTGTCGATGTGCGCGTCCCTCTCCGAGGCACAGGAGAACGGGTCCTACCGGGACGAGCACTCGGCCCTGACCAAAGCGACCGTGTGCCTCCGGATGCGCGAAACCGTGGCTCTGGCCCGGGAGGTCTGCGGCGGAAACGGGATCACGTTGGAGGCCGACGTCGCCCGCTTCTTCGCGGACGCCGAGGCCATCTACTCCTACGAGGGATCGCACGAGATCAACAGCCTGATCGTGGGGCGCTCGCTGACAGGGATCGGCGCCTTCGTTCCACGGCGCCGGAGCTGACACGACAGGTCCAGAACAAAGGAGTTCCCATGACCATCATTGACTACGGGATAGGCACCTACCCGGCCCGCCGTGCCAAGATTCGCGGCGACGACGTCGCCATCTCCTTCGAGGGAGAAGACACGACCTACGCCCGGTTCGCGGGCCGCGTGACCCGGCTCGCCAACTCCCTCAAGGATCTCGGCGTATCGCCCGGGGACCGAGTCGCCTACGCCGGGTTCAATCATCCGGCGCTGTTGGAGACGTTCTTCGCCACGACCCTCGTCGGCGCGGCGTGCGTGCTGGTCAACCCGCGCCTCGCCGCCCCCGAGGTCGAGTACATTCTGCGGGATTGCACGCCGTCGGTCGTTTTCTTCGGCGAGGACCAGGCCCAGAATGCCGAGCGGCTGCGCGCCGGGACCGACCCGGAGGTCCGGTGGTTCGGCGTCGACGACGGCGGCTTCGAGTCGCTGCTCGCCGCCGGGTCGGACGGCGACGCCGTGGTGCCCCTCGACGAGGACGACACGGCGCTCATCATGTACACCTCGGGAACCACGGGCAATCCCAAAGGCGTCATGCTGAGCCACCGCGCCCTGTTGTTCCAGTATTTCAACGCAATCCTCGGTGAGGACTTCCGCCAGGACGACGTCAACCTGTCCGTCGCACCCCTGTTCCACATCGCCGGCCTGAACATGTTGGCGGTGCCGACCTTCATGATGGGCGGGCGCATCATCATCCACCGGCGCTTCAAGGCCGCGGAGGCTCTTCGCGCACTCGCCGAGCATCGCGTGAACTCCGCATTCATGGTTCCGGCGATGCTCGACGCCGTCGCCCACGAGGAGGGCTTCGACGCGGCCGACCTGTCCATGCTGCGCAACCTCATGGTCGGTGGGGCGCCGCTCCCGGAGCGCATGTTCACGACCTGGGCGAGCAAAGGAATCTCGATCAGCCAGGGGTTCGGCATGACCGAGACGGCCCCTGGGATCCGCATGCTCGACCCGCGCGACGGGATCGTCAAGGCCGGGACGGCGGGGAGGGAGCACTTCTTCACCGAGTCACGCGTCGTCGACCTCAACGGGGAGGACGTCGCGCCCGACGAACCCGGAGAAATCTGGGCCCACGGCCCCAACCTCATGACCGGTTACTGGGGCAAACCCGACGAGACCGCGGCGGTCCTCCAGGACGGGTGGTACCGCACCGGCGACATCGGAAGCGTGGACTCGGACGACTACCTGCGCATTCACGACCGTATGAAGGACATGTACATCTCCGGCGGCGAGAACGTGTACCCCGCCGAGGTGGAGAACGCGCTGCTCAACATCGCCGGGGTCGCCGAGGCCGCGGTGATCGGCGTCGACGACGACCGGTGGGGCGAGTCCGGAGTGGCTTTCGTGGTTCTCGACCCCGGGGAGGACCGAACCGGGGACGACATCCGGGACGACGCTCTGACTCGGCTGGCCAGGTACAAGGTGCCGCGCGAGGTGTTCGTCGTCGACGACATGCCCAGGACCACGACCGGGAAGATCCGCAAGAACATCCTGCGGAAGACCTACTGAATTCATGCCCTTCCGAGCGAGGACGGGCGACAACGACAACGACAACGACAACGACAGGAGTACATCATGACCGCCAAGAACGTCACGCTGGCCGAACTGCAGGACCTCGTGGGCCAGGAGCTCGGCCCCTGCGAGGCCCGTGAAATCACGCAGGACCAGGTCAACACCTTCGCGGATGCGACCGGGGACCACCAGTACATTCACGTGGACCCCGAGCGCGCCGCAGAGGGCCCGTACGGCACGACCATCGCCCACGGATTCCTGACCCTGTCCCTGACCCTTCCGATGTTCGCCGAGATCCTCGAGGTCACGGACGTGTCTGCCAAGATCAACTACGGCCTGGAGAAAGTGCGTTTCCCCGCACCGGTGAAGGTCGGCGAGCGCGTATCAATGACCTCGGTCGTCGCGGACGTGAAGGAGATCGACGGCGGGGTCCAGCTCGAGGTGGACAACGCCGTCACGGCCGAGGGCGCATCCAAGCCGGCCGTCGTCGCCCGATCCGTCCTGCGCTTCTACTCGTGATGCGCCGGCCTCCGTCGGCAGAAAGTTGAGAGAGCCATGAGCACCACCGATCCGAACACCACGTCGGCCCACCTCAGGGCCCGGGATCTCCAGCGTGAGGCGAGAAGGGTCATCGCGTCGAGCTTCATCGGCAGCACGATCGAGTACTACGACTTCCTGCTCTACGCGACCGCAACAGCCCTCGTGTTCCCGCACGTGTTCTTCACCAACCTGGACCCGTTGGCCGGCGCCATCGCTTCTGCGGGAACCTTCGCGGCGGGATACATCGCTCGGCCTCTGGGAGGTGCCGTGTTCGGCCACTTCGGCGATCGCCTCGGTCGGAAGAAGATGCTGGTGCTGTCGATGGTGGCCATGGGCTCCGCGTCCACGCTGATCGGGCTGGTTCCCGGTCAGGCGAGCATCGGCTCCTGGGGCGCGATCATCCTGATCGTACTCAGGGTCCTGCAGGGTATCGCCATCGGGGGCGAGTGGGGCGGAGCTGCTCTCATGGCCCTCGAACATGCCAAGGGCGGCCGGCGAGGGTTCGCGGCGTCGTTCACGAATGCCGGAGCGCCCATGGGAGCCGCTCTGGGCACCACGGTCATGGGTCTGGCCAATCACTGGACGGGTGACGCCTTCCTCGAATGGGGCTGGCGCATCCCGTTCCTGCTGAGCGTGGTGCTGCTCGCGGTCGGCGTCTTCATCCGGTCCAAGATCTCCGAATCACCGATCTTCCGGGAGGCGGTCGAGGAGGAGAGGAAACAGGGCGACCGGCCCAAGCTGCCGATCTGGCAGATTCTGAGACGACCGAAGAACCTGATCCTGGTCATGCTGGGAGGCGCGGGCGGATTTGCGCTCCAGGCGGTCATCTCGATCTTCGCCGTGGGATACGCGGTCGACCACGGGGCGGACCGGTCCACGGTCCTGTATCTGTTCGCGGCGGCGTCGATCGTCAGCATCCCGTGCGTCGTGGGTTGGGCCCGGTTGTCCGACGTCGTCGGCCGCAAGCCGGTGATGATCGGGGGAACCGTTGTCTATCTGCTGCTGATCTTCCCGATGTTCTCCTGGTACGCGTCGGGCCAGGCCGGTTGGATCTTCCTGGCCATGGCGATCGGCCTCTGCTCCCATGCCGCGATCTTCGGTCCCCTCGCGGCGTTCGTGTCCGAACAATTCGGAACCACCGCACGCTATACGGGCGCGTCCCTGGGGTACCAGTTGGCGACGCTCATCGGGGCCGGGTTCACCCCCACGATCATCACGTCGATCTTCGCCAAGGCCGGCGGGGAGATCGCTCCGGTCCTGTGGTACCTGATCGGGATGGGCGCCCTCTCGGGGATCTTCATCCTGCTCACGCGGGAGTCCAAGAACAATGATCTGGAAACCTACGAGCACTGAGCCGATCGGGGCCGCGCCCGGGCGCGAGGTGGCAATCCCGTGCGTCGCGCGTGCCGAGGTGGCAATCCAGTGCGTCGCGCGTGCCGAGGTGGCAATTTTGGGACGAAAAACGGCGAATTCAGTCCCAAAATTGCCACCTCGACGGAAGAACCGCACCGCATTGCCACCTCGGGAGCAGACGACGCCGACCAGACGACGTCGCCCCAACGCCCAGACGACGCCGCCCCGCTTCGCTCGACCAACTAACGGATCAGTAGACTGCTCGTGCGTTCCATGACAACCACGCCGCACGTCAGGGACCGGTTCGTCCGCGTCCTCGTCGTCCGCGACACAAGACAAGGAGGCACCCCGTGAGCGAGTCCCCGGTCAGCAACCAGTCCGCGTATCAGGGAAAGGTCGCGGTGATCACCGGGTCCTCCCGAGGCATCGGCAGGAGACTCGCGCTCGACCTGGCTGCGCAAGGCGCCTCCGTCGTCGTGAACTACCGGACGAATCACGAACTCGCCGCCGAGGTTGTGGCAGAAGCCGAGCGCCTGGGCGGGCACGCGATTGCGGTCCGGGCCGACGTCGAAACCCCCGAGGGCGTATCCGCGCTCTTCGACGCCGTCGCGGAGCAGTACGGCCGCCTGGACGTGTTCGTCAACAACGCGGCCGCGGCAGCCTTCAAGAAGATCATGGACTTGAAACCCCACCATCTCGACCGCTCGTACGCCATGAACGTCCGCCCCTTCGTTCTCGGCGCCCAGGAGGCCGTCAAGCTCATGGACGACGGCGGCCGGATCGTCGCGGTCACGAGCTACGGGAGTCGCCAAGGTTTCGCGACCTACGCCGCCCTGGGATCCTACAAGGCGGCCGTGGAATCATTCATCCGCTACATGGCCGTGGAGTTCGCACCGTACGGAATCACCGTGAACGGGGTCAATGGCGGGCTCATCGATTCGGACAGTCTGGCCTTCTTCTACGGCCAGGAGGGCATGCCGGATATGCAGCAGGTGGTCGACCAGATTCCTCTCCAGCGTCCCGGCACCGTGGAGGACATGGCCAACGCGATCGAGTTCCTCATCTCTCCGCAGGCTGGTTACATTACGGGGCAGACGATCGTCGTCGACGGCGGTCTCACGGTTTCCGCTCCGCCGCGGTATTCGGAGGTTTCCGACCCGATGACCCTGCCCGAACGCCCCACCCGGTCCTGACGAATCGGGCCTGACCTGGAAGGTCGGGACCGGAGTCATCACGCGTTACTGAGCACCGCCGAGAACACGACGAGAACGGGCACCGCCACGATGAGGCTGAGCAGCACCGCGTCGCGAGCGAGCGCCGTCGATCCGGGGTAGCGCAGCGAGTAGACGTACACGTTCTGGGCGGTGGGCAGGGCCGAACAGAGCACCGGCGCGAGCAGCTCCTTGCCGCTGAACCCGAAGACCCAGGAGCCGATCACGACCGCGACGAGCGGAGCCGCAACGGTCTTCAGCGCAACGGCCAGGACGATGCCGGCAGTGTCGCCGTTCCGGAACTGCCTGCCGTTTCGTCTGAGGGACATGCCGAAGGCGAGGAGCATCAGGGGCACGGTCGCCTGGCCCACGAGCTCGAACGGGGTCAGGACGGGATCCGGAAGATCGAGGCCCAGGGCGTTGACCGCGACGCCGGCGAGTGAAGCCACCACCACCGGGTTGCTCAGGGGCCGAAGGAACCGCCGCCACGCGCTGCCGCCGGAAGAGCTGATGAGGTCCAGCAATGCCAGGACGATCGGTGCGACCAGGACGAGTTGAAACAGCAGGACGGGCGGGATGATCTCGGCGCTGCCGAGGACGTACGTCGCGATGGGCAGACCGAGGTTGGCGGCGTTGACGTAGCTCGAGGCGAGGGCGCCGATCAGGGCCCGTTGCACGCCCCAGCGCGCTATCGCGGCCACCACGACGAAAGCCACCATCATGGTCACGGACGAGAGAACCACCACCAGGGCGTCGGGGTGCACGAGTCCCGCGAGGTCCGACGTCGCGAGGGTGGAGAACATGAAGGCAGGGAAGGCGAGGGTGAAGGCCGTCTTCGAGAGCACCTGGCCACCGTGTTCGCCCAGCAGGCCGATGCGCGACACCACCCATCCGGCG
>NZ_NOIQ01000035.1 GCF_004136575.1 Rothia koreensis
CCACACAACCGGCCGACCCCGCCCCACAGTGACAATTCGCATAGTCGAGCAACAAACTTTACTTCTCAAGTAATAATTAGCGAACTTTTCTTTCCCTCAAGGCATCCACGTGTCAAACACCCTGGGGTCGGGCGTTTTGCCGGGTAGAACGCCATGTTCACCTCTGCTAGCTTCTCTGAATGGATTCATCCTTTATGGTTAGGCTTACCTAAAATTGAGTGCAGTCAATACAGTGAAGAGGGGGCGTCTGGATCTCCTGGACGCGAACTCGACGGGTGAATACGTCGACCTCGTCTCGGACATGGCAGGCCGCGTCGCCGGCCGTCTCGGCGCGGCATCGGCCCCCGCAACCTCGACGCCGATCGACGAACTGCGGCGCCGCGTCGAGGACATCGACATGGATGCCGAACCCCTCGGCGGGCAACGGGTCCTCGAAGAAATCGACCGGTTGTTCCTCCAGGAGGCGGTCTGGTTCCACCACCCGGACTACCTCGCCCACCTGAATTGCCCGGTGGACGTGAACGCCGTGGCCGCAGAGACGGCGTTGGCCGCGGTCAACACGTCGGTGGACACCTACGACCAGTCCCGTATCGCAACCCTCATCGAGCGGAAACTGATCGACTGGACCACCGGCAAGATCGGTTTCCCCCAGGGTGACGGGGTCTTCACCTCGGGCGGGACGCAGTCGAACATGCAAGCCCTCTTCCTGGCCCGCGAGGCAGCACTCCACGGTTTCTCCGGGCGCCAACGCAGCGAACGACAGTCCCGACTCGTCATTCTGACCAGCGAGGAGAGCCATTTCAGCGTAGACAAGTCGGCGCTGCTCCTGGGCCTCGCCGACGACGCCGTGGTCACCGTCCGGTCCGACGTCGAGGGACGCTTGGACCCCGCGGCACTCGAGGAGAGCCTCAAGGGCGCCTTGAACGCCGGGAAGGTCCCCATGGCCATCAGCGCGACGGCCGGAACCACGGATCGGGGAATGATCGACCCGCTCCCCGACATCGCCAGGATCGCCGAGCGATACGACATCTGGTTCCACGCGGACGCGGCCTACGGCGGGGCGCTCCTGCTCTCCCCCACGCGCCGGGATCTCCTGTCCGGGATCGAGCGGGCACGGAGCGTGACCGTGGACTTCCACAAAGGGTTCTTCCAGCCCGTGTCCTCCTCCGCGCTGCTGCTCCGCGACCCGCGGGACTTCCGTCTGGGCACGTGGCACGCCGACTATCTCAATCCCGAGGAATCTGACGAGCCGAACCAGGTCGACAAGTCCCTTCAGACCACGCGCCGATTCGACGCGCTCAAGCTGTTCGCGACACTCCGCGGAACCGGGGCCGACGCCCTGGGCCGGGCGGTCGACCGCGTCGTCGATCTCGCGCACGAAGTGCACGAGGTGGTCGAGAAGCATCCCGATCTGCGTCTCGTCTCCGGATCGGACCTGTCGACCGTCGTCTTCCGGTGGCAGCCCGAGGGAGTGACCGATGTCGACGCCGACGCCCTGGTTGCCCCCATCCGACGCCACTTCCAGGAGGCCGGCAGCCTGCTCGTCGCGAAGACGGTCATCGCCAACCGGCCCTGCCTCAAACTGACCCTCCTGAATCCCGGCGCCGAACTCGATCGCATCGCCGAGCGCCTCGAGGAGATCGCCGCCACTGCCGCACGAATGCACGAGCACACCACGCGCCCGACCCCCACATACGAGGAGAGCCTGAATGAGACGAAGTGACCCCGCAGAACGCGTCCACGACCTCATCGGGATCGGGATCGGCCCGTTCAACCTGGGACTGGCCTGCCTGAGCGAGCCGCTCGACGACGTCGATGCCCTGTTCTTCGACGAAAACGACGACTTCGCCTGGCATCACGGAATGATGCTCGACGACGCCACGATCCAGGTGCCCTTCCTCGCGGACATGGTCTCCATGGCCGACCCGACCTCCAGGTACTCGTTCCTGAATTGGCTCAAACAGACCGGCCGGCTCTATCCCTTCTACATCCGCGAGGACTTCCACCCGCTCCGCCGCGAATACGACGCGTACTGCCGTTGGGCCGCGAACCAGCTGTCCGGTCTGCGCTGGCAGCACCGCGTCGAATCGGTCGAGTACCTCGAGGACGACGACGTCTTCCGGGTCACGGCGCTCTCCCCGCAAGGAGTCGAGAAGCACCTGGCCCGGAACGTGGTGACCGGCATCGGAACCGGCCCACGCGTCCCGGAGCCCCTCCGCGGCCTGGACCGGAACACTCGACACTCCTCGCGATTCCTGCACGAACGAGAGGATCTGCTCGACGCCGAGTCGGTCGCCGTCGTCGGCAGCGGTCAGTCGGCCGCCGAGATCTACCTCGACCTCCTGAACGCGCAGAAGGACCACGGGTACCGTCTCGACTGGATCACCCGTTCGCCTCGGTTCTTCCCGATGGAGGACACCAAGCTGACCCTCGAGCTGACCTCCCCCGAATACGTGCGTCACTTCCACGGCCTTCCGGAAGAAATGCGCGACCGGTTGGGACGCGAACAACGCGGCCTCTACAAGGGCATCAGCATGAGCACCATCGACGAGATCTACGAAACCCTGTACAGGGAATCGGTCGACCGCACCGTGCCGACGACACTGCTGGCCAATACGGCCGTCGTCGGCTCGGAGTACGACGCCGGCAACGACGAGGTCCGCCTGACCCTGCGCCACGAGGAGACGGGCGAGACGTCGGAGCGCACGGCCCAGCAGCTCGTCCTGGCCACGGGCTACGCCCCGCGCGACCCGGAATTCCTCGAACCCGTCGAGAACCTCATCGCACGGGACACGGCCGGGCGGTTCGACGTCGACCTGGAATTCCACGTCGACACCCTGGGTGGCCGCATCTTCGTGCAGAACGCCGAGGAGCACACGCACGGCCTCACGGCGCCCGATCTCGGCATGGGCGCATGGCGCAATGCCACCATTCTTCGACAGATCACCGGCCGGGAGGTCTATCCCATCGAGCGCAGCATCGCGTTCCAGGACTTCGGTACGTCCCAGGCCAAGGAGGACATCAAGTGACCACAACCCTCGACACCCCCCAGCACGGCGAGCAGATCACGGGCTCGCTGACCTTCCGTCCCGTCGACCCGGACGCAGATTCGCGGATCATCACCGACTGGCTGACGCACCCGGCGTCGCACTTCTGGGACATGCAGGAGACCACCCCGGAGAAGACGCGGGCCTACCTCACCGACATCGCCGCGGACGACGCCCAGAACGCGTGGCTGATCCACGACGCCGACGAGCCGATCGGGTACGCCGAAACCTACGATCCGGCCCGCGTGCTCCTGAGCGAGGTTTTCGACGCGCGACCCGGCGACGTGGGCATGCACCTTCTCGTTGCTCCCCCGCCGGAGGACCGGTCCCGTCGCCGAAGCGGCCTGACCGGGCGGGTGATGCGCGCCGTCCTCGACCACTGCGCCCGGGAGCTGGGCGCACGGCGCGTCGTCGTCGAACCCGACGTGCGCAATCACGCGATCGCAGCGAAGAACCGCGAGGTCGGCTTCCGAGTGCTCCGTCACGTCGACCTCCCGGGGAAGGTCGCCGCGCTCAGTATTGTCGAGGCTGACGACGCCGGCCGGCCCCTCGCCGCGGACCCCACGCCCCATCTGCACCCCGAGTCCATGGATGCGGCGCAACGCCACGTGGTCACGAAGGCCCTGGCCGAATTCAGCCACGAACACCTGATCCGACCGACCCGGATCGAGAACGACCTGTGGGAGCTGACCCTCCCCGACGGTTCGGTCTACCGGTTCTGCGCCGAGGTCCTGCCCCTCAATCATTGGGTCATCGACGAAGGTTCCGTCACCCGTCACGCCCAAGGCAGTGCGGAGGGCCTGCCGCTCGACGCGCAGGAGTTCGTGGCGCAGTTGCACGAGACGCTCGGAATCCCGGAGAAACTCCTGGGAACCTACCTCGAGGAACTCGCCTCGACCCTGGCCAGTGGGGCATTCAAGAACTTCCGTGGTGGCCCCACCGCGCACCAGTTGGCTCTGGGCCGGAAGGATGTCGACGTCGCTGCGGACTTCCAGCAGACGGAGTCGGCGATGACCGAAGGTCACCCGTGCTTCGTCGCGACCAATGGCCGCATCGGGTTCGGCCTGGACGAATTCCGCCGCTACGCCCCGGAGGCCGGTGCACGCTTCCGCTATGTCTGGGTGGCCGCACACCGGGAGCACACGACCCTGGAGGTCTCGCGTGCGGGCACCGAGGAGACGCATTGGGCCGACGAGCTCTCGACCGAGACCCGGCGCGAGTTCGCCGATCGCCTGACCGAGCTGGGCCTGAGCCCCGAGGACTACGTGTGGATCCCCGTGCACCCGTGGCAGTTCCAGCACCGGCTCGCGGTGAGCTTCGCCCCGGACATCGCCGCGCGCCGCCTGGTGGTCCTGGGTGAGGCATCGGACGAATACCAGCCGCAGCAGTCGATCCGTACGGCCTTCAACCGGGACCACCCCACGAAGTCGTACATCAAGACCGCCCTCTCGATCCAGAACATGGGCTTCCTGCGCGGACTCTCGCCCGCCTACATGCGTGCCACCCCGGCGATCAACGACTGGGTGGCCGAGCTCGTTCGCGGGGACGAGCTCTTCCGCGAACTCAACTTCGACGTGCTGCGCGAACACGCGTCGATCGGCTACACGGGCGACGCATACCACGTGACCGAGACCAAGTCCGACCAGCAGAAGATGCTCGCGGCCCTGTGGCGCGAAAGCCCTCTGCCGTTCCTGGACGAGGACGAGCGCATTCTCTCGATGGCGTCCCTGCTCCACCGGGATGCCCGCGGCAGGTCGGTGGTCACCGAGTTGATCCGTGCCTCCGGGACCGACGCTCGGACATGGGTCCGCGAGTACCTTGCCGCCTACCTGACACCCGTCCTGCACTCCGTGGAAGGGCACGACCTGGCGTTCATGCCCCACGGGGAGAACCTGATCCTGCGGGTGAAGGAGGGCCGCGTCGTCGGAACCTTCATGAAGGACATCGGAGAGGAGGCGGCGATCATCGGCGATCGTGACCTGCCGGAAGAGATCTCACGGATGCGCCACGTGATCGACGACGACGAAGCCGCTCAGCTGATCTTCACCGACGTCTTCGTGGGCGTCCTCCGGCACCTTTCCGGAATCCTTCACCGGGACGGTGTCCTCGATCATGCCGAGTTCTGGTCCCTGGTGAGGGAGAACGTGGACGCGTACCGGGCCCGCGGGCTCCCGCGTCGCCGTCACCTGGATCTTGAGGTTCCGGAGTTCCGCCACTCGTGCCTCAACCGTCTCCAGTTGCGGAACACCCTGGAGATGGTCGACCTCCAGGACGCCTCGGGCTCCCTGATTTACACAGGGAGCCTGAGGAATCCGATCGGTTAGCCCTGGGCCGAGTCACATGGGGCTCAGCCCCATCTGGCCCGCCCGGGTGTAGAAGCGTGCGGAAACCTGCTTGGGCGCCAGGTCGTCGCTCTGGACCCAGTCGACCGAGTAGAAGGTCGAGACCATGTCCTTGGGGGTCACGGTCACGTGGACGTAGCCACGACGGCCGTCGTAGTGCTTGACGTAGGGATGCTGGGTCCAGTCCGCGGTGTGCTTGTCGGTCACGGCGCCGTCGCCGTCCGAGGCGATCGAGCTGCACACGAGTTCGACGCCGGTCGTCCGGCTGTTCGGGTCCGCATAGTCGGCCTTGAGCTCCGCGGCCACGTGCTTGTGGATGTCCCCCGCCAGCATGACCGGGTTGGAGGCCTTGCTCATCGCCTCGAGCATCCGGGTCTGGGCTGCGGGGTAGCCGTCCCACATGTCGACCTTGTCGGGCGAGATCGGGGAGAGGACCACCCCGTTGGCCAGGATGTTCCAGGTCGCGGAGCTGGTCCGCAACTGGTTCGCGACCCACGCTTCCTGGTCGGCGCCCAGGATCGTGCGCTGGGGACTCGTCCGATCCACCTCGTCCACGGGTGCCGGGTCACGAAACTGCCGACTGTCGAGCAGCGCGAATCGAATCAGGTTTCCGACGTCGATCGACGTGGTGATGTCGCTCGTGTCGCCCTGCGGGAGGGCCTCGACGTCGAGCGGCATGTTCTCGTAGAAGGCCCGGTAGGCCGCGGCGATGCGGGTGCGGAAGTTCGGGTCCGGGGTGGACACCGCCGGGGTCTTGCCGGTGTAGTTGTTCTGCACCTCGTGGTCGTCCCAGATCACCGCGGCGGCCGCCCGGGCGTGGACGTCCTGGAGGTGCTGGTCGGTCTTGAACAGGGAGTACCGGAGCCGGTACTGCTCCAGGGTCACGGCCTCCACGGAGTGCGCGGGCCCGACGTCGGCCCCCTGCCGCCACATGTTCTCCGGAGTGATCCCGTATTCGTAGATGTAGTCGCCGAGGAACAGGACGAGATCGAGGTCGGGTTCCTGGGCGAGGTGTTTGTGGGCCGTGTAATGCCCGTGGTACCAGGCCTGGCAGGACACGAAACCGAAGGAGAACGTCGAGACCGAAGTCCCGGCGGCCGGCAGGGTCCGGAACCTGCCGACCCGGCTGATCTGGTCGCCCACGCGGAACCGGTAGAAGTACTCCGTGCCGGGCCGCAACCCGTCGACCCGCGGGTGGACGGAATGGGCGAGATCGGGTTGGGCGAGGGCCTCGCCCTTCTTTTCGACGCCGACGAAATTCTGGTCCCGCGCCACCTCCCACGTCACGGCCACGGGACTCTGCGGCATCCCGCCGCTTCCGTCCTCGGCCAGAGGCTGCGGGGCGAGTCGTGTCCAGAGGACGACGCCGTCCGGCCTCGGGGCGCCGCTGGCCACCCCCAAGCCGAACGGTGCAGTCAGTTGCGGATCCGGGGCCGCGACGGAAGCCTCTGCCCGGGGAAGATTCATGCCCAAGGCGAGAGCGGTTGCGGAGACTCCACTGAGTTGGAGCAGCTTTCGACGGCTCAGGCCTTGGTGCGACGATGGCGATGCGTGATGCACGGGGTCATACCTCACTGTCGTGTGTACTGGGGGATTGACCCGATCAAGCTATCCGTCGAGGTTTTCGGACAGGCAAACATTGGGAACGTATGCATTCATGGCGCTTTCACCTGGCCGTGGAGAGTTCTTGTATGGGCGCGAGGCCGGGCCGGCGTGCTCCGGACCATGCCGAGGCTGTGAATTCCCTCCAGGTTCGATAACGATCGAGTTACGGTCCGCTGACGACGCAGCCCATCGGCGTCGTGGTTCTCCCTTTTCGTCCCGGCCGTTCGCGGGTTATCAATCCGTGACCGACCGAACGCCACCATCACGGTCTCGTCTACCCCCGAAAATCGTGCGATAGCGTGAAAACGTCCTGCTGAGCCGCAAGGTTTCCGGGATCCATCGACAAAGGAGAGATGAAAAATGACCCGCACTCAGGTAATCAGCCGCAAGGTTTCCATGACAGCCGCTGGTGCCGCATTGGCCCTCTGCGGGGGAATGCTGGCGATGGGTCCGGCACACGCAGAGACTCCTGCCGCAAACGATGCCGGCGCGTCGCAGGATCAGGGCACCCACCAGGCGGAGGCCACCCAGCAGAGCGGTCCCGAGGTCATCAACCAGGCCGTACTGGTCAAGTCGGTCACCGACCCCACGGTCTACTACCTGAAGGTTCCCAGCCCGAACGGCATCGGTGAAGCACCGGCACCGGATGCGACCTACAGTGTCGACATCACGGTCGGCGGCCAGACCGAGCACTTCACGGTCGCCTCCGAGAACGGCCGCCTGGATCTCAAGGATTCCACGCTGGTCCAGAGCGCCCCGTTCGAACCCTTCGTCAACGTCAGCTGGGTCGGCTGACGCCTCAAGCCAGAACCACACTGAGGGCCGGCGCGGAACATGTTCCGCGCCGGCCCTCTTTCACATCTTTCATGTCGTGGGAGCGGCTTCCGCTCGCGGGACGATGACGGAGTCGTCCGCGGGCGGCGTCAGGCCTTGCGCAGGGTGATCTGCCAGCTCGCGTCGCCCTTCTCCCGGAAGTCGGTGATCTCGTGACCGTCCTCGGCCGCCCAGTGGGGGATGGCCTCGGTCGCCTGGGTGCAGTCGAAATCGATCACCAAATGGTCGCCGGAGTCCAGGGTCGTCATGACGTCCTTCGCGTCGATCAGCGGGAAGGGGCAGACGGCACCCAGGGAGTCCAAGGCGTAGTACCCGTTCCCGAGCTCGCGCAACGTCGACGAGGCCTGAGTTTTCTCCTTGATCCCGACGGCATCGGGGACCGCGGCGAACCCGCCGAAAACCGCAGAACCCGACGTCGTCCCCGCCCGTCCGGTGGCGACCCCCAACGGTTCGGAACCGACCGATCCCGAACCGATCGGAGCCGGATCGATCGACCGTCCGTCGGAGGCCACGGTCAGGGTGTTGTCGAGGCTCTCGCTGGTCGAGTACGTGCCGTCCTCCGAGCCTGACGCAGCGGTCGAAGTGGTGACCCCGTCGGTCCCGGTGGCGCCGGTGGCGCCGCGAGAAACGCGGGGCGACGTCGTCGGGCGAAGCCACAGCCTGGCCCCCAGTCCGACGCCGAGGGCGATGAACACGAGCGAGACCCACCCCTGGAAGGTGAAGAGGCCCGTCTGGACCATGCCGTTGCCCACGGTGCATCCGCCCGCGAGGGAGGCCCCGACGCCCATCATGATTCCGCCCGCGACGGACCGGGTTGCGGTCCTGGCATCCGGCACGCGGACGCGAAATTCGCCGCTGGCCTTCGCCGCCACGAAGGCCCCGACGAACAGGCCGAGCACCAGCATGACGCCCCAGTCGATCGAGCCGCCGTCCCCGGTCACCACGAACTTCACGATGTTGGAGGACGGAGTCGTGATGCCGAGTCCGTCATTGCGCCCAGTGGCCGCGGAGAGCGGCCAGGCAACGACGCCGATCAGGCCGATCAGGGCGCCGGCCGTGTAGAAGTGCAGCGGCCGCTTCCAGCGCGGGCGGTTGCTGGGTGTTGCCGGTTTGGCGATCCGACGCTCCTTGAGCAGGAAGTGCCGAACCATCAGGCCCGCCACCACGAGCACGAGGATCGCGAAGACCCACGGCGAGACGCCGAGGGCGGCAGGTACGGTGGTGAGCCCGGTGTCCCACTGCTTCATCCAGGTGGTGAATCCGCCCAGAGCGCCCTTCTTCATGGCGGCGGAGGACACGGCGTACATCGCCAGGGCGATCCAGGATCCGACCAGCCCTTCGGCCGCCCGGTACCACGTACCTGAGGCGCATCCGCCGGCCAGAACGATGCCCAGGCCGAACATGAGGCTTCCGACGACGACGGCGACGGGCGCGAACCCCTCGTACTCGGGGGAAATCACGCCGGCCGAGGTCAACGCTGCGATGCCCACGCCGTGAACGGCGATCACGACCATGAGTGCCGTGAACGTCCGCCACGAGCGTTGGAGGAAGATGTCCCTGAGCATGCCCGTCACGCAGAAGCGTCCGCGCTGCATGACGATTCCCAAGAGGGCGCCGACAACGAGTCCGGTGAGGATCATAGTGAACTGTCTGCTTTCATTCGGTGCGTCGATTGATCAGGTTGAAAGTACTCGCGCCCGGCCGACGACGTCGACAGTTCGGTAACCGGACGTCATTTGGCGACCGGGACGACTCCGGTGATCGGAACGGTCAGAGTCTGCGGCTCGAAACGCACGGCGTAGCGGGTCACGGGCGTGCGCCGGTCGGAGAGCACGTTGGCCCCGAGGAGGAACAGTCCGCCGAGCGCGAGCGCCGCCGCGATCCAACCGGTTGAGGCCCAGGTGCCACCGTTCGACATCGCCGTTCCCGCGAGGAACGGGCCGAGAGCGTTCGCGAGGTTGAACGCAACGTTGTTCATCGCGGCCGCCATGGTCTGGGCGTCGCCCGCTGCCATCATCAGCCGGGTCTGCAGCGGAACGACCATTCCCCCGCTGGCTCCGATGAGGACCATCGCGATCCCGGTGACCCAGGCGTTGCCGATCCCGACGGCGTAGAGCACCGCCGAGAGCCCCAGAAGCACCTGGAAAGCCATCGCGGCGGGCATCAGGATCTTGGCGTGGATGAACCCGGCGACGTAGCTACCGACTGTCGAACCGACTCCGTAGAGCATGAGGATCAGGGACATCGCCCAGCCGGGGCCCGCGTGGGAGCCCTCGAAGGCCGAGCTGAAGTACGAGTACACGGCGAAGATGCCGCCGAACCCGATCGCCCCGGTCACCAGGGTCAGCAGGACCTTGGGGTTGGTCAGTGCGGACAGTTCGACGCGCGAGTTCGTTGCCTTGTTCCCGGCCTGGTTCGGCACGGTGTTCCACAGCATGCCCAGGGCGATCGCGGAGATGACGCTCATCAGCACGAAACTTGCGCGCCAGCCGCCGAATTGCCCCACGAGGGTGAACAGCGGGACGCCGACAATGGTTGCCACGGTGATTCCCATTTGCACGGTGCTCACGGCGCGGGCCTGCTTGGTGGGCAGGTTGATGCTCGAGGCCGTGACCATGGCCAGGCCGATAAAGGCTCCATGGGGAATACCGGAAACGAACCTCCCCACGACGAGCCAGGACATCGACGGCGCCGCCGAGACGAACAGGTTCCCCGCGGTGAGCAGGAGCAGAAGGGCCAGGAGCAATGGCTTGCGAGGCCATTTGGCGCCCACGGCCGAGATGACCGGCGCGCCCAGGACGACGCCGAGGGCGTACGCGGTGATGATGTGCCCTGCGGTGCCCTCGTCGACGCCCATCTCGGAAGAGATCGACGGCAAGAGAGTCATCGAGGCGAATTCGCCGACCCCGAAGGCAAAAGTACCGACCGCCAGCAGGACGGTGACGAGTCGAGTATTGGATGAATTCCGATTCAAAGTGAACATACGGCTTGCCGACATGATCCCTCCCTTCTCAAACAATGTGGGCGGCCGCGAGAACCCGCGACCTCGCAGAACAACTGCGAGCGCGGGGGGTTTATTTCTGGTTCGAATGAAATTTGGGTGTGAATTCGGCCATTGTGTCGGGGGCCACCGATTCCGACGTCGTGCGCGGCGGCTCGGTCGGCCGCAGATGGCCAGCATGAGAGCCATCCGACGAGCCCAAACGCCGCGAGTAGGGTGGAAGCCATGCTCCGCCCCATTTTCTGGCCGGTTATCGTGCCTTCCCTCTTGTTCGCGATCGGGGTGGGGTCCACCGTCCCGGTGCTGATCCTCTCGGCGTTGAGTCTGGGCGCCGGCGGTGCTCTTGCCAGCGCCGTCGTGTCCCTGATGGGCGCGGCGAGCCTCATCCTGACGGTGCCGGTGGGGGTGCTGATCGACAAAGTGGGCGACCGCCGGGCCATGATCTTCGGAACCGGTGCGGCCGTGGTGGTGACCGGCCTGTTGGTGCTTTCCCTGAGCGGTTCGCTTCCTGACCCGTTCGCCCTGGTCATGTACATCGTCCTGCTCATGCTGCTCGCACCGGTCCAGGACATATGGAGTCTGGCCCGGCAGGCCGTCGTCGCCGACAAGATGCCCGCGATGCACATGGGCAAGGCCATGACGGCACTCGGTGGGACACAACGTGTGGGCAACCTGGTGGGGCCGATGATCAGTGCAATGCTTCTGCTGTGGTTCCCGCTGTGGTCGGTCTACGTGTTCAGCGCGATGTGTGCGGTGCTCGCCGTCGTCGTTCTGTGCATTCCCGCGCTCAACCGCGGGTTCGACGCGATGGAATCCACGAGCACCGCGACGACGCCGACCGCCGCCCTCGCCGACCCGAACGAACCCGCGCCCCGGAAACTGCAGGTTCGGTGGAAGGCCGTGCTCCTGGCCGGTATCGCTGTCACGATTCTCTCGATCGCCCGGGCGGCCCAACCGACCCTGATCCAGCTGTGGGGCGTCCACATCCACCTGCACGAGTCGGGCATTTCCTTGCTGGTCGCGTTGGGGGCGGCGCTCGAACTGGTCCTGATGTTCCCCGGCGGGTACATCAAGGACCGCCTCGGACGCACTGCCGTGCTCATCGTGTGCCTGGTGGTCTTCGGTGGTGGATTCCTGATCATGAGCATCCAACCGGTCCTGGTGTGGACGATCATCGCCGTGGTCGTGATGGCCGTGGGCAACGGTCTGGGTGCAGGGGTCAATATGACCATCGGCGCCGACCTCAGCCCCAAGGTCGGACGGGCCAAGTTCCTGGGCATCTGGGCCGTCTTCAACAATTCGGGGAAACTCGGCGGGCCCGCGATCGTGGCCCTGTTGCTCAGCCTCGCGTCACTGCCCCTGGCCGTGGTCGCGACCGGGGTGCTCACCATCCTGGGCGCCGTGTGGGCCGGGGTCTTCGCCCGCCCCATGGACCTGCCGAAGGGGATCCAGAAGCGCAAGGCCTGAGGCCGGGTCGGGGGTGGCGTGCCGGCGCCGAAGTGGCAGTTTCGTGCGAGCCCCGGCGTCGAGGTGGCAATCCCGTGCAACATTCCCGCCGAAGTGGCAATCCCGTGCGATAAACGCCCCGGTTTCCGCACAAAACTGCCACCTCGGCGAAAAAACCGCACGAAAATGCCACCTCGAGGGCAGTGTCACGGCCGGGCGCTCGAAAAGTAGGTGCGACGGGCGGTTTCGACGGTGACTGCCGCCTGCATTCTTGAGCGGCGGCGCTGGCAACGGGTATTCGGCCTTCCTCCGCTCCTCCCCCAGGGCCTCCGAGCCCGACGCCGACGCCGAAGTGGCAGTTTCGTGTAGCCCCGGCGTCGAGGTGGCAATCCCGTGCAACATTCCCGCCGAAGTGGCAATCCCGTGCGACAAACACCCCGATTTCCGCACAAAACTGCCACCTCGGCGAAGAAACCGCACGAAAATGCCACCTCGGCGCTGGAACCGCACAGACCTGCCACCTCGAGCCCTGTCCGCCCCTGCCCCCCCTGCCGACC
>NZ_NOIQ01000036.1 GCF_004136575.1 Rothia koreensis
ATTTTTTGGGGGAGTGTGTGCGTGTGCGAGGGGTTTTTGCTCCTTGTGTGTGTGCTCACTCCCCCCTTTTTTTTGTTTAACCCCCGGTGTGTGGGTGTCGGTGCGGGTCGGTGGGGTGATCACACCCGACGCCGCATCGGGACGTGCGGGATCCCCGCCTCGACGTCGGGATCGCCGGATCGCGTGAACCCGAACCGCTCGTACCAGTTCTCGAGATATGCCTGGGCGTGCAGGTCGATCGTCTCGCCGTCGTGATCCGCTACGGCCGCGCGGAGCAACGATCCCGCGAGGCCGCGCCCCCGGTGAGTGGGCGACGTCGCCACCCGTCCAATAGCGGGCAGCCCTGACGGGCCGCGCAGAACCCGCAAGGTCGCTACGGGCACACCCTCGTCCTCGACCCAGTACGTGGTCGTTGTCGGGTCGAGGTCGGCACCATCCAGGTCCTGCTCGGACGTGATGCCCTGTCCCATCGTGAAGACCTCATACCGCAGCCGCGCGAGCCCGTACGTGGTCCTGGGGTCCAGGTCGAGCCAATGTCCGCGGTGCACATCCAGGTCGTGAGCGGACCGGTTCGGGCGGGCGTGGTCGGCGAATCCTGAGTTCATATATCCACGGTATCCAACGGCACGGTGACGCATCCCGGTCCCGCGCCGAGGGGCCGCGACTCACGCTTATACTTTCTTGAGGTGCTTCATCCGTTTTGTCCAGAGCGTTGGTGTACTTTAGCTCAGTCCGGGCCGATGCCCGGTTCGTCTGATGATCCTCGGAGTTCTACGTGGTCCTTGCCTTCGTCGTAAGCGCTTTGTGCCTTGTCATGCCTGGGTTGTTGATCACCTGGGCGACCAAGGTCCAAGGATTCGACGCATTGGCCCTCGCCCCGGTGGTGTCGTTGTTCTGCCTGGGCTCGAGCGCCTTGATCGGTGGCCAGCTGGGGCTCCGATGGGGCTGGTGGATGCCCCTCGGCTTCGCCGTGGTCCTCGCGGCCATCCTGGCCGTGATCGTTCGCCCGACCTACCGTCGTCGTCTCGGTGGTAGGGAGCCCGAACCCCAATCGACGATCACGGCGGCCCTGCCCGTCATCGGCAATCGGAAATTTTCGGGCGCGGCCTGGATTGGGCTGGCCCTCGGCGTCGCCGTCGGCATCTGGCAGACGGCCCACATCACCGGGGGAATGGAGCACTTCTCCCAGGCATTCGACAACACGTTCCACCTCAACGCCGTTCGGTACATCGCCGACCATGGGAACGCGTCCCCGCTGTTCGTCGGCACCCTGAATGCCGGCGGGTCGCCCGGATTCTTCTACCCCTCGGTCTGGCATTCCCTCGGCGCGATCCTGGTGACGACGACGGGCATTTCCGTCCCCGCGGCCACGAACGTGGTCACCTTCTGCACCACGGCGCTCGTGTGGCCGATCAGCATCATGTTCCTGATCCGCTCGCTCACCCGCAACCGTTACTCCTGGCTCGTGGCCGGAGCCCTTTCGGGGGCGTTCGTGGTTTTCCCGGTCCTGCTCCAGACCTACGGGATCCTGTACCCCAACCTCCTGGGCAACGCCGCCGTCCCGGCAGGTCTGGGGCTCGTGGTCTGGGCGTTGCGCGGCGGACCCGATTCCCGACTTCTCCGCCCTCAAGCGTTGACCCTGGGTGCCATCGCAGGAATCGGGATTTCCCTCTCGCATCCGAATGCGATCGTTTCCCTGATCGCCGTCGCCGTCCCCGCGACGATCGCGCGGATCACGTCCCTGGTCGCCGGGATGCTCAAATCCACGGGAAGCCGCTCCCTGCCCGCCGCTCCGGAGAGGCGGAGGCATCCGATCCCGGAAATCCTGCTTCTCCTGGTATGCCTCGCGGCCGTGTCCGTGGTGTGGACGATGCTTCGCCCGAAGACCTTCCAGCCCGAGACGATCAAGCAGATTCCGGTATCCGGGTCCGTGCTGGATGCACTGAGCCTGGCGCCCTCCGGGTACAGCATCTCCTGGGTGATCGTCGGGTTCATCGTCGTCAGCGCCGCGGTTCTTCTGTACCTCCGGCGTCACGCGTGGATGGTTTTTGCTTACGCGATCCTCGTGGTGCTGTACATAGCCGTCGAATCGATGCCCTGGGAATGGAGGGATGCCCTCACGGGCGTCTGGTACAACGATCCGTATCGGTTGACGGCCCTGTTCCCCGTCATCGGAATCCCCATGATTGCCATCGCGGTCGGTTGGGCTGTCCAGGAACTCTACGCCAGCATCTCCGGGTGGCGGGCCGTGGGCGTGCACCGGCCACTCGAGGGCGAAGCGGAAGGTTGGATGCCTCCCCGCCCCAAGGCTCGGCCCGCCCTCGCCCAAACGGCCAAGATCGTTCTGGGGCTGGTTGCCGTGGTTGCGGTGTCCGTGCCGATCTTCGCGGCAGACTCCATGAAGGAAGGCCGCGCCCTCGCCCACGAGCGATTCGAGACCACGCCGAGCTCCGAACTGGTGACCTCGGACGAACTCGACGTCCTTCACCACGTCCCCGACTACGTTCCGCGCGACGACACACTCATGGTCAACCCATGGACCGGAGGGTCTCTGGCCTATGCGCTGACCGGGCAGAAGGTCAGTTCCTACCACCTCCTCGAGACGCGCACCCCCGAGATCGATCGGCTGGACAAGACGCTGAACACCGCCCTGGCGGACCCCAACGTGTGCCAGGACGTCCAGCACGTCCGCGGGTACTACGTCCTGGATTTCGGCACCCGCGAGATGAACGGCGTCAATCACGCCTCCGTCTACGGCGGCCTGCGCGGACTCGAGCAAACCGGCGTGGCCCAGACCGTGTACCAGACCGGGAACGCGAGGCTTCTGGAGGTCACCGCCTGCGGCTGACCCCGGCGGTTAGATATTTCACGATGACCCGGCAACCGCACGTTGGCGAAGCTACTAGGATTGTTGGAGTTTGCTCGAAATGCACCACTACTGATCGGAGCCATGGAGTCCATGGAATGGTTGAGCCTCGTCCCCGCCCTGGCCGTCTGCATCATTCTGCTGATCGTGCCGGGCCTCCTGGTCACGCTCGCCGTTCGCATGCGCGGATTCGACGCGGTCGCACTGGCTCCCGCGGTGTCGATCGGCCTGATCGCGGTCAGCGCCGTACTCGCCCCCATCGCTGGGATCGGGTGGGCCCTCTGGGTCCCGTTCGCGGGCGGAATCGTGACGGCACTCGTCTTCGGGCTCATCGCGTGGGGATTCAGGGCCGCCCGGATCGAGGACTACCCGGTCCGTTCGAGGCCCCGAGGCAGAAAAAAGCACGCTGGTCCTGCGGGCCACGACGACGTCGAACGGGCCCCGTGGAACTCCGAGGCGGGAACGGGCGAATCGGCGTCCTCCCGCGGCTCCTTCCGTTGGACCGGCCCCGGGCGTCTCGGCGGTGACTTGGTGCCGGCCCGGTGGTTCTCGCGGGGCCAACTCGCCTACTGGGCATCCTTCGTCATCGCGGCCCTGGTCATGCTCCGGACCATTACGAACGCCATCGGCGCACCGGGCCGGTTCTCCCAGACCTTCGACAACAATTTCCATCTCAACGTCATCCGGTACATCGTCGAGCAGCACAACGCCTCGTCCCTGACGGTCAGCGCAATGACCGCGGGCGGGGGTGCACCGACGTTCTACCCGGCGGCTTGGCACGACGTCGTGTCCTTGGTCTTCATGTCCACTGGACAGGGTTCGATCCCCATGGCCACCAACGCCATGATCGTGACGGTCGCCGTCGTCGTCTGGCCCTTGTCGGTTCTGTACCTGATGCGATCGATGATGCGGTTCAACCTTCCGACCGTGCTCACGGCCGGCGCCGTCCTCTCGGGCTTCGCGGCGTTCCCGGTCCTGCTGATGTACTTCGGGGTGCTCTACCCGAACTTCCTGGGTATCGCGCTGATCCCGGCGGGTCTCGGGCTCCTGATCAATGTGCTACGGGTTTCGGCGATTCGCAGGGTGACCACGATCCAATCGATCCTCCTCGGCATCGTGGTGGCGCTCGGCATCGGATTCGCTCACCCCAACGCCGCCATGTCCCTGGTGATCATGACCGTCCCGATTCTTCTGGTGCGCGGGGCCGTGCAGATCTGGCGCGCGGCGAACCGCAGGACGAGCGTCGGCGTCGTGATCGTCCAGGTCATCCTGATTGCCGCGGGACTCTGGCTCATCTGGTACCTGTGGGGCATCGTCCGACCGGAGGCCGGGGCCGCAACGTGGGGCCCGGCGACCTCGGACACCCAGGCCTTCGGCGAGGCTCTGCTCAACAGCCCCCTGAGCCTCACCCAGGCGCAGTGGGTGCTCTCGATCCTGGCGATCCTGGGCACCCTCGTGGTCCTCTACACCCGACGCAACGTCTGGCTCGCCCTCGTCTACGGGGTGCTGATCTATTACTACATTTGCGTGCGCTGGCTCCAGTGGGACCAGGACCGGATGTGGGCGACCGGCGTCTGGTACAACGACCCCTACCGTCTGGCGGCCCTGCTGCCCGTGGCCGCGGTGCCTCTGGCCCTGATCGGCACCCACTGCATCACGCAGGCCCTGATGGGTTCGGCCGTGGTCGAGCGGTGGAAGCACCGGGGACCGCAGGTGCTCGGCGTCGTCTCGGCCCTCACCGTGATCCTGGCGCTTGCGCTCACGCAGTTCGCCCGGCCCCTCAACGACATGGTCAACGCGTCCTACTGGAGCTACTACGCTTCCGAGGACGCCCAGCTGGTCGACAGCGACGAACTCGACGTCATCCATCACATCGACGATTACGTTCCGGACAAGGACACCGTCATCGTCAACCCGTGGACGGGCGGGGCACTCGCCTACGCCCTGGCCGACCGGCACGTCACGGCCGCACACACGCTCTACACACCCACCGACAACGCGAAGATCTTCGACGGCTCCCTCAACCAGGCGAACCAGGACCCGAAGGTCTGCCAGGCCGTCAAGGACGACGACGCCAAGTACGTCCTGGACTTCGGAACCGACGAGGTCAACCAGGGCGACCACTCGGGCGCGTTCCAGGGTCTGCAGAACCTGGAGGAGAGCGGCGTGGCGATCCCCGTCTACCAATCCGGGGACGCCAAGTTGCTCAAGATCACGGCGTGCGACTGATTCGTCGATCCGGTCGACCTCGTCGATCCGGTCGGCGCGGGGGAGCGGATCCAGGGCGAGCATCGCGGTCTCGGCGATGCCGCCCCGGGCAAAGGACGGCGGCACGGTGGGCCAGCGGACCTGCCGACATGCGGCACGTAGCCCGGAGGCACTCAACGGAATGCTGAAGGAAGGAAGCGGAGAATGACTCGGAAGATTCTCGTGGTCGGAGCCTCGGGGCTCATCGGGCACGCGGTGGCAGACGAACTGTCCAAGAACCACGAGGTGATTCGGGCCTCGCGGAACGGCGACGAACGCGTGGACATGTCGGACATCGACTCCGTCCGTGCCCTGTTCGAGAGGATCGGGGACGTCGACGACGTCGTGTGCTGCGCCGGTGCGGCACCGTTCAAGCACGTCACGGAGCTCTCGGCCGAGGACTACGAGGACGGGCTCCGGAGCAAGGCCATGGGCCAGATCAACGTCGTCACCGAAGGAATGAAGCGAGTCGCCGATGGTGGCTCCTTCACTCTCATCTCGGGCATCCTGACCACGGTCCCGATCCATGGAAGCGTGGCATCGGCCGTGGCGAACGGTGCCGTGGAATCCTACGTGGTCACTGCGGCGTCGGAGCTTCCCCGGGGGCTGCGCATCAACGCGGTCAGCCCGACCGTTCTGAAGGAGGCCACTGGATACCACTCGGCCTTCCCCGGCTTCAAACAGGTTCCGGCAGAAGACGTCGTTCAGGCCTTCGTCCGGTCGGTCGAAGGCGTCGAGAGCGGACAGGTCCTGACCGTCTGGGGCTGACCCCCGGGCGCATGCCATTCTGTGCGCGAGTCACGAGAACCGAATCGCATCGGGTGCCCGGTCCCACACGTATTCTTCGCCGGTCCTCAGGGAGTTCCAGGGCGCAACCGGTAGGCTAAGGACCACTATGGCTAAAATTCCAGACGCTCACCCCACGTTGAGCTGCCTCATCATCATGCCCGCATGGAATGAGGAAGAAGTCATCGGGTCGACGATCCGTGAGCTTCAGTCCACCATGCCCGCCTACGACCTGCTGGTCGTCGACGACGGTTCGACGGACGACACCTCGCGCATTGCGCGCGCCGCGGGCGCGAGCGTTCTGCAACTGCCCTACAACATGGGCGTTGGGGGAGCGATGCGCGCGGGGTTCAAATACGCCCAGCGCCTGGACTACGACCGGGCGATCCAGGTGGACGCTGACGGCCAACACGACCCCCGCGACATCGAACGGGTCCTCGAAGGCCTGGCGCAGGCCGACATTTCCATTGGTGCCCGATTCGCCGAACGAGGCACGTACAAGGCCAAGGGTCCACGCCGGTGGGCCATGGGAATGCTCGCCGGGATGTTCTCCCGCGTGGCCAAGACCCGACTCACCGACGTCACCAGCGGCTTCCGGGCGGCCAACCGCCGCGCGATCGCCCAGTACTGCCGGTATTTCCCCGCCGAATACCTCGGGGACACCGTCGACTCTCTGGCCATGGCCCTTCGCGCCGGCCTATCGGTCACGCAGGTCCCGGTCGAGATGAGGGAAAGGCAGGCCGGAACACCGTCCAACAACCCGTGGAAGTCCGCGATCTACCTGGTCAGGTCGATGTTCGCGTTCTTCATCTCGATGACGCGCAAACGTATTTCCCTGAACGACGCCGAGGGAGGCCACGAGTGAATACAGCATCCATATTCTTCCTGGTTCTCGGGCTGATCCTCGTCATCGCCGTGATCCGCCTGGTCAGGAACCTCAAGCTGCGTGAGAAGTATGCGGCCCTGTGGCTCCTCACGGCGGTCGTCATTGCGGTCCTGATGATTTTCCCCAGACTCCTGGACTCTCTCGCCTCGCTCGTGGGCGTGGTGACGCCCGTGAATCTGCTGTTCCTCATCGGACTGGTTCTGCTCCTGGGGGTGTGCCTGCACCTCTCCCTCGAGATCTCGAGGCTCGAGGACGAGACCCGGGTCCTGGCCGAGGAGGCCGCGATCCAGCGTTCCCTGCTCAACCGGCAACTGGAGAACGTGGAGAGGAATCGCAACCCGACGTCGTCGATGCCGATCATCCAGGTGGACGCCACCGGGGAGCCCCACACGATAGAGACCCACGGGTCCAGCGCGGCTGGGACCGATGGCCGGAGGGACGAGAACGCGCGTCCTTCGGAACCAAAGACTGACCACCGGATCACCGGAGAACCCCACGACCCGACGGAGAAGCCATGACCGTTGACATTCTGTTCCCCTACTACGGAGACGTCGCCCTGATGAAGCAGGCCGTCCGCTCCGTGCTGCACCAGACCAACACGGACTGGCGGTTGATCGTCGTCGACGACGGCTACCCCGACGACTCGATCCCCGGCTGGTTCGAGTCCCTGAACGACGACCGCGTGACCTACATGCGCAACGAGAAGAATCTCGGAGCCAACGGGAACTACCGCAAGTGCCTGGGCTTCGTGGAGAACGAGCTCGTGGTGGTCATGGGCGCCGACGACGTCATGCTCCCGAACTACATCGACTGGTTCGTGCACGCCGCGGAGGCCCACCCCGAGGCGAATATCTTCCAGCCCGGGGTCTTCGTGATCGACGAGAACAACGCGCCCTCGAACACCATGGTCGAGAAGACCAAGGCGTACTACCGTCCTGACCAGACCACGGTTCTCGACGGGGAGGGCCTGGCGGTCTCGATCCTGCGCGGCGACTGGCTGTATTTCCCCTCGCTCGGGTGGCGTGCGGAGACCATCGTGGGTCTTGGCTTCCGCGAAGGATTCGACGTCGTCCAGGACATGTGCCTGGTCATGGACGTTGCGATGACCGGTGGCGCACTCTTCTACGACGAGACCGCGGCCTTCATGTACAGGCGCCACAAGGCATCGGACTCCTCCTGGCGCGCACTGGACGGCACCCGCTTCGACGAAGAGCGCCGATTCTTCGAGACCATGGCCGAGGAAATGGGCGCCATGGGTTGGTCCAAGGCGGCCACCGTGGCCCGCCTCCACGTCTCCTCGCGCCTGCACGCGGCGAGCCTCTTGCCGAAGGCGGCGCAGGCCAAGAACTGGGGCGGAGTCAAGAACCTGGCATCCCACCTGGTCAAGTAGGGCATTACATGGTGCGTGCAGGTGAGGGCGAAGCGCCCGAGGTCAGCGGACTCGGTTCGGAAGTCACCGCGGAGAACACGACCGGCCAGAGGTCGGTGACCAAGAAGGAATCCACCGGAATCCTCCTGGCCTCCATGATCTCGGCGGTTTCGGCGTTGGGTGCCACTTTCATCGCCAAGCACGCGCTCGCGGGCGAAGAAGTCACGGAATTCCTGGTCTTCTGGTCCGCACTCTTCGGGATCTACGGGATCGTTGCCGGCCTCCAGCAGGAGACGACGCGCGCGGTCGGGGCCGCACAATTGCACGCCGGCGATGCGGGATCCACGCGCCCCGGGGCGCGGGTCATGGCGGTCGCGGGCGGATTCGGCGTCGTCATCGCTCTGCTGGTCGCCGTCACCTCTCCGGTCTGGGCGCATGGGCAAGTACCCACCGGCACCGGGTTCGCCGTGGCCATGCTCTGCATCGGACCGTGCCTGTACGCGATGCACTCGGCCATGAGTGGTGCCGCCGCCGGGCGCGACCAATGGTTCCAGTTCTCCGCCCTGGGCGGCGGTGAGGCCGGATGGCGTCTGGTCGCCATGATCGCGGTGGCCCTGATCGCCGGGTCGATCGGCGGGCTCGAGGCGGCCGCAGTCTCCCCGGTCCTGCTGTGGATGATGATCGCCGCCTTCACCTCCGAAGGCCGCAAAACGTTCTCGGCGAG
Source organism: Rothia koreensis (assembly GCF_004136575.1). Taxonomy (GTDB): domain Bacteria; phylum Actinomycetota; class Actinomycetes; order Actinomycetales; family Micrococcaceae; genus Rothia; species Rothia koreensis. The sequence continues at coordinate 8,879 of NZ_NOIQ01000036.1, forward strand.
GGCCGACGTCGGCGTCGGCCGCTTCGTGCAGAACGTCCTGTTCGCGATGGGCTCCTCGGCCGCCTCCGCGGTCCTGATGGTCGGACTGCCGGTGGTCCTGAAGGCCAGCGCCGGCGCGGATGCATCGACGTACACGAAGATCTCCATGGGTGCGCTGATTCTTGCGATCTCCATTACGCGCTCGCCGATCATGATCCCGTTGCAGGCCTTCCAGGGCGTCGCCATTTCGGCCTTCCTCAAGCAACGGCATCGTCCCGTGGCCGCCATGGTCAAACCGTCGGCGGCGCTGTTGGGGATCGGCCTCTTCGGGGCGGTTCTGGCCTGGATCATCGGGCCGTGGCTGTTCTTCCTCATCTACGGTCCCAAGCCGGAGGAAGCGGCCGCGTACCACGACGTCATCCACGGATGGCTGCTGGGTACGCTGACATTCGGCTCGGCGATCATGGCCTTGCTGGTCCTCTCCGGGACGGCCATCCTGGCCTTGAACGCACACCGCATGTACATCTTGGGGTGGGTCGTGGCCGCCGCGATCGCCGTCGGCCTGCTGTTCCTGCCGGTGGGTCTCGTGCCGCGCACGATCATCGCCCTCTACGTGGGGCCGGCCTGCGGGTTCGCGATCCACCTGGCCGGCATGGTCGTGGCGTCGCGGAAATACCGGCTCGAGTGAGGCCGCGCGGGGCGGCGTGTGTCGCCCACGCGTGCCGGCGTGCGCGAGTGCCGGCGTGCGTGAGTGCCGGCGAGGTGGCAGTTTCGTGCGGAATTCGCGGCCAGAACCGCACCAATGTGCCACCTCGCGGGGGCGCTGAGGCTCGTGGCGCACAAAATTGCCACCTCGCGGGGGTTGTCGACGACGTCGTGCGCCGCCACGGTTCCGTTGGGTGGCGGTTGCCCGATTGAGCGGGGTTTGCCGGCGACGTCGTTGCCCTGAAGGCCTGCCGCGCGGTTCTGTTGGGAGGCGGTTACCCGATTGCGAGGAGTTTTCCGCCGTCAGGTGGGGGTTGAAACCCCACCTGACGGCGGTAACGTCTGCCGAATCGGGGAACCGCCACCTCACTCGGACGCCCCGGGTAGAACGCTCGGACGCCCCAGGTGGGACGCTCGGCCGCCCCAGGTGGGACGCTCGCTCGCCGCAGGTGGGACGCTCGGTCGCCCCAGGAACCGGTCATCCATAGGCCTCCTGGTGTGCCTTCCGGAGTCGTCGATACGTTTCGTTGGTCCGGGCCGTGTCCCAAGCCTTCTTGAATATGCGTGCCGACTCCGCCTTCTCGGGGTCCTCGGGGGAGGGTTCCCGCTGCTCACGGCCATGCGCTCCGCTGACGCCCTTCTTGTCCTCCGGCACGGGTCCCTTGTACTTCTTTCCGCCGGGATACTTGGCGTAGCGCCGGGATCGCGTGTAGCCCATCTGCAGGAACTTGCGGGCCATGTCGGCGCCGACGATGTCCTCCTGCTCGAGGTAGTCCTCGAACATGCCGAGGATGGTTGAGCTGGATCTCTCGGCGTCCTCGGGCGTCGCGAATTTCCAATGGGGGAGGATCTCGGACTTGTAGGGTTCGACCTTCAGGACACCCTGCTCGCCCCGACCGATGCGGTACAACTCCGGGTTCTTCCGGAGGTCTTCCTTCTCGACGTCGATCGAGTCGTCGAATCCACGTGCATTCACGTTGTTTATCCTAGCCACCCGCCGGGTGCCGGTTGGAATGGGGTGGCGGGCGAGGCGGTCGTCGTCGTCCTTGCCTCACCCACCGATCAGGGCGACGCCGGCCACCACCAGCAGCGCCCCGAGCAGGCGCCGCCCCGGTCGGGACTCCTTGAAGACCACCCAAGCAAGCAACGAACCGACCACGATGCTCGTCTCCCTCAAGGGGGCGACCAAGGAAACGGGTTCGCTCTGCATCGCGGTCAGCACGAGGATGTAGGCCGCCGGCGAAAGGACTCCGATGCTGACGATCACGGGCCAGTTCGTCTTCACCGAATCCCTCATGAGACGACGACGCGAACGATTCAGCCCAAAGGTCATGAAAATCGCCTGGTAGACCGCCGACAGTGAAAAATACGGGATGGGCGATTGTGCCAGGGCGGTGACGGAATGGTCGTCCCACAGGGTGTAACCGGCAATGAACGCCCCAGTGAGGATCCCCCAGCCGAGGCCGGCGAGCAGCCGCGACCCGTCCACGGCCCCCGGACTCCTGCCTGGTGCGGCCGTCACCACGATTCCGCCAACGATCACGAGAGCACCCGCCAGCGCCCACCACCCGGGCCGCTCGGACAAGAAGGCGACGGCGACGATCATCGTCAGTATCGGGCCCGTTCCGCGGGCGGCGGGATAGACGACGCCGAGCGGGGCGCGATCGTACCCTGTCTGGAGTGCGAGGTTGTAGCCGATGTGGATGACGGCCGAGACCGCCGGGGCCCAGACGAGTGCGGGACCGTAGGCGGACCAGCCGCCGTGCTGGACGACGCACACGATCCCGACCGGTGCCGTGACAAGGGCCGTGACCACCGCATACCACCAGACGAAGGTGTACGAATCGCCATGCTTCGCCTTCGCGGCAAGATTCCACACGGCGTGGAGCACCGCGGCAGAGAGAACCATGGCCAATGCAGCTGCGCTCATCCGACCAGTCTAAAGAGAGGGAGACCGGTCCTTCGTGAAGCGTCGGGGCGGGCTTGTTGGTGGCGGGGTTCCCCGGGGTGTCCAGGGG
>NZ_NOIQ01000037.1 GCF_004136575.1 Rothia koreensis
GCGGACCACCCCGACCAACGCCACCAGCGCCCCCAACGACCCCACCACAGAATCAGCGACATCGAGGGAGACATCATGACGAACGTCCGAGAACTGACTCTCGAGGACAAGGCAAGCCTGCTCAGCGGCAAGGACTTCTGGACCACCAAAAATATCGACCGGGCCGGTGTCCCATCGATCATGATGACGGACGGGCCCCACGGCCTGCGCAAGCAGACGGGGTCCAGCGACAACTTGGGCATCAATGATTCGATCCCCGCCACATGCTTTCCTCCGGCCGTCGGCCTCGGTTCGGCCTTCGACCCGGACTTGGCCAAGAAGGTCGGCGTCGCCCTGGGTGTGGAGTCCGCGATCGAGGACGTCTCGGTCCTTCTGGGCCCCGGCGTCAATATCAAGCGCTCGCCCCTGTGCGGACGCAATTTCGAGTATTTCTCCGAGGACCCGCACCATGCGGGCGTCGTCGCCACCGGGATGGTGCGGGGCATGCAGTCGCAGACGGTCGGCGCATCCCTCAAGCATTTCGCGGCGAACAACCAGGAGACGGACCGGATGCGCGTCTCGGCCGACGTCGACCCCCGACCGCTCCGCGAGATCTACTTCCGTGCCTTCGAGCGCGTGGTCAAGAACGCGCAGCCCTGGACCGTGATGTGCTCGTACAACAAGGTCAACGGGACGTACGCGTCCGAGCACCCATGGCTGCTCACCGACGTCTTGCGCGACGACTGGGGCTTCGAAGGTCTGGTGGTCTCCGACTGGGGCGCGGTCAACGACCGGGTCAAGGGTGTCGCGGCGGGGCTGGATCTGGAGATGCCGTCCTCGGACGGTGTTACGGATGCTCAGATCGTCGACGCCGTCCGCAACGGCGACCTGGACGAGGCGTTGGTCGACCGGGCGGCGCAACGGGTTCTGGACCTGGTCGAGAAATCCGGGCACCGTGAGAAGCCTGACGACCCGCTCGACGTCGACGCCCACCACGCCCTGGCACGTGAGGCCGCGACACGATCCGTCGTCCTGCTCAAGAACGAAGGGTCGCTGCTTCCGCTCGCCGAGGGACAGGACATCGCCTTGATCGGCGAGTTCGCCCGGACCCCGCGTTACCAGGGCGGAGGCTCCTCCCACATCAACCCGACTCGGCTGGACACGGCGCTGGACAGCTTCACCCAGGCCGTGGGGGACAGGGTCTCCTTCGCTCCTGGCTTCACGTTCGACGGCGAACCGTCGGAGTCCCTGCGCGCCGAAGCGGTCGAGGTGGCCCGTTCGAGCGACGTCGCCGTCCTCTTTCTCGGTCTGCCCGACGCCGCCGAGTCGGAAGGCTTCGATCGCACCACGATCGATCTGCCCGCTGACCAGATCGAGCTCCTGGACGAGGTGGTGGAGGCGAACCCCCGGACCGTGGTCGTTCTGTCCAATGGCGGGGTCGTTTCCTTGCCCTTTGCGGACACCGTACCGGCGATTGTCGAGGGCTGGCTCCTGGGACAGGCCGGCGGCTCCGCGATCGTGGACATCCTCACGGGTGCGGCCGATCCGTCCGGACGACTCAGCGAAACGATCCCGCACCGGCTCGAGGACAACCCCTCATTTGGCAACTTCCCCGGTGAACTGGGGCACGTGAGGTACGGCGAAGGTATCCACGTCGGCTACCGGTGGTACGACAAACGCGGCCTCGACGTCGCCTTCCCCTTCGGCCACGGCCTCACCTACACCGAGTTCGAGTACGGGGAGCCCACGGCCCGGGTGAACGGCCGAGGCGACATCGACGTCTCAGTGGGCGTGACCAACGTGGGCCCGCGCGACGGACGCGAAGTCGTGCAGGTGTACGTCGGGCGAGATGAATCCGCCGTGGACCGGTCCCCGCGCGAGCTCAAGGCGTTCTCCTCGGTCGAGATTGCCTCGGGGCAGACCCGGTTCGTGACGCTGACCGTCGACCGCTCCGACCTCGCGTACTGGGACATCCGGGCAGACCGCTTCGTGGTCGAGGGCGGCACCTACCGCGTGGAAGTCGGCGCCTCGAGTCGGGACATCCGGGGAGAGGCCTCGGTCTCGATCGACGGCGACGATCCCGACGTCGAACTCACCAGGGAATCCTCCCTCGGTGAAGTCTTGGCCCACCCGAAGGCCGGACCCACGGCACGTCAACGGTTGGCCGAGCTCATGGGCAACCCCGGGGTCGACGACGCCGAACAGAAATCCGGGACCCAACCGGGGGCCGCGGCCGACTCGGACGAACCGGCAGGGGACGAGCCGATGGACCTCGACACGATGATGGCCTCACTCCCCGTGGGGCGGCTCGTCAGTTTCGGGGTGCCGCAGGACAAGATCGACGAGCTGATCGAGATGGCCCGGAGCTAGCCGACGCAGATCCGGGGGTCCTCCCGCGAGGTGGCAGTTGTGTGCGTCTCCTCCCGCGAGGTGGCAAATTTGGGACGTTTTCGGCCCGAAAACCGCACGGGATTGCCACTTCGACGTCGAAACCGCACAGGGTTGCCACTTCGACGCCGGCCCCCTCGTTCCCAGCCCGCGAGGTGGCAGTTTTGGGACGTTTTCGGCCTGAAAACCGCACGGAATTGCCACCTCGGCGTCGAGACTGCACGGGATTGCCACTTCGACGCCGTAACCGCACGCTACTGCCCCCTCGCGCGAGCTAATCCGTTTTTCCTCCCACGCGGCCTAGTGCGGCAGCGGCACGTAGATCACGCTGCCGCCCAGGGCCATGAGCGCGAAGATCGAGACCGTGACGATGGGTCCCAGCCATACGCGTCCGGTGATGGTGAAGAACGCCCTGTTGAACAGGGGCAGGATCACCATCATCGGTAGCACGGACTGGAGCATGTTCACGTACAACCAGTCGTCGGTCCAGAAGACCGTGCCGGTGGCGAAGAACGTGACGTACTGGATCACGAAGATTGCCGCGAGCCCGACCGAATTCGCCAGCGCCGCGAGAAGGTAACTCACCCACTTCTTCTGTCCGGCCACACGCATCGATCCGTTGACGCGCAGGGAGTTGCTGAAGAAGAACACGAACAGCAGCACGATGTACATGAGCGAGACCCAGAACCACCGGGCCGAGAGCGGTCGGGCCGCGACCACCAGGAAGCGGAAATCGGAGTGGAACAGGCCGTAGATCACGGACAGAACCACGTAGAAGCATGTGACCAGCAGAAATCCGAGCAAGAGCGTCTTGCCGAGCTCCCGGCGTCCGATCCTGAGCCCCCAGGTGGCCGCGGATGCGCCCCGTCGTCGTCCGTGGAGCCAGTGGGTGCCGAAGAACAGTGCGAGCCCGAACAGGCCGTTGAACAGCGACCACAACAGCACGCCGTTGACCATGCGGGCCGGGAAGAACCAGGTGTTGATCGAATGGGTCGCGTCCGGGAACACGAACTCGGTGGCGTTGGACAGAGGAATGAAGGTCACGCAGGCGACCGCCGCGCTCACCGCGAGCGTGCCCCAGAAGATCACCTTCCCGGCGCCTGTCTGCCGGGCCTGCGGGGCCGGGACCGGTTGGGCCGCGGAGTGGAGCGCCGGGATGCGCAACAGCAAGCGGCTCAGGGGAAGGAGCATCACCAGGCCGCCGACCAGGGAGATCAGGTTGAACGCTTCCTTCACGAACCAGGTCTGGTTGCCGCTGGACACATCCGTGTGCCAGTCGAGCGTCGTCGTGAAGAAGTCCATGAGCCCGCCGACCGCAGCGGGCGACATCGGCTGGAAGGGGTGGATCGTCCTGTCATTGTTGGCGATGCGGTAGGTGCGGTCCCCCGGGTCGCCGTAGGGGGAGTCCGTTCTGACCGAGGAGACCTTCTGGTCCTCGGGCAGGCCGGAGTTGACGAAGGATATGGCCTCCGGGGCATCGCGCAGATCGCCGTCTCCCCGAACGTTTCTGTATCCGCCCTCGTCAAAGCGGGCGTATCCGAGGCCCAGGTTCGAGTGGATGTTCTTGAAGGACTTGTCGTCGAGATTGCGCAGCCACCCGGAGATGTACGCCGAGCGGATCTTGTTCAGGGATTCCGCGTGGGACCGTTCCTGCGCGGTGACCTCCGTACCACCGGGCGACGACGGGTCGGCGGCCTTCTTGAGCGCATCCTTCTCGAGCTTGCCGTAGTGGGAGGCCGCACTCCGGACCTGGCTGCCTCCGGCGGAATGCCCCGTGATGCCGATCCTGTCCTGGTCGACGTAGTTGAAGGCCGAGGTCTTGGTGACGTAGTCGATCGCGGGAATCAGCGCGGATTCCTTGGACCCGGGCGCCTGCGAGGTGGATTCGCCCTGGTTGTACGGGTCCACCACGAGCGTCGCCATGCCGCGTCGGGCGAGTTCCAGGGAGTTGCTGACCTGGGTCTCCTTGGTGCGCTGGAATCCCGGGGTCACCACCACCATGGGCACTTGGTGATCCTCGGTCGCATTGACCGGCTTGTAGAGGTCCGCAGAGATCTTCTGGCCGTTGGGCCCAGGGATGGAGAGGGTCTGGACCTGCAAGGTCCCCGCGTTGGTTTGCACGATGTACGAACCCAATCCGCCGATGAGCACCATCGCGAGGCAGACCAGGAATTTCACGACGTCGCGCCTGGCGGACGACGTCGGAGCGGCGTGTACCGATGAATGGGACATGGTTCGTTCAATCCCTTCCGGACGATCCCAAATGATGAGTGAAGCTATGTTCCGGGGTCGGCGTCGGCCGTGCGGCACGGCGACGTCGTTCCCTGGGCTGAGGCCCTCTATTTGACCGGGGCACCGGGGCCGAGCGGAATGCCCAGCCACCACCACAGGAAGAAGAGGACGACCCAGGCCAAGGTCATGCAGATCGCGAGCGGCAGCGTGTACGCCGCGAGCGTCCCGATGCCGGCCTTCTTCCGGTACTGCTGGAGAAAGCCCAGAGCCATGACGAAGTAGGGGCTCATGGGGGAGATCGACGTCGACCCGGAGTCGGCGATGCGGAAAATTGCCTGCGTGGTGTCCGCGGGGACGTCGAGCAGCATCAGCATGGGCACCAGAACCGGTGCCATGATCGACCACATGGCCGAGCCACTCGTGATGATCACGTTGACCACGGACAGCAACGCGAACACGAGCAGGAAGATCAGCGTGACCGGAATGTTGCTCTGGTCCAGCAACTGTGAGGCGCCGACGGCGATCACGTCACCGAGGTGTGTCCAGTCGAAGTACTGCAGGAACTGGGCGATCGCGAAGAACATGACGAGGGTCGGCGCGAACTGCCGGACGCCCTCGGCCATCATCGGCGGGATGTCCTTCGGGGCGTTGATGACTCCGAGAACCCGTCCGTAGACCATGCCTCCGACCATGAACAGGAAGCCGACCAGCGCGGCGATGCCGTCCAGGAACGGGGAGTCCGCCAGCGACCCGCCGTCCCCGCGCAGCGGTGACCCGGAGGGGATCACGGCGGCGATCACCACGGCGAGCAGGAGGACCACGGCCCCCGAGGCGAGGATGAGACCCCGCGTTTCGAGGCGGCTCAGATGCAGCGTGGTGGTCGCGCCGGTGGCGGCGTCGTCCTCCTCCAGATCATCCCGCTTGGCCAGAACCGTCGTGGTGACCAGGGTGATCACGAGGGCCAGGAGCAGCGAGGAAGCAATGTTGAAGTACCAGTTGCTCACGGGGCTGACGGAAGCGTTCTCGTCCACGATATGCGCGGCCGCCGTGGTGATGCCCGCGAAGATGGTGTCGTTCGGCGTCGGGATCGGGCTCGCATCGTATCCGGAAGCGATCGACGTGTAGGCGACCACGATGCCGAGGATCGGCGACTTGCCGACTGCCTTGAACGCCATGCCGCCCAACGGCACCAGGATGGCGTAGGCCGCGGCCGAAGCCAGGTGGGAAACGGTTCCGGCGAAGGCCACGGAGAACACCACCAGACCGGCGGGAACCTGCGAGATCGAGACCCGCATGACCGCGGAGAGGAAACCGGTCCGCTCCGACACGGCGACCCCCATGATCACGACGACGATGGTGGCCATCGGCGGGAACGAGGCGAAGTTCTTGACCATCGTGGACATCGCCATCGCCACTCCCTCGCCGGAGAGCAGATTCTGGACGTGGACTTCCTTGCCCGACTTCGGGGAAACCACGCTCGTGTCCGCTCCGGCGAGAACCGCGCTGATCACGGCGAGAATGCCGGCGAGGATCCAGAACAGCCAGAAGGGGTGAGGCAGCGCGTTTCCGACCCGTTCGACGACCGAGAGCGCTCGGATCATCCACGGCAGGCGGCCTGTGTTCTTCTCAGGTGCGGTCGATGAGCTCATGATTCACCCGTTGATTCCTCGGTCGATCCCGATCCAGGTCCGGACGTAGTCGCAGATCGTCTCGGTCGCGGTCTCGATGATGTCCGCGCCGAGTTCTTTGGTTGATCGCGTCGGGTCGCCCAGGACCCCGTTGGCGCTCAGGCGGTCCCACGTGACGGAGAGCGAAGGGCGGGCACGGCGTGAGAGCCTCGGCAACGAATCCATCTCATCCAGCCCCGTGGTTCCGGGCTGGAGCAGTTCGTCACGCACCAGGTGGGGTGCGACGTGCAGCATCTGCGCTGTCTCGGCCTCCCCGCAGTGCCCCGTGACCTCGGCGGTCCCGAAAGCGCGGATCCGGTCCGCGGCGAGACCCGTGATGGGTGTCCAGGCGAATTCGAGGGACGGCGCTTCCTGCAGAAGGCGTTGGGCGACGACGCCGAGGGCCGAGTTGTTGCCCCCGTGCCCGGTCACCACCAGAACCCGCTGCCACCCGTTCCTGTGCAGCTCGGTCGCGTATTCCGTGATCACCTGGATGAAGGTCTCCGGCGCGAGGCTCATGGTGCCGGGGAACGTGGTGTGGTGGATCGAGATGCCCACCGGAAGCTCGGGGCCCACGAAAGCCGTTCCTTCCATGCGCTTCGCGACCGAGTCGCACAGGGCGACGGCGCGGATCTGATCGGTGGCCATGGGCATGGCCGGGCCGTGCTGTTCGAAGGCCCCCACGGGAACGAGAGCCACCGAGCGGGACTTGTCGATCTTCTCGGTGTCGCGACTGGTCATGTCGCCGAGGCGGTACTGGGGCTGTTCGGTCACGATGATGATCCTTGGGGGAGCGGGCGTGCTGAGTGTGAGCGCGGTGGGCGCGAGTGTGGCGGGGTGAGTGCGGCGGGGGTGCTTCGCCGATGTGCCGCCGAGGGGCGGGCTCAGTCGGTCGGTCGGAGTTGCCGTCGGACGGCGTCGCGCAGGGAACGAAGATGAGCCTCGGCAAGGAATCGCGCCGTTTCGGAATCCTGCTCTTCGAGGGCTTCGACGAGCCCCTGATGCTCCGCGTGGTCCGTCTCCGGAACGATGAAGGCCTGGCGCAGCTCCTGTCGTTGTCGCCGGTTGAACACGAGCATCGCCTCGATGGTGTCGTTCAGTACGGGATTGCCCGTGGCCCGGGCCAAGACCGCGTGGAAGTGGGAAGAGACGTCCTCGACGACGTCGGGCACCGTGGCGTTGTCGCACGCGGCGCGCAAAGCCTCAAGATCCGCCTCGGTGCGGTGCGCGGCCGCCGTGGCCGCAATATTCGGCTCGATCACCAGGCGGGCTTCGATGAGGTCCAGGACCGAGCTCGCCGAAGCGACGACGTGCGGGTTTGCCACGAGACCCCGACCGAATCCGGGTCCCACGTAGGTGCCCGAACCGTGGCGGAAGACGATGACGCCGGTCGCCTCCAACCGCCGCAGGGCCTCGCGCACGGTCGGAGCGGTGACCTCGAAGCGTTCGGCCAGGGCCCGGGCAGAGGGGATCGAGTCCCCGCGGGTTTTGCCTTCCCGCGTGATCATGTCGACGATGCCGTCGGCGATCTTCTCCGAGAGGGACAGGGTGGTGTAAGTCATTTAGTCAATAAATCACTTGACTGATTGTGCGTCAAGTCACCCCGGGCGGACATCTTTCGTCGGGTACGACGAAGCCCCCGCTCCGCCGCGCTCGGGGAGCGCAGGGGGCGGGGGCTTTCGAGTCAGCCGTCGGCCGGCCGGGTTGCGAATCCGGCGGGGCCGACGGGTTGCGGACTACTCGGGGATGTCAGAGGATCGCGGAGACTCCGTCGCGGATCGCCTGGATGTCCACGGTGCCGGGGCAGTCGGTGGATACCACGAAGCTGTGCGGAACAATCTGCGACTGAGGGTCGAGCCCGTAGGTGCGGCAGATCGTTGCGCAGAGGTCGATCGACTTGTTGTAGGTGTCCTGAGTTGGTGCACGGGACGGGTCGGCGGAGTGCTCGATGCCGATGCTGCGGAGATTGAAATTCCAGTCGCCGGCGTGCCAGGCGGTATTGGCCTCGTCCACGAACTGGTGGATTTCGCCTTCGCCAATGCCGTAGTGCGCGCTGACTCCCGAATTGGGGTCGCTGAACGTGGTGTCCGCGGCCGCAAGGGTCCCCACGATGTAGTGGATGACGATGCGGTCCACGGCCGTTCCTTCGCGGCCCTCGGTGAAGTTGGGAGAACTGACCTGTACTGCTGCCATGGACTACTTCCCCTTCCCCAACGGGCAGCTCAGCGGCTGCTTGGATTCCATGGTCTTGTTGGCCGTAGCCGGTGCGGCCTGGGCCGCGGGTGCGGTGATGAGTGCTGTTCCGGTGACGGCCGATGCGGCCGCGCCGAATGCGAGCACGTTGCGTCTCGAAATTGCCATAACGGCAAGGTACGTATTCGGCCGTGGGTGCTCAAAACACGCGACAAGTATTACGCCAGAATGAGTGGATTTCTTCACAAATACTGGCGCGCGAGGTATCAGTTTGTTTCTTCGACGATTCGCTTGATCTTGGCGAGAGTTTCCGGGATCCCCGACGCGGCCGCTTCCTGGCGAATTTCGATCTGGTGGTCTGCATCCTCCCCGAAACGTTGCCGAAAGGTTTCGTGGGATTGTTCGGAGAAAGCTGTGTATTCCGTGAGAACACTGCCCTCGCCCTCTGGAGATATTTTGTATCCCCAACGTACACGAGCCGGGACGACCTCCCAAGCGAAGTGGGTTCCGGGCTCGGCGGCGACGACTTCCGACGTCGTCGTCCACTCGCGATCGGGAGTGCGGTTGTGGCCGGTGAAGGTGGCCCCGACGTCGTGCATCCCGGGTCCGTCCCAGTCGCACCGGTAACACTGCTGGCTCCACTCGCCCGTTCGGGTGACGTCCGAGATCAGGTCGTAGATCTCTGCGGGGGATGCGTCGATGTGGATTGAATTGGAAAGTTCGTAAGTCATGAGTCCAGTCTAGGGTCCCCAAGGCATTGTGCGATTTGTCGATTTCCATAAATATCTCGACAACTCGGGATTAATTCCACGCGTGTTATTCAATGCGGCGGCAGAGGCGACCCGACCCGAGATATCGCGGAGTTTCGGGCTCGCGAACTGTTAACCCATGTCATTTCAAAGACGAATTGTGGTGTGTGGTCCTGGACATAGGTTCCGGTTTGCCATACGGTCGTGGCCATCGCCTTGCGCCTGGCCTATTCACGGTCATGTGCGTGAGGAGTCGGTCGGACCGGGGCCACTTCCCCTCCCGATGCTCATGTTCGCACTCGACACCCCATATTGAGGTACGAAAATGTTCGAATCCGAGACCCGATCCACGAGTCGGAGACTACGGCATGCCCTGAGGCGCCGCGGGGCGGCCTGCCTCGCGGTCTCGACGGCGCTCATGCTTGGCGGAACGCTCCTGGTGGAACCGGCTGCCCAGGCGGCGTCGGACGCTGGACCCAAAGAAGGGATCCAGGGCCGCGATATTTCGGTGAACCAGGGGAACGATTACCCCTGGAGCGAGGTCGCCTCCGCCGGAGTGGAGTTCGGCCAGGCTCAGGCCACCGACGGCGACTGGGCGTCGCCGACCTTCGACAAGCAGTACAAGGCGATCGGGAAGGCCGGCCTGTACAGGGGCGCCTATCATTTTGCTCGCCCCAGTCACAGCAGCGGTTCGGAGCAGGCCCGGTTCTTCATGGACCACGGCGGCAAGTGGGTCAATGACGGTACCACACTCCCGGGCATGGTCGACCTGGAGCCGACGCCGAGCGCCAAAACCGCCGACGAGCAGTGCTACCACCAGACTCCGGCCCAGATGAGAGCGTGGATTCAAGATTTCACGGTCGAGTACAAGTCCGAGACCGGTCGTGCCCCCATGATCTACACGACCAACGCCTGGTGGAACCAGTGCGTGGGCGACACGACCGCCTTCATCGACAGCCCGCTCATGATCGCCAAGTGGGGCAGCGGCTCCTCGGGTGACGTCCCGGCGTCGTGGGGTGACTACGACTTCTGGCAGCACACCGAAAGCAACAAGGGCAGCGTTGCGGACCGGAGCCGATTCAACGGTCCCAAGTCCCGGCTGCAGGAGCTCGCGACCAACCCCCAGTACGTGCCGACGGGGTCCGCCAACAAGCAGCAATCGCCCCTGGGCTACTGATCCCCCGCTTCCGGCCCGCGCGACCGTGTTCTGTACCGCCGGCTTCGTCATTCGATCGGTCCAACAGCGGCAGGACCCAGGGACGCGGCCACATGCGGACGTCGTCGCCGTGCGGTCCGCAGCGGCTCATGGATAGCGAGGCGCTTGCCCGATTTAGAGGCGTTTTCCGCCGTTACGTGGCGCCCCAACCTCCACCCAACGACGGCAAACGCCACCAATTCAGGTAACCCCCACCGAAAGGGCGCTCGGGCGGCGTCGATTCTCGCTGATTTTGTCGGGAAACCCCCACCGAATCGGGAAACCGCCACTGAACCCACTCTGAGAGCCGGTGGGCTTTCGGCAGAACCCGCAGGCAACCGCCACCGAATCGGGAAACCGCCACTGAACTCGGCGCGAGCGGCCCCGAAGTCTGCGGCTGCGACCCCGAATTCGGCGTGTGCGGTGTCGAAACGAAGCCCGCGCGCGGTCGAGGTGGCAATTTCGGGCTATTTATCCCGCGAGGTGGCATTCTCGGGACGAAAAACGCAAGATTTTGTCCCAAAACTGCCACCTCGCGAGCCGCAGCGCTCAGGATTGCTACCTCGCGGGCCGGACCGCTCAGGACTGCCACCTCGCGGGCCGGACCGCTCAAAATTGCCACCTCGCCGAAAGTAGACCGCCCGATCGCCCCGACCGCCTGACCGCCTCGACCGCCTGCCCCACGGAACCGCATCCTCCCGAC
>NZ_NOIQ01000038.1 GCF_004136575.1 Rothia koreensis
CGCCCACACCCACCCACACCCACCCCGGATCGAACTCGCCGAGGTGACGTGCGGTTATGGGGCTGTTCACCCTTATGTGGCCTGTGTTTAAAGGGCCGAGGCTAATATTTTTGGATGTGACTGTACCGACAATTCCCGGCCTAGAAGGCTCCGCACCGGGGAAGGAGCCGCCCCGACGTCGTCGACGGAGGGGATCTCGACGCACGCTGTTGGCAACCGCTTTGGTGGCACCGAACTTGTTGCTCTTGCTGCTGTTCACCTACCGGCCTTTGCTCGACAACATTCGCCTCTCGTTCTTCACATGGAACATCTCGGCCACCAGACCTGCGGTGTTCGTCGGTCTCACGAACTACATCGAGTGGGCCAAGGATCCGGAGAGCTGGCAGATCGTGCTCCAGACGGTGGTCTTCACGGTCTCGGCCGTCGGCGGCTCGATGGTGCTTGGTCTGGCATTGGCCCTGTTGCTCGATCGGCCTCTTCGTGGCCGCAATGTGGTTCGTTCCCTGGTCTTCGCGCCGTACGTGATTTCCGGGGCGGCGGTCGGCGTCGCATTCCAGTTCGTGTTCGACCCCAAGTACGGGATGATCCAGGATCTCCTGGCCAGGATCGGCATGGAATCTCCCGAGTTCTACACCCACCCACGGTGGGCCCTGTTCATGATCATCACGACCTACGTGTGGAAGAACCTCGGGTACACCTTCGTGATCTATCTGGCGGCACTCCAGGGGCTCCGCAAGGATCTGGACGAGGCCGCCGAAATCGACCGGACGTCGGGCCTCCGCAAATTCTTCCGCGTGACCCTCCCGCAATTGCGCCCCACGACCTTCTTCCTGTCCGTGACCGTGCTGCTCAATTCGATGCAGGTCTTCGACATCATCAACGTGATGACTCAGGGCGGCCCGTTGGGCAACTCGACCAGCACGATGGTCTATCAGGTCTACCAGGAGACCTTCGTGAACGGCCGGGCGGGTTACGGCGCCGCCGTCGCGACTCTCATGTTCCTGGCCGTCCTGGTGGTCACCGTGGTTCAGGTTCGTCTGCAGGACCGGAAGGGATAGTCATGAGCAACACAGATCCGACGACGCCGTCGACCGCGGCCATTCCGGCGACCACGACGACGCCCCGCACCTCCGCGGGGACCACCGGCCCAGCAAGAACAACCGGCCCAGCAAGAACAACCGGCCCCGCGCCCCTGCCGTCTCGCCCGGACCCGACGCCGAGTACCGACGAAGTCGAGAAGGACCGAGCCCGCCGACGGGCCCGGAAGCAGGCCAACGGCCTGTTGGGCGTGAAGGTCGTGAGCTACCTCGGTGCTCTGCTCGCGGCCCTAGTGATCGCCCTGCCGCTGTATTTCGTGGTCGTCACGTCCTTCAAAACACACCCGGACATCTATTCGGATCCGATTTCCTGGATCCCGCATCCGTTCGCCCCGGAGAACTACTCCTACGTGTGGAACGAGGTGGACTTCGGGCAGTTCCTGCGCAACTCGGTGGTCATCACCGCCGTCCTGACCGTGGTCAAGGTCGTGCTGGGCGTGCTGAGCGCATACGCCTTCGCTTTCCTCAGGTTCCCGGGCCGGAACGTGCTGTTCCTCTTGGTGGTCGGCACCCTCATGGTCCCCAACGAGATCACCATCATTTCCAACTACGCCGCAGTCGCGCAGCTCGGGTGGAGGGACTCGTTCCCCGGCATCATCGTGCCGCTCGCGGGCGTGGCCTTCGGGACGTACCTGATGCGGAACCATTTCCTGTCCCTGCCCACTGAGATCATGGAAGCCGCGACCATGGACGGCGCGGGATTCCTGCGCACGCTCTTCCGCGTGGTTCTGCCGATGTCCTGGCCGACTCTCATGGCCTTCGTTCTCATCACCGCCGTCACCGAATGGAACCAGTACCTCTGGCCGTTCCTGATGTCGGACACAGGCCGCGTCGCACCATTGCAGGTTGGCCTCACGCTGCTCCAGAACAACGAAGGACCCACCAACTGGGGTCCCGTCATGGCAGGAACGCTGCTCGCGAGCATCCCGATGATCGTCATCTTCCTTCTGCTGCAGCGCTCGATGATCAAGGGCCTGACCGCGGGCGCGGTCAAGGGCTAGCTGCGCGGTCGATTCACCGCATCCCTCATTCCAACCTTCCGAGAAGGAGAACTTCGTCATGGCCACTTTGAGCCGTCGTCACGTCCTGGGCCTTGCGGGGCTGGGCGCCGCGTCCCTGGCTCTTTCGGCGTGCGCGGGCACCGGCAGCAGCGCGAACCGGCCGAAGCAGAAGGGCAACGGCACGTTGCAGTTCTGGTCCAATCACCCCGCCGAGTCGAAGAAGACCGAGCAGAAGATCGTGGAAGCCTGGAACGCCGCCCACCCGGACACCCCCGCTCAGCTCGTGGACGGAGGCAAGAATTACGAGGAGCTCTCCCAGAAGTTCAATGCCGCGCTCGCGGGCGGAGACCTCCCGGACGTCATCGTCGCCTCCGACGTCACCTGGTTCAATTTCGCATTCTCCAAAGCGACGACGCCGCTCGACGACCTGTGGGCCGAGAACGGGATCGACCCGAAGTCGTACGTCTCCACGTTCGTCGAGGACTACACCTACGAAGGCAAGCACTACGGAGTGCCCTACAGCCGGTCGACCGCTCTGCTGTACTTCGACCGGTCGGTCCTGGAGAAGGCCGGGTTGCCTCTGGACCGGGGACCGAGCACGTGGCAGGAATTCGACGAGTGGGCCCCTCGCATCATGGATGCAGGCGGCGGCAAGCCCGCCCTGACGATCCCTGACGGAACCGCCTACCTGGACTGGTATTTCGAGGGCATCGCGTGGGCCTTCGGCGGTCGATATTCGGAGGAGTGGGATCTCAAGTTCACGGACCCACGGACGATCGACGCCGGTCGGTTCCTGCAGGACCAGGTCCGGAAGGGGCACATCGAAATCACCAAGGATGCGATCAACAATTTCGGTATCGGCACCGCGAGCGGACTTCTCGAGTCGACCGGATCCCTCGGCGGTCTCAAGGAAATCGCGGGATTTCCGATCACGACGACGCCGCTGCCCGGCCCTGCGCCCGGGTGCCCGACGGGTGGTGCGGGCCTGTCCATCCCCGACGGGATCAGCGACGAGCGCAAGAGGACGGCGATCCAATTCGTCGACTTCCTGACCAATACCCAGAACACGATCACCTTCACGCAGGCCACCGGTTACATTCCGGTGCGCATCGCGGCCCACGAGGACCCGGAGGAGGTGGCCTTCCTCAATCAGAACCCGAATGCGAGGACCGCTTTCGGTCAGCTGCAGGGAAACACCAAGCCTCAGGACTACGCCCGGGTATTCGTCAACGGTGCCGGCCGTCGTATCGGGGGCGCCCTCGACAAGATCACGACTGGCGACGCCGACGTCGAGAAAACCTTCGGCAGCCTCCAGGCGAGGATCGGTGACGCCATCAACCGCGACATCAAGCCCTACCTGTAGAAACTCCGCTCCCACGAACCAAGTCAAGGAATCAACTCATCATGGTCGAAGTCCATCTCCAGCACATCTCTCGCATATTCGACGAAAAGAAGCGCCCCGCGGTCAACCGGGTGTCCCTCGATGTCCGTGACGGCGAATTCCTGACCCTGGTGGGGCCCTCCGGCAGCGGCAAGTCAACGTGCCTGCGCATGATCGCCGGTCTGGAGCCCGTGGACGAGGGCACGATCCTCATCGGAGGCAAGGACGTCACGGAATCCCGGGCACGGGACAGGAACGTGGCGATGGTCTTCCAGTCCTACGCGCTGTACCCCAACATGACGGCGCGCCAGAACATGGCTTTCGCCCTCGAGAACGCGAAGGTTCCCAAGGCCGAGGTTGCTGCGCGGGTCGACAAGGTGGCTCGGATGCTCGAACTCGAGGATCTGCTCGATTCCAAGCCGGCGGCGATGTCCGGCGGCCAACGGCAACGCGTGTCGATGGGGCGGGCCATTGTCCGAGAACCCCAGGTCTTCCTGATGGACGAGCCGCTGTCCAACTTGGACGCCAGGCTGAGGGTTTCGACCCGTGCCCAGATTGCCTCGCTCCAGAGGGAACTGGGCGTGACGACCATCTACGTGACCCACGACCAGACCGAGGCCATGACCATGGGGGATCGGGTTGCCGTGCTCAAGGACGGCGAATTGCAACAGGTCGACGCCCCGTTGCACTTGTACCAGTACCCCGGCAACACGTTCGTGGCCGGATTCATCGGTTCGCCGTCGATCGGATTGTTCGAGGCCGTACCGGTTGACGAGGGGACGGCTCGTTGGGGCGGCGTCGCGGTCTCACTCCCGGAGCATCTGGTCGGCCGCGCGAAGGACAGGGTCGTTGTGGGTGTGCGCCCCGAAGAATGGGACATCGCCCCGCAGGCCCCGTGGGCCCGGGAACGGACCGAGGCCGAGGGCACCGAAACCGCATCCGAAGCGACGGGGATGCGGTTGAAGGTCGAGCACATCGAGCAATTGGGGTCCGAGGCTTACGCCTACTGCGTCCCGGTCCAGGAATCCGACGTTCGGTTGCGGGGTGGGAGGATCGCGCTCCGGGTCGAGAGGTCCGGGGAGATCGAGATCGGCGACGTCGTTGACGCGACACCCCGTACCTGTTCATTCTTCGACGCCGAGTCGGAAATCAACCTGGAGTACCTCGGGGAGTAGCCCCGAGGGAGGGCAGGCTCGGGCAACGGAGTCGGTCCGGCAACGGAGCCGGCTCGGGCAACGGAGTCGGTCCGGGGAGCGGGCTTCAGGAAGCGGCGCCGGCCCGGGCGCTGGGCCGGGCAGGCTCGGGCTCGGTGCCCGTCAGGAGCCTGACGTGCGGCGTTGACTTTCCTTTTCGAGGGCCTCGACCAGTTCGTCCTTGCTCATCTCCGAGCGGCCCTCGATCCCGAGCTCCTGAGCCTGGTCGTACAGGTGCTCCTTGGACGCGTTCGCATCAACGCCGCCTGCGGTTTCTCCGCGGTCCCGTCGGGACGACTCGGCACGGTCGTCCGAGTCCCCGTACTCCTCCTTCTCCTGCCATGCGTCGCCGACCTTTTCGTGTGTGTGCTTCAGCTGGGCGTAGGCGGTCCGTGCGGCGCGTTCGGCGTCCCCGTATTCGTCCATCGCGGAGTCGTAGGTCTGAGCGAATGTGGTCTGTGCTTTGCGGTCCGATTTCTTGATGGTCTCGGGCAACTCATCGCGAATCGGTTCGCCGTTCTGGTTCGTTTTCGGCATGATCAGTTCCTTTCTCTTTTTCGACGTGGCGTGCGAGGCGGCAGGAGTTCCAGCACGTCCGGGATCGCCCGGACGTCCTTCGAGTCGAAACCGTCGCGCACGAATCCGGCCCAGGCGGACCGGAGCGCGCGGCCGGCGTCGTCGAGGGCCTCCGCGTCGAAGGTTTTCATGAGGTCGGGGCCCGTGACGCCGGCACCCGCGTTCTCCCCGCTCTCGGTCCAGGATGTCCCTGGGAAGAGCAGGGGCAGCTCGGCAATGTGACAGCACGAGAGGGCGGCGTCGGGCTTGCCGAACACGAAGCGGTACAGGCCTGCGCGTCCGCCCGCGTTGGCGAGTCGTTGCGCCCAGATGGCGTTGTCGGCGGCGTAGACGAACTGGGTCACGGCACGCACGATCGGTTCGACGACGCCCTGTCGCCCGCGCCGGAACCCGGCCAGAACCTCGAGCAACGGGACCCGGCCGGTGAAGAGCGCGGCCTCGCGCGCCGTCGTCCCCATGAGGACGTCGACCTTCCCGGCCAGTTCCTTCCACCGTTTCTTGAGGAGCTTCTCGGGCGGCAGGGGCCGTTGGCCGTACCTCGGGGAGAAGGGCATGAGGGCGGCGCGTCCGTGGAACGCCGCCTTGCGGTTGATGACGCTTTCGGCTTCGGCCAACTCGGTCGTGGTCGCCTGACGCATCCGACCGGTCTTCTCGGGGCCGGGGGTGATCGCATTCCACGCGCGACGTCGCCCGTGGACGATCCCGAGCGGCGCGCTCTGAGGGATGGCGCGTCTGATCATGCCCTGAATTTCGGGAACCATGAGCAGGTCCCAGCACGCGTGCCCACCCGCGGACTGGCCGGCGATCGTGATGCGAGACGGGTCCCCGCCGAAGGCTTCGATGTTCTGGTGGACCCATTTGACGGCCTCGACCTGGTCGAGCAGGCCGGGGTTGGCCTCGCGGGTCCGCCCGTCGCCGAGGTACCCGAACAGCCCGAGACGATAGGTCACGTTGACGACCACCAGGTCCTGCTCCTGCACCAAGGCCATGGGATCGTAGTGGGGCAGGTCCCCCGCGCCGCCGATGTAGGAGCCGCCGTGGATCCAGACCATCACGGGAAGCCCGGATCTGCGGTTCCCGGGCCGGGTGACGGTCAGCCGCTGACAATGCTCATCGAACCCGAGCCGCTGGAGCTCCAGATCGGTCTCATCGAATCGCTGCGGGCAGGCCGGCGCCGGGGTATCGGCGGTGAAGGGCTCGGCGTAGGTGTAGGCGATCGGCGCCCCGAAACGCTCCGCACGGGCATACCTGATGCCCCAGGCCTTCACGACGCCACCTTGCCGAACCGTCTCGAACGTCCCTGCGGGAGCACTCACCCTGTCCCACGGTCCGACCGGCCTGTTCCCCGGGGCCGAGGAGTCCGCGGCGGGTTCCGTGGCGGGTGCAGAGGGCTGGGGAAGAGCAGTTCCGTTGCTGGTATCCGTCATGGTCCCGAGTCTAGGACGCGAAGCTACGAAGTAACACAGAATCCGCTGTTGGTCCGCCTTGGTTCGGGCAAGGGGCTAGGGCGGGACGCTGCGAGGTGGGGCGAGGCGTGGCGCGGCGAGACGTTCTGCGCGAGGTGGGGCGAGGCGGGGCGCGGCGAGGCGAGACGTTCTGCGCGAGGTGGCAATCCCGTGCACTTCGACCCGCGAGGTGGCAACCCCGTGCACTTCGACCCGCGAGGTGGCAGTTTTGTGCGTTTTTGGCGGTCGATTTCGCACAAACCTGCCACCTCGGCCCCGCGGACGCACGGGATTGCCACTTCGCGGCGGGGATGGCCCGGCGGACGCACGGGATTGCCACCTCGCGGCGGGGATGGCCCCGCGGACGCACGGGATTGCCACTTCGAGACGGTTGCCGACGACGTCGTCCCCATATCGTGCCGTGGTGGCCCGGCCCGGGCGATGCCGGGTGGCGGTTACGCGAATTGGAGGCGTTTACCTTCGCTAGGTGGGGCTTTGGCCTCCACCTAACGACTGCAATCGCCACCGAATCGGGTAACCCCCACTCAACGCGGCGGTCGCACAGCCCAGCGGCCCGCCCGCGACGCCGCCGGCGCTCGAACCTGCCCCAACGACCGCAACTGCCGCCCCACCAGCACCCGCCCCAACGACCGCACCAGCCACCACACCAGCCGCCGCACAAAAATTTACCGACCGATCGGTCGCTTAAATCAGATACGATACTGTATTCTCACCTTCTATGAGTCATAGATCACACTCGCCCGAACCCGAAGGGGTCGCAAGCCCCAGTCAGTCGGTCGACCAGCCGAACAACAGCCTGAAATCGCGTCACCTCGTGATGATGGCCCTTGGATCGGCGATCGGCACAGGCCTGTTCGTCGGCACAGGCTCCGCGATCAAAGCCGCCGGTCCGGCCGTCATCGTTTCCTACCTCGTCGGTTGCCTGCTCCTTGTCCTCGTCATGAGGGCGCTGGGTGAGATGGCGGCTGCGGATCCGGCCTCCGGGTCCTTCTCGACTTACGCGGGCAAGGCGCTGGGCCCCACGGCCGGCCGTGCGTTGGGTTGGCTGTGGTGGATCCAGATAGTCATCGTCATCGCGGCGGAGTCCACTGCCGCGGCCCAGATCGTCAACGAGGCGTGGCCGGTTCTCCCGCAGTGGGTGCTCGCCCTCGTGTTCATGTGCGCATTCACCCTGGTGAATCTCCTGCATGTGGAGACTCTCGGGGAAACGGAGTTCTGGTTCGCCCTGTTGAAGGTCCTTGCCGTCCTGGCCTTCCTGGTGGTGGGCGTCCTCCTGCTGATCGGCCTGCTCCCGACTCCGTCCCCCGGCACGAGCAACCTGACGGATCACGGCGGATTCATGCCGCACGGTGTCTCGGGTGTGGCGGCGGCGCTGCTCGTCGTCGTCTTCGCCTTCGGCGGCACAGAGCTGGCGACGATTGCTGCCGCCGAAACCAACGAACCGGCCAAGAACGTCACGACGGCGATTCGCACCATCCTGATTCGCGTGCTGGTCTTCTACGTCGGCGCGGTGGCTGTCATGGTGCTGGTCATGCCGTGGGACGACGACAGTCTCTCCGCCAGCCCGTTCGTCGCGGTGCTGAGCGTGGCCGGTCTGCCCGGCGCGGACAAGGTCATGACCGTGATCATCGTGCTCGCCCTGTTGTCGGCGCTCAACGCCAACATCTACGGCGGCTCGCGCATGCTCTACTCGCTGGCAAGGAGAGGCTCCGCCCCGCGCCGTTTCGCCGCCATCTCGGACAAAGGCGTCCCCTATTCGGCGGTCATTCTCTCCGTGCTCGGTGGTTTCGTGGCCGTGGTGCTGAACTACCTGTGGCCCGAGGTGATCCTCAACATCATGCTCAACATCATCGGTTCCACGATCCTCGCCGTGTGGACCTTCGCGCTGATCTCGCAGATCGTTCTGCGCAAGCGGGCGGAGAAGGAAGGGCGCAAGCTGCCGCTCAAGATGTGGGCCTTCCCCTGGAGCTCTTATCTTGCGCTGCTGCTGGTCGCCGTGATCGTGATCCTGGGCCTGACCGACACCGAGGTGCGCTTCCAGCTCATTGCGACGACGGTTCTCATTTGCGTCATTGCGATCCTGTCCAAGCTGCTGATCAAGAACAAGGACGCCTCCGAGTTCAACGACCTCCCGCCCAACACGGCCGCGATCCAAAAGATCGAGAACCGCGAAGGGGAGTAGCGGGAGCATCGTCGGGCTCGGCGACGACGTGGATCAGGCGGCGTCGTCGAGCCCCCAAGCCTCCGCGAGGATCTCCATCGAGCGGGAGGACTCCTCGGTGGACGGCGACTGGAGCGAAATCATCAGCTCATCTGCCTGGGCCATCGCGGCGAAACGGTCGAGGTAGTTCTTGATGTCGGGCCCGGTACCCTGCGCGGTGAACCGGAGCATCTCGATGATCTGTTGTCCTGCCGGAGAATGAACCAGCATGTCCAGCTCGGACTCGGTCAGATCACGACCGCGACCCACCATGGCCTCGACACGCTTCCTCCGGACCTTGCGGGTCTGTTCCGCCGCTTCCTCAGCTGTATCGGCGGCCGTGACATTGACCGCAGCGATCACATACGGCTCGCTCAGATGCTCGGACGGCTGGAAGTTCTCGCGGTATGCCGTTGTGGCTTGCTCGAGGGCAGCTGGCGCGAAGTGGGAAGCGAAGGAATACGGGAGCCCGAGTTGTGCGGCCAGCTGCGCCCCGAAGAGCGAGGACCCGAGGATGTACAGCGGGACGTTCGTGTTCCTGCCGGGGATGGCCTGAACCCCCTCAATGCGTGACTTCCCTTCCAAATACCCCTGGAGTTCGACGACGTCGCTCGGGAAGCGGTCCGCATCCTGGGGGTCACGGCGCAAAGCCTGAACCGTCTTCATGTCGGTCCCGGGAGCCCGGCCCAGACCGAGATCAATGCGGTCCGGGTACAGCTCCTCGAGGGTCCCGAACTGCTCCGCAATGACCAAGGGCGAGTGGTTGGGAAGCATCACACCGCCCGAGCCGAGACGAATGCTCTCGGTCTGGGAGGCGATGTGGGAGATCAGGACCGCCGGCGCCGCGGAAGAAATATGGGGCATGTTGTGGTGTTCCGCGTACCAGATGCGTGAGAAGCCCAGCCGCTCGGCCTTGCGGGCCATGTCCACGGAGCGCCTGAAGCTGTCCCGGGGAGTTTCCCCGCTGTAGACGGTTGCGAAGTCAATGAGGGACAGAGGGAGCACGATCTTGCCTTTCGACGATGTTGGTCTACCCGTTCAACGCCGGGGCCGCTCAACTCATTCCGGGCTGTTTTTCCTTGTGGTGGTGGGGTTGTGTGGTTTGTGTTGTGTTTCACTCGGGTGTGGGTTGGTGTTTGGTGGTGGTGGTGTGTAGAGTCTTTTGTTGTCGCCGCGAGGCTCGGGGGCTTG
>NZ_NOIQ01000039.1 GCF_004136575.1 Rothia koreensis
CCCGCGCCCCGCGGCCCCCACCGAATCGGGCAACCGCCACCCCATGGGAACAAGCCGGCTCGGCCTCGGACCCGGCCCCGGCCCCGGGCCCGTTCCGCAACCTCACCTCGGTCCGACGGCCCGCCAACATGCCGACGCACCAGCACCCACTGAACCCGTTCAGGCCTGTCGGTCCGCGCTCCGGCCGGTCGTGCGGTCGCCGAACACACCCACGTCCAGAATCAGCAGCGCCATGGCCAGGGCCACCACGGAGAACACCAGGACCGGGCCGGCCCCCGACAGCAGGGGCAAGAGGATGAACGGAAGGAAGGCGCTGGTCAGCTTGGACAGCGAATAGGCGAACCCGGAGGCCGTTCCGCGGACCCGGGTCGGGAAGTTCTCGGCCATGAACACGTGGTAGGAGTTCGAGAACATATTGCTCGCCATCGTGAACAGCATGCCGGCGACGACCACCCACACCGGGTTCTCGCCGAGCCCGAAGGCCAGGCCGAAGACCCCCATCAGCCCTGCGGTGAACATCACCAGGTACTTCCGTTCGAATTTCTCGATGAACGGAACCACCAGGAGGGAACCGATCGGGTACCCGAAGTAGGTGAGGGCGGTGTACCCGATGGACTCGACCACGTCGAAACCCTTGGCGCTGAGCACCAGAACTGCGACCGTCCCGAATCCGTAGTACCCGAAGACCTGAAGAATGTTCATGACGGACAGCATCAGGGTGCGCTTGCGGAAAGGCGTCCGGAAGATTTCGCCGAACGGGACCTTGGCCTCCTGGGCCGGCCTGATGGCCGGGTCCGGCTCGGGCAGGGACTTGCCAGCCTGCTCGGCCTCCCTCTCGAAGGTCTCGACGACGCTCCGTGCTTCCTCGATCCTCCCCTGGGTCTCCAGCCACCGAGGGGACTCGGGCACGTGCCGACGGATGAACCATACGAGGAAGCCGCCGACCGAACCGATCACGAACAACCAGCGCCACCCGGCGACACCCAGCGGTGCCAACGGAACCAACCAGTGCGCGAGCAGTCCGACGAACGGGATTCCGAGGAAGCTGACCGTGTAGGCCCACGCGATGTACCGACCGCGCACCGCCTTGGGGAGCAGATCGGAGAGGTAGGAGTCGGCCAGAGCGTATTCGCCGCCGATGCCCACGCCGGCGATGAATCGACAGACGATGAGCCACGCGGCGTCGGGGGCGAAGGCCGCGATCAGGGAGAACACCGAATAGAGGAGCAGATTGACCACGAAGGCCGCGCGACGTCCTACCCGGTCGGCCAAGCGACCCATCAGGATCGCACCCAGGAATTGGCCGAGGAAGGCCGAGGCCAGGACCAGGGACAGCGTGGTCCCGGTCAGATCGAATTCATTCTGCAGAACTTTGGAAATAGTGGCCGCGAGGAAGTTTTCGAACTGGTCGAAGAACACCCCAAGACCGACGATGACCGTGATCAATCGGTGGGAGCGCAGGACCGGAAGTCGGTCCATGCGCGCGGACACCGAAGGTTCCGCCGAAGTGATCAGCTGGTCATTCGTGCTCTCGCTGGGGTCGACGTGGTGCATTCCATCACACTATTCATCAGCGTCGTTGGGTGTAACGGATCCTGCGCGCCGTCTTGAACTGTGGAACGCACGACGCCGTCGCCCCGCGCAACGACTCCGGCGTGCACCCTCCGACCCGTGGGCCGATGGATGCACGCCGGAAAAAGCGGTGCGCGACGTGTGCCGCGAGCGCCTACTTGATCTGGGTTCCCGCCGAGCCGAGGTGCTCGCAGGCCTGAACGACGCGGTCGGCCATGCCGTCCTCCGCCTTGGCGCCCCAGGTGCGGGGATCGTAGAGCTTCTTGTTTCCGACCTCACCGTCGATCTTCAGAACGCCTTCGTAGTTGGACAGCATGTGTCCGGCCACGGGACGGGTGAAGGCGTACTGGGTGTCGGTGTCCACGTTCATCTTGATGACGCCGTAGGAGACGGCGTCGGCGATCTCCTGCTCGGTCGATCCCGAGCCACCGTGGAAGACCAGGTCGAACGGGCGGTCCTTGCCCAGCTTCTCCCCGACTTCCTGCTGGATCTGCTGGAGCAACTCGGGACGCAGTTTCACGTTGCCGGGCTTGTAGACCCCGTGAACGTTGCCGAAGGTCAGCGCGGTGATGTAACGACCCTTTTCGCCGTTCTCGCCGAGCGCATCAATGGTCTTGAGAGCGTCTTCGGTGCTGGTGTAGAGCGTGTCGTTGATTTCGCCGACGACGCCGTCTTCCTCGCCGCCGACCGCGCCGATCTCCACCTCGAGGACGATGTGGGCCTTTCCGGTGCGTTCGATGAGGTCCGCACCGATACGGAGGTTCTCCTCGAGCTCGATGGCGGAACCGTCCCACATGTGGGAGTTGAAGATCGGGTCCTCACCGCGGGCCACGGCGTCCTCGGACTCCTTGAGCAGGGGAAGAACGAAGCCGTCCAGCTTGTCCTTGGGGCAGTGGTCCGTGTGGAGGGCGATGTTGACGTCGTACTGCTTGGCAACCTCGCGGGCGAAGGCTGCGAATGCGAGCGAACCGACGACCATGTCTTTCTTGCTCGACCCCGACCAGTAGGCGGCACCACCGGTGGAGACCTGGATGATGCCGTCCGAGCCCGCTTCGGCGAAACCGCGGATCGCGGCGTTGAGGGTCTGGGAGGAGGTCACGTTGATCGCGGGGTAGGCAAAGCCCTTGCTCTTGGCCTTATCGAGCATCTCTGCATAAGCGTCCGGGGTTGCGATGGGCATGCTGACTCCTTTGTGACGGAAGGTCGGGCCGGCGACGAACCGACCCCTGATGATCGGAGCGACCCGGCCGCCCGGGACCTCCGCAGATCTGGGTTCAGTCTAACAAGGGGCCCAGCCCTCCGAGGCAAGAATGTGTACAGGTTTCCGGGGACCGGTCGGGAACCGCCCCCGACACCAAGGGGGACGGCGTCGGGGGGCGGTCGTCGTGCACCGGGCGGAACCCGAGAAGACGGCTCTGGCCCGGCTGACTCACCGCGGGTCGTCGTAGAGCGGCGATTCTCCGGGTTTCTGTTGATGCTGGGCGTCCCCGAGCACCACGTGGACCTGGTGGTAGCCGCCGTCGTCGTCCGTGAACGAGAAGCGATAGCGGCCCGAGGGCAGATCCTTGAGGCGTCCCTGCTGGATGCTGAGACCGGCGCCCGGATCCTCGCTCAGGTACGCCGCCCCGGGGACCACCACGGCTTCGCCGGTAGCAGCGTCACGATAGGTTGCCGTGACCCCGATGGTGGCCGTCCCTGGTTGCGGGATCGGCTCGTCCGACCGGATGGGGATGCGGTCCGTGCCGACGTCGTAGACCGGCAGACCCGTCGAGGCATTGCGGGCGCTGTTGCCCGCCGACGACGCCGGAACCATCAGGTGGCTGGCGTCGTAGGCCACTCCGCTGTGTGCCAGGTGCGGTTCGTCGGCCGGTTGACCGTGTGCATCCAGGAAACGGTGCTGCCCGCGCGTCGCAGGATCGGGGTTCAGCGGCCCCTTGACCTGGATCATCAGTTGCCCGTGCGCGTTGTCGATCAGGTCCCGGGCCTGGCTCAGGTCGAGCGTCCCACCGTTCGACGCCGCGGTCAGCTGCTCCCCGCAGACTCCGTTGCCGATGACGACGTCGTAGTCTCCGTCGGCGGCAGGAACGAGCCCGGACCCGTCAGCACTGGGAGCTCTGAGGCTGAACTGGTCGCTGCCCGCAGGGGCCTCACCCGAAGGCGTCACTGACCCGGATGGTCCGTCCGCCGCGGGACGGCCGCTGAACGGTATCGGCGAGGTACCGTGCTCCCGCTTCCACGGGCTGTCCTCGGACAACGACGGGTCGCCGTCGGTCGGGCCCTGCGTGCAGGGAGTGTCGTCCGGTGGCAGAGCGGCTTGGGCCGGCGCCGAGGCACCGCCGAGTGTCCCGAAGCCCAGAGCGGCGGCCGCTGCCACGGCGACCACGGGTGAGAGCTGGTCTCGTGTTCTGCAGTTGACGTTTCGGAGGTCCATGACTCATCGCACTCCTCGCTATCCGTCGGGCCGGATAGAGTTCCGGCCCTCGGGCCCTGTCAACGGTTTCCGCAAGAATCGCGGAAATCTCTGCCCGTACGGAGAGCCTACGAAAAGAAAAGTGCCGATGGGTTACCGTCCGATATCAATTCCGGGGAATTCGAATAACAATTCAATAACCGTGATATTCGAGGCGCTGGAAGGGAAGAATCGAAGGGTGAAAGGATTCTTGTGGTCGTCAGATCACGCGCTGGTCAAACACGTGCCGCCGAACCCAGGAATGCATGGCGATGGCTGCGGCCGCTGAGGCGTTGATGGATCGAGTGGAGCCGAATTGTTCGATGGACAGGGTCGCGACGGATGCATCCTTCATCTCGGCGCTGAGTCCTGGGCCTTCCTGACCGAAGACCAGGACACAATCCCGCGGGAGATCGTAGGTTTCCAGTTGGTGCGAATCCGGAAAATTGTCGATACCGATCACGGCCAGCCCCTCGGAACGGGCCCATTCGACGAATGATTCGACGGTGACATGGTGCCTGACGTGCTGATACCGATCCGTGACCATGGCTCCGCGTCTGTTCCACCGTTTTCGACCGATAATGTGCACTTCCTTGGCGAGAAATGCGTTGGCCGTACGGACCACGGACCCGATATTGAGATCGTGCTGCCAATTCTCGATGGCCACGTGGAAGGAATGCCGTTTGGAATCCAGGTCCGCGATGATCGCTTCCATGGTCCAGTAGCGGTATTCGTCCGTGACGTTCCTGCGGTCGCCGCCCTTCAGCAGCTCGGGGTCCCAGTGGTCCCCTTCGGGCCACGGACCATCCCAAGGGCCCACCCCGACCACGTGGGCGGCAGCCGCTCCGTCGGTGTCCCGAGTCGGGACCTCGTCCCCGGGGCCCTCCCCCGAGTGGCGAGCTGAGTCCTGTTCGGATCCCACCCGCTAGTCCAGGCCGAGTTCGGACTTGGAGTACGCGTACAGGCAGGGGACGCCCGCGCTCTCCTCGATGCGTTCCTTGGCCCCGGTGGCCCGGTCCACGATGATCGCGACGGCGACGACGTTGGCCCCGGCCTCGCGCAGCGCCTCCACCGCGGTGAGCGCGGATCCGCCGGTCGTCGAGGTATCCTCCAGAACCACCACGTTCCGGCCCGAGACCTCGGGGCCCTCGACCTGGCGCCCCATCCCGTAGGACTTCTGGGCCTTGCGGACCACGAAGGTATCGATCGCGCGGTCGTTGTCCCCGGCAGTTCGCATGATCGCGTGGCCCACGGGGTCGGCGCCCATGGTCAGCCCGCCGGCGGCATCGAAATCGATCCCGTTGCGGTCCAACAGGTCCAGCATGACCTGCCCCACCAACCGGGACGCCTCATGGTGCAGGGTGATCCTGCGGAGGTCGACGTAGTAATCCGCTTCGAGCCCCGAGGCCAGCGTGACCTTGCCGCGGACCACGGCCAGTTCGGAGATGAGGTCGCGGAGTCTCTCGCGGGCGGCCTCGATGGACAGGACGGTGGAAAGATCGGAAGTCATGGGCCTCATTCTACGTGGTGAACTGGGGCTTCCCCACGCGTTCGGGGCACGGTGTGGACAACATCGCGCCCGGCCCCCGCGGGCCCTCGGACCGGTGCGTCGAGCTTCGTCAGCATCTCCTCGTACTCCGCGCACGGGTCCGAGTCGGCGACAATGGCGCCGCCCGCACTCACGCCGAGCATCGACGTCGCACCCGGCCCGGGCCGCATCACGATCGTGCGAATCACGATGGACAGGTCCGATTCTCCCGACGGCGACACATACCCCAGGGCGCCCGAATAGATGCCCCGCGGCCGGGCCTCCAGGCGGTCGATGATCTCCATGGTGCGAGGTTTCGGCGCCCCGGTCATGGACCCGCCGGGGAAGCACGCCCGGACCAGGTCGATGGCTGACCGTCCCGGACGCAAGCGACCACGAACGGTCGAGACCAACTGATGCACGGTCGCGTAGCTTTCGACGCCCATGAGCACGGGCACCCGGATCGACCCCGGCTCGCAGACGCGGGAGAAATCGTTGCGCAACAGGTCCACGATCATCAGGTTTTCGGCCCGAGTCTTCGGGTCAGCGGCCATGTCCCGGGCGGCTTTCGCGTCATCCTCGGGAAGGGCGCGCCTCGGCGTCGTGCCCTTGATGGGTTTGGCTTCGCACCAGCCGTCCGCATCGACGGCCACGAATCGCTCCGGACTCGAGGACAGGACCGCGACGTCGTCGCACCAGAGGAAGGCCGCGTGCGGCGCCGGATTGGATCGGCGTTGCCGCGCGTAGAGGTTCGCGGCCGCGTCGAACCCGAAGGCCACCGGCACGTTCCGTTCCGACGCGGCGGTCAGGCACACCTCGTAGGAGTTTCCGTCCCGGATTTCCTCCAAGGCCTCCCCAATCGCGCGCATATAACGATCCCGGTCCGGCGGCGCGCACCGGAGGACGACGTCGGCCGGCAGGGTTGTCGCGGATATGGAACTCGCGGGCGTGGAACTCGCGGGCGTGGAACCCGGGCATGCGGAGCCGGCGGCAGCAGGATCGGACGGGTCGCAGACAGAATCGCCCAGCGCCTCGACCGCCGCGTCCACCCATGTTTCGTCGCCCACGATCCACCAGTTCCGATCCCGATGATCGATGATCACCAGACGGGTCGAAACCATCCACACCGCATCCGGCGTCTCGGCGGCGAAGACGGAGGAGAATCCCAAGTCGGCCCTGGTCTCGTATCCGAAATACCCGAACCAGGCCCCGATCATGGACCGCACGAAGCTCGGGATCCGCCGATCCGGCGGCGTCGAGGGAGTCTCGGGTGCCCCCACCTCCGCGTCCGTGAGCCGTTGCTCCAGCACGTCGACCATGGTTCCCCGAGTTCGGCCCCGGAGCATCCCGTCGGGGGCGAGGCGATCCACCCGAGGGTCAGGACGCCCCGCGGTCTCGTACCTGAGCACCTCGCTCGGAACGAGCATGACGCTCCAGCGAGCCGGGGCCCCACCCCTGACGTGGGCGGACGAGGAATCGAGCCACGCCGCATAGCGGTAGTCGATGCCATCGAGACGACCCATGGAGTGTACGAGGCGGCGGAACAATCCGCTCTCATCGACCACGGAGGGTGCCAAGGCATCGTGTGCGGCCCACAGGGGACGGCCCAGGGCATCGGCCCCGCAGGGAATCCTGTGCGAGAACATGACAGCATTTTCCCACGATGCTTTCATTCGCACCGGACTAGGGTGGAAGGAACGCATCGGGCATCACAAGGGAGTGAATATGGGATTCTCGGCCAAACGCATCGCCGCCTCCGTCGGTCTGTCGGGAGCCGCTGGACTGCTGGGAGTGGCGGCGCACGACGTCGTCCAGAAGAAGCACACGATTCTCCGGAACTTCCCCGTTCTCGGTCATGCTCGATATTTCATGGAGTTCATCCGCCCGGAAATCCAGCAGTATTTCATCGAGAACAACTACGACGGTCGCCCGTTCGACCGGGATACGCGGTCGATGATCTATGAACGGGCCAAGGGCCTCGGCGGGGAACAGGCTTTCGGGACCGAGCGCAAAGTCCTGCGCCCGGGACACGACTTCATCCTCCACACCATGTCCCCCGTGGCGCCCATGAAAGAAGAACCGCGTCAGCGCCTCGGCGGACCGGACTGCACGCAGCCCTACGACATCTCCTTGTTCAACATTTCCTCGATGAGTTTCGGGGCGCTCTCCGCCAACGCCGTCATGGCCATGAACAAGGGCGCCGCGCTCGGCGGCTTCTCCCAGGAAACCGGCGAGGGCGGTCTCACCGATTACCACCTGAAGTACGGGGCCGATGTCATCTGGGAATTCGGTTCGGGGTACTTCGGGTGCCGTACGGAGGACGGTCGGTTCGACGACGAAACCTTCGCCCACAAGGCCGCTCAGCCGGAGATCAAGGGAATCCTCATCAAACTCAGCCAGGGGGCCAAGCCGGGGCTGGGCGGCGTCCTCCCCGGAGAGAAGGTCACCCCGGAGATCGCCAAGGCTCGCGGTGTTCCGGAGGGAGAAACCTGTGTCAGCCCC
Source organism: Rothia koreensis (assembly GCF_004136575.1). GTDB lineage: Bacteria > Actinomycetota > Actinomycetes > Actinomycetales > Micrococcaceae > Rothia > Rothia koreensis. The sequence goes on from NZ_NOIQ01000039.1 coordinate 8,052, forward strand.
GCGGCCCACCCCGAATTCTCGACGCCGCGGGAGCTTCTGCACTTCGTGGCCCGGGTACGGCAGGCTGCCCAGGGGAAACCGGTGGGCATCAAACTGTGCGCGGGGTCGCGGATCGAGATCCTCGGCCTGTGCAAGGCCATGCTCGAGACCCGGATCACCCCCGACTGGATCACGGTCGACGGGTCCGAGGGCGGGACGGGTGCGGCACCGGTCGAATTCGAGGATGCGGTCGGCATGCCCCTGACGGAGGGGTTGATCAGTGTCAACAATGCCCTGGTCGGCGTCGGGCTCAGGGACAAGGTCGCGTTGGGCGCGTCGGGCAAGGTCGTCGGCGGGGCGGACATCGTCCGGAGAATGGCCCTCGGCGCCGACTTCACCAACAGTGCCCGCGGCATGATGATGGCCACCGGCTGCATCCAGGCGCAGAAGTGCAACACCAACCGTTGCCCGTCCGGCGTCGCCACGCAGGATCCCAGGCTCGCGCGAGGGATCGACGTCGGCGACAAGGGCGAACGAGTCAAGAACTTCCATAAGGGAACGATGAATTCGGCCATGCGCATTCTCGCCTCGATGGGCCTGAGCTCGTTCCGCGACCTCGGGCCGGAGCACATCATGCACCGAATCGATTCGACCAGCTCGGCCTCCTACAACCGCATGTACACCTGGCTCACGACGAATTCCCTCCTCGACGGGACCGCGCCCGAAGACTGGATGGAGAAGTGGAACCGCTCTGACCCCGACAGCTTCATGGTCGCCCGGCACCACCACACGCGCGCGAACTAGCTGCCTGCGCGCGTGTGGTGGTGCCGGGCGACCATGAAGCTGTCGGGGTCAGAGC
>NZ_NOIQ01000003.1 GCF_004136575.1 Rothia koreensis
GTTGACCGGTACTAATAGGCCGAAGGTTTATACACAAAACACTCCCGTGTGGGGTGTTGGGTGGTTGCTGCGAGGGTTTGTAGATGATTGTTGTGTGTTCGTGTTCACTGTATGGTTTTGAAACAACAACCGGCGGGGCCGTGTGGTCCTGTTTCAGGTGTGTTGTTTGATTGGTTTTCACCATGCCAGCCCCGTGTGTGGGTTGGTGTGTGTGGTTGGTTTTTTCGGTGGTTATGGCAAGAGGGGTACACCCGGTCTCATTCCGAACCCGGTAGTTAAGGCTCTTAGCGCTGATGGTACTGCACCCGGAAGGTGTGTGGGAGAGTAGGTCGCCGCCGAAAATATTTTTTGGGGGAGTGTGTGCGTGTGCGAGGGGTTTTTGCTCCTTGTGTGTGTGCTCACTCCCCCCTTTTTTTTGTTTAACCCCCGGTGTGTGGGTGTCGGTGCGGGTCGGTGGGGTGATCACACCCCACGCCGCTGTCCGGTCCCTGTAGCCCATAGATAAAGCCCCGGCCCCTTGGAAGGGGCCGGGGCTTTAGTCGGTTAACGGAGGGACCCGTCGTCGGCTGGTTCAGTCGGTGGCGTTCGCGTCATGCCAGTCTGCCTGAGCAGAGTGCTTACGGCGAAGGTGGGCCAGGCGAGCGAGGGCATGGGACATCGCTTCGGGCCCCGTGACTCGCAGGCGTGCCACGGAATCCGCCCTTCCGACCTTGATACCGAGGTCATCCGGTCCGAGGACGGCCAGAGCGTGTTCATCCGTGAGGTCGTCACCGGCAAAGATGGACACGTCCGCCTGGACGACATCTCGGACGGTCTTCATGGCGTCGCCCTTGTTCACCTCGAGCACCGCGCATTCGACGACGTACTGGCCTGGGGACAACATGACTCCCGGAATCCGTTTGAGCGTCTGCACGGCGTCCGCCTCGGCGGCCTGAGCTGCCTCGTCGTCGTCCATGGTCCTCGTATGGAATCCCACGCCGGCCGGTTTGTGCTCTATTTCAGAGCCGGGATGGCGTCGGACCAGATCTTCTACGGCCTGGGTTGCCTGCTCGAGCGCCGCGCGTTGGTCGTCGCTCAGTCGCAGGCCGGGAGACTCCTCACCGGCAACAGACAAATCGAATTCGGCGCCGTGCGACCCGGCAAGCAACATCTTGCGCCTGGGATCGGCCACCTCGCGGAGGAAGTCCAACGGGCGTCCGGAGATGAGCGCGACCGAGGTATTCGGGAGATCCGCCAGAGAGTCCAGGGCGTTCTCCGACAGCGGCAGGGCCCGCGCCTCCTCCGGGTCGGTCGTGAATGGGGCCAGCGTTCCGTCGAAGTCCATCGCAACCAGCAGGTTGTCCACACTTGCTGCACGTTGGAGCTCCTCCTCCACGGCCGGGGTGGGGAAGGGGCCGTGGCCACGATCCATGTGGCCCACCGCGGGCAGCTCGTCCGTGGACGGCTCCGGACCCAGATTGTCTTCTCGTGTCTTGGACAGGTCCTCCAGGAACCGCGTCGACCAGTCCTCGACGTCGTGCGCGAAAATCTGCTCCCTCATGCCCTTCATGCGATCCTGTTGTTCTTCGATCGTCATGTTCTTGGCATAGAGCAGGGCTTCCTTGAACCCGTCGATGTCGTGCGGGTTGATCTGTATCGCGTCCGGAAGCTGCTCGGCAGCGCCCGTGAACTCGGAAAGGACCAGGGCGCCGGTGTGATCCAGGTGGCTCACCACGAACTCCTTCGCGACCAGGTTCATGCCGTCACGCAGGGACGAGACCACCAGGACGTCGCTGGCCAGATACAGAGCGATCATCTCTTCGAACGGGTAGCCATGGTGCAGGTACCTGATCGCGGTGTGGGACATCGTATCGAATTGGCCGTTGAGTCTTCCGACCATGCCCTCGATCTGTTCTCGCAGCTCTATGTACGAGGCGACCCGCTCGCGGGATGGGCTCGCCACCTGGATCATCGCCGAGCTCTCCACGGTGAGGTCACCGTCATTCAAAAGTTCCCCATAAGCCTTCAGGCGGTGGCGAATGCCTTTGGTGTAGTCCAACCGGTCCACGCCCAAGTAGATGGTCTTCGGGTTGCCGAGTTCTTCCCGGATCTGACGTGCGCGCCTCTTCGTCGAGGCCAGGGAAGCCATTTCCGTCACGGCTTCCACATCGATCGAAATGGGGTATGACGTCGCCCGAGCAATCCATGTGGGGAGGTCACGATTGAGTCGTTCCTTGCGGGCGCGACGTCGGGATGTCACGTTCGGCATGGCATTGGTGTAGGCCCGGCGGAACCGTTCGTTCTCTTCGTCCTCATGCTGCTCCTGAGGCGTCTGCGTGACCTCGGCCCGTTCGCCGTCGAACTGGACGCCCAGGATCTGGTCGCAGCACCTCCGGAAATTCTGGGCGTCTCCGGGACGCTGGAAGCCGAGCAGGTCCGCGCCCAGCAGCCCGGTGAGGACCTGCTTGCGCCACGGGAGCTGCGCGAAGATTTCCAACGGCGGGAACGGGATGTGGTCGAAGAACCCGATGGTGAGGTCGGGACGGAGGTGCCGCAACATGGCGGGTACCAGTTGCAACTGGTAGTCCTGGACCCAGACCGTGGCATTGCGGGAGGCGCTGCGTGCCGCCGATTCCGCGAAACGACGGTTCACAGCGCGGTATGTGTCCCACCACGTACGGTGGAACTCGGGTGGGGCGATCACGTCGTGGTACAGCGGCCAAATGGTCGCGTTGGAAAAGCCCTCGTAGTAACGGCGGACCTCGCCCTCCGAGAGCCTGACCGGCACGAGATGGAATACATCATGGTCGAAGGGTTCGAGCTCTTCGTCGGCGGCACCGTGCCAGCCGACCCAAGCGCCGGAATGACTCGACATGACGGGGGCCAGGGCGCTGACCAGCCCACCCGGAGAGCGCCTCCACGTGGACTCACCGGCCTCGTCTACTGTTCGGTCCACGGGCAGCCTGTTGGCTACGACGACGAAGTCGTAGTCGCCCACGGGGCCTTCTTCGGAAGCAACGCGATCCTGCGTCAGATCTTCACTCGGATTCATGGTTTCTCCCTTCAACCAACCTGTACCAAGCCTATCCGCAGTTGGCGGCAGAGGAAGGAGCGTTCTCCGAGGAATTCGTTGACCGGCTATTCAGCAAATTCGGCTAGGCTATTCGCGACTGCAAGTACCGTCCAACTCGAACAGGGAGCATATCGTGGCATCTTCCACTTCGCCGCGCAGCAGCGAGGCGAGAGAAAAGGCGCGCCAGATCGCCGCAAAGCAGAGCAAAGGGGCCGGCAAGAAGTCCCGTCTCTGGTGGCAGATCGGCGTGGTCGTCGTGCTGGTGCTCATCATCGGCATCATTGCTGCGGTCTACACGCACAACAAGAAGAGTGAAATCCCGGATGCCGGTCCGGTGCCCGCCAGCGCGAACCAGTACGGCGGAATCGTGTTGACGAAGGACGGTATCAAGAAGGACACCTCGGACGTCGACGAGCGGGATGTCAACGACGTCAAGAAGTCCTCCGAGTCCGCCCCGCCGGATGACGAGTCCAACGGCAAGGAGACCACCCTGCCCCTGGGTATGACCACGTCCGAGGACTCCAAGAAGAACGGTGAACCGGCGAGGGTGACCACGTTCCAGGATTACAACTGCGTCCACTGCGCCGAGTTCGAAAAGGCCAACGGGGACGAGATCAAGCAGAAGGTTCTCAACGGAGACATCACCCTGGAAATCCGTAACCTGAACTTCCTCGACCAGGAGACAAGCACGGAGTACTCCTCGCGTGCCGCGGCGGCCGCCTACTCCGTGGCCGACCAGGTCTCGCCCGAGAAATTCCTCGATTGGCAGCAGGAAATGTTCTCCCACCAGGGGCAGGGAGGCATGAGCAACAAGGAGATCGCCAAGATCGCGGACAAGTACGGTGCCGACATCAAGGACGATCTGGACAACAACAAGTACAGGCCCATGGTCAACGTCTTGGTTGCCGAGTCGAAGAAGAACGACGTGCAAGGCACCCCGACCACTTATGTGGACGGAAGAAAGTTCACGGGACAGAGCTTCCCCGACTTCCTCAACGGCATCATCAAGGACAAATCGGGTCAGTGATCCATGCCTGGGGCGCAGCCTGTGAGGCACGATGCCGGTCGACGGAGTCGTGCCTCACACGCGGCCCGGCGGGTTTGGGATAGTCCTGGGCGCCAGGTAATCTGATCAAGCGCCTCGGCGCCTGCCTCCTTAGCTCAGATGGCCAGAGCATCTGTCTTGTAAACAGAGGGTCGCCGGTTCGAATCCGGCAGGGGGCTCCAAAATCAAAGGGCCACGAACGGCATCAACCGTTCGTGGCCCTTTTGCATGTCCCGGGTCATGCGGCGTCGCGTGCTGGCATGTGGATTAAGCGTGTGGCTTGACCTGGTGACAAGGGGATTCTCCACCTTCCTAGACTGGTGTCGAAGCGTACTTCCGTTGGACCCCTCTGGAGGAGACACCATGACTCAGAAGAATACGCAGAACCACGTCGGCGTCGATCAGCTGACTTTTCAGAATCCCGTGAACCGTTTTCCCTCGATCGAGCCCCCGCAGCAGCATCAACCGGAGCCCGGCCTGGACGAACAGCTCGTCCCCAAGGCCGATAGGGGAGAGACCAGCTACCGGGGGACCGGACGCTTGGAAGGGCGCAAAGCCCTGATCACTGGCGCCGACTCCGGAATCGGGGCCGCGGTGACCATCGCTTTCGCGAGGGAAGGTGCCGAGGTCGCCCTCAACTACCTTCCGGCCGAGGAAAAGGACGCCCAGTACCTCAAGAACCTCCTGGAAAACGAGGGGCACACGGTGCACCTGCTCCCGGGCGACCTGACCGACAGGGAATTCTGCCGGAGCGTGGTGGACCAAGCCCACGAAGCCATGGACGGGCTCGATACTCTCGTCAACAACGCCGGAAAGCAGGTGGTGACCGACGGACTGCAGGGCCTCAGCGATGAGGAGCTGGAGGCGACCTTCGACGTCAATATTCTGGCCATCTTCCGGGTCACCCGCCATGCCCTGAACTATCTTCCGGCTGGCTCCTCGATCGTCAACTCGACGTCGATCCAGGCCTACGACCCGTCGCCGCACATCATGCATTACGCCTCGACCAAAGCGGCCATCAACAACTTCTCCAAAGGGCTCAGCCAGGAACTGGCCCCGAAGGGAATCCGCGTCAACGCCGTGGCCCCGGGGCCGATTTGGACGCCGCTGCAGGTCAGCGACGGCCAACCGAAGGACGCCCTTCCCCAGTTCGGCAAGAACACTCCGCTCGGACGCGCGGGTCAGCCCACCGAGTTGGCCCCCGCATACGTCTTCCTGGCGTCGTCCGAATCCAGCTACGTGATCGGGGAGACCCTCAACGTGACGGGCGGACAGGTCTCGCCGTAGCCACGGCGCGGGCGAGGTTGGTGACCGACCCCGTGGCCGCGATGCACCAGTGCACCGCGAGAACAAGAAGCAGCGCGAGGGACAGAAGATCCCACCCCATCAGGTGGGTCCCGAGGCTGCAGGTCCCCACGGGGAAGGTCATGGCCCACCAGCCGGGGGTGAACGGCATGCCGCGGAGAAACTGCCGGTACGTCGTCGCGGCCGCCCATGCAAAGACCGGGATTCCGATGCACAAGACGACCACGCCGTACCCGTGGGCGATCTCCGACAGGATGGAGTCGACGCCCGGGCTGACGAACGGGGCGGCGGCCATGGCCAACGACTGGGCAGCTGCCGTCGACTGCCCCACAATGCCCAGAGGAATGAAGGACGACGCCGCGGCGGCCGCTGGGAGCGCCTCGTGCCTCCACGAATGCTCATAGGCGACTCCGAACACTGCGACGCCCATGGCCAGGGCCACGAAAAAGCTTCCGACGGACAACAGGCCCGTCAGGATCGCTCCGTGCGGGGACGCGGCGTGCGCGACCAGTTGGGCCCCCGTCGTCGCCGTCACCATGGGCGCGACGACGGGCAATCCCCACGCGGGCAGGGGGCGCTCATGGTGAATCTTCATGAGCTTGGCCGCGAACCCGACTGCGCTGACCCATCCGATCGCGGTTCCTATGAACCACAGGACCCAATCCACCGACCAGGCGGTTGTCTCCAACTGGGGAAGCCAATGAGGGATCACGGTCGACGTCGCCGAGCCCATGGACAGGCACCCCATCGAGACCATGCCCCAGGCGCTGACTTCGGAATGCTTGGACAATGAGTCCCTGAGAACACGAGGTCTACGAACGCACCTCGCCAGGAAACCCACGGTGAGCAGGATCAGCAACGCCCATCCGATCAAGCACAGCACCACGTCCAGAACCGCGATTCCATGGGCCCGGAGAAGGGACGACAGCAACGACGTGCCCATCACGGAACCGAACCACGCGGGGCCTGCGGGAACCACGGTGGGGCGTCCTTCGCTCGCCAGATCCTCCAGCGGGCGCGTGTCGAAATGTTGCGCTGAACGAAGCATGAATCGAGCCTATTCCCGCCGTTGCGCCTCGAGTAGAGGGTATTCACCTGTCGGGTCACAACTACAGCTTGTGACCAGCTAGGCTTGGACCATGAGCGTGCATCGACTTCCCGACCTCTCGGTCTGGGCACTGATCGACGAGGTGGACAGGCGAGGAAGTCTCGGCGCGGCGGCCCGAGCCCTGGGGATGACGCAACAGGCGGCCTCGGCCAAAGTCAGGGGCGCAGAAAGTCTCCTCGGGGTCGACCTGTTCGTGCGCTCTCCACGGGGCGCCGTCGCGACCCCGGAAGGGCGCACGGTGCTCGAGGCCGCAGCGGGTCTGCTCGAGTCGGCGCGCTCGCTTGCGGAAGCGGTCGACTCGGTTCGCGGGGGCACCTCGAGGCGGCTCACGGTCGCTGCCAGCAATACGGTGGTCGAGCACTATCTCCCAACGTGGACCGGGGCCATGCTCCGCAGGGATCCCGGGGTGAGGATTGACGTCGTCGCCGCGAACTCCCGCGAGGTCATGCGCGACGTCGTGGCCGGAGACGTCGAGATCGGTTTTGTCGAAACCCCAGAGAGTCCCGGTGGCGATCCGGACGCGGGGCGGTTGCGCGAAGAAGCCCGCTGGCAGGGCAAGCTCCTGGCTCGTTCGGTGGCCTGGGACAGCATCGTCCTGGCCGTGACCTCGGCCCACCCTTGGGCCGAGGAACCACCGACGGTGGACCAGGTTCGCGCCACACCACTGCTGCTTCGGGAGTACGGTTCCGGAACCCGCCGCGCCGTCGAACAGGCTCTACCGGGAATGGCCGCTCCCGCGGCGGAGGTCGGTTCCCTTTCCGCACTGTGGCGCACGGCTCGCGCGACCGGGATCCCCACGTTCTTGCCGTCGCGGGCGATTGTCGAGCCCCTGGTACCCGTGCGTGTCGAGGGTCTCGACGTCGGGCGTCCCATTCGCGCGATCTGGCGCCGAGGTCGTCAGCTGTCCGCCGTCGCGAGTTCCCTGATTGCGGCGGCGGAGGACCCGGCATCCCCGTAACAGGGAGTGGGCAAGAGGATGTTGGGCGTCACACAAAAGTCCACGCAAGCCCACAGGCCCGAGTAGGATCGATCCGGATCGATCTATGAGGAGACAGCGAGTGACACAGGAACAGGCCGAGAAATCCGTGATGACGGGGCGTCTTGTCGTCGTGCGCCATGGGCAGACCGACTGGAACAAGGCCGGTCGGATGCAGGGCAGCTCGGACATCCCCCTCAACGACAGGGGCCGCGAGCAGGCGCACGAGGCCGGAAGGGCCTTGGCAGAACAGAATGAGTTCTGGAACTACCTCGGGGCGTCCCCGCTTTCCCGTGCCCAGGAAACGGCCCGCATCATCGGTGAGCACGTGGGCTTGTCGGAGATCGAAACCGTCCCCGGCGTCATTGAGCGCGCCTACGGTGACGCCGAAGGACAGACGCTGACCTTCGAGGACTCGCGCCATCCGCAGGACCTGTTCGCGGGAGTCGAGCCCGAAGGGGATGTCTACCGTCGGGGAGTTGCAACCCTCAAGGACCTGGTCCTGGAGCATCCCGGGGAGAACCTCCTCGTGGTGAGCCACGGGACGCTCATCCGCAGGGTTCTCCTGGCGACGACGCCGGGGGACTGGACCGAACACGTGCCGAACGCGACCCCGATCGAGGTCGACATCGAAGGTTTGTTCGCATGGGATCCGGAGCAGCTGGTCCTGGACTGAAACGTTCCGTCATGGAGACCACGAAAGCGGTGTGCCGGGGATGTGCGTTTCCCTGCGAACGCTAGCGATCGCAATCAATCCCGTTGACCGAACCACTTAATGCCACATAAAATCAAACACGCACAAACGGGGGTTTCCCGTTGACGTAACCGGGAGTGTTTCACCATGTTCGCTGAAGAACGACGGGCGGAGATCGCCAAGCTGGTCAGCAGCGCCCGGCGAGTGAACGGTGCCGAACTGGCCCGACGATACGAGGTCACGATGGAAACCGTGCGCCGTGACCTGGCGGCCCTCGAAGCCGATGGCCGGTTGCGCCGCGTGCACGGCGGGGCCGTGACCGTCGAACAGTCCACTGCGGTCGAATCCAGCATTTCCTCCCGCCAGACAGTCAATACCCCGGAGAAGCATCGGATTGCGTCGCGCGCGTACCAGCTCCTGCAGGACGCCGACGCCGGGGCCGTGGTTCTCGACGCCGGTTCGACGACCGAAATCCTGGCCGACCTCATCGCAACTTCGGACTTCTCCCTCAAATCCGGTGCCGATCGCCTGATCGTCACCCACGCTCTGCACATTGCGGTCAAACTCGCCGAGGCCGACGGGATCGTTCTCGACCTCGTCGGCGGCCAACTGCGCAAGATGACCTGGGCCGCGGTGGGTACCCGAGCTGCGGAACATTTTTCGACCATCCGCCCGGACATAGCCCTGATCGGCGTCAACGGACTCAACGAAGAGTTCGGGCTGTCGACTCCCGGACTGAACGAGGCCATCGTCAAGACCGCGATCGTGCGCAGCGCGCGCCGCGTGGTCCTTCTGTGCGATTCGGCCAAATTCGGTCAGGAGTCGCTCGTGAGGTTCGCGAGCCTGCCCGACATTGACGCCCTCATCACTGACAAGGCGCCCGAAGGATCCTTGGCAGCCGCCCTCGAAGAAGCGAACGTAGAGGTTCTCATCGCATGATCGTTACCCTGACAGCCAATCCCAGCCTTGATCGAACCGTCGAGATTCCTGCTGCCCTGGATCGCGGAACCGTGATCCGTGCCAGCCGTTCGGTGGCAGACCCCGGTGGCAAGGGCGTCAATATTGCCCGCGCTCTGAGCGTCAGCGGCGTCGAGACGGTCGCCGTGCTGCCCGGGGACGACGGCGATCCCGTTCTGGCCGGTCTTGCCGAGGCGAACGTCAGGTATTCGAACCTGGCGACCGGTTACCCGATCAGAACAAACGTGACCGTTGCCGAGCCGGACGGGACAACGACCAAAATCAACGCCCCTGGCGAGCCCTTCGACGAAAGAGCGCAGCGCGAGCTGACTCGCTTGCTGATCAATGAGGCCGACGGCGCCGGTTGGCTGGTGCTTGCCGGTTCATTGCCTCCCGGAGTGCCCAGTGACTACTACGCCGTGATCTCCAGGGCGGTCAGGGAAGGCCTGGGGGACGAGGCTCCCCGCGTCGCCGTGGACACCTCCGGGTCCGCGCTGAGGGACACCCTCAACGGCCAGGACGGCCTGCCGACCCTGATCAAGCCCAACTCCGAGGAGCTGGCGGAACTGGTGGGACGTTCGGGAGCGTGGGAAACGCTCGAATCCGATCCGGTGGAGACCGCCAGGACCGCCCGTGAACTCGTGGACCGCGGCGTCGGATCCGTGCTGGCGACGCTCGGTGCCAAAGGCGCCGTCTTGGTGACTGCGGATGGTTCGTGGCATGCCCAGCACGCACCGATCCGGGCCCGGAGCACGGTCGGTGCCGGGGACTGCTCGCTCGCCGGATACCTCCTGGCTCACGAAGCCGGTCAGGAGCCGCAGGAATGCTTGCGCCAGGCCGTGGCCCACGGGTCGGCGGCCGCGTCCCTGCCCGGGACCCAGGTTCCTACCCTTCAGGACACGACCCCTCAGGCCGTGACCGTGACAAAGATCGACTGACAGCACGACCCATATCACGCCCCGGCGGGCCGCCCCATCGGGCCGCCCGACCGGGCCCGCACCATCAAGGAGAACCTCATGTCCGAACTGATCACCGCAGATCTCGTGGTCTTGGATCAGGACCTGGGCGAGGACCGCTTCGACCTCATCAGGAATTTGTCCGAAAAAGTCGTCCAACAAGGCCGGGCGACGTCCCTCGAGGGCCTCTACGCGGACGCCAAGGCCCGCGAATCCAAGACCGACACCGGAATCCCGGGCGGAATCGCCATTCCGCACTGTCGGTCGGAGTCGGTCACCGAGGCAACACTGGCCATGGCCAGGCCCGCACCCGGCGTCGACTTCGGGGCGAAGGACGGACCTGCCGACCTCATCTTCTTCATCGCCGCACCGGAAGGCGCAGACCAGGAACATCTCACGCTGCTGTCCAAACTGGCGCGCTCGCTCGTCAAGAAGAGTTTTGTGGCGTCCCTCCGTTCGGCCGAGGATCCGCAGGACGTCGTGGACCTGGTCAACGGGGCGCTCGGGCTCGGCGGTGCAAGCGAGGCCTCCGACGCCGGGGCGTCGGCGGGCCCGTCGTCGGATCAGGTAAGCCAGGAGGGCGGATCGAAGACGCCCACGGGCGAAGGATCCACGTCGTTGGCCGCCGGCGCAAGGGCAGCCGCCGGCGCCACGGCAACCGCTGGCGCCACTGCAACCGCTGGCGCGTCGGGGGCTGAAGCGGCCGCTTCGTCCGCAGACACAGCCGCGTCCGATGACGATCACGGCACGACGTCCGCCACGGAGGATGCAGCCTCGACGAAAGACTCGACCGAAAAAAGACTCGTGGCCGTGACCGCGTGCCCCACGGGGATCGCCCACACCTACATGGCGGCGGATTCCCTGGCCCAGGTTGCCGAGGAAAAAGGCATCCGTCTCGACGTCGAGACCCAGGGGTCCTCGGGGAACGAAGCGCTGTCGCAGGAGACCATCGACGCCGCCGACGCCGTGATCTTCGCCGTGTCCGTCGACGTTCGGGACCGAGAGCGCTTCGCAGGCAAGCCGGTCATCGAATCCCCGGTGAAACGAGGGATTGACGAACCCGAGGCCATGATCGACGAAGCGATCTCGGCCTCGGAGGACCCGAACGCGCGCCGGGTGTCCGGTTCCAAGTCCGCGAATGCCTCCGCGGCATCGGACGAAGGCACGTGGGGCGGACGAATCTACCGCTCGCTCATGACGGGCGTTTCCTACATGATCCCGTTCGTCGCGGCGGGCGGTCTTCTGGTGGCCATCTCCTTCATCCTGGGCGGCTACGAGATTGCCAACAACGCCAACGACATCCTGGGAATCTCGGACGACGCCGTCACGGGGGACGGCGCGTCGCTGTTCAACCTCGGAGACACGAGCCTTCTCCAGTACCTTGCCGCCGTGGCGAACGTGATCGGCAACTTCGCGATCGGGCTCCTGGTGCCGGCCTTGGCCGGGTACATCGCCTTCGGCATGTCGGGGCGACCGGGCATCGCTCCCGGATTCGCGGCCGGCCTGGTCGCCAATACCGTGGGTGCCGGCTTCCTGGGCGGGATCGTCGGTGGTCTCCTGGCCGGCGTCGTCGCCTATCTGCTGGCGAAACCGAAGCTTCCTCGGTGGCTGGCCGGCATGATGCCGGTCGTCATCATCCCGTTGCTCGCGACCATGATCTCCAGCGGTCTGATGTTCCTGATCCTGGGGCAACCGATTGCCTGGATCATGACCGTGCTCAACGATTTCCTGATGTCGATGTCCGGCGCATCCGCCGTGGTCCTGGGCCTCATCCTGGGCGCGATGATGGGGGCGGATCTGGGCGGCCCGATCAACAAGGCCGCATACCTCTTCGCCACGGCCGGGCTCTCCGCCGGAAACGACGTCTCGAAGGAAATCATGGCCGCGGTCATCGCCGCCGGAATGGTCACGCCTCTGGCGATGGCGCTCGCGACGACGATCCGCAAGAAGCACTTCACCGAGGCGGAGATCTCGAACGGACGCGCGGCCTGGTTGTTGGGTGCGTCGTTCATCTCCGAGGGAGCCATTCCGTTCGCGGCGGCGGACCCGTTGCGCGTCATTCCGTCCTCGATGGTCGGAAGCGCCGTCGCCGGTGCCGTGTGCATGGGGTCGCACGTCGCCTCACCCGCGCCCCACGGCGGCGTCTGGATTGTGTTCCTGGTGGACAATTGGCCGATGTACCTGATCTCGGTTGTGATCGGAACGATCGTGACCGCAGCGGTGTACCTGGTCCTCAAGGGCCTCGGCAACGCCAAGACCGGCAATGAAAAGGCCGACGAGGTAGCGGCAGCTTCCTGACAGTCGGCACGAGCTTCACGAGTAAGGACTGATAGCGATGAAGAAACTCACCGGAGTAGGCGTTTCCGCCGGACGGGTCATCGGCCCCGTGCTGCAGATGCCCGAACCCATTCAGGAGCCGACGCCCGGATCCACCCTCGGCGACGACCAGTCGCCCGAGGAAGCGGTCGAACGTCTCCAGCAGGCGGCCGCCTCCGTCAAGGAGAACCTCAAGGAGCGTTCCGGGCGGACCTCGGGCAATGCCGCCGCGGTTCTGAAGTCCACGGCCCTCATGGCCGGAGACAAGGCGTTGTTGAAGAGCGCGAGCAAGCTCGTGACCGGCAAGAACTACACCCCCGAGCGCGCGATCTGGGAAGCGGCAGGCCTGTACGCGGAGCAGATGAAGGCCTTGGGCGGCTACATGGCCCAGCGGGTGACCGACATCCTGGACGTCAGGGCGCGCATCGTGGCGGAACTGACCGGTGAGCCCGCACCCGGAATCCCCGAGTCCGAGGACGCCTTCATCCTGATTGCGGAAGATCTGGCCCCGGCCGACACCGCAACGCTCGACCCCGAAAAGGTCATTGCGTTGGTGACCTCCGAGGGCGGGCCCCAGGCCCACACCGCGATCCTCGCCAGGGACCTGGGCCTTCCCGCCATCGTGGCCGCCAACGGTGCAACCGAGGTTCCGGAAGGCACGGTCGTCTACGTGGACGCAACCGACGGGACCATCGTCGTCGAACCCGGAGACGCCGAAAAGCATTTGGCCGAGAAGTACGCGAACCGCAAGGCGATTCCGGAGTTCGACGGCGCGGGTGTCCTTGCGGACGGAACAGGTATCCCGCTGTACTCCAATGTCGGCAACGGCAAGGCGGCACTGACCGCGGCGGAGAACCGGGCCCAGGGTATCGGCCTCTTCCGGACCGAATTCGCGTTCCTGAACAGGGAGGAAGAACCCTCGGTCGAGGAGCAGAAGGTCGAGTACAAAGCCGTTTTCGACGCTTTCCCGGGGCAGCACGTCGTCGTACGGACGCTGGACGCGGGCGCGGACAAGCCTCTGCCCTTCCTCACGGACGCCTCCGAACCCAACCCGGCCCTGGGCGTCCGCGGGTACCGGACGGATTGGACCACTCCGGGCGTCCTGAAACGCCAGCTCGAGGCGATCTCGGCCGCCGCGAAGGAGTCCAGCGCCGACGTCTGGGTCATGGCTCCGATGATTTCCACGGCCCCGGAAGCCAAGGACTTCGCGGTTATGCTCGATGAGGTCGGCCTCGACGTGCACGGCGTCATGGTCGAGACCCCGTCGGCCGCCGTGACGGCGGAGGCGATCCTCCAGGAGGTGGACTTCGTCTCGATGGGAACGAACGACCTCACGCAGTACACGATGGCCGCGGACCGCCTGCTCGGGGCATTGGCCGAGCTGAACAACCCGTGGCAGCCGGCGGTCCTGGAAATGATTCGGCTCACCGTCGAAGGCGCCCAGCGGGCCGAAAAATCGACCGGCCGGGAGAAAACGGTCTCGGTCTGCGGCGAGGCCGCGGCCGATCCGGCGTTGGCCGTGGTTCTGGTCGGGATGGGAGTCAAAGCGCTTTCCATGAATACCCGTTCCTTGCCCGCCGTCGCCGCCGTCTTGAAATCCGTTACGCTGGAACAAGCACAACAGATTGCATCCAAGGCCTTGGGCGCGCGATCTGCTGAAGAGACAAAGGATGTGGCTCGCGCGGAGCTGCCCATCCTTGATGACCTCGGTCTGTAATCAGTCCGGCATCTCAAGGGACGTTCCGACGCCCCGCCTGACCACATAATCAAGGAGAACAATCATGGCAGAACGTATCGCCACCATCGCCAGCCGAGTCGGCCTCCACGCTCGACCGGCTGCGATTTTTGCCGAGGCTGCTGGCGACCTTCCCGTCGAGGTCACCATCGCCGCCGAGGGCGAGTCGGCTGATGAGGCAATGGACGCGTCGTCGATCCTGTCCCTCATGTCCCTGGGTGCCAAGCACGGCGACAAGGTAGTCCTGCGAGCCGAGGGCGAGGGCGCTGACGAGGCCCTGGACAGCCTGGTCAAGATTCTCGAAACGGATCACGACGCCGAATAGTCGGCGACGGCCGAGGTGCTCGACGCCTCGAGCCGCCCCGGCCCAGCATTGAGCCCGAGTTCGTTGTCCACAGAAGACGACGATCTCGGGCCTTTGTGTGAGGACTTTCCGAAACTCCGCCGTAAACTGGTGGAGACCAGCCCGCGGCGCGGGAAAACCAACCATGGCGTGGGGCAATACCTCCGCGCACGGCAGATGAGGATTCTTTGCGACACTTCACCGCTCGATTCGCGACCGATCAGGAAATCGACAACTGGGATGACCACGTCACCTCCAACCCCAACGGTGGCAACCTCCTCCAGTCCGCATCCTTTGCCTCGGTCAAGTCCGCTCACGGGTGGAAGCCCGTGTTCATGGTCTACGAGGGCGTGACCGAAGTCGGCGAGGGGAACGACGTCGAGGAGCGAGAGGTTTCCAGCTACAACCTCATCCTCGAGAAGAGCATTCCTCTCCTGGGCAAGATCTGGTACATGATCAAGGGACCGGACGTCACCGACATCGAGGACATCCCCGCGATCATGGAGGCCAACCGGGAGTTCGTTCGGTCCAACGGCCTGAAGGTCTTCGCCATCAAGATCGAACCGGACATCGAGGATTCCGAATCTCGCAGCGCGTTCCTCCACCGTGCCGGCCTGGTCAAGCAGTTCAACATCCAGCCCAATGACTCCACGGCGATTCTTCGCACGGACGCGGACGAGGAGACGGTTCTCAAGTCCCTGCACTCCCGCGGGCGGAACGCCGTGCGCCGCGCCAAGCGTGAAGGGGCAGAAGTCGAACAGGTCGAACTCACGGAGGAGAACATGAAGAAGATGTTCTCCCTGATGGACACGGTCGGCCAGGGCAACGCGAACGTGAACCTGAGGTCCTTCGAGTACTACAAGCAGTTCTGGACCACCTTCGCCCGCGCCGGACAGGGACGCCTCTACTTCACCTATGAGGACGGCGAACCGTCCGTCGGCGCCTTCGTCATTCGTTACGGGCGCAAGGGCACCTACAAGGACGGCGGGTCCAAGCCGCGTCGTCGTCAGTACGGGGACTCGCACTTGGTGCAGTGGATCGCGCTGACGGACCTCATGACCGATTACGGGATCGAGGAATACGACTTCTGTGGGACGCCGCCCAAGGCGGAACTCAAGAACAAGGAACACGGTTACTACGGGTTGGGACTGTTCAAGACCAGCTTCACGAAGACGGTGATCGACTTCGTCGGTGTCTACGACCAGGTCCTGAACCCGACTGCGTACAAGGCCTGGGTCTCCGTGGTCGAACGCGTTGTACGCCAGATCTGGTGGCGCCGTACCAAGCAGCCTTTCTACTGAGCCGACCCTCAGGTTCTCGCGAACCGATTCTCAGGGGCGCTCGGTAGCGTCGAAGTGAGTCATGTGCCTAGGAGGGAAGATGAGCGAAGGGCAAGGGGAGCAGCACCTTTCGGGTGCCTACCCTTCCGCGGACTTGCCGCACGAGTCCGGGTCCGAAGCCGACCCATTCGGCCCCGACGTCGCAGAAGACGTCTACACGGATCCGTTCTCCGGAAGTCACACGGCCCCCATCGCTCCCGACAGCACAACGGCCGAGCAGTCTGCCGCATCCACGACGGGTCTTCTCGACTCTGAGGGGAAGTATGGCGAGGAACCCCTGACGGGACCGCCGACTCGCGCCGAACAGCAGTCGACGGGGTTCCCCGCCGTCAGCAGGTCCCAGATCCGGGACGAACGGCTCGCGGAGATCCTCGGACGACCGGAGCACGGCGAGTCCGGGGCCGACCACAGTTCGGCATCGGCCGGTGGCCGAACGGGATCGACCGCGTACTCCGAGGAGAACCCCCAGCCCGAGGCCGACATCAGCAGCTTGGGCGCCGCGACCCAGGGATCCGGGGTCCAGGACGCCGAGCGGATCGCCGCCACCAGGACCGCCCCGCAGGATGTTTTCCGCAATACCCAAGACCTGACCGGCAGTTATGCGGCGGGCATGCAGGCGGCACCCGCGGAACAACCGATAGCTCGTGCCAGCTATCCTTCCGCCGAGGCTCCGACCGCCCGGCCGTCGCAGCCCCGACGCGGCATCGGCTTGCGTCGGATGATGCGCTCCGAAAACTTGCCCACGGCCCCCATGAGGGTGGTCGAAAGACTCGCGAACTCGCCCTTCGCCAACCCTCGACGTCGCAAGGAGAATACCGAGGCCCGCAAAACGCTCAATTTCGCGTTGCGCATGGCGGAGACCATGTTCCACTTCGGCGCCGATTCCCGCGACGTCGAGACGGCCATCGTCGCGACGTGCGCGACCTACGGCGTCGAGGACGTCGACATCGACATCACCAACCAGTCGGTGATCATCAACTACATCTCCGAGTACGGAATCCACTCGGATGCGAATGAAGCGACGGACGAGAACGGCGGCGTCTTCAGCCACACCGTGGTTCGCGTGGTCCGGTCCTGGTCCGACAACTACGCCGGGCTGACCGAGACCCACCGCCTGGTCAAGACGATCACCAACGGTGAACTGTCCCGGTCCGAGGCGGAAGCGCGGCTCAACCGTATCCTGTCCAAGCCCAAGCCGTATCCGCGCTGGCTGGTGAGCCTCTGCAACTCTCTCGCGGCCGCGGTCCTGACGATCGGTATCGGCGGCACCTGGCCTGGCGCCATCGTCTCCTTCGTGACGTTCGCGCTCGTCCAGGTGATTGCTGGGAAACTGGCTTCGTGGAGGATTCCTTCCTTCTTCACCATGGCCGCGTGTTCCGCCGTGGTCACGCTCATCGCGATGGCGCTGTGGGCCATCGGTGCCCCCATTTCGCCACCACACATTGTCGCGTCCGGGCTGATTATGCTCCTGCCCACGCTGACCCTGGTCTCGACCATTCAGGACGCGATCAACGGGTTCCCCGTGACCTCGGCCGGGAGGCTGGTCGCCACGGGGTTGTCGTTCCTCGGGCTGATCGTCGGCATCGCGATCGCCATCTCGATCACCAGCTATGCCGGATTCGAGGAGATCAAGGTGGACAGCGTGATCTTCTCCGGAGCGCAACCGTTGGTGAATATCATCTTCATGCTCATTGCTACCGCTCTGATCGCCGTGACGGTCCAGGTGAAACCCGAACATATTCTCTACGGGGTATTCAGCGCTTTCTGTGGCCTGATGGTTTACCACCTGTTCGGTTGGCTCGGTGCGGGCGGACGCATGATCTCGATGCTCGGCGCGATCGGCGTGGGCTCCGCGTCCGCGCTCATTGCACAGCGTCGGGTCATCCCGCAGGTCGTCATCGCCGTTCCCGGGCTGACGTTCTTGCTCCCCGGACTGACCATTTTCCGTGGGATGTACACGCTGACGGTCAATATCGACCCGGTCACCGGGATCATCCCCATGCTCAACGCCGGGGCGATCATCATGTCCATGGCCGCGGCAGTCGTCCTCGGCAATTACCTGATGCGTCCGCTGATGAGCAAGGATCCGCAAGTCAGGCGAAGGCTTGTCCGTAGGAGGAGACAACAGCCGGAGCCGCTGGGCAACTGAAGCCGGCGTCGTCGAGAGTTACTGGATGCGCCAATCGACCGGTTCGAGCCCCAGGGACTCCAGATGCTGGTTGGCTGTGCTGAAGGGCCGCGATCCGAAGAATCCTCTGGATGCGGACAGGGGAGAAGGGTGCACGGACTCGATCTTCGGTACGTCCGGGCCCAGTTGGGCACCCGCGTTCCGGGCGTCCCTGCCCCACAGGATCGCGACGAGAGGCTTGTGACGTGCGCCCAGAGCTTGGATGGCGGCGTCCGTGACGGATTCCCATCCCTGGTTCCTGTGGGAACCGGCCTCGCCCTCGCGCACCGAAAGGCACCGGTTGAGGAGCATGACTCCCTGGCGCGACCACGCGGTCAGGTCCCCGTGCCGGGCGGGTGGAATCCCGAGGTCCGCTTCCAGCTCCTTGTAGATATTTCCCAAGGAACGGGGCAACGGACGCACGTGGGGCTGGACGGAGAAGGAGAGCCCCATCGCATGACCCGGTGTCGGGTACGGATCCTGACCGATGATGAGGACCTTGACCGAATCCATGGGCTCCTGGAAGGCGCGGAACACCTGGCCGGCAGCCGGAAAGGTGCGGTGTCCCGCGGAATGCTCGGCCCGCAGGAAATCGCCCATGCGTCGAATCGTCGGCTCGACGGGTTCGAGGGCCTCGGCCCAGTCACGGGCCATGATCTCGGACAGCGGCTGAGCGCCCACAGTTGCTCCCTGGTTCGTGTACGACGACGGTGGTCCCTAGACTATCCTCGTGGAGTCCCTGACCGAAGCCGAGCGCGCCATCCTTGAGATGGAGAAGAGAACCTGGAGGTATCCGGGCGCCAAGGAGCGTGCCGTGCGCCGGGAACTCGACATGCCGGCGACCGAATACTACATGCGCCTCAACCGCCTGATCGACGATGTGCGCGCCATTCGGGAGGAGCCGGCGCTGACCCGGAGACTCAGGCAACGGCGGGATCTCTGACGATCTTCGTTGCACGTGCAGAATTTGACCAGCCGGGCCGGATATTGTGGATGCTTGACCGATGCGCGGCCGAGCGTACGCAACCCCGAAAACGACGAGGACACTGATGGCCGAGTACGAACACGATGAATTCGACGACGTCCCCGCGGACTCGCCACGGCGCGGCGCATACCGCGGCGAGGTGCCCGAGAAAACTCGCGGCTACAAGCATCTCGCGGCCCTGATCGTCGCCGGCGTCTGCGCGCTCGTTCTGGGCGGCGTGTTCTTCCTGCTCTCCCCGAAACTTGCCTCGCCCGAGTCGGCGAGCGCCACGAAGTCGTCCTCGAGCAGTCACTCTTCCTCGGACTCTTCATCCTCGAAGGGCGGGGAAAACGGGGATTCGTCCGAGACCGAACCCGATTCTTCGACGTCGCTCGCGGTGTACAACCAGGGCGCGGCGGAAGGCACGGCGACCAATGCCGCGTCGACCCTGACCGACGCCGGTTGGAAGGTCTCCGATGTCAGCAACTGGGACGGCCCCTCCCAGGAGGCCACCGTGGTCTTCTACACCGACGGCCATGAGGACCAGGCCAAAGCGGTAGCCGACAAGCTGGACATCGACAACGTCAAACCGGCTACCGACTCCGGCTACGACGTCGTGGTCGTTCTCTCCGATGACGGCGGAACCTCCGCGGAATCCGGCCAGGGCGGCGAGAACGCCGACCAGGGCGCCGGAAGCGCGGGACAGGACGCCGGAGGATTGGGCCAGGATTCCGGAGGACTGGGCCAGGACTCCGGGACAGCGGGCCAAAACGGCAGCGGTATCGGTCAGGACTCCGGGATTCCGGGCCAGTAGTAGATCGTCACGGTTCGGCACCTCGTGGCCGCTTGCGTTCCTGCTATCGGCACGACGCATCGGCACGACGTATCGGAGGGACGGTGAGCGGTGCTTGCGGCGGCCGATCCTACGGATGTGCTGTGAGCGAAGAGCCGTTGCCGTCTGTGGAGAACGTTTGCACTCTCCGTCGCCGAGTGCCAAGATTGGACTTAGCACTCATCCACCTCGACTGCTAAACACGTCGCTTGGGCCGGCCGATTGTCGGCCGGGCGGCAGGCGTCGCGGATCGATGGGCAAAGACACAGTCACCACGGTGAGGTGTGGGAGCAGGTCGCCCAGAGCGTGGTCTGGTCACCAGCCGTCCGTCGCGGGCACCGTGGCTGATGTATCCGTCTACCGTCCAGGAGGGACGTAAGCCACCATGGCAAAACTGATTGCTTTTGATGAAGAGGCACGGCGCGGACTCGAGAAGGGCCTGAACACCCTTGCCGACGCGGTCAAGGTCACGCTTGGGCCCCGCGGTCGCAACGTTGTGCTGGAGAAAAAGTGGGGTGCCCCCACGATCACCAACGACGGCGTTTCCATCGCACGTGAGATCGAGCTGGAAGATGCGTACGAGAAGATCGGCGCCGAGCTCGTCAAGGAAGTTGCCAAGAAGACCGACGACATCGCGGGTGACGGCACGACCACCGCGACCGTCCTGGCCCAGGCCCTGGTCCGCGAGGGCCTCCGCAACGTTGCGGCAGGCGCGGATCCGCTGTCTCTCAAGCGCGGCATCGAAAAGGCCGTCGAGGCAGTGACCAAGGAATTGCTCTCCTCCGCCAAGGAGATCGAGACCGAGGAAGAGATCGCGGCCACCGCTTCGATCTCGGCCGGTGACCCCGAGATCGGCAAGCTCATCGCGCAGGCGATGGAGAAGGTCGGCAAGGAAGGCGTCATCACTGTCGAGGAGTCGAACACCTTCGGGCTCGACCTCGAGCTGACCGAAGGTATGCGCTTCGACAAGGGCTTCCTCTCCGGTTACTTCGTGACCGACGCCGACCGCCAGGAAGCGGTCCTCGAGGATCCCTACATCCTCATCGTCAACTCCAAGATCTCCAACGTGAAGGACCTGGTCCCCGTGCTGGAGAAGGTCATGCAGTCCGGCAAGCCGCTGCTGATCATTGCCGAGGACGTCGAGGGCGAGGCCCTGGCACTCCTGGTCCTGAACAAGATGCGCGGCTCCATCAAGTCCGCGGCCGTCAAGGCACCGGGCTTCGGCGACCGTCGCAAGGCTCAGCTGGCCGATATCGCCGTCCTGACCGGCGGCCAGGTCATCACCGAAGAGGTTGGTCTCTCCCTCGAGACCGCGACCCTCGACCTGCTGGGCCAGGCCCGCAAGGTGGTCGTGACCAAGGACGAGACCACGATCGTCGATGGCGCGGGTTCCGCCGAGGAGATCGAGGGCCGTGTGGCCCAGATTCGCGCCGAGATCGCCAACACCGATTCGGACTACGACCGTGAGAAGCTGCAGGAGCGCCTGGCGAAGCTCGCCGGCGGTGTGGCCGTGCTCAAGGCTGGTGCCGCGACCGAGGTCGAGCTCAAGGAGCGCAAGCACCGCATCGAGGACGCAGTCCGCAACGCCAAGGCGGCAGTGGAAGAAGGCATCGTCTCCGGCGGCGGCGTGGCACTCATCCAGGCCGGTGTTCGTGCTTTCGATTCCCTCAGCCTTGAAGGAGACGAAGCTACTGGCGCGAACATCGTCAAGGTGGCCGTGGACGCTCCGCTCAAGCAGATCGCAACGAACGCTGGCCTCGAGCCCGGAGTCGTGGCGGACAAGGTTCGTGGACTCGAGCAGGGCTACGGCCTGAACGCTGCAACCGGGGACTACGAGGACCTCATGACCGCGGGCATCAACGACCCGGTCAAGGTGACCCGCTCGGCACTGCAGAACGCTGCATCCATTGCCGGACTGTTCCTGACCACCGAGGCCGTCGTCGCCGACAAGCCCGAGAAGAACGCCGGCGGTGCCGGTGCCGAGGGCATGGACGGAATGGGCGGCATGGGCGGCATGATGTAGTCATCGGCCCTCCGGGCACTTGCCCGGCAGCCTCCGAGGCCCCGCACGAGTTCGACTCGTGCGGGGCCTTTCTGTTGCGTTCCGGGCCTACCGGGGCGTGAGAATGACGTCGATGCGTCATGTTCGGCCGGTCGGAGTAAGGTGGGCAACCGGAAAAAATCCTTCGAGGAGTTGGGACGACGGGTGGGGAACACGAAGAGCAAGGCCTGGTTGTGGGCGCTGGTTGCCTTCATGTTCTTCTCCCAAACGGGCCTCAACATCGCCAGGCCGCAGATGAGCTACAAGCTCATAGCCCTCGGTGCGCCACCATTCACGATTGGTCTGGTGACCTCTGCTTACGCGATTGTCCCCGTATTTGCCGCGATCGCCATGGGACGGCTGGCCCAGAGGATCAAAAGATTGAGGCTCCTTGTGCTCGGGGGCGGACTCCTCATCGCGGTAGGCACCGCGATGCTCGCCGTCGTCGATGGCGTGGGAACCATCGCGTGCGCCAGTCTCGTCTTCGGCATGGGGCACCTCGTCTCCCAAATCGGCTCACAGTCAGCGGTCTCCAGGTACGCGTCCGACTCCGGCCTGGACCAGGGATTCGGCTGGACTACCGCGGGGCTGTCTGCCGGTCAGCTCGTCGGGCCGCTGATCGGTGGCTGGGTTCTGGGGCTCCACGCCGACCCGAGCGAAGCACAGAGGCTCAATGACATTGCGATCGCCTCGTGGATCGGTGCCGGGTGCGCCCTGGTCTCGATTGTTTTCATGCTCCTTCCCGTGGTGAAGACCACCTCGCGGGCCCAGACCGGGGCCTCGCCGTCACAGGCTGCCGACACAGGGGACGCCCCGGAGGCAACCGAGCCCGCCTCGAAGGCCACCACCACGAGGATTCTGCGGACACCCGGAGTCGCCTCACACATCCTTGCGTCCTTGGCCATGCTCTCGATCATGGACATCCTGACCTCCTTCCTTCCGCTCGTCGGCGAACAGCACGGCGTCGCTCCCGTCTGGGTCGGTATCCTCCTGGCCGCCCGCAGCCTGGCCTCGATCGTGTCCCGATCGATGATCTCCGTCCTGTCCGCCCGGTGGAACAGGACACAACTGGTGCTGGTTTCCCTCGTGCTGGGTTCCCTCACGGTCGCCGCCGTACCACCCGTCATGTCCGTGATTCCCGCGGCCCTCGTGCTGCTCCTGATCGGGGGCTTCTTCATCGGACTCGCACAGCCTCTGACGATGACGATGATCATCAAATCCGTTCCGACCACATGGAGATCTCCTGCGCTCGCGGTTCGCCTGACCGGCAACAGGGTGGGGCAGGTCCTCATCCCGCTGGTGGCCGGCGCCGTCGTCGCGCCCGTGGGACCCGCCGGAGCCATCTGGCTGACCTGCGCACTGCTCCTGGGGTCGGCAGGAGAGAAAGCGCTCCGGTATTCGCGACAAGGAGCCACGAGTGCCGACCTCTGACCCGGATCCGGGGACTCGGCTTCGCGGGATACCATGGGGTCACCATGCAATGCGATGATTTCGACGCCGGCGCCTGCCGGTCCTGTTCCCTGATGGGGGTCCCGTACCGCACCCAACTTCAGGACAAACAGAATCACGTCGAGACATTGTTGGCCGAATTCGAGGGAGTCGATTGGTCAGCCCCCATGGGGAGCGCCGAATCCGGTTTCAGAAACAAGGCCAAGATGGTCGTTTCGGGTACCGTGGACCGGCCGATGCTGGGAATCCTCGACCGAGGAGGGCGCGGCATCGACCTGTCCGAGTGCGGGCTCTACCCCGAGCCGGTCCTGCAATGCATGCCCGTCCTCAAATCCCTCATTCGGTCCCACGGCCTGACGCCCTACAATGTGCCTTCGCGACGGGGTGAGCTCAAGAACATCTTGGTGACGGTTTCACCCGACGGGGAGGTCATGATCCGCTTCGTACTGCGGAGCAAGAAGTTGGTGGTCCCGATACGCCGCGCCATGACAGACCTGCGGCACGCTCTTCCGCGCGTCCGAGTGGTCAGTGCGAACATTCTGCGCGAACACAAAGCTCTCGTCGAAGGCGAGGAAGAAGTGCCGCTCACGGACGAGCAGTTGCTGCCGATGCGGCTCAATGGGCTCACACTGAACCTCAGGCCACAAGGTTTCTTCCAGACCAATTCGCGGATTGCGGCGGGAATGTACGAGCAAGCTGCGGCCTGGGCCGCCCAACGGGGGCCGGACAGGGTATGGGACCTGTACTGCGGTGTCGGAGGATTCGCTCTCCACGCGGCACGGCGGCTCGGTCCTCGGAGCACGGTTCGCGGAGTGGAGATCAGTGCCCAGGCCATCCAGGCGGCCAAGGCCAGCGCGGCGGAGGCCGGGCTGAACAATGTGACCTTCGACGACGCCGACGCCGGAGCATTTGCCGCAGGCTCTGCCGAGAGCCCCGACATGATGATGGTCAATCCGCCCCGGCGAGGTCTGGGACCGGCAATGACGGAATGGATCGAGGCGAGCGCGACGAGCACTCTCATGTACTCGAGCTGCAATGCTCGTTCGCTGGTCAAGGATCTGCGTGCGTTGTCGTCGTTCAGGCCTCGGGAAGCGAAGATGTTCGACATGTTCCCCCAGACCAACCACTACGAGTCGATGGTTCTGCTCGAGCGGGTGAACTGACGGTACGGCTGGTTGATCCGGCGGAATACACGGAACACCGTGGCACGGAGGCCGCGGAAGAGGAAGGACGACGATGAACTGGACGGACGCGCGCGGCGCCGAAGCAGTGGGGGTCTCTGCCCCCAGTGCCGTCCCCAACGAATCCGCCGTGCGGGGGACCGAGAGCGGCATGACCGATTTCGCGTTGTCCACGGGGCGCGGGACTCTCGAAGCTTCGGGCGTTCGCGAACGCGTGTCCGAGGGCCGGGCGGCTCAGGCCGCGGCGGAGCACGAATCGGTCGTCGTCGGCATGCTGCCCTTTGACCCGGAGGGCGAGCCGCTGCTGTTCGTGCCCGAACACGCCGCATGGACGACGAGGAACGAGAGCCCTCTGCCCCCGTTCGACGTCGCCCGACCGACGGCAGCCCACGGGCTCGACAGCCAAATATATCGCGACGCCGTGGCGCTGGCCGTGGCCCGGATCCACGAGGGGACACTGGACAAGGTCGTCCTGTCCAGGGCTTTGGACCTCTGTTACGACGCCCAGACCATCGACCCCGAAGCCGTGTACAGAAATCTCCTCGCGCTGTACTCGACCGCGTATGTTTTTTCCGTCCGAAACCCCTCGACGGGGGAGTACGTGATGGGGGCGAGTCCCGAACTCGTGGTCGGGGTCGAAGACGGCCGGTGTTCGACCCACCCGTTGGCGGGATCGTCGGCCCGGCGTACGGCGGACGGCCCGACCGAGGACGCCCAAGCGGGAGAAGCCCTGTTGCGGTCCGCGAAGGACCGGGCGGAGCACGCAACCGTGGTGGACGACATCGCGGCACGCTTGGGGCCGCTGTGCGCCTCGTTGACGGTTCCACCTGCCCCGACCCTGTTGGCCACGCCCCAGCTGTGGCATCTCGGGACGGCCATGAGCGGGACACTGCGGCCGGGCGTGACGGCATTGGACGCGGCCCGGGCCGTGCACCCGACCCCCGCGATCTGCGGGATGCCCCGGAACGAGGCGTTGGACCTCATCCGAGAGGTCGAACCCTACGAAAGGGGATTCTACGGAGGCCTCGTGGGCTGGATGGACCAGCACGGCAACGGCGAATGGGCTCTCAATCTCAGGAGCGGTCGAGTGGGAGAGGGGCGTGCAACTCTCTGCGCAGGAGCCGGAATCGTCTCCGGGTCCACGCCTCAGAACGAACACCACGAGACAGCCGTGAAGCTCTCGACGTTCCTGGCCGCCCTCGGCCTGGACCTCGACGATGTCGCAGCCGTCTCTCGGTAAAGTGGGGACAATGAGCACACAAGGCGCGATCACGGACCCGACGGGCGACGACGAGACCGGCGAGGCATCGCCGCGAGGTGCCGACGACGCCGTGATCGTGGCGGCCGCCGATGGCTCGGCCCTCGGGAATCCGGGACCCGCGGGGTGGGCCTGGTACGTGGACGAAGGGTCCTGGCAGGCCGGTGGCTGGCCCCACGGGACCAACAACATGGGGGAGCTGAAAGCCGTTCTCGCCCTCTTGCAGGCCACGGCAGACCGTCCGAACAGACCACTGCGGATCCTGTGCGACAGCAAATACGTCATCAATTGCATCACCCAATGGATGCCCGGCTGGAAAGCGAAGGGCTGGAAGAAGAAGGACGGCAAACCCGTTCTGAACAGGGACCTGCTGGAAGAGCTCGATCGAGCCCTGGCCGGGCGCACGTACGAATTCGAATGGGTCAAGGGCCACGCCGGTCATCATCTCAACGAGGCCGCGGACGAACGCGCCCGGGCCGCGGCCACCGCGTTCCAGAACGGCCAGGACCCGGAGACGGGGCCGGGGTTCGTCCCCGGTGCCGGGGGCGCCGGGGACGAACCCGCGGGCGCAGACGACGCGTCCACGGAAGCGGGGGACCATCCCTCCCGCCCGCAGGAGAAATCTGCGCAGGCCGCCGTCGAGCACGAGAAGCTCCTGAGCGACCGCGAGACCTGGGCCGACGCCCAACGTCTCGCGCCGCTGCTCGCAGAGGACCTCGTGTGGGTCACGGCCAAGGGCCGACTGGCCGACAAAACGGCCGCCATCAACTATCCGGAACAGGCCTTCGCGCTCGATGGGGATCCGGATCTCGTCCGGTCCCACGCGGTCTCGGAGGACACCGGGCTGGTCGTCAGCAACGTCCGGACGGCGCGTGGGCCGGCGGTTCGGTCAAGTCTCTGGACCCGAACCACCCATGGCGCCTGGGCACTGGCGATGCGTCAGGACACCCTCGAGCTCTGAGCCGTGGCTACCCGGCAAACAGGGATGCGTTCGCGGCTTCCGTCTCGGCGTAATTGACACCGGCGTTGGCCAGTGCGGTATTGATCTGGCCGATGGATTCCTCGACCTGAGCCTGGGTGGCCCTCCACGCGGAGAGAACCTCTTGGAAATTTGCCGCCGCGGAACCGGTCCAACTGGACTGGAGATCCTGCAGCGATGACGTCATGCCGTTGACCTCGGACGAGATGCGCTCGACGTAACCGTGCGCCTCCGCCGTCTTGGCCGCGATGACTTCCGAATCAACCACGAATTGGGCCATGTCTTCCTCCTGATCTCGTGGCGCCGATGCGCCCCATGCCGGCCGGAACGGGCCGGTGACAGGAGGATAAGACGTCACGCCCTCGGCAGAGCCCTGGCCCTTCGCGATAAATCACCGTTCACGGGACAGCCAACCGTCAGGAAGGGATTTCCCCGGTCTGTGGATGAGCGGTTCCGTCCTCGGCCTCGGGGGCGTGCTGCGGAACCTGGACGACCATCGTGGCGCCTCCACCGGGGGACTCCTCGACGCGCACGGATCCGTTGTGCTGAGCGATGATGGCAGCCACGATGGCCAGACCGAGTCCGGTGCCGCCGGTGTCCCGCGCCCGCGATTCGTCGGACCTGTAGAAGCGCTCGAAAACCTTTTGCATTTCCTCGCCCTGGATTCCCGGTCCGTGGTCCACGACCTTGACGACGGAGAGGAACTGCCCATCGATGCCGGGGCGGGACCCGACGGCCAGTTCGATGGGCGTGCCCTCCGGCGTGTACCGCAGGGCATTGGTCACCAGGTTGGCGAGAACCTGCCGAAGACGCGACTCATCGCCCAGAACGGGTGCGGGCAGGCCCGGGCCGGAATCCAGGCCCACGACGGCGATCTCTCGCTCCGGGGCCGAGGCCGCGGCGTCGCCGGCGGCGTCGTTGGCCAGGTTCAGAAGGTCCACCTGGGTCATCTCCATCGCTCGACGTTCGTCGATGCGGGCGAGCATCAGGAGGTCTTCGACCAGCTGGCCCATCCGTTTCGACTCCGCTTCGATGCGGGACATCGCCTTGGCGACGTCTTCGTCCGTCTGCAGGGCCCCGTGCCTGTACAGCTCGGAGTATCCGCGAATCGAGACGAGAGGAGTGCGCAGCTCGTGAGAGGCGTCTCCGACGAAGCGGCGCATCTTGACCTCGGAGCGCTTCTGGGCGTCGAAGGATTCCTCGATACGCGTCAGCATGACGTTGAGCGACAGCGAGAGCTGACCAATCTCCGTGCGGGGATCGTGACGTTCGATGCGTTGGGACAGATCGCCGGCCGCGATGCGGGCAGCGGTGCGCTCCACGCGCGTCAGTGGTTCGAAGGCTCGCGTGACCAGAACCCAGGCCAGTGCCGCGGCGGCTGCGAGGGTCGCCAGCCCGAAGGCGAGGGTCAGAAGCCCGACGAGAGTCACCACGGCGTTGGTCTGTGTCAGGGGTGTGGCGATGATGACCGTGTATCCGGAGTCGTCGGTCGCCAGGGGAAGGATTCGCCACTCGGTGTCGCCGTTGTTGCTCGGCACGGTCAGGCCCTGGCCGTTGTAACGCATCCCGTTGTCATGGTTCCAGCCGTTCAGGCGGGGAGACGAGTTGCCGTCGTCGGCGACGATGGAACTGACCAGGTTGCCGTCCGAGTCCATCAAGTACGCCGAATAGCGGAACCCGGGACCGTTCGAGGACACGGCCTTGTCATTGCCCAAGTACTTGGTCAACGACGACGAACTGGACTTCATCTCGGTGTCGATTTGCTGGACCAGCTGTCCTCGGAGGGCCGAAATGGCCACCAGGCTCGTGACGGCGATCGCCAGGGCGAGCAGCAATCCGGTCAGCATGACCAATTGGGTGCGCAGGGACAGCGCACCCAATTTGGATTGTCGTACTCGGTTGGTGACGGAGTACACCACGGATTAGTGCTTGGTTGTTCGCAGGAGGTAGCCGACGCCGCGCTTGGTATGGATCAGCGGCGGCAAGGACTTGTCATTGTCGATCTTGCGGCGCAGGTAGGAGATGTAGGACTCGACGATCGAGGCGTCACCGTTGAAATCGTATTCCCAGACGTGGTCCAGGATCTGCGCCTTGGACAGAACCCGGTTCGGGTTCAGCATCAGGTAACGGAGCAGCTTGAACTCCGTGGGTGACAGGTCGATTTCACGATCGCCGCGGTAGACCTCGTGGGCGTCGTCGTCGAGGACCAGGTCTTCGACGTGCAACCTGGAGTCCTCTTCCTCGAGCGCCTGCGTCCGGCGCAGCACCGCGCGGATGCGTGCCACGACCTCGTCCAGGCTGAACGGTTTGGTGACGTAGTCGTCCCCGCCGACGGTCAAGCCGGTCACCTTGTCCTCGGTGTCGTCCTTCGCCGTCAGGAAGAGGATGGGGAATACCAGACCGGTTGCTCGGATCTTGCGAGTTACGGTGAACCCGTCCATGTCCGGGAGCATGACGTCCATGACGGCGAGATCGGGGGCATCAGCCGTCGCCTTGTCGAGAGCCTCGCGACCATTGGCGGCCGTGATCACCTCGAATCCCGCGAACCTCAACGAGGTGGCGAGGAGCTCGAGAATGTTGGGCTCATCGTCGACGACTAGCAGCTTGGCTTCTGACTGTTGTGCTTTCACAGGGTCAAGTCTGACCCAACTATCTGAATGGACGCTGGGCATTGGTCAGGGGAATCCTGGTTCAGGTCTGGGCGACTCCGGGTTGGAAGCCCTTGTCAGACGGTCAGAGCGATCTACGTCGCCTGGCAGCGAGGACCAGCGCGACGATGAGAAGGACGAATGCGATCGGAAGGCAGATCAGGGGCACCTGGGTCAGGAAACTCCACGGGTGGAAGCCCGACCACTTCAGAATCAGCATGACGACGCCGCAGACCACGCAGAGCACGGCGATGACTGCGGCGAGACCCGCGAACCAGGTGAATGCTCCGGACTCCGCCGCACCCTTTCCCGGCTGCGAAACCCCCATCGAATCGTCCGTGGCCTCACGGTCGGAGCTCAGTGGCGAGTTCGCGCGGGGAGAAGAGGAGTTGTTCATGGCCTCAACGGTACCGTCTTTCGGGAGTTCGAGCCCGCACGAAGTTCTGGCCCGCTGTATAATAGGGACTTCAGGCTTTCGCGCACCGGAATCGCTCGGGCGGGAGAAACCGGGCATCACGGCCCAACATCGAGGGGCCGCCAGGGTTCGGTCATGACGCCGCGGACCAGCGTGTGCAACCCACGGTCCGGCGTCCCTGCCCTGGATCCTGGGTTTCTGGCGAGGCGGACGGAATCGACTCGCGGCACTCGACCAGGGGTGCAGCGAGCCGTCGTGCGTCGCCTCCTCGGCGAGACCGGGTGCGCCACCAACGGGGGACAAGGCCCCCACCACAATGCAAAGGAAACGATCATGCCCACCGGAAAAGTGAAGTGGTACGACGAGTCGAAGGGCTTCGGCTTCGTGACGGCCGAGGACGGCCAAGAGGTCTTCCTGCCGTCCTCCGCACTTCCGCCCGATGCCAAGGGCGTCAAGTCCGGCACCCGGCTCGAATTCGGTATTGCCGAAGGCCGGCGGGGCGCGCAGGCGCTGTCCGCCCGCCTGCTGGACAAGGCCCCGTCGTCGGTCAAGAATCACCGCAAGCCCGCGGACGAAATGGCCGTCATCACCGAGGACCTCATCAAACTGCTGGACGGCGTGTCCAACACATTGCGCCGCGGAAGGTATCCGGATCGAGCGGTCGGAAAGAAGGTAGCGACGATCCTGCGCAACGTCGCTGACAACCTTGATGCATAAATCTGCTGGTCACGGGGTTTAATAAGGGATATGGCGAAAACACTGCACGATGAATCGGCGGTCGCGGTCGACGGCACTGAAGCAGCCGTCGAACCGGCGAGGCCGACCCTCGGCGCCCAGAGGACGCCGCGACGGCGGACGACCCGGCTGGACTCCGTTCTGGCCGAGGCCAAGGAAACGGCGTACCGCAGCGTCCTGGAGATCACTCCCGAAGAGACGGTCGGCACGGTCCACCACATTCGCGGGGAAGAGGACCGGCTCAGCACGCACCTCTTCGAATGCACCCTTCCCGGGTACCGGGGGTGGTTCTGGTTCTCGACCGTCGCACGCGCGCCTCGCTCGAAAAAGGCGACCGTGTGCGAGGTCGGCTTGTTGCCCGGCGACGACGCCCTGCTCGCCCCCGAATGGATACCCTGGGCAGACCGATTGCGTCCCGAGGACGTCGCCGAGCACGCCGAGGGCCACGACGGTGAATCCGACGAAGATGCCGAGGACTCCGGCGCCGAGAAGAACAACGAGGAGACCGAGGAAGCTTCCGCGGACAAGGAATAGTTAACCAGGGGGCTCGGTCCACGATCGGTCGTCGCCCCGCAAGGAGATGACCCGGAACGCCTACCCGAAAAACCGATAACGCCCGCAGCTCGCGCCGAGGAACCTTCCGATCCCTCAAGGTTCCGAACTACCGCCTGTGGTTCGCGGGTGCCCTGATCTCGAATATCGGGACCTGGATGCAGAGGATCGCCCAGGACTGGCTGGTCTTCAACCATCTCTCCCATGAGGACTCCACCGCGATGGGCATCGTGATGGCTCTTCAGTTCCTGCCGCAACTCGTCCTCGCGCCGTACGCGGGTCTCCTGGCGGACCGCGCCGATCGGCGGAAGCTGTTGTTCCTGACCCAGACCTCGATGGCCGTTCTGGGTGGTCTCCTCGGCGGGCTCGTCCTCTCCGGAGCGGCGCAACTGTGGCACGTCTACATCTTCGCGCTTCTGCTCGGAGTGATCACGGCGCTCGACTCACCCGTGCGGCAAACCTTCGTGTCGAACCTGGTCTCGGACGCGGACCTGCCGAACGCCGTCGCCCTCAATTCGATGTCCTTCAACTCGGCTCGCATGGTGGGTCCCGCCATAGCCGGTGTCCTGGTCGGCGCGGTCGGTCCGGGCCCGGTGTTCCTGATCAACATGGTCACTTTCGTGGCCATGATCATCGCGATAGCGAAAATCGACACCGGCAGCCTGCGACCCATGCCACGGGTCTCCCGAGCAAACTCGCGGATGAGGGACGGAATCGCCTACATCACGAGCCGGCCGGACATTCTGGTCGTGATGATCGGAGCCTTCCTGGTCGGGACCTTCGGAATGAACTCCGCGATCAATATCGCGGCCATGGCCACGACCGAATTCGGATACGGCGCGAACCAGTTCGGCTTCCTGACCTCGACGATGGCCATTGGGTCGATCACGGGAACACTCATGGCGGCCAAGAGGGAACGGCCCCGGCTCCGATTCATCTTCGGTGCCGCCGGCGCCTTCGGTCTCACATGCCTTCTCGCAGCGCTCTCGCCGACCGTCGTGGTCTTCGCCGTCGTCCTGATCCCGATGGGGTTGGCGGCGCTCACCTTCATCACCTCGGCGAACGCTTACGTCCAGGTCTCCACCGAGCCCCAGATGCGCGGCCGGGTCATGAGCATCTACATGGCCGTGTTCATGGGAGGCACCCCCATAGGCGCACCCGTGGTCGGCGTCGTCAACGACACCCTCGGAGCGAGATGGGGGTTGGGTGTGGCCGTCATCGCGGGCCTGGTCACCGCGGCCCTCGGTTTCTTCTGGTACTGGCGCAGCCAGCACCTCCACCTGACCTTCGACCGGTCACGGCGAGGTTTCGTGCGTCTGGAGAAGGACGCGGACTACTCGCCCGTCACCGCCGCACTGGAGGTCCAAGAGCCGCGGTGAGCGCCTGGCCACCGGGGCACCCCGGCGGCCGGACGCTCACGGCCCGTGGCCGATCAGGCCAGGCGTTCGATCACGTAATCGATGCAGGACAGCAGGGCGGCGACGTCGTCCGGGTCGATCGCAGTGAACGTCGCGATACGCAGCTGGTTGCGACCGAGCTTCCGGTACGGTTCGGTGTCCACGATGCCGTTGGCACGCAGCGCCTTGGCAAGAGCGGAGGCATCAACCGTGTCGTCGAAGTCGACGGTGGTGATGACGGTCGACCGGTCCTCGGGTCGCCCGACGAAGGGGCTGGCCACGTCGCTGGCCTCGGCCCACCGGTACACGAGGTCGGATGAACGCGCCGTGCGCTCGGCTGCCCAGCCCAAACCACCGTTCTCGAGGATCCATGCGATCTGGTTGTCGAGCATGACCAGGTTCGCCAAGGACGGCGTGTTGTAGGTCTGGTTCTTCCGTGAATTGTCCACGGCAGTGGTCAGGTTCAAGGAATCCGGAATCCAGCGGTCCGTGGACGCGATGTTGCTGACCCGGTCCAGGGCTGCCGGGGAGAAGAAGGAGAGCCACAGGCCGCCGTCGGACGCGAAATTCTTTTGCGGGGAGAAGTAGTAGACGTCGGCTTCCCGCGGGTCCACGGCCATGCCCCCGGCGGCGCTCGTCGCATCGATGAGGACCAGGGCGTCGTCCTCCACACCGGAAGGGCGCTGGACGGGTGCAGCGACGCCGGTCGAGGTCTCATTCTGGGGCCACGCATAGACGTCGGCGCCGGGAACGGGGGATGCGGTCGGGCGGGTTCCGGGCTCGGCCGAGGTGATCTCGGACGGGTCGAGGAACGGAGCCTTGTCGGTGGTCGCCGCAAATTTGGATCCGAACTCACCGAAGCTCAGGTGAGCCGCCTTATTGCGTACGAGGTTGAACGCGGCCGAGTCCCAGAACGACGTCGCCCCGCCATTGCCCACAATGACCTCGTACCCGTCCGGCAGTTCGAACAAGTTCTCCAGGCCGGAGCGCACCGAACCGACCAAGTCCTTGACCGGAGCCTGACGATGGGAGGTTCCGAGGAGGGACTGGGCCGAAGCGACGGCTTCGACCTGTGCGGGGCGAACCTTGGACGGGCCCGCGCCGAAACGTCCGTCGGCGGGAAGAAGTTCTTGGGGGATGACAATGTTCTCGGCCACTATTCGTGCTCCAATGATCAGTGAGGGGTGCGCGTGGTCTCCGCGGCGTCCTGACTCCACCATTGTGCTTCGTAGAGTCCTCCAGGAGTGAATCTTCGACGGAAGATGAACCTAAGCACCTAGAATGGACGGACAAACAGGCAGGAAAATTACGAGAAGGGCGTTATATCTCCGATGACGGACCTCGTTGACACAACAGAGATGTACCTCCGGACCATCCTGGATCTGGAGGAAGAAGGCATCACACCGATGCGCGCCCGGATCGCGGAGCGGCTCGACCATTCCGGGCCGACCGTCTCGCAGACCGTGGCACGCATGGAACGCCACGGGCTCGTGCACGTCGAGAGCGATCGTTCATTGTCCCTGACCCCGGACGGCCGGAGCCGCGCCGTATCGGTGATGCGCAAGCATCGCCTGGCGGAACGACTGCTGGCCGACGTCGTGGGGCTGGACATGGTCTATGTTCACGACGAGGCCTGCCGCTGGGAGCACGTGATGAGCGAACGCGTCGAGCGCCGGCTCGTCGAGCTCCTCAACTCGCCGAAGTTCTCGCCGTACGGCAACGCGATCCCGGGGCTCGAAGAACTCGGGGTGACCAGCGAGAAGGACGATCCCAAGACCGTGACCCTGACGATCGCTGCCAAAGATTCCTCGGATGAGGATCGATTCACGATCGCGCGTTTCCCAGAAGTGCTTCAGGCCGACGTCGACATCATGAAGGTTCTCGGTCGTGCCGGCCTCCGCCAAGGATCGGTCGTCGGCATCCAACCGAAGGTCGGAGCGATTCACGTCCGCGTCGAAGGCGAGGCCGAAGGCGTGGACATCGACATGGACATCGCGGACCACATTGTGGTCAAGCGCGGCGCCTGAACGGACGTGGCCAAGCTCTATTTCCGTTACGGAGCCATGAACTCCGGCAAGTCCACTGCGTTGCTGCAGGCGGCCTTCAACTATGAGGAGCGAGGACAGCGCATCGTGCTGGTCAAGCCGAAGGTGGACACCAAGGGGGAGGGCCACATCGTCTCGCGCCTGGGCGTCCAGCGCGAAGTCAATATCCTCCTGGCGCCGGAAGAATCCGCCCGCGACACCTTTCTCCATCACGCCCATGGTGACGACGACGGCGGGCTCGGGGTGAACGTGGACTTGCCGCCCGTTGCCTGCCTGCTGGTGGACGAAGCCCAATTTCTGACCCCGGAGCAGGTCGATGACCTGATGAGGATCGCCGTGCTGGATGGCGTGCCGGTCCTGGCGTACGGGATCAGAACAGATTTCCGCACGCGTGCCTTCCCCGGTTCTGCCCGCTTGCTCGAGCTCGCCCACACCGTGGAAGAGCTCAAGACCATTTGCCGCTGCGGCCGGAAGGCCCTCTTCAACGGTCGCAGGGTCGGGCAGGACTTCGTCTTTTCGGGGAGCCAGATCGCCATCGACGGCGAAACAGTGACCTATGAGTCGCTGTGTGCGGCGTGCTATCTGAAGGAGACCGGCGGGGTTCTGGGCGAGTAGACCTCGCCGCCCCCGGCCAGGGGCGCCGGATATCGAATCGTGACCCAAGCCGGGATCCTCTTAATCGTTTCGTGACCTTTGCGGCACCTTTGGTGGGGCTCTGCATCGGCTCAAGGGGGTGCCGAGGGGCCTCGGAGGCACCTGTGTGACACGACACGAAAAAAATTTTAAGTGTTGCATCGTGTGCCATGTCACTCCCGCTGATTTTGGCCCTTCCCCGCGTTTGCGCTGATCAAAGGGGGCTTGGTTCGGCTCGAAAAGCCCCGCGGGTGACATCGGTCATCCCGGCGGTGGGGTCGCGACCCCTTCGCGGGGGTCGCTCTCGTGACCAAAACGTGACTTTTCCTTGCCCTGTGTGTACTCTCGACATCGTGCCAATCACTGGTCGAGACGGCACCTTCGGTCAGAACGCCTAGCTCTGCCACTGACCGAAGAATCGAAAAACCAACAGTCCGCTGGCAGAGGCGGGGGACCCAACAACGGGTTCTTCCACGGAAGAGCCCTCGGGGTTAAGTCGCAACAGCGACCGGGTGACTCCCATCCGAACCCGACAGCTCACCTCGTAGGCGCAGGGAGGAAAACTTTTATTATGACTAAGCACATTGCTCGCCACCGCGCTGCAACTCAGTCCCACGTCGTTCGCAACACCGGTATCGCAGTTGCCGCCGCTGGCGTCATCGCCGGCTCGGTTGCTCCGGCCAACGCTTTCGCTTCGGCCGCTCCGGTTGAGAACGCCGCGAGCACCACTCAGGCTTCCTCGGCTCAGCAGGGCGGCATCAGCGTTCAGAACGCTGACTACAGCGCCCCGGCCGACAACAACACGCAGGACGCCGGCTCGCAGGCTACCGGTAGCCGTGCCAAGATCGTCGAGGATGCCAAGACCGGCGAGGGCGGTTCCTACGTTTGGGGCGGCCGTGACTTCAAGGCCTGGGACTGCTCCGGCTTCGTTTCCTGGGTTGCTTCGCAGTCCGGCATCCAGCTGGATGCCTACACCCACTCCATGGTGAACCAGCTCACCCCGACCGATTCCCCGCAGCCCGGTGACGTTGTCTTCACCAACGGCTACGAGCACGTCGGTATCTACCTCGGTGACGGTCAGATGATTTCCGCTCTGAACCCCGACCAGGGCACCACCATCACCTCGGTCGACGGTGGCGGAATGATGCCGGTTGACGGCTACTACAGCATGCCCGGAATGTAATTTCGGTCTACTGACTTCGCCTTATGAGGACAGAGGGGCGCCCGGGAGGGAAACCCGGGCGCCCCTTTTTTCGTATCTGAACACCCCTCTGCTCGCACACTTCCGCGCATGTTGTCGATGCACGGAACTGAGGGACGTGCCGGATGCAACGGCACCCCTCCATGAATTCAAGGAATTTTCATGGCACCGACTACCTACCTCTCGCACAAGACACTTCGCACGGCCGGGGCCCTGACGGCGTCGGGACTTCTGGTCGGCAGCATCGCGCTCGTTCACGGCCTCGAATCGGCCGAACCCGAGCCGAGCGCATCCCCGCAAGCTTCCACCACGGTTCCCAGCACGTCGCTGGCTTCGGCACACGCGAATCTGACCTTCGTACCGGTGGCCCTGAAGCGCCCAGAGACCGATCCGCAGGTGCTCGCGCAACTGGAGGCGCAGCGCGCCGAGCATCGGAGGACGGCCGACGAAGAGGCTGCGCGGCTCGAAGAACAGCGTCGTGCCGAAACGGAACAGGCCGTCGAGAACCCGACGCAGTCCGAACAACAGGTCCAGGCCGACGACGCCCCGGACGTCGAGGGGGTTCTCGCGACGCCGAACGACACGAGCGAGGGCATCGGCGTGGCTCGGGCGCAATTTTCCGAGGAGTCTTCGGTCGATCATCCGCAGCTTCCCGAGGGCGGCAGAACGGGTGGCCCCCACACCCAGGGGATCGTGCCCGCGGCCGAGATCGGTGGCAACGGGGTGCCTCGACCGGCCTCACTGCATACCACTCTGGGAGACGCCGTGGCAGAGGCCGCCAAGGCCCAGGTGGGTGTCCATCAGGACTGCACCATGCTGGTCACGAATGCCCTCAGGGCGCGCGGAATTTCTTTCCACGGATGGCCGAAGGACTATCTCAGCCTGGGCCACACCGTGAGTGCCGAGGAGGCGCAACCGGGCGATATCGTCTATTACGCGTCGAACGGGATGGGCGGATCACACGTCGCGATATACATCGGCGACGGCCGGGCCATCCACGGTGGATGGGAAGGCGGGACGACCGCCGAATTCGGTACGGAACTTCCTTATGCGTCATCTCCTCTCTATATCCGTGTGGATCGTTGAATTCATGGCTATGATGGAAAAGTAGGTTTTCCTCCTTGGGCGAGGCACTTGTGAAGAATGTGATCTCGTCAATTCCGGACCGCGCAAGGCTCCGGGTGGTGCGGCCCCCTCGACCAGTGGGGGTCGCACCTTTTTTGTGCTCAGGGTGAGTGCAGTCAGGGCGAGACGGCGTGGACGTGGCACAGATCCGTTCTGCAACCGCCAAGTTCGAGGTTCTATCATGAGGGCATGCCCTCACAATTCGAACCTCCCCAGAGCAACAGCGATCAGGAATTCCGAGCGATGGCCGTCGGCATGGTGGCCGGGGCGGTTCCCGGGATCATCGTGGGCCTCATCCTTTCCCTCTCACTGGGCAACCCGGCCATGTGGGTTTCGATCGCCGGCGGAATCGGTATCATCATCGGGCTTGTTGCCGCGGTTCTCTACAACAGGGCCCGTGCCCGCAAGAAGGGAACGGGCGACGACGCCGGAGGCAAAACCGGCGCCTGATTCACCGGCTCATCCGTGTCGGAGGGAGGCGATCTCCGACCTCAGGTTGTTCCGCGCGACGCCCTCCCACTGGGCGCTGGCGACGTCCGTCAGGTAGATCCTGTCC
The DNA here is from genome assembly GCF_004136575.1 of Rothia koreensis. GTDB lineage: Bacteria > Actinomycetota > Actinomycetes > Actinomycetales > Micrococcaceae > Rothia > Rothia koreensis. The sequence continues at coordinate 38,006 of NZ_NOIQ01000003.1, forward strand.
TGATTCAGGAATCCCTCGAGGATCTCCGCCCGCGTGCGGCGGAAGACCTCTTCGGGAACGTGCGAGTACTCTCTGCGCACGGCGCTCGCGTACCTTCCGTACCGTCCGGGAGACGCCGCCAGAATGCCCAAGTCGGCATCGTGGAAAATTGGCCACAACGGATCGCGCCCGGCCGCCGTGTGGTCGATGGTGCCCAGAATCAGCCCGCGCACGCGATCAAGTGCCCCCGGATCCACAACGCCGGTCAAGTCTGCCGTGACAAGATCCGCGCTGTCCCGTTCATCCTCCTCGGGGCGACCCCTGTACACGGCGTCGTGGTACCAGGCCGCCAAGCGCAGGACGAGCCATGAATCGGAGTCCTCGGAGGATGCGGAACCGAGGCGATGTATGTTGTCGAGAACCTCCGCCAGGTGAACCGAGGTGTGATATTCGCGACCTGGTGAGTCCCAGCGGTCCAACAATTCCTGGCCGGTCTCGGGGGCGCCGGGCACGGTGGCCTTCCAACTCCGCAACAAGCGAGGGCGGATCTTTGCCGGACGCTCCTTCGCCGGAATGCGCAGGCCCGAGGCCGCCAGGCGCCGGGTCAGCTCGTGGGCCGTGACTCTCGTGGCGCCCGCGGCGACGGCGTCATCGATCAGGTGTCGCGGGACGTCGTAGTGGTCTTCGTCAAAAGCCTTGGGGCTGATGGGAGTCCTGCCGACCAGTTCGTGGAGTTCGTCCAGACTGGTGTCCGAGACGAGGTGGGAGAACATCGTGCCGTGGGCTGGCCACAGCGGAGGGTCAATCAGAACGGCCATGAACCCAGCATGGCACGGGAACCTGTACACTGGTGCGGTGCGCCCTCGTAGCTCAGGGGATAGAGCACGGCTCTCCTAAAGCCGGTGTCGGTGGTTCGAATCCACTCGAGGGCACTCTCGCAATCCGTCACGTGGTCGGGCTCTTTCCCGATCGGTCGTGGCGGATTTGTTTTTGCTCCCGAGGCCCGTGCCGGCGGCAGGCCAACGAGCCGGAACGTCGAAACCCTGCCTCAGGGGTTCGGGCGGTTCCCATAGATGCTGCAGGCGTCGTGCACACGCCCCAACAAGCCGCCGGAATGGTCCCCTTCGGCAGGGTTTCGATCCGTGGTTCTCTTGCTCATACTCGCGAGTACGAAAAGGACACTACTTGTTGGGGATGGCTTCCACAAGGTGTGACGTCGTCATCCTGTCCATCGCCCACGAATGCTCCGTTTGTGAAGCAATGTTTATTCCGCGTAGAATAATCCGAGTGGAACACGACTCTCAGCGGCGGATGAAACTCACGCCATTGGCCGTGACGGTTCTGGGGCTACTCCGGGAACGTCCGATGCACCCGTACGAAATGGCCCAGATCCTCAAGAAGCGGGGAGACGACCACCTCGTCAGGGTCAGCCCCGGAGCCCTGTACCACACGGTCGAGAAGCTCCAGGACCACGGACTGGTCAGAATCGACCGGGTGGAACAGACCAACAACAGGCCGGAACGAACCATCTACGCGGTCGAATCGGCCGGCGAACGCGCCGCCAGGGAATGGGTGGTCGCCGAGCTGTCCACGGTGCGCAGCGAATATCCCGTGTTTCCGGTAGCGCTTGCGGTGGCCCCCAAGCTGCCGTGGTCGGCCGTTCGGGCCGCCTTCCAACAACGGATCGCGGTGCTCCGAGATCAAGTGTCCGGCCGGGAATCCAGGCTGGACCGGGCACGAACAGAGGGCATCGACGAAATCCTCCTGCTCGAGGACACCTACGTGCTGGAACTCCAGGCGGCACAGATCAACCACATGCAACGAACCATAGACCTGGTCGACAGCGGCGCCCTGACCTGGCCCGCGCAATCCGATCGGCCGGACGCCCCGAAAGAAGAAGCATGAACTCCGAATACACTCCGCGGCACAGCAGTGCCGCGACCGCGAAGGCCGGGTCGCCCACGGGCGAATCGGCCGACACCAGCACGCGCGCCCGGAAGGACCTCGACACCGCGCACGAGAACAAGGCCCACGGCAAGGGCGAAGACAAACAGGCCTGGAGTGCCCTCTGGGCCATCGTCATCGGGTTCTTCATGATCCTGATCGACTCGACGATCGTGTCCACGGCGATGCCGGCCATCATGAACCACTTCGACACCGGCATCAACAAGGTCGTGTGGGTCACCAGTGCGTATCTGCTCGCTTACGCCGTCCCGCTGCTGGTCACCGGCAGACTGGGTGACCGCATTGGACCGGGCCGCATGTATCTGGGAGGCTTGGCTCTCTTTACGGCGGCATCCCTCTGGTGCGGGCTCTCGGGAACCATTGAAATGCTCATTGTCGCCCGCGTGTTCCAGGGGCTCGGCGCCGCCGTCATGACTCCGCAAACGATGGCGATCATCACCCGACTCTTCCCGGCGGAGCGCCGGGGGCCTGCGATGGGTGTCTGGGGTGCGACCGCCGGCGTCGCGAGCCTCCTCGGGCCGATTCTGGGCGGCCTCCTGGTCGACGGCCTCGGCTGGGAATGGATCTTCTTCGTCAACATTCCGGTCGGCATCTTCGCGTTCGTGCGGGCCTGGCAGAAGATCCCCAAACTGGAGATCCACGCCCACCGCATGGACTACGTGGGCGTGGTCCTGAGCGCGATCGCCATGTTCCTCATTGTCTACGGAATCCAAGAGGGCCATGGGCACGATTGGGGCGCCGTCTGGGGCCCGATCACCGTGCCGGAATTGATCATCGCCGGAGTCGTGATCTTCGCCCTGTTCATCGTGTGGCAGCGGGTGACCAGTACGGAGCCGCTGATTCCCCTGGGGCTCTTCCGCGACAGGAATTTCTCGCTGGGCAACGCGGCCATCGGCATGGTCGGGCTCATGATCGTCTCGTTCGTGCTGCCTCTCATGCTGTACTTCCAGCTGGTCTGTGGCATGTCGCCCACGGAGGCGGCCCTGATGATTGCCCCGATGGCGATTGTCTCGGGTGCGCTGGCTCCTGTGGTCGGCGGCCTCATCACGGCGGCCAGGGCTCCGTTCATCGCCGTCTTCGGGCTGCTGATGAACGTCCTGGGGCTCGTGGGCTACTGGTTCTTCATGTCCCCGGACGCCTCGATCTGGGTCCTGTTGATTCCTTCGTTCGTGATGGGTATCGGCGGTGCCTGCATGTGGTCTCCCATTTCGATCACGACGACGCGCGACCTCGCCCCGAAGCAGGCCGGAGCGGGATCCGGCGTCTTCAACACCACGCGTCAGGTGGGCGCGGTGCTCGGGTCCTCGCTGATCGCGATGATGATGGAGAACCGCATCGCGGCCCATCTCCCGCAGATGGCCGGTCAGTCGGCCCAAGGCGGAGAGGCGGCGGCGGGCAGCTCGCAACTGCCGGACATGCTGCGCGACGGGTACACCACGGCGATGGGGGAGAGCATTCTCCTGCCGGCCGCGGCCGTCCTCGTGGGCGCCGTGGTCGCGGCGTTCTTCCGGCCGCGGGCCAAAGGAGCTCGGCGGGTTTCGTAGGAACACGTCCGGAGGGTATGTCGCCCCCCACCTTCACCTCTTCTTGCAATTCAGGAAAAGCAGGTGTCGGCTGTGGTGTCTGTGCGAATGCTTCCGCCTTGGTCCGATACAGGGGGGATGGAGGGCTGTAATGTAGGTTCATGCGGAGCGGCAGTGTGCAGAGCCTCTGGCGCTCAAGGCGAATGCCTTGGTGTTCCTTTTGGACTGGGGAAGAGCCCGTCCATGATGAACCTTTCTCAGCGGTTGCTGAGGTGAAGTTCCACCCGGAGGAATCATAAATAACTTTGGTCTGGGAAAGAGTAAGAGAGAGGGGTGGAGAGGCTTGACTCGTCATAGGGGTCGGTCTATGTTGTGAAGTATTGCACTGAACGCGGCAGATAGGGGAGCTAGTTGGGGCGCGACAATCTGCTGCCGCTGATGTGGGCCAAGACGAACTATCCCGGGCCTGGTGAGCCTCTCGAGTATCTTAAACTGACTGACCACGCGCTTGACTCGGTGCATGCGGCTGAGGTTCTTTGGGATTCCCGACCCGTTGCTGTGCGCCATCGCCTTGCTGATCTCATGCATCTGTCAGTCGACGAAGTGCGACGGGTGTTAGTTTTCTTGGCCGGAGCGCACGACGTCGGCAAGTGCTCGCGAGCTTTCTCCGTCAAGAATTCCGAGCTCTGGGCACCTATCGAAGCTGCGCTGGAGGGCTCGTCTCCCACTGATGATCTGGACCAGCCTCATGCCTTCCACTCTGCTCTGGCCCTGGTCCGATGGTTCAGGAGCCGTCCGGACCTGGATATCCCTCCGTCTCTTCAATTCGATCTTGCCGCTGTTCCTGGTGGCCACCACGGGGTCTATCAACGAAAGACAGATTTGTCTTTCCCTCTGGAGCTGGTGGGGGAGGCGGAGGGGGAGGACCCGTGGTTTGCCGCCCAATCGGCACTTCTTGATCTTATTGCTGAGCGGACGGGCGCTATTTCTGCGCTCAACGCTCTGAAAGTACCGTTTCTCGGCAATATTGTCGTTTCTCTCCTGACTGGCCTGGTCATTCAAGCCGACTGGACTGCCAGCAACTCTTTCTACTATCCCCTAGGGCCGGTCTCTGGGGAGGGTCGACCGGCACGTGAACATCGTGCGGCCTCCCTGACCAATCGTCAGGCCGCCCCTAGATTCACCGATCCAAGCCTTGCAATGACGGCGGATCACTTTATCTCCAGCAGATTTGCTCGGTCCCGATCGTTTTCAGCCAATCCGTATCAGCGTCAGGCTTGGGACATCGCGTGTGGACTGTCGGATCCTGCGGGGTTGCTTCTGGTCGAGGCGCCCACCGGTCAGGGCAAAACTGAGCTGGCTCTCACTTACGCTGAGGTTCTCGCTGCTCGGTTCGGCTACGAAGGGCTGGCCTTCCTACTTCCCACCACGGCAACCGCCGACGGTGTCCTCGGTCGTATTCGGGGATGGTTGGAAAGAGCTCTTCCGCGGGACCAGGTTGCCTCTATGGGGCTGGCCCACGGCCGTGCCGAACTCAACGAATTTTTCACTGAGCTCCCCTCACGCCCACATGCGCCGATCGATGACCTGGACGCTCCATCGGAGCGGGTCTATGCCGATGCATCTTGTGCGCGCCGAAAGTTGCGCCTGAATTCGCACGTAGTCGTTGGCACCATCGATCAGCTGCTATTCGCGGGCCTGGATTCCAAACACGTCAGTATTCGCCATGAGGGACTGGCTGGGAAAGTCGTGATTATCGACGAGGTCCACGCCACGACTCCTTACATGCGGGTGTTTCTCAGTGCCGCGTTGCGTTGGCTCTCGGCGTTACGTGTACCGGTGGTCGTCATGACTGCTACCTTGCCGCCCGCGGCTCGTGAAGACATCGTCAGTGCCTATCGTGAGCCACTCGGGTGGCGTGAACGGGACCGGCTTCAGCAGCGTGGAAATCCCCTGGCCTCGTCGGCCGCGGGAACTGATGTGTTTTCTGATGATTATCCCCGCCTGTGCTATATCTCCCCGGAGGATCCTACTCAGGACCTGGCCATTCCCGTCCCACTGGACCAGACCCCAACTGAACTCACAGTGAGTGTCATCGAGGACAGCGACGCGGAATTGGCCGCTCGCCTGGACGAAGGAACTCGCGACGGCGGATGTGTGGCGGTCATATGCAACACGATTCGACGCGCCCAGGAACTCTATAGAGAAGTCAGCAAGCGCGTCGGCGGGGGAGTCGTCCTCCTGCATTCACAGTTCACCGCAGCAGACCGTGCCTCGCGGGAACGTGCACTTCTGAGACAACTTGGTCCTGCAGATTCCCCGGAAGTCACTCGTCCGCATCGTCTGATCGTGATCGGAACGTCAGTCTTGGAGCAATCCCTCGACATCGACGTAGACCTGCTAGTCACCGACCTGGCTCCGATGGATCTCCTCATTCAGCGTTGTGGCAGGCTCCACAGGCACCCCGGAAGAGTGCGCCCCAGGGGCCTCGACAGTCCGCGGGTACTCATCCGAGGGGTTTCATTCCTTGCGGGGAGTCCAGTTTTGGACCAGGCCGTTGCCTCGATCCATCCGAAAAGTATCCTCTATGAAACCTTGGCTGCCATCACCCACGTAGGGAGTCCGCAACAGGGAACCCTCCGGCTGCCCCACGAAGCCAGTCACCTGGTGCGTCAGGTCTATCTCGAACGACCCGCCAAAGAACGAGGATGGAATCTGGACTTGGATTCGCTTCGCGATGAAGAAGGGCGGGAAGTCAATGCGAGATGCGCCATCGCAAGATCCGCTTGTCTGCGTTCGCCGGCCTATGCCGAGTTCGAGGGTGCGCTGCCCGGTGTGGGTTCGCGTGAGGACCTCATGCGTCGCAACAACTGGACAGAACCGGAAGCCTTTGATGCCGCTCGAGTCCGTGACGCAGAGGACTCCTTCGAAGTGATCCTGGTGCGGGACGATGATGGCGCTGTATCCGCGGCCAGCCCGAACAGCCCGCTGAACGATGTACGGCTGACTGATCTGGCAGTGCTGACTGCTATGCAAGCCCAGGAGTTCCTCATGCAACGTATCCGGTTACCCCGACGTCTCATTACGGCTGGAACGTACTCCGCGGAGGCTCGGGAGGCGCGGACTCTGGCGGTCCTGGACGAGCTCGAAGCTCAAAAGGTTGACCTGTTCCAGCAGCACCGTTTGCTCGCTGGCGAGCTGGTACTACGTCTCGACTCAGACCTGAAAACGAAGCTCGGCGGAAAAACTCTCGAGTATTCGTCGGAATTCGGTTTGATGCTTCACAACTGTTCAGGAGGCAGCGATGGCTGACCAGTCACGACCATCATTCGACCTGTGGTCCCAAGCTTGGATCCCCGTCAAATTAGGCCAAAACTCACTTTTGGTATCCATTCAGGACTTCTTCGACCGGGCCGGCGAGCTGGCCTACTTTGAGGGAGAGGTGCCGACCATGCCGCTTGCCATTCAGCGGATTCTGTCCACGGTTCTGAGGCAGGCCGTCGAGCCCAGACAGGGCGAGAACGGCCACCAGGTATGGGCCAGAATTTGGAAGGAAGGCCGATTCCCGACGGACGAAATCAGGTCCTACGGGCAGGCATACTCCGGCCGGTTCGATCTTTTCCACCCCGAAAGGCCCTTTTTGCAGGCTCCCGGATTGGCGACGGTCAAGAACGAATACCTTAAACCTGCCGCTCTGCTCTCCACAGTGCCTCGTGGTAGTTCGCAATTCACTTCGCGAGCGGGAGAGCAGACAGACACAATGAGCCCTGCGGAGGCTGCCCAATGGGTTATACATGCGATGGGGTTCGATGTGGCGGGTATTAAGCCGGGTGCCCTCGGCGACGACCGCGCGAAGGGAGGAAAGGGTTACGGCATCGGCACGGGCTGGCTGGGGAGGCTCGGTGCCTTTCGTCTGGTTGGCAAGGATCTATTTGAAACACTCATGTTCAATACCCGGTTTCAAGGGTACGACGACGCTGTACAGGATATGGCGTTGTGGGAGCGCGATGATGTCTTGACCGGCGCGGTGTCAAGGCCTGAGAACAGTCAGCCGAGGGGAGATGCGGATCTCTATACCTGGCCTTCTCGCCGCATCCGCCTCCATTTCACTGGCACCGGGGAGGTTGACGGAGTGCTGATCACTCAGGGGGACCGACTTCTCGCCTATGGTCAGGAAAGGACGGAGCCCGCGTCGTTCTGGAGGAACAGTCCTGCACAAGCTAAAGCGCTAGGGACCTCGAACGCAGTATTCATGCCACGGTCTCACGACCCAAATCGGGCCGCTTGGCAGCGCATCGATTCTGTTCTTGCTCATCCTGGGACCGTTCCCCTTAAGGGGCAGGAAAAAGTTGTTATGCCGCTGCTTATCAGCCAATTGCGAGAACTAATCGCTAATGGGGTGCTTTCGTCGGACACGAAGGTTCTGGTCGAAACCGTGGGTTTGGTTTATGGAACACAGGACTCTGTGGTAACGGATATGTACTCCGATCGCGTTTCCTTCGCTTCGCGGCTCCTCCTTCCCCCGAGTATCAGGGCTCGTGCACGGGTGGTCGATATCGCTCGGCTGACGGACGAGATGGCTCACCAGGTGGCTTACAGAGTCAAGGACGCGCGCGAAGCGGCAGGAGCTTCCGGAGAGAATACGTCAGCGACCGTGCTCAGCAGGCTGTACTTCGATATTGATCCTGCATTTCGAAGATGGCTGAACGATCTGGACGTCGATCGGGTGGACGAACACATCGAAAACTGGTGCTCGACTCTGTTCGACCTGCTGATGACAACGGCCAAGGCTGAGATGCTTCGCCTCGGGCCGCGTGCACTCGTGGGGCGTTCAGGCGCCGAAACTGCGCGAGGCACGAGCGCATTGTCTGCTTTCAATGCTCTCGTCTCCACGTTGCGCAAAAGACTCAAACCTATACCTGCGGACACTCCGCGAGAAGGAGCCCACTCATGAACGAACGGCATACCGGTATGAAGCCGAGAGAGTTTGTTCGATCTCGTATCAGGGGACTCGTAGCGGCCACAGAGGCGGGCCGCACCGATGTGCCGGCTCGTCTAGCTGCATTGAGACGGGGCGTGGGCAAGATGCCGGGCACAGATCCGTCCATCTGGGAAGTCACGCTGGAGGGGTTGGACGTTCCGGTCTCCCGGGCCAACTCCTCGCCGACCGCCGAAGAGTGGGCTGCGCACCTCGCGCTGACCAGTTTTGCCCTTCATCAGCAGTCGATCTCCGAGCCCATGCAACGTTCTGAGCGAACCTTCGGAGAGGCGATCCGGCTCCTCGAGGCGGCACGCGGTGAGAACGGCGGTGGGGTGCGGCGACGTTTAGACGCCCTTGTCACGGCAAGTTCGGGAGCCGAATTTCAACATCACCTGGGCGCCCTCATTCGTATGTTGCGTGCAGAACGGATCGGATTCGACTACCCGCGGTTCGCCGCGGAAATTACCCGTTTCCTCAATCCCCGGACCCGTTCCCGGGCCCAGCTGGAATGGGCCAGGCAGTATTCACGTACTACTTTGGCCCCGGTCCTCGCAGGTAATTCCACTACCACCGATCAGGAGCAATCATGAACAACCTCTACATCGACGTGCACGTTCTGCAGACGTTGCCCCCAAACAACATCAATCGGGATGAGACTGGTAGCCCCAAGTCGGCTATCTTCGGCGGGGCGGTTCGTCAACGTATCTCAAGCCAGGCATTCAAACGAGCGGTCCGCACGGACATGGCGAAATCCATCAGCGGGAACCGACTCGGGCTGCGTACCAAGGATCTTCCTGTCCAGGTGCAGCAGGCGGTCCTCGAGCTGACGGATGCAAGCCCCGAAACAGCTATGCAATGGGCGCTTGAGGCGCTCAAGGCCGCTGGTCTGAAACCCGAACGACCCAAAACAAAGAAGAGCGATGAACCAAAGCCGGAAGAGACCAAGTACCTTGTCTTCGTCGGACAGTACCAGGTGAAGAAGCTCGCTCGGCTCGCCGTCGAAAACCAAGGAACGTTCACCGAAAAGTCCGCCAAGACGGCTGCTAAGGCAGCCTTGAAACAGGACCAAGCGATCGACGTATCACTTTTCGGTCGCATGGTTGCGGACGCCGCCGACCTGAATGTCGACGCCGCGGTTCAGGTCGCTCACTCGATCAGTGTTCACGAGAACACTCCTGAATTCGACTACTTCACGGCCGTGGATGATCTGCGTGGTGAAGACGGGCAAGGCGCGGACATGATCGGGACTGTGGAATTTACTGCATCCACTGTTTACCGCTACGCCACGCTCAACGTACCGGCACTCATGGAAAATCTGGGCGACGCCGATGCGACCTCACTGGCCTCGGCCGAATTCGTCCGCAGCTTTATACGAGCCATGCCTACGGGCAAACAGAACACCTTTGCCAACCGCACACTGCCCAGCGTCGTCGTGGTCTCGTTCTCTACGAGTCAGCCTTCCAACTGGGTCGGAGCATTCGAGAAACCTGTGCTTGCCGGGCAGAACGGGTACGTGTACGAGGCGGCCACGGCGATGGCCAAGTATGCGACAGATCTGGACGCGGCCTACGGCGAGTCGGCGACTCGACTTGTCCTGGCACTGCCGGTGGCAGGGGACAGTATTGCCAGACTGGGGGAAACGGTCGATCTGGATGCCCTTGTGGAACGAGTTCGTGAGGTTGCAGCCGACGTGGCAGCCGGGAGGTGAATACTATGTCATCCACTCTTCTCATCAACCTGAAGGGGCCACTTCAGGCGTGGGGTGTAGACAGCGTCTTTCCCGTACGTCGCACCGGCAGGGTGCCTTCGAAGTCCGGCGTACTCGGGATGGTGGCTTGCGCCCTCGGCCGGCGTCGAGGCGAGTCCCTCGAAGATTTGGCTAGTCTCGAATTCGCGGTTCGGATTGAACGTCAAGGTGTCCTTATGGAGGACAACCACAACGCAACCCGCGCCGGATCGGTCACGCCGATGCTGTCTCGGAGGCAATACCTTTGTGACGCCCATTTCACCGCCGGGCTCGGGGGAGACCGAGAGGAGCTTGAGGTCATACGGCGGGCACTTTTACACCCGCGTTGGCCGCTTTATCTGGGCCGACGCTCGTGTCCACCTATGGGTCCCGTGGTACATAGCTTGGTAGAAGGGCGGCCGGTCGAAATCCTTAAGGACCTCCCGGCCCAGGAGAGCGAAGTCTTCGCACGGCATCGCTCGGACGAAGACCGGGTCGTACTGGACATTTACACCGATGCGCGGCCCGAGTCGACTCGATACGAAGTCGCCCGAGACATCCCAGTGGATTTCTCGCTCGAGCGTCGCATTCACCATGAACGACGATTTGAGGAGAACAGATCTCAGAAGGTCGCCTTCGCGCATGCTCGTCAGCGTTCCGAGCCAACGATGCCAACACCACCGGACTTGGGCCTTCACGATCCGATGTCAATTTCCTCGAGTTTCGGTGAGCGCGGGTCCTGCTATCAAGGCGGGCCGGCTGGTAAATCCGTCGGCACAGAGGAGACCTGATGACAACTCTTTCAAGAATCGTGATCGATCCGAAGTCCCGGGAGGCGGTGCGTATTCTTTCAAATCCCAGGAGAGTGCACGGCGAGCTTGCTCGGCTGACGGATGGAATGAAGTACGCCCAGGGCCGACTCCTCTGGAGGCTAGACCGGCTTGGCGAACAGATTGTTCTCCATATCGTCACCCCAGCACCGGTGGACCTTGCTGAGCTGAACGGTCGCATTGGACGTCTAGGCAGCCAGCCCGCGAGTCTGGATTTGGGGGCCGCGCTTGCGAAGGTGCGACCAGGGCAGCGTCTCCGTTTCAGCCTCCGAGCCAACGTGATCAAACACGTGGTGCGAGCGGGATCCACTAACGCTTCCAAACCACATCTGACGCGAGGCAAACCAATGGGGCTGATCAAGGAGGAAGAGCAACAGGAGTGGCTCGTTCGACAGGGCGAGAGGTTCGGTTTCAGCGTCGATCGTCGTGAAGTCGTAGCACGAACCCTACCCCAAGAGCGGATCGGCAAGTGGACAGCTGATGGTAGGCGCGAGCGGACGGTGACGCTCAATGTGGTGCAGTTCGATGGGATCCTGACGGTAACAGACCCGGAGCGGCTCCTGGCGGGGCTAAGCCAAGGAATCGGCAAAGGGAAAGCTTACGGTTTTGGAATGCTGACGATTTCTCCGGTGACTCATGTCTGAACGACAAGTTGCCGGTCGCCCGTCTCCACGTTCATCCTTGGGAAGAGCGTCCGACCGCATTTCCTTTCTCTACGTCCAGAGGGCGACGGTGCATCGCGATCAGAACGCGATCACATTTCAGGATGAGTCCGGTGTGTTCAACGTTCCTTCAGCGATGATCCAAGTCCTGTTGCTGGGGCCAGGCACGAGGATCACCCATGCCGGGATGTCATTGCTGAGCGAATCAGGGACCTCCGTGGTCTGGGGCGGAGGAGGGGGCGTGCGTTGTTACGCGCACGCACGACCCCTATCCGGCAATACACGGCTACTCCAAGAGCAGGCCCGCCTGGTTTCATCGACCAGATCCCGCCTGGCTGTGGCCAAGAAGATGTATTCGATGCGGTTCCCAGATGAAGAAGTCAAACACTTGACAATGCAACAGCTTCGAGGGCGAGAGGGATCGCGAGTACGCCGAATCTACCGCGAAGCATCCGAACAATACGGTGTCTGTTGGAAGCGGCGGGTCTATAAGACGGGAGATTTTGAGGCTTCGGATGAGATCAACCAGGCACTCACTGCTGCCCACCAATGCCTTTACGGAATTGTCCACGCCGTGATTGTGGCCTTGGGCCTCTCACCCGGGCTCGGGTTCGTCCACACGGGACATGAGAACTCTTTCGTTCATGATGTCGCAGACCTGTACAAAGCGGAGACGACCATTCCGCTGGCTTTCCGTATTACAGCCGAGAACCCTGACGACGTAGCTTCTCGTGTTCGTCATGCAGTCCGCGAACAGATCACTTCTCAGGCATTTATGGAGCGTTGCGTTCGGGACATTCATCAGCTCATCCTTCCCCGCAACAGGACGGAGGAGGACCTCTCATCGAGAGTTGCCCTCTGGGATCCTCATCAAGGGTTTGTGGAGGGTGGAATAAATCAGGAGGGCTGGATAGCGTGACGGTCCTCATCCTCACCGCTTGTCCTGCTGGACTGCGTGGATTTATCACCCGTTGGTTGCTTGAAATTTCAGCCGGGGTATTTGTGGGCTGTGTTAGTGCGCGGGTTCGTGACGAGATCTGGAAGGCAACGGTGGACCTGGCCAAGAACGGACGTTCCATCATGGTCATTGACGCCGATAACGAGCAAGGGCTGGATTTTCGAGTACATCGACACGATTGGATTCCCAAAGATTTTGATGGCCTGACCCTGATGCAACGTCCGTTACCAGGGCCGGTCAGCGGGACCATCTCTCGAACTAAAAACTTCGATTCCGAGGCGTCGGGCGGCCCCAACGACTCTCCTCAATTTAAGGGCCAGGAATCGGGGGAGTCAGGACGTACGCCAGATAGGGGATGGAGCAAGGCATCGCGCAGGCGGTTCCTTAAACGCACCAAAGATTAGCCTTGTCCTGCGATCCTGACCTCGTCGAAAGTGAATGAATTTTGTTGCTTGGGACTACAGTTGTCTACGGAAAGCAGTATCTTCCCCGCGCCTGCGGGGGTGTTCCCGCGGATAGTGTCGGTTTTGGTGCAGCGGGGCGGTATCTTCCCCGCGCCTGCGGGGGTGTTCCCACCGGAGGTACCAGCTCCGGAAAACATGAAACAATCTTCCCCGCGCCTGCGGGGGTGTTCCCAGTGGCACGATGGCCGGCCACGGTGTATTGACATCTTCCCCGCGCCTGCGGGGGTGTTCCCGTAGCGCTCTACATTCGGGACGAACAAAGTGAATCTTCCCCGCGCCTGCGGGGGTGTTCCCTCGGGGTATTCGCCGGTGATCTCGGCGTACGCATCTTCCCCGCGCCTGCGGGGGTGTTCCCTGCTGCGCGTGAACGCGCCCGAGCAGCGGCGGGTCTTCCCCGCGCCTGCGGGGGTGTTCCCCTCGCAGAGCGATTCAGCGAATGGGTGTGGGAATCTTCCCCGCGCCTGCGGGGGTGTTCCCAGGTCGGTCTGTCCGGCGATATTGCTGTGTTTGATCTTCCCCGCGCCTGCGGGGGTGCTCCCTTCAACGCCCCGTCGGTGGCGTCCTAGGCCCGATCTTCCCCGCGCCTGCGGGGGTGTTCCCCGGGGCGGGACTTGGACTCTGTTTATGACATTATCTTCCCCGCGCCTGCGGGGGTGTTCCCCCAGGTTGGTTCCGTTGCAGCCGGGTGATGTCATCTTCCCCGCGCCTGCGGGGGTGTTCCCCAGGGCGAGGAATACAAGGGCGCCGCCCTGCAATCTTCCCCGCGCCTGCGGGGGTGTTCCCGAATAATCCGGGCGCGGCTCCCCCAACACGATATCTTCCCCGCGCCTGCGGGGGTGTTCCCCCAGGGGGTGCGTAGTGCGAGCTGGTGAACTAATCTTCCCCGCGCCTGCGGGGGTGTTCCCCACGCCCGGATCACCTCGAAATCATCCGGCGCAATCTTCCCCGCGCCTGCGGGGGTGTTCCCTTTGGGCAGTTCCAGTTCTGCGCTATCCGGGCATCTTCCCCGCGCCTGCGGGGGTGTTCCCCCGGTCTCCGTAGCCGCCAAAGCCTCAGACGAATCTTCCCCGCGCCTGCGGGGGTGTTCCCACTAAGAAGAAGCACGCCCGCAAGGTCGCGAAATCTTCCCCGCGCCTGCGGGGGTGTTCCCCAGGCCGCGGCCATGCGGGCGGCGTGCAACGAGATCTTCCCCGCGCCTGCGGGGGTGTTCCCCGGGCCTCGTCCAGCCCTTCGTGGTTTTCGGGATCTTCCCCGCGCCTGCGGGGGTGTTCCCCGCCGGTCCAGCCCGTCGAATGACCGACCAAAATCTTCCCCGCGCCTGCGGGGGTGTTCCCCGGGCCTCGTCCAGCCCTTCGTGGTTTTCGGGATCTTCCCCGCGCCTGCGGGGGTGTTCCCTGAGACCCCGGTCCCCATAGGGAGGTTAAAAGATCTTCCCCGCGCCTGCGGGGGTGTTCCCATCCACTCCCGGTACAACTGGCCCACACCATCATCTTCCCCGCGCCTGCGGGGGTGTTCCCCAGAGAGGAACTGTCATGGCAATGCTCGATGAATCTTCCCCGCGCCTGCGGGGGTGTTCCCTCATCGAAGTGCGCGGCGACGTGAGGGTAAGCATCTTCCCCGCGCCTGCGGGGGTGTTCCCCAGCTGAACACCGGGACCAGGATGGCGTTGATATCTTCCCCGCACCCGCGGGGGTGTTCCCGAAGGGGACAGGCAGAACTCCCCAGCAACCGAAACCATCACCGCGCCCGGGGACGGGACCACTGGCACCCAGGCGTCGCCGAATATCTTCCCGGCACCGTGGGGCCCAGGACGAGGGGGCACCCGCCCTCTGCCATTCTCCACGTCGGGGCCGGCTGGTCGCCTACGGCTTTATCTTCTAGGATCCAGGCGCTACGAGAGAGCAACGAAGCTGAAGTAATTGGGATAGTTGTCGGGTAAAAGGCTATACCTCCTGCACGTGGGGTCAGCGGCGCGGCTGCTGGCCCTCGAGCTCTCCCCGGGAGAATGCATCCAGCTTTCCCCTCACGAGGCGCACGGCGAGCCACACCGCCTCGGCGACCATGATCACCAGCAAGAACCAGCGTGCGACGACGAGCCCGGCGGCAAGTCCCGGCCATGCACCGGCGGGGTCGGACAGAGCGGCGTCGACCGCAAGGTTTCCGGCGATCGTCAGGACGACGAACACGAGCGGCGGGATCCACAGTGCGATGCGGCGTCGTCCCCGGATGCCCGAGGCGGCGACCATGGCGAACCACGCGGCGCCGAGGAAGATGGGGGAGATCAGGCCCCAGGACCAGTGGATGGCGACGTACGCGTTGCGACCGGCGTCGCCCAGGCTCCGGGCGATGTGCGGGGCATCGGAGACGAATCCGAAGGGATCCAATTCGGGCACGGTCGTGTGCGCGCTCGCACCCAGCCGGGGCAGGAGCGACGCGTGGAGGTAGACGACCATCAGAATGGACACGACCACCAGCACGCCGGTGATGATCCCCGCGGAGGATTTCTTGGCCGGCTCGGCCTGCGGCGAACGGTCAGTCGTGCCCTCGGCGTCGGGGCCGCCGCGTTGCCCGCCCGGCCTCCGAGAGGTCGAATCGGCTTTCGGGGGCGACGCAGACGCTCCCGCCCGGTCGCCGTACAGCCGTTGCTTTTGTCCCTTCGACATGCCCATATGCCAATTATGGACCGTCACACCCGCAGCCGGGGGACGCGAATCGAAACTGTGTTCCCCTAGACTGGAACCAGTATGGATTTCTTGCGCGATTCTTCCTTCTTCGAACCCCAGACCTCCCAGCCCCAGGGCCAGGGGGCAGGTTCCCGCGGCCCTGAAGAACTGGTCGAGGGACTCAACGAGCACCAGGCTGCCGCGGTGACCCACTCGGGTGCGCCCCTGCTGATCGTGGCGGGCGCGGGCTCCGGAAAAACCCGTGTCCTGACCCACCGGATCGCCTACCTGCTGGCCACCGGTCGCGCCCACCAGGGCGAAATCCTGGCGATCACCTTCACCAACAAGGCCGCGGCCGAGATGCGGGAACGCGTCGTCGAACTCGTGGGGCCCAGGGCCGAGAAAATGTGGATCTCGACCTTCCACAGTTTCTGCGTCCGAGTTCTCCGGCGCGAAGCGGCGACTCTCGGGCTGAAATCCTCGTTCTCCATCTACGACGCCGCCGATTCCCTCCGACTGATCACCCTGATCGCCAAGGAATTCGAGCTGGACGCCAAGAAATTCGCTCCGAAGGCCCTGCAACATCGGATTTCGGCGCTGAAGAACGAACTCGTGGATGCCGAGCAGAACGCCTCCTCTGCATCGAGCAATGACCCGTGGGAACCCACCGTGGCCAGGGTGTACAGCGAATACGCTCGCCGGCTGCGCGCGGCCAACGCGATGGACTTCGACGACCTCATCGCGGAAACCGTCTTCATGTTCCGCGCCTTCCCTCAGGTCGCGGAATACTACCGGCGGCGCTTCCGGCACATTCTGGTGGACGAATACCAGGACACCAACCACGCCCAGTACGCTCTGGTCCGGGAGCTGACCGGGCACGATTCGGCTCCCGCGGAAACGGGACAGACTCCCTACCCCCAGGGGACGGAACCGGCCGAGCTGACGGTGGTGGGAGATTCCGACCAGTCCATCTATGCCTTCCGCGGTGCGGACATCAGGAACATCACGGATTTCGAACGCGATTACCCTTCGGCCCGCACGATCCTGCTCGAGCAGAACTACCGGTCCACGCAGAACATCCTCACGGCAGCCAACGCGGTGATCCAGCGCAACCCGGATCGCCGGGACAAGAAGCTGTGGACCGCTTCCGGAGACGGCCCCCTCATCACCGGTTACGTGGCCGAGAACGAGCACGCCGAGGCGAGGTTCATCGCCGAGGAAATCGACAGGCTCCGCGACGAGGACGGCGTGGCCCCGGGCGACGTCGCCGTCTTCTACCGGACCAACGCCCAGTCCCGGTCCCTCGAAGAAATTCTGATGCGCGTCGGTCTGCCCTACCGAGTGGTCGGAGGGACGCGGTTCTACGAACGCAAGGAGATCAAGGACGCGTTGTCCTATCTGCGCGCCCTGATGAATCCCGACGACGACATCAGCGTGCGCCGTATTCTCAACGAACCCAAGCGGGGGATCGGTGCGCGCTCCGAGGGCGCCATCGCCAACCTGGCCGCGCGCAATCGCACCTCCTTCATGGCGGCGGCGCGGACGGCCGATGAGGCTCCGGGACTCGCGGCCGCCGGTGCCAAAAAGATCGGGGCATTCGTGACGCTGATGGACGACCTTCAGCAGATCGCGTCCACCGAAACCGCCGCGACGTGCCTCGAGGCGGTCCTGGAGCAATCGGGCTACCTCGAGGCCCTGCGCACCTCGGACGATCCCCAGGACGAGTCCAGGGTCGAGAACCTCGCCGAGCTGGTGGCCGTGGTCCGCGAATTCGAGAGGGACAACCCGGACGGCGGTCTGGCCGAATTCCTCGAGCATGTCTCCTTGGTTGCCGACGCCGACCAAATCCCGAATCGCCCCAAGGCCGGCGACGAGGAGGACGGCGGGGTTTCCGCCGAACAGGTGGCACGGGAAGTGGCCGAGGCCCGTGAGGAGGGAGTCGTGACGCTCATGACCCTGCACACCGCCAAGGGCCTGGAATTCCCGGTGGTCTTCCTGACGGGTATGGAACATGGAATCTTCCCTCATCAGAGGGCCCTCGCCGATGAGAAGGAAATGAGCGAGGAGCGCCGGATCGCCTATGTGGGTCTGACCCGAGCCATGGAGCGGCTCTACCTGACCCGTGCCGAATCCCGGTCGATGTGGGGCCAGGGGCAGTTCAACCCGCCGTCTCCATTCCTCGAGGAGATCCCGGAACACCTCATCGATTGGAAGCGCCTGGGGTCCGCCTCCGGGTTCTCGCCCGGAGGATTCGGTTCGGCCGTCTACGGCTCGGGCTCCTTCTCCGGGGGCGCCGGCCGCAGAGACTCCACGTCCTGGAGCGGTTCGGGTGCCTGGGGCGGGCGGGGCTCCGGTCCCTCCCGGCGGCCG
Organism: Rothia koreensis; assembly: GCF_004136575.1. GTDB lineage: Bacteria > Actinomycetota > Actinomycetes > Actinomycetales > Micrococcaceae > Rothia > Rothia koreensis. The sequence continues at coordinate 56,127 of NZ_NOIQ01000003.1, forward strand.
GCCCCCGCGAGCCAGGATGCCGGGTACTCGGGCGGTATCGAGGGGTCGCCCGCGTTGGGTGCGCGCGCCTCCAAGCCATCGAGGATCAATCAGACGAAGGAAATCCCGTCCCTGTCCGTGGGTGACACCGTCGAGCACAAAACGTTCGGGAAGGGCCGCGTGATCGGCGTCGAAGGCGGCGGGGACAAGACCGTCGCCAAGGTGAGATTCGCGAACGAGGAAAAGCGCCTTCTCCTCCGCTACGCGCCACTGACCAAGGTCGATGAGTAGCGGGCAGCCCTCGTCGGACAGGTCCCAGCGTGCGTTGAATCGCTGCTGACCAGGGGATATATCGGTATTGTGTTGTGCAGACCACACACCGAAGGGCCCTCATGACCTCCTCATCCGAGACCTCCGAGCCGAACCATTCCGCCGCGGCGGACGCTCCCCACCCCACAGATCCGGATGCCGGGCAACGGCGAAAGGCAATCGTCTCCAGCTTCCTCGGCAATTTCGTGGAGTGGTTCGATTACGGGGCCTACAGCTATCTCGCCGTCACGATCGGCTCCGAATTCTTCCCGGGCGATGCCGCACAGTCCACGCTGATGGCCTTCGGGTTGTTCGCCGTCGCTTTCCTGATCAGACCCGTCGGGGCCTTCTTCTGGGGCCACTGGGGCGACCGTTTCGGACGCACGAAGACCCTGGCCTGGTCGATCCTCCTGATGACCGGCGCAACCTTCCTCATCGGTTGCCTGCCCGGAGCCTCGACGATCGGCATCGCCGCGCCGCTCATCCTCCTGCTGCTGCGGCTGGTCCAAGGCTTCTCCGCGTCAGGCGAATACGCCGGCGCCTCGGCGCTCCTCAGCGAATTCGCCCCGCACGGGAAGCGCGGACGGTACGCATCCGTGGTTCCCGCATCCACCGCGTCGGGCCTGTTGCTCGGCTCCCTCGCCGCGACACTCCTGTACGGCCTCCTGTCCGACGACGCCATGGCCTCCTGGGGGTGGCGGCTGCCCTTCCTCGTCGCCGCGCCGCTGGGGCTCATCGGCCTCTACATCCGACGCAAGATCGAGGACACGCCCGCCTTCGTGAAGCACACCACCAGCCAGATGGAACAGGTCAAACGAGGGCACAAGCCGACCCCGCCGCTGGTCGAGCTGCTCATCAGCGCCCCGAAGCAGATGATCCAGGGGCTCGGCATCGTGCTCCTCAACGCGGTGGGGTTCTACGTGGTCCTCACGTTCATGCCGACCTACCTCTCGGAGAACCTCGGGTACGACGCCGCGGCGTCCCAGCTGGCCACGACGCTGTCGCTGGTCACATACATCGCGTTCATCTTCCTGACGGGGTCCGTGGCCGACCGCATGGGTCGCCGCAACACGCTGATCCTCGCGTCCTGCCTGTTCATCGTCCTGACCATTCCGGCGTTCCTCGTGATGGGCACCGGCCACTACTGGTTGGCCGTCCTGGCGCTGGTGATCATGGGGGCATTCCTGTCCCTCAACGACGGCGCCCTGCCCTCGGCGGTCTCCGAACTGTTCCCGACCGCGGTCCGTTTCAGTGGATTTGCACTGGTATTCAACATCGGCAACGCCCTGTTCGGCGGGCCGATGAGCGCGGTCAACACGTGGCTCATCTCCAGGACGGGGAACACCCTGTGGCCGGCGTTCCTGCTCATGGGGGCGGCCCTGCTCGCCCTCGGCGCGGTCCTGTGGTCGAAGGACCGCTCGAAGTCCTCGATAGATTTCGATCACGCCGAAGAGTCGGTGGCCGAACCCGTTGAGTGAGTTACGACTCAGGCAGCACTGCATTGGGGCGAAACACGACCTTTCTCGTTAGGGTCGGTCCCACCTTCTGAGCTAAAGTCACATCAGGGGAGCGTCTGTCTCCCGCGCCGACAGATGTGTCGCAGCGGATGAGGGCGTTCCACGACAAGAGCCGGATGGGCTGGACGGTTCACCCGGTACGACTTCGACGAAGAAGGACACATATCCGTGGACCTGTTTGAATTCCAGGCACGCGATCTCTTCGAGAAGCACGGTGTACCCGTACTTCAAGGGATCGTTGCCGAAACTCCCGAAGAAGCAAAAGCGGCCGCCGAGAAGATCGGCGGCGTGACCGTCGTCAAGGCTCAGGTCAAGGTGGGCGGTCGTGGCAAGGCCGGTGGCGTCAAGGTCGCCAAGACCGCGGACGAGGCCTACGAGTACGCTTCCCAGATCCTGGGCATGGACATCAAGGGTCACACCGTCAACCGCGTGATGATCGCGCAGGGCGCGGACATCGCCGAGGAATACTACTTCTCGGTTCTTCTGGACCGTGCGAACCGCTCCTACCTGGCCATGTGCTCCGTCGAGGGCGGCATGGAGATCGAGCAACTCGCCGAAGAGCGCCCCGAAGCCCTGGCTCGCGTCGAGGTCAACCCGAGTGAAGGCCTCAACCAGACGAAGGCCGAGGAGATCGTTGCCGCGGCAGGGTTCCCCGAGGAGCTGCGCTCCAAGGTTGCGCCCGTTCTGGTCACGCTGGGCGAGGTCTTCGACAAGGAAGACGCAACCCTCGTGGAGGTCAACCCGCTGGTCAAGACCGGTGAGGGAGACATCATCGCCCTGGACGGCAAGGTCTCGCTGGACGACAACGCCGAATTCCGCCACGAGGACCACGGCGGTCTCGAGGACAAGGCATCGACCGATCCGCTCGAGGCCAAGGCCAAGGAGAACGACCTCAACTACGTCAAGCTCGACGGCGAGGTCGGAATCATCGGCAACGGCGCCGGACTCGTCATGTCGACCCTCGACGTCGTGGCCTACGCGGGAGAGAAGCACGGCAACGTCAAGCCGGCCAACTTCCTCGACATCGGTGGTGGCGCCTCGGCCGAGGTCATGGCCAACGGCCTCGACGTCATCCTGGGCGACGACCAGGTGAAGTCGGTCTTCGTCAACGTCTTCGGCGGAATCACCGCCTGCGACGCGGTGGCGAACGGCATCGTCAAGGCCCTGGAGATCCTGGGCGACGGCGCGACCAAGCCGCTCGTTGTCCGCCTCGACGGCAACAACGTCGAAGAGGGCCGTCGGATTCTGGACGAAGCCAACCACCCGTTGGTCACCCAGGCAGACACCATGGACTCCGGTGCCGACAAGGCCGCAGAGCTCGCCCACCAGGCCGCCTAAGACTCCGCCGATACATCTCGAAATTCTTAAGGAAAACATGTCTATCTTTTTGAACAAGGACTCCAAGGTCATCGTTCAGGGCATCACCGGCGGCGAAGGTACCAAGCACACCGCGCGCATGCTTGCCGCGGGTACCCAGGTTGTCGGTGGCGTCAACGCCCGCAAGGCCGGAACCACGGTGTCCCACAAGGCCCAGGACGGTGCCGACGTCGAGCTTCCGGTGTTCGGAACCGTCGATGAGGCGGTCAAGGAGACCGGCGCGAACGTGTCGATCGTCTTCGTCCCGCCGGCCTTCACGAAGGACGCCGTCATTGAGGCCATCGACGCCGAGGTCCCGCTCGTCGTCGTCATCACCGAGGGCATTCCGGTGCAGGACGCGGCCGAATTCTGGGCGCACGCCAAGGCCTCGACCGACGCCGACGGCAAGCAAAAGACCCGCATCATCGGACCCAACTGCCCGGGCATCATCACCCCCGGCGAGTCCCTCGTGGGCATCACCCCCGCGAACATCACCGGCAGCGGCAAGATCGGCTTGGTCTCCAAGTCGGGCACCCTGACCTACCAGATGATGTTCGAGCTGCGTGACATCGGGTTCTCGACCGCGATCGGCATCGGCGGCGACCCGGTCATCGGTACCACCCACATCGACGCTCTCGAGGCGTTCGAGGCGGACCCCGAAACCGAGGCCATCGTGATGATCGGTGAGATCGGTGGCGACGCCGAAGAGCGTGCCGCCGAGTACATCAAGGAACACGTGACCAAGCCGGTCGTCGGCTACGTCGCGGGCTTCACCGCTCCCGAAGGCAAGACCATGGGCCACGCGGGCGCCATCGTCTCCGGGTCCTCCGGAACCGCTGAGGCCAAGAAGGAGGCCCTCGAGGCCGCCGGCGTCAAGGTGGGCAAGACTCCGTCCGAGTCCGCCCAACTCATGCGCGAGATCTTCGCCAACAAGTAAGCCCGACCAGGCTTCACCGAACCGCCCGGACCGCAGACTGGTCCGGGCGGTTTCGTGTCTCCAGTGCCCGCGCCCGAGGAATATATCCGCCGCGAGAATGTTCTACCGGGTACACCCTCGTCGAAGGAGCCGAATGCAGTCCGTTTTCGCCGAAGCCTTTCCCGAGCTGTCCATCGCATGGACGGGAGACGAACCGACAGATCCCCGGATCGTCATCCTCAACGACAAGTACGCCGAGCAGCTCGGACTGGACCCTGACACGCTGCGAGAAGAACAAGGACTTCGCCTCCTGACCGGGGCGTCGGCCCCCGAGGGCGCCCGGCCGGTGGCGCAGGCGTACGCCGGCCACCAATTCGGCACCTATTCACCCCGGCTCGGCGACGGGCGAGCCATGCTCCTCGGAGAGGTCACGGCCAACGACGGAAGCCTCCGGGACATCCACCTCAAGGGCTCAGGCCGCACGCCCTTCGCCCGCGGAGCCGCCGACGGAAAAGCGGTCCTGGGACCCATGCTCCGGGAATACCTGGTCAGCGAGGCCATGAACGCTTTGGGCATTCCAACCACGCGTGCCCTGGCCGTGACCGAAACCGGCGAGGAAGTATTCCGGGACCTCCCGCGCCCCGGCGCCGTTCTCGCGCGGGGAGCCAGCAGCCACCTGCGCGTCGGAACCTTCCAGTACGCCGCCCAGAGCCTGGGCAACACGGACCTGGTGAAAAGGCTGGTCGACGTCGCCCGCGACCGTCACGTCCCAAAGGACGATGACGACGAGGACGGCGAGCAGAACCCGGCCCTGGACCTGTACGAGCACGTGATCGAGGTTCAGGCCGAGCTGATCGCGCAGTGGATGGCCGTCGGGTTCGTCCACGGGGTCATGAACACGGACAACATGACCATTTCGGGCGAGACGATCGACTACGGCCCCTGCGCCTTCATGGACGCCTACTCGGCCTCGACCGTGTTCAGCTCGATCGACGCCCAAGGCCGCTATCGCTACGGAAACCAGCCCGGAATCGCCGAATGGAACCTTGCCCGCTTCGGGGAGACGTTGCTTCCCGTGATCGACGAGGACCCCAACGAAGGCATCCGGAAGGCGACAGAGGCGCTGCAGAGCTTCGCGCCGCTCTACGAAGCAGCCTGGATCCAGGCCATGGCGCGCAAACTCGGTCTCACCGAAACCGCCACGGACGAGCAGACAGCCAGAGACGTGTCCCAGGAGCTCCTGCGCCTCATGGAGGGCTCGTCGCTGGACTTCACGAGCACGTTCCGTGCGCTTGCCGATGCCGTCCGCGACCGCGAAGCGGCGCAGGAGCTGCGGGATCGGGTCGAGGACCCGCGCTTCGACGCCTGGTTCGTCCGGTGGCAGGCCCTCGGCCCCGACCCGGACCTGATGGACAGCGTCAACCCGATCTATGTGCCTCGCAATCACCTGGTCGAGGAGGCACTTGAGGCCGCCTACGACGGCGACCTCGACCCGTTTCTCAAGCTCCTGGACGTGGTGACCGATCCATACACCTGGAAGCCGGGCCACGAGGCCTATGCTGAGCCTGCTCCAGCGGACCAGGGGAAATACGTGACCTATTGCGGCACCTGAGCCGGGGAGCGCGAGTGCGCCCCCGGCATCAGGCGAGCCGCCGACGTCGGCGGTGGGGGAGGGTCAGCCCCCGACGGAGGTGCCGAACAACAGCCCCAGCAGGTACGTGGCCGCGGCGGCGCCGTACCCGATGAGAAGTTGCCGGAGGCCACGCTTCAGGGGAGACGCCCCGGAGAGCAGTCCGACCACGGCTCCCGTGCCCAGGAGGGCGATCCCGACGAGAAGCAGCGAAATCACCATCCCCGGGAATCCGGAGATCCCGAACAGGTACGGCAGGATCGGGATGATCGCGCCCGAGGCGAAGAAGCAGAAGCTCGACGCCGCCGCGCCGAGGTCCGTCCCCAGAGCCACGTTCTCCGTGTTCTCCTCCTCGGCCTCGGCCTCCGGCTGGTGGGAGAAGGACGGGTCGCAGTCGCAGGAGTAATGCCCGAACCGCTCGAGGGCGCGGTGGTGCGCGGCCTCTTCGCTCATGCCCCGGGCCCGGTAGATCAATTCGAGTTCGTTCCTGTCGATGTCCAGGTCGGGGGCGACGTCGAGGGTCACCTGCGTGGGACGGGAAGCATCCAGGAGTTCTCGCTGCGACCGGACGGACACGAATTCGCCCGCGCCCATGCTCAGGGCGCCGGCGAGCAGGCCGGCGACGCCGCTGAGCAGAACCATGTGCGGGCTCGCGCCTGAGGCGCCGATTCCCATAATCAGTGCGACGTTCGAGACGAGCCCGTCATTGGCACCGAAGACGGCGGCGCGGAAATTGCCGGACAACTTCTCTCTGCCGTTGGTCGCGAGTGCCCTCACAACCTCCTCGTGCACTGCCTCGTCCGCCGCCATCGAACTGGGCGCATCCGGATCCTCGTCATAGCGCGAGCGGCCTTCGGCCCTTTGGGCCAGGGCCAGCACGAAGACCGTCCCGAAATGCCTGGCCATGAACTGCAGGGCCAGGGAAGAGGCGGAGGGACGGGGCTCGGGGTCGGCCTGGGGGCCCAGAAGGTTGCGCCAGTGCTGCTCGTGCCGTTTCTCGGCGTCGGCCATTTCGCGCAGGATTTCGGATTCCCGTCCGTCCGTGCGTTCGGCCAGATAACGGTAGACCGTGGCCTCGGAGATTTCGTCGGCCAGATAGCGGCGCCAACGCCGACGTTGAGCTGCCGTCGCATGGTTGCCAGATCCGGCAGTCGAAGGCGCGCTCCCGGATGCTGATGCGTCAGGGGTATCCGAGTCTCCGCCTGCGTGCGAGTCCTCGGGGCGTGGGGTGATCGGCTCTTGGCTCATGAGGGTGTCTCCTTCGGGCCGAGGCCGCGAGGGACTCCCGCGGAGACTTCGGCCCTAGTCTGTTGATCCCTGGAAGGGGCTTGGGCCGAAGGTCTCGCTCGCCCGCCCGGACGATCCCTGGCCGTGGCCGGGACGGTTCGACGGGTGGGTTGCCGGGAGAAACACTCTCCAGTGTGTCGACAACCCGCTCTGGCACGTATGCGCCGCTGGGAACTACTCCCCTTCGATCTGCCCCACTCTAGCGGTTTTCTCCCGCCGGAGCACCCCTCCGGCAATCAATGCGCCGAACGCCACAACCGCCACGCAGAACCAGCCCGTCAAGGTCCAGCCGCCGGCGATGTAGAAGAAACCACCGACCCAACCGATGAAGGCCGAGCCGGCGTAATAGAAGAGGTTGTACATCGCGGTTCCCTGGGCCTTGCCTTCCCCGGCCAACAGTCCCGTCCACGCGGAGGCGGCGGAGTGGGCGGCGAAGAACCCCATGGTCAGCATGATCAGACCAAGCACGACGACGACCAACGGCGACGTCGTGGTCAGGACCACCCCGGCGATCATGACGAGCATCGAAACCAGGATCGTGGTGAGCCTTCCGAACCGGGCGGTCAAACGCCCTGCGATGCTCGACGTGAACGTGCCGGAAAGGTACGCGAGGAACAGCATCGAAATGGCCACCTCGGACAGAGCATACGGTGGCAATTCGAGCTTGAAGCCGACGTAGTTGTAGACCGTCACGAATGCGCCCATCAGGGTGAACGCCAGGAGGAACAGGCTGACCATTCCGGGATTCCGCACGTGCCGACCGATGCGCGATGCGGTGGTCCGGATGGCGCCCTTCGCCGGGACGGGCGTGAATCTGCGCGCCCGTGGAAGAAGAAGCAGGAACGAGATGGCGGCCGCCGTCGCCAGAACCGCGACGGCCATGATAGCGAGGCGCCAATTTCCGGAGAACTGGGCGACGGGCCCCGAAATGAGGCGTCCGGCGAGTCCGCCGATCGTGGTACCGGAGACATACAGCCCCGTGGCCGCGCCCGCGTGAAGGGGCTGCGTCTCCTCCGTGATGAAAGCGACGGCGACGCCGGCGAGACCCGCCAGGGCAGCACCCTGGACGAACCTCAGCACCAGAAGCATCCCGAAATGCGGTACCCACGGGATGATCAGGCCCAGAACGGTCGCCGCAATGATGGCCGCGGCCATGGCTCGGTTCTTGCCCCAGCGGTCGGCCACATAGGTCCACGGCAGGGCGAACAGGGCCAGACCGAGCGTCGAGGAAGAGACAATGAGGGCGACCGAAGCGACGTCCCGGTGGAGATCCGCCGCGATCGAGGGGAGAACGGCTTGCGGTGAATACAGCGGCGCGAAGGTCGCGACGCCGGCACAGAACATGGCCACGAGCATTCGCGTGAATTCGGGTGTGCCTCTGGAGTACCCCAACCATTCGTTGTCGAATGAATCCGTCGGAGGCGTCGAAGACACCGAAAATCATCTCCTGTCGAGAGCGGAAGAAAGTGTGCGCAGACCGGGGGCGGGTCAGAGCGTGGGGACCGTTGCCGAACGGTCCTGTTCGTACAGCGCGCCGGACCCCCAACGGAACCGGTACGGGTCGGGGCAACCGCGGCCGAACCTGAGGGCGTCGACCAGGACGTCGGCCGCCTCGTCCAGCGAGAGGCCGGAACGTTCCCAATGCCACTGGTGGGGAGTGGGCGGGGTCCACCCGGCCTCGGCCAGGTATTCCTCGTCCATGGGCCACTTGATGGCAGGCAGGAACTGCTCCGAAACCACGGTCACGGAAACCCCGCCCGGGCCGGTGAACGCCTGCGCGTAGGGTGAGTCCCCGCCCGTATCTCCGGTCTCATAGTCGACCGTCAGGAAATGCTTCCAGGGGAGCTCCCTGATGGCGTGGGCGATCTCGGCGACGAGATTGCGCCACGAGGATTCGTCGCCCGTGGCTTCGCCGATGTGCTCGACCACGCCGATTCCCCGGTCGATCCAATGCTGCGGAGACCAGGACCCCGGTTGCTGCGTGCCGACGTCGTCGGTGTTCCCCCACGGGCCGACCCAGTTCTCCTCGTACCGCGGGTCGCCGCGGCCCGGAGCCTCCTCGTTGATGAGCCGACGTCCGTGGGACAGGGCCTCGTGCCACGAGCCGAAACGGTGCCGGACCGTAGCCAGCGTGGGGCGCGGGGTCGTGTGGCGGGCGACGTCGGCGGACCACCGGCCGTACAAGAGCGCCAGCGGCTTGCGGTTGTTCCGGATGCAATACGTCAGGAAGTCGGCGATCGCGCTGCGGAACCGGTCCTGGGTGAAATCGGGGACGCGGTCCGTGCCGTCCGGCGCGTACCTCTGCCCGGGGGACAGCCCGATCGAGACCAAGGCCCTGGACCAGGAGCCTTCCCCGAACTGGGAACTCAGAGAACGCGCGCTCGCCGGCCAGTTGCTCCGGACCAGGCGTGACATGCGCGTCAGGTCCTCCGGCATGTCGTGGCGGAAGGATTCGTATTCGGCGCTGGTGATCGAGGCGCCGGGGAACTCGGTCAGGAAGGAGAACGTGGCACCGATGCGTCCGAGAAGCCTCGCGGTCTGTTCGTCGGTGGCACCGGCGCCCTCGAAGATGCGGGAGAGATCCTGGACGATCGCGGGATCTCCGGAGACCGCAATGAAACGTCGGTCTTCGCCCAGATCGAGCAAATGGTTCAGTGCCAGCCAGACCCCCGCGGCCATGAGCGTGCTGTTGAGCGACTCGTCACTGGGGTGGACGAAGCGTTGCGGATACTGGGACAGGACCCGGTCCAGGTGATGCCGTGCAATCTGGGGGTACAAGGTCACCAATCGGTGGCGGCACTCGCTGCGCGTCCAGCCGGCTTCGGCGAGCTCATCGACCAGGGGCCTGAAAGCGTCGAGGAACTCCTTGTACCCTGAGCCTTCCGAATCGACCATGTTCCCTTCATCCCACCGAGATTGGACCGCCGTGCGGCGGGGCGAAAGACGGGAGCGAACCTCCGTCACTGACTGCGTCTTTCCTTATGAGAGTATGCATCGCCGCCCAGGCATGCCAAGGACGGAACCGGATATTACCTGTTGCTTCGCTCTCCTTCGCCGATGTGACGACGCATGAAAGTGCCCCCGTCCCTGAAACAGGGCGGGGGCACTCGTCATGGGTCGGACCCGGCGCCTACTCCATGGTCTCGGTCGGGTTCATTCCGATGCGGCCGTCGTCGCGCGTCAGGCCGTTGATGGCCTCGACCTCTTCGTCCGAGAGGCGGACATCCACAGAAGCGAGGTTGCTGACGATGCGTTCCGGCGTCACCGACTTCGGGATCACGACGTTGCCGATCGCCAGGTGCCAGGCGATGATGACCTGCCCCGGCTGGGCGTCGTGCTTCTCAGCGATATCGGTCACGACCTTTTCCTTGAGGACGTCGCCGCCCTGGCCGAGAGGCGACCAGGCCTCGGTCTTGATGCCGAGCTCCTCGTTGACGCGTCGCATGTGCTCCTGGTTGAAGTACGGATGCAACTCGATCTGGTGGATTGCGGGGGTCACACCGGTCTCGTTGATGATCTCCCGCAACTGCTCCTCCGGGAAGTTGGAGACACCGATCGACTTGACCTTCCCCTGCTTCTGGAGCTCGATGAAAGCCTTCCAGGTGTCCAGGTACTTGCCGTTGGCCGGCTGTGCCCAGTGGATCAGGTACAGGTCCAGGGGCTTGGTGAGCCCGAGACGCTCGATCGAGGCGTCGAAGGCCTCGAGGGTCGACTCGTAGCCCTGATCGTCGTTCCACAGCTTGGTGGTCACGAAGACGTCGTTCTCGTCCACGTCGGACTCGGCCAGTGCCCGTCCGACGCCCGCCTCGTTGCCGTAGATCTTTGCGGTGTCGACGTGGCGGTACCCGGCGTCCAGGGCCTGAACGACGACCTTTTCGGCGACGTCGTCCTCGACCTGCCACACGCCGTACCCCAGCTGCGGGATCTGGTTGCCGTCATTGAACGTGATGTTCGGTGAGGTTGCCAAGAAAGCATTCCTTTCATCGTGGAACCGTATTCGTGGTGCATAACCCCTGACCCGGCGAAGGTATTCCCGGCTAGTCTTTGGTCATGGCAAGACTGCTCATGGACCTTTCGCCGTTGAAGAAGTATCCGGACTTCCGACGTCTGTGGATGGGGTCTGCGTTCTCGACCCTGGGCTTCCAGGTCACGTCCATGGCAGTGTCGCTCCAGATCTTCCACATCACGGGCTCCACGTTCGCCGTGGGATCCGTGGGACTGGTCGCCGTTCTGCCCCTGATCATCGGAGGCCTCTACGGGGGAGTCATCGCGGACGCGCGCGATCGGCGCCTCGTCGCACTGACGGTATCGGTGATCCTGTGGCTCGTCAGCGTGCTGATCGCGCTCCAGGCCTTCCTGCACCTGGAGAACGTGTGGGTTCTCTACGGACTGATCGCGGTGCAGTCCTTCGTGCACCCGATCAATCAGTCCGCCCGTGGGGCCATCATTCCGAAGGTGGTCGGGCTCAAACGCCTGCCGGCGGCCAACGCCCTGAACATGTCCGTCAATACTCTGGCGACGACGCTCGGCCCGATGCTGGGCGGCTTCCTGGTCGCGGCCGTGGGATACGGGTGGACGTACGCGGTCGACGTCGTGACCTTCACGGTGGGGCTCTGGGCGCTCTACAAGCTGCCCGCCCAGGTTCCGGAACACGACGGGACCGCACCGGCCCGCGGAGTGAAAGCGGTCATCGACGGCTTCGGGTTCGTGCGGCGATCGCCCGTGATCTCGATGACGTTCGTGCTGGACGTGTGCGCGATGGTCTTCCTGTTCCCGCAGGCACTGTTCCCCGCAATGGCGATCACGGTGGTCGGGGGCAACGCGGCCGTGGCCGGCCTGCTCTCCGGAACGATGACATTGGGGGCCTTCCTGGGGACGCTTCTCTCGGGTCGTGCCGTTGCGGTCACCCGCCAGGGCGCGGCACTGACCTGGACGTACGCGGGGTGGACGATCGGGATGCTCTGGTCGGGAGTCTCGATCGCCTGGATCGCGGCGGCGACGACGCCGGGGACCCCCACGGCGTGGGGCGGGCTGGCCTCCTGCATGGTGGGGCTCATGGTCGCCGGCGCCTCCGACGCCGTGGGCGGCATCTACCGCTCGACGATCCTCCAAACAGCGGCCCCGGACACGATGCGCGGCCGGCTCCAGGGGCTCTTCATCGTGACCGTCACGGGCGGGCCCCGGATCGGGTCCGGCGTCATGGGGGCGGCCGGCCAGTGGGCGGGACCCGGCTTGGCCCTGGTTTACGGGGCCGTGGCGTGCGCGGCGAGCGTCGGAGCGCTCAGCGCGAAGTTCCCGCAACTGCGCGCCTACCACGCACCGGTACCGCCGGAAACCTCCGCCATCGACACCCTCCAGACACCCCAGGCCCGCACCGAGACCGCCGAGATCCCTCGGGTGCCGCCTCCGCCGGCCCAGCGCCCGGACGAAGACTGACGGCGCGCCAGGAAACGGCGCACGAGGAAACGGCGCACGAGGAAACGGCGCACGAGGAAACCGCGGGCTCGGATCAACGGGATACCCCAAAAACAACGGGGCACCCGGTCGCCGCCTCGACGACGACCGGGTGCCCCGGGGCAAACACGAGCTTCTAGGCGTTGTCCTCCGTCACCAGCTCCGCGGCGCGCTCGCCGATCATGAAGCAGGTGATGTTGGGGTTGACTGCAACGATTTCCGGCATGACCGACGCATCGGCCACGCGGAGTCCCTGGACACCCTTGACCCGGAGGCGTGGGTCCAGAGGCGAGTCGATATCGTCCTCGGGTCCCATGCGCACGGTGCCGACCGGGTGGTAGACGGTGTTGTGGGTCTTGGCCACGTAGTCGGCGATCTCTTCGTCCGTCTGCACGTCATCGCCCGGGAACAGTTCGCGTCCGCGCCAGTCGTCGAGCGCGGGCTGGGAGACGATCTCCCGGGCCTTGCGGATCCCGGCGACCATGATCGCCATGTCGTAGCCTTCCTCGTCCGTGAAGTACTTCGGATCGAACTTCGGCTTGTCGCGGAAGTCCAGGGACCGCAGGCGCACGGTTCCGCGGGAACGGGCATGAGGCACATTCGGGGTCAGGCAGAAGACGTTGTCAGCGGTCGGGTAGCCGCGGCGCAGGGTGTGCATATCGAAGTTCACCGAGCCGTAGTGCATCATGAAGTTCGGCCGACCCGGGAACTCGTCCTCGAAGGGCACATCGAGCTGGGTGAAGATTCCGATCTCCCACCACTGCGTCGAATCCTGCACCATCGGCTTCTTGGCCTCCCACTGGATGACGGCCTCGGGATGGTCCTGCAAGTTCTCGCCCACACCGGGGGAGTCCTGCAGCACCTCCACGCCGACTTCACGCAGGTGATCGGCAGGCCCGATACCGGAGAGCATCAGCAGCTTCGGAGTATCCACCGCGCCGGCCGACAGGACGACCTCCTTGCGTGCGCGGATCGTCTTGGCGATCGCGAACGCATTGTCCACGACCTCGACGCCGATGGCCCGCTTGTCCTCGTCGAACAGAACCCGCTTGACCTGGGTATCGGTGATGAGATGGAAGTTTTCCCGACCACGGATCGGGTGAATGTAGGACACCGCCGACGACGAGCGTGTTCCGTCAGCGCGGCGGTTGATCTGGAAAAAGTTCGCCCCGTTGGTCACGGTCTTGCCCGAGTTGAACTGGGTCCGGGGGATCCCGGCCTGCTCGCAGGCGTCCAGGACCGCGACGCCGCAGGGATCCTTCGGCGGAACGTTCATGAGGTGCACCGGACCGGAATCGCCGTGGTGCTCGTTGCCCGGGGTTCCGGCGTCCTCATTCTTCTCGAGCTGCTTGTACAACCGGAATCCGGTCTCGGCGTCCCAGCCCTTGGCCCCGAACTTGTCCTCCCACTCGTTGAGATCCTCTTCGGGCGCCCAGAAGGCGATGCACGAGTTGTGGGAGGAGCATCCGCCGAGGACCTTGGCCCGGGCCATGCGCATGAAGGAATTGCCCTTCTCCTGCTCCTCGACCGGGTAGTCCCAGTCGTATCCGGACTCGAGCAGCTCCATCCAACGGTTCAGGGCGAGGACCTCGTCGATGCCCTCGTCGTCGGGGCCCGCCTCGATCAGCGCGACCTGCGCCTCGGGGTTCTTCTCGCTCAACCGCGCCGCGGTCGCCGCACCGGAGGAGCCGCCTCCCACGACGACGTAGTCGAATTCCCGCTCTTGGGTTTCAGTCATATCCTGGTTTCCTTTCCGTCTGCGTCTACTGGTCGTCGCCGAACCAACCGGTCACGGCCGGGGCGGTGTTGTGGTAGATGTGCTTCGTCTCCTGGTACTCGCCGAGCCCGTGCAGACCCAGTTCGCGACCGATGCCGGACTGCTTCATGCCGCCCCATTCGGCCTGCGGCAGGTAGGGGTGGAAGTCGTTGATCCAGATGGTTCCGTGGCGCAGGCGGGACGCGATGCGCTCGGCCCGGCCGGCGTCGTTCGTCCAGACGGCGCCCGCGAGTCCGTAGAAGGTGTCGTTGGCCGTGGCCACGGCCTCGTCCTCGGTCGTGAAGGTCTCGATGGTCACCACGGGACCGAAGGCCTCGTCGCGCACCACCGACATGCCCCGACGCACCTGGTCGATCACGGTCGGCTTGTAGTAGTAGCCCTGCGCGAGGTCACCCTCGGTTGCCCACTCACCACCGCAACGGATCCGGGCGCCTTCCTCGACGCCGGCCTTCACGTAGTCGGTCACCTTCTGGCGGTGCTGCTCCGAGATCAGCGCGCCGGTTTCGGCGTTCTCGTCGAAAGGACCCCCGATCCTGATCTTCTCGGCGCGACGCACGAGCTCCGCGGTGAATTCCTCGGCGATCGACTCCTCGACGACGATCCGGGAGCCCGCCGAGCACACCTGGCCGGAGTGCACGAATGCGCCGTTCAGGGCGTTGTCCACGGCGGCGTCGAAATCGGCGTCGGCGAAGACCACATTGGGGTTCTTCCCTCCGAGCTCCAGGGCGATCTTCTTGACCGTTGCCGCTGCGGCGGCCGCAATCTTCCGGCCCGTGACCAGACCGCCGGTGAAGGAGATCAGGTCGACGTCCGGGTGCGAGGACAGGGGAGCGCCGGCCTCCGCGCCCGCGCCCAGAACAAGGTTCCCGACGCCGGCCGGCAGGCCGAGCTCGTCCAGGATGTCCATCAGCAGGATGGCCGTGTGAGGGGTCAGCTCCGCGGGCTTGAGAACGAAGGTGTTGCCGGCCGCCAGAGCGGGGGCGACCTTCCAGGCGACCTGGAGGAGCGGATAGTTCCAGGGAGTGATCATGCCGCAGACACCCACGGGCTCGGTCACCACGCGGGAGGACACGTTCGGATCGCCCGCGTCCACTTCGCGCCCGGCGTCCTGGCCGGCGATCTTGCCGTAGTACTGGAAGCATGCCGCGATGTCGTCCATGTCGAGCTCGGATTCGACCAGGCGCTTGCCCGTGTCCAAGGACTCGGCCCGAGCGAATTCGTCCTTGCGCTCACGCAACCGGCGGGCGACGTCGAGGAGGAAGTCTCCTCGCTCGGGTGCGGTGGACTGCCACGCGCCGTCGTCGAATGCAGCGCGCGCCGCGGCGATCGCGGACTCCGTGTCGGCCGAGGTCGCTTCGGCCACGACTCCCACCTCGGTGCCGTCGGCGGGGCAGACGATGGTGCGGGTCCCGCCTTCGGACGCGGGGACCCACCGGCCGTTGATGTACAGCGTGTTACTCACTGATTTCCTTCCTTCGTCGCGGAATTCTCCGTGTTCTCATGATCCGCCACAGGGACGTCCAGCGGTGCCGTGAAGTCCATGGACCAGTCGGTCGTGGCCATGGACGAACCGATGATCTCGGTCGAGCCCGCCTCCTCGACGGTCGGTCCGCTGATGCGGATGAATTCGATGTGACGTTCGTGGTTGTCCAGAACATCGTGGATGAGCTGCTCCTTCGTGTACCCGTAGACGTCGTAGCCACGGGAGCCCGTCAGGGCGAAGGGCTCGAGGCGGTAGTAGTTGTCCTCGGTGCGCGCCGGACTGAGCAGATACCCCGGCGTCGGCCAGGCGACCGGGTACACCTGGTACGTGAAATCGCGCTCGCCGTCCATCCTCTCCGTCAGCGTGACGTACGGGATGGTGGTCGCGAAGTCGACCCCGTGCTCGACGACGGCGTCCACGCCCTCGGCGCGCAGGGCCTCCCCGACCTCGTCCAGGGCAGGGGCCACCACGGTCCGGACGTACCGCGTGGCGGACCTCCGGCCGGGGTAGGAGACCGAGCGGCTCAGGCGCTGGCGCCAACTCCGGGTCTGGGACGAGGGCTCGATCGACGCCGCGCGGTTGGCCGCGCGCACACCGGCGAATGCGGCCTCTCGGGATTCCATGTCCGCGCCCTCGACCCGCAGCGCTTTCCACAGGCCGAACATGACCAGGTAGAGGACGATCGCGAAGGGGAGGCCGAACACGATCGTCGCCGACTGCAGCGTCGCAATACCTCCGATCAGGAGCATGGCCAGAGTCAGCAGACCCGTGGCCGCGGCCCAGAAGATCCGCATCCACTTGGGGCCGTCCTGGTTGGGGTCCTCGATCTTCGAGGCAAAGTTCGACATGACCAGGGCGCCCGAGTCGGCGCTGGTCACGTAGAACAGCAGACCCGTGAAAGTCGCCACGGCCGCAGCGGCCGTCGCCCCCGGGTACTGGCCGAGGAGGGTGTAGAAGGCCTGCTCCGGTGTGTTCATGATCGAATCGCCGAAGGCCGTGTTCTTCTGCTCGTAGATCAGGTTCAAGGCGGAATTGCCGAAGATCGAGATCCAGATCAGGATGAACGCGAACGGGATGGTCAGGGTTCCCACCACGAACTGGCGAATCGTGCGGCCGCGGGAGATGCGGGCCAGGAACAACCCCACGAACGGGGACCACGCGACCCACCAGGCCCAGAAGAACAGGGTCCAGGTGTTCATCCAGTCGGTCGGGTGGTCGAAGGCCATCGCGTCCAGGGTCATGCCGGGGAAGCGGCTGAGGTAATCGCCCAGGTTCATGACCAAGCCGTTCATCAGGAAGTCGGTGTCGCCGAAGACCAGGACGTACAGCAGCAGGGCGAGGGCCAGGTAGATGTTCAGCTCGGAGAGGCGGCGGATGCCCTTGTCGACGCCGGACACCGCGGAGGCGATCGCCATGAGGACCGAGACCGCGATGAGTCCGGCCTGGACGCCGACGCTCTGAGGGACGTCGAACAGGAACTGCAACCCGTAGTTGATCTGCACGACGCCGATTCCGAGCGACGTCGCCACACCGAACACGGTTCCGAGCAGAGCTGAGATGTCGACGGCGTCGCCCGCCGCTCCTTTGATGCGTTTGCCGATGATCGGGTACAGGGCGGAGCGGATCGACAGCGGCAGGTTGAACCGGTAGGCGAAGTAGCCGAAGGCGAGGCCCATCAGCGCGTACATTCCCCAACCGGTCAGCCCGTAGTGGAACAGGGTCCAGACGACGGCCTGGCGGGCGGCCTCAGCGGTCTCACCGTTGCCCTGCGCGGGGCCGTAGTACTGCGTGACCGGTTCCAGGACGGAATAGAACATGAGGTCGACGCCGATGCCCGCGGCGAAGAGCATCGCGGCCCAGGAGAACAACGGGAACTGCGGGCGCGAATGGTCCGGGCCGAGGCGAATCTTCCCTTGTCTGCTCGCCGCCACGACGATGATGAACACGACCACGGCGGTGCCGGTCAGGATGTAGAACCACCCGAAGTTCTGGGACACCCAGGCGACCACGGTCCCCAGGACGCTGCTGGCCGAGTCCGGGGCCAGGAGCGCCCAGAGGGAGATCGCAACGACGCCCAGGGCGGCGCCCAGAAAGACCTTCCAGTTGGTGGTCATCGGGGCGTATCGGTGGGCTCCGGTCGGAGGGTTGGCCGAGTCGGGAGTGGGGGACGGTTCCTGGGAACGAGTAGGGGCTGCTGTGCTGTCTTCGGGTCTGTTCATGGAGTCTCTGCGATCGGTTGCGTACTGATAAGTCTGCTTATATCCAGCCGATCAACATTAGCCCATAGCCTCGTGGTGCTGGTACTTGATGTCGTCACCGTTCACTCGACGGACGACGTCGTGCTGTCAGCCTTCGAGGAGACCCCGGATGTCTTCGGCACCGAAGGCCGAGGAGAAGATCTCGCCCTCGTCCATCACGGCGTCGAACAGAGCCGCCTTGGACTCCTTGAGGTCCATGACTTTCTCCTCGATGGTTCCCGAGGACACGAGCCGATAGACCATGACATTGCGTTTTTGCCCGATGCGGTGCGTCCGGTCCACGGCCTGCGCCTCGGCCGCAGGGTTCCACCACGGATCCATGATGAAGCAGTAGTCGGCCGCGGTCAGATTCAGCCCGAATCCGCCGGCCTTGAGGCTGATCAGGAAAATCGGTGCCTTGCCCTCGTTGAAGGCGTCCAGGACCGCCCCACGGTCCCTCGTCGAACCATCGAGGTACAGGTAGGGGATGCCCTCCTCGTCCAGCACCTGGCCGATGAGCTTGAGGAAACTGGTGAACTGGCTGAACACCAGGGCCCTGTGCCCGTCCTGGATGATTTCCGGCAACTGCTCCCTGAGATAGGACAGTTTCGAGGACTCGACGTCCCGTTGCTCCTCGTCGACGAGCCCCGCGGCCAAGGACAACCTGCGCAGCATCGTGAGGGACTGGAAAATGGTGAACCTGTTCTTGTCCATGTCCTGGAGCAGACCGAGGATCTTCTGACGCTCCCGCTGGAGCCTCGTGTCGTAGACCTTGCGGTGCTCCTCGGTGAGGCCCAGATCGACTCTGTGCTCCTGCTTCTCCGGAAGTTCGGCCGCCACGAGCTCTTTGGTGCGGCGCATCATCAACGGACGAATCCTCTTGCGCAGTCTGGGCAGGGCGTCCGGTGCCTCGCCGCTCGAGATGGGCTTGGCGTAGAAGTCGCGGAACTTCCTGGCCGAGGGGAACAGGCCGGGTGCCGCGATCGAGAACATGGACCACAGCTCCATCAGGTCGTTCTCCATCGGGGTGCCGGTCACGACCAGAGTGAACCGGGTCGGCAGATCGCGGGCGATGCGATGGGCCTTGGTCTTGGCGTTCTTGATGAACTGTGCCTCGTCCAGCACCAGACCGGTCAGCCCGAGTTCGCCGTACTGGTCGCCGTCGATCCTGAGCAGAGCGTAGGAAGTGATGACGACGTCGGCACCTTCCGTCCGCTCGGCGACCGAGGACTTCGCCTTGGCCGAGGTGGAGGTGACCAACGCGGTGCTGAGGGTCGGGGCGAAGCGGGCGATCTCCCGCTCCCAGTTGGGGGCCACCGACGTCGGTGCCACGACCAGGAAACGGGGGCGCTGGCCGGCGTCGGACCGTTCCTTCTCGTGGACCTCGAAGGCGTGCAGGAACATCGCGATGGCCTGGACGGTTTTGCCCAGACCCATGTCATCCGCGAGCACGCCGCCGAGCCGGTGGTCGTACAGGAAGGAGAGCCACCTGAACCCCTCGAGCTGGTACGGACGCAGTTGCGCCGTCAGGTTCTCCGGCAATTCGGCCTGGGGAATCTCCTCGAGCTCGAGGAGCGACTGGACCGACTCGTTCCATTCCTCGGCCACACGGACGTCCGTCGCGAGGTCCTCCAGATCTTCCCAGAGGCCGGCCTGGTGGCGGCTGATCTGCAGCGGGGCAGACTCGTCGCGCAGTTGGCGGGCCTCGGACATCAGGTCGCGGAGCTTCTGGAATTCGGGCCGGTCGAGCCGGAAGTAGGAACCGTCGCCCAGGAGGAGGTGCTTCTGGCCGGAATCGAGCGCCCTGAAGATGTCGGCGAAGGGCACGTACCAGTTTCCGGCACGAACGGTGACTCCCAGATCGAACCAGTCACGGTCGCCGGTCGATTCGACCGACACCGTGATCTGCGTGTCCGCATCCAGGGACTTGAACTCAGGAATGTCCCCCTGGGTGCGGACCGTGACGCCCGGCAGGGCCTCGACCGCGGGTATCACCCGTTCGACCAGGTCATGGGTCTCCCAACCGGAGCAGTTCGTGTGCCGGAACGACATTTCGGGCAGAACCCGGCGCACCTCGGAGACCACCGCCTGCTCGAGCTCGTTGTCCCGAATCTCCCGGAAGGGATCCGGGCGGCCGACGATCACGGGAACGCTGACACGGTCCTCGCCGTCCGCCCCCTCGGACCCCGGATCCTCTGCGGGGTCATCGGGCCACCGCACGGGAGATTTCGGGTAATTCCAGAACCAGTCCGACGACGCCGGGAACACCGTGCTGCTCTCTTCGGCAGGTTCGTGGAAGGTCACTTCGAGCACCAGTTCGGGGATCTCGACCTCGGGCAACGCGGAGGCGGCGTCGCCCTCGGGGACGATGCTGACCCGGCGAGCGATCTGCGGGTAGAAGTCCTCGGCGAAATCCCTGATGTCCGATTCGGGGATCGACAGGGCGCCGTCCTCCGCAATCGACCGTGCGAGCGGATTCGGCGGCTCGGACAGGGGCAGGAAGAGGACTTCGGTATCCTCCGAAATCCATCCCACGTCCACGGCACGGGTCGCCAGTTCGGGCAGCGGCGAGGGCCGGGTGGTCTGCCAGGTGCCGGAATCCTGCGCTTCGCTGACGTATTGCGCGTGCACCGAACCGCCCAGCGCAACATACGCTTGGGGAGAGCGCGGGTTGCCGAGGGGGAAGAGGGACTGCCCGGGAACCCAGGTGGTCTCCTGGTCCCCGTCCTCATCCGTCGGTGGCCCGAGAGGAAGCCGAAGACCGGGGGAAATCTCCAGGCCACCGGATTCGTCCTTGTCCACCCGCAACTCGAGTTCCGTGTCCGGAGCCAGCCCGAGGGACACGGGCCTTCCTCGGACGAGGATCGTGATGTCGATCGAGGCGGCCCTCTCCAAGAGGTCCCAGACCAGGGGAGACGTCACGTGCTCGAGGGAGAGATGATCGTGCGACGACACGTAGGGACTCTGATCCGCATGGACCACGGCGTAGAACTCGCGGAACCACGAGGCCTGGTCCTCGGGAATGCCGAGGTCCGGCATCGAGGACTTGGAGAACTCGCCCCAGCTCAGCCCGCCCTTGATCCATTTGCCCCGTGCTCCCAATTTCAACGGGCGTGCGGTGATGCGGACCGGGGCCGCCGCATCCCCGCCGTGCAGGCCCAACCCATGATGACGGGGAACCTCGAAGTCCAGGTCCAAGGCGCTGGGAACGTTCTGACCGACGACCTGGCGCTGGGACTGGAGGGCTCGCGTCATCCGGCGACGCCACGAGGACTGCATCTCGCCCAGGGCACGGTTCGAGGACCGGTTCGCGGTCTCCGTGGCAGAAAAGTCGGTGAAGGTTTCCGCGGCGGAGGCGGGAACCTGCACCCCGGACTGTTCGGACCAGCGGCGGACCGCATCCGGCAGGGCACCGCGGTCGGAATTCCTCTCCTGCGTTTCACCACCGGACGACGCCGATCTGATCGGTTGGCTCTCGGACGGCTCGCCCCAGCCGCCCTCGTGGAACCAGCCCAGCAGCGCGGCCACGACGTGCTTGCAATTGGTGCCCACCGGGCACGAGCAGAACGAGTGGAACGGAGCGGAGTGGGTGACCTTTTCCTCGGGGAAAATGACGGTTTGTGAATACGTCTGGCGCTGGCTGCCGGAGACCTTGGCCGAGAACGTCAGGCTGTCGGCGTCGTAGGTCGCGGAGAGCACCTTGCCCGCGCGGTAGTAGCGCTCACCGCGACCGAACGCGTTGTGTCCGGCCGCGGAGATGATCTGTGCGACGGACACCGGCAACTGCTGGGCGGGAAATGGCATAACTTCCAATCTAGTACTTCTGCGAAGACATTGAGAGGTGGGTCTTTTCATCTCGGCCCCTCCCTGGGTATGCTGAGGAACAGCTTCAAGAGACTCAACTGCAAAGCTCCGACTTGGTTGAGCGCCAACCCCATGTTCACGGGTGGTTCGGATGACGAAGCGGTCTATATTCGCCGTTCGCGGCAGAAGTAGTTTGGTATAGGCAAGAGCATCGAAAGGATTGCGCGCTCGCGCTGATGGCAATGTCCCACAATTCCGCCCGCCCCGATTTTTCTGCGGCAATTCCTGTTTCCCGCGGCTACCAGGCCATGAGCATCCAGGAATATGCCCGGGTCGATTCCGCGCGGTCCGAATTCCTCAACTTCCTCCTGGCGCCGGCCGGAACGGGTGAGCCGATCGTCGATCTGGCGGTGGGCAGCGCCGCATGAGTTCAGGCTCGAGAGGCCTGTTGCTCGATTCGGACGTCCTCGCGGAGATCCGACGTTCACGGCCGAACCCCACGATCGTCGCTTTCCTGCGCCGCCGCGCCCATCGGACCCTCTTTCTCTCCACGCTCTCCTTGGGGGAGCTCAGGGGGCTGTATCCCCAGCCCGAAACGGAACGTTGGTTGGACGAACTCGTCGAACGGTTCGCCGGGCACGTGCTCGAGGTGGACTCCCGGGTGGCTCGGGAATGGGCGGGAAGGTCCACGCCCCAGTCGATCCTTCGTCTGGGCAAGAGTCCCGGCGCGTCCTGGACGGGAGCCGCGGTCGAGGGGCTCGTCGCGGCGACCGCGCGGGTCCACGATCTGACCGTGATCTCGTCCAAGTCGGAAACTTATCGTTCGTGGGGCGTCGAAGCGCTCGACCCCTGGACGGAGGCCTAGGCCGGCTGCGCCGGCAGTCCGCCCGAGGGCGGAGCCGGGGGAGACGGGACCGGGGAACGGGCCCGGGGGATCGGGGCTAGGGCGCCCCGACGTGCCGTGAAAAGGGCAGGGGCCGGTGCCGCGTCGTCGGCCGTCCGCGTCCCGGTGAGCCCGGGCCGCGCTGTTCGCGCCACCTGTGCAATTGCCGGGTTCTGTGGAACTCGCCGGCCCGATGATAATGCCGCTCGAGTTCGCGGGACGTCGCCGACCATGACTTGGCCTCCATCGCGCGCCTGCCGTTGATGGCCAACTCGGCCCGAGCGGACGGCTCGAGGAGCGACTCCACCGTGTCACGCAGCATGCCGAGATCACCCGGGCGGTACAGACGGCCCGTGACGCCGTCCTCGATGATGTCCAACGGGCCCCCGCGCCCCACGGCCACCGTGGCAACTCCCGAAGCCATTGCTTCCTGGAGCGTCTGCCCGAACGTCTCGAACTCTCCGGGGTGAGCGAAGACGTCGAGGCTCGCCACGTGCTCGGCCAGGTCCGTGCCGGTGAGCTGACCCGTGAACGTCGCTCGGTGCAGCGTCGAAGCGAGCCGTGACGCATCCGGCCCGTCCCCGACAATCACGAGTTTGACCCCCGGCAAGGACTGGAGCACGCGCAGGTCCTCGACTTGCTTCTCCGAGGCCAGACGTCCGACGAAGCCGACGAGAGTCTCCCCGTCCCCGGCTCCGAGGCGGCGTCGCAGATCAGCATTGCGGCGATCCGGACGGAACAGCTCGGTGTCGACCCCGCGCCCCCACCGGAAGAGGCGGGGGACACCGAGGGTCTCCAGATACTCTGCCGAGGACCGGGAAGGAGCAAGCGTCAACGTCGCTTCCCGGTGGATCGCAGCGATGCGGTGGTCCGCCGTCGACTCGAGCCACGGCATCCCGTATCGATGCGTGTACGCCGCCACGTCCGTCTGATAGACCGCGACACTGGGGATCCCGAGGTTTTTCGCCGCAGTCACGGCGCGTGCCCCCAGGACGAACGGCGAGGCGACGTGCACGACGTCGGGCTGGTAATCCACCATGATCCTGCGCACGGCCGAGACCGTGCCCGCGGAGAACCGAAGGGTTCGATAGCCCGTGAGCGGCAGAGACGGCAGCCGCAGGGTCGGTACACCTTCCACGTCGTCGACCCACTGGCCCGGTGCGGGAAGGACGACGCCGGCACCTTCCGAAGGAGGCGCCGCGTCGTCTCCCCGCCGCCCACCGGGCGACGTCGTGTCGGTGGATCGAACGGTCCTGGGGTGAGCCCAGTCCGAGGGTCTGAGGGCTCGGCCGGAGGGGGCGAGATGCATGACCTCATGCCCCATGCGGCGCAGATTCTCGGCGCTGCGCAGAAGGGAAGTGGTCACACCGCTCATGTGGGGGACAAATGATTCCGCAACCATCAGAATTCGCACACTCCTAGAACAACCGCCGATTCCGAACATGGGGTGAAGCCGTGAGGGACTTCGGATTGCCTGTGGATTAAAAGCCAAACGCCCGCGCGCGTGACATGATGAGAGGCGATGATGAAGACGCCTCGCAGACCCCCGCGCTCCCGGTCATTGCCCATGCCGCTGTGGCTCCAGGCCATGATCGAAATACTCCTGACCAGCATCGCTTCGCTGGTCGTCGTCCTCGTCGTGCTCCTGATCGGATGGGCCTCCCTCGGGTTCGTCGGCTCGCCGGCAACGGTCGTGGCGGCGACGGGCCAGGTGTGGCTGGCGGGCCACGGCGTGGACCTGCACCTGAATATCCCCATGACGGACAACGCGCAGGCCGTCAGCGGAGTCGCGAGGCTGACGCCGCTCGGGCTGACCCTGGTGCTGCTCCTCTTCGCACGGCGAGCAGGCAAGCGGCTCGCGCGGGCGTCCTACGAGGGCCAGTTCTGGCAGGCCCTGGTCGGGGCCGGGCTGGTCTACATGGCCATCGGCGTCGCGCTGAGCCTCGTGACGAGCACCTCGGCGCTGTCGACCAACCCCTTGGTGTCCGCGATCGTGCCGCTCGGCGTGCTCCTGGTCGGGATGTTCTGGGGCGGGCACAAGGTCGCGGGCTCCTGGTTGCGTCTGGTCGGCATCGACCCGCAGGAGCTCTCCGACCGGTACAGCCAGTATTCCAAGTGGGCCGGGGCCTACCTGGTCTCTCTGATTCGCGCGGCCTGGGTCGGTTTCATGGGCCTCATCGCGACCGGCGCCCTCCTGGCCGGTGTCTCGATCTTCTTCCACTGGAACCGCATGATCGCGCTGTACCAGGGCCTGCATGGCGGCTTCCTCGGGGACCTCTCGGTGACCTTGTTGCAGTTCGCCCTGTTGCCCAATCTGATTGTCTTCGCTCTCGCCTGGGGGAGCGGCGCCGGATTCTCCGTCGGGGAGGGGACCCTGGTGTCACCTGCGACCACGCACGCAGGCGCGCTGCCCTCCCTCCCGGTCCTGGGGGCCGTACCCGCGGACGCCACGGCCTGGGCCTACGTTGTTCTGGCCCTGCCGATTCTCGCCGGTGCGCTCGCGGGGTGGTATTTCATTCGTGAGGGCGAGAACCACCTCGACGAATGGTTCGCCCTCAAACTGTCCTGGCGTTGGCTCGCCGCCGTGCTCTCGGGGCTGACCCTGGCCATCGGCCTGGGCATCCTGGTCGGTCTTGGCGCATGTCTCCTGGCGGCCATGGCCCACGGATCGTTGGGTGTCGGCAGGTTCACTGATTTCGGTCCCAACCCTTGGGTCACGGGCATCTGGGCGGCGGTGACCGTTGCGATCGGCGCCGTGATCGGTCAGTTGGTCGGTCCGTGGATCGAACACGATCCGGCCACGGACGTCGAGCCCGAGCCGCGGTCGAAGCGCCCGACCAAGGAGGCCTCGAGCACGGAGAAGTCGTCCAAG
The DNA here is from genome assembly GCF_004136575.1 of Rothia koreensis. Taxonomy (GTDB): domain Bacteria; phylum Actinomycetota; class Actinomycetes; order Actinomycetales; family Micrococcaceae; genus Rothia; species Rothia koreensis. Next base: position 81,631 of record NZ_NOIQ01000003.1, read on the forward strand.
GGTGCGCGGCGTACGACGGCGGCCACGACGTCGTCGAGCAGCTCGACCGGGACGACCGGCCGGGCAACCTCCCGAGACGGAGCCTCGGCCTCGAATACCTCGAAGCGGACGGCGTCGACCCGAACGGCGTCCGGGGCGGGCGCCTCACGAGCCGGAGCAACCCACGGGTCCGGCTCGAAGACTCGATCTGCTTCCGCGCCCGCCTCATCGACGTCGGGATCGTCCGAGCACGGATCGGGGGAGCGACCGACCAAGGTCACGGCCTCTTCCCGCAAGGTGGCACAGGAACCGATCGAAGCCGACTCCGCGTCGAATGAGGCCGAAGCGACCACAACCGGAACCGGCGCCGGAGACTCGGCCCTGCCCTGGGCCGGCCCCGGAGCAACCGGATCTGCCGCCGAGCAGGACGGGGCCGGTCAGGCACGGGACGAGAAGGACACGCGTCCGGATTCGGCGGCCGAGCAATCCAGCGGGTCGTCGGAGGCCTCGTCGACCTCGGCCGCGGGCGCTTCCGGGGATGCCCAGGAGAGCGGGTCGGCCCCGACGGAGCCCGAGGAACCGCACGCGGTCCCCGAGAAACGCCCCGTCATCGGGCGGCCGAAACGTCGTCGTCGCTGACCGCGACGTCGACGCGGCGGCGTCACCAGTGGATCTTGCTCATCATGGAATCGTAGAGACTCTGTCGGCAGCCGTCCCCCGAGGAAATGGTCAGCGAGTTCTCGACGCATTCACGGTACTCGGAAGTCACTCCCCACAGGGCAAGATTCACGCCGGCGTTGGCGGCGAAATAAAGGTCGGCCAGAAGGACGAGCGACAGGACGACGTACCCGATCCAGCCCGCGCGGATCCGCTTCAACGCGACCATGGTCAGGATGCACCAGAGCGCGGCCGCAATCATGAGGATCATGGACACGACCAGAGCCGCCGCCCCGACGGGCGACGTGGAGAGCAGACTGGCCACGAGCCCCGCGACCGACAGCAGAATCGTGATCCGCGACCGATAAACCAGTGAGTGATGATGCCGTGGATTCGTCTGGTCCTCTGCGGGGCTGGGTGATGTCATGTCGTCAACCCTACCGGCCGTATCGGTAGGGTTGATCGCATGCGAATAGTGGTCATGGTCTCCGGCTCCGGAACCAATCTTCAGTCTCTGCTGGATGCCGTTCGGGCCGGAACGCTCGACGCCGATGTGGTCGCGGTCGGTGCGGACAAACCGTGCCGTGGCATCGAACGAGCCAGCGAGGCCGGAATCGAGGACTTCGTGGTCCTGCCGGGCGACTACCCGGACCGCGCGGCGTGGAACCGGGCCCTCGAGGAAAAAATCGCCTCGTACGATCCGGACTACGTGGTTTTCGCCGGATTCATGCGCATCGTGGATGCTCGGCTGGTGGCTCGGTTCGAGCGGAGGATCATCAATACGCATCCCGCGTTGTTGCCGTCCTTCCCCGGCGCCCACGGCGTGCGGGACGCCCTCGCCCACGGCGTCAAAATCACGGGGGTCACGGTCCACCTCGTGGACTCCGGCGTGGACACCGGACCCATCCTGGCCCAGGCCGCGGTGCCCGTCCTGGACAACGACGACGAGCAGACCCTCCACGAACGCATCAAGCAGGAGGAGCGGACACTGCTCGTAACCACCATCAAGAACTTGGCGACCTGCCCATAGACTGGACGTCGTCACCCACAAGCAGTCAGCCAGAACCGAAGAGTTGGAGTTTCCGTGTCCCTGACCGAACTGGACCGTGTGCCGTTCAAGAGAGCCCTGATTTCCGTTTTCGACAAGACCGGGCTGGACGACCTTGCCCGCGGCCTGCACGAGGCCGGCGTGGACATCGTCTCCACGGGTTCCACGGCACAGAAAATCAAGGACGCCGGCGTCCCGGTCACGGAGGTCGCCGAGATCACCGAGTTCCCCGAATGCCTCGAGGGGCGGGTCAAGACGCTGCACCCGCGGATCCACGCAGGAATCCTCGCCGATCGTCGCAAGAGCGACCACGTCCAGCAGCTCTCTGACCTGGGCGTCGAGCCTTTCGACCTCGTCGTCGTCAACCTGTACCCCTTCGCCGACACCGTCGCTTCGGGCGCCGGCGAAGAGGACATCATCGAGAAGATCGACATCGGGGGCCCCTCGATGGTCCGTGCGGCAGCGAAGAACCACCACAGCGTGTCGGTCGTCGTGGATCCGAAGCAGTACGAGCGCGTCGTCGAGGCCGCCCGCGGCGGAGGGTTCGATCTGGCCGAAAGGCGGCGGTTGGCGGCGGGAGCCTTCTCCCACACGGCCGCCTACGACACCGCCGTGGCAACCTGGACCCAGCAGCAATTCGCCCAGGACCCGGACGCCAACTTCTGGCCGCCCTACGCCGGCATGGGCTTCGAACGCTCGGAATCCTTGCGGTACGGGGAGAACCCGCACCAGCGCGGAGCCCTGTACGTCGACCCCGCGGCCGCTCCCGGCATCGCTCAGGCGGAACAGCTCGGCGGCAAGGACATGTCCTACAACAACTACGTGGACGGCGACGCCGCCCTCCGCGCGGCCTACGACTTCGACGATCCCGCGGTCGCCGTGATCAAGCACAACAATCCCTGCGGCATCGCGGTGGCCGGCCCCGACGCGGAGGACCCCATCGCGGAAGCGCACCGCAAGGCCCACGCCTGCGACCCGCTGTCCGCATACGGTGGCGTGATCGCGGCCAACCGCGAGGTGACCCGCGGAATGGCCGAGACGGTCAAGGGGATCTTCACCGAAGTGATTATTGCGCCGTCCTATGAGCCCGAAGCCCTCGAACTCCTCCGGACGAAAAAGAACCTCAGGATCCTGGTTCTTCCCGAGGGCTTCGAGCGCGGATCCGTCGAATACCGGCAGGTGTCCGGGGGCGCCCTGTTCCAGCAGAGCGACCGCTTGCAGGCCGAAGGCGACGACCCGTCGACGTGGAGCCTCGTGGCCGGGTCCGCGGCGGACGAGAAAACGCTTCAGGACTTGGCCTTCGCGTGGCGTGCCCTGCGTTCGGCCAAGTCCAACGCGATCCTTCTGGCCGACGACGGCGCCGCCGTCGGCATCGGCATGGGTCAGGTCAACCGAGTCGATTCGTGCAAGCTCTCGGTCGAACGAGCCAACTCCTTGGGCCAGGACGGCCAGGAGAGAGCCCGCGGCGCCGTGGCAGCGTCCGATGCCTTCTTCCCCTTCGCCGACGGCCTCGAGGTCCTGCTGGAATCCGGTGTGCGCGCCGTCGTCCAACCGGGCGGTTCGATCCGCGACGAGGAAGTCATCGAGGCGGCCGAGAAGGCTGGCGTGACCATGTACGTGACGGGCTCGCGTCACTTCTTCCACTAGGACGGTTGCCGGCGGCACGCCGCTTCCCTCCACGCGATCGACCTGACAGGTCTCGTTCGGGCAGGGGCGCGGCGGCCGGCGACGCCGCGCGCTCACCTCTGGGGTGGGACCGCTCGGCGGTGGCGGGCGAAGCAATTGACCCTCCGGGTCGAGGGGGACCAAAATCAGGTCATGCGCAGTGACGGGGACAACGAGGCGGGCGAATCAGTGACCATCTACGATGTGGCTGCTGAAGCCGGAGTCGCCGCATCCACCGTCTCCAGGACCTTTTCCCGGCCCGGCCGGGTTTCCTACTCCACGGCGGAGAAAGTGCGTGCCGCGGCAGAACGCATCGGGTACCGGACCGAGGCCGTGGCGCGCGCCTCCGCTGCCGGTGGATCGGCAACGAAGACGCTGGGCCTTGTGGTCGCGGACATCGCCAACCCCGTATTCATCGAGATGGTGCGGGGTGCGGAGTACGCCGCGTCGCAGGCGGGGCTCACGGTGGTCTTCTCCAATGCCCGCGAGAACGGCAAGCGCGAGTACGAGGCGCTGAACCGCGCCCTGCCGACGGTCGACGGACTGCTTCTCGCGGGGTCCCGACTGCCGGACACCACAATCCGCACTGTCGCCAAACAGAAGGCGATGGTCGTCATGAACCGAGAGGTGCGCGGCGTCGCGTCGGTCGTGATCGACCAGCGCGAAGGTGCCCGCACCGCGGCCGAACATCTGGCGAGCCACGGGGCACGCAGCATCGCCTACCTCTCGGGCCCCGAACGATCGTGGGCCGACGGCATGCGGTGGACGGGGGTCCGTGATGCGGCGGCCGCGCTCGGGATCGAGGCCCGGCGGCTGGGCCCGTTCCTGCCCACCATGACCGGCGGACAACGTGCCGCCGAAACGTGGTTGGGCTCCCGCACGGACGGCGTGATCGCCTACAACGACCTGATGGCCCTCAGCTTCATGCAGACCGTCCAGATCCGGGGCCTGGAGGTTCCGGACGACGTCGGCATCGTGGGTTTCGACGACCTGCTGGCCTCCCGCCTGACCAGGCCCCAGCTGAGTACGGTCGTCGGGCCGCTCGAACGCATGGGTGCCACGGCTGCGGCCCACGTGATGGCGATAGCGAACGGGGCACAGGCCACCACGGACCGGCCGGTCGTCATGCCCGCACGATTGATTGCTCGGGGCAGCTCGGAGCCGCAGCCCTGAGTGCACGGCGTGCCGTCGACGGCCGTCTGCTGGCGCAGCTCTGGTGACCGGCCGCCGCACGTCGACCGGTTGCCGAGGCTTCGTCGGGATCTGGCCTGGTGGCAACTCATGGCAACCGTTGCACGTGTCACCACGTCCCGACGTGCAATGGACTCATGACACAGTCCATTGCCACACACCCCGATCGGCTCCTCCCCGCGGACCCTGCGACGCGGACCATCGCGCGGGAACTCGTGGAGGTCGCCGAGACACTTCCGTTGCTCTCTCCGCATGGGCACGTTCCGGCGGAGGCCATCGCGCGCAATGATGCGTTCCCGGATCCCGCGGCCTTGCTGATCAGCCCGGACCATTATGTGTATCGCTTGCTCAACGCCGACGGCGTGAATCTGGAGGAGGTCAACGCAGGCACCTCCGACGCCGCCGACCCGCGTGACGTCTGGCGGGCCTTCTGCAAGCGGTGGGAGCTCTTCGACGGCACGGCATCCGGGTACTGGCTCCGCCGCGAGCTGGTCACCGTCTTCGGCATCGACGACGCCACGATCGATGGGGCCCACGCCGACGAACTCTACGACCGGATCTCCGACGTGCTGGCACGGCCCGCCTTCCGTCCGCGGCAGTTGTTCCGGGACTTCGGTCTGGAAGTCCTGGCGACCACGGATGATCCGCTGGACGATCTGTCGGCGCACCGACAGCTGGCAGAGGACCAGGATTTTGCGGGGAAGGTCCTTCCCACGTTCCGCCCGGACGCCTACGTCAAATTCTGGAATCCGTCCTTCGCCACGAACGCCGATCGACTCGTCCAGGAAGCCGGCGACGGTCTGTCCGGGTACCGGGGCTATCTCCGCGGCATGGAGAATCGTCGTCGTCACTTCGTGGGCAACGGCGCGGTCTCGGCCGATCACGGTGTGTGGCGGCCCGAAGCCGTCCGTTTGGACGACGCCGAGGCGGCCGAACTGTTCGAGAAGGGCATCTCGGGCACGGCCACGGAGGCGGAGGCCCTGCGGTTCGAGGCGAACATGACCTACCAGTTCGCCCGGATGTCCGCGGACGACGGCCTGACCATGACGATCCACCCTGGTTCCTATCGCGACCACAGCACGCACACGGTCGAACGCTTCGGCCCGGATACGGGCAACGACATCCCCTTCGCGGTCGACTTCACCCGGGGTCTGCAACCGTTGCTGTCCGATTTCGGCAATTCTGACGATTTCAACCTGGTGCTCTTCACGCTCGACGAGACCACGTTCTCGCGGGAGATCGCGCCCCTCGCCGGGTTCTACAGGGCGGTCTACGCGGGCGCCCCCTGGTGGTTCCTGGACGAGCCGGACGCGATGCACAGATTCCGCGCGGCGACGACCGGGACCCTCGGATTCTCCCGAAGCTCCGGTTTCATCGACGACACGCGAGCGTTCTGCTCCATACCGGCCCGTCACGACGCCGCCCGCCGCGTCGACGCCGGCTTTCTGGCCAGGCTTGTGGTCGAGCACCGCATCACCGAGGAGCGTGCCCGCACGGCGATGGTCGAGCTCACGGACACGAATCCCCGAAAGGTCTTCAACCTATGAGCACACCGCTGAACAGGAGTACCGCGGGGGAACGCACGGGGTCGGTTCCGCCCGTCCGCATGGTTCACCTGGGTCTGGGCGCCTTCCACCGCGCTCACCAGGCATGGTTCACCCAGCACGCCGAGACGGACGCCGCCCACCCCGAGTGGGGCATCGCTGCCTTCACCGGCAGGAGCTCCCGGGCCGCGGATGACCTGACGGCCCAGGACGGGTTGTACATCCTGGTGGAGCGCTCGGCCGAAGCAGACGCCTTCGAACTGATGAGTTCCGTCGTCGAGGCGAACCCGGCATCGGATTCGCCCCGGCTGGTCGCGCTGCTCTCCGATGCCGATGTGGCGGTCGTGACCCTGACCGTGACGGAAGCCGGGTACCACCTGGACCCTTCCGGACGGTTGGACACCGACGACGAAGCCGTGTCATCGGACGTCGCCGCGCTGAAGAAAGCCCTGCCGGAACCCGCCGCGGCCCCGGAACTGCGCACCGCGGCCGGCCGGCTGGTCCTGGGCCTCGACCGGCGGATCCGGTCTCTCGGGGACCGGTCGGGTATCGCCGTCGTCTCGTGCGACAACATGGCCGACAACGCGACCGCGGTGCGCAACGCGGTCCTCGGGATGGCCCGAGCGTGCCAGGACGGACTCGCGGAGAGACTCGACGAAGCTGTTTCGTGGGTCGGGACCTCCGTCGACCGGATCACACCCGCGACCACGCAGGACCTGCGGCGCGAGGTGGCCGAGGAGACGGGGTACGACGACGTCGCCCCCGTCGTCGCGGAGCCCTTTCGCTCCTGGGTCCTGGCGGGTGAATTCCCGGCCGGACGGCCCGCGTGGGAGAACGCGGGTGCGGAATTCGTCGAGGACCTCGAGCCGTTCGAGCGCCGGAAACTGTGGTTGCTGAACGGAACCCACAGCTACATGGCCTATGCGGGGCAGACGGCGGGTCACCGTTCGGTTGCCGAAGCCATCGCGGACCCGGAGATCCTGCAGGGTGTCGAAGACTTCTGGGACGAAGCAGCCAGGCACCTGACCGATCCTCGCCTGGACATCCCGGCATACCGGGAGAGCCTGCTGGCCCGCTACCGCAATCCCCGGATCCACCATCTGCTGGCCCAGATCGGGAAGGACGGGGCACAGAAGATGCGCATCCGTGCCGTGCCCGTGTACGAGGCGGAACGCGCATCGGGTCGGACCGGCGCCGCGGCCGCCCGGTCGATCCGGGCCTGGATCGACTGGCTCCGGACCCAGGATCCCGAGCATCTCGAGGACGGCGAGGCCGACGCGCTCCGGCAGGCGCTCGCCGGGGCAGAACCCGCCCGGGCGCTGCTCGATGTGCTCCGCCCGGGTCTCGGCCAGGATGCGCACCTCGGCTCACTGGTGATCGCCGGCGACTGACTGTTCCCCACGACGACCCATCGAAAGGACAAGAGAAGAATGCGTATTGAGAAGGCAGAAGTTTTTGTCACGAGTCCCTCCCGCAACTTCGTGACGCTCAGGATCACGACCGACGACGGCGTGACCGGGATCGGGGACGCGACACTCAACGGGCGCGAGCTCGCCGTCGCTACGTATCTCCAGGAACACGTCTGCCAGTTGCTGCTGGACAAGGACCCCAGCACCATCGAGGACACCTGGCAGTTCCTGTACCGGGCGTCGTACTGGCGTCGTGGGCCGGTCACGATGGCCGCGATTGCCGCGGTCGACATGGCCTTGTGGGACATCAAGGGCAAGGTCGCGGGTCTGCCCGTGTACCAGCTCCTGGGAGGGGCATCGCGTCGCGCCTGCCGGGCGTACGGCCACGCCTCGGGGCGGGACCTGGAGCACCTCTTCGATTCGATCCGCGAGGAACTGGACCTGGGGTACACGTCGATTCGCGTCCAGACATCGGTCCCCGGGATCGAGAAGCTGTACGGCGTCGCGGCGCAGGAACAATCGACGGGGGAGAGGTACGATTTCGAACCCGCCAACCGCGGAACCCAGCCCGTCGAAGAGGATTGGGACACCCGGGCCTATCTCCGCCACGTGCCCACCGTGTTCGAGGCGGTGCGCAACGAATTCGGCCCGGAGCTGCCGCTGCTGCATGACGGCCACCACCGGATGACCCCGCGCGAGGCCGCCCAGTTGGGCAAGTCGCTGGAACCGTTCGACCTGTACTGGCTCGAGGACTGCACTCCGGCAGAGAACCAGGAAGCCCTGCGTCTCGTCCGCCAGCACACCACGACCCCTTTGGCGATCGGGGAGGTTTTCAACTCCGTCTACGACATCAAGGACCTCATCCAGGAGCAGCTGATCGACTTCGTTCGTTGCGCGTCGACTCACTTCGGCGGCATCACACCGTTGCGGAAGGTCATGAATTTCGCCGAGATGTACCAGGTCAGGTCCGGTTTCCATGGGCCGACCGATGTGTCGCCGATCGGGTTCGCGGCCCAGTTGCACCTGGGTCTGTCGATTCACAACTACGGCCTGCAGGAGTACATGCCGCACTCCCGGCTGACCCGCGAGGTCTTCCACGAGGGCCTGACTTTCGAGAACGGGTACCTGCACCCCGGCGACGCTCCGGGTCTCGGAGTCGACTTCGATGAGACGGCGGCCGGTCGTTTCCCCTACGATCAGGCTTATCTTCCTTACAACCGACTCGCCGATGGGACCGTTCACAATTGGTAGACCACCATCTCTCCGCACCTCCGCTGATCCTGGTCATGGGAGTCTCGGGCGCAGGCAAGACGACGATCGGCTCTCTGCTCGCGAGCCGTCTCGGGGCCGAGTTCATCGACGCCGACTCTCTCCATCCTCTGTCCAACGTGGAGAAGATGGCGGCCGGGAACCCCCTGACGGACGAGGACCGGTGGCCGTGGCTGCACGTCGTCGGGCAGACGCTGCAGAAGGCCGCGGCCGTCGGGCCGGAGGGCACGGGCCTGGTCATCGCCTGCTCGGCCCTCCGGCGGTCCTATCGCGACGCGATTCTTGCCGAGGCTCCTCGGACGTTCTTCGTCCACCTCGCGGGCGACGAAGAAACCCTGTCCCACCGGCTCGAGGGCCGCAGCGATCACTTCATGCCGACGGGGCTTCTGCGCTCGCAGTTGGAAACGCTGGAGGAGCTCGACGACGACGAACCCGGGGCGCGGATCGACGTTGCCGCGACGATCGATCACATCCTGGACGATTCCGTGCGAGCCATAGCAGCCTCTGCCGTGACCTGGTAGACAGTGCTCATGCACTCCACCCAGTCAGGGACCCCTGGTCCTGCCAAGAAGTCCGAAGAACGCAACGCCCTCTACGCGGTGACGATCTTTCCCCTGCTGATCCTCGCCGCGGGCGTGCTGGGCTTCCTCCTGCCCGGTGCTTTCGCCGGATTCGCGGGATGGGTCAATCCTCTGCTGGGTATCATCATGTTCGGCATGGGCCTCACCCTGACCGCGCCCGATTTCGCGTTGGTGGTCAAGAACCCCGTACCCGTGGTGATCGGAGTGGTGGCACAGTTCGTGATCATGCCCCTGCTGGGTTTTCTGGTCTCGTGGGCCCTCCAGCTCCCGCCGGAACTGGCGGTCGGTGTGATCCTGGTGGGCTGCTGCCCGGGCGGCACGGCGTCGAACGTTGTGTCCTACCTGGCCAAGGGCGACGTCGCCCTCTCCGTGGCGATGACGTCGATCTCTACCCTCATCGCCCCCTTCCTGACCCCATTGTTGGCCGTGTGGCTCGCGGGGGAGAGGATGGACGTGAGCGGTACCGACATGATGCTCTCGATCCTCGAGGTCGTGCTGATTCCGGTGGTCCTGGGCCTCGTGGTCCGCGGCCTGCTCCCGCGCGTCGTGGTCGCCGTGACGCCCGCACTGCCGTGGATTTCGGTCGCGGCCATTTCCGTGATCGTCGCGATCGTGGTCGCCGGATCGGCTGCGGCCATCGTTTCGGCCGGCCTGCTCGTGCTGCTCGCCGTCGTGCTCCACAACGGGCTGGGATATCTGCTGGGCTATGGCGCGGCAACACTGTTCAGGGTGCCCGTGTCCGCCCGACGGACCACCGCGATCGAGGTGGGGATGCAGAACTCCGGATTGGCGACCTCGCTGGCCAGAACATACTTCACCCCCGAGGCCGCGTTGCCCGGCGCGGTCTTCTCGGTGTGGCACAACGTCTCCGGCGCACTCCTCGCAGCGTTCCTGCGCCGCCGCTCCGCCGCGCGCGACTGAGGCACGGTCTCCCGGGACGGACCGGTGGGTGGCCGGGACCGTGCGGCTGGGCGCGGGCGACTGTGCGCGGGCGGCTGGGAGCGGGCGGTTACCTTGTGCCACTGCCTGTCGCATCCGTCCTCGTTGGGTGGCGATGACCCCGATGAGGAGTAGTTTGCCCCCGTTAGGTGGTTGCTGAACCGCCTCCTCACAGGGGCCATCGCCTCTCGATCGGGCAACCCCCACCGAACCCCGAACCGCGGACGCGCGCGACGTCGTCGACATCACCTCTACCCCGTCTACCCCGTCGCGAGGTGGCGATCTTGTGCGGTTCGGAGGGCCGAAACCGCACAAGATTGCCACCTCGCGACGAGCGGGAGCGGGAGCGGAAGGGGAGGGCCCCGGCGGCTAGCGCTTCACGGCGTGCAGGTCCTCGAGTCGGTACTCGCAGGAGTCCCCGCCCTGGAGGACAGTCTCGAAGTCGCCCACCCGCACGCGGACCGCGCTCGCCTTCTTGGATCTGGCCGAGAGACGGACGCGCGTCGCATCGATGAAAACGTCCAACAATTGGCCGTGGTACTGGACCTCGAAGCCCACCGACTTCAGCTCCTCTGGCATCGAGGGCTCCAGCTGGATGCAATCGGTCAGCACCTGCACGCCGGCGTAGGCGCGCTGCACGACGTCGAGCGTCCCGCACATCGCGCCCAGGTGAATGCCTTCCTGAGTCGTACCACCCTGGGTGTCGTCCAGGTCGGCCATGAGGGCGTCCTGGTAGACGCTCCACGAATGGCGAGGATCCACGCGCGACATGATCGAGGCGGTCACGACCCGGGAGAGGGTCGATCCGTTGGACGTGCGGGCGAGGTAGTAGTCGATGGTCTCCTCGATCTTGGCCAGAGAGACGTCGTAACCCAGCAACGAGAGCTGTTCCTGCAGGCCGCGCTGGCCGAAGAGATACACGAGCATCAACGTGTCGGCCTGCTTGGACAGTTTGTAGTTGTTCGTCGCGTCGTCCTCGGCCTCGAGGATGAGGTCCATGCGACCGATGTTGCCGTACTTGCGGCGGTAGTGGTCCCAATCGATCTCGGCCAGGTCGTCGTAACCGTCGAACTGGCTGATCGTGCCGTTCTTGTTGAAGGGAACGGCCATGTTCGCGGCCATGTGCTGCCAGGCAGCGAGTTCGGCTTCGGTCACGTTGTTGGCCGACGTCACCCGCAGGGCCTGGTGCTCGGGCAGTTCCTCGAAGATCTCGACCGTGTGCCGGAAGAGCCACGCGGCCAGGACATTCGTGTAGGCGTTGTCCTTCAGGCCTCCGCCGTCCACGGAACCGGGGTAGCCGTCGTGGTATTCGTCCGGTCCCATGGCACCCTCGATGTGGTACCGCTTGTCCTCCGCATCGAAGGTGACCAACGAGGTGAAGAACCGAGCGATCTCGACCATGAGCTCCGCGCCCTGGTGCGCCAACCAGCTCGTGTCGCCCGTGGCCGTGTAGTACGTCCACGAGTTGTAGGCGATCGCGAGCCCGACGTGGAACTGTCGCCACGAGTTGTCCGGCATCCACCGGTCCGAATGGGGGTTGTAGAGCTCCACGGGAGTCTCCTCCCGCCCGTCGGATCCGGACTGCCACGGGAACATGGCGCCGCGGGCCCCGAACTCCGTGGCCTTGTCTCGTGCCGCGGGCAACCGCGCCCACCTGTACTGCAGGAGCGAACGGGTCACGAAGGGAAGACGCATCGTGATGATCGGGAGGATGAAAATCTCGTCCCAGAAGATGTGACCGCGATAGCCCTCCCCGTGCAGCCCGCGGGCCGTGACGCCGGCGTCGTTGAGCTCCATGTTGGGGCCGAGCGTCTGGACGATGTGGAAGATGTGCAGGCGCAGGGCGAGCATCGTGGTCACATCGGTCTCGATATCCACGGCGAAGCGGGCCCACAGCCTGGACCAGGCCTTCTGGTGCGGGCCGTACAGCGCGTAGAACCCGTTGTCGGTCCTGTTCAGGGCTTCGACCGCGCCGAGCACCGCGGAGGCGATGGCCGAATCGCGGGACGTCACCAGGGCCGTGGTCGTGTCGAACACGACCTCTTTGCCGTCCTGCCCATCGACCCTGTAGCGACGCATCTCGACGCCGCCCGGCCGGATCTCCCGCTCGAGCCTCGAGGTCACCGAGCTGTTGACCGTTGTCCGCTGGGCGACGGCGACCTCGTGCCCCGACTGGTTGGTGCGCACGACATTGATCAGCGTGTTGTCCGGAAGCGTGGTGGAGGCTTCCGCGACCAGATGGTGGCGCGCGAGTTCGCGGTATTCCGCGACGTTGTTGTTCGTGACGTTCGGGTCGATGCCGCTCCGGACGTGGATGCGTCCCGTCCAACCCAGCGGCGTCACGGTGGTCTCCATGGCTGCCAGGTGCCGGTTCTCCATCGACACCAGGCGCTTCTGCAAGATCCGGACCCGACGGGGCGTCTCCGAGACGGGCTCGGTATCCGTGCTGGGCACCTCTTCGAGCAGACAGGTCCGGGTGAGAACCCCGTGGCGCAGGTCCAACTCGGTGACCTCGTCCAGAGGGGTCATGCCGCCCTCGGACCACCAGTCCCCGCCTCGGAGGCGGACATCGAAGAACTGGAAGTTCGGCAGATTGACCATCGACTCGTGCTCGAGGTCGCGGCCATTGATGTGGGAGACCACGCGGTTGAACAGGCCGGCCACGTACGTGCCGGGGTAGTGGACACCGTCGTCCCCGCGTTCGGGCCGACAGCCACGAACCCCCATGTACCCGTTGGCCAGGGTCAGCAGGGCCTCGCGATGGCCTTCCTGCTCAGGGTCGAAACCGTGGAACACGAGCTTCCACGAGTCGTTCCGCTCCGCACCCAGGTCGAGTTCCCCGACGTCGTTGTGGACCAGATCGGCGCCGGCTTCCTCCAACTCGTTGCGGTCGCCGTGCCGGTTGATCCCGACGACGAGCCCGAATCCTCCCGCACGCGCCGCCTGGACCCCGGACACGGCGTCCTCGATGACGGCGGCCTCGGCGGGGGAGACCCCGAGCTGGCGGGCCGCGGCCAGGAACATGTCCGGCGCAGGTTTTCCGGGCACATTGTTCTCGAGCGCGTAGGTCCCGTCGATGACGAGGTCGAACAGGTCGTCGAGTCCAGCGGCCTCGAGAACCGAGGACGAGTTCCTGGACGCGGTGACCAACGCGATCGGCACTCCGCTTCGCTGGAGCCTGCGCGCGAGCGAGACGGTGCCCTTGAACACCGTGACGCCGTTGGACTCGAGTTCTTCCTGGAAGTAGTCGTTCTTGAGGCGCGACTGGCCCTGGACGGTCCACTGCCCCGCGGGGTCGTCCTCGCTGCCTTCGGGGAGTGCGGCGTGACGCGAGGCCAGAAGAGTGCGCACGCCGTCTTCGCGGGCGCGACCGTCCACGTAGGACCTGTAATCCGTGGAGATGCTGAATTCCCTGCGGTCGATGTCCCCGGCGTCGTGACCCTCCGAGGGCTCGAGGCGGGGATCCGCGAGGATCGCATCGAAGAGCTTCTTCCACGCGTTCGAATGCACGGATGCGGTGTCCGTGACGACTCCGTCCATATCGAAGATGACGGCCTTCTGCGGGACCGACAGAGGCATCTGCGATCGGTTTTCTCTCGTGGTGCTCGAGTCCGGTCGATACGGGGAACCGGAGCGGAGGTTCAAGGGATCACTGGCTCCGAGCGAGGTGAGAGAGTTCATCAAGGACCTTTCCTGTTGGCTCAGGCAACCATTAAACACGCTCACGCCGTCCGGTGGTACGACGAGCCGTCCATGTTCGATGGCTTTCACCGATGGCTGGACGATCCACGTAGCACCGTGAAACGGAGGCGTCCCGGGGCTCCGCGTGACATAGGATGGTCCGGAAGCCATTCGCGTGCCACGTCGCAGGCGTGGAGTCAGCCCCAGGAGAACTATGAGCAACTCGTCCGTGCAGGATGTCAACAACCGGCCGCTGGCAGAGCTGGACCCCGAGGTCTCGCAGGCCATCGACAAGGAACTGGGCCGCCAGCGAGCGACCCTCGAGATGATCGCTTCGGAGAACTTCGCCCCGCGCGCCGTCCTGGAGGCACAGGGCTCGGTGCTGACCAACAAGTATGCGGAAGGCTACCCGGGCCGCCGCTACTACGGCGGATGCGAGCACGTCGACGTCGTCGAGGACCTGGCGCGGGAGCGGGCCAAGTCGCTGTTCGGCGCGGAGCACGCGAATGTCCAGCCCCACTCCGGCGCACAGGCCAACGCCGCCGTGATGATGGCACTCATGCAGCCGGGGGACACACTGATGGGACTGTCCCTGGCCCACGGCGGCCACCTGACCCACGGGATGAAGCTCAACGTGTCCGGCAAGCTGTACAACATCGCGGCCTACGAGGTCGATCCGGAGACGGGCCGGCTGGACATGGACCGCGTCCGTGAGGTCGCTCTGGAGGCCAAGCCCAAGGTCATCGTCGCCGGGTGGTCCGCCTACCCGCGCGAACAGGATTTCGAGCGTTTCCGCGAGATCGCTGACGAGGTCGGCGCGTACCTGTGGGTCGACATGGCACATTTCGCCGGTCTGGTCGCCGCCGGCATCCACGCGAACCCGGTGCCCCACGCCCACGTGGTGACCTCGACCGTGCACAAGACGCTGGCGGGCCCGCGGTCCGGCGTGATCCTGTGCACCGAGGAGCTCAGGAAGAAGATCGACTCGGCGGTCTTCCCGGGACAGCAGGGCGGTCCGCTGATGCACGTCATCGCGGGCAAGGCGGTTGCCTTCAAGATCGCCGCGAGCGAGGAGTTCAAGGACCGGCAGAAGAGGACGGTCGAAGGGTCGCAGATTCTCGCCGACCGCTTGACCGCGGACGACGTCGCCGAGCACGGCATCTCGGTTCTCTCCGGGGGCACCGACGTGCACCTGGTGCTCGTGGACTTGCGTCACTCCGAACTGGACGGCAAGCAGGCGGAAGACATCCTGCACGAGGTCGGCATCACGGTCAATCGCAACGCGGTTCCCAACGATCCGCGCCCGCCCATGGTGACCTCGGGCCTGCGCATCGGCACGCCCGCTCTGGCGACGCGTGGTTTCGGGCGCGAAGAATTTGCCGAAGTTGCCGACATCATCGCCGAAGCGCTCAAGCCGGGGGTCGACGTCGACGCCCTGCGCGCCAGGGTCGAGAAGCTTGCCGAGCAGTTCCCCCTCTACGAGGGCCTCGAGGAATGGTGAACGCGACAACCGCACAGCAGGAAAGGTATTCGGACATCAACACCGACACCCAGCAGGAAACATTTCCGAAGGTTCTCGACGGAACGGCCACGGCCGGTGCGATCAAGAACGAACTGCGTGACCGCGTGGACGAGCTCAGGGCCCGGGGCATCACTCCGGGGCTGGGAACCGTGCTGGTCGGGGACGACCCGGCCTCTCGTTCCTACGTTGGCGGGAAGCACCGGGACTGCGCCGAGGTGGGCATCGCCTCGATCCGGCGCGACCTGCCCGAAGACGTCAGCCAGGAAGAACTCGAACAGGTCATCGACGAGCTGAACGCGAACCCCGAATGCACGGGATACATTGTTCAGCTCCCCCTGCCGCCGCACATCGACACGAACAGGATCCTGGGCAGGATCGATCCGGACAAGGACGCTGACGGTCTCCACCCGACCAACCTCGGCAAGCTCGTGCTGAATGTATACGGCGATATCGATTCCCCGTTGCCGTGCACGCCGAACGGCATCATCGAGCTCATGCACCGTCACGGCATCAACTTGGTCGGAAAGAACGTCGTGGTCCTGGGCCGGGGGATCACGGTGGGCCGACCGCTGGGTCTGTTGTTGTCCCGTCGGGACATCAACGCGACCGTGACCATGGCGCACACCGGGACCAAGGACCTCGACGACGTCCTCGCCCGGGCGGACATCATCGTCGCCGCGATCGGTGTTCCGCACGCCGTGCGCCCCGACCAGGTGGCCGATGGTGCGATCCTTCTGGACGTCGGGGTCTCCCGGGTCCTGGACCCGGAAACGGGCAAAAAGAAGCTCACGGGTGACATCCACCCGGACGCGGCGGCCAAATCATCGTGGTATTCGCCGAACCCCGGCGGCGTGGGTCCCATGACCCGGGCGATGCTGCTGGTCAACGTGGTCCAGAGGGCCGAAAGAGAAGCGGCGGAAGCCTAGAGAAACGAGCGCCGGCCCCGGCGAGAAACGCCGGGGCCGGCGTCGTCGTGTGATGCTGAGGGGCGGAAAACGCCCGGCCGCGGACTTGTACAATGGGGGCCATGCAACCGATCGGAACTTCAGACGCCCGTGTGGGCAATGCACAGACCAGAAGCGCGGCCAGCGGAAGAGCCTTCTGGGCCACCGTGATCGGCATGGCGGTGATGGTTCTGATCTTCGTCTTCGCCGTGATTTCCGCCGCGAATGAGCAGTCCGTGCTGGGCTGGATCCTGGCGGCCATCGCTCTCGGCTGGTTGGCGCTCGCGGCCTACGCCCTCTTCCTGGTCCGGGGAACGCTCCGCTTCGGGAAGAACGCCGTCAGGAAGTTGCAGAGCGATCTCGAGGACGCCCAGATGCGTGCGCCCTCGTCCGGGACCTCAGCGGTTCCCGAAGCTGACGCCATGCGTGACCAAAAACTCGCGCATTCCTTCCAGATCGTGCTGGTCCAGAACAAGGTCCTCAAGGAAGAACTTGCCAAGGGCGACCAGGCGGACCAGGAAGTCGTGGACCGGGCCATCGACACCATCAATTTCACGGCCAAGAACGGGATGGGTATGGTTCAGTCCCAGGACACCGTCGACGGTACGGTCGTGGACTAGAACCACTCGACCAGCCGGTTGCGAAAGCATTGATCGTCCACGAGCACGTCTGAATCCGCACGGCGGGACCGTGTGCGAACCAGCGGAAGAATCACGAGGAAGGCCGAGACTTTATGGACCAGACCGCCAGGGACGCCAACAGCCTGCGCATCGCAACCGTGAACGTCAATGGTATTCGGGCCGCCTACAACCCCAAGAAGAAACAGACCATGGGGGACTGGCTCGAGAACAGGGACATCGATGTCCTCTGCCTCCAGGAGGTGAGGGCTCCTGACGCGAAGCTCCGCGAACTCCTCGGAGAAGAGGACTGGGACATCCTGCACGCCGAGGCCGAGGCCAAGGGCCGCGCGGGTGTTGCGATTGCGACCCGCAAGGACACCGAAAACCGGCCCTCCCGGCTGTCCGGTCAGCCCGTGGCGACGCGGGAGAACATCGGCGTCGATTACTTCGCCCACGCGGGGCGATGGGTCGAAGCCGACTACGAACTGCCCAACGGGCAGACGCTCACGGTGGTCTCCGCCTACGTCCACTCGGGCGAGGTGGGCACGGAGCGCCAGGACGACAAGTACAGGTTCCTGGATGTGATGGTGGAACGACTCCCGGCGCTCGCGCAGCATTCGGACCACGCTCTGATCGTCGGCGACCTCAACGTGGGGCACACCGAGCTCGACATCAAGAATTGGAAGGGCAACGTCAAGAACGCCGGGTTCCTTCCTGAGGAGCGCGCCTACTTCGACCGGTTCTTCGGCGACCTCGGATACCGCGATGTCGCCCGCGGCCTGGCGGGCGAGGTGCCGGGCCCGTACACCTGGTGGTCCTACCGGGGGCAGGCATTCGACAACGACGCCGGCTGGCGGATCGACTACCACATGGCGACCCCGGCCCTGGCGGAGGCCGCGCAGAACGCCGTGGTGGATCGGGCCCCGAGCTACGACACCCGCTTCTCTGATCACGCCCCGCTCGTGGTCGACTACCACTTCTAGACGTTGCGCCTCCCGAGCCCGCCGGAACCGGTGGGCTTCGGGGCCGCAGAGAGCAGAAAAGAACAGCATGACAGAACGCACCATCCCCAACGCATCCACCGGCGCACCGAGAGTCTTCTCCGGTGCGCAGCCTTCGGCTGACTCCCTTCACCTGGGCAACTACGTCGGGGCGGTCCGCAATTGGGTGGACATGCAGGCCGAGAACGAGTGCATCTATTTCATTCCGGACCTCCACGCGATCACGGTCCCGCAGGACCCCGAGCATCTCGCGGAACGGACCAGGAAGACCGCCGCCCAGTACATCGCCGCCGGTATCGATCCGACGACGACGCCGTTCTTCGTCCAGTCCCATGTCCCGGAGCACAGCCAATTGGCGTGGCTGCTCACCTGCATCACCGGAGACGGCGAGGCCCGCCGCATGACGCAGTTCAAGGACAAGGCCGCGAAGCAGGGATCAGAGAACACCTCGGCGGGCCTGTACGCCTATCCGATGCTCATGGCGGCAGACATCCTGCTGTACCAGACCGATCAGGTACCGGTGGGGGAGGACCAGCGGCAGCACCTCGAGCTGACCCGCAATCTCGCCCAGCGATTCAACGCCCGGTTCGGCGAGACGTTTGTGGTTCCCGAGGCCAAGATCCTCGGCGATACCGCCAAGATCTACGACCTGCAGAATCCCTCGGCGAAGATGTCCAAGTCGGCGGCCTCGGAGAGCGGCATCATCTGGTTGCTGGACGATCCGAAGAAGCTGGCCAAGAAGATCAAGTCCGCGGTGACCGACGACGGCACCGAGATTCGCTTCGACCGGGAGAACAAGCCGGGCGTTTCGAACCTGTTGACCATTTATTCGTCCCTGACCGGTCGGTCCGTCGAGGACATTGTCGCCGAGTACGAGGGCAAGATGTACGGCCACCTGAAGGTTGGCCTGGCCGACGTCGCCGTGGACGTCCTCGGTCCGATCAGGGAACGCACCCTGGAAATCATGGACGACCCGGCCGAACTGGACAGGTTGCTGGCCATCGGAGCGGCCAAGGCGCGGGAGATCGCGGCTCCGACCGTTGCGTCAGCCTATGAACATATGGGATTCCTTGCACCGCGGGGCTGAGTAGTGCAAACCAAGGTCTCAACGGGTCCCGCCGATCGGGGACAGATCGGTGTGAGCCCCACGATTCTTCCGGGCAAGAGCTATCTGAGCCTTGTCCTGGACGTGCCCGCGTGCGTGCACGAGGACGTCATGCAATGGCGATCCCACCATTGTTCGCACCCGGGGCACCCTCTGCACATCACGGTATTCATCGCGGAGTTGGGCGAGCGTCCGGAGGAAAGCGCCGAACGGTTCCTCTCGGAATTCGAGGATCAGTGCCTGGGGCTCGGTCCGGGGCGCATCACCCTCACCGGAACCGGGACGTTCCGTCCGATGAGTGACGTGGTCTTCCTGTCCGTGGGGGAGGGCACGGAGTTTCTCCACGAACTGCACAACCGGTGCCTGAAACTTTTGGACAGCGCATCGCCGTTTCTCTATCACCCGCACATGACGCTGACGCAGAACGAGGGCCGGCGGACGCTCGAGGCCGCGTTGGCAGATTTCCGGGATTTCACCGCGACGTTCCCGGTCACTGGGCTGGACGCCTACATCGGTGACGAAACCGGGTGGCGGTCCCTGGGCCGCGTCGACCTCCGCTGAGCGCCTCGCACCGGACGCCCGATCGGGGGACGACGCTCCCGGCCGCAGACCAGGCCCTCGAGCCCGTGCCGACGCGGATCAGAGGACGTCGGTGTCCCCGTTCTCCTTGAGCGCATTGACGGCATCCTTGACCCTTTGGGCGTGCTCCTGGGTCGTGACCAGCAGTGCGTCCTGGGTGTCGACCACGACGATGTCCTCGACCCCGATCAAGGCGACGATGCGGCTGGTGTCCGAGGCGACGATGCCGGAGGCGTTGTCCGTCATGACTCTCTTGTTCTTGCCGATCACGGCAACCTCGTCCACGTTCACGGCGCGGTTGAGTCGGCTGATGGCCGCGAAGTCCCCGACGTCGTCCCAGGTGAAGGAGGCGGGGACCATCGCGACGTCGCCCGCCGCGGCCGCAGGCTCGGCCACCGCGTAGTCGATCGCGATCTTGGGCAGGCTGGGCCAAACCCGGTCCATGACCGCGTCGCGTTCGTCGGTCTCCCAGGCTTCGGCGATCTCCATGATGCCCGCGTGCAACTCGGGCTGGTTCGCCGCCAGATGGCTCAGCAGGAGTTTGGCCGGGGCAACGAACATGCCCGCATTCCATGTGTACTCACCGCTGCGGACGTACGAGCGTGCGGTGTCCTCGTCCGGTTTCTCCACGAATTCGTCGACCTTCATCGCGGACGGCGCGGCCTCCAGGCCGAGGCTTTCGCTCGCGCGGATGTAGCCGAACCCCGTGGAAGGGGAGGTCGGTGTGATGCCGATGGTCACGATGCGGCCCGTGGCCGCGGTCTGCACCGCTTCTTCGACGACGCGGTGGAATTCCTCCGTCGGCTCCACCACATGATCCGCCGCGAACGAGCCGACGATGGCCTCGGGGTCCCGGAGGCTGATGATCGCCGAGGCCAACCCAATGGCCGCACCAGAATCCTTGGGAGAGGGCTCCAGCACCAGATCCGACTCGGAACATTCGGGCAACTGGCTCCGCACGGCTTGCGCATGGGTGCGCCCCGTGACAATCATCACACCACTGGAGCTGAGATCGATCAGGCGCTCGTAGGTCGAGCGCAGGAGCGAGTGTCCGCTGCCCGTCAGATCGAGCAGGAATTTCGGTGCATCGGCCCTGGACAGAGGCCAAAGGCGGGACCCGACACCACCGGCCGGGACAAACGGGTGGAAGTGCGCATGTGGTGCTTTCATCGCACACATCGTACCGGTTGCGTTCGTCATAAATCGCAAGGGCGTCGTGCGTGCCTTCGGGGCGCCTCGACCCGAACTCCGGATTCCCCTCTCGATCGCATCGGCGGAATGAGTGGGAAGCACGGCATTAGGCCAAGAAACTGTGGCCTATTCTCCCCGGAAGGCCGCGGGAGAGCGGCGTCGACATGGTGTCACTAAGCGTTCCGGCTGCTGGTAATCTGACAGGAGAACTCGCTCACTCATGACGCCCGGGCCCGCCCGGTCTGCGCAGTGGCAGTGCATTCGTGGGCCCCTCGCCGGAAGGAAGACCGACGCCGCGGCCCTCCGGTTGATGAAACAGGGAGGTTATTCAGTGCCGAATACATCCAAGGGCACCCTCTACAGAGGCCGCCAGGGCATGTGGTCCTGGGTGGCTCATCGCGTCACAGGCATCGCAATCTTCTTCTTCTTGCTTGTCCACGTGCTTGATACGGCACTCGTCCGGGTTTCCCCGGAGGCCTACAACCACGTGATTGCCACGTACAAGAACCCCATCATGGGTCTCGGCGAGGCGGGCCTGGTCGCCGCGATCGTCTACCACGCCTTCAACGGTCTCCGAATCATCCTGATCGACTTCTGGAAGAACGGGGCCAAGAACCAGAAAGCGATGCTGTGGGGCGTGCTGATCCTCTGGGTCATTGCCGTCGTGCCGTTCCTCGTCCGCCACCTCGCCATCGTTTTTGGAGGTCACTAACCCATGGCAACTCCGTTGAAAACTCGCATCGCGGTCCCCAGGAGCCGGGACAACAGCGTCGATGGCATCAAGTACAACCGCTCGGGCTCCAAGCGCAACAACTTCGAGATGTTCGCGTGGCTGTACATGCGCGTCTCGGGTGTTCTGCTGATCGTCCTGATCTTCGGGCACCTTTTCGTCAACCTCATGATGGGAGACGGGGTCCACGCGATCGATTTCGGCTTCGTCGGAGGCAAGTGGGCCAATCCCTTCTGGCAGACCTGGGACCTCATCATGCTCTGGCTGGCCATGATCCACGGGACCAACGGCGTGCGCACCGTGATCGACGACTACGCCGAGAAGGACAGGACCCGTTTCTGGCTCAAGACCCTGCTCTTCCTCGCTTCCGGGTTCATCCTGCTCGTCGGCACCCTGGTGATTTTCACCTTCTCCCCGTGCCCCACGGGAGCAGATCCCTCGCTGGTTCCGTCCTTCTGCCCGGCACCGTAGCCGCGGCCGGATCACGACGCCGGGGCAGGACGGCGCTCCGCCCCACACCTACAGAGACTCAACAAGGAAAGAGCATCCAAGAATGCAGCTTCACAAGTACGATGTGGTCATCGTCGGTGCCGGCGGTGCCGGTATGCGCGCAGCCATCGAATCCGGCCAGCGCGCCCGCACCGCCGTACTGACCAAGATCTACCCGACCCGTTCGCACACCGGTGCGGCCCAGGGCGGAATGTGTGCGGCGCTGGCCAATGTCGAGGAAGACAACTGGGAGTGGCACACCTTCGACACCATCAAGGGTGGCGACTACCTGGTGGACCAGGACGCCGCCGAGGTCATGGCCAAGGAAGCCATTGACGCCGTGCTGGACCTCGAAAAGATGGGCCTGCCGTTCAACCGCACCCCCGAGGGTCGGATCGACCAGCGTCGCTTCGGCGGACACACGCGCGACCACGGCAAGTCGCCCGTTCGCCGTGCGTGCTACGCGGCGGACCGCACGGGCCACATGATTCTCCAGACGCTGTACCAGAACTGCGTCAAGCACAACGTCGAGTTCTTCAACGAGTACTACGTGCTCGACCTGGTCATGACCGAGGTCGACGGCAAGCCCCGGCCGTCCGGCGTCGTGACCTACGATCTGGCCACCGGCGAAGTCCACGTGTTCCAGGCGAAGTCGATCGTCTTCGCCTCGGGCGGTTGCGGCAAGATCTTCAAGACCACCTCGAACGCGCACACGCTGACCGGTGACGGCATGGCCATCGCCTTCCGCAACGGCCTGCCGCTGGAAGACATGGAATTCGTCCAGTTCCACCCGACGGGTCTCGCGGGGCTGGGCATCCTGGTCTCCGAGGCGGCCCGAGGTGAGGGCGGAATCCTCCGCAACTCCGAGGGCGAACGCTTCATGGAGCGCTACGCCCCGACGATCAAGGACCTTGCCCCGCGTGACATTGTGGCCCGCTCGATGGCCAACGAGGTTCGCGAGGGCCGCGGGTGCGGGCCCAACAAGGACTACGTCCTGCTGGACCTGACCCACCTCGAGCCGGAGCACATCGACGCCAAGCTCCCGGACATCACCGAGTTCGCGCGCACCTACCTGGGCGTCGAGCCGTACACCGAGCCCGTCCCGGTGTTCCCGACGGCCCACTACGCGATGGGTGGCATCCCCACCAACATCGACGCGGAGGTGTACCGCAACTCGGAGGAGACGGTCCCCGGACTCTACGCGGCGGGCGAGGTCGCCTGCGTGTCCGTGCACGGCTCCAACCGCCTGGGAACGAACTCGTTGCTCGACATCAACGTGTTCGGCAAGCGCGCCGGAATCAAGGCTGCGGAGTACGCGGCGACCGCGGACTTCCTGCCCGTCCCGGAGGACGCGGCCCAGCCGACGCAGGATCTGCTCGACCTCATGCGCAACGGCAAGGGCGACCAGAAGGTGGCCGTGCTCCGCAAGGAACTGCAGGACGTCATGGACGCCGACATGCAGGTGTTCCGCACGGCCGACACGATCCACAACGCGCTGGACAAGATCGCCGATCTCCAGGAGCGTTACAAGCACATCCAGATCCAGGACCAGGGCAAGCGCTTCAACCTGGATCTCCTCGAGGCCGTGGAACTGGGCTTCCTGCTGGAGCTCGCCAAGGTCATGTCCGTTGCGGCCCTGCACCGCGAGGAATCCCGCGGAGGCCACTTCCGCGAGGACTTCCCCAACCGCGACGACGACAAGTTCATGAAGCACTCGATGGCCTACCTGGACGAAGGTGCCGAGACCGACAGCGTCGCCGGCATTCGCCTCGAGACCAAGCCGGTGATCTTCACCCGCTACGAGCCGATGGAGCGTAAGTACTAATGACTACTCAGGAAAAGGAAGCAGCCGAGCCGGCTTCGAAGGTCGATCTGCCGGGTGAGTCCGGTGGCGGGGGAGAGATCCCCACGTACAACCTGACCTTGAAGGTCCGTCGTTACAATCCCGAGGTCTCCGAGGAGGCGCACTGGGAGGACTACGAGCTGGAGATGTTCGGCACGGACCGAGTCCTGGACGCACTGCACAAGGTCAAGTGGGAGATCGACGGGTCGCTGTCGTTCCGCCGCTCCTGCGCCCACGGTGTGTGCGGTTCCGACGCGATGCGCATCAACGGCCGCAACCGACTGGCATGCAAGACCCTTCTGAAGGACCTCGACCTGTCCAAGCCGGTCACGGTCGAAGCGATCAAGGGCCTGCCCTGTGAGAAGGACCTGATCGTGGACATGGAGCCCTTCTTCCAGTCCTACCGCGAGATCATGCCGTTCCTCATGAACGAGGGACACGAGCCGGAGCGCGAGCGCTACCAGTCCCAGGAAGACCGGGACCGGTTCGACGACACGACGAAGTGCATCCTCTGCGCGGCATGCACGTCTTCGTGCCCCGTCTTCTGGACCGACGGTCAGTACTTCGGACCGGCGGCGATCGTCAACGCTCACCGTTTCATCTTCGATTCGCGTGACGACGCCGGTGACCTGCGCCTGGAGATCCTCAATGACAAGGAAGGCGTGTGGCGCTGCCGGACGACCTTCAACTGCACCGAGGCCTGCCCCCGCGGCATCCAGGTCACCAAGGCGATTGCCGAGGTCAAGCAGGCGGTTCTGGCCCGCGCCTTCTGACGCGACGCCGCACCGCAGCGAATCAACGACGCCGCCCGCGTTCCCCAGGGGACGCGGGCGGCGTCGTCATGTTCTGACACGTTTGCAACGTGGGCGCGAACCCGGGTCCGGGCGCTAAGGTCGCTTGTATGGGTAATAGTCCGTCACTCTCAGCATCCGGAAGTCCGCTGCACGTCACTCCGCTCGTCGCCAAGTTCGTGGATGAGCTGATCGAGTTCCGTCGCACGATCCATCAGCACCCGGAGCTGTCCTTCCGTGAGCATCGGACGACCGACCGCATCATGGCCCGCCTCGAGCAGGCGGGGCTCCACCCGGTGCGTTTCAAGTACACCGGGTGCTACGTGGACATCGGCCGGGGGCCGATCGCCGTCGCGCTGCGTGCGGACATCGATGCACTGCCCATCGAGGAGAACACCGGACTGGACTTCGCCTCGATCAACGAAGGGGTCATGCACGCGTGCGGCCACGACATCCACCAGAGCGTCATGCTCGGCGTCGCCCTGACCCTGGCGGACATCGATTCGTCTGCCCCACTGGCCGGCACGGTCCGCATCATCTTCCAACCCGCCGAGGAAAAGCTTCCCGGGGGTGCAGTCTCGGTCATCAAGGAGGGCGTACTGAAGGACGTTCCGCGTGCCTTCGCGCTCCATTGCGAGCCGAAGGTCGACGTCGGTCAAGTGGGCACGCGCATCGGTGCGATCACGTCGGCGACCGACACGATCAAATTGACCGTTCGTGGACACGGGGGCCACACATCCCGGCCCCACCTCACGGAGGACCTGATCTACGCGATGGGCCAGATCGCGATCAACGTTCCTGCGGTGTTGTCCAGGAACCTCGATGTCAGAGCCGGGGTCCTGGTGGTCTGGGGGCAGATCGAGGCCGGGGTGGCCCCGAACGCGATTCCGGCCACCGGTTACATGGCCGGAACCATGAGGTGTCTGGACGCGGACGCGTGGTACAAGGCCGCGGAGCTGCTGGACGAGGTGGTCGAGCAGGTTGCCGCTCCCTACGGCGTCGAGGTCGAACTCGAACACGTCCAGGGCGTCCCACCGGTGGTCAACACGGAGACCGAAACCACCTTGCTGGAGAACGCGGCGCGAGCCGAGCTGGGGGAGGACTCCGTGGTTCTCATGGAACAGTCGATGGGCGGCGAGGACTTCGCGTGGATGCTCCAGGAGGTGCCGGGGTCGATGATGCGGCTCGGAACACGCCCGCCGGGTGGACAGACCTACGACCTGCACCAGGCGGATTACGTGGCGGACGAGCGGGCCATCGAGTGCGGCGTGCGTGTCATGACCGCGACCGCTCTGCGGGCCATCAACCACCAACGGCGTGGCGATCAGGGCAAACTCTGAGTTCCGACCCGGGAGGCTCCCAGCAAAAGGGCTTATGAGGGGCTACACTGTGGTGCACACCGCAGATCATTCGCGGCCGCCGCACGGGCAGGGAATCCGCCGCCACGTGGTCGGCGACGCACCCGGAGGTACCTCATGCCCGTCCTTTTCCCCCAGGGCCTGCGCCGAACGTTGGTGACCGGCGGCGCCATCATCAGCGCATCGGCGCTCTTGCTCACCGGATGCGCGCCCGCACCCGACGAAGACGCGGACATTGCCCAGGACCGCTCCGATTACACCGGCTGTATCGTCTCGGACTCCGGCGGCTTCGATGACCGCTCCTTCAATCAGAACTCCTACGAAGGCCTGCTGAAGGCCAAGGACGACTACGGCATCGAGACCAAGCAGGCAGAGTCCCAGGCCATCACGGACTACGAGCCCAACGTGAGCTCCATGGTCCGGGGCGGGTGCGGTCTGACCGTCACGGTCGGTTTCAACCTGTCGGACGTCACGAAATCCACCGCGGAGGCCCACCCGGACAAGCACTTCGCGACCGTGGACGACGACTCGATCGACCTTCCCAATGTCCGGCCCATCGTCTATGACACCTCGCAGGCGGCCTTCCTCGCCGGCTACCTGGCCGCAGGGTCGACCAAGACCGGCAAGGTCGCGACCTTTGGGGGACAGGAGATCCCCACGGTCACGATCTTCATGGACGGATTCGCCGAAGGGGTCAACTACTACAACCAGCAGAAGGGCAAGGACGTGTCCTTGCTGGGCTGGGACGTCGACAAGCAGACAGGGAGCTTCACCGGCGACTTCGAGGACACGGGCAAGGGCAAGACGACCACCCAGAACTTCCTGAACGAGGGCGCCGACATCGTGATGCCCGTGGCGGGTCCCGTGGGCAACGGGGCCATGGACGCCGTCAATGGGTTCAACACAGACGAACCCAAGAACCCGGCCCGCATCATCTGGGTTGACTCGGACGGATACGAAACCCTCGCCGGGGGCCAGGAGTACGTTCTGACCTCGGTGATCAAGAAGATGGGCGACGCGGTCGAGGACGCCTACGTCGCCGACATGGACGGCAAGTTCACCAATGAGCCGTACATCGGAGACCTCGCGAACGACGGCGTCGGGCTCGCTCCGTTCCATGACCAGTCGGGCAACGTCTCCGACGACATGAAGGATGAGCTGAAGGACCTCAAGACCAGGATCAGCAACGGAGAGGTCCCTGTCGAATCCAAGGCCAGCCCGGTCAAGAAGCAGTAAGGACCCTCGACGATGAAACTCGAATTGCGGTCAGTGACGAAACGCTTCGGCGCGTTCACGGCCAATGACTCGGTCGACCTCGTGGTCGAACCGGGAACCGTGCACTGCCTCCTGGGGGAGAACGGGGCCGGAAAATCGACCCTCATGAACGTGATCTACGGTCTGTACGAACCGACCGAGGGCCACATCCTGCTGGACGGGCAGGAGAAACGGTTTGCCGGTCCCGGAGAGGCCATGCGAGCCGGCATCGGGATGGTCCACCAGCACTTCATGCTCGTCCCGGTCTTCACGGTCGCCGAGAACGTGGCCCTCGGCGCCGAATCCACGCGGGGCACCAGCCTGGACCTCGAACAGACGCGTCGCCGCATCCGTGAGATCTCGGACCGGTACGGGTTCCGTGTCGACCCGGACGCCGTCGTCGAGGACCTGCCCGTGGGCGTGCAGCAACGGGTCGAAATCATCAAGGCCCTGGTGCGCGACGCGGAGATTCTCATCCTCGACGAGCCGACCGCCGTACTGACGCCGGGGGAAACCGACGAGTTGTTGGCGATCATGGCCCAGCTGCGCGACGACGGAAAATCATTGCTGTTCATCTCCCACAAACTGCGCGAGGTGTGTGCGGTTTCCGACGAGATCACCGTGATCCGTCGCGGCAAGGTCGTCGGTACCGTGGCCCCGACCGCCGCGACGACCGAACTGGCCTCCATGATGGTGGGCCACGACGTGAACCTCACCGTGGACAAGGAAGCCCCACAGTACGGTGACAACACCTTTTCTGTTCGCGATCTCTCCCTCGTCTCGGACACGGGGGTCACGGTTCTCGATGGGATCGACCTGGACGTCCGCGGCGGCGAAATCGTCGCGATCGCCGGTGTCCAGGGCAACGGCCAGACCGAGTTCACGGAGACGGTCATGGGCCTGCACCCGAAGGCCACGGGACGCATCGTCCTGGACGGTGAGGACCTGTTGGGAATGACCACCAAGAAGATCATCGACTCCGGCGTCGGCTTCGTCCCTGAGGACAGAACCGTCGACGGGCTGGTCGGGGCCTTCAGCATCGAGGAAAACCTGGTGCTCAATCAATTCGACACCAAGCAGTTTTCTGCCGGGCCGTCGCTCCGGCGCGGCGCGATCAGATCCAACGCGCGCAAGAAGGCAGCGGCCTTCGACATCCGGATGAATTCGGTGTCCGACCATGTGGCGACGCTCTCGGGCGGCAACCAGCAGAAGGTCGTGGTCGCCAGGGAGCTTTCGAGGCCGCTCAAGCTCCTCGTCGCCTCCCAACCGACGCGCGGGGTGGACGTCGGATCGATCGAATTCATCCACGAGCGGATCGTCGCCGAGCGCGACGCCGGAACCCCGGTCGTGATCGTCTCGACCGAGCTGGATGAGGTCTATGCACTCGCGGACCGTATCGCCGTATTCCACCACGGACGCCTGATGGGCATCGTGGGCCCGGACGTTCCGCGCGAGATGCTCGGACAGATGATGGCCGGTGCCACGGCGGAAGAGCTCCAGGCGAACGCGCCGCAGCCCGCGGTCCAGAACACCACCGAAGGAGAGCCCGCATGAGCTCGTCAGAGTCGCAGCAGCCCGTCGCGCCGCCCGTGGACGGCGCGGGAGCGGCCTCCGAAGGTGCGGCGGCCGCTCCCGTCACACCGCCCTGGGCCTCGGGGCCGGAGAAGCCGTCTCTGGCGTACCGTTTCACGTCGTCGCCGCTCGTTCTCTCCGTGGCCGCGCTGATCGCCGCTCTCGTCGTCGGCGGACTTCTCATCGTCTTCACGGACCAGCGGGTGCTGACCCGCATGAATTATTTCTTCAACCGTCCGAGCGACACCTTCGAGGCCGCGTGGAAGGCCGCCAGCTCGGCCTACGTGGCGCTGTTCGAAGGTGCAATCTTCGACCCGCACGGCGAGGACTGGACCCAACGGATCTATCCTCTGACCGAGACGCTGACCATTGCGACACCGCTCATCTTCGCTGGCCTGGGCGTCGCCATTTCGTTCCGATCGGGCCTGTTCAACATCGGCGCCCAGGGGCAGATCATCCTCGGCGCCATCGTGGCCGGGTACATCGGATTCAGCTGGCACCTGCCGGTAGCGATACACCTGATCCTGGTGATCGTCGGGGGCATGCTCGGCGGTGCCGTGTGGGGTGGTCTGGTCGGATTGCTCAAGGCGAAGACCGGTGCCCACGAAGTGATCCTGTGCATCATGCTCAATTACGTGGCCCTGAACCTGGTCCTGTACGTCCTCACTACGCCGGGATTCCAGAGGGAAGGATCCACGAACCCGATCTCTCCGCAGATTGACCGGAGCGCACAACTGCCCAGGCTGTTCGGCGACTCCTTCCGGCTCCACTGGGGATTCGTTCTGGCCATCCTGGCGGTCCTGCTGGTTTCGTGGATGATCAACCGCTCCACGGTCGGATTCCGGCTTCGCGCGGTCGGCTCGAACCCCGAAGCATCGAAGACCGCGGGAATCAACGTGACCGCCGGATACATCGTCGTGATGGTCATGGCGGGTGGTCTCTCCGGGATGGCCGGAGTCTCCCAGATCTCGGGCACGGAGAAGGTCCTGACGGGCGACGTCGCGGCGTCCTTCGGATTCGACGCGATCACCGTTGCGCTCCTCGGACGGTCGAAACCCTGGGGGACTTTTTGGGCCGGCCTTCTCTACGGCGCCTTCCGTGCAGGGGGAGTGGCGATGCAGACGAATACCGGAACCAACATCAACATCGTTCTGGTGGTCCAATCGTTGATCGTTCTGTTCATTGCGGCCCCGCCGCTGGTCCGCGCGATCTTCCGCCTGCCCGACCCGTCGAAGACCGGCCGCGACAAAAAGGCCCGCAAGGCATCCGCACCCAAGGCAGGAGCAGCCCAGTGAGCACCGCCGTCCAGGAAAACAGAAACACTGTCCGGCCACCCGAGTCCTCCGAACCGGAGAAGACCGTGGTCAGGCACTGGCGCACCGCCATCATCTTCACGGTCCTTGCCCTTGTCACCCTGCTGGTCTGCGCCATCAGCGCGGCCGACGACACGGTCGTGTTCAGGCTCTCGGAGACTCGAGACACCATACGCCTGGGCGACGTCGCCCTGGGGTCCCGGGTGACGGGCTGGGTGCTCGCCGTCGTCGCGATCTGTATGGCCGCCGTCGCGTGGACGGCCGGCTCGAAGGGACGCAAGGTTCCCTGGTGGTGCACGGCAGTGTTCTGGGCGGCCTTCGTGATCGCCATGCTGGTGTGGGCGGTCAGCCACGCGGACAGCAACAGTCTTTCCCTGCCCGGTTTGCTCGGGGGCTCACTGACGCTCGCCGTGCCGCTGATTTTCGGGTCGATGTCCGGTTTGTTGTGCGAACGCAGCGGCGTCGTGAACATCGCGATCGAGGGGCAATTGCTGTTCGGTGCGTTCTCCGCGGCCGTTGCCGGATCCGTGTCGCACAATGCCTGGGTAGGTCTCCTCGCCGCGATGCTCGGAGCAGTTCTGGTGTCCCTGGTCCTGGCCGTGTTCTCGATCAAGTACCTGGTCAACCAGGTGATCGTGGGCGTTGTGGTCAATGTGCTGGTCTCCGGTCTGACGGGTTTCCTCTACTCGACGGTGCTCTCGCGCTCCAATGTCGGTCTGAATGCCCCGGACCACCTGCCGGATTACGCGGTGCCGGTGCTGTCGAAGATCCCGGTGATCGGCCCGGTGCTGTTCGACCAGTCCGTGATCGTGTACCTGATGTACGGCGTCGTCTTCCTGATCTGGTACTGCCTGACCAGGACCCGGTGGGGATTGCGAACCCGTGCGGTGGGCGAGCACCCGAAGGCGGCCGACACGCTCGGAGTCAACGTCAACCGTCTGCGCTTCTGGAATGTGCTGGTGGCCGGCGCCGTGGCAGGCATGGGCGGCGCATTCTTCACGCTCGTCTCGGTCTCCTCCTTCAACAAG
Organism: Rothia koreensis; assembly: GCF_004136575.1. Classification (GTDB taxonomy): domain Bacteria; phylum Actinomycetota; class Actinomycetes; order Actinomycetales; family Micrococcaceae; genus Rothia; species Rothia koreensis. Next base: position 112,934 of record NZ_NOIQ01000003.1, read on the forward strand.
GACATGACGGCCGGCCAGGGGTACATCGCGTTGGCCGCACTGATCTTCGGCAGGTGGCGCCCGTTCGGCGCGTTGTTCGCCGCGCTGCTCTTCGGATTTGCGACCAACCTGCAGTCGGTCCTGTCCCTTCTCGGGACCACGGTTCCGAGCCAGTTCCTGGCCATGTTGCCGTACCTGGTGACCATCGCGGCCGTGACCGGGCTGGTCGGCCGTTCCCGCGGACCCGCCGCCAGCGGCGTCCCGTATGTCAAGGAGTGATCGCATGAGCACACCCCCTGTCGACGATCCCCGGTGGGGGCCGTTGATCGATGCGGCCCGCGAGGCCCTCGGAAGGTCCTACAGCCCGTACTCGAACTATCCCGTGGGCGCCGCCGGCCGAACCGAGGACGGCCGGATCGTCGTCGGGGCCAACATCGAGAACGCCTCGTACGGCGTGACGCTGTGTGCCGAATGCTCGATGGTCTCGGATCTGTTCCGCACGGGCGGCGGCAGGCTCACGGACTTCGTGTGCCTCAACGGCGCGGAGGACATCATCATGCCGTGCGGACGATGCCGTCAGCTGCTGAACGAGCACTGCGCGCCGGAGATGAGGATCCTCACCCCGGAAGGACCGCGAACCATGGACGAGGTGCTTCCCCAAGCCTTCGGCCCGCACGACGTCGGCGGATTCGACGTCCGGCCGACCTGATACCGACAACCTCCCCGACCACCCCGAGCAAAGGACACCTGAGCGATGAGCGAAGAATTCGACGCGGTCGACGTCATCCGCACGAAACGTGACGGCGGGTCATTGAGCGCAGACCAGATCGACTGGGTCGTGGACGCCTATACGAGGGGCACGGTCGCGGACGAACAGATGTCCGCGCTGGCTATGGCGATTTATCTCAGGGGCATGGAGCCGGAGGAGACCGCTCGTTGGACGCGAGCGATGATTGCCAGCGGCGAGCGACTGGACTTTTCCCCGATCCTCGGGCCGCGGGGCAAGATCGCGACTGCCGACAAGCACTCGACCGGCGGGGTGGGGGACAAGATCACGCTGCCGCTCGCACCCCTCGTGGCCGTCTACGGGGTCGCCGTGCCGCAGCTCTCCGGCAGGGGGCTCGGGCACACCGGGGGCACACTGGACAAGCTGGAATCGATCCCCGGGTGGCAGGCGTCCCTCAGCAACGAGGACATGATGCGGATCCTGGGGAGCGTCGGGGCCGTGATCTGCGCGGCCGGTACCGGGCTGGCCCCGGCGGACAAGAAACTGTATGCGTTGCGCGACGTGAACGGAACGGTCGAAGCCGTTCCGCTGATCGCTTCCTCGATCATGTCCAAGAAGATCGCCGAGGGCACGGATTCCCTGGTCCTGGACGTCAAGGTGGGCCCGGGGGCCTTCATGAAGGACGAAGCCTCGGCCAGACTGCTCGCGCAGACGATGGTCGATCTCGGAGACGACGCGGGGGTGCGCACCACGGCGTTGCTGACGGACATGTCCGCCCCCTTGGGGCTCACCGTCGGGAACGCGATCGAGGTCGAGGAATCGGTCGAGGTCCTCGCCGGGGGCGGGCCCGACGACGTCGTGGAGCTGACCGTGGCGCTTGCTCGGGAAATGCTCTTGGCCTCCGGAATCGACGAGGACCCGGCCGAGGCGCTCGCGGACGGGCGGGCCATGGACGTCTGGAAGGACATGATTCGTGCGCAGGGCGGAGACCCTGAGGCCGCGCTTCCCACGGCACGCGAGTCGCACGTTCTGACCGCACCGCAATCGGGCACGTTGAGCCGCCTCGATGCGCTGGCCGTGGGCACCGCCTCGTGGAGGCTCGGGGCCGGACGCACCCGCAAGGAGGATCCGGTGCAGGCGGGTGCGGGAGTCCGGTTGCACGCGAAGCCGGGTGACCGGGTCGAGGCGGGCCAGCCCCTGATGACCCTGCTGACCGACACGCCAGAGCGCTTCGACCGAGCCCTGAAAACTCTGGACGGCGGCTTTGAGATTTCTTCATCGGGCCCGGTGGATGTCGCAAGGCCCCTGATCCTCGATAGACTGACGGCAGAATAGGGTTCAACATTCTTGTCCCGTGCGAGTGGGGCAGATCTCGAGGCGCCCGTGCGGGCGCAGAAAATCAAGGTGAGTCGTGGCTTTCAAGCTTTTCCGCAAGAACTCGGACGACGACGCCGTGCGGCGTTCGGACGATGAGCTGAACGGAACGGAGCGGCAGGACGAAGATACTGCCGGCTCGGAAGTTCGGGCTCTGCCGGACCGCCCCGAGCTTCCGACGACCAACGGCCTTCCGGACATCGTCAAGATGATGGAGTCCGACCGCGTGGCCACGCTCCAGCTGAATCAGCGGGGCAACGAAATGACCGCGGTCATGGACCCGAGCGAGAAGCCAGAACGCAAGACCACGGTCGATACGCAGTCGCCCTGGTTCGACGCCGTCGCCAAGCTCTACACGGCGGCGCAGGCGAGCGAGAACGGCCCCTGGCGCCGTGCCGAGATCATGATCTCCTCGGTGCGCGAGGGCCGACGCTCGGTGGAGGTCGAGTACACCTACCCGAATTCCGACGAGCAGGTTCGCGAGGCCTACACGCAGACCCTGCCGACCACGCTCTCCCGCGGCGGAGAATCCGACGCCTCGGGGTCCGAGGAGGCATCCGGCTCGACGTCCGCGAGCAAGGCGGGGACCGCGACCGCATCGGGCGCCGCCGCCGGCGGCGCGGCGGGAGCCGCAGCCGGAACGGCAGCCAGCGGACCGAAGCAGGGCGCCTCCACCTCGACCGACCAGGAGCGCGGCGAAGCGCTCGACGCCGTGGCGGACGACGCCGAGGCACGCAAGTCGGATGCGACCAATGAATCCGGACGCGACGACGCGAACGCGGTCCTGGGCACGCCCGAGGACGCAGGTTCGTCGAAGGACAGCGTGGACTCGAACGACTCGAGGACCCAGGTCGTTTCGGGAACCGAGAAGTCTCGTGCCGTGACGGATGCTCCGAGCACGGAGGCCGGGGCCTCCAACGAGGCGGACTCGGCCACGACCTCGTCCTTCTCCGAAGCCAACGCCAAGGGCGGACAGCCCGCCGACAAGTCGAGCAAGGACGCGACGTCGGGCGGTGCCGCCGTGGGCGGTGCGGCTGCCGGTGGTGTCGCTGCCGGTGCCGTGGCGGGCGGCGCGGCCGCTTCCGCGGGATCCGGAACGAACAAGTCCTCCGCGTCGCCCTCGGAGGACTCCGCCGCCGCCGCATCGGGGAAGAGCGGGACCCCGGATGCATCCGAACCGGTTCCCGACGTCGTCGAGGACTCCCAGTGGGACGGGGAGGACGGCCGCTCGGATTCCGCGTCGTCGTCGAACGTCGCGGCCGATCTTCCGGATTCCGTCCCCTCGACGGCCGATCAGACCGACGTCGCACCCTCGTACTCGAGCTCCGAGCAGACCGGGCCGCAGAAGCCCTCGACGACCCAGCTGGCTCCCGGCAACCTCGTCCTGACCGAGGCCGACGTGCTGAAGCGCATCGGAGAGGCTCAGAAGACCCTCTTCGGCCCGAACGGTACGGCCAGGGACGTGTCGACCGTGCTGATCCGCGTGCGCGCACTCGGGTCCTACTACGACGCCCTGACCCACGTGCGCCGCAACGGATTCTGGGACCAGCGGAAGACCTTCGACCTCATCCCGGAAGAAGCCTTGCACATCCTGGAGCTCAAGTCGGACTCCTACCAGGAGGGCGCGGGATCGCCGATCGCCATGATGTTCCGTTTCACTCCCGGCGTTCCGCCGCAGGTCTCCTTCTCCTACGAGGACGAGGAGAGCTTCGTGAAGTACAAGGACCGCCTGCCGGCCCAGCAGTACATCGAGGAGCTGCGGATGTTCCCGCGGACGGGTGCGAATATCCCGGAGCACATGACCGATGCGCTCACCCAGTGGAGCCTCTGACCCGAGGATGACCGTGCGGATGACTCGGCGGCTCGTCCCGTGAGCGCCCAGGTGGTGACGCCGTGGCCGGAACCGGCCCACGATGAGGGATGGTTCGCGTCCCTCCCGAAGGTCTGCCTCCACGACCACCTGGACGGCGCGCTGCGCCCGACAACCGTGATCGAGCTGGCGGCCGAGATCGGGCACGAGCTTCCGAGCCATGAGCCGGCCGGGTTGGAGCAATGGTTCGCAGAGGCAGCCGATTCGGGGTCTCTCGCGCGGTACCTCGAGACCTTCGAACACACCGTCGCGGTCATGCAGTCCGTGTCGGCGCTCGAGCGTGTCGCCCGCGAGTACGTTCTGGATTCGGCGACCGACGGCGTCATCCACGGCGAGGTTCGGTGGGCGCCGGAGCAGCATCTGGGCTCCGATCTGAATCTGGACACCGCGATTCAGGCGGTCGACCGGGGCCTTCGCGCAGGGGAGGCGGAAGCCGCCGACCGCGGTCGACGCATTTCGATCCGTCAGATCATCTGCGCGATGAGGCAGAACGATCGTTCGCTCCAGGTCGCGGAAGCGGCGGTGCGGAACAGGGACCGCGGCGTCGTGGGATTCGACCTGGCCGGTCCCGAGGCCGGTTTCCCAGCCTCGGAGCATCGGGCCGCACTCGAGCACTGCGCGCAGAACTTCCTTCCGGTCACGGTGCATGCCGGCGAGGCGGACGGGCTCGCATCGATGCAACAGGCCTTGTTCGACGGCAGGGCATTGAGGATCGGTCACGGGGTGCGCATCGCGGAGGACCTCAGCCCCCGCGAGCCGCGCGGAACGTTGGGAGAGAACGTTTCCCGGTTGCCCCGCCGTCGCGATCTTTCGCCGCCGCCCGCGACGGCGGTCTATGCCCTCGGACCCCTCGCGTCCTGGGTCAGGGACCGGAGAATTCCCCTGGAACTGTGCCCGTGTTCCAACCTTCAGACCGACGCCGCCCCGAGCCTCGACGCGATCGGCCGGGACTACCCGGCGGGGGAGCGGCCCAGGGCCAAGAAATACTCGGACCACCCCTTTGAGCTGCTCAGGGAACTCGGATTCGCGGTGACGGTCAATCCGGACAACCGACTGATGTCGAGGACCTCCATGACCCACGAGTTCATGGAACTGGCCGGGGTCTTCGGATACGACCGCGAGGATTTCCTGGCTCTGACCGTGACCGCCGCCGAGGCCACGTTCCTCTCGGCCGGCGACCGTGACGATCTCATCGAGCGCGTGATGGCCGGTTATTCCGATGCCCCGGTGGTCGGGTCATGACGCGCACCGACCACCGCTTCGAGGCAGCTTCCGGAGACGACCGGCCGACGGCCGGGTCTGCCTTCGCCGACCTGGTGGTGCTCATGGACCGGCTCCGGTCTCCCGGAGGGTGCCGCTGGGACGGCGAACAGACCCACGAGTCCCTCGTGCGGTACCTGATCGAGGAAGCCTACGAGGTCGTCGAAGCGATTGAGACGCCGGGCGGCGTCGACCGGGCGCTGCTGCTCGAAGAACTGGGCGACGTCCTGCTCCAAGTCGTCTTTCACGCACGGGTTGCCGAAGAAGCCGAGGACGGCTTCTCGATCGTGGACGTCATCGAAGCCCTGAACGCGAAGATGGTCCGCAGGCACCCGCACGTGTTCGAAGAACGGGCAACCACGGACGGCGCCCAGACGGGCACCTCGGACGACGACGGCCTGGAAGCCCTGACTCGACGGTGGGACGAGATCAAAAAGGTCGAGAAGCCGGACCGCAAGGACCCGTTCGACGGCATCCCTCCCGCTCTGCCGGCGCTCGCCCTGGGAGAAAAGACGCTCAACAAGGCCGCCAAAGCAGGGCTTGCCCTTCCGACGGACGCGGCCCCGGCGTCGCCCGTGGAACCGGTGCGGGAACCCAGGACACAGGAACCGGGCGAGCGGCCTGCGCGGCAGGTTTCACCGGAATCGGTGGTCCCCGGGTCCGCCGACGAAGCAGAGCAGCGGATGGGACGTGATCTGTTGCGGATGGTGGCCGAGGCGCGGGATCTCGGGGTCGATCCTGAACGGGCCCTGCGGCGTGCCGTCAGGGAGTACGTGGCGCAGAACCGTGGGAATGCCTGACTTCATGTCCGATTGTGTGGGAATTCGATACGATGGCCCTGGGTATCGGTGCCGTCACGGGGGACAAGTTCAGAATTTCCCACAAACTCACTAGGCTCGGTATCGAAGAGCCAATTCATCCTTCACGATTTTCTAGGAGCATTCAGATGGCTATCATCATCGACGTCCACGCGCGCCAGATCCTCGATTCCCGAGGCAACCCGACCGTCGAGGTCGAGGTTCTGCTCGATGACGGAAGCTTCGGCCGCGCGGCCGTGCCGTCCGGCGCCTCCACGGGTGAGTTCGAGGCGGTCGAGCGTCGTGACGGGGACAAATCCGTCTACCTCGGCAAGGGCGTTCTGGACGCGGTCAAGGCAGTCATCGATGAGATTTCCGAGGTCGTCATCGGCATGGACGCGGCCGATCAGCGGGCCGTGGACGCCGCAATGCTCGAGCTCGACGGAACCGACAACAAGGCCAAGCTCGGAGCCAACGCGATTCTGGGAGTTTCCCTGGCCGTGGCGCGCGCGGCGGCCGAAGCCTCCGACCTTCCCCTCTACAAGTATCTCGGCGGACCGAATGCGCACGTTCTGCCGGTTCCGATGATGAACATCCTCAACGGCGGGTCTCACGCGGACTCCAACGTGGACATCCAGGAATTCATGATCGCCCCGATCGGCGCCCCGACCTTCGCCGAGGCGCTGCGCTACGGTGCCGAGGTCTACCACAGCCTCAAGTCCGTGCTGAAGGATCGCGGCCTGGCCACGGGGCTGGGAGACGAAGGCGGTTTCGCCCCGAACCTTGACTCCAACCGCGCCGCACTCGACCTGATCGTCGAAGCGATCGAGAAGGCGGGCTACGCTCCGGGCAAGGACGTGGCTCTGGCGCTGGACGCCGCCTCCTCCGAGTTCTACAACAAGGAAGACGGCACCTACTCCTTCGAAGGCGGCCGGAAGAGCGCCGAAGAGATGACCGCCTACTATGGCGAGCTCGTAGACGCCTACCCGCTCGTCTCGCTCGAGGACCCGCTGGACGAGGACGACTGGGAAGGCTACAAGACGATCACCGAACAGCTGGGCACCAAGGTCCAGATCGTCGGCGACGACCTCTTCGTGACCAACCCGGAGCGCCTCAGCAAGGGCATCGAATCCGGCGCCGCGAACGCCCTGCTCGTCAAGGTCAACCAGATCGGTTCCCTGACCGAAACCTTCGACGCCATCAGCATGGCGCAGACCCACGAGTTCCGTTGCATGGTCTCGCACCGTTCCGGGGAGACCGAGGACACGACCATCGCGGATATTGTGGTCGCGACCAATTCGGGCCAGATCAAGAGCGGCGCGCCCGCCAGGTCCGAGCGCGTGGCCAAGTACAACCAGCTCCTGCGCATCGAGGAAGAGCTCGGTGCGGCCGCCAAGTACGCGGGCGCGGCTGCCTTCCCGCGCTTCAACGCCTCCAAGTGATTCCTGCGGGATGACCGCTCCGACGCCCCGCCGGGTTCCGCCCGGCGGGGCGTCTTTCGGTAGAGTAAGGGCTCGAAAGCTTCTTCCCCCGCTCCGAGAGGTTCGATCGCTATGAAGAATCCCTTCTCCGCGGTATCGCGCCGCCTCCGTTCCGGGCAGGCCCGGTCCGAGGGGACCTCCACGGGGGACCCGGCCCAGGACCCGGAGACACCGGGTGCGGGCGGGTCGACGGCGAAGGAGCCGTTCGGATTCGGCTCGTGGCGGCAGCGCCGCGTGGTCGAGCGTGCGGACGAGGAGGACGCCGCCACGTCTGACGAGAACCAGATGGGCCGCGAGGACTGGAGCGACGTCGAAGAGGCCCCAGAACCCGTCGCAGCCAGGTCCTTTTCGGGACGAACGGTTCTGCTTCTGCTGATCGTGCTGGCGCTGGTCGTCCCCCTGGCGCCCACGGTGCACCGCTATTTTGCTCAGCAGGCCGAGATCAACAGCCTGGAACAGCAGATCTCGGGGCTCAAGGACGAGCAGAAGGACCTCAAGGACCAGAAGGACCGCTGGAACGACGACGACTACGTTCGCCAGCAGGCCCGGGAGCGCCTGTCCTACGTCAGCCCCGGCGAAACCCCGTACATCGTGACGGGCAAGGACAAGACCAGCGATCAGGCGGACGATTCGTCGGCCGAGGCGGTCATCTCGAGCCCACCCTCCTGGGGCGAGAATCTCTGGTCCTCGCTGTCCCAATCCGCCGAGTGATCCCTTGGCAACCGTGAACGATCTATCCCGCGAAGGAATCCGGTGACTCAGAATCCAGCCCCTCACCAGCCTCGAGGGTTCGGCGCGAGCCGGGACACCCTCGCACCGACCGAGACGGACCTGCTGGTCCTCTCCCGGGAGCTGGGGCGTCCGGTGCGCGACGTCGTCGAGATCCCGGCGCGTTGCGTGTGCGGAAATCCGCTGGTTGCCGCCACGGCCCCCCGCTTGTCCAACGGTTCCCCGTTTCCCACCGTGTTCTATCTCGCCCATCCGGTCATCACGCAGGCCGCCTCACGGTTGGAGGCCGCGGGGCTGATGTACGAGATGACCGACCGGATCGCACAGGACGACGAGGTCGCGGACGCCTACCAGGCCGCGCACCGGAATTATCTGGCGGAGCGGGAGAGGGTCCGTCTCGCGTCCGGTACGGATCCCGTGCCCGAGATCGAGGGGATCTCCGCCGGAGGGATGCCCGAACGGGTCAAGTGCCTGCACGCGGTCCTCGGGCACACGCTCTCGGTCGGCACGGGCATCAATCCTTTCGGGGACGAGACCTTTCGCGCGATCGAACAGTGGTGGACCCCGGAACGCTGCGCGTGCGACCCCGCGTGGCGCCGTGACGAAGATTTGCCGAACGAGTCCTGAGGAGTACGAGAGAACATGCGCGTCGGCGCCATTGACTGCGGTACGAATTCCATTCGCCTTCTCATCGCGGACGTCAAGAAGGCGTCCTCGGAAGGGGAACCGCCCGTCGTCACCGACGTCGTCCGCGAGATGCGCGTCGTGCGTCTCGGGGCGGGGGTGGACGCCACGGGCTGGCTCGCCCAGGACTCCTTGGACCGCACCTTTGCGGCTGCCGAGGAATACGCGCGGTTGATCGAGAAGCACAAGGTCAAGCACGTGCGGATGGTCGCGACCAGCGCGACCCGCGATGCGGGGAATCGTCACGCGTTCGTCGAAGGGATCAACCAGCGACTCGGCGTCGTTCCCGAGGTGATCTCGGGATCGGAGGAAGCCGAATTGTCCTTCCGGGGCGCGGCCGCAACCATCGGGCCCGTGGGCGAGGGCCGGGACCTGGTGGTCGACGTGGGCGGCGGTTCCACCGAGTTCGTTCTCGGGGACGCCTCGGGCGTGCTCGCCTCACGGTCGGTCAATATCGGTTGCGTGCGGCTGACCGAACGCCACCTCAGCTCGAATCCACCGACGGACGGCCAAGTGCGCATGCTTCTGGGCGACGTCGACGTCGCGGTCACGTCCGTTCTCGAAGCCGTCCCCGTGCGCACGACCACGAGGCTGGTCGGCGTGGCCGGATCGGTCACGACCCTGACGGCCTACGCCCTCGGACTCTCCGAATACGACGCCGAGCGCATCCACGGCAGCGAGCTGAGTATCGACGCCGTCTCGTCGGCCGCCGAGGCCCTGACTCGCATGACCCGTGCCGAGAGGGCCGACCTCGGCATCATGCACGAGGGACGTGCCGATGTCATCGGGGCGGGCGCGCAGATCTGGGCGCGGATCGCCGAACGGGTCGCCGAAATCACCGACGGCGCGGTCACCACGTGTCTCGCCAGCGAGCACGACATCCTGGACGGCATCGCGTTGTCCGTGGCCGAGGCACGGAAACGGACCTGAACCATGATGCGGCACGGTTGGGCCCTTCGGTGGCTCGCGGCTCTGGCGGTCGTCACGATCGCCTCGACCGTTCCGGTCGCGGCCGCCGAAGCTGAGTCGGGACCTTCCGCGCCGTCGTCGTCCGACCGCACGGACGAAGAAGTCAGGAAGCGGGAGTACTGGCTCGACGAACTGGGAATCCGTTCCGCGTGGAAACAAGCGACCGGCAAAGGGGTCAAGGTCGCGGTGATCGATACGGGCGTCGATGGCAATCACCAGGACCTCTCCGGCAATGTTCTGGACGGCAAGGACGTCTCCGGGGGAGGCAGCCCGGACGGCTGGAAGCCGGTCGGCGCCGAACCGGAGCACGGAACCCTCGTGGCATCGATGATCGCCGGACACGGCCACGCCGGGCATGGGGGCGATGCGCAAACTGGAGGCGAGCCCGGCCAGGGACTCGGAATGATAGGTATCGCCCCCGAGGCGACCGTCGTCCCGATCTCGGTCTGGCTGGGCACGCAGAATCCGGGGAACGTGTCGGTCGAGGACCAGATTCCCCGGGCCGTCGAGGAAGCGGTCGACTCCGGGGCGAAGGTTGTGAACCTCTCGGTCGGTTCGTCGAAGACGGACTGGCCCGAGTCCTGGGACAAGGCATTCCAGTACGCCCAGGACCACGACGTCGTGGTGGTCGCCTCGGCGGGCAACCGGGGGTCGGGTGTGACGCAGGTGGGCGCCCCATCGACCATCCCAGGGGTGGTTTCCGTGGGCGGCGTGGACCGCCAGGGCAAGACGTCCTGGGACTCCTCGGCGCAAGGGATCTCCCTGGCCGTTGCGGCACCGAGCGAAGACCTCATCGGTGCCCTGCCGAACAACAAGTACGGTCTCTGGTCCGGTACCTCCGCCTCGGCACCGATGGTGTCGGGTGTTCTGGCGCTGATGAGGCAGAAGTACCCCGACGAGTCGTCCGCGCAGATCATTCGGCGTCTCATCGACACGGCCGAGGACCGCGGAGACAAAGGCCGGGACCCGCAGTACGGATACGGGATGGTCGACCCGATGGCGGCCCTGTCGCGCGATGAGGACGTGTCCGGCACACGCAAGAATCCTCTGGGATCCGTGGAGTCCTGGGCCAAAGTCCATCGCCGGGCGGATCCGACGGACGAACCCAGCGAGCCCCCTGCCGAAGAACACCGGGCGGGGGAGCGCATAGCCCCCGTGGCAGCCCCTGAGCCCGCGCCGGGAAACCACGTGAATCTGCTGTTGCCGGTCGGCCTCATCGCTGCCGTGGCCGGATGGATGTGGTTGCTGGCCTCCGGAACGGTCGCTCGGCTGCGTCGCGTGCTGGGGTCGCCACCCCACCCGCCGATGCGCATTCTGGCCGAGAGTCTGGGCTGGACCCGGCGGCGGACGAAGGCCGAACGCGGCGAAAAGAAAGAACGCAGGTCAGATTTCTGGGGCCCGAGGCAATAAATCGGTGAAATCAGAATGGCGGCGTAAGGTCTTTGGTGACAACATTGGGAGTCGAGACCCTCGCAGTCCACGTGTATCCAAGGGAGTAGCATTTCTACCATGTCTTTTAACCAAGTTGCGAATGACCGCCCTCGTATTCTCATCGTCGGCGGCGGGTACGTCGGCTTCACCGTTGCCAGCAGGATCCAGAAGGCCATCAAGGCTTCGGGCGGCGTCGTGACCGTGGTGGATCCCAACCCCTACATGACTTACCTTCCCTTCCTGCCCGAGGTGGCCGCCGGAAACGTCGAGGGGCGCCACGCGACCGTGCCGCTGCGCCAGCACCTCCAGGACTGCGAGATCCTGGGTGCCAAGGTCGAGAAGATCGATCACGAGTCCAAGACGGCCACCGTGCGCGGCAACGACGACGGCGACACCTACGAACTCAAGTACGACCAGGTGGTCATCGGTGCGGGCTCCGTGACCCGCGCCTTCCCGATCCCCGGCCTGGCCGAGAACGCGATCGGCATGAAGAGCATCGAGGAAGCCGTGCACGTCCGCAACTGGGTCCTCGACCGCATCGAGACCGCATCCTTGCTCAAGGATGAGGCCGCTCGGCGTCGGGCACTGACCTTCGTGGTGGTCGGCGGCGGCTTCGCCGGTGTCGAGACCATCGCCGAGCTCGAGGACATGGCTCGGGCCGCGGTAGCGCGCAACTCGCGTCTACGGGTGTCCGACCTCCGTTTCGTGATGGTCGAGGCCATGGGCCGCATCATGCCCGAGGTCCCCGAGGACCGCGCCGAGTCCGTGGTCGCCCACCTGCGTTCCCGCGGCATCGAGGTTCTGCTCAACACCTCCCTGGGCGAGGTCGACGGGGACACCTGCAAGCTCATCAACATGGGCGACAAGTCCCCGGCGGGCGAGGTCGAGACTCAGACCCTGATCTGGACCGCCGGAGTCATGGCCGCACCGTTCCTGAAGCAGTCGACGCTGCCGATCGACGAGCGCGGACGTGTCCGGGTCGGCGCAGACCTGCGTGTGACCGGAGACGACGGCGTCGTCGAAGGTGCCTGGGCGGCAGGCGACAACGCCGCCGTTCCGGACCTGACCGGCAAGGGCGTCGGCGGCTTCTGCGTTCCCAACGCCCAGCACGCTTCGCGTCAGGCCGTGACCCTGGCCGAGAACATCATGGCCGCCCGCAATGGCGGAGAGCTCAAGGACTACTACCACGAGAACCTCGGTGCGGTCGCCGGACTGGGTGCCTACAAGGGCGTGGCCAACATCAAGGGCCGCTCCTTCGAGGGGCCCCTGGCATGGCTCATGCACCGTGGCTACCACGGGATGGCCATCCCGACCGTCGAGCGGACCACGCGCGTGGCAGCGAACTGGGTGCTCAGCACGGTCTTCGGCCGGGACACCTCGCCGATCCGGAACGAGCGGACCCCGCGCCGGCCTTTCGAGGAGGCCACGGGTATTGCGCCGAAGGAAGAAAAGGCGCGCATCTGATCCATGATCCCGTCCTCGTGACGATCGACAGCTGAACTATGCACCCCGCACTTTCCTAGGAAGGTGCGGGGTGCGTTTCGCCCCAGTAGCCCAATCGGCAGAGGCAGCGGACTTAAAATCCGTTCAGTGTGGGTTCGAGTCCCACCTGGGGCACCGCGCACCGCTCGACGCTCTCGCCCGAGAGCGGAATCCCGGGCTCTCGCCTGCCGCCGACTGGCGGAAATCTGTAGAATGGAGAAAATCCCGGGTTCGCACGGGCCGAGCAGCTCGCAGTGTCGGGCAGTTCGGGAGTCCACCGCTTGAGAATCGAGGAATCCCATGGGACGTGGAAATCCCCTGATCAGGCGCATGAACAATGATGCGCAGCGAAATGACCATGCTTATGCCGGCCAGTCGCAGTACGGCCGGAATCCCAACGCTCCGCACGGCGGCGGTGACGCCGCATACGGGCAGGCTCCGAGCGCAGCCTCCCTGAACCAGATGTACAACGCACCCTCGGCCACCCCTGCCGACACGCAGCGGGCCACGATGGACGACGTCGTCGTCAAGACCCTCAGCATGCTGGGCCTCATCGCCGTCGGCGGTGCGGTCGGTTGGTTCCTGGGCGGCATTGCGGCCCTCTTCGGAATCATCGGCTTCGTGCTCGCCCTGGTCGTGATCTTCAAGCGCAAGACCTCGCCCGCGCTCGTGATGAGCTACGCGGTCTGCGAGGGACTTTTCCTCGGCGGCATCTCCCGGGTCTTCGAAACCCAATTCGGCGGCATCGTGCTGATGGCCGTGGTCTCCACGCTGGTCGTCTTCCTCGGAATGCTCGCGCTGTATGCGAAGGCCGGGGTCCGCATTACCGGCAAGGCGGCGAAGGTCCTGGCCATCGGGATGGTTGCCTACCTCGTGTTCATCGTCGGCAACCTCATCTTCGGGGCCTTCACCGGTTCGTCGATGCGGGACGTCACCGTTTTCGGGATTCCGCTCGGGATCATCATCGGCCTGTTGGCCGTGGTCATGGCCTGCGCGTGCCTCATCCAGGACTTCCAGAACATCGACAACGCCCTCCGCGCGGGAGTTCCGCAGAAGGAATCGTGGCGACTGGCCTTCGGCCTCATCGTGACCCTCGTGTGGCTGTACGTCGAGATTCTGCGTCTGCTCAGCTATTTCATGCCACGAAATTAGCCGCATCATCTTCGGGGCGCATCGTCCCCTGGCGCGAGGCCTCGCCCTTTGGGCGGGGCCTCGTTGTTGTTTCCCCTGATCGCAGCCCGCCCGTATGATGAAATCCATGAGCTCTCGTTCGAACGTGACAGCAGACAACATTCCGGAAGTCCACCTGGACGCGAAGGACTCGTCCGATCGTCCGTCCGGCGCGCCGGACATTCCCTTCGCGCTGAATGTCGCGGCCGCGTGGTCGTGGAGGGTCATCGTGATCCTGGCTATGGCCGCCGCTCTCGTTTACCTGTGCCGCTCGGTCAGTACGGTCATCGTGGCCGTTCTCGTGGCCGCGTTGCTGGCGGGGCTGCTCTCGCCGTTCGTGCTCTGGTTCCGCAGCAAAAAGGTCCGGGCCGGGATCGCCACCGCAATCGTCGAGCTCGGCGGCATCCTGGTGGTGCTGGGGCTTCTGACGCTCGTGGGACAGCAGCTCATCAAAGGATTCACGGAGCTCTCGGACCAAGTGGTGGTCGGCTATCAGAAGCTCATGAGCTGGCTGTCGGATGGGCCCCTGCAGGTGTCGGTCGACCAGATCGACCACGCCGTCAGCTCACTGACCACCACGGTCAAGGAGAACTCGAGTCAGCTCATGAGCGGGGCGGCGGCCGTCGGCTCGACCGCCGGCGAGGTCGGCACCGGATTGCTGATCATGCTCTTCACCCTGATCTTCTTTCTCCTGGAGGGAGAGAAGATCTGGCTCTTCCTGCTCAAATTCGTGCCCAGAAAGGCCCGAACCGCTGTTAACGGTGCGGGACGCCGCGGCTGGCATTCCCTGGTCTCGTACGCCCGTGTCCAGGTCCTGGTGGCCTTCGTCGACGCCGTCGGGATCGGCCTGGCGGCCTTGATTCTGGGCGTGCCGCTCGCATTCCCCCTGGGCGTGCTCGTGTTCCTGAGCTCGTTCATCCCGGTCGTGGGAGCGCTCGTCTCGGGTGCTGTGGCCGTGCTCCTGGCCCTCGTCGCCAATGGGCCGATCAATGCCGTGATCATGCTCGCGGCGGTGTTGCTGGTGCAGCAGGTCGAGTCGCATATTCTGCAGCCGCTGGTCATGGGCAAGGCCGTTTCCCTCCACCCCTTGGCCGTCGTGCTCGCGGTCGCCCTGGGATCCATGGTGCTCGGCATCATCGGAGCCCTGTTCGCGGTTCCCGTGCTGGCGGTCGTCAATACCGTGGTCCGTTATCTGGCCAATCGGGAGTGGGAGACCGACCCGAACATCCGCACCACGCCGTACGCTTTCGACTGGGAGATACAGCGTGCGCAGAAGAAGTCGGCCGGCCAGAAGGTCAAGGACAAGTTCTCGTCGGTGGGCAAGAACCAGGGCAACGGACCGGACGACGGCTCTGCCGGGGCCGGGTCCCCGGACCAGGACGCACCCGAGGTCCAGAACTCGGACGACCGCGCCGGCCGCTCGACCGGCTCGGCGACCGAGCAGTAGCCTGGACGGTGGGCCACAACCCACTACCTCTACCGTCCGCAGTAAGGATGAATCAGTGACTCCCTTGGAAGATCTTCCTGTCCACGTCGAGGACATCGAACAGGCCACACGGCTTGTGGAGGGAACCATTGAGAAGACCCCCATTGCGCACTCACGGGCGCTGGAACGCAAGATCGGTTCCCCGGTCCATTTCAAGTGCGAGAACCTCCAGAGGTCGGGTTCTTTCAAGGTCCGTGGGGCGTACAACCGGATAGCGCAACTCAGCGACGCAGACAAGGCCTCAGGAGTCGTCGCGGCCTCGGCCGGCAACCACGCTCAGGGCGTTGCCCTGGCGGCGTCGAAACTGGGGATCACGGCGCGCATCTACATGCCCCAGGGCGCGGCCCTCCCCAAGATTGCGGCGACCCAGGACCACGGGGCGGAAGTCATCCTCCATGGCGACACCGTGGACGAGGCCCTGGCCGAAGCGCAGCGGTACGCGGACGAGACGGGCGCCGTCTTCGTGCATCCCTTCGACAACAAGCACATCATCGCGGGTCAGGGGACTTTGGGCGCCGAGATCATCGAACAGGTCCCGGACGTCGACACGATCATCACCGGCGTGGGCGGCGGCGGTTTGCTGGCCGGCGTCGCCGTCGCGGCCAAGAGCCACGAGGCCAGGACAGGAAAGAAGATTCGCGTCATCGGCGTCCAGGCCGAGCACGCGGCCGCATACCCGCCGTCCCTGGCCGCGGATGCTCTCGTTCCTCTCAAGAAGGTATCGACCATCGCCGACGGCATCGCCGTGGGACGCCCCGGACAGATGCCGTTCTCGATCATCAAGGAACTGGTCGACGACGTCGTCACCGTGTCGGAGGACGACCTGGCCCGGGCCCTGATCTTCCTCATCGAGCGCAACAAGCTCGTGGTCGAGCCGGCAGGAGCGGTCGGCGTCGCGGCCCTCATGAACGGCAAGCTCAACGAGAAGTTCGGCAATCTTGGCTCGACCGTATGCCTCCTTTCGGGCGGAAACATCGACCCCATGCTGATGCTCAAAGTCATCCAGCGTGGTCTGTCCGCCGCGGGACGGTACCTGACCGTCAAAATCATGCTGACCGACCACCCCGGCGAGCTGAGGGACATTTCCCGAATCATCTCGGAGTGCGACGCCAACGTGACCGGTGTGGACCACACCCGCGTCGGCGGTTCCTTGTCGATGGGGGACGTCTCCATCACGATCGACATGGAGACCAAGGGGGAGGAGCACAGCAACGAGGTCCTCCAGGCCCTCGAAGCCGAAGGCTTTACCCCGATGGTCGTCGGCTGAGAAACCCGTCGGCGGCCGGCGCGGTCCATGCGGATCGCGCGATCTACCGCAGTTTCTCCCCGAAGCAAAAAAATCCGGTCCCGCACCTGGCGGGACCGGATTTTTTGTATGACGTCCGGATCGAAGGATCAGTAGGGCTTGGCCGACAGAACCTTGAGGGGGATGTCCTTGCCGTTCGGGGCCTTGTAGGACAGTTCGTCGCCGACCTTGTGGCCGTGGATGGCCTGGCCCATGGGCGACTTCTCGGAAAAGACCTGGATGTCCTGGTCGCCGACGAGGGTCTCTGCCACCTCGCGGCTTCCGAGAAGGAAGGTCAGCTTCTTGCCGCCGATTTCGGCCTCCACGAGCATGCCGGATTCGACGACGCCGTCGTCCGCGGGCTTGGCGCCGACCTCGGCGTTCTCGAGGAGGTAGCGCAGCTGGGAGATGCGGCCCTCGTTCTTGCCCTGCTCTTCCTTGGCCGCGTGGTAGCCACCGTTCTCACGCAGATCGCCCTCGTCGCGAGCGGCTTCGATGCGATCGACGATGTCCTGGCGTTTGGGGCCCTCGCGCTCATCGAGTTCCGCCTGCAGGCGGTCGTAGGCTTCCTGAGTGAGCCACGTGCCGTTTTCGGTGGTTTCTTCTGACATGATGTCTCCTTGGTGCGACGCCGCAGCCACGGACGTTCCGTGGTGGTTCCAGCGGGCGAATTCCCTCCTGCGCGGCGTCTGTACGGATAGATAAAACCCGCCCGGGCAAACCCGTGGCGGGAGACGTCAAGATTCTATTGTAGCTAGTGACGTACGGAACTGAAAACCTGCCGACTCAGCCGGCTGACCAGCAGGATTCCACGGTCGCGGTGTGGGCCTGGGATGTGGTGCGCAGGTTGACCCGATGGGACGACGTGTCGTTGCTGAGCTGGTCCGCGGGAACCTTGCCGATGGTGATCTCTTTCCACCCGACGATCGCGTGCTGGTCATTCAGGGCCTGGATCGCGCAGGTCACGGTCTCGTTGTCGTCCTTGGTCAGCTCGAAGTCCATGGTCACCGAGTCGGCACGAGAATCGTCGAAGCTGACCTCCTTGTAGGAGGGGGCGTGGGAATTGCCGTAGGCCAGCCATGCCACGAACGCCATGCACACGACCACCGCAAGGGCCGTGACGGCCCACCACGTGCGTTTGGAGAGGTGACGCGCAGAACGGCCCTTGCCGTAACGCTGGTCTAGAGTGGGAGTGGTCAATTTTCGACGAACCTGTTCATAGTCTGCGGGACCGTTCGGCCGGCACGCGCACGGACGTGGAGCGCGGCGAACGGCGGCCGGGAATTACTCTCTACTGTATCGAAAAGAATGAGGTGTCAGTACGTGACAAGCGCTCAGGAATCCGGCGCGACGCAACCGACGGGCTCGGCGCAGCACCAGCTCGACTCGGACTGCACGGGCCTGAGGATCCTTGCGGTTCACGCCCATCCCGACGACGAATCCAGCAAGGGTGCGGCGTCGATGGCCGCTTATGCTCGACGTGGTGCCCGCGTGATGGTTGTCTCGTGCACCGGAGGGGAACGCGGATCGATTCTCAACCCCGGCGTCGAGGAAAACCGAAGGTCCCACTGGGACCTGGCCGGGTTGCGCCACCGTGAGATGGCGGGAGCCCGCGAGGCGCTCGGCGTCGAGCACCGGTGGTTGGGATTCATGGACTCCGGGCTGCCCGAGGGCGATCCCTTGCCGCCTCTGCCTTGGGGATGCTTTGCGAAGACCCCGCTCGAGCGTGCCGCTGCGCCGTTGGTCCGCATCGTTCGGGAATTCCGGCCGCACGTTATTCTGGCCTACGACGAGAACGGTGGGTATCCGCACCCCGACCACATTATGGCCCACAAGGTCGCCGTCGAGGCGTGGGAGGCTGCGGGCGATCCCCGCCGTTACATCGCCGAGGGGGACGCTTGGGAGCCGCTCAAGCTCTACTACGACCGCGCCTTCGACGTCGCCCGTTTCAAGGCCCTGCACGAGGCCCTGGAAACGCGAGGCATGCACTCGCCGTTCGCCGAACGCATTGCCAGGTTCGCCGAGTCGGAGCCCGAAGGTGCGCCGCCGGTGTCCCGCCACCAGACCACGACCCGCATTCCGTGCGCCGACTGCTTCGACGTGCGTGATCAGGCCTTGAAGTCCCACGTGTCGCAGGTCGACCCGGACGGTTTCTTCTTTGCCGTCAGCAACGACCTCCAGCGCGAGATCTGGCCGTACGAGGACTACGTGTTGGCCGCGAGCAGGGTCGAGGCGAACCTTCCGGAGTACGACTTCGCAGAAGGCATTGATTACCGCCAGACGCCGGAGACCCGCAGAGGAAATGACCAGACCGCATGATGCTCGTCAGCCACACCGTTCTCAACGCAACCACCCGGATCCTCGCCGACGGCGAGTCCCCAAGTCTCAAGCCCGGTCTTGATGCCAATCAGGTCTCGCCGGGGGTCATCGGCTTCCTGCTGACCCTTCTGCTGGCGGTGCTCATCATCTTCGTGGCGCTCGACCACACCCGTCGCCAGCGGCGGCTGAAGAACCGGTTCGACTACGCCATGGCTCGTGAGCAGGAGGAACGCGAAGCCGCAGAGCGTGAGGCGGAAGCACACGGTGGCCGGTCCGGCGAGGCTTCCGAAACGCGCACCGGTGGCTCCGCCCGGGATGTCTCGGCGGTCGACGAATCGGTGAAGGACTCACCGAACGACGACGCCGCGAACGGAACGGGCCGCGGCCCGAGGGACTGACACGAGCCCGCGTGGCGGATGCGTATCAGGCGTACAGGGAGAACACCACGCCGGTGTAGTGACTCGCGAATCCCAATATCGTGCACGCGTGGAACAGTTCGTGGAACCCGAAGACCCTGGGGGAGAGCACCGGCCGTTTGAACGCGTAGAAGACCGCTCCGGCGATGTAGAAAACGCCCCCTGCGCAGATCAGCAGCGTGGCCACGGGACTCACCGACCAGAAGTCACCGAGGAAGAACAGCGCCATGAGGCCCATCACCACGTACAACGGGGTGTAGAGCAACCTCGGGGCGCCGGTCCAGAACACGCGGAACACCACGAGCAACAGCGCACATCCCCAAATGGTCCAGAGCAGGATCTCCGATTTCGGAGGGCCGAGCATCGTGACGGCCAAAGGCGTGTACGTCCCGGCGATCACGAGAGAAATATTGGAATGGTCCAGTCTCTTGAAGAACATCCGTGCTTTCTCCCGCCAGTAGCCGCGGTGGTACATCCCGGAGACACCGAAGAGGACCACACTGGTCAGGGCGAACACGGCACACGCGGCCGAGCGGGCGCCTCCGCCTGCCAGAACGATCAGGACGATTCCGGCCGCAAAGGCCACCGGGGCGAACGAGGAATGGAGCAGCCCGCGCCACAGGGGCTTGCGCTCGACGGCCTCATGGAAGCGCTCGGCCGCCGCATTGGCGACGCCCTCGGCCTTGTCCGTGGCCGACCGCACGGTGGAGTAGCGCGAGGGATCCATGGCTGCTGGGGTCCTTTCATGAACGGGCTAGTGATATGCAGTCTATGAGCAACGGTTGCGAACCACCTGTGAGGCTGTGGACACGGATCTCGGAGGTCACCAGGAGAAGGTACGGTTAAGTCACAAAGGGATTCCGGCCAATCATCCCTGTGGCAGGGGGTCCCAGCATATGCCGCCTCGGACAAAGGACCATTATGAAGCTAGTCAAGCCTCTGTACAGCGTGTACGAGCGCAACCTGGCGGCTTCGATCCCCTCCGAGCGCTTGCCGCACCACGTCGGAGTGATGGTGGACGGGAACCGCCGGTGGGCGGCCCTCATGGGCCAGACCACCAAGCACGGTCATCAGAAGGGTGCCGAGAGGATCATCGAATTCCTCGGGTGGTGTCGTGAACTCGGTATCGATGTGGTCACGTTGTACATGCTCTCGACCGAGAACCTGAAGCGCCCCGCTTCCGAACTCGGTGACCTCGTTGGCGTGATCGACGATCTGCTGCGTGAGCTCGGGGAAAGCCGGATCGCACGGCTCCAGCCGGTCGGGGCACTGAATCTTCTTCCCGACGGACTTCCGGAGACCGTGGCGAGCGTGACCGAGCAGACCGCCGACGTCGAGGGCCTGCACGTGAACATCGCGGTCGGCTACGGCGGGCGGCAGGAAATCGTCGACTCTGTCCGCGAACTCCTGAGCGACGCCGCGCGGGAGGGCCGCGACATCTCCGAGGTGGCGGAAAGCCTCACCGCGGACGATATTTCCAGTTACCTCTACACGCGCGGTCAACCGGATCCTGACCTGGTGATTCGCACCTCGGGGGAGCAGCGGCTCTCCGGATTCATGGTGTGGCAGTCCGCATACAGCGAATTCTATTTCTGTGAGGCGCTCTGGCCCGATTTCAGGCGGGTGGACTTCCTCCGCGCGCTGCGCGACTATGCGGGACGGCAGCGCCGCTTCGGATCCTGACCCGTGGTCGCGCTGATCGGCTCGTGGTGGCACGAAGGGGCGCGCGGCTTTCTGTCGGCTTCCCTGGGGTCGGCTTGCGTGGTCATGTACTTGCTCTGCGTCGGCCGGTTGAGCATCGTCGACGTCCTCCATCACCGGTTGCCCCGGGCATGGGTCCATCAGTTGACGCTGGTCCTGGGGCTGGGTCTGCCCGCTTCCGCGCTGTGTGCGGGTGAGCCTGCGCGTGTGCTGACCTCGGCGGCCGGTGCGCTGGGGACGGGACTTCTCTACGGCACGGTCAGGGCCTTGTCGCCGGGCTGGCTCGGCAGGGGAGACGTCCGCCTGGCGCCGGCCCTTGGTGCGGCCTGTGGGTTCGTGGCGCCGGGCCACGCGGTGGCGGCAGTGGTGCTGACATTTGGCGCGTGCGGGGCCTGGGGCACGTTCCTCGTGCTCAGCCGCCGTGCCCGGCCCCACGATCGCATCGCGATGGGTCCATGGATGAGCGGATGCTCGACCCTGGTCTGGCTCGCGCTGCCGCCGACCTGACGTCCCCTCCCGCGGGTAAGGTGGGCACGAATGCCGACGTCGCCGCCCAAGGAGTACGGACCCATGCCCACCCCGGAATTCATTCTGTCCCTGCGCGAGAAGATCGGGCACGACCCCCTGTGGATGCCGGGCGTCACGGCCGTGGTGTTCAACGAAGGCGGCCAGGTGCTGCTGTGCCGTCGGTCCGACAACGGTGCCTGGACCCCGATCACCGGCATTGTCGACCCCGGAGAGGAACCCGCGGTGACGGCCGTGCGCGAGGCGGAGGAGGAGGCCGGCGTCGTGATCGAGGTCGAAGGCCTGGCCTCGGTCAAGGCCAACCCGCCGCAGACCTTCCCCAACGGGGACCAGGCCCAATTCCTCGACCTGACCTTCCGGTGCAGATACGTTTCCGGCGAGGCACGGGTGAACGATGAAGAATCCAGCGACATGATGTGGGCCGATCTCGACGACCTGCCCCCGATGAACGATCGCATGCTCTACCGGTTGCGGTCGGCGTCCGAATTCTCGGGAAGGACATGGTTCTCGCTCGACGGGCTGGATACCTGACCGTCGGTCGACCTTTCTCCGTTCTCCTCCGTGCGAGGGGCACGAGGAGGCCAGATGGTGTAGCTGATCGTGATGATGAGGTCGACGACGACGACAATGCGGACCACGTGGAAGCTCTGGGACAGGGCCTTGGTCTTCTCCGGGTCTCCGACGAGCCAAATCATGCCCGCCAGAAGCGCAGACGCCACGGCCGCGGCGATCCACGTCAACAGGGTCGTTCGCCATGAGTACGCGGTGTACTGCCGGCCATAGAGCTTGGGCGGGGGACCGGGGCGTTCGTCGGACCCGTATCGACGGGCAAACTTGCGGTCGGCCCAGGTGATCAGCCGGTGACCGTAGGCCACGGAGAATCCGATGTAGAAGGCGGACAGTGCGTGGGCGGAGGTGGCATGGCCGCCGGAGCGCAGGTCCACGACGGTGGCACCCAGCAGGACCAAGTCGACGAGGGGAGCCATGGCGATGAGCCCCAGACCCCATCGTGGTTGTCGCGCAAGATATCGCAGCGCCAGACCGGACAGGAGAAACACCCAGAACCCGATCTCGCAGGCGATGATGATGGCCAGGATCATAAAGCCCCTTTGAGGTGGTACGCCCGTGCTACTCCGAAAGTAGCACAGATGTACTACCATAAGGAACGTGCCGAAGAGAATCGATATGCAAGCCCGCAAGGAACAGCTGGCCGCAGCCGTGTGGAACACCATCGTCGAGAAGGGCATCGGAGCGGTCTCGGTGCGTACGGTGGCCGAAACGGCCGGCGTCGCGGTGGGTTCTCTGAGACACGTGTTTCCCACCCGGGCGGAATTGATCGAATTCTCCGCCCGGCTCATGATCGACAAAGTCTCTGACCGCGTGGCCGGCCTCGAACCGACCGGCGACGAGCGTGCCGACGCCGTGGAGACCCTCTCCCAGTTCTTGCCGTTGGACGCGCAGCGGCGCGCCGAGCTGGAGGTCAATCTCGCGCTGATCGCCGAGACCCCTGCCCTGCCTGAACTGCGGGGCATTCGCGACGATGCGACCCGGGCACTGCGGGCGGCTTGCGTCCGGCTGGCCGAGCGAGTGAGGGGAAACACCGTGAGCTTCGAGGAGGCCCTGGCCGGGCGGGGAGATCAGCGTCGGGGCGCGACGCTCCACGCGCTCGCGGACGGCCTGGCACTGCATCTTCTGGTGGATCCTGCCGCCGAGGAGGAGGCTCTGGCCATCGTGCGCGCCCAGATCGATACGCTGGCCGAGACGTAGAGGGTCGGGCGGGGCGACGGCGAGGGGGCGAGAGCCCTCGCCGCTCGGATCGTTGCCCGGGGAATGCCGAGCCCACCGTTGGGGGAGAAACGTGCCCGACGACCGGGTCCCGGACACACAAGATCCCGGCCGGCTCCGAGAGCGAACTCGGTAGTCGACCGGGATCAGTGAACCTTACGCGGGGGTCTACCTCAGCGCGTTGATGTTGCGCATGTTCGAGCGTGCCATCGACACGGCCTCACCCGCACCGCGATTGAACACGATCTTGGACATCGCCGTCGCGAACCCGAAGACCATGCTGTTGTTGATCTGCGGCGGGATCGACAGGGCCTGCGGATCAGTGATGATCTCGACGACGCTCGGGCCCTTGTGAGCCAGAGCCTCTTCGTAGGCTTTCTGAAGCTTCTTGGGGTCGGTCACTCGCACCCCGTGGAAGCCCATGGCCTTGGCCACATCGGCGTAGTTGATGTCCGGAACGTCCACGCCGAAGTCCTGGAGGCCGTCCATCATCATTTCCATCTTGACCATGCCCAGCGTGGAATTGTTGAAGACCACGATGTTCAGGGGAAGTTGGTACATGGCCGCCGTCGCGAGCTCACCCATCAGCATCGAGAGACCGCCGTCGCCGGACATCGAGATGACCTGACGATTCGGGAACGCGACCTGCGCGCCGACTGCCTGCGGCAAGGCATTCGCCATCGAGCCGTGCAGGTACGAGCCGAGCAGGCGGCGGGTCCCGAGCGGGTTGATGTACCGAGCGGACCAGACGTTGCACATGCCGGTGTCTGCGGTGAAGATCGCGTCGTCGTCGGCGACCTGGTCAAGCAACGAGGCCGCATACTCCGGGTGGATCGGCTTGTGCTTCTCCACGTTCCGCGTGTAGGCGCCGACGGCCTTGTTCATGATCGTGTCATGGCGCTTGAGCAGCTTCTCGAGGAACTTGCGGTCCTTCTTCCGTTCGACCAACGGGAGGAGCTTCTCCAGCGTTTCGAGGACGCTGCCCTCGATCTGCAGGTCGACGTCGGTGCGGCGACCCATGTGCTCCGGTGCGATGTCGACCTGAATGGTCTTGGTGTCCGGCAGGAACTGGTCGTAGGGGAAGTCCGTGCCGAGCATGATCATCAGGTCGGCGTCGTGGATGCCCTCGGCGGCCGCGCCGTACCCGAGGAGGCCGGTCATGCCGACGTCGAACGGGTTGTCGTATTGGATGAAGTCCTTGCCGCGGAGCGAGTGCCCGATGGGGGCGGCGACCTTGTCGGCGAATTCGATCACGGTGTCGTGGGCGCCCTTGGCACCGGCACCGACGAACAGAGCGATCTTGGACGCCTTGTTCACCTCGGCGGCGAATTCCGCGATCGTCGCCTCGGAAGGCACCTTGGGCGAGCGGCGCAGGGTGCCGATGGCGGGGGCGTCGACCGATGCGTCCTCATCGGCGAGATCGCCGGGGAGCGTCACCACGGAGACGCCCGAACGACCGACGGCGTAGCGAATGGCGGTCGAGAAGACCCGCGGAGCCTGATCGGTGGTGGAGACGAGCTCGTTGTAGACGCTGCACTGTTCAAACAGGCGGTCCGGGTGGGTCTCCTGGAAGTAGCCCTGACCGATCTGGGCACTGGGGATGTGGGAAGCGATGGCGAGGACCGGAGCCTGCGAGCGGTTGGCGTCGAAGAGTCCGTTGATGAGGTGCAGGTTGCCCGGACCACAGGAACCCGCACACACCGCGAGTTCACCGGTCAGCTGCGCCTCCGCGCCGGCAGCGAATGCGGCGGCTTCCTCATGGCGCACGTGAACCCAGTCGATACCGCCCTTGCGTGCACCGCCCGTGGCGCGCACGGCGTCCACGATTGGGTTCAAGGAGTCCCCGACGATGCCGTAAATGCGGTGAACACCGGCCTCGATCAGTTGCTTCACGATCTGTTCTGCGAGTTTCACTGTTCCTCGATTCCTTGTCGATCGGATTCGACCTAACTCAATCACGCTTCTGCACACTTCAACCAGGGTCCAAAACGCACTATTCCGCTTTTTTCGCGCTTGAGGGTGGAATCACAAGGGTGTGTGAACCGGAGCCATCGTGGGGACGCGCGGCGTCGCGGGTGGGCGGCGCGCGAGGTGGTGCCGGCGGCGCGCGAGGTGGTGCGGGCGGCGCGGGCGGCGCGCAAGGTGGTGCGGGCGGCGCGAAGTGGCAGTTTTGTGCGCTTTTCGGGCGGAAAACTGCACGAAACTGCCACTTCGAGTGGTGGTGGCGATGGCGGGGCGATGGTGGGGCGCTTTTACGAGGGGGTTACCCGAATCGGAGGTGTTTGCCCCTGTTAGGTGGCGGTGTGACCGCCACCTAACGACGGGAAAGGCCACAAAAGCGGGTAAGGGCCACCGAACCTTGAACCATTCGCAGCTTTCGAATGGGTTTTTGTTCCGGCAACCCCCTCTGAGTCGGGTAACCACCACGGAACCGGGAGTCGGCGCCAAATGGGACCATCCTCACCAGTACCAGTACCAGTACCAGTACCAGTACCAGTACCAGTACCAGTACCAGCACCGGCACCGGCGTCATGCCTCGATATGAGGTGCGGTGTGTACCCGTCCCGGGCACGCCCCTCCCCAAAAGCCCTAGTCACCTCATGGAGGGGGGCAACCAGAGGGGGGGGGGCGCCCAGGACGTTCCTCCTAGCCCGAGTGGTGCTCGCCGTGCTCGGCCGGAGCGGCGTGGCGCGGCCGGTACCCACCCGAGCCGGCGTCCTCGGCCGAGCCGGCATCCGCGTCCGAACCGGTAGCGGCGTCGGCCGAACCGGTAGCGGCGTCGGCCGAGCCGGAGGCCGCGTCGGCCGATCCGTCCGCAGGCTGACCCTCCGGATCATCGGCCCGAGTGTCATCGTCGGAGGAGTGGATGATCGGTTGCGACGCCGTCACGACCGGGAAGCCTCCCGTGGCCAATTGCTGGTAGGCGGCTTCCGCCTCCTCGCCGTCGACGGCTTCGCCACGAGCGACCATGCCGGATACCGAGCGGAGCGGGATCTCCTTGAGGAAGAACGCCAGGACGAAGGCCAGAGCCATGAACGGCAACAGGTACCAGAACACCGGCGCCAAGGAATCGGCGTAGGCCGTGACGATCCCGTCTCTGAGGAAATCGGGCATGTCGTCGAGCATCTGCGGGGTCAACGACGACGCCGAGTCGGCTCCTCCGCCTTCAGCGGCGGCGGCCTGTGCAGCCTGCGGCGGAAGCGAGTTGAAGACGTCGGTCAACTTGGTCGACAGGTGGGAGGTGAACATGGCACCGAAGATGGCCACGCCCACCGAGGATCCCATCTCGCGGAAGTAGTTGTTCGCACTCGTCGCCGTGCCCAACTGGGTGAACGGAACCGAGTTCTGAACGACCAGGACCACCACCTGCATGATCAGCCCGAGGCCGAATCCGAAGCAGAACAGCATCGAGCAGACGACCCACACCGGGGTGTCGGCGCTCAACGTGGTCATCCAGATCATGACCATGGAGGTCACCAGGGTGCCCACGATGGGGTAGGCCTTGTACTTCCCCGTCTTCGAGATGAGATTTCCGGAGAGGATCGAGGTGAGCATCAGACCGGCCATCATCGGGAGCATGAGCAGGCCCGATGCCGCGGCGGAGGTTCCGGTGGACATCTGCAGGAAGGTCGGAATGAACGCGAGGGCCGCGAACATGCACATGCCGAGGAAGAACCCGATCGCGGTGGCCACGATGAAGATGCGGTTCGTGAACAGGGAGAGCGGAATGATGGGGTCGCTCGCCCTGGACTCGATCAGCACGAAGACGAGCCCGGCCAGGAGTGCTCCGGCGCCCCACATCCAGGTCTCCATCGCCTGCCAGCCGTGGCTGTCCGATCCGCCGAAGTCGGTGAAGAAGATCAGGCACGTCGTGGTGATCGAGAGGAAGATGACGCCCAGAACGTCGATCCGGTTCTCCGGGCGGTGCGAGGGCAGGCGCAGGAAGACGACGGCCACGAGCAGGGCGAGGACCCCGAGCGGGACGTTGACGTAGAAGCACCACTGCCAGCTCAGGTGGTCGACGAAGAAGCCGCCGAGCAAGGGAGCAATCACGGCAGACATGCCGAAGACCGACCCCATGACGCCCATGTACCGGCCGCGTTCCTTGGCGGGGATGATGTCGCCGATGATCGCCTGGGCGAGGATCATCAGCCCGCCACCACCCAGGCCCTGGACGGCGCGGAAGATCACGAAGAACCAGAAACTCGTGGCGAGGGAAATGACGAGGGACGCACCGGTGAAGATCACCAGCGCGATCAGGAAGAGATTGCGTCGCCCCAGGGTGTCGCCGAACTTGCCGTAGATCGGCATGACCAGGGTCGAGGCGAGCAGATAGGCCGTGGTGACCCAGGTCTGGTGCTCGACGCCGCCCAAGTCACCGACAATGGTCGGCAGGGCCGTCGACACGATGGTCTGGTCCATGGAGGCCAGGAACATGGCCACCAGAAGTGCGGCGAAGATGGTCCAAATGCGCCGTTTGGTCAGCAGAAACTTGCCGTCGGCATTCGTCAGCTTCTGATCGCGTCGCGACGTCCTGCCCGCCGCCGGGGCCGCGCTCTGCGCGGAGGTACTGGTCACTGTGTCTCCTTTGAGGTCGTGTCCGACGCGTCGTCCATGGGGAGGAAGCCCAAGCGGGCGACGTCGTCGTAGGTCTGTATGAGCTGGTCCGGTCCGTATCCCGCGGTGTCGGCCAGATGTTCTATGTAAATGTGGTGGACCGCTTCGACGGTCTTGAGCGCGATCGCCCGCTCAGCATCCGTCAGGTGCGGATGACGCTGCCTGAGAAGCTCGGAACGCTCCTGGAAGTTGGCTTCGGCACGTTTGACGAAATGGTCGATCAGTTTGGGGTTCTCGGTCAGGACGGTACGGATACGACGCATCAGCGCGGGCCGTTCGGAGTCCAGGCGAGACCGCTCGATGTCCGCGCGCAGCGCGATGATCTCGCCGACCACCGAGCTGTCGGGCGACCGGTACGCCCCCGCCAGGTACTTCTCCCGATAGCTGTCCTGGATGGCCTCGCCCTCCAGATCGAAGATCGCGTCTTCCTTGCTCGAGAAGTAGTTGAAGAACGTCCTGCGCGAGATGCCCGCCCGGGCGGCGGCCTCGTCGACGGTGAATCCGTTGAGTCCGTGCTCCTCGGTGAGGTCCAGGCATGCTTCGTGGATCGAGCGGCGTGTTTCTTGGCGTTTGCGTTCCCGGAGCCCTTCGGTCCTGGAATCCTTGTCCGAAGGTTCACTTTCTGTCACAAAGTGTATTTTTGCACTGCCTGCCCTTTCGTGCAATCAGATGCTCTGTGATTTATGACTACAGGGTGCAGGCGGGCACAGACAGAAAAGGGCCGGCGTCGTCGTGGGAAGTGGGAAGTTCACGACGGCGCCGGCCGGATCGCGCGCAAAGGCGCGTGGTGTGGAGCCTAGTTGTTGCCGAGCATCTTGGTCACGTCGAGCGCCTCGTCGAGCTGCTCCTCCGTCACCTCGCCGCGTTCGACATAGCCGAGCTCGACGACGGCATCGCGCACAGTGGTCTTGTGCGCCACCGCGTGCTTGGCGATCTTCGCCGCGGCCTCGTAACCGATGAGCTTGTTCATGGGCGTCACGGTCGACGGCGATGCCTCGGCCAGGAAGCGGGCACGCTCTTCGTTGGCCTCCAGCCCGTTGATCATCTTCTCGGCCATGACCTGGGTGGAGTTGCTGAGCAGACGAATCGACTCCAGCAGGTTCGCGGCCATGACGGGGATGCCGACGTTGAGCTCGAACGCACCATTGGTCGAGGACAGGGCGACGGCCGTGTCGTTGCCGATGACCTGTGCCGCAACCTGAATGACGGCCTCGCAGATCACGGGGTTGACCTTGCCGGGCATGATCGACGAGCCGGGCTGCAGATCCGGGATACGAAGTTCGCCCAGGCCAGTGTTGGGGCCGGAGCCCATCCACCGGATGTCGTTGCACATCTTCATGAGCGAGTAGGCGATGGTCCGCAACTGCCCGGACGCCTCGACGAGGCCGTCGCGGTTCGCCTGGGCCTCGAAGTGGTTGCGCGCCTCGGTCAGGGGCAGACCCGTCTCCTCGGCGAGCAATTCGATCACGCGGGCCGAGAAACCGTCCGGAGTGTTGATGCCGGTTCCGACGGCCGTGCCGCCGAGGGGGACCTCCGCGACGCGGGGGAGAGCCGCATCGATGCGTTCGATTCCGTAACGGATCTGTGCGGCGTACCCGGAGAACTCCTGCCCGAGGGTCACGGGGGTCGCGTCCATGAGGTGGGTGCGACCGGACTTGACGACGTCCTTGAACTCTTCGGCCTTCTTCTCGAGCGCGGTGGCCAGCTGGTCGAGGGCGGGCTTCAAATCATTGATGAGGGCGCCCGTCACGGCCACGTGAACCGAGGTCGGGAAAACGTCGTTGGAGGACTGCGAGGCGTTGACGTGGTCGTTCGGGTGGACCTCGATGCCCTGGGACTCGAGGGCGCGGGTTGCCAACGTCGCCAGAACCTCGTTGGTGTTCATGTTGGAGGAGGTGCCGGAGCCGGTCTGGAACACGTCGATCGGGAAGTGGGCGTCGTACTCGTGGGAGATGACCTCGTCCGCGGCGTTGCGGATGGCCTCTGCCCGGTCACGGTCCAGGACGTCGAGTTCCAGGTTCGCCTGGGCCGCGGCCTTCTTGACGCGCGCGAGAGCGGCGATGTGTGCCGATTCCAGGGTCTTGCCGGAGATCGGGAAGTTCTGCACGGCGCGCTGGGTCTGCGCGCGGTACAGGGCGTCGGCGGGGACGCGGACTTCGCCCATGGTGTCGTGTTCGATGCGGAATTCTGTATTTTCAGCCATACCGCCAGTTTAGGACGCCGGCGCCTGTATTACCGCTCCGAACGAACGAGCGGGAGAGATGCGTCTATGAATCCAAATCGTGTGAGGAGAAGACGAGCTCGGCCTTGCCATCGCGCAGGTTGTAGAACATGCCGACGACGGCCGTGCGGTTCTCCTCGACGGCGGCCGAAATGATCTTCGACTGGTCGATCATGCGCTCGGCCACCTGCCGGGTGTTCGTCCGGACCATGTCGGCGAGCGAGGCGTCGTCGTCGCCTGCCGAACGGCGGGTTTCGACGACGGCCGGCATGATCTCCTCGACGAGGTTGCGCACGAAGCCGGGAGGCATCTCGCCCGAGTCGTAGGACTGGCTCGCGGCGGTCACCGCACCGCACGAGTCGTGTCCGAGCACGACCATGAGGGGCACATCCAGTTCCGCGACGCTGTATTCCAGTGAACCCAAGGATGCGCTGCTGAGAACCTGGCCCGCGGTGCGGACCACGAAGGTGTCCCCGAGACCCAAGTCGAAAATGATTTCGGCGGCCAGGCGGGAATCGGAGCACCCGAAGATCACCGCGAAGGGATTCTGGCCCTCGGCGAGGGACTCGCGTCGCGTCGCGTCCTGGTTCGGGTGATTGGGCCTGCCCTCGACGAACCGTGCGTTGCCGTCGGCGAGACGCTTCCATGCTTCCTGCGGAGTAATACGAGCCTGGCTGTCGGACATGTTTCGCGCGGCCTTTCGTGGTTGGGTGCCGCGGATCCGTGTCGGACCCACGTTTTGGACCATACTAGCCCGGGTCAGCCGTCACTCTGGGACGGGCTCTCGGTCGGTGACGCCGCACCGCCGTCCTGGAGGGATGCCACGGACTCGTGGGCGAGCTTCACGAATTCGTCCTTTTCCGCGTCGCCCGACAGGATGAGCGTGGTTCCATTGACCTCGCCCACGTAGGCGGTGGTCCCATCGCCGTCCTTCTTGTCCTGCTTGACGCGGGTGCTCCAGGTGACGCCGTCGATATCGGTCTTGCCCGTGGGAGGGGCCGCATCCGTCTTCTGGGAAACCCAGGTCGGGTTTTCCTTATTGGTCTGGGTCACAGTGATGAAGCCCTGTGACGGGGTCACGAACCCGGCCTCCCAGAACGGCACACCGTCCGTGGACCCCGAATTCCATCGAGCGAAATTCGCGTGCCAGTCGTCATTCAGTCGGGGAGCGACCACGGGGTAACCGGCCGTCTCGCTGGCCTCCCGGGCCGTCTTGGTGAGGTCGACGTCGGGACGATACGTGTCGTTGTCCGGCCTGGGCACGAGCCACAGGAAGGGAAGCAGAATGAGCAGGAGAGCGATCATCGAGAAGACCATGGCCCTGACCGGCGTGTTGAGCCGTTTGACCTGTGACTCGGTGAGTTGAGGCTTCACGGGCAGTTCGTCGCCGGCGGCGGTCGACCCCGTGGACGTCGCCCGGTCTGACGTGTCTTCGTGGTTCTCGTGGTTGGATTCGCTCACCCGGCTATTCTGCCGCAGGCGGGATCGTGCTCAAAGCTGACCCAACGAACTCGGGGGATCTTCCACGGTTCTGCACAGTCGATCTTGTGTCGGCGGACTATCGAACAAGTAAGCTGGGTTGAGCACCCGTGTCGGGCAGAATTGTCCACGGACACCGCGAGGCGCTCCGCAGGACGGTGCGCCGAGCACGACAACTTCGAAGGCGAGGATCTCTGTGTCGGAAGCGAACGAACAGAACAACCAGGCTGACCGCAACCTAGCGCTCGAGCTGGTCCGGGTCACCGAGGCCGCGGCCATTGCGGGAGGCAACTGGGTCGGGGCAGGTGACAAGAACTCGGCCGACGGCGCGGCCGTGGACGCGATGCGCAACATGCTTTCGACCGTCCACTTCAACGGAACCGTCGTCATCGGCGAGGGCGAGAAGGACGAGGCCCCCATGCTGTTCAACGGCGAACAGCTCGGTGATGGGGACGGCCCCGCGCTCGACGTCGCCGTGGACCCCGTGGACGGAACCCGCTTGACGGCTCTGGGCATGAACAACGCCCTGTCCGTGATCGCGGTCGCGGACGGAGGATCGATGTTCGATCCTTCGGCCGTCTTCTACATGGAGAAGCTCGTGACGGGTCCCGACGCCGCGGACCTCGTGGACCTGCGCCTTCCGGTCAAGCAGAACCTGCACTTGGTCGCCAAGGCCAAAGGCAAGCGCATCAACCAGCTGACCGTCTGCATCCTCGACCGCCCGAGGCACGCGCAGCTCGTGGAGGAAGTCCGGGCCACCGGCGCACGGACCCGCATGATTCTGGACGGCGACGTCGCCGGTGCCATCGCGGCCTGCCGGGAGAACACCGGCGTGGACGTCATGCTCGGAACGGGTGGTACCCCCGAGGGGATTGTCGCCGCCTGCGCGATCAAGGCGACCGGGGGCATCATCCAGGGGCGTCTGGCCCCGAAGGACGACGAAGAGAAGCAGAAGGCCATCGACGCGGGCCACAATCTTGACGCGGTCATGACCACCAACGAGCTGGTCACCAGCAACAACTGCTTCTTCGCGGCGACGGGCGTGACCGACGGCGACCTCTTGCGGGGCGTGCGTTACTCCGGCAACCGCATCAACACGCAGTCGATCGTCATGAGGTCGAAGTCCGGCACCGTGCGCATGGTCGAAGCCGAGCACATTGCCGAGAAATGGGACAAATACCAGCGGTAGACCTTGTCGCCAGGCACAGTGACGGCCCGGTGGGTCCGGGGGAGCATCCCCGGCCCGCCGGGCCGTTTCCGTACTCTCAATAGCCTGACCATCCGTCGGTTCCAGGAACCGTTGTCAGGAACCGTTCCCTACCGTTTGACGGCCGCCCGCAGCCGCTTCACCGTGGCCGACACGGAGTTCCTGATCGCCGGCACGCCGGTGTCCCGCGCCGAATAGGCCCATCGATAGGCCTTGTAGGGGAGGGCGTGGACGGGAAGATCCCAGGTTCCGGGGAGCGTGACCGGGTATCCGCCGAAGGACTTCTTGAAGCCGGTGAATCCGGCCCACGGGTGATTCGGTTCGCCTTCGGGCGCGATGCCGAACATGTCGAATCGCTTCAGCCCCTTGGCCTTGGCGTCCAGCATCATCGTGGACACGAGAGGATTGTTGGCGCTGAGCCGGCGGTGTTCGAAGGACATGGAGGCGTGCGCGTAGGTCCTGGTGTCCTCCGAGTCGTACACCAGGGCCGCGCCGATCGCTTCGCCGTCGACCCGGGCAAGGTAGAGGGAAGCCGCGCCCAGCGGCATGAGGGAACGGGCTGCTTGAGTCAGGTAATCGTCCTTCTGACGATTGAAGCCGACCCGCTCTGCCGTCTTGTTCAGGTATTCCAGCAACACCGATACGTCCGCCGGATCGTGGGACTCCTCGAAGGTGACACCCTTCTTGTGGATGTTCCGGTGCAAGTTCCTGTTGGTCGACTTCATCCCCTTGAGGATCGCGTCCTCGTCCTGCGTCAGGTCGACCATCCACGTGTGGCTGGGTTGGATCTGGCGCGGCGCGAAATGCATGCCTCTGTGTTTGAGGTCCTCGACCTGGTCCGCGCCCTCCGGGAACATCTCGTCCCGGGTGGGTTCGAGACGCACGAACAAGCACTTCTTGCTCGCCGCCAGCACGCGGAGGTCCTCGAGAGCACGCGTGAAACCTTCGGGGGAATCGGCGATCGGCCCGTACGGGCAGTACAGGTAGCGCCCGGTGCGCCCTCCCTCCAGGGTGGCGAGGTAGGAGTACCCCTGGCCGCTCTTCTGGAAGACCTCATGGCCGAGATCGCGCTGGAACGTTGCCCACGCGTCGGACTGCAGAATTGTGCTCATTCTTCCTATCTTAGGAGTCAGGGGACGGAGCAGGTGCCGTTCTCGGTCAGCTCGGCGGCCTGCTGGACGTCCAAGGACTTGGTGGTGCCCGCGTCGTCGGTCGCCTGGGACTGGTCGCTCAGGCCAAGAACCTGGGCCATCACGAGCGGGTTGACCGAGGCGACGGGGGTCTTGCCGCCACCGGCTTCGCCCGCCGCCTGCGGCTCCGGCGTCTTGCCGTCCTTGGAGTCACTGATGACCTTGTCGACCGAGGACCGGAACTCATCGTAATCGGGGTAGGTCGGGAATTCCTCGGGGAAGTACGGCGGGGCCATGCCGTACTGGATGAGGTCGTGATCCTTCGCCTTGAGACCCAGATCGACGAAGCTCGACAACTGGTTCTCGGGGATATCGGTTTCGATGATCTTCTGCCCGGCCTCCGAGATGTCCTGGAAACGGGTGAGGACCGTTTGTGGGTCGAGCTGCTTGAGCATCGCGGACTGGACACACCTCTGGCGGGCCTCGCGGTCGTAATCCGAGGCGCCCTCACGGGACCGTCCGTACCAGAGCGCGTGGAAGCCGTCCAGGTGCTGTTTGCCCGGTTCGATGTACCCGTCGATCGGGTTCTGCTCGCCCGTCATCTCGTCGTGGCCGCCACCGATCGGAACACGACCACCCACGTTGATATCGATCCCGCCCATCGCGTCGATCAGTTTGGAGAATCCGTCCATGTCCACCAGGACATACGACTGGATCGGCAGGCCGGTGATCCCCTCCGCGGCGTCCTTCATGGCCTCGGCTCCGGGGTCCTTGGAATGCGGGTACAGATCCTTGTGGTCGTTGGCGACGTCGGGGTACAGCGCGTTCAGGATGCACTCGTCGCCGCAGTTGTAGCCGTCCGGGTAGACGTCCCACAGGGGTGAATCCTTGGCGAACTGGGCGTTCTGCATATTGCGGGGCAGGGAAATCGTGACGGCCTGACCGGTCTTCGCGTCCACGCTGAAGACCGTCATCGAGTCGGGGCGACGACCGACGCGATCGTCGCCTGCGTCGCCGCCCATCAGAAGGAAGTTGTACCGTCCGTCGACGGGTTTCATCTTGGGCCCCTGGGCGAAGATACCGCTGACGGCTCCGCGGCCGACGTTGACCAGGTAGGCCGAGTAGCCGACGCCGCCGGCCGTGACGAACAGCAGCACCACGAAGCCGATGATCACGGCCGGACGCATTCCCTTGGCGAGAAGAACCGGTCGGATCAGACGCAACGTGTCGAAGAAGAGCAACGCCCAGAAGATCGCGAGGGCGATGAGCACGATCACCAGGACCAACGAAATGAACCGGCCGGTGACGAGCTCAATGACCCAGGCCCGATGGACCAGCCAGGTGAGCAGCAGAAGAACGATCAGAGCCCACACGCACAGGGTGACCGTCAGCGCCACGCGCCCGACCTTCCGGTTGCCCGCGACGAGCTGGGCGGATCCCGGAATCACGGTGGTCAGGATCAGCAGCAGCCAGGCCCTTTTGGTACGCGTGACCGACCCGCCGGACCGGGGGTTGCGCAAAGGGTCCGTCATGCGCGAGCTGCCGGCCCGTTCGTCAAGTCCGCGGGCTGCCTCGATGTCGTCCGAGGGGTCGTGGTTGCTTGGGGGAGTAGTCATGATCGACCCGATCTTACAGTCTGACCAGCGAAAACACGTGGCTTTGCCGGGGGAGTTGGGGGAAGTCTGAGCGGGCGCTCAGATTAGGGGGCGTAGCCGGCCGGGGGATCGTCGTCGTAATCTTCCGCTGCCTCGGGTGTGCGGCCGGATGCGGGGTTGCCGTCCGGCCCGTCCATGTCCTGCTTCCGTGACCGTACCTTCTGGGCGAGGGCGACACCCTTGTCCTGGGCCGTCTGCCTGAGACCTTCAGCGTATTCGGCCAATTGCCCGCGGAGTTCTTCCGCCTCCTTGGTGTCCCCGGCCCCGAGTATGCGCAGGGCGAGGAGACCGGCGTTCTTCGCGCCATTGATGGACACGGTCGCGACGGGGACCCCGGCGGGCATCTGGACGATCGAGAGCAGCGAATCCATGCCGTCGAGGGTCTTGAGCTGGACGGGGACCCCGACCACGGGCAGGGATGTCACCGAAGCCAGCATGCCCGGCAAATGGGCCGCACCCCCGGCGCCGGCGATGAGGACGCGGATGCCTCGCTCCTCCGCGGTCCTGCCGTACCGAATCATGTCCTCGGGCATTCGGTGTGCCGAGACGACGTCGGCCTCGTACGACACGCCGAAGTCTTCGAGGATCTCTGCGGCCGGCTCCAGCGTCGGCCAATCGGAATCGGACCCCATGACCAGACCGACGAGCGGGCTTTCCAGGGACTCATTCATTGTTTCTCCTTCACGCTGATCGACCCGTTGGGGGTTCAGGCGTTCTCTGCGGCTCCATGGTCTCTGATGACCGCAGCCGCCTCGTTCGCTACCTGGCGCAAGCGGTCCATGGACTCGGACGGGCCGGTCACGTTGACGTGACCGACCTTGCGACCGGGGCGCACGGACTTGCCGTAGAGATGCACCTTGGCCTCGGGATACTCGGCCATGACTTCGGGCAAGGCCCCGTACAGGTTCTGGTTCTCGCCTCCCAGAACATTCTTCATCACGGTGGCCTCCGCCACGCGGTCCGTGGAACCGAGGGGCAGATCCAGGACAGCTCGGAGGTGCTGCTCGAATTGGCTGGTCACGGAGCCGTCTTGGGTCCAGTGACCGGAATTGTGGGGGCGCATCGCCAACTCGTTGATGAGGAAGCCCGGCCCGCGGCCGGGCGTCTCGAAGAGCTCAGCGGCCATCACTCCGGTGACGCCGAGCTCCGAGGCAATGGTCAGAGCGGCCCGCCGGGCAGACTCGGCGATGTCCGGGGCGAGGTTCGGCGCCGGAACGATGACCTCATTGCACACCGAGTCGACCTGAATGGACTCGGCGACGTCCCAGGCTCGGGATTCACCTTCCGGCCTGCGCGCGACCAGGGCGGACAGCTCGCGGGAGAATTCGACTTTCTCCTCGGCCAGAAGCGCGCCGTCGGTCCATCCGGCCTGGACGGCCTTCTCGAACCACTCGAGGACCTCGGCGGAGTCCACGGACTGCTCGTCCACGAGCATGACTCCCTTGCCGTCGT
This sequence comes from Rothia koreensis, assembly GCF_004136575.1. Lineage (GTDB taxonomy): Bacteria > Actinomycetota > Actinomycetes > Actinomycetales > Micrococcaceae > Rothia > Rothia koreensis. Next base: position 150,165 of record NZ_NOIQ01000003.1, read on the forward strand.
ATCCACCGCGGGGAGTCTTGAGCACCACGGGCCACCCGGCCCGTTGGCCGAAAGCACGAAGCTGCTCGGGGGTCGTCACGGCTTCCCACAGCGGATTGGGCAACCCCAGACGATCGACGGCGCGTCGCATCTCGATCTTGTCCTGCGCGTGGACGAGGGCTTCCGGCCGGGGGTTCACGGCCACGCCGTCGGCCATGAGCGCATCGAGGTGAGGGGTCGGAACGTGCTCGTGATCGAAGGTCAGGACGTCGGACTCCCGCGCGAAGTCGCGCAGTGTCTCGAGGTCCGTGTACTCGCCCACGGGGGAGTCCGGGACCACCTGCGCCGCGCACACCTCAGGAGATTCTGCGAGAACTCGCAGACTTATCCCGAGTTCGCTGGCCTCGGGGGCCATCATGCGGGCCAGTTGCCCACCGCCAATTACACCGACAACAGGAGCTCTACTGGGAGATTTCACCCCTTCAGCGTACCCGGTGATCAACCGACGAGTGACAGTTTCGCCGCCATTTGTGCATTCGAATCGGGCAGCGCACGGGTAGACTCGCACACTGGGCCACACGCGCCGCATCCGCGAGCCGATGTGTTTGCGGACGGTGCCACTTTGTTCCCGTGCGCCGTGCGAATGACGCGGCGGCTTCCCCTGACCCCGAATTCGTGGAGTATGAGTGTCGACCGTTGCTGAGAAAGTCCGTGGGCTCTGGGACCTGTTCCTCAAAGAGGTTCTGAAGTTCGGGATCGTCGGTGCGTTGGCGTTCGTCGTCAACGCGTCCGTGACCCTGCTTCTGATGAATACCTGGTTCCAGGACGAGGGTCACGCCAAGGCCAAGTTCATTGCGGGCGTCGTCGCCACCCTGTTCTCCTGGATCGTGAACCGTCTTTGGACGTTCCGTCATAAGCGCCAGGAAAACAAGTTCCGCGAGGCCGTTCAGTTCGCGGTCGTCAATCTGATCGGGATCGGCGTCGAGTCCGGCTGCGTCATGTTCACCTTCTACGTCCTCGGACTGACGTCCAAGGAAGCCTCCTTCGTCTCCGGGACGATCGTTGGCACGGTGCTCGGAACGATCGTCCGGTACTTCGCCTACAGGTACTGGGTCTACGGCGGACAGCAGCGCAAGGACATCGACCAGGACCAGGACCACATGACCCGCGAGGAGCAGGTCGGCAGGTTCGTCACGGAAGCGACGGAAATTGTCACGGGATCCCTCGACGCGGACGAGGTGGTGCGTCGCTCGAAGGGCCGAGGCCCATCGGATGCATCGAACGAGGGCTGACTCGAGACGCTCCAAGTCCCCGCTTCGGCGGCGTCCCCGTTTCGGGGCGTCCGGGGGTTGCCGTCAGTCCATGGACACGGCACGTTCGTCGTCCGAGATGCTCGACAAGCTCTCCGCGTTCCGAGCCGCTTGCGGGTCCACCAGAACCACGGCCTTGCCCGCTGCCATGATGCCGCAGGACCTGGCCAGCATGTCCAGATCGAGAGGTTCGCCGGACGGCACCACGACGACGCCGTCGGTCTCCTCGCCGAGTCCGCTCGCGCGATCGCACCACGCGGCAACTTCCTCCAGCCACTCGCTCAGGGTGACGGTCGTGGCCTGACCGTCCGTCGTCGCCAGTCCGATCCCGTGGGACCCGGGGACGGCGTCGATCGGGTCGAACAGATCGCCGAACGATCTGATCTCTGCGCAGTAGTCGATCGCGTCGTCGGGCCAGTCATCGGTGCCGTGACCGTAGCGGGTCGCAAGAGCCGCACGGTCCATGATCACGGCCACCTCGGCCTGATCCGCGCGCTCATCGATGTCGAACCCCAACCAGAAGGTGGGCCGGTCCGTCTCGGGGTCGATGACACATCCCGCGCGCAAAGCGCCCAGCGCGGCCACGATGCTCCGCCAGTGCTGGGTGGCGGCCAGTCGAATGGAATCGCCGTGGGTCGCGTCGAGCTCGTCCACGAAGAGGTTCGCGGACTTGGCGATCCAGTTCTCCGTGACCTTGCCGGACAGTTCGACCCGTTCCCCATCCGCTCCGTACCAGATCAGGGCGGGCCTGGGGGAGGACGCCAGAAGGCGACTGAAGGTTTCGAGATTTGCGAAATTCTGGGACGCGACGGTAGGTGTCATGACGCCGAGTCTAACGACGGCGTCCCGAGACCACGACATGCCGCCGTGAGCTGGACAACAACGTTGGTCCTTGACTTTTGAACAGCATTCGAGCTTGACGTCACGGGCTTACACCGTTGTAATTATGAGTGGAATTCTTACGAGTATCGCGCGGCAGGAAGCGCAAGGAAGGACGAGCATGGGCGAAGCATTGCGGCGCCGAGGCACATCACCCGCTTCCGACGAGAAGGGCATCAGTTCTTCCGTTCCGTCCGACTGGTACGTCGATCCTGCCGATTCGGCCGGGCCAGGTCAAGGTTCCTCGGTGTCCCTGGACGATCAGGCCACGGCTTTTCTCGAGGCGGCAGAACGCAGGGAAGCGGCGCATTCCTCCCCGCGCGAGGCCGACGAGGGCCGTGTGGACCTCTTCTCTTCCGATCCCGACATCCTGAAGATGTGGCAGGCCGCGGCGGGCCAGTACGGTACCGATGACGAAGAGGGCGAGCTCGCGTGGCAGGCGGATGCTCTCTGCGCCCAGACCGATCCCGAAGCGTTCTTCCCCGAGAAGGGCGGATCGACCCGCGACGCCAAGCGCGTGTGCTCCGAGTGCCCGGTCAGCGAGGCATGCCTTGACTACGCCCTGGCCAAGGATGAGCGTTTCGGAATCTGGGGCGGGCTGTCCGAAAGGGAACGTCGTCGTCTTCGCAAGAGAGCAAGCTGAGCGGCTCACACCGCCCTCACAGCCGGTGAGAGTATTTTTGGGATCCCATGACTGAGAAATTTCGTATGTGCTCGCGCATGATGTGCCGTCGCGAAGCCTCATGTACCTTGACGTATGCCTATTCGCAATCCACCGTGGTCATTGGCCCGTTGGCCACCAGGGTGGAACCGCACGCGTACGACATGTGCACTTTTCACGCGTCCAAACTGACGGCTCCGCGTGGCTGGGACATTGTCCGAGTTGACGGCGAAGGAAGCCCGGTTATGCCTGAGGGAGAGGGCATCGCTGAGGCGTCTCCGGTCGGAATGGACAATGCCGCCACGGTGCCGGACAATGTGACAAATCTTCACTTCTTGCGCGGGCTCGGCCCGCGCTCTTCATAACAATTGAGGGCCGCGTCGGGGGACGCGGTAGACCGCTCGCGCCGCACGTCGGAAGGAACATTGTCAGAGTGACCGAACCTACTCCAAAGAACCACGGGTCCGGCTTCGGCCGGGCCACACATGACCGAACCGCCCACAATGACGGGGCATCCTTCGGTCTGACGCGGCGCCGAGCTCTCGCGGGAGGCGCCCTCGGCGTCTTCAGCGCAGCGGTACTGAGTGCCTGCTCCGGAAACGAGCAGGCATCCAAGGATTCCTCGGCCAGTGCGTCACCGTCCAAGACCTTCTCCCCTCAGGTCACGGTCACCCCGGAGGCCAATGCCAAGGAGGTCAACCCGGTGGTGCCGGTGAGCGTCACGACCGCCGAGGGCAGGATGTCCGAGGTCAAGATCAGTGGCGGCAAGGACGACGTCAAGGGCCACGTGTCGGAGGACGGCAAGACCTGGACCTCAGACGGCAATCTCGAGTTCGACACGAACTACACGATCAAATACACGGTGACCGGTGACAAGGGCGAGCACCAGTCGCAGAGTTCCTTCGCGACCGTCGTGGCCGCCAATGAGGCCGACGCCAAGATCAACGTCCAGGAGGGGAAGACCTACGGCACCGGCCAGGTCATCCAAATCGATTTCTCGGAGCCCGTGACCAACAAGGACGATATCGAGAAGTCCATCACGGTCACCGGGGGCGGGGCCGCGCCCGGCCTTTTCCGCTGGTACTCGGACACCATGGTCCGGTACCGCCCGCAGGACCTCTGGGCGCCGAATTCCGAGGTGACCATCGAAGCCAACATTCTGGGGAAGGATCTCGGCAACGGCCAGATCGGCAACCAGAACTACAAGGTGACCTTCAAGATCGGCGAGAAGCACTATGCCTTCGTGGACAACAACACGAAGAGCATGAAGATGTACGTCAACGACAACATGGTGCGAGAAGCGCCGGTGACCTTGGGCAGCAAGGACTGGCCCTCCGTGACCGGCAAGCTGGTGATCCTCGAGCAGGCCAAGAAATACAAGTTCGATGCGAAGACCCTGGGGCTCAAGAAGGGCGACGAGCACTGGTACGAGCCCTTCGAGGCGACCAATACCAGTCGCCTGACTGATAGCGGCGCATTCGTGCACCAGGCGGAGCCTTCGGCCTACAACGTGGTTGGCGTGGCCAATATTTCCCACGGTTGCATCGGCCTGTTGCCCGACGACGCCGAATTCTTCTACGACACGTTCGAGGTCGGAGACATCGTCGAAACCCAGAACACCGACTATGGCCAGGCCAACCCCGACAACGGGTACGGGGACTGGAACATCCCGTGGGAGCACTACACGGATACCAGCTGGCACGGAAACTGGTGACCCCGGGCAGACCTCACACGAGCGGACCTGGATTCCGGGCGTGTGAGGCCTGCCGGCCGCCGCATATCGAGTAAGGAGAAGCATGTCCTCCACGTCCCGGCCCCAGGGAGAAGACACACCCTGGGCGGAATCTCCCGAGCAGGACTGGGACAACCTTCTCCCCGCCGTCTCCCAGGAGGCCGCGACGAATGCTCCTGAGGCCCGGCGGTCCTCCGATGAAAGGCGGGCTTCTGAGGAGCAGGGGGCCGCGGGGATCCGGAGGGACGCTGCGGCTGCGGGGCGCGAGGGCCACCGTGGCAACGGACTGCTGGAGCCCGCCGGCCACGGCGAGACGACGCGGCAGAACAAGGCGCAGGCTCAGCGGGGGACGGAGGCTCAGCGGGGGACGGAGGCTCAGCGGGGGACGGAGGCTCGGGCCACGGCCGCCCACGACGCGGCGATCGAGGACAGGCCCCGAGCCCTCGGGTTGCGCCGGGCCCTGATAACCATCGCGGTTCCGCTGGCCACCCTCATGCTCGGCGTCCGTGCGATCGCGACGCCGGCCTTCCTGTGGCTCGAGTACCATCGGCCGGGTTTCCCGAAGGACTCCTTCGGGTTCTCGACCGACGACCGGATGACCTACGGGTCCTACGGCCTGGAATACGTTCTCAATACGGCGCCGAGCCGTTACCTCGGCGACCTGACGACGCCGGACGGGCAGTCCATCTTCATCCCGGCCGAGGTCTCGCACATGACGGACGTCAAGCACGTGATGTTGTGGGCCCTGGTCGGCGTCGTCCTGTTCTGCCTTCTTGCCCTGGTGGGAATGAAGGGCCTCAGGCGCCGTGCCCCAGGGGCGATCCGAAAGAGCATCTTCTGGGGCGCCTGGTTGACCCTGGTCGTGCTCGTGGTTCTCGGAATCTTCGGGGCGTTGGGATGGCAAGCCCTGTTCACGGGCTTCCACGAGGTCTTCTTCTCCGGAGGGAACTGGGCATTCCGAGAGTCGGACAGCCTCATCCGATTGTTCCCCGAGCAGTTCTGGGTCGACGCCGCCGTGGGGATCGCGATCTTCGGCGTCGTGGTCAGTGCCGTGTTGCTCATCAGCACCTGGCCCACGGCCTACCGGCGTCAGCGCGCACTCAAGGCCGCCCACGATCGGCAGGAAATCCGCGACCGCCTGAGCCGCTGACTCGCTGCCTTCTTCGGTCGGCCCCTGGGCTCGAGGTGGCACCCACGTGCGGTTTTCGGGCCGAGGCGGCAAGTACGTGCGGTTTTGGCGCCCAAAACTGCACGTGGGTGCCACCTCGCGGGATGAATCGCACACGATTGCCACCTCGACGCGCGACGCCCGCTAGATCCAGGCGTCGAACCACATGCGCCACCGCCAGTGCTCGTACGGAACCATCTGCCCGCTCCAGATGGGCCAGAAGAAGTTCGTGATGAGCAGCGCGGCGACGAGGAAGGTTCCGACCACCGCCAGCCCGAGGCGTCGTCGTCGCACCGAGTCCCCGGGCCTGCCGAGGCCGAGACCCAGGACGGCCGTCAGTCCCAGAATCAGCCAGGGCAGGAAGGACAAGGCGTAGAAGTAGAACGTCGTGCGATCCGGATACGCGAACCACGGGAGATATCCGACGGCGAAGACCATGAAGATCGCACCCATGCGCCAGTCCTTCTTGATGATCCACCAGATCAGGACGAAGAGCATGGAGGCGGCGGCCGCCCACCAGATCAGGGGGTTGCCCACGTTCAGAATGGCCTCCGAGCAGCGCGAGGCAGCACAGCCGGCTTGGCCCGAATCGTAGGATTCGTAGTAGTAGGACGTCGGGCGCCCGAGGATGAGCCACTGCCACGCCGGGGACATGTACGTGTGCGGCGAATCCAGGTGCGTGTGGAAGCTGTAGGCCTGCCCGTGGTACTCCCACAGGCTGCGCAAGGCGGGAGGCAGCCACGTCACGCCCTCGCCCGGGTGCTCTTCGGCCCAGTGCCGGTCGTAGGCGTCGTCGGAGACGAACCAGCCCGTCCAGGTGATCAGGTACGTGATGAGTCCGATGCCCAGGACCGACAGGGCGGCGGGCCAGGAATCCTTGAGCAACGCGCCTGTGAACCATCCGCGGATCCCGACGACGCGTCGCGCGGAAATGTCCCACAGGACCGTCAGGATGCCGAACACGGCCACGAAGAATAGGGCATTCCACTTCACCCCCACGGCGGCGCCGCAGGCGACTCCGGCGGCGATGCGCCACCACCTGATCCCCAGCCAGGGGCCGTAGGCCAGGAACCGTGAGGAAGGTGCACCGGAGGGTCCGTCGCCTCCGGCACGACTGACCGCGCGCGCGAGCTTGCGCCGGGTCGAGATGCGGTCGGCCACCAACAACGCGAAGGCCAGGACCAGCCAGAACATCAGGAAGATATCCAACAGCGCCAGACGCGATTGGACGATGTGCAGCCCGTCGATGGCCATCAGGAATCCGGCGATGCTCGACAGGGTGATCGACCGGAACATCATCCATGCGACCCACATGAGCAGGCCAATGGAGAGCGTTCCGAAGAGCGCTGCGGCGAACCTCCACCCAAAGGGGTTGTCGTCGCCGAAGAGCAGCATTCCGAGGGCGAGCATCCACTTCCCCAGGGGAGGATGCACCGCATATTCGGCCATCGCCGAGGGCTGGACGGGGTCGCCCGAAAGGAACGAGGCATTCGCATCCCGGGGCCATTGGCGCTCGTGGCCGAAATGCAGCAACGAGTAGCCGTCCTTGGCGTAATAGGTCTCGTCGAAGGCCATGGCATTCGGGTGCGCAAGGCCCACGATCCGCAGAAGAGCGGCCAGGATCAGGACGACGGCGGGCGCAACCCACCAGTACCGAGGCAGATGGACCGGGGCCACCCGGAGCCGGTCGAGAAGTGCATCAAGGCGGAACGCACCGCGTGGGAACACCGGGTCGCGGTCGACGTGGCGGTGCGCGGAAGCGGTGGATCCGGGGTCCGTGGTCCCTGAGTCGGTGTTTCTCACCCGACCCATGGTACGGGAGCGGCCCCGGGAAAGGGGGGAGTCCATGATGATGCCTCGCGGGTTCCGGCACCTCGCCGCGGCCGCGTATTGGCTAGTCTGGACGGGTGAACACGAAACCGGAAGTCTCCGAACCGTCCCCGAGCACGTCCGATGCGGGGATCCTCGTTCTGGCCGCCACGCCCATCGGCAATCTCAAGGACGCCAGCGAGCGACTCAAGGAGTACCTGACCAGTGCCGATGTCATCGCCGTGGAGGACACGCGCAAACTCCGCAAGCTCACGAGCGGGCTGGGGGTGAGCGTCCACGGCCGGATCGTCACCAACCACGACCACAATGAGCAGCGTCGTGCCGAGGAACTCGTCGAGGCCGTCCGGTCGGGGCAGACGGTTCTTCTCATGTCGGATGCAGGGATGCCCACGGTCTCCGACCCGGGATTTCGGGTGGTGGAAAGAGCCGTCGAGGAAGGCCTGACGGTCTCCTGTGCCCCTGGGCCTTCGGCGGTCCTCTCCGCGCTCGCGGTCTCGGGTCTGCCGTCGGACCGTTTTGCGTTCGAAGGTTTCGTTCCCCGCAAAGCATCCGAGCGCCGGGCTCGTTTGGCCGAACTGATCGACGAACGCCGAACCATGGTCTTCTACGAGGCTCCGCATCGGCTCGCCCCGATGCTGGGCGCACTGGTCGAGAGCTTCGGGGACGAGCGACGCGGCGTCGTCGCCCGCGAACTGACCAAACTGCATGAGGAGGTCATCCGCGGAACGCTGGGCGAACTGTTCATGTGGGCCGACCACCACCAGGTCAGGGGCGAGATCGCCGTGGTCGTCGAGGGTGCCCCGGAACCCGAGGCCCAGAGCGCCGATTCGCTGACCGGCGAGGCCGAACAGCTCGTGGCCGACGGCGTGCGTCTCAAAGAGGCCGTGAACCGGATCGCTGCCACCCACCAGGTCAGCAAGCGGGAACTCTACGAGGCCGTGCTCGCGCGCCGCGCCGAGGACGATGCCTGAAGCCCACCGTCACCACCCCCGATCACCAGGAGCAACACCACCCATGTGCACGCATGCCAACCCCACGTGGCACGACCTCGCGCCCGACGCGCAGGAGCTGATCAGGTCCCTCTGGCCCGAGCCGAGCGCACGTCCTGAATTCGTTCCGGGGGAGACCCCACCGGCTTACGAGGCCGAGCGGTACACGGGCATCGCTGACGAGGCGTCCGGGGAGGGTACGCGACGTCGGAGCGCCTCAGGAGACGACGGTCGCTCGCGGAACCTGATTTTTCCCCCGGCCCCGGAGCCCCTGCCGTCCCCGGTCGTGGACGACCACACCCATATGGACCTGCTCGACGGCGAGGTCGAGATCTCCGCGCAGGACGCACTGGACACCGGGGCGGCCGCGGGGATCGGTGCCATCGTGCAGGTTGGTTGCGACCTGAAGTCCTCGGCCTACGCAGTCACGGCCGCCGAAACCGACCCCCGCGTACTCGCCGCAGTCGCGATCCACCCGAACGAGGCTCCCGGGGTTGCGGCCGAGGGCGGGCTCGGTGATGCCCTGGACATGCTGGAGGACATGGCAGGATCCGCCAGAGTCCGCGCGATCGGCGAATCCGGGTTGGACTATTTCCGTACCGACGAGGACGGACGCGACGCCCAGCGGGAGAGCTTCCGCCTCCACATCCGGCTCGCCAAAAAGCTGGGGCTGGCCCTTCAGATCCACGACCGGGACGCGCACGACGACGTCGTCGCAATCCTTCGGGAGGAAGGAGCCCCGGACCGGACTGTTTTCCATTGCTATTCCGGAGGTCCGGACCTCGCGGAGATCTGCAACCGCAACGGGTGGTACATGTCCTTCTCCGGGACCGTGACGTTCAAGAACTCGCACGGGATCCAGGAATCGTTGGAGATGGCCCGGCCCGAACTCATTCTGGCCGAGACGGATGCTCCCTTCCTGACCCCGCACCCGTACAGGGGCCGCCCGAATGCCTCCTACATGACCAATTACACGGTGAGGTACATGGCCGAGCGTCGGGGAGACGATTTGGCCGGCCTGTGCGACCGCATTCGCGAGAATTCCCTGGACGTCTACGGCTCCTGGGGCATACCCGGCTTTGACCGGGGCCGCTGAGCTCCCGATGGGGTAGCCCGGGAACCGATGACCCGTGACGCGGCACCTGTAGAATCCTTCGGGTGAACGAAACAGCTCTCCTGGGTGCCGCCGAGATTCGCGACCTCGCGGACCGGGCCGGTATCCGACCGACCAAGACTCTCGGCCAGAACTTCGTGATCGACCCGAACACGATCCGAAGGATCATCGCGACCGCCGAGATCGGTCCGGGGGAGACCGTGCTCGAGGTCGGCCCCGGGCTCGGGTCGCTCACTCTGGGGATCCTCGACGTCGCCGAACGCGTGGTCGCCGTCGAAATCGATCCGCCGTTGGCCGCGCAGTTGCCGGACACGGTCGCCCGCTACCGCCCAGAGAGCGCGAATCGGCTCGACGTCGTCCTTGCCGACGCGCTGAAGGTCCGAGAGCTGCCCGTGGCCCCAGACGCCGTCGTGGCGAACCTTCCGTACAACGTTGCCGTGCCGGTGTTGTTGAACCTGCTCGATCGTTTTCCCTCGATACGCCACGGGCTCGTGATGGTCCAGGACGAAGTCGCAGACCGGCTCGCCGCCCAACCGGGGTCCAAGATCTACGGGGTTCCGTCGGTCAAGGCCGCATGGTATGCCGACGTGCGAAAAGCGGGAATCATCGGGACGAACGTCTTCTGGCCCGCCCCCAAGATCCGTTCCGGCCTCGTCTCGTTCGCCCGCCGTGCGGAACCCCTGGCCGACGTCGACCGGACCACCCTCTTCGCCGCGATCGACGCCGCCTTCGCCCAGCGCCGCAAGACACTTCGGGCCGCGCTCGCCGGCTGGGCCGGATCCTCGGAGCGCTCGGGCAAGATTCTGGAGGCTGCCGGCATCGACCCCGGGCTGCGAGGGGAGAAGCTGGGCATTGAGGAATTCATCCGGATCGCCCAGGCCGCGGACATCCACCCCGACGCAACGAAATAATCCGTCAAAAAGACGACCCCTGGGGTCGAAGTGTGCCTTTTCTCACGCGATTTTGTACAGTCCACTTGGCTTTATTGATCGACAGTGTTTGGGGGCATTGTGAAGAAAACGGCATTTGTGCTAGTGGCGGCGGTAACGTCCTTGGTTCTCAGCTCGTGCGGGGCGCCCGAGGGGCAGAGCAACGGCGGGTCGGCCGGTGGCAGCGGCGAACTGAAGATCGCCTGCTCGCAGCAGGAAGCCTTCTGCCAGAAGATGACGGAGGCGTTCACCAAGGAAACGGGGATCAAGGCGAACCACGTCCGGTTGGGGGCCGGTGAGGTTCTTGCTCGCTTGAAGACCAACAAGGGCGAGTTCGACGTGTGGTCCGGCGGTCAGGCGGAGAACCATCTGATCGCCCAGCGTGAAGGCAATGTAGAACCGTACGTCTCTGATGCCGCGTCGAAGCTGCCTGCTGAGTTCAACAGCGGGGACGGTGCGTGGTCCGGGTTCTACACCGACTCCATCGGGTTCTGCTCGAGCGAGAAGGAGCTGGATCGGATCGGAGCCGAGGCTCCGACATCGTGGGATGACCTGTTGGACCCGAAATTCCAGGGCAAGATCTCGATGCCTCACCCGGCGACAGCAGGGGTGGGATACATGGTCCTCTACACGGTTCTTCAGAAGTTCGACGGCGACCAGGGCAAGACCATCGATTTCATGAAGAAGCTGAACAACAACATCGTTCAGTATTCCAAGTCGGCGGCGACCAGCACCCAGATGGTCGGTCGCGGGGAGGCCGCGGTCGGTATCGCTCTGGACTCCGACTGTGCCCAGGCCAAGCACGAGGGCTTCTCCGATCTGAAGAACACCTACCCCTCGGAGGGTACTGGCTACGAGGTTGGCGCCGTGTCCTTGCTCAAGGGGGCCAAGAACGTCGAGCAGGCCAAGAAGTACTTCGATTGGATCCTCTCCCAGCAGACTCAGGACCAATTCGGTGACGTTCCTTCGTTCGCGGCGCCGACCCATCCGGACGCGAAGCTCGGCGAGGATGTCCCGGACCAGAAGTCCGTCAACAAGGTGACCTGGGACGTCTCTCAGGCCGCGGACAAGCGCCAGGAGCTGAACTCGCTCTTCGAATCAGAGGTCAAGAGCTCGGGCGAGGCGAAGTAGGGGGCCGATCACCCATCTGATGTGTCGGCTCGCCCTCGTTACCACCGAAGGGTGGGCCGACACCGATCGGTAGAAACAATGAAAAATTTCATCACCAGAAGCAGCTGGCACGTTTGGGCGCTGACGGCCGCCGTCGTGCTGGCGCTGTATTTCATCGTCTTGTTCCCCACGCTCCGGTTGCTGGGTCAGGCCTTCAGCTCGCGCGGGTTGGAAGGGTTCACGACGTCGCTCCAAGGCGGACAAGGCGACCAGAACGTTCTGCTGAACACCGTCATCTTGGGCGTGCTGGTTGGTCTCCTCGGAATGATCGGGGGATTTGTGCTGGCGATGGCACGCACCCGATTGAATTTCCGCGGCAAGCGACTCTTCCACTGGATCGCAATGCTTCCGCTGATCTCGCCGCCCTTCGCCATCGCCACGGCCACGGTGACTCTCTTCGGCAAACGCGGAATCATTACCGACAAGCTGCTCGGCCTGGAAGTCGATGTCTATGGCTTGCCGGGGTTGGTCATCGTGTTGGCACTGAGCTTCACGCCGGTCTCCTACATGAATTTCTGCGGCATGATCCGCAATTTGGATCCGACGCTGGAAGAAGCCGCTCAATCATTGGGTGCCAGCCATATCAAGACGTTGACCAAAGTTATCCTTCCGATGCTCCTGCCGGGCTTCGCCACGGCCTTTCTGTTGCTTTTCGTGGAAGCCGCGGCGGACCTTGCCAACCCCTTGGCCCTGGGCGGGGATTTCCACGTTCTGGCCAGCGAAATCTACTTTGCGGTGGCCGGCAACGGGGACGTGGCATATGCGGCTGGGGTGGCGCTGGCACTGCTGATTCCTTCGGTCTCGGTGTTCTTCATCCAGCGTTACTGGGTCGGCAAGAAGTCCGTGGTCTCCGTGTCCGGAAAACCGGCAGGAGAACCCAGGCCTCTGAGCTCCCCGTGGATCAAAGCTCCGATCGCTGTCCTGGCCGGGGCCTGGATGACCTTGATCGTCCTGATGTACGTGACGATCGCCGTCGGCGGCTTTGCCTCCATCCTGGGTGTGGACAACACGCTCAGCCTGGAGCACTACCGGTTCATTTTCCGGCTGGGGTCTGATGCGATCACCACGACGGTGAGCATGACCCTGGTTGCTGCTCCCATCGCGGTCATCATTGGTTCTCTGACCGCTTGGCTCGTGGTGCGTCGGCTCAAGAAGAGCGCGGGAATCCTCGACCTGATCGGTGTTCTCGGGTTGGCCGTGCCGGGCACAATCCTGGGTCTGGGGTACGCGATCGCGTACTCCTCGCCAACATGGCTGTTCGGCCATCAGCTGCTGCCCGCGATTGCCGCCGGCGGCTCGGTCCTGGGCGGGGCCGTGGGCATCATCATGGTCTACGTCGCCCGTGGCGTGCCGGCAAGCCAGCAGTCGTCGATCGCTGCTCTGCGACAAGTCAGCGTCAGCCTCGAAGAGGCGGCGGCGAGCCTGGGAGCGGGTCCGATGGCCGTGCTGAGGAAGGTCACGGCGCCGCTGATCGCTCAGTCGATGCTCACCGGCTTCACCTACACCGTGACGCGTTCCATGACCGTGATCACCGCGATCATCTTCATCGTGACGCCCGAGACCAAGGTCATGGCCGGCCAGATCCTCGACGAGGTCGACGCCGGCCGATTCGGAAACGCTTTCGCATACTGCACCGTTCTTATCGGCCTCGTACTGGCCATTCTGATCGCGACGGAGCTGCTCAACCGTTTGGTCAGCCGCCGATCGCACACCTCGAAGGAAACTGTCTGACCATGACTATCGACCTGCATGCGGAACCGTCGTCGGTCCGCTTCACGAACATCACCAAACGCTACAAAACCGGACGTGGGTCCGTCACTGCCGTGGAGGGGTTCAACCTCTCGATCGAACCCGGAGAGCTCGTGAGCTTCCTCGGCCCCTCAGGATGCGGCAAGACAACGACACTGCGGATGGTCGCCGGCTTCGAGGAGATCACCGACGGCGAGCTGACCATCGCGGGCCGGCGCGTGAATGATATCGAGCCCCACCGGCGCCCGATCTCCATGGTTTTCCAGTCATACGCCCTGTTTCCGCACCTGAACGTTCGGGAGAACGTGGCCTTCGGCCTCAAGTTGCGGCATGAACCGAAGGACAAGATCCAGGAACTCGTCGATTCCGCGATGGAATCGATGAATATCAGCCAGTACGCGAAGCGGGCCCCGCACGAACTGTCGGGTGGCCAACAGCAGCGGGTGGCCCTGGCACGCGCGATAGTCACCGAGCCCCGAGTGCTCCTCTTCGACGAACCGCTCTCCAATTTGGACGCCAAGCTACGGGTGCGGATGAGGACGGAGATCCGCCGCATTCAGTCCGAATTGGGTATCACCTCGATCTTCGTGACTCACGATCAAGAGGAAGCGATGAGTATCTCCGACCGCATCGTCGTGATGCGAGACGGCCGGATCGAACAGGTCGGCAACCCTCAGGAGATCTATCAGGAGCCGGCCAACGCATTCGTCGCGGATTTCATCGGTTCCTCGAACCTTCTCGAGGTGGACGCTTCCGCCGTGGAGCTCGGCGCAGGAGACAACGAGGTGCTCGTGCCGGTCCTGGGCACCAGGATGCCGATTCGAACCACGGGCAGGCCTTGGGACCCGTCCCACTCGTGGAAGGTCCTCATCCGACCGGAGTCGGTGCGAGTCCGGCACGAGGATGAAGCATCCGCCGGTGCCCACGACGTCGAGGCCCGCGTTCGCGGATACCAATATTTCGGTGACCACGTCCGCGTCGAGTGCGAGGTCGACGGTCTGGTCCTGGAATCCCGCATGTACGGCCACGGCCATCATTTCGACGCGGGGGACGCATGCCGGGTATCCATCGTGGCCGAGGATTCCCGCCTGATCAGGGACTGACGGAAGGCAGGTTCGTTGAGTACCCGGATTGCAAGAAGCGAACGCGAAGGAATGAAGCCGAGGCGGCGAAACAAGGCCTCAGGCGCTGCCCTCCTGGTGGCGCTCGCGATGGTTCTCTCTCTGATCAGCGTCAACCCTGCACGCGCAGGGGAGCCGGATGTGGCCCCATGCCCGGGATACCGGGAGATGTATCACCAGTTCGTCGACGGTCTGGTCGGGAACCGTCTCGGTTTTGCCGTACAGCACCGAGGAGCCTTCTCCACCGACGTTCCGGGCAACAGCCTGGGAGCCTTTCGGCGCTCCTTCGCTCTGTGCCAACCGGCTATCGAAACGGACGTGCGGACCACGAGGGACGGCCAGCTGGTCCTCTTCCACGATACGAATACCGGTTTGGCCCTCGAGCAGGGGTTCGACCCGGATACTGGGCAAGGACCGAATCCGGCCCTGTCCAGCGTGGACTACGCTGACCTGGTCACGAAGAAGCTGCTGACCAAGGACCGGCGTCCCACGGAATTCGAAGTTCCGACCCTGACTCAGCTGTTGTCGACCGCAGACGTGACTCAGGCCGCCACGCTGATGCATCTGGATGTCAAGGAACCTGACCAGGCCATCAGGATCGCCCGGGTGATCGACGATTACGAAACGTCCCACCCTGACTCCCACATGACGCAGCGGGTCGCGCTCAAGATACCGATCAATGAGTTTCCGCGGCCATCGGACTGGAAATCGTCACTGGACCGGGCCGGCGTCAAACGGACCATCATGGTGATCCCCATGATGAATCCCGGCACGGCCGCGAGCCTCGACACATCGGGGCACGCAGGACTGTCGATTGAGTCCCTGTCCGCGTGGGCCGCGGCGCCGGCCGCTGAAGCTCCCACCGTGGAAGTGTTGGTGAAGGATTCTTCTGATGTGCATGAGAAGCACCAGGAAAGCAGTCCGTTCGGCACATACGAGGCTCCGCACAGTCGAGATCCGGACAATGCCGAGAACGGGACGATGGCCGCAATGGCATTCATCGTCTCCTCGTACGGAAAGCCGTTGGGAAATTTCGTGCCGATACCGGACCGAATGTTGTGGGAGAACAAGACGTATTCGGGATACACGGTGCCGAATGTCGGAGGCGACCGCCGACCGTTCAACGTCACTGACGCGTTCTACAACGCTGACGGCCGGTGCTGCTACAACCTCGCCGACAAGCTCTCGCCCTCTCCGTACGGACAGGAAAAGTCCGACCTCCGTGAGAACATTGCGTGGCAGAGTGCGATGGGGGTCAGGATATTTACGGTCGACGACTCGGACTCGGTCCATACATATCTTTCCGATCAGGGGGTGCTGGACAAGAAATCGGTCACGAATCCGCAGCGACAGATCGAGGCCAGCAGATCGTGGTTGTACTGGCAGCTGCTCGGGATGCCCATTCCGAACGAACAGATGGTCTCTCTCAAAGCATGGCGCGGAGGCTCGTCAGCAATCTGGCAGGGCCAGGTATGCATCTTCAATTGGCGAGACCATCCGGCCTGGGCTACTTCGTGTCTCTACAACAAACAGTCCGGGTACTCCTGGGAGATGGAGATCTCCGTGGTGGACGACCACTACATGAGAATCAAGAATCAGCTGGACCAGCAATGCCTGATGTCCAAACCCGATGACCTGAGCTACGTGTATTGGACGGACGATTGCAACAGCCCACGGTCCAGATGGACGCGCCTGCCCGGAGACCAGTACATGGATGCGGACGGCCACTTCCTCACCTTCAGTTGGCAGGATCGGTATTCGTGGGGAGTCCCGTGGGCCTATCTCTGGCTGACCGACAAACAGGACAATCCGTGGAGTCACTGGAGCTTCGACGTATGAAACCACTCGATCGTCCCCTGGGCCCAGGACCGTGGGTCTCTGACGACGCCAAGCAGAAATGGAAGACACCCACAGAACCGCGGCGGTTCAGGGGATGGACGATCGTCTGTCACGTGCCTCAGGACTCCCCGTTGCTCTCCCACGTCGACGACGTCATGGACTGTCTTCACCATGACGCCGTACCGGGAACATGGTCCTACCAGCCGGCGAACAGCCTTCACATGACGATCTTTCCGGGTCTCGCGGAACGAGACCTGCAAAACCCCGAGACGCTGCCGAAGTGGCTCACCGCCGCGGACGACATCCTCACGATCAACCGTGAATGCCTGCGCCGGATCGAGGCGGCGTCGCCCCCGCCCGTGGGCCCTCTGTCCGTGCGGAGTGAGGGGGTCGGGTCGAGCAAGGGAGAAGTGCGGGTCGAACTGTCACTGCCCGAGGAGGACCAGAGAAAGCGGGTGGTCGCTTTCCGGGACGCCGTCCGGACCGCGCTGGATTGGGCCCCTGAAGGACACGAGGACTATCGATTCCACCTCACCTTCGCGTATCGGCTCAAGCAACCGGATCCGCCGAGCGGTGACAGCCTCGACGTGCACTCCGAGGTCGAGGAGTACGTTCCCCAGGGCACGCTTTTCGACCTCGAGGCTCCTGCCTTCTGCGTGATCGACTCGATGGTCTCTTTCCCGCCCATCCTGCGTTTCTGAGGCTCGCCGTTTCGGCCCCGCATGTGGGCGGCGGAACCTCGATGTCGCGGGAATCGGCCGACGACCTCACATCGGCCCGAGGGTTTGCAGACGTCCTGATCAGCCGACGACGTCGGACAGCTCGAGCCAGCGCATCTCCAGTTCGTCGATCTCGTCCTGGATCTCCTGGGCGCGCCGTCCGAAGTCGGCGAGTCCCTCGTAATCCGACTGGTCGTGGGCGGCCATCTGTTCGTGGAGGTCCTTCTTCGACTCGCTGAGGCGGGTCAGCTTCCGGTCGATGGCCTTCATTTCCTTCTGGGCATCGCGGATCTCGGCACCGGAACGGGTGGGCGCGGGCGCAGAGGAGGAAGACGAAGAGGAAGAGGGAGCAGGTGCGGGCTTCCCACGGTCCCTGGACTCGGCCTGCTCCTGCTCCCGCAGGTACTGGTCGATACCGCCCGGCATGTGTCGGAAGGAACCGTCCATGACCGCGAACTGCTGATCGGTCACCCGCTCCATGAGGTAGCGGTCGTGCGAGACGACCAGGAGCGTTCCCGGCCAGGTGTCCAGGAGATCCTCCATCGCGGCGAGCATGTCGGTGTCCAAGTCATTGGACGGCTCGTCCAGGATCAGCACGTTCGGCTCGTCGAGCAGGATCAGCAGGAGCTGCAGCCGGCGCTTCTGGCCGCCGGACAGATCGCGTACGGGCGTCGAGAGCTGGGCATTCGTGAAACCCAGCCGCTCGAGCAACTGCCCGGGGGTCATTTCCTTGCCATCCGCGACGTAACTCGTGCGCTTGCGGCCGATCACGTCCGAGACCCTGTCGTTCTGGATATCCTTCAGCTCGTCCAGCTGCTGGGTCAGGGTGGCGACCCGGACGGTCTTCCCATGCTTCACGCGACCCGATGAGGGGGCGACGTCGCCCGTCACGAGCCCCAGCAGGGTCGACTTGCCGGCACCGTTGACCCCGAGGATCCCGGTCCGCTCGCCCGGGGCGATGAGCCACGTGACATGGTCCAGCACGGGCTTCTCCCCACCCGAGGGGAGGGGGTAGGAGACCGAGACGTCCTCGATGTCCACCACGTCCTTGCCCAGGCGCGACACGGCCATCTGGGAAAGCTTCACGGTGTCGCGGACCGGCGGGACGTCGTTGATGAGCTCGTTCGCCGCCTCGATGCGGAACTTGGGCTTGGAGGTGCGGGCCGGTGCGCCGCGGCGGAGCCAGGCGAGCTCCTTGCGCATCAGGTTCTGCCTCTTGGCCTCGGCTGCTGCGGCCTGGCGGTCGCGTTCGACGCGTTGCAGGATGTATGCGGCGTAGCCGCCCTCGAAGGGCTCGACGACGCCGTCATGCACCTCCCAGGTTTCGGTGCAGATCTCATCGAGGAACCACCGATCGTGTGTCACGGTCAGCAGTCCGCCCTGCGACTTCGGCCACCGGTTCTTCAGATGGCCCGCGAGCCACGTGATGGCGCCGACGTCCAAATGGTTCGTGGGCTCGTCCAGCATCAGGACGTCCCAGTCGCCCACGAGCAGTTCCGCGAGCGCCACGCGGCGACGTTGTCCGCCGGACAAGGAATTGACGGGCGCATCCCAGTCGAGGTCCTGCACCAGGCCGGAGATGATGTCGCGGATCTTGGCGTTGGAGGCCCACTCGTATTCGGGGGTATCGCCGACGAGGGCGTAACCGACCGAGTGGTCATCGTTGAGAACGTCGGACTGATCCAGGTAGCCGATGCGGACGCCGGACCGCACCGTGACTCGGCCGGAATCCGGCTGAATGCGTTGGGCCAGCAGGGAGAGGAGAGTGGATTTTCCGTCTCCGTTCCTCCCGACAATGCCGATGCGGTCGCCTTCGGACACGCCGACCGTGACTCCCTCGAATACGGTCCGGGTGGGAAATTCGATGTGAAGCGCTTCGCCTCCGAGTAGATGTGCCACGGTGTTAAGCCTACGTGCTCCCTGACTCGCGCGAAGAACTGCGCGCATGCTTTGATACGATAGAAAACCGTTCGAGGGGCCGCGCCCCAGGGAACAATCCGCCTTGGTGTAATGGCAGCACAGCGGCCTTTGGAGCCGTTTGTCTAGGTTCGAATCCTAGAGGCGGAACGAGTTGGCGCATCCGCGCCGGCAGCCTCCACAACAAGGAGTCCACTTCTCTTGACCTCTGGTATTCAGGAAGCGCCCTCAGCGGTCATCGTTCTGGCCGCCGGTGCCGGCACTCGCATGAAGTCCTCGTTGCCCAAGGTGATGCACTCGATCGGCGGCAGGTCCATGGTCGAACACGCGATCGCCACCGCCCGTGAACTCCAGCCGGACCACCTCGCCGTGGTCGTCCGGCACCAACGGGACCGTGTCGTTGACCACGTGACGGGGTTCGACGAGAACGTGCTCGTGGTCGACCAGGACGAAATCCCCGGGACGGGCCGGGCGGTCGAGGTCGCCGTCGACGCCCTGGACGGATTGGGCCAGGGCGAGATCGAGGGGACCGTCGTCGTGACCTACGGCGATGTGCCGCTCCTGACCTCGTCGACCATCGGCGATCTGACCACGTACCACCGCGAACAGGGCAACGCAGTGACGGTCCTGACCGCGAACCTGGAGGAACCCGGTGGCTACGGCCGTATCCTGCGCAACGAGGGCGGCGAAGTGACCGCGATCGTCGAGGCGAAGGACGCGACCCCGGAAGAATTGGCCATCACCGAGGTCAACTCGGGGATCTATGCTTTCGACGCCGCCGCTCTCCGTGAGTCCCTCAAGGCGGTCACCACGGAGAACGCCCAGGCCGAGAAGTACCTGACCGATGTTCTCTCCATCGCCCGCGTCAACGGGCGCCGCACCTCCGCCCTGACGGTCGAGGACCGTTGGGAGGTCGAAGGCGCGAACGACCGCGTGCAACTCTCGGAACTGGGGCGCGTGCTCAACCAGCGGATCACCGAGAAGCACATGCGCAACGGCGTCACGATCGTGGACCCCGCGACCACCTGGATCGATACCACGGTGCACATCTCCAATGACGTCACGATCCTCCCCGGGACGCAATTGCACGGGCAGACGGTGATCGAAACCGGTGCCACCGTGGGGCCGGACACCACGCTGACCGACGTCGTGATCGGTGAGGGCGCCAGCGTGGTCCGGACGCACGGCTCGGGTGCACGGATCGGTGCACGAGCGACCGTCGGTCCCTTCGCGTACCTGCGTCCGGGGACGGTCCTCGGGGAAGAGGGCAAGATCGGCACGTTCTGCGAGACCAAGAACGCCGACATCGGTGACGGCTCCAAGATTCCTCACCTGACGTACGCCGGCGACGTCGAGATCGGCGAGAACTCGAACATCGGCGCGGCTTCGGTGTTCGTCAATTACGACGGCGTCAACAAGCACCGCAGCGTCATCGGATCCAACGTCCGCATGGGATCCGACAACATGTACGTGGCCCCTCTCCACGTGGGCGACGGTGCATATTCGGGTGCCGGCACGGTGATCCGCGAGGATGTCCCGCCGGGCGCCCTGGTCATCAACGAAGCTCCCCAGCGCAATGTCGAGGGCTGGGTCGAAAAGAAGCGTGCAGGCACGCCGGCGGCGGAAGCCGCGCGGAAAGCGCGCGACACCGATGCGAACAGCAGCGAGGAAGGCTAGCCCATGACCCAGACCATGACGAATCCAGGGGAAAAGAAGCTCGTCCTGGTGACGGGAAGGGCGCACCCCGATCTCGCGGAGTCCGTCGCCGACGAGCTCGGATGCGACCTTCTTCCCGCGTCGGCCTACGACTTCGCCAACGGCGAGACCTACGTCAGGTTCGAGGATTCCGTGCGCGGCGCGGACTGTTTCGTGATGCAGTCCCACCCGGCACCGATCAACCAGTGGCTCATGGAGCAGATCATCATGATCGATGCTCTCAAGAGGGCTTCGGCCCGCCGGATCACGGTCATCGCTCCGTTCTATCCGTACGCGCGTCAGGACAAGAAGCACAAGGGCCGCGAGCCGATCTCGGCTCGCCTGATCGCCGACCTCTACAAGACCGCCGGCGCGGACCGCATCATGAGCGTGGACCTGCACACGGCCCAGATCCAGGGCTTCTTCGACGGCCCGGTCGATCACCTCATGGCCATCCCGCTGCTCGTCGGTTACGTCAAGACGCGTGTCGACCTCAACAACGTCACCGTGGTCTCCCCGGACACCGGCCGCGTACGTGTGGCCGAACAGTGGTCGGAGATGCTGGGCGGCGCACCGCTGGCCTTCGTGCACAAGACACGGGACATCTCGGTGCCGAACCAGGCCATGTCCAAGACGGTCGTCGGAGACATCGAGGGCCGCTCGTGCGTGCTGATCGACGACATGATCGACACCGGCGGAACCATCTCGGGCGCCGTGAAGGTCCTGCAGGACGCCGGGGCCAAGGACGTGATCATCGCAGCGACGCACCCGGTCTTTTCCGGTCCCGCCTGCGAACGTCTTGAGAACTCGGGCGCCAACGAAGTCGTGGTGACCAATACGCTCCCCGTGCCGGAGGAGCGCCAGTTCGAGAACCTCACGGTGCTCTCGATCGCGCCGCTGATCGCGCGCGCCATCAAGGAGGTCTTCGAGGACGGCTCGGTCACGAGCCTGTTCGGCGGAGTCGGCTAGGAAGCTCGACCGGTGTCACGGGATATGGGCCCGTTCCGCCGGTACTGATCGTGTCATGGTGGGGGAACATGCACAACAAGTGTGTCTGCGGGGGATCTGGACACCGGAGGGCGGCTCCTGATCGGCCGGAGCCATGGCTGTAGGCGTGCCGCGGGTCCTCTGGATTGTTCCCGTGTCGGAGTACGGAGGAGTGGCCAGGCACGTGCTCGACGTCGCCCGGGCCGGTCTGCCGGGATGGGACGTCACGGTGCTGTGCCCCGAGGGGGAGCTGGCAACCCGCCTGCGCGACCAGGGGTCGCGCGTCATCGCCGGTGCATTCGGTCCGCGAGCGGGCTTCCTCCGTTCGGCGCGAACCCTGCATCGCATCGTCCGTGGGCTCCGGCCTCACGTGGTCCACACCCACCTCGCCTATGCCGACGTCGTCGCCGCGGCCGTGATCGGCGGGATGAAACTTGCCGCGGTCATGCCCGGGGTCCGTCCGGCACCGGCACTCGTGTCCACGGAACACGGCATAGCGCCCCGGGGCACGACCTACCAGACGTCCTTCCGGCGAGCACGCATCATGAACCTGTTCCACACGGCCAGACTGCGCGTCACCGATGGGGCGATCGCGGTCTCCGCATCGACTCGTCGCCTCATGGTCGAGACATGGCGTGCGCGTCACGTACGGGTGGTGCGCAACGGCATCGACGTCCCCGCCGTGCGTGAGGCCGTGGACCGTGAACGTGCTCGGATCCCGCGCGTTCGCGGGCCCCGGTATCTGACGCTGTCCAGGCTCGCACCCGAGAAAAGGATCGACGCCGTGATCCGGGCCTTCGCGGTCGTCGCGGCGCAGGAACCTTCCGCGGTGCTTCGCATCGCGGGAGAAGGACCGGCCGAGGACGACCTGGTGGCCCTGGCCCGGGACCTCGGCGTGGAAAAGTCCGTCGACTTCACGGGCTTTCTCGAGCCGGAGGCCGCGCTGGCATGGACGGATGTGCTGGTGCAGGTCTCCGAGTGGGAGAACTGCTCCTACACCCTTCTGGACGCGGTGGCGGCCGGGGTGGCCGTCGTCGCGACCGACGTCGGCGGCAACCGCGAGATCCTCGACGACGACGCACTGATCCCGCCCGAGATCATCCGTGACACGTCGGCCGATCACGGGTGGTTGCTGCCCGACGCCCTGCTCCGGACCGCGTCTTTCCAGATCCCGGCGCCCCGCGATGACCGCCTCGCATCGCTCCACGAGATGGTGAGCGGAATCGTCGCCGCCTACCCGGACCCGAACCGCTCGGAGGCCACGACGAGAAACCGGGCATCCGGTCGGCGTCTGTTCCTCGCGACGAACAACGGCGATATTGCCGGTGGGGAGGTCATGTTGTTCGCCATGGCCCGGGCGGCACGCGACCTAGGGCGCGAGGTCGTCGTCGTGGCACCGACCTTTCCGCGCGACGTCGTGGACCGTGCCGAGCGAGAAGGTTTCCCCGTCCACAGGATCACGGCGCGGAATCGCGTGCAGTACATGCTGGGCCTCGCGGCGTTCGGGGTGACGCATCGATCGGACTGGATCTGGTGCAACGGTCTGGTGCCCTCGTTCGCGCTCTCGGGTCGTCCCCGACGGGTCGTGCACCTGCACCAGGTCCCGGTCGGCATCCGTCGGCCGCTGTGCGCGATCGCGACAATCGGGGCAGGAACGTGTCTCACGCCGTCGCCCTACACCTCGGACCGCGTGCCCGGAAGCCGGATCTTCGACAACTGGGTTCCGGAAGTATCCTGCCGCGAGCGACGCTCTCGTCCGGAAGGGACGATCCGGGTCGGCCACCTCGGGCGAATCAGCCCGGGCAAGGGAGTGGTGACTTTGGCGGATGCCTGCGCGCGGCTCATCGAGGAAGGGATGGACCTCGAACTGAACGTAGCCGGTGGCCAGCGGTACGTGGGACGGAGCGAGGCGGCCACGGTCGACAGGGCGCTCGCGCGAGTACCCGGGAACAGGTTGAACCGGACAGGAAACGTCCCGGTCGGGGAGTTTTTCGACCGCGTAGACCTCCTGGTCTGCGGTTCGACGATCCCGGAAGCGTTCGGACTCGTGGCGGCCGAGGCCATGAGCGCGGGTCTGCCCGTGGTCGTCAGCGACGCCGGGAGTCTGCCTGACGTGGTGGGGGAGGGCCACCCGTGGATTTTCGTCGCGGGCGACGTCGATTCCCTCGCCGAAACCCTGCGCCGCGCGATTCACGCGCTCACGACCTCCGACGAATCCGTCCAGGCCGTGATCGCGGCTGCCCGTGAACGGTGGCGTCGAAAGTATTCACCGGAGGCCGCTGCCGTGCGGATGCGCCAGGTCCTGGACGAGCTTGATGTGCCCGCCTGAAGTTGCTGGGCCAGGAGACACTATGAACCCCTTGGCCACAGCATGGGTCGTCATCACACGGGGGAACGGAACGGCTCGCCACGCGCGCCCTGCATCACGTCGCCGGAGGCTACGAGGTGAGGTACAAAAGATACGGCGGGCAGGACATGTGCACGGGATGCCGGTCGACCGGGAAGAGGATCGCTGGTCGCATCGATCCGGAACCGTCCGCGGGCTTCGCCGGAACGCCGCACCCCACAGCACGGGCCGAAATTTCTAGGAGTATCGATGTATCGCACCATGGCACGCGTGGCCGAACATCTGATGTCCGGGAGCCGGGAGCCGGACTGTCCGTTGGCCATAGCCCACGATTACCTGACCCAACGCGGCGGTGCCGAGCGCGTGGTCCTGGCCCTGCACCGGATCTTTCCCGAGGCGCCCATCTACACGACGCTCTACGACCCTGATGCCACCTTTCCGGAGTTCAAGGACGCGGACATCCGGACCTCGGCACTGAACAGGATCGGACTGCTCCGGAGGAACCACAGGCTCGCGCTGCCGCTGCTGCCCCTGGTCTCGACGCTGTTCCGTGTGCCAGCCCGACTCACCGTGGTCTCCTCGACGGGGTGGGCGCACGGATTCCGAGCGACCGGCAAAATGGTGGTGTACTGCCACAGTCCGGCGCGATGGTTGTACCTGAGCGACCAGTACATGGGAGAGGGCGCGGAGGCCAAGGCCGTCGGACTGTTCCTGAGGGTCCTGAAACCTTCGCTCATCAGATGGGACAAGTGGGCGGCGCGCCGACTCGACCAGCCATATATCGCCAACTCCACGGTGGTGCGAGACCGTATCCGGGCGGCCTACGGCGTGGCCGCACCCGTCATTCACCCGCCGCAGAGCGTGGACGCCCAAGAAGCCCAGGCCCCGGTTCCGGGCTTCGACCCCGAGGACGGAGGGTTTTTCCTGGTCGTTGCGCGCTTGCTTCCCTACAAGAACGTCCATCGCGTCATCGAGGCGGTCCGTGGAACCCGTCATCGTCTGGTCGTCGTCGGAACGGGGCCTCTCGAGCAGGAGCTGCGCTCCCGTGCCCCGGCGAATGTCCGGATGCTCCACAATCTCGACGACGCCCAGATGCGGTGGTGCTATGCGCATTGTTCGGCCGTGGTTGCCGTGTCCCACGAAGATTTCGGAATAGCGCCCCTGGAAGGCGCCGCCTTCGGCAAACCGACCATCGCGCTGCGGGCCGGCGGTTTTCTGGACACGGTCGGGTCGGGGGAGACGGGCGCCTTCGTCGACTCTCCGACGCCGGCCGGCATCCGACGAGCCCTGGACCAGTTCGACCCCTCCCGTTTCGACGGCGAGGTACTGCGTCAGCACGCGGAAGAATTCGGTCAGGCCCGTTTCGAGGACCAACTCAGGACAATACTGAGGGACCTCGGCGAGGAGGTCTAGGCCCCGGCGACCGGACATCAGGGGCCGTCGTCGCGAATGGTGCGGCGGTGCAGCGATGGCTTCGGCCGCTCATTCACTCGTGGAGGTACCCTCCAGCCTCGAGTTCACGGAACAACCGCTCCGACTCGGGGCGAATATCGGCCGTGGGAACCTCGTAGAGGGCCGACATTTCTTCGATGCTCTCTTCGAGGCTCGCTCCGTCGGCCCAGGACAACCACAGGTCGATCGCTGTGCCGGACAACTGGAGCGGTTGATGGTCCGGGACCCGGGCGATGAGGCACTGCGGTCCGTCCGGTCCGCTCGTTACGACCCAGGCGACGTCGCCCGCAATCCGGGTCATGGGCTTTCCCTTCCTTCCGAACCCTTGAGGACCCCACGGACACGCTGCCCGATTTCGGTGCCCGCCTGGCGTACGCGGCCCACCCATTCGGTGGCGACGTCGGCGCGGGAGGGGCGGCGCCCGAGCCGCATCGCCAAGTGGTCCTTGTTCACCAGCAACGACGACGCCGCGACCCGTGCCTTGGCGCGCAGCGTCCGAGCCGCCGAGTACCGAGCCACCCATTCGTCGATCCTCGAACCTCCCACGGTCATGTACTTCCACAGCAAGTAGTCCGGGTGGTGCCTGTAGTCACCAAGTTCTCCCAACGAGGCGGCCAGCGCGATCTCCGCGCCGAACTCGGCGGCCCTGCGCCTCATCCGCTCCAGGTCGCGGGGTGACAGAACTCTGCGCAAGTATTGGATGTCCAGGCTGCCGCGCCACCCATCCCGCCCCGCATGAAGCATGATCAGCAGAATCTGGTCGGCGTCGGAGGGGACGGCGCACGGGTAATGGGCGATGGGCAATGACTGCCGCGTGGCCCACAGGCGCTCGAAGTTTTCCTCGGCGTGGGCGTCCATGCCGGGGAAATAGCGGTGGATGTCCACCGCTCCCCACCACGGATGCCGGAAGGTTGCCGCGTGGTGGAAGGCCGACCCGGACGAAAAGTCTGTCACTTTTTCCCACCCGTCCGTCACCAACCGATGCGTGAAGACTTCGACGTGCCCCGGGCGCACCAGAATGTCCGCATCGGTGCTGTGCCGGTTGCTGCGGTAGAAGCCCTCCGTCGCGGCATAGCCCTTGACGTGGAGGATATCGGCTTCGCACGCGGTCGCGACGGCCTGCAGACAGGCGTGGGCGAGGCGGATGCGGCCACCCAATTCGACGGCGTCCATGATCGCGCTCAGGCCCAGGAACTCCGGCCGGTCAGGACACTCGCACCGGGGTTCGGGCGCAGACCCGTTTCCTGCCCCGGAGCACGGGAGGCTCGATGCGTCACGGTACAGCGCAAAAGAATGTTTGCACTGGTCAGACTAATAAATTTCGATATTCTCATGTGATTCCTCAAGGGTAGCCCCCATCTGCCCAGAAGGGATTTCGCGCTGCACATCCGAAATGGAGTCTCGAGTAGAATCGTGAAAGATTCTCGAGACCCGGGAATGGGCGATACCAAATCTAGCACCGCAACGGGAGAACACGTGCGCTTGTCTACAACCCTGGTGCCGAACAGGCGGGATATCGGTCACGGCGACGTGCTGCGTACGGTCCGCAGATCCGCGATCGCCGTGCTGGCCGGCCTCCTCACGATCGCGGCATGGTGCTTCTTCTGGCCCGACGGGTCGCTCATCGGGAGCATCTTGGTGAGCATCTGGTCCTGGTTGACGCCGACACCGTGGCTCCACGAGCACATCGGACCCAGGGTCGTGGAACAAGGGATGA
The DNA here is from genome assembly GCF_004136575.1 of Rothia koreensis. Taxonomy (GTDB): domain Bacteria; phylum Actinomycetota; class Actinomycetes; order Actinomycetales; family Micrococcaceae; genus Rothia; species Rothia koreensis. Next base: position 177,469 of record NZ_NOIQ01000003.1, read on the forward strand.
ATGCCGCGGTTTTCGTGCCGTTGACCGCGTGCCTGGTTCTGGCATTTCCGCACATTCGGATCAGGGTGTGGTGGATTCTCTCCGCGCTCTGCTCGTGTTCGATCGAATTGTTCCAGCTGCTCTTTCTTCCGGGACGAGTATTCGACCCTGTCGACGCCGTATTCAATTCGATCGGAGGAATTCTCGGATCAATTCTGGGCCTGATGCTGCTGCGTCGGATTCTCAGGGCACGCGCCCCTGGTGACTCTCGAAGGGCGCCTGCCCTCGAAGGGCGCCTGCTCCGGGAGGACGTCGTCGACGAACCCCGGGCAACGGGTTTCGTGCCACGGGCCGATCCCGTCGGACCCAGGATCTGCGTGAGGCAGGTTGCGGAATCCCGGGCTTGCCCGGAAGTCGGGGAAGACCGCATAATTGAACAGCATGCCAAGGCGAGGGAGGAATGATCCTCCGTAATCGACGATGGCTGGTCAGCGAAACACCGTGGGAGATGTCCCGTGCGGAACCGCGCCAGTTCCAATCAACTTGGCGCACGTCAGAACCGTTCCGACACGAAAGGTGATTCAGCATGGCTGATCGTACAAAGATCTCCGCGGAAAACCGCAACGAATTCGGCAAGGGCGCAGCCCGCCGCATCCGCCGCGAGAGCAAGATTCCCGCCGTCATTTACGGCCACGGGGAAGACCCCGTCCACATCGTTCTTCCGGGCCACGCGACCATGATGGCCGCCCGTAACCCCAACGCGGTCCTCTCCCTGGACATCGAGGGCAAGAGCCACCTCGCCATGATCAAGGACATCCAGCGCCACGCGATTCGTCCGGAGATCTACCACGTCGACCTGCTGACCGTTCGTCGCGGTGAGCGCGTTGAGGTCGAAATCCCCGTCACCGTCGAGGGCGAGGTCGCACCGGGCAACCTCTGGACCCAGCCCGAGCAGGTCGTCGTCGTCGACGCCGATGCTCTGGACGTTCCCGAGGAGGTCCTCGTGTCGATCGACGGCCGTTCCGACGGCGAGCACGTGACCGCCGCGGATCTCCTTCTTCCCGAGGGCGTCAACCTCGTCTCCGAGGAAGACCTGATCATCGTGAACGTCTCCCAGGAGGTCGAGCAGGACCTCGGCGAAGAGACCGAAGAAGAGACCGAGGGCGAGGAAGCCGAAGAGGGTGCCTCCGAGGACAACTCCTCCGAGGAATCCGACGAGGACAGCGAGTAACACTCGCCGAAACCTCGAGAAAGGCCCGTCGATGCGTATCGACGGGCCTTTCCCTTGTCCGTTGCTCGTGAGCGAGTCAACGCCACCGAGCCCATCCGCACAACGACGACGCCGGGCGACCCGGCCTGGAGGAGAACATCATGGCCGAAACCTGGCTGGTCATGGGACTGGGAAACCCCGGCCCCCAATACGTCAACACTCGTCACAACGTCGGACAGATGGTCGTCGATACCCTGGCCCGCAGCATGCAGGCTTCGTTCAAACGCCACAAGACCGGTGCCGTCGTCGTCGAGGGCCGGCTCGGAATCGGTGGGCCCCGCGTGGTCCTGGCCAAATCCACCGGGTACATGAACACCTCGGGCGGCCCCGCCTCGGCCCTCGCGAAGTTCTACGAGGTCGATCCGGACCACGTGATTGCCGTGCACGACGAGATCGACATCCCTTTCGACACCCTCAAGCTCAAACAGGGCGGGGGAGAAGGCGGCCACAACGGTCTGCGGGATATCTCGAAGGCCCTGGGGACCAAGGGCTACCTGCGTGTTCGCGTCGGTGTGGGTCGCCCTCCCGGACGGATGGATACCGCCGACTACGTGCTCAAGAATTTCTCGTCGGCCGAGGCCAAGCAGTTGCCGGCTCTCCTCGAGGACTCGGCGGATGCCGTCGAGCTCGTCATGACCCAGGGCCTGACCGCGGCCCAGCAAAAATTCCATGCACGTTAAGCCGCAAGGCACCCCGGCAGATATCCGCGGATGCTGGTCCTAGGATGGGGGCCATGAGCAATTCGACCCGCCAGAATTCTCCGTCCGCGACCGGCCCCCTGGACGACACGAAGGTTCGGAGCCTGCTCCAGGACTTTCCGATACTCGCCAGGCAAGACGGTGAGGACCCGTTGGTGTACCTCGACACGGGGGCCACGAGCCAGAACCCCTCTGCCGTGCTCGATGCCGAACGGGACTACTACGAACACAGCAATTCGGCCGTCCACCGCGGAGCCCACAGCCTGGCGGTGACCGCGACCGACGCGTTCGAGGACGCCCGGCGCACGGTGGCCGATTTTGTCGGCGCCGCGGAGAACGAACTGGTCTGGACGTCGAACGCGACCGAAGCGATCAACCTGGTCGCCTACTCGTTCTCCAACGCTTCCGCCGGGTTGGGCGGACCCGAAGCCGAACGATTCGCGCTCGGGCCAGGGGACGAGATCGTGACCACCGAAGCCGAACACCACGCGAACCTCATCCCATGGCAACAACTGGCGGCCAGGACCGGTGCGACGCTGCGCTACATCCCGTTGGGCGAGGACGGCCTGTTGGACGAGGACGCCGCCCAGGACATCGTCGGGCCGGCCACGAAGGTCTTCGCCTTCACCCACGTCTCCAACGTGCTCGGATCGGTCACCGACGTCCCGAGATTCGTCCGGCTGGCCAAGAAATACGATGCCCTGACGGTCCTGGACGCATGCCAGTCCGTCCCGCACATGCCGGTCGACTTCGGCGACCTCGGAGTGGATTTCGCGGCCTTCTCCGGGCACAAGATGCTGGGTCCCACGGGGATCGGTGCCCTGTACGGCCGATACGACCTTCTCAAGTCCATGCCCCCGTTCCTGACCGGCGGATCCATGATCACCAAGGTCACCATGGACGAGGCACAATTCATGGAGCCGCCCATGCGGTTCGAGGCCGGCACGCAGCGCGTCTCGCAGGCCGTGGCGCTGGCCAGCGCCGTCCGGTATCTGGACGAGATCGGGATGGAGAACGTGCACGCGTGGGAGGCCGAGCTCGGCCGTCGGCTCGCGGAAGGAGTCTCACAGATCGACGGCGTCCGTCTGCTCGGTCCGGCTCCCGGCACCGAACGTGCGGGGCTCGTGTCGATCGACGTCCATGGGGTCCATCCCCACGACGTCGGGCAGCTCCTGGACAGCAAAGGTATCGCCGTCCGGGTGGGGCACCACTGCGCCCAGCCCCTGCATCGGCGGCTGGGAATCAACGCCTCGACTCGGGCCAGCGCCTACCTGTACAACACGACCGCGGACGTGGACCGGTTCCTCGACGCCCTGGGGGACGTCCGACCCTTCTTCGGGCTGGGCGGCGCATCCGACGGAGAACGGCAATGAGCGATCTCGACCAGTTGTACCAGCAGGTCATTCTCGATCACTCCCGACGCCGTACGGGCGAGGGCCTAGAATCCGCCGGTTCCCGACACACCGCCGAGAACCACCAGTACAACCCGACGTGCGGGGACGAGATCAATGTGCGAGTGAGCCTGGACGAGGCCGGGGACCGGGTGGAGAGCCTCACCTGGGAGGGCGACGGCTGCTCGATCTCGATGGCCTCCGCCTCCGTGCTCTCCGAGATGGCACCCGGCATGAGCATGGGGGAGTTCGCGACCACGGTCGACCAATTCCGTGAGATGCTGCGGTCTCGCGGTCAGATCGAACCGGACGAGGAATCACTCGGGGACGCCGCAGCGTTCGCCGGGGTCTCCAAATTCGTGGCGCGGGTCAAATGCGCCATGCTGGCCTGGGTCGCGGCGGAGGAAGCCGCGAAGGAAGCGGCCCTCTGAGCACCACCGATGCTTCTCGTGCGGGGAGCCCCGGTCGCGCAGGACCGATTCAGGACTACTCCGGGTCGTCCTGAGACCGTGCCTGTGTCGCCTCGGATTCGTCCGGGGCGCCGCCGTCGTAGGTGTCCACCGGGACTCCTTGAGCACGGAGACGCTTGTAGTGGGCGTTGCGCATGCCCAGCAGAATTCCGCCCAAGATCGCCGAGAGCAGGGAACCGGTCAGCACACCGACCTTGGCGTGATCATCGTGGATCGTGCCCAGGCCGAAACTCAGCTCCGCGACGAGCAGCGCGACGGTGAAGCCGATGCCGCCCATCATGGCCAGCCCGAAGACGTCGATCCACTTCATGTCCTCATCGATCTCGGCCCCGGAAACCCGAGTCAGAATCCACGTCGACCCGAAGATTCCGATGGTCTTGCCGACCACGAGTCCCACGACGACGCCGATGGCGACGGGGTCCGTGAAAGCATCGACGATCCCGGACCAACCGCCCACGGCGACGCCCGAGGCGAAGAACGCGAACACCGGGATCGCGATACCGTTCGACAGCGGCGAGAAGCGATGGGACAACCGGGGTGCCAAGCCGATCGGGGCCTCACCGGCCTGCGGTTTGGAACGGTGAAGCACCGGAACCATGAAACCGAGCACGACGCCGGCGATGGTTGCGTGGATGCCCGCCGAGTAGATGAGCACCCAGGTCACCACGCCGATCGGCAGCAGGATGACCCAGGGAGCCCACCGGCTGTGGGCGAAGAACCGCGGCCACCGGTGGGTCAGGACCCAGAACAGGGCCGCGGGCAGGATCGCGAGCCCGAGGTACAGGAAATTCACGCCCTCCGAATAGACGAACGCGATGATCACGATGGCGATCAGGTCGTCGACCACGGCCAAGGTCAGCAGAAAGGTCCGCATGGCCGTCGGCAGCGCGGAGCCCACGACCGCCAGCACGGACACGGCGAACGCGATGTCCGTGGCCGTGGGGGTGGCCCATCCTCGCAGGGTCGCGGCGTCGCCCCAGAACAGGTTGATGGCGGCGTAGATCAGGGCGGGCATGGCCACGCCACCGAAGGCCGCGACAACCGGAACGATGGCCTTCTTGATCCGACGCAACTCGCCGTCAACGAACTCGGATTTCAGCTCGAGCCCGGTCATGAAGAAGAACACGGCGAGAAGGCCTTCGGAGGCCCATTCGCCCACCGTGTGGAAGGCGCTGTCGACCGCGGGTATCCCGAGGTGGGCGTCGCGCAGACCGAAGTAGCCATCGGCCATGAAGGAATTGGCGAACAGCAGCCCGAGGACCATGGCCGCGATCATCAGCAGTCCGCCGGTGTTGCCGTCGCGCAGCTTCGAACCGAACGTGCTCTGGTGGTAGCCCTCTTGCTCGAGTGTTGTGGTCATGTCTTCCTCAGGGTGCGAGATCGTGGGGGTCCGCTCTTACGCTAACGGCGCCTCCCGGCCTCCACCGAATCTCGTGACGACGAGGTTGTGTGGGATGGCCTGGAGGCGCCGCGAGCGAGGGGCTGGGATCAGCCGTGGTTCTTGATCCAGTCCTCGGCGGTCGTGCTCTGGAGGGACAGGGCCTTGCCGATGTACGGCTCGGCGGCGGAGGAGATCTTCTTGCCGACCAGGGGAATATTGGCCTTGACCTCGCCCTCGACGTCGACGACGGTCTGCTCGCCCTGGGAGGCGAGATCCTGGTGCGCGCTCGCCGAGACCGGCATTCCGGCGACGTCGATCGACGTCTCGACGCTTCTCGAACCGTTCTCCTGGGGTGCACCGTACTTGTCGACCTGAGTCAGCTTGACCCCGTTGCCGACGAACTTCTGGGCGACGCTGGGAACCTTGTCCGCACCGACACCGCGAACGGTGGTCACGGTGAAGGCACCGGAGGTCTCGCCATCGACGTTCAGCGACTCGAATTCGACGCCGGCCTTCTTGGCCACGTGGCGGGCGAAGTCCTCCGACGTGAAGGCCTCGAGGACTTTGTCGATCGGCGCGTTGATGGTGTGCGATTCTTTCATGGCCATGGATGTCTCACTTCGTGTCGTCGGATGGTTCAGGCCTCAGTCTAGCGGGCAGGAGACTCTCGACCGGGAGGGTTTCGCGGTGGGGTTAAGCCCGGAGCATGCGGGCGTGGAGCCCGCGAAGCGACCGGCGTAATGTAGTATCCGTTCGGCCCGAGACCGAACGTGCCCGCGTCCGGAACGGAATTCGGGCGCATTTCTGCGTGCCCGGAAACGGGCGCGATCACCGCCCCCAACCACTCAAGGACCGTCATCTCATGAGCCTCACCGGGTTGCGCACAGCCCTCGACCAGGAACCCACGTTCGCGAATGTCCTGGCGCAGGCGTCCCGATCGGCATCCGAACGGTCCGCAGAAACCGTGATCGGGGCGGCCGAGGGGCTCAGAGCGCCGTTGCTGGCCCAGATTGCGGACGGACTCTCGACCGCCACGTCCGCCGGTGGCGCGGGACGGGAGGGCAACCATGCTCCGGTCGTGCTGGCGATGACCGCGACCGATCGCGAGGCCGAGGACCTCGAGGCTGTTCTGGGGTCGTACATCGATCCGCGCAGTGTGACCCGGTTCCCCGCGTGGGAGACATTGCCCCACGAACGGCTGTCGCCGAGGTCGGACACCGTGGGCCAGCGCCTGGCGGTCCTGCGTCGGATGTCCGAGGCCGACGACGACGTCCGGGTCGTCATCGCTCCCGTGCGCTCCGTCCTCCAGCCCATTTCGGCCAGCCTCGAATCCATGAAGCCGGTCCGCCTGGAAGTGGGGGAGGAACACGACTTCGAGGAAACGGTCGAGGCGCTGTCCGCCGCCGCATATTCCAGGGTCGATCTGGTGACCAAGCGGGGCGAATTCGCCGTGCGCGGCGGAATCATCGACGTCTTCTCTCCCGTCGAGGACCACCCGGTGCGCATCGACTTCTTCGGCGACGAGATCGACACCATGAAATGGTTCGCGGTCGCCGATCAGCGCACCTTCACGCCCAAGGGCGAGGAAGACCCCACGGAGCTGATCGCTCCACCGTGCCGGGAAATCCTCATCACCCCCAACGTGATGTCCCGAGCGGCCAAGCTCAAGGACACTCTTCCGGGGGCCGAATCCATGCTCGAACGCATTGCCGGCGGCATCTACGTCGAGGGCATGGAATCCCTTGCCCCCTTGCTGGTCGACGAGATGACGACGCTGATCGCCTCGCTTCCCAGCGATTCGATGACCGTGCTTCTCGAGCCGGAGAAGATCCGGGCCAGAGCGGCCGACCTGGTTGCCACGAACGAGGAGTTCCTCCTGGCCGCGTGGGAGCAGGCGTCCAACGGACAACAGGCTCCCATCGACATCAACGAGACCGGTCTCGCCCAGGCCAGCTTTATGGCCGTCGCGGACGCGCGCCACGAGGCCCTGGACCTGGGCCACGGCTGGTGGTCCATCACCTCTCTCGGGGTTGACGAAGCCATCGAGGACGAAGCCGACAGCCTGACGATCGCGGTCCGGGCTCCTCTGACTTTCGCGGGGAACGTCGACGCCATGCTCGAGGTGGTCGGGGACCACGTGCGCAACGGATGGCAGGTCGTCGCCGTGACCGACGGGCCGGGCCCGTTGAACCGGCTCGCCGAGCTCTTCCAGTCCGCGGACCTGCCGGCCGCCCGGAGAGACGACCTGACCGAGGAACCCCAGGCCGGCATCATCGAGTTGACCACGGCCCCGCACGGGACCGGGTTCGTCCTCGAGGACGCCAAAATCGCTCTGCTGACCGAGTCCGACGTGCTGGGGAAGGCGAGCCCCTACACCACGCGTGACATGAGGAAACTGCCGGCGCGGCGTCGTCGGAATGCGGTGGATCCGCTCGCTCTGAAGCCTGGGGACTACGTGGTCCACGAGCAGCACGGCATCGGCCAGTTCGTGGAACTGATCCAGCGGCCGATCGCAGGGGCCATGATCAAGCCTGGGCAGCCGAAGCCCATGAAGGAGTACCTGGTCCTCGAATACGCATCCTCCAAACGTGGTGCGCCGAGGGACCGGCTCTTCGTGCCGACGGATCAGCTCGACCAGGTCACCAACTACGTCGGTGGCGACGCACCCACGCTGTCCAAGATGGGCGGATCGGATTGGGCCAAGACCAAGTCCAAGGCCCGCAAGGCCGTCAAGGAGATCGCGGCCGATCTCATCCGGCTGTATTCGGCGCGCATGGCCTCGCGCGGTCACGCCTTCGGCCCGGACACCCCGTGGCAGCGGGAGCTCGAGGAAGCATTTCCCTATGTCGAGACCCCGGACCAGTTGACCACGATCAACGAGGTCAAGCACGACATGGAGCGGGAGATTCCCATGGATCGCCTGATCTCCGGCGACGTGGGTTATGGCAAGACCGAAGTTGCCGTGCGTGCGGCCTTCAAAGCCGTCCAGGACGGAAAACAGGTCGCGATCCTGGTTCCGACCACCCTCCTGGCCCAGCAGCACTCCGAGACCTTCACCGAACGTTTCAGCGGTTTCCCGGTGCGCGTGTCCACATTGTCCCGCTTCCAGACGCCCAAGGAGTCCAAGGCCGTCGAATCGGGGATCTCGGACGGCAGCATCGACGTCGTAATCGGAACTCATCGACTGCTCTCCTCCGACATCACGTTCAAGGATCTGGGGCTGGTGATCATCGACGAGGAGCAGCGCTTCGGCGTCGAGCACAAGGAGAAGCTCAAGACGCTCCGGACGAACGTCGACGTCCTGGCCATGTCGGCAACCCCGATTCCCCGGACACTCGAGATGTCGCTGACGGGTATCCGTGAGACGTCCACCCTGGCGACGCCGCCCGAGGAGAGACACCCGGTGCTGACGTTCGTGGGGCCGCACACGGAGAAGCAGGTTGCCGCGGCGGTCCGACGCGAGCTCATGCGCGAAGGCCAGGTGTTCTACGTGCACAACAGGGTCTCCTCCATCGACCGCGTGGCTTCCGATCTGCAGAAGCTCGTTCCCGAGGCCCGTATTGCGGTCGCCCACGGGCAGATGAGCGAGGCTCGCCTCGAGCAGATCATCGTCGACTTCTGGGAAAAGCGCTTCGACGTGCTGGTCTGCACCACGATCGTCGAGACCGGGCTGGACATCTCCAACGCCAATACCCTGATCGTCGACCGCGCCAACAATTACGGCCTGTCCCAGCTCCACCAGCTCAGGGGGCGCGTGGGCCGCGGGCGCGAGCGGGCCTATGCGTACTTCCTGTACCCGTTGGAGAAGCCGTTGGGCGAGGTCGCGCTCGAGCGACTCAAAGCCGTTGCGGCGCACAACGAACTCGGCGCGGGCATGCAGCTGGCGATGAAGGACCTGGAGATCCGTGGTGCCGGCAATCTGCTCGGTGGCGAGCAGTCGGGCCATATTGCGGGCGTCGGTTTCGACCTGTACCTGAGACTGGTCGGCGAGGCCGTTGCCGACTACCGCGGCGAGGACCAGGAAGAGGCCCCGGCCGAGATGAAGATCGAACTTCCGGTGGACGCCCACCTCCCGCACGACTACGTGCCGGGGGAGAGGCTTCGCCTCGAGGCCTACCGGAATCTTGCGGCCGCCGCGAGTGATGAAGCGGTGGACGACGTCGCCGCGGAACTGCGGGACCGCTACGGCGAGCTGCCGCAGCCGGCCGAGAACCTGCTCAAGATCGCCCGCCTGCGCATCAAGGCGCGGGCGGCCGGCCTCACGGAGATCATGGTCATGGGACCGAAGATCCGTTTCTACCCGGTCGACCTGGCCGAGTCGAGGCAGATGCGACTCGACCGGATGTATCCGCAGTCGATCACGAAGGTCGTCCAGGGCACGGAACAGAAGCAGGTCCTGGTTCCCAAACCGAAGTCGGCCCCGGTGGGAGGCAAGGACCTCGTGGACGACGAGATCCTGGACTGGGCCGAATCGTTCATCGACGCGATCCTGGCGTAGCGCGCGAGGCTCCGGGTCCCTCGGGGTTCAGATGCGGCTCGGACCGGGTCGCGCAGAAAAGCGCCCCGCCCGGGCAAGCCGGTGCGGGGCGCTGTCAACGCGGTGCGGTCATTCCTCGCGGCGTCTAGAGCTGAGTGAGTTCCTTGCCCGAGGGGGAGTCCTTGGCGGTCTTGCTCCTCAGGATGTTGAGCGGAACCATGAAGGTCAGTCCGTAGAGCACGATGGCGATCGCGAACGGCAACCAGGCCTTGGAATCGGAAATCCACAGGCCGAAGCAGTAGAACGATGCAACCAACAGAATCATGCAGAACACGAAGTTCAGCAGGTTGGTCACCAGGTGGCCCTCTCCCGAGTGGCTGCGCACCTTCTGGTTGGTCCGGTATTGCTTCGAGTTCTGAGCGGGGCCGGACGCGCCGGGCCTGAACGCCGATTCTTCTCCGTGGGTCATACGGTCCTCATTCCTCAAGGTTGGTCACCCGCGCGCCACAGCGGACAGGCACGCGGACGGATGACGAGTCCATTCCAGTATAGGAGCTGTGGGACTATCTCGCGTCCCGAACGATCTCGATGCCTTTGGAGGCCCCGATCCGGGTCGCACCGGCCGCGATCATGCTGAGTGCGTCCTCGCGGCTGCGGATCCCTCCCGAGGCCTTGACGCCGATGTCGGGTCCCACGGTCTCGCGCATCAGCGTGACGTCGGCGACGGTTGCGCCGCCCGTCGAGAAGCCCGTGGACGTCTTGACGAATTCGGCACCCGCAGCCACGGCGGCCCTGCACGCGAGCACTTTCTGGTCGTCGTCGAGCAGGCAGGCCTCGATGATGACCTTGAGCAGCCCCTGACGGTCGTGGACCGCGTCGGCGACGGCACGAATGTCAGCGACCAGGGCCTCCTCATCACCCTCGAGGGCCGCCGCGATATCGATGACCATGTCGATTTCTCGGGCGCCGTCGGCGAGGGCCGTTGCCGCCTCGAAGACTTTCGCGTCGGTCGTCGTCGCGCCGAGCGGGAAGCCGACGACGACGCACGGCACGGGGTCATGCCCCTCGAGCTCGTCGGCGACGAGTTCGGCCCAGACGGGGTTCACGCACACGGAGGCGAATCCGTGCTCGCGCGCTTCGCGGCACAGACGAAGCACATCCTCTTTCCGCGCATCCGGGGCCAGGATCGTGTGATCGATCATGCCGGCGAGGTTCGAGGGAAGGTCGGTGGATTCAGTCATGAGCTCTCCATTCGGGATGACCGTCCGCGGCGGAAGGGACGGGAAAGAAGCGGTGGGGCGGCAGCGGCGTCAGGACTCCGAGTCCACGCCCAGGGCGAGGGCGATGTCTTCGCGGAGCGCCGCGAGGCGACGGTTCGCGATGTCACGAGCCTCCGCGAGGGGCGTCTCGTTCTCGACCGGTACCACGGCCTCGAGGTAGCACTTGAGTTTCGGCTCGGTGCCCGACGGACGCACGATCACGCGCCCCCCGTTGTCAGTGAGGTACACCAGGGCATCGGTCGGCGGAAGGTTCTTGGAGCCCTGGGAGAGGTCCCGGACCTTGGTCACAGGTGAACCGCCCAGCTCCTCCGGCCGAGTGCGGCGCAACCGGCCCATCATGGCCGTAATCCGGTCCAGGTCCTCGACCCGGACGGACAATTGCGCTGTCGCGTGGACCCCGTGCTGGCGGGCGATGTCATCGAGAACGTCCGTGAGCGACTTGCCGGCGTCCTTGAGCTTGGAGGCATAGTCGGCCACGATCAGTGCCGCGGAGATCCCGTCCTTGTCCTTGACCAGGTCGGGAGCCACGCAATAGCCCAAGGCCTCCTCGTACCCGTAGACCAGCCCCTGGACGCGGGCGATCCACTTGAAGCCCGTCAGCGTCTCACGGTGTTCGATGCCGTGCGCCGTCGCCATGCGTCCGAGCAGGCTCGAGGAAACGATCGAGCTGGCGAAGTAGCGGCGCGACCCGCTCGTCGCCGGAAGACGTTCGAGCATGATGCGTCCGATGATCGCCCCGACTTCGTCGCCTGTGAGAATTCGCCAGCCATCCTCTGCTTCCGCATCCGGTACGGCGAAGGCGACCCGGTCGGCGTCGGGATCATTGGCGATCACCAGATCCGCCTTCCGGTCCCGAGCCAATCCGATCGCGAGATCCATGGCACCGGGTTCTTCCGGGTTGGGGAAACGGACGGTCGGGAACTTGGGGTCCGGCAGGGCCTGCTCGGGAACCACGTGAAGACGGTCGAAGCCTGCCCTGGACAGGACGAAGGACATGACCTCCCCACCCACACCGTGCATCGGAGTCAGGACCACCGCGAGGGACCGAGAGGCTGGGGCGATACCGGGGATCAGGGAGGTGACCTCGTGCTCGTAGTCGCGTGCGAGCCGCTCCGGGAGCACCGTCCAGCCCGAATCCGCGCGCTCAATTCGATCGACGGAGGGCGCATCGGCGATCTTCTCTGCGATCTCGGTGTCGATCGGGGGAATGATCTGGGCGCCGCGGGCATCCTCGCCGACGGCCTGGCCACCCAGGTAAACCTTGTAGCCGTTGTCGGACGCGGGGTTGTGCGAGGCCGTGACCATGATGCCGACGTCGGCCTTCAGCAGGCGCGTCGCCCAAGCGAGCACGGGCGTCGGAAGGGGAACCGGCATGAGGAAAGCGTCCAGACCGGCCGCCGTGAAGATCCCCGCAGTATCCCGGGCAAAGGCATCGGACTTGGTCCGGGCGTCGTAGCCGATCACCGCTCGAGGCGTCGACGTCCAGTTCTCCTTCGCGGCCCTTTCCTTGAGGTAGGTGGCGACGCCGTACGCCGCCTGGGCCACGACGGCGCGGTTCATGCGCATGGGGCCCGCACCGAGTGCCGCGCGCAACCCCGCGGTCCCGAACTGGAGTCGTCCGGAGAAGCGCTCGCGCAGCAGGCTCTCGCCTTCCTCGGTTTCGGCGTGGCTGATCATCTCCAGGAGCTCGCGCTGCGTCTGGGGATCCGGGTCGGCCTCGACCCATTGCATTGCTTCGTTGATCAGTTCCGTCGTCATGGATAAACCTCGTCGTTTTCCTGAAGTGCCGTGGTGCTAGTGGTCCAAGCGGGCAATGATCTGCGCCAGCAACTCAGAGATACGCGGACCGGCGTTCCGCCCCTCTTCCAGGACTTCGTGGTGGCTCAGCGGGCTGTCGGATATTCCCGCAGCGGCGTTGGTGACCAAGGATATACCGAATACTTCCAGGCCGGCCGCGCGGGCCGCAATGGCCTCGAGCGCCGTGGACATACCCACCAGGTCCGCACCCAGGGTCTGGGCCATGCGAATCTCCGCCGGAGTCTCGTAATGCGGTCCGGGAAGCTGGAGATAGACACCTTCCTCGAGGCTCGGGTCGATCGAACGGGCGATCTCCCGAATGCGGGGAGAGTACAGATCCGTCAGGTCGACAAAATGTGCCCCGACGAGAGGCGAACCGCCCGTGAGGTTGATGTGGTCCTTGATCAGCACGGGCGTGCCGGGGCGATACGTCGGTTGCAGTCCGCCGCACCCGTTGGTCAGAATCATGGTCGAGCATCCGGCGGCCGCGGCCGTGCGCACACCGTGGACAACCTGCTGGATGCCGTGGCCCTCGTACAGATGGGTCCGTGCACCGATGACCAGCGCCCGGCGGCCCTCCGGCGTCCGGACGGAGGTGAGGGTTCCGGCGTGGCCCGCAATCTCCGAGGAACGGAACCCGGGGACGTCGTCGGCCTTGAGGACATGCGTCGCCTCACCGATGAGCTCGGCGGCGCCGCCCCACCCGGACCCCAGGGTGAGGCCGTAGTCGTGGCGCTTCACGCCGGTCTGTTCGGCGATGTACTCCGCGGCGCGCTGGGCCAAACGATGCGGCTCGAACCCCATGCTCGAGGAGTTGTTCGGAAGTTCCACGGGAAGTGTGTTCTTGCTGGTCGTCACGCTCCAAACCTAGCAGGATACGTTCGACGATGGGGCTCCTGGCCGGGTCTGACAGGTGAAAACGGTCTACGGCGGGGAAGCGGGAGGCCCGGGGACTTGGACCGGCTCGGATCTGTGGGGAACAATGAGGACCGTGAGCGAAGCTATTGCATTTACACCACAGAGGATCATCATCATCGGAGGCGGCCCCGGTGGCTACGAGGCCGCGCTGGTTGCCGCGAACCTTGGGGCAGACGTCACCATCATCGAGGAGCAGGGGTTGGGAGGCTCGGCGGTCATCACCGACGTCGTGCCCTCGAAGACCCTGATTGCCTCCGCGGACACCATGAACCGTTTCAGCGAGGCACCCGCCCTGGGCATCCGCACCCGGGCCGGGGACGAGCTCGTGGAACTCGAAGTCCACATCGACAAGGTCAATCGTCGTCTTCTGAATCTGGCCCAGCAGCAGTCCAAGGACATCCGCCGGAGTCTCGAGAAGGCCGGGGTGAAGGTCATCGACGGCACGGGACGCATGCTCGACGACCACACGGTCGAGGTCCGGGACAAGCAGGGCCTGACCTATGAGCTCGACACGCACGCCGTGTTGCTCAGCGTCGGTGCGCACCCGCGCGAGCTGGACACCGCCAAGCCGGACGGGGAGCGCATCTTCAACTGGAAGCAGTTGTACCAGCTCAAGGAGGTCCCGGAGCACCTGATCGTGGTCGGCTCCGGCGTGACCGGCGCGGAGTTCGCCTCCGCTTATCGTGGCCTGGGAGCGGAGGTCACCCTGATTTCCTCACGCGACCGGGTTCTTCCCAGCGAGGACGAGGACGCCGCGAAGGTTCTGGAGGACGTGTTCGACCGGCGAGGGCTCAACGTCATGCCCCGCTCGCGCGCCGCGTCGGTCGAGCGCGAGGGCGACGGCGTGATCGTGACCCTTTCCGACGGGCGCAAGGTCTCCGGTTCGCATTGCCTCCTGGCCGTCGGCTCGATTCCGAACACCAAGGACCTCGGGCTCGAGAACGCTGGCGTGACCACGAACGATTCCGGCCACATCGTGGTGGACGGCGTCTCACGCACGACCGCGCCGAACGTGTACGCGGCCGGAGACTGCACCGGCGTGATGCCCTTGGCATCCGTGGCCGCGATGCAGGGCCGGATCGCCATTGCGCACCTGCTCGGAGATTCCGTCTCGCCGCTCAAGAAGCACCGCGTGGCCTCCAACGTATTCACGTCTCCCGAGATCGCGACCGTGGGCGTCTCCCAGGCCGATATCGAGAGCGGCAAGTATCAGGCGGACACCGTTATGCTGTCCCTCTCGACCAACGCGAGGGCCAAGATGATGGCGGTCGAAGACGGCTTCGTCAAGGTCTTCGCCCGCAAGGGGTCGGGGACGGTCATCGGCGGCGTCGTCGTCGGTCCACGTGCCTCCGAGCTGATCTTCTCGATCTCCCTGGCGGTCAACACCAAGATGTCTGCGGACGACTTTGCCGACACCTTCTCGGTCTACCCCTCGCTGACGGGATCGATATCCGAAGCGGCCCGGCGGTTGCACAAGATGCCGGTCTAGGCCCGAAGCGGGTAACGAAAGACGCCGCCGCGCCCACCTCGACAGGGTGGGTGTGGCGGCGTCTTTGTGCGGTGAACCGGGAAACGCGGCTAGGAGGCGTCGGAGTTGATCGAGGCGAGGTCGACGTCCCTGGTCTCCCGGGAGATGAGCAGAGCGATCATCGTGATGACCGCCGCGCCCGCCAGGTACCAGCCCACGGCGCTGACCCCTCCCCAGGCGTTGAGAGACACCGCGATGTACGGGGTGATGGCCGCGCCCAGGATCGATGCGACGTTGTAAGCGATTCCGGAGCCCGTGTACCGGACGTTGGTGGGGAACAGCTCGGGGAGGAACGCGGACATCGAGCCGAAGGACAGGCCCATGATGGCCATGCCGATCGAGATGAAAATGATCAGGCCCGGGATGTTGGCGCCCGCACCGGTGCCGATGGTCGCCGGTGCCATGAACAGGCCGAAGCTGAGGCCGAACACGAGGATCAGCACGTTGGTCACGAGTTGCTGGCGACGCCGACCGAACCGGTCCGCGAGCCACCCGGAGACTGGGACGAAGGCCGCGAAGAACAGCACCGAGACGAGCTGAACCTGCAGGAACGTGTGATACGGGATGCCCAGGCCTGCACCCTTGGACGGTTTGCCGATGCCGTAGGACAGGATCCAGGCGGTCATGAGGTAGAACAGCACGTAGCAGGACAGCATGATGAAGGTTCCGAGAAGCATCGGCTTCCATGCCGTGCGGAACGCGTCCACCAGCGGCGTCTTGACCTTTTCGCCCTTCTGGACCGACTGCTTGAACACCGGGGTTTCCTCGAGCCGGACGCGCACGTACAGCCCCAAGGCGACCATCAGCACGGAGAAGAGGAACGGCACGCGCCAACCCCAGATCAGGAAAGCGGAGTCTGTTGCGGCCGCATCCTTGGTGGAGTCGAAGTTCATCCACGTGGTCAGGAGGAGCACGAAGCCGTTGGCCAGGATGAAGCCGATGGGGGCGCCCAGCTGGGGCCACATCGCGGCACGCGCCCTCTTGCCGGGCTCGGAGTACTCGGAGGCGAGCAGGGCAGCACCGGACCACTCACCGCCAAGGCCCATACCTTGTGCGAAACGGAGGATCGTGAGGAGCGCCGGGGCCCAGAAGGAGATCTGGTGGTAGGTGGGCAGCAACCCGATCAGAAAGGTTGCCAACCCCATGGTCAGCAGGGCGCCGACCAGAGTCGCCTTGCGACCGATCCGGTCGCCGAAGTGACCGAAGACGACCGAACCCAGGGGCCGCCCGAAGAAGGCTGCGGCGAAGGTCGCCATCGATGCCAGAAGCTTGGTCGTGTCGTCCTGGCCCGTGAAGAACAGCGCCGGGAAGACGGCGACGGCGGCGGTCGCGTAAACGTAGAAATCGTAGAACTCGATGGTCGTGCCGACGAGCGAGGCCGTGATGATGCGGTGTTTCGGCACTCGCTGTTCCACGGGCGGGACTTCGGCCGGAGAAGAACCGGTCGGAACGGACGTGTCAGGAAGTGACATCGAGGCTCCTCATGTTGTGAACGACGGCCCACACGGCCGCCACGGTGCGTGATCGTCTTCTCACCATAAAGTCGGTATCTACATGGTGGACAAACGTTCCAAATATTGAGAAGGCGGGGGGGGGCTTCCTCCGGCGAGGTGGCAGTTTTGTGCGGCTTCCTTTCGCGAGGTGGCAGTTTTGTGCGGTTATGGCGGTCAAAACTGCACGAGAGTGCCACCTCGCGGCGGGACGCTCGCGGCGCTCGCGGCGGCGCGGCGGGGCTCGGCGAGCGAGGCGGCGAGCGGGACGCGGGGCGGCGTCGTCGGTTGGCGCGGCCTCGTTGGGTGGGGGTTGCCTGATTCGGAGGAGTTTTCCGCCGTTAGGTGGTGGTGCAGCCACCACCTAACGGCGGTGAGTGCCACTGAATCGGGTAAACGCCACCCAACCGCCACGCAACCGCACCTGGGCGATAGGACAGGGAGCCGTTAGACGCCACTGAATTGGCTAAACGCCACCTAACCGCGTCGGGGTGCTGCGCCGGGGAGCCGCTC
>NZ_NOIQ01000040.1 GCF_004136575.1 Rothia koreensis
CCCCGCCCCCGCACGGAAACCCCACAAGCAAACCGCACTCCGGCAACGCACTCCGGCAGCGGGGATCAGGAGCGGCGCATCTCTGCGACCTGCTCGATCAGGGTCGCTCTTTCGGGGTCAGTTATACGCACCCCGAGTTCCTGGACGGCGTCGATCGTGGCCTCAGGCGACAGGCGTTCCCTCCGGGTCGCGCGTCCCGCTCGGCGGACCGTCCGGGCTTCCTCCGTGACCGTCACGTGGCCCTCGGTGGTGTGGCGCATGACCATCAGGTGATCCATGAATGGCCCGAAACCGTCGCGGGACGTGGTCAGATGCCCTGCATGCACGTCCACCGGTACCACCGGGAGGCCGTCGCTGAAGTGCTGCGGTTCTCCGTCCCGCCGCAACTCCCACACCTGCCCTGCCGTCTCGGTGTGGCGTACCGCGGTGAATTCGCGGTCGCCCTCCACATGGGGGCGCCCGTCGATCAACGGCATCGGCTCACGCACGCTGAAACCGAATCCCGGGTCGCACAGGTACTGGACCTCGTCGATCGTCACGACAACCGTCATATGGGTCCTGGTGTTGCTGGGGGAACCGACCCTCCCGAGGGAGCGCCGCACGTCGAAACCCAGGCGTTCCAGGACCCCGGAGAACAACTGAGCGTGTTCGAAGCAGTAGCCCCCGCGACGGCTGGTGATCAAGGACGCTTGCACGCTGCTGGGGGAGACGCCCGGATGGTCACCCAAGAGCACCTGCACGTTGGAGAACGGCAACGTCTCGACGTGCGCTCGGTGCAGGTCTCGCAGTAGGTCCGCGCTCGGTTCGCCGTGGACCGCTTCGGACTGCCCGATGCACAGGAGGTATTCCGGCACATCGTATTCATCGATGCCCCACGGCGACTCCTGATGCACAGTCATGCTCCCAGCGTCTCACGCGGAGGCCGCGACCCGAGGAATGAATCGTCGGCCTGACTACTGGCTGTTCAGCTCCGACGCGAGCTGCGCGACGTGGCCCTCGGCATTCACGTTGTACTCGGCGCGCGCAACCGTGCCGGCGGCGTCGATCACGAAAGTCGACCTCAACGGACCTTCCGACGTCTCGCCGTTGATCGTCCGCTCGCCCCACGCGCCCCATTGCTTTGCGGCCGCGTGATCGGGATCGGAGAGCAGAGTGAAGGCCAGATCGTATTCCTCGACGAAACGAGCCAGCTCTTCAGGGCTGTCTCCGGAGACCCCGTAAACCTTGGCGGGCAAGGAGGAGAGGTTGTCGCGGAAGTCGCAGGCTTCGGTCGTGCAGCCCGGGGTGAAGGCCTTGGGAAAGAAGTACACCACAGAATCCTGGTCGTGCATGCCACCGATGGTGACGGTGCTGCCGTCGTGGGCCGTCAGATCGACGGCGGGCGCGACATCGCCTGTGCTGAGTTCGTTCGACATGAAAACTCCTTCGATTGTTCCGTACATTTCGAGGACGACGACGCCGCCCCCTGGCGTTCCAGAGTGCGTGCTCAGGCCGTTCCCCGGTCGAGCAACCGTCCCGTGGGCGTCTCGAAGTCCACGGGCTTGCCACCGACGTAGGTCTTGCGAACCCTACCGGAGAGAACCTTGCCCTGATAAGGGGTGATGGGGTTCTTGTGGTTGAGCCGTGCGGCATCGACCACGAAGCTGTCATCCGCGGCGAAGATTGCGAAGTCGGCGTCGTACCCGAGGGACAAGCGACCCTTCGAGCGCAGACCCACGCGTTCGGCGGGATGTCGTGACATCCAGTCGAGGACCCGGCCCAACGGTATGCCGCGGCGTCGGGCTTCGGTCCATATCAGGGACAGGCCGAGTTGTAGTGAGGAGACGCCGCCCCAGGCCACGCCGAAGTCCCCGTTGCCCAGGTCCTTGAGCTCGATCGTCGAGGGGGAGTGGTCCGAGACGATGAAGTCGATGGTTCCGTCCAGCAGCCCCTCCCAGAGCTTCTCCCTGTTGTCGACTTCGCGGACGGGAGGGCAACATTTGAACGCCGTCGCGCCGTCGGGAATCTCCTCGGACAACAGCGTCAGGTAATGAGGGCAGGTCTCGACCGTGATGTCGAGGCCGTCGCGCTTCGCCGTGGCGATCATCGGCAGTGCGTCGGAGGAGGAGACGTGGAGGATGTGGGATCGGGCGCCCGTCCACCGGGTCCTTTCGATCACCTCGGCGATCGCGATGTTCTCCGCTCCACGAGGTCGGGATTTCAGGAACCTGTCGTAGACGTCCCCGTTCGGACTGGGGGCCTTGTCGATGGTGCGGGAGTCTTCCGCATGGACGATCATCAACGAATCGAAGGTCTTGACTTCGGCCATGTCCGCTTCCATCTCGTCCGCCTCGAGGTGCGGGAATTCATCCACCCCGGAGTGCAGCAGGAAGCATTTGAACCCGAAGACGCCGTCGTCGTGAAGGGACCGCAGATCCTTCTGATTCCCCGGAATCGCGCCGCCCCAGAACCCCACGTCCACGAACGCGTTGTTGCGTGCGAACAACCGCTTGTACTCCAGGGCCGGGGCGTTCACGGTGGCGGGAACCGAATTCAACGGCATGTCCACGATGGTCGTGACGCCGCCCGCGGCGGCCGCCCGAGTGGCGCTGGCGAAACCTTCCCACTCTGTCCGACCTGGTTCGTTGACGTGCACGTGCGTGTCCACCAGGCCGGGAATCAGGGTTTCGTCGTCGGCCAGGTCCACCACCTCGGAGGCTTCGAGGTTCGCGCCCAGCGGTTCGATCGCCACGATCTTCCCGTCCTGGACGGCCACCTCGCGCGGGGAAAAATGGTCGCCGCAGGACACCTGGCGGCCACGGACCACGAGGTCGAAACCCGTGGAGCGGCCCGAAGCCCCGGCGTCGCCCGCGGCAACCCCGGTATCCCGGGCGGAAGCCTCCACAGATGCGTCCGCGGATTCGTCCCCGGAGCCGTGTCGCGTGATGTAGGTGCTGATGAGTTCGCGGATGCGCTCCGGGTCGTTGGCCCGTTCGGCCAAGCGAAGCTGCTCGGCCCGCGCGGATTCCATCTGGGACTGCCGGTCTTCGGCCGCGGACCTCTGGGAATTCTCCCGTGCGGTCGCGTGAGGGGAGTTCTCGGGCTCCGGCGAGGATGCAGAGTCCTTGACCTTCGAACGCACCGTTCTCATTGCTTTCTTCGCGTTGTCCTCGGGCGTGACCGCCCAGTCGCGCGAGGTCTGCGTCGTAGAATCCTCGGCCGAGGTCTGCCCTGAAGCGGTCGCGTCCGATGCACCCTTGGCGCGGCGGCCGGAAGGGTTGCGATCCGTGGAACCGGAATTCTTGGAACCGTTCTTGGCGTTCATGATGGTCTCCTTCCGTGACTGGGAATGATACCCGTCACAGCGACGTGGTCGAATGATCGGGCTCGGGAGAGTTGCCCGAAGCCCACGGCATGTCGGTCGTGTGCTCCCGAGCCACGGAGCCGCCGACCTCCCGGAGCAGTCGAGGAGCCTCTCGCATCGAAGCGTGCGGCTCGTCGACCAGCGCCGACAGCACGTACACCGCCCGGAACCCCGTGTCACGCAGGAGAGGCCAGGGCAACGTGGTCCTGCCGCAGACGGCAACGACCGGCACGTCGGCCGCATCGCCGACCGCGAGCACCCCGAGAG
This sequence comes from Rothia koreensis, assembly GCF_004136575.1. GTDB lineage: Bacteria > Actinomycetota > Actinomycetes > Actinomycetales > Micrococcaceae > Rothia > Rothia koreensis. The sequence continues at coordinate 3,611 of NZ_NOIQ01000040.1, forward strand.
GTGTCTTTCCGCCCAGGCTCTGCTCATCGAGGCTGCCCTCGCCCGTGACCAGCAGATCCGCAGTCCGGACGGCATCCCGCAACGACACCAGGTCGAGAACGACGTCGATACCGGGTCGGCGTACAGCCCCGAGGACCGCAAGTGCGGCGTAGCCCGTGCCGCCCGCAGCACCCGCTCCCGCGGCATCCGCGGCGCGCCGGGCGGATTTGCCGAGCGTCGAGGCGAGCCCGTCCCGCAGGCGGAGGAGGCCGGATTCGAGCCGGGCGATGTCCCGCTCGGAGGCTCCCTTCTGGGGCCCGAAAACGGTCGCCGCTCCACGGGGGCCGGTGAGCGGGTTGTCGACGTCGGCCGCGAGCACGAACTCGGCGTCGGCGACCCGCGGGTGAATCTCCGTGACGTCCACCCTGTCCAGCTCGGCCAGGCAACCACCACCATCGGGAAGGTCATGGCCTGCGGAATCCAACAGCCGAGCCCCCAACGCGGCCAGCAGTCCGGCGCCGCCGTCGGTCGTTGCGCTGCCGCCCACGGCGAGAACGATGCGGGTGCATCCGGCGTCCAGCGCGGCGCGCACCAGTTCTCCCGTGCCGCGGCTCGTGGCGTCCAGGGGAGCCGGTACGGGCTCGCCCTGTGCGTCCTGCGGGAGGGCCGCGAGCCCCGAAGCGAGGGACATCTCGATCACGGCCTCGTTTCCGCGCCGGGCCCATGCGGCGTCCACGGCGCGCCCGACGGGGCCGGTCACGGACATCTCGCGCCGCTCGTACCCGGCCTCTACCGCGGCGTCGAGCGTGCCCTCGCCGCCGTCGGCGACGGGCAGAAGAACGACGTCGGCGTCGGGGAGGGCTTGTCGCATGCCCTCGCCCATGTGCTCGGCCGCTTCGCGGGCCGTGACAGACCCCTTGAACTTGTCCGGTGCGACCACAATGCGCACTGCTGCCTCCCAAGACTCGGTGCGGTGGGACGTCGGGGTGCTCAAGGCGAGCCCGCCCCGACGTCCCGTGATTGATGATGATCCGTGGTCAGTCCATGACCGAGATCGCGGTCGGGGCGTCCTCGCCGGACTCGGCCAGGGCCTCGAACTCCGTCACATTGTCCAATTCGGTGCCCATCGAGATGTTCGTGATCCTCTCCAGGACCGCCTCGACCACCACGGGCACCTGGTGCTCCTGTGACAGAGCCTTCGCCGAGGACAGCGTCTCGTTGAGTTTCTCCGGATCCGTGACGCGCATGGCCTTGCAGCCGAGCCCTTCCACGACCTTGAGGTGGTCGACGCCGTATCCTTGCGTCTCCGGGGAATTGATGTTGTCGAACGCCAGGGAGACGTCCTGCTCCATCTTGAACCCCCGCTGCGACTGACGGATCAGCCCCAGGTACGAGTTGTTGACGACCACGTGCACGTACGGAAGGTTGAACTGCGCCCCGACCGCCAATTCCTCGATCATGAACTGGAAGTCGTAGTCCCCGGACAGGGCGACGACGGTACGGCCCGGCTGCCCCCGGACCACACCCAGGGCCGCTGGACATGTCCATCCCAAGGGGCCGGCCTGCCCGGCATTGATCCACCGGCGCGGACCGTACACGTGCATGAACTGGGCGCCGGCGATCTGTGAGAGACCGATCGTGGAAACGTAGGTCACGTCCTCGCCGAAGACCGAATTCATCTCCTCGTACACCCTCTGGGGCTTGATCGGGGTTTCGGTGAAGTGAGTCTTGCGCTGCATGAGCCCCTTGCGGTGCGCGCATTCCTTGGCCCAGACGCCGAAGTCCGGAACCGAGAAGCCTTCCTTGCGCTCGTGCGCGACCTCGAGAAGCATGTCGAGGGCCGCGCCCGCATCGGAGGCGATGCCCAGATCAGGGGAGAAGACCCGACCGATCTGGGTCGGATCGACGTCAATGTGCACGAACGTCCGGCCTTCCCGGTACTTGTCGAGCGACCCGGTGTGGCGGTTGGCCCACCGGTTTCCGATCCCCAGAACGAAGTCGGATTCGAGGAACGTCTCGTTGGCGTATCGGTGCGAGGTCTGAATGCCGACCATCCCCGCCATGAGCGGATGATCGTCCGGAAGGGTGCCCCATCCCATCAGGGTGGGGACCACGGGCACACTCAGCAGCTCCGCCAGTTCGACCAGCTTGTCCGATGCGTCCGCATTGATGACGCCGCCGCCGGCCACGATCAGAGGCCGCTCCGCAGAGAACAGCATGTCCAGGACCTTTTCGGCTTGCGCACGGCTCGCCGAGGGCCGCGGGACCACCAGCGGCTCGTACAGATCGATGTCGAACTCGATCTCCGCCTGCTGGACATCGAGTGGCAGGTCCAGAAGAACCGGTCCCGGACGTCCGGAACGCATGAGGTAGAAGGCCTTCTGGAAGGCACCCGGAATTTGGCCGGGCTCCAGGACCGTCATGGCCATCTTGGTGACAGGCTCGGCGATCGACGAGATGTCGACGGCCTGGAAGTCCTCCTTGTGGAGTTTCGCCACCGGAGCCTGACCCGTGATGCAGAGGATCGGGATGGAGTCGGCGGAGGCCGAATACATGCCCGTGATCATGTCGGTTCCGGCGGGCCCGGACGTGCCGATGCAGACGCCGATGTTGCCCGGAGCCGCCCTGGTGTAGCCCTCGGCCATGTGCGAGGCCCCTTCGACGTGGCGGGCCAGCGTGTGGCGGATGCCGCCGTGGGCTCTCATGGCCGAATAGAGCGGGTTGATCGCGGCGCCGGGCAGGCCGAAGGCTTCGGTCGCCCCTTCCTTCTCGAGGATCGCCACGATGGCGTCGACTGTGCGCATCTTGCTCATGATGTTCTCCTTGTCTTCGGGTCCGCTCCGCGTCCGATCGCGGGCTCGACGTCCCTACTTCTGGTCGGTTCCGGAGAGGTCCTGGGCCAGTTTGAACAGCCCGGAGTGGTCCAGGCCGCCGTCGCCGCGGGCCACAAGGGCCGAGACCAACTGGGCCACCAGACCGCCCAGCGGAATGGTCACCCCGGCCTCCCGGGCTGCGGCAGTGACGATCCCCATGTCCTTGTTGTGCAGTGCGAGCCGGAACCCGGGGTCGAAATTGCGGTCGAGCATCTTCTGGCCCTTCTGGTCCAGAACCTTGGACCCGGCCAGTCCGCCACCGAGGACCTTGAGCGCCGCGTCGGTGTCGACTCCATAGGCCTCGAGGAACACGACCGCCTCGGCCAGGAGTTCGATGTTTCCCGCGACGATGAGCTGGTTGGCCGCCTTGACGGTCTGGCCCGAACCGGAGGGTCCGACGTGCACGATCGTGGAGCCGACGACGTCCAACACGTCCTTGGCGGCCTCGAAGTCTGCGTTCTCGCCGCCGACCATGATGGACAGGACGCCGTCGACCGCGCCTTGTTCGCCGCCGGACACCGGGGCATCCAAGGGACGCAACCCGGCATTGCGTGCCGCGTCAGCCAATTCGCCTGCGATGTCGGGTCGAATCGTGGAGGCGTCGATCCAGAGCGCACCGTTGTCGGCGTTCGCGAAGACCCCGTCGTCGCCCTCGACCACGGCCCGGACGTCGGGGGAGTCCGGGACCATGGTGATGATGGCCTCGGCGCCCTTGACGGCGTCGGCCACGGAATCGGCCGCGGTTCCGCCGGCCTCGGCGAGCGTCTGCGCCTTCTCCGGTGAGCGGTTGAAGCCGACGACGTCGTGGCCCGCCGCGACGAGGTTCTTTGCCATGGGCAGTCCCATGATTCCCAATCCGATGACTGCGATCCTGGTCATGTCCTTCTCCTTCTGAGTTCTTGCTGCGTTTTCTCGGTAGTGCTCGGGCGGTTGAGTGCTGGGGACGTTCAAGCCGGGCGTTCAGGACCGGCGTTCGCGGGGAAGCCACGCGAACGGGTCCTCCTGCGAGGCCTTGTACTCGAGACCGATCACGCCCTGGTACCCCAGCTCCTCGGAACGAGTGATCCATTGTTCGAGGGGAAGGTCGCCGGTCCCGGGCTCGTTGCGGCCCGGGTGGTCCGCAATCTGGATGTGGCCGAATTCGGCGGCGTGGTCTTCGACGACGCGCGCGACGTCGTCACCGTTGGCGGCCAAATGGTAGAAGTCGGCGAGCAGCTTGACGTTGTCCCGGTCGACCTTGGCGATGACGGCCAGGGCGTCGGCCGCGGTCTTCAACGGGTAGGCGTCGGTTCCCGACACCGGCTCGACCAGGACGACGCCGTCGACTGCGGCCACGGCGTCTGCCGCGCGACGCAGGTTCTCGACGGCCAAGCGGTCCTGGGCCGCGGGGTTCTCGCCGTCCACGCGATTGCCGTAGAGCGCGTTGAATGCCTTGCAACCGGTAGCGCGGGCGATCTTGAGAACGGGGTCGATGTTGGCGCGGAATTCCTCCGAGCGCGACTCCTGGGAGAGGACTCCACGTTCCCCGCCGGGCATATCGCCCGCGTAGAAGTTCAATCCGGTCAGCTGCACGCCGGCGCCATCGAGGGCGCCCACGAAATCCTCAATCTCGGCGTCGGACGGGGTCGGCGTCTGAAACGGCCACCAGAACTCTGCTCGAGTGAACCCGGCGTCCGCCACGGCCTGTGGTCGCTCATTGACGGGGCGGTCTGTCAGCAAGATCGAGGCGTTGACGGTATAGCTCACGGTGTTCCTCCTGTGTGCGGTAGCGTGTCCCGTCCTCTGTAAATTTCGGGATGCGGAAGCGAACTTCTGTTGTATGAAAACACTAGGTGAGGTTGTGATGTGCGTCAACCATCAAATCCGGCGCTCCTTGCCCGGCGGGCGGTGGCCGGCGCGGGTCGAGTGGGTCGCGAGGGGCTGCGTGGGGGCGAGTG
>NZ_NOIQ01000041.1 GCF_004136575.1 Rothia koreensis
GCGCTAACCCGCCCTCAACCCGCGCCAACCTCCCCTAACCCGCCGCACACCCCGGAATCAGGCGTTCTTCAGGCCGGGGAAGTCGCTTTCGCTGAACTCGTGGCCGTAACCCTGCGTGGTCGTGCGCTCGCCGCGGGAGGAATCCGTCAATTCACCCTCGGGCCCGTGGAAGGCGCGCTCGCGGGCGCGGAGCTCGACGCGGCGGATCTTCCCGGACACGGTCTTGGGCAGGTCGAAGAACTCCAGGCGTCGGATCCTGGCGTACGGGGCCAGGTTGGCGCGGCAGTGGGCGAGGATGGACTCCGCGAGTTCGGCGGTCGGCTCGTGACCCGCGTTGAGGACCACGTATGCCTTCGGCACAGCGAGCCGCAGCGGGTCGGGCGAGGGGACGACGGCGGCCTCGGCCACCGCCTGGTGCTCGATGACCACCGACTCGAGTTCGAAAGGGGAGAGCTTGTAGTCGCTGGCTTTGAAGACGTCGTCCGCGCGGCCCACGTAGGTGAAGTTGCCTCCTTCGTCCCGGCTCATGATGTCGCCGGTGTGGTACACGCCGTTGCGGAACACCTCGTCGTTCTTGGCCGGATCGCCCTTGTACTGGACCATGAGGCCCACGGGGCGCGGATCGGTGACGATGCAGACCTCGCCTTCACCGGTGCCCTCGACCACTTCGTCCGAGACCGGGTCCACCAGTACGATGTCGAACCCGGGAAGGGGCCGGCCGACGGTTCCCACCTCGAGCTTCTGCTCGGGCGTGTTCGCGATCTGCACGGTGGTCTCGGTCTGGCCGAAGCCGTCCCGAATGTCCACGCCCCACGCTTCGCGGACCCGGTTGATGACCTTGGGGTTCAGCGGCTCGCCCGCGGCGACGACCTTCTGGGGAGGCGTCTTCAGGGTTGAGAGGTCGGCCTGGATGAACATGCGCCAGACCGTGGGCGGCGCACAGAAGCTCGTGATGCCCTCGGCGTCCATGGTCTTCATCAGGGCGGCGGCGTCGAACCGCGAGTAGTTGTAGATGAATACCGTCGCCTCGGCGATCCATGGGGTGAAGATGTTGGACCAGGCGTGCTTGGCCCAGCCGGGGGAGGCGACGTTGAGGTGGACGTCGCCGGGCTCCAGACCGATCCAGTACATCGTGGAGAGATGGCCGACCGGGTACGAGGTGTGCGTGTGCTCGACCAGTTTGGCGCGCGACGTCGTTCCCGAGGTGAAGTAGAGCAACAGGGTCTCGTCCGCCGGTGTGGGTCCCTCCGGCGTGAAAGTCTCGGATGCTGCCCGACTGTCTTCGTAGGAGTAGTGGTCGCGGCCCGGAACGGCGCCTTGGGTGAGATTACCGGTCTCGATCACGGAGAAATCCCCGGGCACGTCCGCAAACTTCGTGACGCTTCCCGAATTGGTCAGCACCCAGGAGACCGAACCGCGTGTCACGCGTTCGTCCAGGTCCTTCGGGCCGAGCATCGTGGTGGTCGGAAGCAGGACGACGCCCAGCTTGATCCCGGCGAGCATCGACTCCCACAGCTCGACCTGGTTGTCGAGCATCAGGATCATCCGGTCGCCCCGACGCACGCCGATACTGCTCATCCAGTTGGCGACCTGACTCGATCGGGCGGACATTTCCCGGTACGTGAGCCTCTGGGACGAACCGTCCTGTTCGACGACGACGAGCGCGTTCTGGTCGGCCCGCTCGGGAGTGGCCGCGACCGCATCGAACCAGTCCAGCGCGAAATTGAAGTGTTCGAAACGGGGCCACTCGAATTCTTCGCGCGCCCGGTGATAGTCCTCGCGCAGTGCGACGAGACGGTCTCTGGCCTGACGGAACTGGTCGGTGATGGTCATGGGCCCTCCCTCGATATCGTGCTGCTTCACTACTGTGTGAGGCAACTCACGTTGTATCAGGGTAGCTGAGGGGCCCGTGTCGCAAAAGAACCGGCCGCCCCTGCGTCATGCGATGACGCGACTGACGGCCGACGTCGCGGGGCGAAGAGTGCCGCGGCGCCCCGTCACTTCCACCACTGATCGAGGATGGTGACCGGGGTCGTGCGCTTGTGGCGCGTGCGGAGGTAGCGGGCCTCGAGCGCCTCGGCCTGGTCCGTCTCGATGTCCTTGCCCTCCAGGAAGTCGTCGATGACGTCGTACGTAATGCCGAGCTCGTCCTCGTCGGTCCGTCCGGGGGTCGAGTCGAGCAGGTCGGCCGTCGGAACCTTGGCCCACACGCGTTCATCGGCTCCGAGGTATTTCAGCAGTTCCCTGTTCTGGCGCTTGTCGAGTCCGTAAAGCGGAAGGATGTCCGCCCCGCCGTCGCCGAATTTCGTGAAGAATCCGGTGATCGACTCCGCCGCGTGGTCGGTCCCGACCACCAGCAGGTTCTTCTCGCCGGCGAGGGCGTACTGGGCGATCATGCGCATTCTCGCCTTCACGTTGCCCTTGTTGAAATCGGCGATGTCACGGCCCGTGGCCCGACGGAATTCGCGCTCGATCCCCGTGGTTCCGGGCTCGACGTCGAAGGTCCGGCTGGTTTTCGGTTGGATGAATTCGAGGGCCGACTGGGCATCTTCCTCGTCGGCCTGGGCGCGATACGGCAAGCGCACGGCCACGAAGTCCGCGTCGGTTCCTTCCTCGGAGAGTTTGTCGACGGCGAGCTGGCACAGCCTGCCGGCCAGCGAGGAATCGATCCCTCCGCTGATCCCCAGCACGAAACCGTTGGCGCGGGAGGCCTTGAGGTAGTCGCACAGGAAGTCGACGCGCAGCCTCACTTCCTCCGCGGGGTCGATGCTGGGGCGGACGCCCATGTCCTGAATGATGTGAGCCTGAAGTTCGCGCATGGGCCCATGATAGACCGGCGGTATTTCGGCAATGTTGCGTGCGCCTCAGTGATGTTCTGGAACAACCGCTCCCTGTTCCGGTAGGGTCACGACTACCTGTGATGTACGCCATATCCGAGCGTGCACCATGGTTTCCCACAAGGAAAGGCATTGTGATGTCAGTACTATCCGGAACCACGCCGGTGGGAGAGCCTCCCACGGGCATGCCGCATCCCGACGGCGTCCTGCTGGACGTGCGCTCGTTGCTCAATGACGAGGAACGCGCCTCCTACGACAGCATTCGCAAGCACCTGCAGTCCGACGTTCGTCACCAGAGCATCGACTACTGGAATCGCGAGGACTTCGCTTTCGATCTGCTTCCCGGCCTCGCGGACTTGGGCCTCGGCGAACTCGAGCTCACGGACACGACCTGGCTCTACCGGGGGCTCGTGTACGCCGAGACGGCACGGGCGGACGTTTCCCTCTCGGCACTCGTCGGAATCCACAACGAACTGATCGTCGGGATGATCAATCAACTGGGGTCCGAGGAACAGCGAAGGACCTGGTTGCCGAGGCTGCGTCGGTTCGAGGCCATCGGAGCCTTCGCCCTGACCGAGCCGGATCACGGCTCGGACATCGCCGGGGGCATCCAGACCACGGCCACCCGGGACGGCGACGAGTGGGTCATTCGGGGAAGCAAACGCTGGATCGGGGCCGGAACCATCGCGGATTTCGCCCTCGTTTGGGCCCGTGACACGGAGGATCACCAATTCAAGGCCTTCATCGTCGAGACCGACCGCCCCGGGTACACCGCAACCAAGATCCGCAACAAGATCGGCCTGCGCATCATGCAGAACGCGGACATCGAGCTCGACGACGTCCGCGTGCCGGCCGAAAACCACCTTCCGCTGGCCGAGGATTTCGCGAGCGTCAACGAGATGCTGCGCAATTCGAGGGTGTGGGTCGGCTGGCAGGCCTACGGTCTCCAGATGGCCGCCCTCGACGTCGCCCGCGCCTACGCCACGGAACGCGAACAATTCAGCCGCCCGCTGGCCAAATTCCAACTGATTCAGCAGGCGATCGCCGAGATCGCGGGGAATGCCCACGCGACCCTGGGGCTCATGATGCAGGTGGCTCGCGAGCAGGAGGCCGGAACACTCCAGATGATGCACGCGGCCCTCGGCAAGTCCACGGGCACCCGGCTGACCCGAGAATCGGTGGCCAAAGCACGTGCGCTCCTGGGCGGCAACGGTGTGACCAGCGACTACGAGGCAGGCAAGCTCTTCTGTGACGCCGAGATCCTGTACACGTACGAGGGCACCTACGAGATCAACTCACTGATTGTCGGACGCGCGATCACCGGCGTTTCGGCATTCGTGTAGATGCAGCAGTATCGGGCGGCCCGGAATCGGGCGGCCCATTCGACAACGAGGAGGAAAAGCATGGATGTTCAGGGGATTTCCGCAATTGTCACCGGCGGAGCGTCGGGACTCGGATATGAGACCGCGCTGGCCCTGGTCGATCGCGGGGCGCACGTCTACGTCTTCGACCTCGCGGCCTCTATCGAGAAGGCCGAGAAGGTCGATGGAATCACTTACGTCGAGGTCGACGTGACGAACCCGGATTCGGTGAAGGCGGGGGTCGCGGAAGCGGTCGACGGCGGAACCGGTCCGTTGCGCGTAGCCGTCAACTGCGCGGGCATCGGTCTCGGCGCCAGGATCCTGGGGAAGAACGGCGTCCACGACTTCTCCGCGTACACGTCCGTGATCACGGTCAACCTCATCGGGACCTTCCAGGTTCTGGCGCTGGCCGCGGAGGCCATCGCGCAGACGGACCCGGTGGACGACGACGGCCAGCGCGGCGTCATCATCAACACCGCCTCGGTCGCAGCCTACGAGGGCCAGATCGGGCAGGCCGCGTACTCGTCCTCGAAAGGCGGCGTCGTCGGCCTGACCCTTCCCGCGGCCCGTGACCTGGCGAGCAAGGGGATTCGAGTCAACACGATCGCGCCCGGGATCGTGGACACCCCGATGATGAAGGGGGTCGACGGCGAGTTCCGTGCTCAGCTGGAGAAGTCGGTCCCGTTCCCGCACCGCCTGGCGAAGCCCGTGGAGTACGCCGAACTGGCCATGGACATCATCGGCCATGACTATCTCAACGGCCAGGTGACCCGCATGGACGGTGCCATCCGGATGTCGCCCAGGTAGAACGCCGCAGATCCGACCACTCCGAACCCCCAAGAGGAGCAGACATGCCCGAGGCCTATATTGTCGACGCCGTCCGTACCCCCGTCGGACGCCGAAAAGGCGGACTCTCGACCACCCACCCCGTGGATCTCGCGGCTGTTCCCCTGGGAGCCGCCATCGAAAGGACGGGGGTGGCTTCGGAGGAGTTCGACGAAGTGATCCTGGGCTGCATCGACCAGGTCGGGCCGCAGTCCTTCGACATTGCACGGACGGCATGGCTCGCCGCGGGCGGATCGGAGGCCGTCCCGGGCACGACGATCGATCGTCAGTGCGGATCAGGACAGCAAGCGGTCCACTATGCGGCGCAGGCCGTGATGTCGGGAACGAGCGACCTGGTTGTGGCCGGGGGCGTCCAGTCGATGAGTTCCGTGCCGCTCGGGTGGGCCAATACGGCTACCGGTGACCTCGGATTCCCGAACCCCTTCGCAGGCGCCGAGTCGTGGACCCGCCGCTACGGGGAGCAGGAAATATCCCAGTTCCGCGGTGTCGAACTGATGGCCGAGAGGTGGGGATTCACCAGGGACGACGTCGAAACCTATGCCGCCGAGTCGCACCGCCGGGCCATCGCTGCCTGGGCGGCCGGCGACTTCGACGACGAGATCGTCCCCGTCGGTGACGTCACGAAGGACGAAGGACCGCGCGAACCCAATCGGGCGAAGATGGCGGAACTGGAGCCCGTCCGCCCCGGCGGGATCCACACCGCGGCGTCGGCCTCCCAGGTCTCGGACGGGGCGGCGGCCCTCGTGATCGCTTCGGCCGACGCGGTCGAGAAATTCGGTCTGACCCCGCGGGCGCGAATCCACCACCTCTCGGCCCGGGGCGATGATCCCGTGCAGATGCTGACGGCGCCCATCCGCGCCACGCGACGTGCTCTCGAGAGGACCGGCATGTCCCTGGAGGACATGGACGCGATCGAGATCAATGAGGCCTTCGCGACGGTTGTTCTCGCGTGGGCGCACGAGCTCGAACCGGATATGTCCAAGGTCAACCGGCGGGGAGGCGCCATCGCCCTGGGCCACCCCATCGGGGCGACCGGTGCGCGACTCATGACCACGCTGCTCCACACCCTCGAACAGACCGGAGGCCGTTTCGGGCTCCAGACCATGTGCGAAGGCGGAGGCCAGGCGAACGTCACCATCATCGAGAGGATGGACTGACCGTATGGGCAGTTCGAACCACGTCAGGGAGCACTTGGCCCCGTTCAAGGTTCCGAAACGCGTTGAGTTCGTGAACGAGCTTCCCCGCAACCAGTCGGGCAAGATATTGAAGAGAGACCTTCGTTCCGCAGCCTCGAAAGGTCGATGACGCCCGAGGCGCGAAGCAAGAGAACGAGACCCCCAAACCGAAGGAGGGACCGTGAACGCGGTCAACCCCGAAATTTCCTATGACGTGACCGACCCCGTGGACACGGACTACCTGGACGTCTTCTCCGACGCGACCGATGATGACCGCGCCGCCTGGAACGCCGCGCGTCAGTACGGGCGTGAGATCCTCCCGCTGATCAACGGGTATTGGGACCGCTCCGAATACCCGTTGGACCTGGTGCGTCGCATCGGTGAGTTGGACCTGATGACCGATGGTCTGGACATCCCCGGGCACCGAAAAATGTCCCCGCTGGGCGCGGGCCTGGTGACCATGGAGCTGTCCCGGTGGGACGGCTCCATGGCGACGGCCGTCGCCGTGCAGGGCGGACTGGCCCTTCGATCGATCGCCCTGTTCGGCTCGGAGGAGCAGAAGAAGAAGTACCTGGATGCGCTTGCGGATGCGAGCCTCCTGGGATCCTTCGCCCTCACGGAACCGGATCACGGCTCGGATTCCGTGTCCTTGGAGACCAAGGCGGTCAAGGACGGCGGCGAGTACGTACTTACGGGTGAGAAGAAGTGGATCGGCAACGGCGCTTCGGGTGGGATCACGGTGGTCTGGGCCCGCGACGAGGAGAACAACGTGCGCGGGTTCATCGTCGATCAGGATTCCGACGGGTACGAGGCAGAAGTCATCGAGGGCAAAGGAACGCTCAGGGCCATCCACCAGGCCCGGATCAGCCTCAACGGCGTGCGCGTTCCCGAGTCCAACGTGCTCCCCGGAGTCAGGACCTTCAAGGACGTGTCGGTGGTCCTGGTCCAGACGCGCGTCGGCGTCGCCTGGTCGGCCCTGGGCCACGCGATCAGTGGGTACGAGGCCGCGCTCCGCTACAGCCAGCAGCGGATCCAGTTCGGCAAACCCCTCGCGAAGTTCCAGATGATCCAGGAGCGCCTGGTCGAGATGCTGTCCGAAATCACCGACATGCAACTCATGTCGGCCCGGATCGCCAAGCTCCAGGAGGCCGGGACCCTGCGCGACCAGCAGGCGAGCCTGTTCAAGGTCCACAACACGACCAAGGCCCGGAAGGTCCTCGCGACCGCGCGCGACATGCTCGGCGGCAACGGCGTGTTGCTGGAGAACCACGTCATCCGGCACATGTTCGACATCGAGGGCGTGCACACCTACGAAGGCACCGAGAACATCCAGCGGCTCATCGTGGGCCGCGACATCACGGGCCAGTCGGCGTTCGCCTGACCGCGGCGGGGCCGGACGCGTGGCGGCGGGTCTCGGGGCGGGACGCCGGGCGGGACCGGTCGTGGGTCATGGGGCCGGCGTCGGACGCGGCACAGGTCGCGGCGCGGGACCGGCTGGAATCGCGACTTGGCGACAACCGGCCCCTCACCTGGGGCTTTACCGATTGCATGGTCGGGGCCGGTTATTCACGACGGAACGACGGCGCCGAGCGCAGCCGAGGTGGCAATCCCGTGCGTTTTTCACGCCGAGGCGGCAATTTTGTGCGGTTTTCACGGCAAAATCCGCACAAACCTGCCACCTCGGCGCGACGGATGCACGCGATTGCCACCTCGGCGCGCATGATGCACGGAATTGCCGCCTCGAGGCCATGCCGACGACGTCGTGTCCGTGCGTGATCCAGCGAGGTGCCGTTTACCCGATTGAGAGGCGATTCCCACCAAAAGGTGGCGGCTAAACCCCCTCTTAACGTGGGCAAATGCCGCTGAATCGGGTAACCGCCACCCAACGTGGGCAGCTTGAGTCGAGATTGAGTCCTTCAAAGGTGGGAAACCGCCGCTGAATCGGGTAACCGCCACCCAATGCGGGCGGGCTGAGTCGAGTTTGGACCCTCCAGCCGTCGGAAACCGCCGCCGTATCGGGTAACCGCCACCCAACGCGGGCGGGCTGAGTTGAGATCGACCC
>NZ_NOIQ01000042.1 GCF_004136575.1 Rothia koreensis
CGCCCCGACAGGCCCCGCCTCCGCCGACGCCGCCACCGCCCCCGGCTCGCCATCCGCGCTGCCCGAGGACATGCGGCGACGGCTCCTCGATCTCCCCACGGCCGGGCTCTCGGCGCAGTTGCGTCAGCGCGGCCTGAATCAGGTCAGCATCGAGGGCGTCGCCCCGTCGCAACCGGGCACCAAGCTGGTCGGCGTCGCGAAGACCCTGCGTTTCGTCCCTGCTCGCGAAGACCTGTTCAAGAAGCACGGCGGCGGGTACAACGCCCAGAAGCAAGCCTTCGACGCGGTCGGGGACGGCGAAGTGATCGTGATCGAGGCCCGTGGTGAACCCGGGTCCGGGACCTTGGGCGACATTCTGGCGCTGCGGGCCAAGTCGCAGGGCGCGGCCGGCGTGGTCACCGACGGCGGGGTTCGCGACTCCGCCGCCGTCCGGGACATCGGGCTGCCGGTGTTCTCGAGCGCCTCGCACCCCGCGGTCCTGGGGCGGAAGCACGTCCCGTGGGAGGCCGACGTCGCCGTCGCCTGCGGAAATGCGACCGTACTCCCGGGGGACGTGATCGTGGGCGACGACGACGGCGTCATCGTGATCCCGCGCGACCTGGTCGAGGACGTGGTCGACGGCGCAGAGGGGAAGGAAACCCAGGACGCCTGGGTCGCCGAGAGAGTGGCCGAGGGCCACCCGGTGGACGGGCTGTTTCCCCCGGTCGGCCGGTGGAAGGACGAATACGAGTCGTGGCTGGCCTCCAGGGACCAGCCCTCCACGGGGAGCGGAGAGAACCAATGACCCAGGACCAGACCCTGACCTCGATGTCACCGGACGTGAGCAAGGCGCAGCGGGCCTATCAGTGGCTCAAACAAAAGATTGCCGAGCAGGAATTCACCCCGGGATACCGGCTCGTGCTGAGCACCATCGCCCAGCGTCTGGACATGTCGGTCGTTCCCGTGCGGGAGGCCATTCGACGGCTCGAGGCCGAAGGGCTCGTGACTTTTCGACGGAACGTCGGGGCGCAGGTCGCGATGGTCGACGAGTCCAGGTACCGCCACTCGATGGAGACCCTCGGGATCCTGGAGGGTGCGGCGACGGCGCTTGCCGCCCCGAACCTCACGACCGAGGACCTGACGCGGGCCCGCGAGCTCAACGACCGCCTCGCGGCCTCGCTCGAAGATTTCGACCCCCACGCCTTCACGCAGACCAACCACGATTTCCACCAGGTTCTGTTTTCCCGGTGCCCGAATGAGCGCCTCATGGACCTGGTCGGAGCCGAGTGGGAACGTCTGGGGCACCTGCGCGATTCGACCTTCTCGTTCGTGCCGGGGCGCGCCCGCGAATCCGTCGAGGAGCACGCGCGCATGCTCGAACTCATCGAGAGCGGCGCGAGCACCGTGGAGATCGAGCGCGCCGCCCGCGGACACCGACAGAACACCTTGGCGAGCTACTTGAAGAGCAAGCAGTCCGACGCCGCCGACACAGACTTCAGCACGAATTCCTGATCGAAGGGAGCACCATGACCACTGCACACCAGGTCAACGCCCGTCCGGAGAACCTGCCCGAAACCATCCGTCACTACATCGGCGGTTCGTTCGTCGACTCCCTGGACGGTGACACATTCGACGTCATCGACCCCGTGACCAACGACCCGTACATCACGGCCGCGGCCGGCAAACAGGCCGATATCGACGCCGCGGTCGCCGCCGCGAAGAAGGCCTTCGACGAAGGCCCCTGGCCCAGCATGCTTCCTCGGGAGCGCGCTCGCGTGCTCAACACCATCGCCGACATCGTCGAGGACCGCGGCGACCAGCTGGCCGCGATGGAGTGCTTCGACACGGGGTTGCCGATCAGCCAGGCACTGAGCCAGGGGCGCCGCGCCGCCGAGAACTTCCGTTTCTTCGCGGACCTGATCGTCGCCCAGCACGACGACGCCTTCAAGGTCCCGGGCCGCCAGGCCAACTACGTCAACCGCAAGCCCATCGGCGTCGCGGGACTGATCACCCCCTGGAACACGCCCTTCATGCTCGAGTCCTGGAAGCTTGCCCCGGCAATCGCGACCGGCAACACCGTGGTGCTGAAGCCAGCGGAGTTCACCCCGCTCTCCGCCTCCCTGTGGGCAGGCATCTTCGAGGAAGCCGGCCTCCCCGAAGGCGTGTTCAACCTGGTCAACGGTTTCGGCGAGGACGCCGGCGACGCCCTGGTCAAGCACCCGGACGTCCCCCTGATCTCCTTCACCGGCGAGTCCACCACGGGCCAGTTGATCTTCGCCAACGCGGCCCCCTACCTCAAGGGCCTCTCGATGGAACTCGGCGGAAAGTCCCCGGCCGTGGTCTTCGACGACGCCGACCTGGAGACCGCGATCAACGCGACCGTGTTCGGCGTCTTCTCCCTCAACGGGGAACGCTGCACCGCCGGCTCCCGCATCCTGGTGCAACGGGGCATCTACGACGAATTCGTCGAGCGGTACGCGGCCCAGGCCAAGCGAGTCAAGGTCGGGGTGCCGTCCGATTCGAAGACCGAGGTCGGCGCCCTCGTTCACCCCGAGCACTTCGAGAAGGTCATGAGCTACGTGGAACTCGGCAAGACCGAGGGTCGCCTCGTGGCCGGGGGCGGGCGCCCCGACGGATTCGAGGAAGGCAACTTCGTGGCCCCCACGGTCTTCGCCGACGTTCCCTCCGACGCCCGCATCTTCCAGGAGGAGATCTTCGGACCCGTCGTCGCGATCACCCCGTTCGACACCGAGGAGGAGGCGCTCGAGCTGGCCAACAACACCAAGTACGGGCTCGCCGCCTACATCTGGACCAACGACCTCAAACGGGCCCACAACTTCTCGCAGTCCGTGGACGCCGGCATGGTCTGGCTCAACTCGAACAACGTGCGCGACCTCCGCACCCCGTTCGGCGGCGTCAAGGCCTCCGGGCTCGGCCACGAGGGAGGGTACCGCTCGATCGACTTCTACACCGATCAGCAGGCGGTCCACATCAACCTCGGCGAGGTCCACAACCCGGTCTTCGGCAAGGCCGAGTGACGGCACAGGCGCCGGCCGGGGCGCGACGTCGTTCGCGTGCCGACCGGACGACGTCGCGCCCCGGCCGGCGGCCCTGCCGGCGCAATGCCGGCCTCCCCAACCAACCCATCGACAGAGCAAGGACGCTTGAGATGACCGCAACAGATTCCAACCCCATCCCGACCCCATCGGTTCCGGCGCCGGATATTCTCCGTTGTGCCTACATGGAACTGGTCGTGACCGACCTGAAGAAGTCCCGCGACTTCTACGTGGACCTGCTGGGACTCGTCGTGACCGAGGAGGACGACGAGGCGATCTACCTCCGGTCCATGGAGGAGTTCATCCACCACAACCTGATCATCCGCAAAGGCCCCGTGGCTGCGGTGCGTGCGTTCTCCTACCGTGTGCGTACCCCGGAAGACGTCGACCGGGCCGAAGCCTACTTCAAGGAGATGGGCTGCAGGACGGAGCGTCGTCGTGACGGATTCGTCAAAGGCATCGGCGACGCGGTGAGGGTCGAGGACCCCCTGGGGTTCCCGTACGAATTCTTCTACGAGGTCGAGCACGTCGAGCGGCTCGCGTGGCGCTACGACCTGTACGGCGCGGGCGCGCTGGTCCGCCTGGACCACTTCAACCAGGTCACCCCGGATGTGCCGCGCGCTTGCCGGTACATGGAGGGCCTGGGCTTCCGGATCACAGAGGACATCTCGGACGCTGAGGGCACCGAGTACGCGGCCTGGATGCGGCGCAAGTCCACCGTCCACGACACGGCGATGACCGGCGGCAACGGGCCCCGCATGCACCACGTTGCGTTCGCGACGCACGAGAAGCACAACATCCTCTACATCTGCGACAAGATGGGCGCCCTCCGCCTGTCCGACCGGATCGAACGAGGCCCGGGACGCCACGGCGTCTCGAACGCGTTCTACCTCTACATCCTGGACCCGGACGACCACCGCATCGAGATCTACACCCAGGACTACTACACCGGCGATCCGGACAACCCCACGGTCCACTGGGACGTCCACGACAACCAGCGTCGCGACTGGTGGGGAAATCCCGTGGTGCCGTCCTGGTACACGGAGGCGTCTCTGGTCCTGGACCTCGACGGCAACCCGCAGGCGGTCCGCGAGCGGGACGACAAGTCCGAGATGGACGTGACGATCGGCGCGGACGGGTTCTCCTACACGCGTTCCGACGACGAGGCCGGAACCTACCGTGGCCAGGCATCCAAGGGCTTCAAACTGGGCCACCAGGTCTGAGGAGGAACATATGCTCGAGAAGGAACAGCTCACCTCGATCGCGGACGACCTCGCCGCCGCGGAGGAGTCCCGCGGGATGATTCCGCGGCTGACCTCGAGATTCCCTGATATGACGGTCGAGGACGCCTACGCCGTGCAGAACGAGTGGCGACGCCGGGGCGAGGCCGCGGGTCGGCGACTCGTCGGGCGAAAAATCGGTCTGACCTCGAAGGTCATGCAGCAGGCCACGGGGATCACCGAACCGGACTACGGCGCGATCTTTGCAGACCAGGTCTACGAGAACGGCTCGGTGATCGAGCACGGCCAGTATTCGAACGTGCGGATCGAAGTCGAGCTGGCCTTCGTGCTGAAGGAAGACCTCGCGGGCGACGACGTCACCATCTACGACGTCCTCAGGGCGACCGAGTACGTGACCCCGGCCCTCGAGGTGCTGAGTTCCCGCGTCGAGATGGAAGGTCGCACGATCGTCGACACCATCAGCGACAACGCGGCCCTGGGCGCGATGGTTCTGGGCGGGCGCCCGGTGGCTCCCGACGCCGTGGACCTGCGGTGGGTTGCCGCGATGCTGTACCGCAACGAGACGATCGAAGAAACCGGCGTGGCGGCGGCGGTGCTGAACCACCCGGCGGCCGGCGTCGTCTGGCTCGCGCGCAAACTCGCCTCTCACGGGGACTCGCTCAAGGCGGGAGAGACGATCCTCGCCGGTTCCTTCACGCGCCCCATGTGGGTGCACCAGGGCGATACCGTCCACGCCGACTACGGACAATTGGGGGCCATCACATGCCGTTTCGCGTAGAACTTCCCGACTCCTTCGCCCGGACCCTGGACGGCGCGGACCGACCCCTGGTGGGAATGTGGGTGTGCTCCGGTTCGCCCGTTGCCGCCGAGATCGCCGGATGCTCCGGGCTCGACTGGGTCCTCCTGGACGGCGAGCACTCCCCGATAGGCCTCGAGACCACCGCATCCCTGCTTCGTGCGCTCGCCGCCTACCCGACGACGCCGATGGTCCGCGTCCCGTCCCTGGACACCGTGCTGATCAAGCAGTTCCTCGACCTGGGAGCACAGAATCTCCTGGTGCCCATGATCGACACCGCCGAGGAAGCACGCCAGGCCGTGGCCGCCGTGCGGTACCCCGCGCGGGGAGTCCGCGGCGTCGGCTCCGCCCTGGCCCGGGCCTCCCGGTGGGGAGCGGTTGACGGGTACCTCGGGCGGGCCGAGGACACGGTGTCCCTGACGGTGCAGATCGAATCCTCGACGGCCGTGGAGAACGCGGCCGAGATCGCGGCGGTGGACGGCGTCGACGCGGTGTTCGTCGGCCCGTCCGACCTGGCCGCCTCGATGGGCATGCTGGGGCAACAGACCCACCCGGACGTGACGGCGTCCGTGCTCTCGGTCTTCGACGCGGTACGCGCGGCCGGCAAGAAGGCCGGCGTCAACGCGTTCGACCACGACCAGGCGCGAAAGTACCTCGACGCCGGCGCGTCGTTCGTGCTGGTCGGGGCGGACGTGCAGCTTCTGACCCAGGCGTCGCGGGGGCTCGCGGAGAAGTTCTTGGCGTGATTGCTGGGGTCGGGCGGTCGGGCCGTCGAGCGGCCGGGTGGCCGGGCAGCCGGGTCGCGAGGTGGCGGGGTCGCGAGGTGGCGTTTTTGTGCGGTTCCCCCGCCGAGGTGGCAGCGTCGTGCAGTTTCTGCGCCGAGGTGGCAATTTTGGGACGAAATGGGCTGATTTTCGTCCCAAAACTGCCACCTCGCGGGATTTCGCGCACGAAACTGCCACCTCGCGGGGAAGGCGCGGGCGCTGGTGCAGGCGCGGGCGCAAGCGCGGGCGCAAGCGCGGGCGCAAGCGCGGGGGCAGGCACGGGCGCGGGCGCCGGTGCGGGTGCGGGGCCGGTGCGGGCCAGCTCGCGCCACCACGCACCGCCCCGGAATACCTCGGTCATCAGGCACAACGAGCAGGCACAATAATTTCCGTCCCCACCCCCTCTAAAACATAGTTTTTCTATGTGAACATCGGCACTTCTGGATTCAAAGAATCTGTTGTAAATTTCTCCTTCGTGCGCGCGAAGATCCCGCGGATCAGCGCCATGATGGGGATGGAGTCGCTCGGTCGGCGTCGTTCATCCTCATTTTGAATTACCGCACTATGGGGAGAAATATGATCGTTTTTGACAAAGGGAAACAATGTTCCCTGGGGCGTCGACTCACAAGGACCGCGCGAAATGCTTGCGCCGTCACGATGGCGACCGTGGTGTTTTCGGCATGGGGGCTTGCCGACGGGGCGTCGGCGATGGAGCCGGTGCCCGCGTCCCCCGAGGACCGTTCGGCCGTTCAGACGGAGCACGAGCACATCGACCCGAATGCGGAGGGCCTGGACCGGTTCATCGTCACCTTCGCGGGTGACAGCCGATCCTCCGAGGATCGGGACCGCGCCGTGGACGTGGCCGAGAAGGCCGTGGGTACGTCGGCCGACGTCGTGAGGGAGACGGCGGACGGAAGCGTCGTCGTCGCAACCGAGCAGAAGCTCGACCCGAAAGAATCCGCCGAGTTCATGGAGAAGCTGGCGCAGTCGGACACGGTGGACTACGTCGAGCCGGACGCACTGGTCACCATCGCGGACGAGAGGACCGGTGAAGCCCCGAAGGACGACGACGACAAACTCGCCGACCCCAACGACACCATGTATTCGTCGCTGTGGGGTCTGCACGGTCAGTGGGGTGCACACGTGCCCGATGCCTGGAAGACCGCCCAGGGCAAGGACACGACCGTCGCTGTCCTGGACACCGGTATCACCAAGCACCCTGACCTGGAAGCGAACCTGATTCCCGGTTACGATTTCATCTCCCGCGAGGAGGCTGCGCGCGACGGCAATGGTCGGGACGCCGACCCCCAGGATGAGGGCGACTGGTTCGGTCCCCGCGAGTGCGGCGACAACGACCGCAAGGCCAAGTCCAGCTGGCACGGCACCCACGTTGCCGGAACCATCGCCGCGGTGGGCAATAACGAGCAGGGGGTCATCGGCGTCGCACCCGAGGCGAAGATCCAACCGGTCCGGGTCCTGGGGAAGTGTGGCGGCAGCACCTCCGACATCGCCGACGCGATCGTGTGGGCGTCAGGCGGCGATGTTC
The DNA here is from genome assembly GCF_004136575.1 of Rothia koreensis. Classification (GTDB taxonomy): domain Bacteria; phylum Actinomycetota; class Actinomycetes; order Actinomycetales; family Micrococcaceae; genus Rothia; species Rothia koreensis. Next base: position 7,383 of record NZ_NOIQ01000042.1, read on the forward strand.
CCGGTGTCCCGAAGAACCAGACCCCGGCTCAGGTCATCAACATGTCCTTGGGTGGCCGCCACCAGTGCGGACGCGCAGCCCAGAACGCGATCGACGGTGCCGTGGCGCGCGGGACCACGGTCGTGGTCTCGGCAGGCAACAGCAAGGCCGACGCCGCCGAGTTCTTCCCCGCCAGCTGCAAGAACGTGGTGACGGTTGCCGCCTCCGACTCTCACGGGAAGATTGCTCCGTACTCCAACTTCGGGAACGTGGTCGACGTCGCCGCGCCCGGCGGAGACACCCGGGAGCGCGGAGGCGGGATTCTCTCGACCTTGAACACGGGGGCCACGACACCGGAGGAGCCGACCTACGTCTCCTATCAAGGGACCTCGATGGCCGCGCCGCACGTGTCCGGGGCCGCCGCGCTCTTGAAGTCGGTCGATCCGGGCCTGACGCCGGCGAGGATCGAGGAGGTCCTCAAGGAGAAGGCCGTTCCGCTGGACCAGTCCTGCGAGGGTGTGTGCGGGGCGGGCCTGATCAACGCCGCTGCGTCCGTCGCGGCGGTCGCCCCGGTGGAGGCCACCCCGGATCCCGCCCCCGCACACACCCTCGCAGGACTGGTCCAGCGG
>NZ_NOIQ01000043.1 GCF_004136575.1 Rothia koreensis
GTTGTTTCAAAACCATACAGTGAACACGAACACACAACAATCATCTACAAACCCTCGCAGCAACCACCCAACACCCCACACGGGAGTGTTTTGTGTATAAACCTTCGGCCTATTAGTACCGGTCAACTCCACCAGTCTTCAGTCCTGGCTTCCATACCCGGCCTATCAACCCCGTCATCTACAGGGAGCCTCACACCCACAAAGGGGCAAGGAGAACTCATCTCGAAGCAAGCTTCCCGCTTAGATGCCTTCAGCGGTTATCTTTCCCGAACGTAGCCAATCAGCCATGCACCTGGCGGTACAACTGACATACCAGAGGTTCGTCCGTCCCGGTCCTCTCGTACTAAGGACAGGCCTCCACAATTCTCCAACGCACGCAGCGGATAGGGACCGAACTGTCTCACGACGTTCTGAACCCAGCTCGCGTGCCGCTTTAATGGGCGAACAGCCCAACCCTTGGGACCAACTCCAGCCCCAGGATGCGACGAGCCGACATCGAGGTGCCAAACCATGCCGTCGATATGAACTCTTGGGCAAGATCAGCCTGTTATCCCCGAGGTACCTTTTATCCGTTGAGCGACGGCCATTCCACAATGAACCGCCGGATCACTAGTCCCGACTTTCGTCCCTGCTCGACCTGCCAGTCTCACAGTCAAGCTCCCTTGTGCACTTGCACTCAACACCTGATTGCCAACCAGGCTGAGGGAACCTTTGGGCGCCTCCGTTACTCTTTAGGAGGCAACCGCCCCAGTTAAACTACCCATCAGGCACTGTCCCTGACCCAGATCATGGGCCGAGGTTAGACATCCAATATGACCAGAGTGGTATTTCAACAACGACTCCACCACGACTAGCGCCGTAGCTTCACAATCTCCCACCTATCCTACACAAGCCACACCGAACACCAATACCAAACTATAGTAAAGGTCACGGGGTCTTTCCGTCCTGCTGCGCGAAACGAGCATCTTTACTCGTACTGCAATTTCGCCGAGTTCATGGTTGAGACAGCAGGGAAGTCGTTACTCCATTCGTGCAGGTCGGAACTTACCCGACAAGGAATTTCGCTACCTTAGGATGGTTATAGTTACCACCGCCGTTTACTGGGGCTTAAATTCTCCGCTTCGACCCCAAAAAAGGGGCCTAACGAGTCCTCTTAACCTTCCAGCACCGGGCAGGAGTCAGTCCGTATACATCGTCTTGCGACTTCGCACGGACCTGTGTTTTTGATAAACAGTCGCTTCCCCCTGGTCTCTGCGACCCCTACACGCTCACCACCGCACGGGCAGCTCACGCTCAAGGTCCCCCTTCTCCCGAAGTTACGGGGGCATTTTGCCGAGTTCCTTAACCATGATTCTCTCGAACGCCTTAGTATTCTCTACCTGATCACCTGTGTCGGTTTAGGGTACGGGCAACTAGAACCTCACGCCGATGCTTTTCTCGACAGCATAGGATCACCGGATCCCCCCACAAACAGGGGTCCCATCACATCTCAGGCACACAGGCCGCGCATTTAACAACGACCAACCCTACATGCTTAGACCACGACAACCACCGCGTGGCCCGGCTACCTTCCTGCGTCACACCCGTTAATGCGTTTACCGCCCCGGATCAGGTCCCGTGCAGGCACGCACCAGCACTCCACAAGGAAGCACACAGCACGACCCGGACGGTTAGTATCACCGGCTTGGTATGGACGGTCCTTCGTCGGTACGGGAATATCAACCCGTTATCCATCGACTACGCCTGTCGGCCTCGCCTTAGGCCCCGACTAACCCAGGGAAGATTAGCTTGACCCTGGAACCCTTGATCATTCGGCGGATACGTTTCCCACGCATCATTCGCTACTCATGCCTGCATTCTCACTCGCGTACACTCCACCATACGTTCACACGATGACTTCACCGCAGTACACGACGCTCCCCTACCCAACACCACAACGGTATTGTCACGACTTCGGCGGTGTGCTTGAGCCCCGCTACATTATCGGCGCAGAATCACTTGACCAGTGAGCTATTACGCACTCTTTCAAGGATGGCTGCTTCTAAGCCAACCTCCTGGTTGTCTCAGCAACTCCACATCCTTTCCCACTTAGCACACGCTTAGGGGCCTTAGTCGATGATCTGGGCTGTTTCCCTCTCGACAATGAAGCTTATCCCCCACTGTCTCACTGCCGCGCTTACACTTGCCCGCATTCGGAGTTTGGCTGACGTCAGTAACCCGTAAAGGCCCATCAGCCAACCAGTAGCTCTACCTCAGACAAGCAACACACGACGCTGCACCTAAATGCATTTCGGGGAGAACCAGCTATCACAGAGTTTGATTGGCCTTTCACCCCTACCCACAGCTCATCCCCTCCATTTTCAACTGAAGTGGGTTCGGTCCTCCACGCGCTCTTACACACGCTTCAACCTGGCCATGGGTAGATCACTCCGCTTCGGGTCTAGACCGTGCCACTGATACGCCCTCTTCAGACTCGCTTTCGCTACGACTACCCCACACGGGTTAACCTCGCGACACAGCACTAACTCGCAGGCTCATTCTTCAAAAGGCACGCCATCACACCACAACGATGCTCTGACGGCTTGTAGGCACACGGTTTCAGGTACTATTTCACTCCCCTCACGGGGTACTTTTCACCATTCCCTCACGGTACTGATACACTATCGGTCACAAGAAAGTATTCAGGCTTACCAGGTGGTCCTGGCAGATTCACACGAGATTCCACGAGCCCCGTGCTACTCGGGAACACACACAATGCCAGTACCATGGTTTCGACTACGGGACTCTCACCCACTCCGGTCCACCATCCCAGATGATTCGCCTACCACAACACTGCACACCACCAGCCAGACAAGAACCAGTAAAAAGTGCGCCCCACAACACCCGTGATGCAACCCCTTGCCGGTATCACACACCACAGGTTTAGCCTCATCCGCGTTCGCTCGCCACTACTAACAGAATCATTATTATTTTCTCTTCCTGAGGGTACTGAGATGTTTCACTTCCCCCCGTTCCCTCCACACACCCTATACATTCAGGTGCGGGTCACTGCCCTTGACAAGCAGCGAGGTTTCCCCATTCGGACACCCTCGGATCACAGCCCAGTTATCGACTCCCCGAGGCTTATCGCAGATTCACACGTCCTTCATCGGCTTCTTGTGCCCAGGCATCCACCGTGCGCCCTTAACGATTTACACACAAATGATCACCACAAAGGCATTCACATAAACAATCACCAGGGAACCCACCCACAACAGGCAGGAACCCCAAGATGCTCGCGTCCACTATATAGTTCTCAAACAACAACCCACCACACCACACCAAACACCCCCAACCAGGAGGCACCCAGCACGGCGCACAGGCACCAAGACAACAACCACACGGCTCATTGCCTCAAAACCCAACAGTGCACTCTGCCCAGCCACACAACAACACCACAACGATGCCACCATGCAACCACTGAATATCGCATTCCACCCATGAGCAAACCACCCGCACAACACTCGTGCACGGAGGTGGCCAACCAAAAGTTGAGCTCCTTAGAAAGGAGGTGATCCAGCCGCACCTTCCGGTACGGCTACCTTGTTACGACTTAGTCCCAATCGCCAGTCCCACCTTCGACGACTCCCCCCACAAGGGTTGGGCCATCGGCTTCGGGTGTTACCAACTTTCGTGACTTGACGGGCGGTGTGTACAAGGCCCGGGAACGTATTCACCGCAGCGTTGCTGATCTGCGATTACTAGCGACTCCGACTTCATGGGGTCGAGTTGCAGACCCCAATCCGAACTGAGACCGGCTTTTTGGGATTAGCTCCACCTCACAGTATCGCAACCCATTGTACCGGCCATTGTAGCATGCGTGAAGCCCAAGACATAAGGGGCATGATGATTTGACGTCATCCCCACCTTCCTCCGAGTTGACCCCGGCAGTCTCCTATGAGTCCCCACCACAACGTGCTGGCAACATAGAACGAGGGTTGCGCTCGTTGCGGGACTTAACCCAACATCTCACGACACGAGCTGACGACAACCATGCACCACCTGTACACCAGCCCCGAAGGGAAACAACATCTCTGCTGCGATCCGGTGTATGTCAAGCCTTGGTAAGGTTCTTCGCGTTGCATCGAATTAATCCGCATGCTCCGCCGCTTGTGCGGGCCCCCGTCAATTCCTTTGAGTTTTAGCCTTGCGGCCGTACTCCCCAGGCGGGGCACTTAATGCGTTAGCTACGGCGCGGAAAACGTGGAATGTCCCCCACACCTAGTGCCCAACGTTTACGGCATGGACTACCAGGGTATCTAATCCTGTTCGCTCCCCATGCTTTCGCTCCTCAGCGTCAGTAACAGCCCAGAGACCTGCCTTCGCCATCGGTGTTCCTCCTGATATCTGCGCATTTCACCGCTACACCAGGAATTCCAGTCTCCCCTACTGCACTCCAGCCTGCCCGTACCCACTGCACACCCGGGGTTGAGCCCCGGGCTTTCACAGCAGACGCGACAAACCGCCTACGAGCTCTTTACGCCCAATAATTCCGGACAACGCTTGCGCCCTACGTATTACCGCGGCTGCTGGCACGTAGTTAGCCGGCGCTTCTTCTGCAGGTACCGTCACTTTCGCTTCTTCCCTGCTGAAAGAGGTTTACAACCCGAAGGCCGTCATCCCCCACGCGGCGTCGCTGCATCAGGCTTGCGCCCATTGTGCAATATTCCCCACTGCTGCCTCCCGTAGGAGTCTGGGCCGTGTCTCAGTCCCAGTGTGGCCGGTCACCCTCTCAGGCCGGCTACCCGTCGTCGCCTTGGTAAGCCATTACCTCACCAACAAGCTGATAGGACGTGAGCCCATCAAGAACCAGTACAAACCCTTTCCACCAGCACCCCATGCGAGGACTGGTCGTATCCGGTATTAGACCCAGTTTCCCGGGCTTATCCCAGAGTCCAAGGAAGGTCACTCACGTATTACTCACCCGTTCGCCACTCATCCACCAGGTGCAAGCACCCAGCTTCAGCGTTCGACTTGCATGTGTTAAGCACGCCGCCAGCGTTCGTCCTGAGCCAGGATCAAACTCTCCGTTAAAAAAAACAAAAAGAAAAACCCGTGGCCCAACAAAATAAAACCCCAACAGGCCACCATCACGGAGGTGACAGCACCACGCCTGCCAGGCAATGTTGAAACCAACAAGAATTCAAAAAACTTGGTACAACATTCAAACAAAGCACACTATTGAGTTCTCAAACAACAAACC
>NZ_NOIQ01000004.1 GCF_004136575.1 Rothia koreensis
CCAACAGGCCACCATCACGGAGGTGACAGCACCACGCCTGCCAGGCAATGTTGAAACCAACAAGAATTCAAAAAACTTGGTACAACATTCAAACAAAGCACACTATTGAGTTCTCAAACAACAAACCTGTACTAGGAACTTTCACCTGATATGATGTCCGCTCCCGCGGTTGCCTGAACAAGTTTACCGACTGTCCTCCGGCGAGTCAACTTGACGTTTCCGCCTTGTTCACTCTTCCTGCCACCTCTTCGAGCTGATTGCTCTTCAGAGCGACAATCCACCAGCTTAGCTGGTCGTTCCTGACGACGCAACTCGTTGATCCTGAGATCTTGGTGGAGGTTTGTCGCCACTCCCCGGTCGTGACCAGGTCGCCGTGGCAACTCGCATTACTTTACAGACGCCCACGGGACCCCGCAACTCGGGAAGCCGTGGGCTGCGTCACTCCTGCTGGAGCGGCCCGGCAGGGCACAGGTCAGTCCCCGCCGACGCTTCGGCGAAGGCGCGAAACCTCGTAGAGCGCGATGCCTGCAGCGAGGGAAGCATTGAGGGATTCCATCGCGGAATCGATGGGGATGGAGACGACCTGGTCGCACTTCTCCGCCGTGAGACGTGAAAGCCCCTTGCCCTCGGATCCCACGACCACGCACAAGGGTTCCGTCGCCAACTCGAGGTCGGGCAACTCCACGTCGCCGTCGCCGTCGAGCCCGACCACGAAGACTCCCTGGTCCTTGAGCTGGCCGATCGTCCGGTTGAGGTTGGTTGCCTTGGCCACCGGAACACGTGAGACCGCACCCGCGCTTGTCTTCCACGCGGAAGCAGTCACGCCGGCGGCCCGACGCTCAGGCACAATCACCGCATGACCCGAGAACGCGGACACGCTCCTGATGATCGCGCCAAGGTTCCTGGGATCTGTGATTCCGTCCAGCGCGACGAAGAGCGGCGGCTGGGCCATCTCCCCGGCGTGCCACTTCTCCAAGATCGTCGAGGTCAGGTCGCCGGCGTCGGGATATTTGTACGGCGGAATCTGCAGGGCAAGCCCCTGGTGGACTGCGCCTTCCGTCAGACGGTCGATCTCGCTCCTCGTGATCTCCAGGGCAGGGATGTCCCGATGCGCCACGGTCGCAAGAATTTCCTTGACCCGATCGTCCTGTTCGATATTGGCCATCACATAGATGTGCTTCGCAGGAATGTCCGTACGCAAAGCTTCCAGTACAGCGTTGCGGCCCGTCACGAGCTCTTCGCTGGTCCGCTTTCCGCCCAGTCGCTGCTGGCGCGACTGCGCGCCACGCTGCTGATTCCGGGCGGCGGCCTTCTTGGTCTTGTAGGCCTTGTGGTACGGCCGGTCCTCGGCCTTCGGGGTGGGGCCCTTGCCCTCCAGGGACCTACGGCCGTGGCCGCCCGTCCCCTTGAGCGGGGCACGCTTCTTCTTCCGGATGGCTCCGGGGCGATTGTTGTCAGCCATGGTTTGCCTTTCTGTACTCGGTCCGGTCTCAGACCGACCAAGTCGAGCCGTCGCCGGAATCTTTCACAGTGATTCCGGCTGCGGTGAGTTCGTCACGGATTTGGTCGGCGCGCGCCCAGTCCTTCGCGGCGCGCGCATCGGCCCGTTGGGCCAGGAGGGTTCTGATCAGGGAATCGAGCGCGGATCGCTCCGCGCCGGATCCATTTCGGGGCCCGAGATCCATCAAAGATGTCAGCCCCAAGACGTCCGTCATTGCCCTGACCGCATGTGCTTCGAGCTCGACGTCGTCGGTCTTCCCCGCCGACAGCGCCGAATTTCCCGCCTTCACGCGATCGTGCAGGACCGCGAGGGCCTGCGGGATGTTGAGGTCGTCGTCCATGGCCTGGCCGAAGGCCTCCGGCACCTCCCCGCCCGGGGCGCCTCCCCCGGAGTTCGCCAGGAAGGACTCGACGCGTTCCACCGCGACCCGCGCTTCGTCGAGGGACGTCGGACGGTAATCGAGCACGGACCTGTAGTGAGCCTGACCAAGGTAGTACCTCACAACAAGGGGACGTGCGGTCTCGAGCATCTCCTCCGGCGAAACGGTATTGCCGATGGACTTGGACATCTTGTCGCCCTCGTAGGTCACAAGACCGTTGTGCAACCAGTAATTCGCAAAGCCGAAGCCGGCCGCGGTGGATTGGGCGAGTTCGTTCTCGTGGTGCGGGAACCGCAGATCAAGCCCCCCACCATGGATGTCGAAACGCTCACCCAGGTATTTCCCCGCCATGGCCGAGCACTCCAGGTGCCACCCCGGACGACCCCGTCCCCACGGGGAATCCCACGACGCCGTCTGCGGCTCTCCCTCTTTGTGCCCCTTCCACAACGCGAAGTCACGCGGGTCCCGTTTGCCTCGGGGATCGGCGTCGGGCGCAGCCTGCATGTCGTCAATGTTCTGCCGGGTCAGTGACCCGTACGGGCCCCAAGACCTCACGTCGAAATAGACGTCTCCGGAATCGTCCAGGGCCGGGTAGGCGTGCCCCCTGTCGATCAACCGCTGGATGAGTCCGAACATCTCGGTGATATGGCCAGTCGCCCGAGGCTCATACGTCGGGGCGTTGATGCCCAAAGTGTCATAGGCCGAGGAGAAAATGCGTTCGAACCGATAGGCCAGGGCCCACCATTCCTCCTCGGGGTAATTTCCGCAGTACCCCTGCTCGAAACTGGCCGCAGAATTGGCCAAGATCTTGTCATCGATATCGGTCACGTTGCGGACGGTGGTGACCTTGTAGCCGCGATAGCGCAACCAGTTGCTGAGCTGGTCGAAAACGAGAGCAGACCTGATGTGCCCGATGTGCGGCATCCCCTGGACGGTCGCTCCGCAGTAATAGAGGCGGGCTTCCCCGGGATTCACCGGTTCGAAATCTCGGACAGTGGCAGTATCTGTACTGTAAAAACGCAAGCTCACGGGGCAATTCTAGCGGCGATGTCCAGCGACGACGTCCAACCGCCGGGCCCCACATTCCGTGGCGCACGGTCCTGTTCCCTCGGACAGTTCGACAGCCCGGTCGGCGGCCCCGCGCACGAAGGACACCTCAAACAACAAAAGCGCGTCCCTCCCGGACGGAGGAACGCGCGATCGTCGTCTTCAATGACGCCGCGGCCCAGGCGGTCCCGGCGAGCCGGGCGCCCGGTGGACGAATTCAGTGCTCCAGGATCTTGTCGAGCTCCGTCTCCGCGGCTTCCTCGTCAATGTCTCTCGCGAGTGCCACCTCGGACGAGAGAATCTGCCGTGCCTTGGACAGCATGCGCTTCTCCCCCGCGGAAAGACCTTTGACCTGTTCGCGCCGCCAGAGATCGCGGACGACCTCGGCGACCTTGAGGACGTCCCCCGAAGCCAACTTCTCCGAGTTCGCTTTGAACCTGCGGGACCAGTTGCTGGCCTCTTCGACATCCTCGGCCTGGAGTACGTTGATGACCTCCTGGAGGCCGTTCTCATCAACGACGTCCCTCACGCCCACCATGTCGACGTTGTCCGCCGGAACCTCAATCGTCAGATCCCCCTGGGCGACCTGGAGCTTGAGATACATTTTTTCTTCGCCCTTGACCATGCGAGTCTTGATCTCTTCGATCGTCGCAGCGCCGTGGTGAGGGTAAACGACGGTTTCGCCAACCTCAAAAAGCATATGGATGAACCCCTTTCAGCCTACCCAGTTTACCACGGCCCATTTACACCAGGGGCCGATGAGTTTCCTACAATGAAGCGCAGGAAAACATGAGGTATTCGCCACCCGTTGTGGATCGCTCGGAGCGAGAATTCGGGGATACGGGACCCGTGCACCGGCCTGCCGGAGATCGGGACGATCGCCACGGGAGCCGTTGCAGACGAAGCGTCCACAAAACACGCTAAACTGACCAGGGAATGAGTCCGCGACGCTTCAGACAAGGGCGCCGCTCGATCCTCGCATCACCACACAAGGAGTGAGACGTGAAGTCTTTCGGTCGCCAGAACGTCAAGCGCGCTGGAGCAACCGCAGCCATCGCAGTCGCGGTTCTGTCCGCCACCGCCGGTTGCGGCTACATTCACGAACAGCCCACCACGATCCACTACGCGGCTTCGGACGGCGTCCACGCGAACGTGGCCGATGCCGAATTCCGCAACCTGATGGTGATCGCCAAGGACAAGAACTCCGCCGGGCGGTTGCTGGGTACGATCATCAATTCCTCGGACAAGGAAATGAACGTCACCATCGACACCGGTGACGCCACGGCCTCCGTCAAGGTTCCGGCCGACGGCAAGGTCCAGCTCGAGAAGCAGGAGACTCTCCTCAAGCCCGTGGGCAAGGTCCCGGGCGAAACCCTGGAAGACACCAAGCTCTCCGTCGGGCCCCAGAGCACCACGTCCAATGTTCCCGTGCTCGACGGAACCCTGGACGAATACCAGCAGTACATGCCCAACCTGGCGGACACTCAGCCCTCGAACGGTTCCTCGCCCAGCTAGGCTTTCTCGAGTTCCGACTCCTGCGGCCCCGAGAACCGGGCTCACTTCCGCGGATGCGAGCCAGGCGACTGAGACACATGCGCGAAGGCTCCCTGCCGAATCATCGGCAGGGAGCCTTCGTGCATTTCGGCCAAGGGTCCGGCCTAGGGCTCGAATTTGTAGCCGAGCCCGCGGACCGTCACCAAGTACCTCGGGTGCGAGGGGTCCGGCTCGATCTTGGACCGGAGTCGTTTGATATGGACGTCCAGTGTTTTGGTGTCCCCCACATAGTCGCTTCCCCACACGCGGTCGATCAGCTGCCCTCGGGTCAGCACGCGCCCCGCATTCCTCAGCAACATTTCGAGCAGTTCGAACTCCTTGAGCGGCATGGACTTCTGCGATCCGTTGACGCTCACCACGTGGCGCTCTATGTCCATCCGGACCGGGCCGCCTTCAACGGTCGACGTCACGAGCTCCTCGGTCTCCGTCTGCCGTCTCAGCACGGCACGCACGCGGGCCACGAGTTCTCGGGACGAATACGGTTTCGTCACATAGTCGTCCGCGCCGAGCTCCAGGCCGAGTACCTTGTCGATCTCCGTGTCCTTCGCGGTCAGCATGATGATCGGGACATTGGATCGTTGCCGCAACTGTTTGCAGACCTCTGTTCCTGACTGCCCCGGAAGCATCAGGTCCAGCAGAACGAGGTCCGCGCCGGCTCGATCGAACTCCGCAACCGCATCCAGACCGTTGTCGATCACCGTGACCTCGAACCCTTCACGTCCCAACAAGAACGCCAGCGGCTCGCTGAGAGCCTCCTCGTCCTCGATTACCAAGAGTCGAGTCATGCTTGAGTATCCTCCTCGTCACGACCGGATCCAGCCGGTCTGCTCTTCTCCGCGGACCCCGCGGGGGCGTCGTCCACCGCCGTGATGGAGACGGGTTCCTGGTCCCGAATCGGCGCCGGTTCCGATTCGCTGTCCCGAAGGTCTTTTTCGGTGGCTTCGTCCAATTCGGGAAGGCTCACCGTGAAAGTGGATCCTTGCCCCGGCGTCGACCACAAGGAAATCTCGCCACCGTGCTGTGCCATCACGTGCTTCACGATGGACAGCCCAAGCCCGGTCCCACCGGTCTGGCGGGAACGCGCGGCGTCGACGCGATAGAACCGCTCAAAGATCCGGTCCTGCTCGTCATTCGGAATCCCGGGCCCCTGGTCCTTGACCGAGACCAGCGCTGTGCCCTTCTTGGATTTGATTCCGACGCCGATCCTGGTGTTCTCCGGCGAATACCGGATCGCGTTGTCGATCAGGTTGCGCAGCGCAGTCATCAGCAATTCCGGGTCCCCGTGGACCGGACGTGTGGCCGCGCCGCCGACACGGATCGATATGTTCTTGTTCTCAGCGGCCAGCTTGTTGCGGTCCGCTGCCTCATGCACCAGCTGGTTGAGGTCGATGATCGTCCCCTTCTGGACGATGTCGGTTCCCTGCAGCCTCGAGAGTTCGATGATGTCGTGCACGAGGGCGGTCAGACGAGCCGACTCCTTGTGGAGCCGCCGGGTGAAGTGCCGCACCGCTTCCGGATCCTCCGACGAGCCTTCGATCGCTTCGGCCAGCAGGCGGACCGCCCCCACCGGAGTCTTCAGTTCGTGAGAAACATTGGCGACGAAATCCGTACGAATGGCCTGAGCCCGCGTGATCTCGGTCCGGTCGTCGGCCAGCATGAGGATGTATTCGTCGGCCACGGGGGCAATGCGCACATTGAGCACGAGAACGCCGCGCCCCATCGGCCCGCGGGATATTTCCACGGTCTTCTCGACGATGACGCCGTCCCGACGAACCTGTCTGATCAGGTCCAACAGTTCCGACTGCGCCACGCTGTGGCCTCTGACGAGTCCGTAGGCATATGAACCCTGGGATGCCCGCACGACCCCGTCGACGGCGTCGACCAGAACGTACGCCTGCCCGACGACGGCCAGCACCTGGGCCGCGCCGTCGTTGATGGTGGGCTCGTCCACAACGGCCCATTCGGCGCGCTGACGATCGCTCCTGCGCAGGGCGAAGTGACTCACCACGCCGAGCGCCAAACCGATCAGACCCCACATGAAGGCCATAGCCACAGAACTCACCCTTACAGCTTAGGCACATACGGGCCGCCGACACCGTTCGGAGCATGGTTCACATCGATGGATTCAACTAAGGTTCACCCAAGGCCGGCACTGCGTTTACGCGAGATGGCCAGACTCGACAGGTAGATACGCGTTGTCAGGAAAGGACCGTTTCATCGTGCGCAAAGTTTTTCAGGCCGAGCTCCAGCAGGTGGGCGACGACCTCGTCGAGATCGCGAATCTCGTTGAAACGGCCTTCGACCGCGCGTCGGAGTCCTTGCTGAACGCGGACATTCAGGAGGCCGAGCAGGTCATTTCCGACGACGCCCGCATCGACTTCCTCCAGAACCAGCTCGACGAGCGTTCGATCGACCTCCTGGCGCTGCAAGGTCCCGTCGCATCCGACCTGCGCATGATCGTGGGCGCGCTCCGCATGAGTGCTTCCCTCGAGCGCGCAGGCGACCTCGCACGTCACCTCGCTCAGGTCACCCGGTTGCGGTACCCGGAGACTTCAGTTCCCGAGGACCTCGTACCGACCTTCCAAGAAATCATCGATCACGACAAAGCGATCATCAACAACGTCATCCACCTGCTCGAGACGCGGGAACTGGCCTACGCGGACGAGATCTATGCGGCCAAGGGTCGAATCAACGTGCTCCACGAGTCCGTTTTCGCTCACATCGCCGAAGCGGACTGGGGGTCCGATGCCCAGACGACCATCGATATGACGCTCGTTTCCCGTTACATGGAGCGTTTCGGCGACCACGGCGTCTCCGTGGCCCGAAAGGTCACGTACCTCGTGACCGGCGAATGGGACTCCGCCCCGACGGCGAGCCACTCGTAACCCAGACCATGTGCCCGGACCGCGTGGGCCGGGCCAGGTCCCGTTCAACGCAGAACGCGCCACGACGCACACCAGCCGCCCGACCATGGGATTGATCGGGCGGCTGGTGTGCGTCGTGGGATACGGGCTACTTCTTGCCCTGGTTCGCAACGGCCTGGATCGCGTCCGCAGCCGCGTCCGGGTCCAGGTACTCACCGGGCTTGACCGGCTTGTAATTCTCATCCAGCTCGTAATAGAGCGGAATTCCGGTCGGGATGTTCAGGCCGGAGATGTCCTCATCCGCGATACCGTCCAGGTGCTTGACCAGGGCCCGCAGGGAATTTCCGTGTGCGGCGACCAAAACCGTCTTGCCCGTTGCAAGATCCGGCTTGACCCCCTCGTGCCAGTAAGGAAGCATCCGCTCGAGAACATCCTTGAGGCACTCCGTCCGGGGAGCATCTTCGACGTCCGCATACCGCGGATCATGGGCCTGGGAGAATTCGGAGTCATCGTCCAGGGACGGCGGCGGAACATCGTAGGAACGACGCCACTGCATGAACTGTTCCTCGCCGTACTTGTCCCGAACCTCGGCCTTGTCCTTGCCCTGAAGGTCGCCGTAGTGACGCTCGTTGAGACGCCAGTTCCGCTTGACCGGGATCCACAGCCTGTCGGCCTCGTCCAACGCGAGGTTCGCTGTGTTCATGGCACGACGCAACAAGGACGTGTGCACGACGTCCGGAAGGATGCCGCGCTCCTTGAGCAGTGCACCACCACGGACGGCCTCCTCCCGCCCTTGGTCGGACAGGGGCACATCGACCCAACCGGTGAACAGATTTTCTTTGTTCCATTCGCTCTGCCCGTGACGCAGCAGAACAAGTTTGTACGTTTCAGCCATGTCCCCCATTGTTCCACTTTCCGGGACCTCATCGGGAGGAAATCCACAGGAAATAAAAGCGCCCCGGGCGAACCCGGGGCACTGTCCGTTGTGCGTTCGTCATCGCGCAGGCCGGTGAAGGCGCCGCGGAAGGAGCTATTTCCTGGTGCGGACCGCCGGACGGACATCGGCCAGGAACACCCCCACCGCCGACGCGGCGATCAATTGCAGGAACAGGCTCGAAGAACCGCCGCGCAGGGCGCCGAGCATGGATATCACCGCGGCAAGCAGGCAGGCTCCCGTGACGAGTACCCAGAACTTCTTCGTGCGTTTGAAGGAGTACTGGTAGGCGTGGTCGCTCGCCCCGAGCGCTGAGACGAAGGCCCACAGCGCGAGCAGGAAGAGGATCAGCCCGAGCGCAAGATCGATGATTCGTTCCAGGGCCATCGTGATGGTCAAGATCTCCATGCGTTCACCCTATCGCTTCTCGACGTGGTCCAAAGCCTGACTCAGATCCGACCAGAGATCCTCGACGTCCTCAATGCCCACCGACAGTCGCAGAAGCGCCTCGCTGACGCTCGGGGCCTCGTTCGAGTGTCGGCGACGTCGCTCGACCAGCGATTCCACGCCGCCCAACGAGGTCGCCGGCGTCCAGAGCCGCAAGGCCTCGACGACCCGCTGTGTCGTCTCGGCGTCGGCATTCAGGGTCGCCGACAGCACCGAGCCGAAATTGCTCATCTGTGCCTTGGCCCGATCGTGTCCGCGGTCCTCCGGCAAGCCGGGGTACCTGACTTCGGCGACGGCCGGATGATCGCGCAGTCGTTCCGCGAGAACCTGCGCGGATGCCGACGACTGCCGGATACGCAAGGACAGGGTTCGCAGTCCGCGCAACGCCAACCACGCCTCGACGGGTCCGGCGATCGCTCCTCCCAGCGAGCGCTGGGCCAGAGTCGCTTCCCTGAGCGCGGGGTCACGAGTCACAACGGCCCCCATGACGACGTCGGAATGTCCGGCCAGATACTTGGTTGCCGAGTGAACCACGAAGTCCGCACCCCATTCCAGGGGACGCTGCACCAGCGGGGTCGCGAAGGTGTTGTCGACGGCCGTTCGAATTCCCAGGCCACGGGCGGCCGCCAGGAGGGTCGGAAGGTCCGCGACCTCCAGCATGGGGTTGGTCGGGCTTTCGAGCCAGAACAGAACGTACGGCGCCTCGGCACCAGGGGCCGGTTCGGGGAGGGAACGCGCCTGCTCGGTCAGAACCTCGATCACGCGATCCGTGTCTTCGATGGCCACCTCGACCAGTGTGCAGACACCACGCCGTTCCATCTGACGAACCAAGGACATCGACCCCAAGTAGGTGTGCTCCGGCATGACGATGACCGACCCCACGGGGACCTGGCCCACGACGCCGGCGACGGCGCCCATGCCCGAACCGAAGAGCAGAGCCGGCAACTCGGACCCCTCGAGGGACGAGAGAACCTGTTCCAGGTCCTCCCACGTCGGGTTCGTAAACCGACCGTAGGCGCGGTCCTCCGGCAGAATGGGGCCAGCGCCGTGGAACGTCGAAGAGAGAACGATCGGCGAATTCACCGGGGCGTCATGTTCCCTCTCCGGTCGCCCCGCCGAGACGACCAAGGTCTCGCGCGACCACGGCGAATCGGCGTCCGTGCCCTGATGTTCGGCGCGCGCTTCTTCCGCGACGATCTCGTCGGGCTCGTGCCCCTTGCGTCCGTGGATATCCGAGGAATTCTGCTGCATAGTCCACAGATTACCCGTCCGCCCACGGCAAACCGGGGTGCGCGCCCATGGACCGCCCCTGATTTCGATAGGCTACGAGGGTGACTTCAGAGCTCCACTATTCACCGCCCGAAGTGACTTCCCGGCGCCCCGGAACCTTCATCGTGTTCGAAGGCGGGGACGGTACCGGGAAGTCGACTCAGGCGCGGATTCTCGAGGACCGGATCCGCCAACGGCTGGACCGCGAGGTCGTCCTGACCCGAGAGCCCGGAGGAACGGATATCGGAGAGAAGATCCGTTCCCTCGTGCTCGAGACGGGCAACGGAGTGATCGACGCCCGCACCGAAGCATTGTTGTATGCCGCTTCCCGCGCCGCCCACGCGCATCAGCTCATCGCACCGGCCCTCGAACGCGGAGCCGTGGTCGTGTGCGACCGATACATCGACTCTTCGGCCGCCTACCAGGGCGGCGGACGGGGGCTGGGCGAGGACGCCGTCACGAACCTTTCCCTGTGGGCCACGGAGAATCTCGTCCCGGATCTGACGGTCTTCCTGTCCGTCGACGGTGCACATGCACGCAACCGCGTGGCCTCTCGAGGCGCACTGGATCGACTCGAGACGGAGCCCGACTCGTTCCATGCCCGCGTGCGGGAATCGTTCCAGGGTCTGGCTAGGAGCCCTGGATCGAAGAAAACAGTGATCGATGGTTCCGGTTCCGTCGACGAGGTCGCGGACAGGGTGTGGGACAGCGTCCTGCCGACCCTGATGGCGGGTGAGACACCATGAGCGTCTGGGACCAGTTGGTCGGCCAGGAACAGGCCGTCGTCCAGCTCCGCAAGGCGGCGGCGTCGGAATTGCCTCCGCACGCCTGGTTGTTCACGGGACCTCCAGGATCAGGGCGGTCAACGGCCGCACGCGCCCTGGCTGCGGCGCTGCTCTGCGAGAAACCGGACCCGGCGGAGAGGGGGTGCGGGGAGTGCAAATCGTGCCGTACGGCCATGTCCGGAGCGCACGCGGACGTCACCAATTTCGCGACCGAGAATGTCCAGATCAAGATCGAAGAGGCGCGCGACCTCGTGGTCAAGGCCCAGGACCGCCCCGCCGTGGGCCGGTGGCGGGTCATGATCGTCGAGGACGCCGATCGCATGCCCGAACGCACGTCCAACGTCTTGCTGAAAGCGATCGAAGAACCTCCTCCGCACACGATCTGGTTGCTCTGCGCGCCGAGCCCGGTCGACGTCCTGGTGACCATTCGGTCACGGTGTCGCGCCATCACTCTGAAAGTCCCCACGGCCGAGGAAGTCGCGGAGCTTCTTGGGCGCAGGGACGGAGTCGATCCGGAGACCGCGGAGCAGGCTGCACGCCTGGCACAGGGACACATCGGAATTGCTCGTCGGCTCGCGCTGTACCCCGAGGCGAAAGCCCGCCGCGAGGACGTGGTGCGGCTCCCCCTGGGCCTGGGTGGGATCAGCTCGGCCGTGGCCGCCGCGGATCGCCTCATCTCCACGGCGGAGGCCGAGGCAACCGCCGATGCCGAGGAACGCAACGACCAGGAAAAAGCAGACCTGCTCGTGACTCTCGGCGCGCCCGAGTCCGGCCGGGTGCCGCCGACCATCAAGGCCGCCGTACGTCGCCTCGAGGAGGACCAGAAGCGGCGTGCCAAACGGATTCAGGTCGACACCCTCGACCGCTTCCTCATCGACCTCTCGACCTTCTACAGGGACGTGCTGACACTCCAGCTGAAAACGGGCTCACGTCTGGTCAATCACCATTTGGAACGGGAGCTGTCCGACTACGCGCTCAATTCCAGCGCGGAACGGACCCTGGAGCAGATCGACACGATCAATCTCACGCGCAGAAGGATCTCGACCAATGTCAGCCCGCGCCTGGCATTCGAGGCCATGGCCGCCAGTCTGATACTCCGCCACTGACCGCCGAGGGGCGCGGGTCAGTTCCGGAAACCGTGGACCGGGGACGGGATGTGACCCGCCCTGCGGACGAAGATCTCCGAGGACCCTTCGTGCGCGGGCATGACGGGCGCCCGTCCCAAGATCCCGCCGAACTCGACGACGTCGCCCACCCCGAGACCGACCGCGGGGATCACACGCACGGCGGTCGTCTTGTGGTTCATGACGCCGATGGCCGCTTCGTCGGCGATCATGGCCGAGAGCGTGGACGCCGGGGTGTCTCCAGGAACGGCGACCATGTCGAGCCCCACGGAGCAGATGGCTGTCATCGCCTCGAGCTTGTCCAGGGTGATGGCCCCCGAAGCCGCGGCCTCGATCATGCCGATGTCTTCCGATATCGGGATGAAGGACCCGGACAACCCACCGACGCGAGAGCATGCCATGAGGCCTCCCTTTTTCATGGCGTCGTTGAGCAGGGCCAACGCCGCCGTGGTCCCGTGGGTTCCCACCACCTCGAGGCCGAGCTCCTCGAGAACCCGCGCCACGGAGTCGCCGACCTCGGCCGTGGGCGCGAGGGAAAGATCCACGATCCCGAAGGAGACCCCGAGCCTCTCTGCCGCGAGGTTCCCGACGAGTTGCCCCACGCGCGTGATCTTGAAAGCGGCCTTCTTGATGACCTCGGCGCTGACATTCAAGGGCGCCCCGGGAGCCTTTTCCAGGGCACGCTTGACGACGCCGGGACCTGAGACACCGACGCTGACCACGCAGTCCGTCTCCTGAACGCCGTGGAAAGCCCCCGCCATGAAGGGATTGTCCGAGACGGCATTGGCGAAAACGACGAGCTTGGAGCAACCGAAACCGTGGGCTTCACCCGTCAGATCCGCCGTCTCGCGGATCACCTCTCCCATGTCCCGCACGGCATCCATGTTGATGCCGGCGCGTGACGAGCCGATGTCCACCGAAGAGCAGACCACGTCGGTTTCCGCGAGCGCCCGAGGAATCGAGGACATGAGAATGCGATCGGCTTCGGTCTGCCCCTTGTCGACCAGCGCCGAGAATCCGCCGATGAAATCGACGCCGACCGCGCGCGCGGCCCGGTCGAGTGTGCGGGCGTATTCGAGGTAGTCGGAATCGCCCGATGCGCCGGCCACGATCGAGATCGGGGTGACCGCGATGCGCTTGTTGATGATCGGGATCCCGAGTTCGGCCTCGATCCCTTCGGCGACCCCGACCAGGTTCTTCGCGCGCTGGGTGATTTTGTCGTATATCTTGGCCCGCGCCCTGGCCCCGTCTGCATCGATGCAGTCGAGCAGCGAGATGCCCATGGTCACCGTGCGGATGTCGAGTTTGTCTTCCTCGATCATCTGGATGGTTTCGAGGATATTGGCGTTGGTATCGATCATGGCGGGACGTCCTAGAGGGTGTGCATGGCTTCGAAGATGGCCTCGGACTGGATCCGGATCTCGACCTGCGCCGCCTGACCGATGGGTTCCATCGCCGCCTGGATGTCTTCGATGGTCTGCTTCGACTCGTCGAATTCACCCTGCATGATCATGGTGAAGTAGCCCTCCATGAGGGTTTGGGAGACATTGAGGATGTTGACGTGAAGATCGGCCAGACCGGTGGAGACGGCGGCGATGATGCCTTCGTGGTCCAGGCCCGTCACGGTGAGGATGACTTTCATGGTGCTCTTTCGGGAGTGATGGCTGACGGTTCGCGTCTATTGGGTGTTCTGCTGCTTCAGCCGCCGGCGTTTTTCGCGTTTGAGCCGGCGTTTTCGCGCGGTCAGACTCCCGGGAGGTTCGGCGTCCTCCCCGGGTTCGGGACCGTAGGTCTTCCTCAGCGAATACCGACCGTCCTCGTGGACGAGTTGCTCCGACCAGCGCAGATCATTCGGTTTGCCCCTGGAGTCGAAGGCCACGCCGATCCAACGCGATCTCGGGTCCGAATCGATGAACATCGCCTTGAAGAACAGCGTCAGCGGGACGGCGAGGATCGCGCCCAGCGGGCCGACGATCGCCGACCAGAAGATCAGCGAGACGAAGGTGACGGTCGTGTTGAGGCCGACGGCGTCCCCGGTGACTTTCGGCTGGATCACCGACTGGGCGACGAAGTTGATCACGGAGTACAGCACCACGACCCAGATGGCCGTGGCCGGTCCGCCGGCGAGCAGTCCGAGCAGGGCCGGCGGGATCAGGCCGATGACGAACCCGATGTTGGGGATGTAGTTCGTGACGAACGAGAACACGCCCCAGGTGAAGGCCAGCGGGACCCCCAGAATCATCAGGGCTATCGTGTCCAGAACGGCCACGATCGCGCCGAAGACGGTATTGACGACCCAGTACTTCGAGGTCCTGTGGCTGAAGTCCGCGTAGGCCTGGCCGAGACCCGGCTTGGCGCTTGCGATTTCGGAGCGACGTCCGGGGATGATCGTGGCGTCGATGAAGAGGAAAGCCATCACCATCACCAGCACGAACAGCTGCGACCCCGCGGATGACAGTCCGCTCAGGATTGTAGTCGCTGCGCTGAGGATTCGGCTCGGCTGAAGGTATTCGAGCAGAGAATCCCCGACGTCCGTCTCGCTGAGACCGTAGTCGCTCAGCAAGTGGCGCGTCTGCTGGTAGAGGGTCGCGAATTTTCCGCTGTAATTCGGAAGGGTCTCGACGAGCTGGAGGACCGACACGACCATGGACCCGATAATGGCGAGCAATATCGCATAGAGGAACAGCGCCACCAGAACCGTCGCGAGCCACCGGGGAACCTTGCGGTCGGCCAGCCACAATCGCATCGGTCGAACCGCGACGACGAGCGAATAGGCCAGGAACATGGGCCCGAAGATCTCCGAGATGAACTTGAGCCCGCCCATGAAGACCACGAGGGCCGCCAGGGCGACGAGAGCGACGACGCCGAGCGGCAGGTCGGGGCCACGGCGAGGAGCTCGTTCCTGCTCCTGCAACGGCATGTTCGCATCCGTTTCTGTCGCTCGGGTTGATGCGGCGACGGGTCGGTTCATGGGTTGGGTGTTCTCCCTGCGTGGACGATCGGGGTCAGGTCCGGACGGCCGTGTACACCTGGCCGTTTCCGGACAGGGTCAGGACGTCCCGCGACCCGATGTGCAGTGCCGATTCCGTGCCGCGCAGGTCAATTCGTTCGCCGGCACCGGCCACCTCGACGTCGCCTTCGACGCACAGGATAGCCGAGAGCCCATCACAGGTGTACTCGACGGGAGTGTCCGGCGACACGGCCACGTGGTCCACGTGCATGTGTGAGTCCCAGAGGCCGTAGCGGGCCACGCCGGGCTGCTGCTCCGCGGGGAGCACCAGGTCCGGGGCGGGCTGGTCGGCGACGACCACGGAGAGCAGTTCCTTGATGTCGATGTGCTTGGGCGTCAGCCCGGCCCGCATCACGTTGTCGGACGGATTCATGATCTCGATCGCGGTGCCCTGGAGGTACGCGTGGACCTGCCCGTGCGGTGTGTGGGCCGACTCCCCGGGTTTCAGAAAGAGCTGATTCATGGCCACGGCCACCAGGGTCCCCCGGTCACCGGGGTAGGCATCGTGGAGCAACAGGATGAGGTCGGCGACGGCGTCGAGGTCGAAGCCCTCACGGTCGCGACGGTAGGCGGCGTCGTCCTCGTCGAAGGGATGAGCCAGGCTCCAGTCCATGGCCGCGTTCACCGTCGCATCCAATGCCAGGGCCGAGCTCGTCTCGTCCTTGGCGAAGATGGCCTTGATGATCTCCGCGGCGTCGTAATCCGCCAGTTCGGCCAGCCACGTGAGGTTGAGTTCCTTGGCGATCCGCTTGAGTTCGGCCGCTGGCCGGATCCCGGTGAGGAGACGCACCGGCGAGTACGCGATGACGGTCTCCGGTTTGGAACGGTCGTCCTTGTAATTGCGTTCATTCGCGCCGAGCGCGATGCCCGCCCGGTTCTCCTTCTCAAATCCTTCGACGGCCTGTTGCTCGGAAGGATGGACTTGGAGGGACAGGGGCGAATCGATGGCCAGAATCTTGAACAGGAACGGGAATCCGGAGGTGCCTTCCGGCAGGACCGTCTCCGGGTCCTCGTCGACCCAGTCGGCCAGGGACTTCGTTCCTCCGGCCGTGAGCACCGAGGACGGCGCCTTGGCATGCGCCCCGACCCACAGCTCGGCTTCCGGTTCGGAAGCGGGCTTGTTCTCGCCGCGAAGTCGGGCGAGCGTATCCCGCGTTCCCCACGCATAATTCTGGACTGGATTTACCATTTTGAGCAGCTGACCCATACCCATCATCCAACCACAACCGGTTCCCGCAACGCAGTCGCACCCCAAGGCTATGATGGCTGTCACCCCGGCGATTCCGAGGGTTTTCGGAGGGCGCCCACGTAGAATTGTGCGGGTGAGCATTAACCTACAAGAGTCGTTCAAGGCCTACGACGTCCGCGGGATCGTGGGCCAGTCCATCACACGGGAAAGCGTGCGTGCCACGGGTGCCGCCTTCGTCGATGTTCTTGACCTCTCGGGAAAGACCGTTCTGGTCGGCGGCGACATGAGGCCCTCATCCCCCGAATTCATGGACGAGTTCGCGGACGGGGCCACGGCCCGAGGAGCCGACGTCGTGAAGATCGGCCTGATCTCGACCGACGAACTCTACTTCGCGTGCGGTGTCCTCGACGCCCCCGGTGTCACTTTCACCGCGTCGCACAACCCCGCCGAGTACAACGGCATGAAGATGGCCAAGGCAGGGGCCGTCCCGATCTCCTCCGAGACCGGACTGTTCGATATCCGCGATGCCGCCCAGCGCTATCTCGAGAGCGGCCTCGTCGCCCTGGAGACCACCGGGAGCGTTTCGGAACGGGACATTCTCGTCGATTACGCCCAGTACCTGCGCAACCTCGTGGACCTGTCGTCCATCCGCCCGCTGAAGGTCGTCGTCGACGCCGGCAACGGCATGGCGGGAATGACGACGCCTGCCGTTCTCGGCGACGCCGTCCTGCCCGCGCTGCCGCTGGACGTCAGCCCGCTGTACTTCGATCTGGACGGCACCTTCCCGAACCATCCGGCGAATCCGCTGGAACCGGCAAATCTGCGCGATCTGCAGGCCGCCGTCGTCGAACAGGGAGCGGACCTCGGCCTGGCCTTCGACGGTGACGCCGACCGGTGTTTCGTGGTCGACGAAAAGGGGGACCCCGTCACTCCGTCCGCGATCGCTGCCTTGGTGGCCGAGAGGGAAATTGCCCGTGCCCAGGCCGACGGCACCGAAGAGCCTGTGGTCATCCACAATCTGATTACGTCCAAGGCCGTGCCCGAGCTCGTCGAGTCCCTGGGCGGCCGGGCCGTGAGAACGCGGGTGGGGCATTCCTTCATCAAGGGCGTCATGGCTCGCGAGAACGGCGTGTTCGGTGGCGAGCATTCGGCCCACTACTACTTCAAGGACTTCTTCAACGCCGACACCGGGATGCTCGCCGCCATGCACGTGCTGGCGGCCTTGGGGACGCAGGAACGTCCGCTGTCCGGGCTGGCCGAGAAGTATGCGCCGTACGTCGCATCCGGCGAAATCAACTCGGAGATCGAGGACAAGGCGGCCGCGGTCACGCGCGTTCGTGAAGCCTTGGCCGACGAGCCCATCGATGTCGACGACATGGACGGGACGACGTTCACCCATCGCACCGACGGCTGGTGGTTCAACCTGCGCCCCTCGAACACCGAACCGTTCCTGCGGCTCAATGTCGAGGGCCCTGACCCGGCAACCATGGAACGCGTTCGCGACGAGGTCCTGGGGCTGATCCGGCAGTAATTGCGGCACGGCCAGAAGGCCGACGGGGTCCGGACGGCGCGGTTGCCCGGATGGCGCGGTTGCCCCGGCGGCCCGCTGCCCGGGCGGCCCGGTGCCAGGGCCCCGAAGTCGTCGGGGCCTCGACCAGCCCCATCACATGCAAAGGACGCCGCCGGGTCCGCCCACTGAGGGCGGCCGGGCGGCGTCCTTCATCGTGCTCCTGGTATCAGCCGTCGAGACGGGCGCCCAGGGCGTCCCTCTGCTCCTTGACCTCCGCGGGAACGTGGTCGCCAAGCTTCTCGAACCACTCATCGATTCCGGGAAGTTCTTCCTTCCACTCGTCGACGTTCACCGCGAGGGCGGCCTCGGTATCCTTCGGGTCGGCGTCCAACCCAGTCAGGTCCAAGTCCTCGACGTTCGGGACGATACCGACGGGGGTCTCCTTGCCACCGGCCGTGCCCTGCAGGCGTTCGACGATCCACTTGACCACGCGCGAGTTCTCGCCGAAACCGGGCCAGGCGAATCCACCGTCCGGGGTGCGGCGGAACCAGTTCACGTAGAAGATCTTCGGCATGTTCTCTTCGCCGTACTTCTTCGCGATGTCCACCCAATGCTGGAGGTAGTCCCCCGCGTTGTAACCGATGAACGGCAGCATGGCCATCGGGTCGCGACGCACGACGCCGACCTGGCCCTTCGCAGCTGCGGTGGTCTCGGAGGACAGCGTGGCCCCCTGGAAGACGCCGTGATTCCAGTCGAACGATTCGGACACGAGCGGGACCGTGGTCTTGCGGCGGCCGCCGAAGACGATCGCCGACAGCGGGACGCCGTCGGGGTCGCTGTACTCGGGCGCGACGATGTCGCACTGTTCGATCGGCGTGCAGAACCGCGAATTCGGGTGTGCCGCGGGACGACCGGAGTCCGGGGTCCAGTCCTGCCCCTTCCAGTCGATCAGGTGCTCAGGGACCTCATCGGTCATGCCTTCCCACCAAACACCGCCGTTGTCCGTCAGAGCCACGTTGGTGAAGATCGTGTTGCCCTTGGCGACGCCGCGCATCGCGTTGGGGTTGGTGGTCCACCCGGTTCCGGGTGCGACGCCGAACAGGCCGGCCTCGGGGTTGATCACCCGGGGCTTGCCTTCGTCGTCGAAGGTGATCCAGGAAATGTCGTCCCCGACCATTTCGGCCTTCCAGCCTTCGATGGTGGGTTCGATCATCGCGAAGTTGGTCTTGCCGCAGGCCGAGGGGAAGGCCGCACTGATGTAGTGGGTCTCGCCCTGGGGGTCGGTGACCTTCAGGATCAGCATGTGCTCCGCAAGCCAGCCCTCGTCGTGCGCGATGGCCGAGGCGATGCGCAAGGCGTAGCACTTCTTGCCGAGCAGGGCATTTCCGCCGTATCCCGATCCGAAGGACCAGATCGCGCGGTCCTCGGGGAACTGCACAATGTACTTGTCCGGGTTGCACGGCCAGGCGACGTCGTCCTGCCCCTCGTCCAGAGGCGCGCCCACGGAATGGAGGGCTTCCACGAAGAAGGCGTCCTTTTCCTCCATCGTGCGCAGAACGTCCTGCCCGATGGTCGCCATGATGCGCATCGAGCACACGACGTAGGCTGAGTCCGTCAGTTCGACGCCGAACTTCGGATCCTTGGCACCCAGGTGGCCCATGACGAAAGGGATCACGTACAACGTGCGTCCACGCATGCAACCCCGGTACTTCTCGGTCAGGGTCGCCTTCATCTCCTCCGGATCCACCCAGTTGTTGGTGGGCCCGGCGCCCTCTCGCGTGCTGGAGCAGATGAACGTGCGCTCCTCCACGCGGGCGACGTCCTCCGGATCGGAGAACGCGGCGAATGAGTTGGGAAATTCATCCTCATTGAGCCGGACGAAGGTCCCGGCGTCCACGAGCTCACTCGTGAGACGGTCCCATTCCTCCTGGGAGCCATCCACCCAATGGATGGTCTCCGGCTCAGTCAATGCAGCGACTTCGCGGACCCAGTCCAGCAACCGCTGGTGCTGAGTCGGTGCGCTCTTCAGGGCTTCTTCCACGGCTGGCTTCAGCTTGTCGCTGTTTCCGACGACGATGTCAGTCATTAATTGTTCCCCTCAACAGGTTTCGGCCCTCTCGGGCCATCACTCACGACATTGTGTGGGGGTGCTCGATGTCCGTTCGGACTCGTGCCCGCTGTGCGGTCCACGAATTCCAGCTCCGTCCCTTGTGACTAGACCAGGGTAGCGTAAACCGAACATAGTGTCCCGGGATTGTGGTGCGGCAGAGATCACAGAACCCCGAGTTGGCGTTCCGTAAACCCGCATGTAAGGTAGTACTCGGCCTTGAACGGTAATGCGTTTGTGGGCCGGGCGCCTGTAGCTCAACGGATAGAGCATCTGACTACGGATCAGAAGGTTGGGGGTTCGAATCCCTTCGGGCGCACATCAGCGGAAGCCCCGTCATCGGAAGGTGACGGGGCTTTTTCGTATCCACACGGGTTCGAGACAAGAATCGACACACAACCACCCTGATCCCCACCCTACGGGGGTGCCGGTTGGGCGGTTCCGCGAAGAACCATGGAAGCCATGAACACTTCGACGCTCACCGGTTTCGCTCTTCTCGTAGTCCTCATCGCATGGATCTGCCTCCGGCAGTTCCTCTGGTCTCCAGTCCGACCACAACGAAACATGAAAATTGGGATGGTTCTGGGAATCATCGCCGTGGCCAATCTCTGGCATTCTCCGATCCCGGTCAAGGGCGGAGACGTGGGAATCCTCGCCATCGAACTCGTCGCGGGCGCAGCCTGCGGGCTCTGGCAAGCCAAACTCGCGGAGGTCAGGCCCATCAGCGACAAGACCGTCGCGAGGCTCGAAGCCAGGGCCCGGAGAAAGGAAGAACCAGTCGCCGATCTGCCGGAGCAGGAGAGCCGCGCGGGCGTTCAGGGCCTGGTCATTTGGCTTCTGCTCCTCGGCCTGCGCGTTGGTCTCGGAATCTTCAGTTCGGCGCACGGTTACGACCTGATGAGTTCGATGTGGCCGACATACCTTGTCATTGCCGCCAACCGGATCGTCAACGGGGCCGTCTTCGCCCGACGTACAGTGGACAACCGTGTCACAGCTTGAAACCGGTTCGGGTCCGAAGGTTGCCCAGGCGCATGCCAGTCCCGCGAGGATCATCATCACGGGCGCGGTCTGCGCGCTCTGGACCTATGCGCTGGCCACACGACTGGTCCACGGGGATCATCCGGTCTTCGCCGCTCTTGGAATCTGTGCCCTGGCCTGCTGGTTCGCCCAGGCTTGTTTCACCCGCCCCGGAACCCGGTCCTTCCTGGCGCTGAACGTGGTGATGATCGCCGTCGGCGGTTTCAGCGGGCCAGGCACCGACGTCCTCGGAGCGATACCCGCGTTTGCCGGGCTGCTCAGACAGTCCCGTGACAGCACGATGTCGTTGCAGCGAATTCTCCTGACGCACGGGCTGGGAATCGTCGCCGTCGGTGCGGGGGTCGTCATCAGCGAAGCGGACCTGCCCACGAGTATCGGGTGTTTCGCCGGTTTCTTGTTGATCATCCCCTTCGGCCTTCTCAGGCGCCAGGCCGACGCAGTCGCCGTCGCGGAACGGGCCGCCCTCCACGACCGTCTGGCCGCGGCCCACGAACGGGCGCGGACGGCCGCCGCCGAGGAACGTACGGCCATAGCCCGCGATCTGCATGATGTCCTCGCCCACAGCTTGGGAGGGCTGACGATTCAACTGGATGCGCTGGCCGCCGAGATCGAAGCCGGGAAGAATACCGCTGCGCTGTCCCGGGCCAGGGATGCACGCGAGTTGGCCGGATCCGGATTGAAGGACGCCCGCCGTGCCGTGGCGGCCCTGAGGGCGCCCGCACCAGAATTCGACGCCGGAGCCGAGGAACTGATCCGGGCCCACCGAGAACTGGGCTTTGCCGCGGAGGCAGAGATCGAGGCAACGGACGCGATGTCCCCAGCATCCGCAGAAGTTCTCCTCAGTGGCCTGCGGGAGTTCTTGACCAATGCTCGTCGGCACGCACCGGACGAGTGCGCACACATCGGGTTGGCGCCTCTTCCGGACGGGTATCGTCTGACCGTGTGGACGCCTGCATCGGCGGGTGGACCGACCTCCTCGGTCGGTGGAGGCTTCGGGCTCCTGGGGATTCGGGAGCGAGCCGAGTCCATCGGAGGCGTTCTCCGCGTCGAGAAGAACACCGTATTCCTCGTGACTTTGGAGGTGCCCCAGTGATCACCGTTCTGGTGGTGGACGACCAAGCCATCGTCCGTGACGGCCTGACCGCAGTACTCTCCCTGACGGAAGGCATCGAGATCGCGGGCGAGGCCGAAAACGGCCGACAAGCGGTGGAGATGGTCGACCGACTCGGGCCGGACGTGGTCCTGATGGACCTCCGGATGCCGGAGATGGACGGAGCGGAGGCCACCGCGGCCCTTCGCACCTCACATCCCGACGTCGCGGTGCTCGTGCTGACCACATTCGACGACGACGACTCGATCGCCCGCGCCTTGGCCAGCGGCGCCCGCGGGTACCTGACCAAGGACGCCGGCCGAGAAGAAGTGGCTGCCGCAATCCGAACCGCCGCGACCGGGCAAGTCACGTTCACCCGGGACATCGGTGAGAAACTCGCCGGTTCCTTCTCCCCGCAGAGCATCTCTCCGCGGGACCGGTTCCCCACCCTGACCGCCCGAGAAGCCGAAGTCCTCACCCACATGGTGGCCGGCCGAAGCAACACCGAGATAGCTCAGCAACTCTTCCTGGCGGTGGGAACGGTCAAGTCGTACACCAATGACATTTTCACCAAGCTCGGCGCCCAGAACCGCGCCCATGCGATCGCGCTGGCCACGGGGCGGGCAAAGAACGAGGGCTAGATCGCCAGATCGAGCGGGAGGTCCGAGATATCCCGGAGTCTCCTTCCCTGGACCATCGTGTGAAGAAGTTCGGCACCGGCAGGGTCGGTCTCGGGGTCGATCGCATCCAATAATTCGTGCAGCGCGAAGTGATACACGCAGTCGAGATCTCCCGTACCGAGGGCAACCGACGCAATGCGGGAGGGCATCGGCTCCCCCGTGACCAGCACCAGGTGAGGGACCCTGCCCCGCCGGTTCCGGATCAGGTGCCGTGCTTCCGCCTTGATCTGCTCGGCACGGTCGCTGCGCAGCGTCCACTTGCACGAGACCACGGCGTGCAACAGCGGTTTGGACTGGACGGCCGCCCGGAGAGGGGTCGAGGCCGCCAACGGCCCCATCGGATCGACCAGTCGGGCCGAACCGTTGAGTTCCGAGTCAGGGACGGGATGACGCGCGATGACGACGTCGGGGGCCATGATCTCGGTGTCGTGCCCAAGAAGGGCACGCAGGTCTCGACGGCCGAGAATAGCCTCCCGCATCCCCGAGACATGGTCGTATTGCTCGAAAATCTCGGATGCGTCCTCGATGGCCGTCCATTCCTCCCGGTCCCCCAGGCGCCGAACGACCCAGTCGCCCGGCCTCACGGCGTCGAGGGCCTGCGTGACCGACTTGAGGTACGCGGCGACTGCCCGTTCGAAATTCCTGCTGACGCCCTTGCCGGGCGCGCGGGAGGTTTCAGGAACGCCACCGATGCCCTGGGCCACGCAGCGTGCGTAGCGAATGCTCGAGGCGGAGTCCTTGTCCGCGTTGGAAGGGACACCACTGCCCGGGTTCAGGACCAGGACGCGTTCGTCCAACAGGGCGCGGTGGAATACGCGACGCGCACGGTCCAGCAGGTACTCGGGCTTGGACCTGTGGAAGGCCGCGACTTCGGCGCGGGTCATCTCCGCCTTGGCCTCGTCAAGATTCGGCGGCTCCGGAGCAACCGGCGCACTCTGCGGGGACGGCGTCCGGGCTTCCGACGTCGGCGCCTGCTCCGCACCCGAGGTCCCGGATCTGCCCTCCGCGCTCCCCTGATTCGCTGTGCCGGGGGCCGTGCTGGTCTTCCGGCCCGCCGCGCGATCCGCACCACTCCGAGCCCGTACCGACCCCGACCCGTGGGAGGTCTTTCCCGACTCCTCGAATTCGGCGAGGTCGAGCGAGAACAGGAACTGCTCTTCCGGTTGGTCGTGCGGATGCTTCGGACTCATGCGGCCTCCTGGAGATAGGATCAGTCGCCAGATTACTGGACATGTCGCGCCGACAGAGCGCGGTATGTTTCCGGTCACTCCTTGTGAAGGGACGGTTACTCCTTCCGCTGGAGCCGACCTACACTGTCCCGAGAGAAGAATTCGTCCAGCTTGGAGAGCAATGAGCATCAACATCACCGTGGTCGATGAGTCGGGAGAGGCCCAGGAGGTGGAGTGGAAGGACAACCAGACCCTTCTGGAATGCCTTCACAAGAACCAGTACCCCGTGCTGGCCACCTGCGGGGGCAACGCCTCCTGCGCGACCTGCCACACTTTCATGGATCCGGAGCATTTCGAGACCGGGGGCGACGAACGCACCGAGGCCGAGGAAGACCTGCTCGAGATGATTGATGACGTCGCCAACGACTACTCGCGCCTGGCGTGCCAGACCGAGTACAACGAAGGGCTCGACGGCGCGACAGTAACTCTCAAACCCGGAATGTAAGGGGCGCCGGCGTCACGGTCGAACGGAGCGGACCCGCATGGATGCAATGTGGTGGAACCGCTCTGAGAATGCGCCTACCCTGAAATCATGGTCCATGACACCAACCGACGCTGGAGAACGTCTCTCGCGGGAGCCGGTCTGCTAGTCCTGCTCCTGGGGACGAGTGCGTGCTCCTCGGGCGGGACACACGGCTCAGACGGGCCGTCCTCCTCCGCCGCCCCGTCCGCTTCGAGCTCGGCCTCCGCGTCGTCGTCCGCGCCTGCGGGGCCTTCGGAGCGTCCCGGCCCCAGCCCGACGACGCCGGCCCCGACGCCCTCGGTGGTCGAAGAATCCCCGACCCCGGAGCCATCCGGAACGGTATCGAGCGCACCGGCGGAGGGTCAGCCCGGTGCATCGGAGCCGAGCGACCAGCCGCCCTCGACGGATCCCGCTTCACCGGACCCGTCGTCTCCTCAAGGAGCCAAGGGCTCAACCTGTGGAGACGGGGCGCTGAAAGTAGCCATCGAGGAATCCGGCAACGCGGCCGGATCGACGGACTACAACCTCACCTTCACGAACTCCGGCTCCGATTCGTGCAAGCTCTCCGGCTACCCCACCGTCAATTTCCTCGACGGTTCGGGGCAGGTCATCGGGCCTCCTGCGATGCAGGCAACGGAACTGGCCGGGAACGGAGCGACGCTGGAACCGGGCGGTTCGACGTCGGCGGTCCTCCGGAGCACGCAACCGGGTCTCTACGGAGAAACCTGCCAGAAGACCAGCGCCTCCGGTCTTCGCATTGCCGCACCGGGAAGCGGACAGGTTCTGGATGTCAGCTTCCCGATGTCGGCGTGCGCGAATCAGTCTGTTCAGCAACTGTCCGTGAGCAAGGTCGGCGTCCAGCGCTGATGGCCCTCGGGGCTCAGAGCGTGGTCGTGGATTCCTCGTAGGCGTAACGCGGGGAACGGTCATAGGCCGGATCCACGCCCTTGCCGATGTTGACGACGACCAGCGAGTTCAAGTCAGTACCCGCAAGCAGGTCCTCGTCCACGCCCGCGGGATCGAAACCGGTCATCGGGCCGGCCGCGAGGCCCAGGGCCCGAACGGCCATCACGAAGTAACCGACCTGGATGAAGGCGTTGTCCCGTCCCGTCGAGGCAGCAAGCTCGGGGTTGTCCAGGTACATCTGGCCCATCTGCGGGCGAGCCGGCAGGAACTTGTCGAATTTGTGGTGCCACTTCGTGTCCACGGCCAGCACGGCGACCAGGGGCGCACCGGAGGTCTTGGGCTGGTTTCCGGTCATCATGTGCGAGACCAGGCGGTCGCGGTTCTCCCCCTTCTCGACCCACACGACGTGGAGAGGCTGCGAATTGAAGGCCGTCGGCCCCATTTTCGCCAGCTCGTAAATGGCGCGCTTCTGGTCCTCGGTGACCTCGACGTCCTCGAATTCGCTGACCGTGCGGGTGTTGAAGAGCAGGTGCAGATCCTCGTCGGTCAGTTGGGCCTGGGTAACAGTATCGATCATTCGAATTCCTTCATCTGAGGGGTACGTCCGGACCGGACGCGCATTGCTTTACGGGTAAACGGATGGCGCGCTCAGCCTATTCCGCCGATGTCCCGGCGTGACTCAAATGTGATGCACGACTCCCGCGGGCGACGTCGGCTTCCGGAGACAAGAGACACGAAACCTCAGAGGAACCAGAGGCACAATGGGAGATATGCCATCGGCTCTCGAACGATTCAGTCCAGCAACCCGTGAATGGTTCACGGGTGCCTTCAGGCAGCCCACCTCGGCTCAGGACGGCGCCTGGGACGCGATTGCCCAGGGGCGTCACGCCCTCGTCGTGGCACCGACCGGATCCGGCAAGACCCTCGCCGCTTTCCTCTGGGCCCTCGACAGGCTCATGCACACCAACGGCAGCCAGAGCGCGCCGACGCAGCGAACCGATTCGTCCGCGGATCACGAATCCTCGGAGGACACACCGGACTCGGGCACTCAGCGAGCGAAGTCCCGCCGCAAGAAGGCCACCAACCGCACCAAGGTGCTCTACATATCCCCGCTCAAAGCCTTGGGCGTGGACGTCGAGAGAAACCTCCGGTCTCCCCTGGTCGGAATCGCCCAGACCGCCAGGTACCAAGGGACCGAGCCCAATGAGGTCTCGGTCGGGATCCGTTCGGGAGACACTCCGGCGAAGGAAAGACGGCAACTGCTCACCGACCCGCCGGACATCCTCATCACGACGCCGGAATCCCTGTACCTGATGCTGACCTCCAAGGCGCGGTCGAGCCTGTCCCAGGTCGACACCGTGATCGTGGACGAGGTGCATGCGGTCGCGGGGACCAAACGCGGCGCCCACCTGGCGGTCTCCCTCGAGCGCCTGGACCGCATCCTGCCCCGACCGGCTCAACGCATCGGGCTCTCGGCCACGGTCGAACCCGTGGAGACGGTCGCACGGTTCCTGGGCGGCACCTCCCCCGTGAGCGTTGTCCGACCCGAAGCGGTCAAGAACTGGGACCTGTCCGTCTCGGTGCCGGTCCCCGACATGTCCAACCTGACGACGCCGGTGCCCCGGACCGATCTGCCGGAACAGCGTTCGGGCGTCAGCGCAGGATCGGCATCCTCCGGCACGGCGACTCTTGAGGACGCTCTGGGGCTGGACCTCGAATCTCCCCTGACACGGAACGAAGGACCAGAAGAGGGCGAGCGTTCGACGTCCAGGCCCCTCCCTCCCGAGCCGCCTCACACCGTCGTCGCGTCCATCTGGCCGCATGTCGAGGAACGAATGGTCGACCTGATCGAGGCCAATCGGTCCACCATCGTCTTCGCCAATTCCCGCGGGCTCGCGGAAAGGCTGACGTCGCGACTCAATGAAGTCCACGCGTTCCGGGAAGAGCAACGAGGCAACGTACCTTCCGGGACCCCGGGGCGGAACTCGCAGAGGGGCCCGGGGAACGGCCCGGAACCCGGCGTCCTTCCCGACGGCAACGAGGTCCCCTACGCGCCGGCCGCGGTGAACCACCTGACCTCGGGCACGGCGCCGGCCGAACTTGCGCGGGCCCATCACGGGTCGGTGTCCAAGGACCAACGGGCCATGATCGAAGACGCCTTGAAATCGGGCAGTCTCCGCTGCGTCGTCGCCACGAGCTCCCTGGAGCTGGGAATCGACATGGGTGCCGTGGACCTCGTGATCCAAGTCGAGTCCCCGCCGAGCGTCGCCAGCGGCCTCCAGCGCGTGGGTCGCGCCGGGCACCAGGTCGGCGAGGTCTCGCGCGCCGTGCTGTACCCGAAGCATCGAGGCGATCTCCTCTCATCCGCCGTCACCGTGGAACGGATGCGTTCCGGCGCCATCGAACCGTTGCACATTCCTGCCAATCCTCTGGACGTCCTCGCCCAACAGACGGTCGCCGCATGCGCCCTCGGACCGATCGACGTCGAGGCGTGGTTCGACGCCGTACGACACACGGCACCGTTCGCTGCGCTGCCGCGGTCCGCGTTCGACGCCGTCCTCGACCTCCTCGCCGGAAAGTACCCCTCCGACGAATTTGCCGAGTTGCGCCCTAGACTCGTCTGGGATCGGGACGCGGGAACCCTTGAGCCCCGCCCCGGCGCCCAACGCGTCGCCGTCACGTCGGGAGGCACGATCCCGGATCGCGGTTTGTACCCGGTGTACATTGTCGGCTCCGACGAGCAGACCCGCGGCCCGAAACGCGTCGGCGAGCTCGATGAGGAGATGGTCTACGAATCTCGCTCCGGCGACGTCATCGCACTGGGTGCCACGAGCTGGCGCATCGAGGACATCACCCACGACCGCGTGAACGTGACTCCCGCACCGGGCCAGGTCGGCAAGCTTCCCTTCTGGCACGGCGACGGTCCGGGGCGACCCGTGGACCTGGGCGAAGCGACTGGACGATTCACCCGCGAGTTGGCGGCGGTGCTGTCCGAGGGCGACGAGGGCGCGGCTGCGGCCCGCGAGCGACTGGCCGACGCCGGGCTGGACGACTGGGCGGTCGACAACCTGTGCGCCTACGTGGACGAACAACGCGTGGCCACCGGTCAGGTACCCAGCGAGAAGACCGTCGTCGTCGAACGCTTCCGCGACGAACTCGGCGACTGGAGGGTCATCCTGCACTCGCCCTACGGGATGCCGGTGCACGCCCCGTGGGCCCTGGCCGTGGGAGCGCGCATCGACGAGCTCTACGGTCTGGACGGCTCCGCCATGGCGGCGGACGACGGCATTGTTCTGCGCATACCGGCCATGGAAGAGAATCCTCCCGGTGCCGACCTGTTCATGTTCGAGCCGGACGAGATCGAAGCTGTCGTGACCGAACAGGTCGGCTCCTCTGCGCTCTTCGCTTCGCGTTTCAGGGAGTGCTCCGCGCGTGCCCTGCTCCTGCCGCGTCGTGACCCGGGCAAACGGACACCGCTGTGGCAACAGCGCCAGCGTTCGGCCCAGTTGCTCGACGTCGCACGGAAGCACCCGAATTTCCCGATCATCCTGGAGACCGTGCGCGAATGCCTCCAGGATGTCTACGACCTTCCGGCCCTGCGGCGCATCCACGAGAGCATCGAGTCCCGGCGCATCACGGTGCGCGAGCTCGAGACGCCCGAGCCGTCCCCGTTCGCGAAGACTTTGCTCTTCGGATACGTCGGACAATTCCTCTACAACACCGATTCTCCCCTTGCCGAACGCAAGGCCGCGGCGTTGTCTCTCGATCCGGCTCTCCTGTCCGAGCTGCTCGGGAAAGACGAACTGCGGGAGCTGCTGGACCCGGATGT
The DNA here is from genome assembly GCF_004136575.1 of Rothia koreensis. Classification (GTDB taxonomy): domain Bacteria; phylum Actinomycetota; class Actinomycetes; order Actinomycetales; family Micrococcaceae; genus Rothia; species Rothia koreensis. Next base: position 28,956 of record NZ_NOIQ01000004.1, read on the forward strand.
CATTCGCGAGACCGAGGCGCAGTTGCAGCGCCTGGCCGAGGGCCGACAGTTGCACGGCGTCGAGGGTCTCGCGGATCTCTTGCGGATTCTGGGGCCGCTGACCACGCACGACGCCGCCGTCCGCCTCGAGGACGGAGAGGACGCGAGCGCGTTCTCCCAGCAACTGGTGGATGCGAACCGGGCTTTCATCACCAGGATTTCGGGTGAGGAACGGGTCGCCGCGGTCGAGGACGCCGCCCGCTTGCGCGATGGTCTGGGCACCCCGCTGCCCATGGGGGTGCCTCACGCCTTCATCGAGCCCGTGGACGACCCCCTGGGTGACCTCGTCTCCCGCTTCGCTCGAACTCACGGCCCGTTCACGGCCGTCCGGGCCGCCGAGGCTCTGGGCTTGGGGACGGCCGTCGTCGAGACGATCCTGAACCGTCTGGCCGTGGACCGTCGCGTGGTTCAGGGGCGCTTCCTGCCCCCGGAGCTGACTCGCGGGCAGGCCGGCGGGGAGCAGGACGGCGGGGAGCAGGCCGGCGGGGAGCAGGCCGGCGGGGAGCAGGCCGTGGAATGGTGCGACGCGGGGGTGCTCCGCACGATCCGGCGTCGTTCCTTGGCCAAGCTGAGGTCCCAGATCGAACCGGTCGACGGCGCGACCTACGCTCGGTTCCTTCCCGCCTGGCAGCACGTCAGGGCGGACGGGGCGGCCGACGACCCGCGCGTGGACGATTCCGACGGTTTGCTCACCGTCGTCGACCAGCTCGCGGGCTTCCCCGTACCGGCCTCGGCGCTCGAGACCCTGGTGCTGCCCGCCCGTATCCGGGGATACCAGCCCCGCATGCTGGACGAGGCGATGTCCCGCGGAGACGTCCTGTGGACCGGTTCGGGCACGATTCCGGGGCAGGACGGGTGGGTGAGCCTGCATCTGGCCGAATCGGCAGACCTGACCGTGCCCCCGGAACCGCCGCAACGATTGGAGGATCTGAGCGACGACGCCCGGAAAGTATTCGATGCGATGGGTGAGGGCGCGGATTTCCTTCCCCGTATCGCGGCGCGGGCCGGTCTGGCTCTCGGCACTGCGGGCGACGCACTGTGGGACCTGGTGTGGGCCGGGCTGGTCACCAATGACACGGCCGGCCCGCTCCGTGCGTTCCTGGACGGAGGCAAATCCGCCCATGCTCGACCCAAGGCACCGGGCAGGTCCCGATCGAGGGGCCGTCGAGGCGCCGGACGAATCGCCACCGCACGCCTTGGCCGACGCCCCATGGGGTCCGGTGCGGACCCGTCGTCGTCCACCGGGTTGGAGCCCTCGCCGGGTGGACTGGGTGATTCGCCCGCGGGGATGTCGGGGCTGAGTCCCCAACGCGAACGTGAGCTGAGCGGCCGGTGGTCGAGGGTGAGTGCGTTCCTCGACGACGACCCCCTGGACGTGACCGTGCGCGCCGTCGCGATGGCTCAGCTCATGCTGGACCGTTACGGGGTGCTGACCAGGGGCGGCGTTGCCCAGGAGGAGACTCCGGGCGGCTTCGCGGCGGTCTACCAGATCCTGACCGCGCAGGAGGACCAGGGAGAAGCCCGGCGCGGATATTTCATCGAGGGTCTTGGAGGGGCCCAGTTCTCCGCTCCCTCGACCGTGGACATCCTCAGGTCCTCGACGATCGACGACCAGCTCAGGGAATCGACATCGGAACCGCGCTCCCCCGAATCGGTGATCCTGGCCGCGAGCGATCCCGCGAATGCCTACGGTGCCGCACTGCCATGGCCCGACGCCGTTCCCCCGGCGCGACTGCTCGGTCGCACGTCCGATGGACAGGACGACGAGTCCCGCATGGCCAGGCCCGGCAGGAAGGCCGGGTCCCTGGTGGTGTTGGTGGATGGTGCCCCGGTGCTGTACATCGAACGGGGCGGAAAAACGATGTTGGCCTTTTCCACGGACGAAACCGCCCTGGACCTCGCGGGCCCCGCCGTCGCCTCTGCCGTGCGGATCGGGGCCGTGGACAAGCTCGTGGTCGAGAAAGTCAACGGCCTGTCGATTCTCGAGCGCGGGACCACGAGCGACGACGGCGAGCGCGCCCCCATCGCCGTGCTCCGCGACAGCTTGGTCGCGGCGGGCTTCTACACGACACCGCGCGGCATCCGGATGCGGCGGTAGGTGGGGACGTCCGGGCGCCCGACGGCCTCGAGGTGGCAGTTTTGTGCGGGCGCCGGCTCGAGGTGGCAATCTCGTGCGGTCCACGACCCGAGGTGGCAATCTCGTGCGTTTTTGGCAGCCAAAACCGCTCAAAACTGCCACTTCGCGCGGAATTCTGCACGCGATTGCCACGTCGCGCGATGGCACACGCTCACGGGCTATTTTTCGTAGAGTCGCGTCCCAAAGCCCCAAGCCGTACTCGCCTCAGTGCCCAGATCGCGACTGCACCCAGGGTCAGGGCATGACGTCTCCGCTGTTGGGGCCGAGGGTCTGGCCCGTGTAGAGGTCTCCGCCAGGAGATGAAGTCAGTAATACCGCTGTGGGGGCTATCTCCTCGGGCTCTCCGAATCGCCCCAGGGGTAACTCGGCCTGTTTGTCTCGCTTCCATTCGTCGCTCAGGCTCTCCACCAACGTGGTATTCACCGGTCCTGGGGCAATCGCGTTGACGAGGATGTTCTTCGGCGCCAATTCCAACGCAAGCGCTTTTGTCATCCCTATGACTCCCGCCTTGGCTGCGACGTAATGCACCAGACCGGCGCCGCCCTTGATCCCAAGCTGCGAGGAGACGTTGATGATTCGTCCGCCGTTCATTTCCAAATAAGGAAGGGCGATCCGAGCGGCGAGAAAGACCCCTTTGAGGTCAATATCTATGGTGCGCTGGAAAGTGGCCTCAGACATTTCCTCGAACGGTGTCTCATCGAGAATGCCGGCCGCCGAGACCAAAACGTCAATACCGCCCATGGCCTCGACCGCTGCTTGTACGGCACCGTTCAGTGAATCCGCGTCTGTGACGTCTGCCGGAAACCCGTGGACCGTGTGCGAGGCTCCTATATCGCGAACGACTCGATCCACCGCGCCTTCGTCTTTGTCCAGGAGGCTGACCTCCGCGCCCTCCCGATTGAAGGCTTTCGCGATGGCAGCGCCGATTCCGTTCGCTCCTCCGGTGACGATGGCCCTGCGCCCCAGCAATACAGTCATTTTTTGTCCTCTGATCTCGTCCTCGAGTGCAGTAAACGTCTAATCAGCTGGGCCAACGAATCGTGAGCCCTCCGTCGACGACCAATTCCTGCCCGGTGATATATGCAGAATCCGCGCTGGTGAGGAATCGAATGGTTCTGGCCGCTTCATCGACCGTGCCCACTCTCCCCCAGGGGATGAGGCGGCCTGCCGCTTCCAAGCCCGCCATGCCGAGAGAATTTTCTCCGTCCAGGGACTGGGGGCTTTCAATCAGCCCGGGGACAACGGCATTCACGCGGATACCCCGCGGGGCCAATTCGACGGCGAGGGAACGGCACAGGCCGAGGACCCCCGACTTTGCGGCGGCATAATGCGCGTGGTCTTCCCAGCCGTAAACACCGCCGGCAATGGACGACGTCGCCACCATGGCTCCTCCGTTGCTCATTCGGTCGGCGGCCGACCGAAAGACGCGGTGGACGCCGTTGAGATCGACGTCGAGCATGTCAGTCCATGCCTGATCGGTCATATCGGTGAGACTGTTGCGACGAAGGATCCCAGCGGCGGCAACCACGATGTCCAGACGCCCGAACTCATCGACGGCGGCCTGCGCCAAGGCTTCACAATCGTCAGTGCTTCTGACGTCCGCAGGCAACGCGACGCATCGCGCTCCCTCCGACTCAACCCCGTCAACGGTCCGTTGAACGTCGTGGTCATCCCCCGGGAAATAGCTGACGACACTGTGAGCGCCCGCTCGGGCATACGCGAGGGCCAGCGCCTGTCCGATGCCGCTCGCTCCGCCAGTAATCAGCGCCACCTTGCCATTCAACTCGTCATCTCGCTGCATCAGGCCTCCTACTTGCTTCGCGGGCTTCGCCGCGCGAAGTCCTGGGCGACATCTTTCATATATGCGAACTCGACACCATCGTGGGACGCCATATGGTCGAAAAGCCGCTCGAGCATCAATAGGTTCTGGGGCCGCCCCGAGACATCCGGATGGATCGTGATGGGAAAGACGGCGTAATCCATTTCGCGATAGACCCAGTCGAATTGGTCGCGCCACAGGTCCTCGATGTCCCTCGGCGACACAAATCCGTGGGAGGTCTGGGAGGACTTGATGAACATCATGGGAGGTAGATCGTCCAGGTACCAGGAAGCTGGAATCTCGATCAGATCGGTTTCTTCACCACGGACCAGGGGCTTCATCCATTCGTGGGCTGATTCGGCCTGGTAATCGATGGACGTCCAGGTGTCGCCGACTCGGACGTAATACGGCGTATGGTCGCGGTGCATGAGCGAGTGGTCATAGAGGAAGCCTCGCTCAGCCAGCAGTTCATTGGTCACGGTGGAAAATTCCCACCATGGAGCAACGTATCCCACTGGCTTGGTGCCCGAGCGGGTCGTGATCAAGTCCGTGCAATAGTCGAGAATTTCCTCTTCCTGGGCTCTGGTCATTTCCAAGGGATTCTCGTGAGAGTACCCGTGAACACCAATTTCGTGCCCCGCGGCGACGACGTCCTCGAATTCTCGCGGGAAGGTCTCGATGGAATGTCCAGGCCAGAACCAGGTCACCGGCATGTCTCGACGTTGCGCGAGTTGAAGCAATCGCGGGACTGCCACTTCACCCGCGAACATTCCGCGAGAGATGTCGCCAGGTGAGTCCTCCCCACCGTAGGACCCGAGCCAGCCGCCGACGGCGTCGACGTCGATTCCGACGGACACATAGATTTTCTTTGACATGGTTGCTCCTCTTGCTCAAGGGTCGGTTTACTGTCGTGCCGGCGTTCGGTCAGAGCCGCCGGGTGAATTCGTGGGTGAACTCTCTGCCGCGGAAGCCGTGCGAAATCAGGAGTGCTGTCAAAATGCGTGCTTGGTAGGGACCGAGGGTTCCGGCGGGCACCGCCCCGGCCCGCTCAAGGTCGACTCCACCCCCATTCCCGTACAAGGGGCGGATCGGTCCGAAGGGCACGCGCGAAGCGAGGATGACGGGCACCCCAGCGGCTACGGCACGGCGAACGACGTCACAGTACCCTGGGCCCGCGTTGCCGCTACCCGTCCCCAAAAGCACGACCCCATGCGCGCCCGCATCGATGCACCAGTCCATCAGCGACGGGTCGGAACCGGGAAAGACGGGGATGATTTCGACTCTGACGGAGTCAAAGTTTTCGTCGGGTTGCGGGAGAATCGGCCGACGCGCCGGCGCGGCCTCGGCGTACACATTTCGACCGAAGATTTCGGCCAAGACCGTGCATCCAGTGAATGCATTGCTGGCCAGTGTGTGGGACTTGAACACGCCGCGGGAGGAATGAATGCGGCCGTTGAAACAGACCACGGAGCCCCACCCGCGGGTCACCGATGCGGAGGCTGCCCGTATGGCGTCGTGGAGATTGCGTGGGCCGTCAGCGTCAGGCTCGTCCGGGGTTCGTTGGGCTCCGGTGAAGACGACGGGAGCCGGTCCTTGCCGGACCAGTTCGGCGAGGAAGGCTGATTCCTCGAGGGTGTCGGTGCCGTGGGTAACGACGATTCCATCGAGCCGTGGGTCTGCCGCCTCTGCCTCGATGGACGCCACGACCTTCCTCAGATCTGACAGTCCCAGACGGTAGCTGCCGGTCATCATGACGTCGCGGGTCCTGACTTCGACGTCGTCCAGAGCACCCGTCATTAGATCGTCGACAGAGGACGAGGCTACGGCTCCCCCGGACTCCTGACCATGCGAGGCAATGGTGCCTCCGGTCCCAAGGACCTGCACGAGTGGCATTCACACCTCCGGCGATCGTGAGCATCGGAAACAATCGATTGACGCAATCGATTGTGTGCCGTGTGTGAGAATCAGATTATCGTCGCCAAAATGTGCCGTGCAACACTTTTCCAGGACGAGTTCAATTATTTCGAGCCCCATCGAAGGAGCTTCCCGTGCCGCGAGAGCCGATCGTCACCATGAAGTCCCTGGCCGAGGAACTTGGGATTTCACCGTCCACGGTCTCTCGGGTTCTCAGCGAGTCCACCAACGGCCCCTCACGGTGGGCGTCCGACAGGACCAGACAACGGATCCTCGACCTGGCACACGAGGTTGGATACTCAAAGAATCCTCACGCCTACTCCCTCCGAACCTCGCAATCCAGAATGATCGGCGTCGTCGTGCCACGCCTTCAGGACTTCGTTCTGGCGACCATCTACGAAGGGGCAGACGAGGCGGCCACGGAAGCCGGATACTTTACCGTTGTCGTCAATTCGCTGGACGACCCCGATGCCCACACCAGCAAAGTGCAACAGCTCCTGGATCGCCGAGTCGACGGTTTTTTGCTCGGTGACATCATGATGCGCGATCAGGCCGTGGACCAGGTCAAGCGTGCGGGTGTCCCGTACGTGTTGGTCAATCGAAGGTCACCGGGCAGCGTCTCGGTAACGTGCAACGATTATCTCGGAGGGCGTTTGGCCGCTCAGCGGTTCATCGAAACAGGAAGGACCACCTTCGGGGTCCTGGCAGGAGACCCGCAGGCTTCAACCGCGCACGATCGTGTCAGAGGGTTTCGCGACGCCGTCCGAGAGCACGGATTCCGTCTTGACGACCGAGCCATCGTGCCCGGCGGATTCGACGCCACGGCCGGCCACCAAGCCGCTCTGCGACTGCTGGATCATGGGACGCTCCCCGAGGCCGTATTCGCCGTCAACGACTTCTCGGCCATCGGCGCCCGAGGTGCACTGGCGGGGTTCGGAATTTCCGTGCCTGACGATGTCGCGATGATTGGATACAACGACACTCCACTGGCTCCGGCCGTGAACCTCACCACGATCCACTCGCCGATGCACGACATGGGCGCCCAGGGCATGCGCGTTTTGTTGACCATGCTCAGGGGTGAAGCAGGAGAATGCTGTCAGCTAGAACCGTCCCTCGTGGTGCGGGACACCGCATGATTCGCAACCCTGGCACTATTGGTGCGCAGAAGCGGCACCCCGACTCTCCCGGAAGATCCCGGCCGCCTGGGCGTACCAGTCCAGGACCGTCGCGTCCTCCGCACTGGCCCGGTTCAAGGTTCCCGGATCCGCCCCCTGAAAGAGTCTCTTGACCGGGATCTCCATGAGTTTCCCGGTGCGGGTACGGGGAACCGCGGGGGCCTCGATGAATTCGTCCGGGACGTAGCGGGGCGAGATCCGGGTCCGGATCGTATGCACGATCTCGGCCTTGAGCTCGTCCGTGAGCCGTTGTCCGGGCTGGGGAACCACGAACAACGGCATGTAGTAGTCGCCCCCGGCGAGTTCGGCGCCGATCACCATGGACGCGGCGACGCCGTCGACCTGGTCGACGATGTCCGTGATGTCGGCGGAGCCCATGCGTATTCCTCCACGGTTGATCGTGGAATCGGAACGACCGTGGATGACCATCCGGCCGTCGCGGCGCTGGGTCGTCCAGTCGCCCTGGCGCCAGGTTCCGGGGAAGAGATCGAAGTAGGCATCGTGGTACCGGCTGCCGTCGTCGTCGTTCCAGAAGAAAACGGGCATGCTCGGCATGGGCACCGTCATCACGAGTTCACCAACCTCGTCCCAGACGCGCCGCCCCTCAGAATTCCAGGACTGCGCGTCGACCCCGAGGTACGGGCCCATGATCTCACCCTTGTAGACGTCCATGTACGGGTTGCTGCCGACGAAGGCCGTGGTGACGTCGGTACCGCCGGAGTCCGAGCCCAGCCGGACGTCCGGGCTGATGGCGTCGTAGACCCAATCCCAGGCGGGATCGGGAAGGGGCGATCCGGTCACCAGGATGCCGTTCAGGGCCGAGAAGTCGTAGGTCGTGTTGGGGTGGAGGCCCGCGCGCTGGGCCATGCTGAGGATTCCGGCGCCTGTGCCGAAGAAGGTGACTTTGTTGCGCGCGACGAGTTCCAGGGATTTGTCCGGTCCGTTGTACGCGGGCGACCCGTCATAGACCAGGATCGTACTGCCGACCAGCAGGTTCCCCATGTGCATGTTCCACATCATCCAGGTCGTCGCGACGGCGATGTAGACGATGTCCTCCTCGCCGACCCCGGCGTGGAGTCCCAGGGACTTCACGAATTCGAGGGTGACGCCGCCGTGGGAATGAACGATGCCCTTGGGCTTGCCGGTGGTCCCGGACGAGTAGAGGATCCAGAGGGGATGGCCGAAGTGGACCTGCTCGTACCGTGGTTCTGCCGGGACCGCGACGATGTCCGAGAACAGAGTGACGTCCGCGGGGATGCTGCCGACCTCGGACGGGTCGCACTGGTCGACCATGATCACGTGTTCGACCGTCGGCAGGTGCTCGCGCAGTGGCTGCACCGTCTCGGTCATGTCGCGCAGGGTCCCGTTGTAGGTGTAGCCGTCCACGGTGAAGAGGACCTTCGGTTCAATCTGGGCAAATCGGTCCGCGACGGCGGGCGGCCCGAAGTCGGTATTGACCACCGACCAGATCGCACCGACCGAGGCCGTCGCCATGAGTGCGACGACGGTCTCCGGAATGTTGGGCAGGACGGCGGCGACGCGGTCGCCGGGCTCGACGCCCAGGTCACGGAGCTTTTTCGCGAGCGAGGCGACCTGCGCCTCGAGGTCCGCCCACGTGGTCTCGGTGCGTTCCGCGGTTTCGTGGTCGCCGATGATGGCGACGTCGTTCGGCCGCGTCTTCGCCGCACGGAGGGAATTCTCGGCGTAGTTCAGGCAAGCCCCGGGGAACCATTTCGCGCCCGGCATCTCCCGAGTCGTCAGGACCTGGCCCGACGTCTTCGAGGCCACGATGCCGAACCACTCCCAGACCTCCTTCCAAAAGTCTTCGAGGTTCTCGATCGACCAGGCGTGGAGGGAACCATAGTCAGGAAGGACGACGTCGTACTTCTGCTCGATGCGGCGAGCAAACGCGTACATCCGGGACTGTTCGATCGATTCCCGAGTGGGGCGCCAGAGGAGCTTTCTCTGACCCGGCTCCTGCGGTTCCTGGCTCTGGGACATCGGTGACCTCGTTTTCCTGGACTGTCGATCGGACTGGGCGCGTCTATGGTGACCCAGCTTACTTTTCTTTCAGCGTGGGTGGGAATCTGCAAGTCACCGCAGAGCAACACGTCGGCGGCCAACTCTGACGACGCAAGCCCTGTGAGAAGCTCTACAGGAATCATCAGCCGCCTGACGGCCCAACCGGGTCGGCAAGACCGCAGATCACCACCTTCCCGGATAGTAGAATCCGCATCCCGACTTCGACCGAACCCGGACAGGCCCGAAAACCGAGTTCGACACCAGTCGGGCCAGAACAGGAGGAAAGGATGCAGAGTGTCGGATGCCCCTCTCCCCGAATGAACCAATCCGCTCCAGCGAGCGCTATCGCTCCGGAACCGACGTGTCAGCAGCATTCTGGCTCATGCACAAACCCAAGCAGCAGGAGGAGGACCCGTGGATTCTCGCCGGTCGAGTAGCCCACCGACCGATGCCCGGACATCAGCCAGGATGGCGTCCCAGAGGAATCGAGACACGATCCCGGAGCTGATGTTACGGACAGAGCTCCGATCCCGCGGGCTCGGTTACAGGATCAATGCGCGCCTGCCGAATATTCCACGTCGGACTTGTGACGTGGCGTTTGTAGGAGCTCGTGTTGCGGTCTTCATTGACGGGTGCTTCTGGCACTCCTGCCCTCTTCACGCCGTGCCCCCGAAGCAGAACGCAGCTTGGTGGTCCGAGAAGCTGGAACGGAACATCCGGCGGGACCGCGATACTGAACGACGCCTGGAGGAGAATGACTGGAGAGTTCTTCGGTTCTGGGAACATGAGGACATGGCGCTCGCGGCGGACGTGGTGGAGTCCGTGGTTCGCTTTCGGAGATCCAGGGCCAAGACCCGCTAAGTGCCCCCCATCCCCATAGGTATGACATGGCCGGATAAGTGTGCAGAAGCTGCTACACTGCATCAGTGGCCAACGACTTCTCCCTGGGTGAACTCTTCTGCGGTCCCGGCGGCATAGCTCTCGGGGCACAAGCTGCTGCAGTAGAAGGGTCAGATATCCGTATTCGGCATCAGTGGGCCACCGATTACGACGCCGACACTTGCAAGACGTACCGAAACAATATTTGTCCTCATAATCCTCAGAGCGTCATCGAGGCGGACATTCGAGACCTTGAATTGCCACGCCTCCGCGACCTGGGAAGCATCGATGGTCTGGCATTCGGGTTTCCGTGCAATGACTTCAGCATGGTCGGCGAGCGTCTGGGGCTGAAAGGCAAATATGGCCCCCTGTACACCTACGGCGTCGACGCATTGAACGAGTTTCGGCCTCGATGGTTTGTGGCGGAAAATGTTGGTGGACTGAGACAAGCGAACGAGGCCAAAGCATTCACAAAAATCCTTCACGATTTGGAGGACACCGGATACACGCTGACACCTCACCTTTACAAGTTTGAGGAATATGGTGTACCCCAGACAAGACATCGTATTATTATAGTCGGGATACGGAATGATGAAAGCCTGAAATTCAAAGTGCCTGCACCAGCAGACGCACCGGTCAAGACAGCATCCGAAGCCATTTCCGGCATACCAAGCTGGGCTACGAATCACGAACACACCCGGCAACATCCCCGAGTAGTCGGCCGGCTGAAGCTCATAGATCCGGGCGAGAATGCATTCAACGCCAAACGCCTGAACAGACCCGAGAACAAACAATTTCAGCTGAACGTCAAAGGGGCCCATCTGTCACAGATATACAAGCGCTTGCACCCGGATAAGCCGGCTTACACAGTCACAGGGTCAGGCGGGGGCGGCACTCACATGTATCACTGGAGCGAACCGAGAGCGCTGACCAACCGGGAAAGGGCCAGGCTTCAGACCTTTCCAGACACATTCAGGTTCGAAGGAAGCCGCGAATCCGTACGCAAACAAATAGGGATGGCAGTACCCCCGGACGGCGTGGAAACCATATTTCGTGCCATAATTCGCACATTTGAAGGGATGGACTACGCTCACGTCGATCCAAACATAGAAGTGCCTAGCCGCACCGATTTAGTGAACCCCGAATTATCTCTTGAAGGGCTCGTTCGGAAAGAGAATTGATATCAGTAACACGCATCTCGTACTGAATAGCCTTGAGTCCGTTTCGCACTCTCGTTCGACGGTTTCCGTCTTTTGGTATATTCGCTATTTCTCTTGCGATGGCGCGAGTCAGCCTGTGATCCATGGACAGATTGCGGTCTATCAGACCCACAAGCTCGTCCTCGTACAGCTCCATGTCCGGATCGCGGATGACGTCTCCGAGAACGAGAGCTCGCAAATACGCTCTGTAGAATACGTTGCGCCTACCTGCCAGGAAGCGTTCGCTCTGGAGACCGCCCTCACCTCCGGACAGCGGAAACCTGTTGACGGCCAAATCCGGCATGACGATAAGAGACAGGAACGGCCAGACATCATAGTCTGCTGCGTTGGCCGGCCCATCAGCCTCGAACCACCGCAACAGCACCAACCCCGCCCCCACGTCGAATTCCCTGCGAGCTCTATGGTCAGCACAAGTCTGGTCGCCCACTTCATCGATCATGGCATGCCGCAAATCGACCATATGGGATTCGCTGACTGGCGCGCCTCCCGTCGCCGGCCAATCCAACTTCGGATGGAAATTGGATGTCAGCACCGGTCGCAAGTTCTTGCCCTCCTGTGCAGCTCGCTCGAGTCGCGCCAATAGTCGCTTTGCATCGTGAGGGAGTAACCGCGGGTAAAGATAAGACATGATTATCCGTCCTGAAAAAGCTTGAAGGTCTCCCTCAGCCGAAATGTCAACGACATGGGGTCTTCCAATGCGGTTTCAAGTGCTTGGTTCAATGGTAGCCCCATCTTCTCGGCACCTGCACGTCCCAGCGCTGCCAGCGATTTTGCATCCGACTCGGCCAAAGCCTCCATATCCGCTCCACCGGAAGTGCGAGACCAAGCGGCCAACTTGTGCAGTGCAGTGGAATAGATGTCCGCTTCAATCTGCTCGTAGAGGTAACCGGGAGCTTTGTCATCCAGGATTTTTTTGTAAATTTCAAGGTCAGTATTTACGTATGTCCTGATGCAACCGTGCAAGTTCCAGTCGGGTTCGGCATCATCGACAACCTCTATCACCCATGGGACCTGTGGCCGACCCGTCCGGCTGAAGGACACAGCGGATGTCGGGAACGCATTTTGGGATGAGTCGAGTGCTATTGTGCGTTGCCCTTTGAGCTCCCATAGTTTCGCGCCGTAATGAAGTGGCGGGTCGACTCCGTAGACAGGGTAGCCGGTCCGTCCGTTGCCCACGACCCAGAGTTCGTATCGAAGCTCTGCAGCTATTCTGTTCCCGGGAATATTGATCGAAAGGTTGGCGCTGTGCCGCCCGCTTTTTTCGCAGAAGGTCGCGTTGTTGGTCCACCGCGTTCGGAGGGAAGGACAGTAGACCAGCCCGACGAGAAATAGCGGCTCGTTCCTGGACGTCATGGACTGAGTCCAGAACCTGTCCTCCAGGTGAGCATCCATCCTGAATTCCAGGTCCAAGCCTGGTTCCCAGGTCTCGGCAAGAGCATTGAGCTCAATCTCCGGCGCGACCAGAGAGATTGATGAAGATACCGAGCCATATTCCGGTACGGCATAGGGACGGGACTCGACAGCAGGCACTATTCCACCCCCGTGACTAGCAACTCTATCCGCAGAGCTCGCCTGTGAGGGGCGTTGAACAGTACTGACGCTGAGGAGCCCGAGCCGATCCGGCAACCACTCCCATCCGCAAGGGCCTGAACGTCCTGGCTCCAACGAGCCTGGAGAACGGCAGGACTGAGGAGTTCAGTGACCCCCTGGTCGCCTATGACGCTGACCTGCAAATCAACCATGGCTTCCGGCCCTGGGCCCTCGACCCTGAAGCGAACCCGTTGCATTTGGGTTCCGTCGAACGCTGTTCCCTCGAAATTGCATACTTGGTCCGCCACTCTCCATCTATCCGACCGGACTGGTTTGGGGTCCTTTTTGTCGGTATTTCCGCGCCCCTTGTTGTCCCTCGGAACCTCTACTGGCAAGACTGATCCCAGCCTTCGTGACAGGCCGGCTGTCCGCTCTGCGTTTCCGGGACCGGAACTTGTATTTTTGTTGCCCAGCCCCAAGTTCTCAGCGATGCGCCGGTTGATCATTTTCTTCATGGCAGTCACCACCCGCTTGACGTCCGGCCTGCTTCCGGAGGATACCCATGAATCGTGGGCCGGTGGTTCGGAAGCCGCAAAAATCGGATCAAAATCAGGAGTACTACGAAAGACTGCTAGCCAGTCCGTCATAGGAACTAGCGAGTCCACGCCCCAATCCTCTGTCGCGACGACCAACTCCGTCGCCCCTCGCATCAAAGCGACCCTTCCGAGGTAATTCGACGGCTCAGCAGGGTCCAGATCATCGGTCGACAGTTGCGGCTTCAGCAGAAAATTCCGATGAACGATTGCCAGGTGACCGAGGACCTCGGAAAGACGAATGATAGGCACGATATCCGTCTTGACCTGACGGGATACTACTGTTGAAGGTTCACTCTGATGTGGTGACGTTTGACGAAGGGCGTTGAGAGCCATACCCCAGAGTTCCAATGCCCCTGAGTCAGAATCCACGAGATCTACTTTGGTTCCCCCGACTTCGAGCGAGAGCGTCATCGGCGCCTCGCTCTTCTCGCCCCCGGGAACCAGCTTTGGCCAGAGGTGGCGTCTAATTGCTCTTCTGGCCTGGGAGGCGAAGGCATCCATGCCGTTCATCGGGGTATTGGTCTCGCCCGTCGAATCGCTGACCGATGGACCGAGTCTTTCTTCTTCCCCGTCGAATTCGCTTTCAACTTCCGTCGAGCCGATCCTGGGCACAAGCACAAGAAGCGAGGTTCCTGTTTGCTCATCGCCGAAACCTCGCACGAAGAGCTCATTACCGAGCGCCTCAGCGGCTTCGCCCTGAACAGGCAGGATCTTCGAGTCTTCGATTCGGCCCCACCAATGCCGGCCAGTGTATTGAACGTCATCGGCCACATAGGACTCGGTGAAGGCTGAAACAATAAACCGATGTTCCAGCTCCTGGTCCGAGTTCTTGCATCTCGTCCAATAGACGACGACTCCCAGCTCGCTGTAGTTGAAGGCTGCGGTCTTTCCGAATCCGAACGTACCTCCGCCCTGTCCATCGCTCCGAGGCACGCCCACTTTGAAGATAAGGTCCTCAAAATTCTTGGGGGTTCCGACTGCTACCGGTTCCATGTCCACAGGACCGTCAAGTCCGACGGTGTTTCTGTCACTGATTTCCAGTATCGGAGCGTCCGGCGACAACAGACTTTCGGCGAAATGAGGCACATGGTCCAGCGGAAGCAATTCCGCCAACCGCTGGTTGAGGCCTGGGTCTGGTTGTCTGAGGTTGACCCCATACTCGGGGACCAACCCTTCTATTCGCGCGTCCCAACTGTTCTGAGCAGTCTCTCTGATCAGAATTTCCAGAGGCGAAAGCTCGGTCTTGCCCAGAAGACCATCGTTCATGTTTCCGTCCATGTCCCCAGGGGCGAACCGCTTGGGATACCAATCCAGGCTCCTGGCGCTCACAGACACTTCAGCACACCCTCTAGTTCTTCGACCGGCAAGATTCCGGTGCAATGGTCCAGACCCAAGGAGTAGGAGAGGTTGTCCACGCCGCGGAGCGCATCAGGCTCGAGGCGGGAAGGCCTGATCCCGGGGAAATCTCCACCGATTTCGAACAGCCTGATTTCTTCCACGACGAACCTGTAGCTCAGAGCCTCAAGGTTTTCCATCGTCCGATCCAGTTTGCGAAGTACGGTCCCTCGAGAGACCCCCAAATCGGCCAAGGCGTCGACCATTGCTGAGAGGGATTCCCCCGATTCGTTCTCATCGACTTTGAGTGCCACCAGGTGCAACCTGTGACCGAGGGGTGGCTCCAGTTGATATGCACCATGGATCCTGATCCTGGGTTCCCCATATCCGGTATAGGTCTTGACCTCAAGACTGTTGGTTGCGTTGAAATCATGCCGGTAGTTTTCGACACCTCGCCATACGTCCAAAGCCTTCCGCGGATCCAATCGTGCGAATTTTCGGAGTATGGTGAGTTCGCCGAACAGACCAATTGCCTCTTGGCGGCTCAACATCTTGCTCCTGGACCGCAAGATCTGGTGCCAGGAATCAATCACTGTCAGCAGCCCGTCCAGGACGGGCTGTGACGTTCCCCTGACCTCGTCGAGCATCTCAGCCGTCAAGGACAAGAAGGTACGGTTCAACCGTGGTTCGTTGCACGAAACCTGCAGATACGTCGCTCTGCCGTTGCCAAGGTCAGAATGATTGACCCATTCGGTCTCCAATATCGATCCGACGCCGAGTTTGGGTGTAGTCCGTCCCGCGGGAAGCCTGACCCAAAGACGGTAGGTTCCCGACGGTCCCCTTCCGAGACCCACTTCTTCAGCGTCGCCGTCACGCCCGATGTAGAAGTACGGAACCTCCGACGCGCGGTGTGGCTCCTCCGAGAGTCTTTCGAAAATGCCCTGGATACGTGCGTAGCTTGAAATCATTCCGCTTCCTCGAAGTCTCCCTCTCGGTCGACGACAATTTCATCATTATCAGCAAGTTCGTCCGATTCTTCAGCATCGTTCTGAACGATGAGTGCCGATATGTACTCATTCGGATCTTCTGCACCGGCGTGAGGGAACACCATCCCGAGCCCCACCAAGTCATCCTCGCTGTCCATCGATGTCCGGGCTTTTGAAGAAGGAGCAGCCTTGGAATCCTTGTCGATGAGATAGACGACGAGGACACCGAGGTCCGGTTCAAACCGGTTCCTGAATTCCTTGACCGCTCCAACATCGTCCTTGTCCAACCGTTCGAATGCTTCAGCGCATTGGATGTCCAGCTTGTCGTTTTCGTATCGGATTCGTATGTCCGCGGTATAGTCCCCGCTGGACATCAGTGCCCGGATATTCACGAGATCCGCATTGCTCGGGCGATCGAAACTTGTCTTTTCCGGGGACCACTTTCCGTCCATCAGCCTGGCTCGTCTCGTAGTTCGGACCGAAACGCCCGGCTTCCATTCGTGTACTCGTCCGTTCTGACTGGATCCCGAAACCAGAACCAGATCCCATTCGGCGCATCTTGCGTACTCACCCAGCCAACGCTCCATGGCCTCCGGCTGCATCCAAGGATCTGCAGTCCAGAACCCACGCAAGAACTCGACAACGTCCTCATTGCGCAACCTGCGGTACAAGATGTTTCCATTGGTTCCCTTGAGAAAACTGCCTGCGCTACGCTCAGCCGCCCGGACAACCAGGCCCCGCGCAGCGTCGAGCTGTTGCACGGCCGCATCATGTTCTTTGTTCAGGTAAATGGTCTGACGCCGCGTGCCTCCGATACCAGCATGCACCAGCGTAGCGTCCGCCATTTTTCCACGAGAGGTGATTTCCAACCGGCCAGGATGGGTAAGAATTTTTGGAGCGAATTCTCGGGGAGCCAAATTTTCTTTGGCCATCTGGGCGATTTCCGCCCTTATCTGCCTCTCCACACGGGCCAGGTGGCGATAATCGTCAAGCAGACCGGGTCCGACCCAAACCCGAACGAGGTCCCCATAGTGAGGCCTGAATCCGAACCAGCGCCCCATCTGGAGGAGCGTGTCGTATGCATTGCTCGAACGGAGAAAATATGAGACAACCAGACCTTCGAGCGTCAAGCCGCGAGAGAGCGTACCACCACCTATGGCGATGACGCGTTGTGGCTCGTCATCTGGGTAGACAAGACGGTCCGTCGAGCGCCCGTTGTCGATCTTTACAGTGATGGAAGGCAGGATATCAAGCACCCGGTCCCAAACTTCACTCCAGGAATAATTCCTTTCATCCCCTCTTAGCGCTTTTCCCTTGCCCTCCTGGCTTTCAAATACCGCACGCATGGTCGTTTCGTCAGCGTTTCTGGCAAGTTCTCTAAGGAAATCGTCTATTACTTCTTTTTGTTGTTCATGCGCTTGGACCCGGTGGGTGGTATGCAAGAGCATTGACGAGTGGTTAATTTTCCCGGTCCGCAACTCGCGTATTGCTGTTGCGATCACGAACCACCTAATGGCCTGCCCCAGGGTATCCGTAATCTCCGGATCATAGTTTTCGATATTTCTCCCCCTGGGCACCAACACGGAGGCCTCATTGTCGGGTATTCCGATTGACAGATCATGTATGAGTTCGTCGCCTTCTGCCTCATCGGAAACCTCCGAAGTGTCGAAGAACTCGTCTGCCCCCAAATATCCGACCGGCTTGGGAAGAGAGACTATGAAGTCGTCCGGGTAGAAGTCGTTTTCCTCGGCCGGGCTGATAAGCAAGTTCGCGAAAGGTGTGGCCGTATAGGCTACATAGCTACCCGTCGGGACCGACTTCCAGATATCACGCAACCGTTGATTGATTGTGGAAATCTGGTCCCGCCCACTTTCTGTATTCGGTGTGGCCTGATCCGATTCGTCGTCGATAATGAGAACCGGGTAGCGGGAAAGCTGATCCTTCGGGATACGTTGCAAAAACTTCTCTATGTTCTTCAAACGCTTCTCATGTTTTTTGACGACCATGACGACTACACCGTTGGCCGTGTTCAGTGAGGTAGCAGTCGCATTGGCCGCAATATCATGGGTTTCGTCCGTTTTCGGGTCCCAGTAAACGGTCTTCATCGGATCCATGACGGCCAGGTCGAGGTCGTCCTCGAGCCTGGTCTGTGTCTGCGCGCGCAAGTTCGAGTACATGCCGGCAAGGACAATGACAATCCTGTATCCCGCGTCGACTGACTTCGCAATCAGGGCCTGGAAGTTGGCCGTTTTGCCGGACTGCACGTAGCCGAGTACCAGCCCTTTGCGCTGGCTTCCGGGCCGCTTGGGATTGGCCATTCGGTAGATGGTGGCTTCCGTGGTGTCGTCAATGGCCTGCACCGCGGCATCGGGCAATTTCTCAGCAATCTTCTTCCGGTAATCGGGCCAAGCACCTCGGGTGGTTCGAGCACCCGAATACCAGGTTTCCTCTGCACCTTCCTTCTTGAGCATCTTGCCCATACGCAGGTGCTGCATCTGGTCACGCTTCTGGAGTTCGTACTCGCGTCGCCTCTCTTCGAATCCGGGAAACATGGACTCTGCCTGGGCCGTGGCCTGTTGCAACGCAACGTCTCGGTTGCTCATCTTGCTCAACGCCTGGAAATAGGCCTCGAAAATAGCCATTGCGTCAGGAAATTCTTCCTCAGAGAGTTTCACGTCAGTCACGTCAGCCGTACCTCGATCCAGAGCGAGCCTTTATTATCGTTGCTGACGTCAGCATATAGTTCCAGTCACACAACTACTAACCAGCGGACGGCGACCAGTCGGCGCCGCAACCTGACCTGGACTCACGTATTTGTCCAGCTTGGGAGACTCTTCGCGGTTTGCGCCCCTGTGGGAGAGCATCGAGTCGGGACCCCGGCCATACCTCTCTTCTCACATCCTGAGATTCGGCGTCCCAATCCGCTTAACTCGGCGTATGCTCAAGCGTCAATATTGTAGGCCTGCCCTGAGACGCAAGGAGTCATCATGACCTCTGGGCTATTTCGCACCAAGTCCGTCGAGCAGAGCATTCGGGACACCGAGGAACCCGAGCATCAGCTCAAGAAGAACCTTGGCGCACTCGATCTCATCGTCTTCGGCGTCGGCGTGTGCGTCGGCGCGGGCATCTTCGTCCTGACTGGCCATGCCGCCGCAACCAATGCGGGGCCCGCCATTGTCCTGTCCTTCCTCATCGCCGGGCTCGCCTGCGGGCTGGCGGCCATGTGCTACGCCGAGCTTGCCTCGACGGTGCCGGTAGCAGGTTCCGCCTACACCTTCACGTACGCGACCCTCGGAGAACTGGCCGCCTGGATCATCGGGTGGGACCTCATCCTCGAATTCACGGTCGGCGCGGCCGCGCTGGCGACGTCGTTCAGTCAATACTTGGGGGTCCTGCTCGCGGATACGCCGCTCGCCATCCCGGACGCCCTGGCCTCGACCGAGACCGGCTGGATCAACCTCCCCGCGTTCTTGCTGGTCGCGGCCCTGACGGTCGTCCTGATCACCGGCGTCAAACTGTCGAGCCGACTCAACCAGGTGGTCACCGGCATCAAACTCCTGGTCGTCTTCGCCGTGATCATCGTCGGCATCTTCTTCGTCAAGGTCTCCAACTGGGTTCCGTTCATCCCGCCCGCCCAAGGAGCGAGCGAGGCGGACGGCAGCGCACTCACGCTTCCGCTGGTCCAGTCGCTCTTCGGCATCGCGCCCAGCGTGTTCGGTATCGGAGGTGTGTTGGCGGCCGCGGCCATGGTGTTCTTCGCGTTCATCGGCTTCGACATCGTGGCCACCACCGCCGAGGAGACCCGCAACCCGCAAAGGAACCTGCCCATCGGCATCTTCGGTTCCCTGGCCATCGTCACCATCTTGTACGCGGGCGTCTCGCTGGTCATCACCGGCATGCAGAACTACAAGGACATCGACCCGAAGGACGGCGCCCCGCTCGCCACGGCCTTCACCAACAACGGCCTCCCGGCCATGGGAAACATCATCGCGATCGGCGCCTGCATCGGCCTGATCGTGGTGACCATGATCCTGTTCCTCGGCCAGACCCGCGTCGGCTTCTCGATGTCACGCGACAATCTTCTCCCCCAGGCTTTGGGCAAGACACATCCCAAGTTCAGGACACCGTACCGCTTCACGATGCTCGCCGGTCTGGCCATCGCGCTGCTCGCAGCCTTCGTTCCGCTGGCCAAACTCGCCGACCTCGTGAACATCGGCACCCTCTCGGCCTTCGTCCTGGTCTCGGTGGGCGTGATCGTCCTCCGCAAGAAGCGCCCCGATCTGAAACGCTCCTTCAAGGTTCCGTTCGTTCCGGTCCTCCCGATCGTCTCGGCAATCGTCTGCTTCTACCTGATGATGAACCTGCCCTTGGAAACGTGGATCCGCTTCGTCATCTGGCTCGCCCTCGGCATTGTGGTCTACTTCCTCTATTCGCGCCGTCACAGCCGGATCGGGCGGAACTCCGCGGAGGACGCCTCATCGGAAAACCCGGAGGCGGCCGCCTCGATAGACTGACCGTCGTATGGCACGTCGACCCAGAGTCCCAAGTCCCGTCCCGCCGCGCGACGGCGTTTCACCAACACGCGTGAGACTTCCCCAGGGCGGTGGGTACGGGACCGTAGCGGACTTCCTCACCGATCGATTTCCACCGCACGACGCCGGGTTCACCCGCGACCTCTTCGATCGAGGAGACGTCTTCGACGCGGACGGCACACCGCTGGACTTCGACGCCGCGTTCGCGCCCGGCGGCCACGTGTGGGTGTTCCGTCCCCTTCCCGACGAGCCCGAGCTGCCCGGAGACCTGCCGATCCTCTACGAGGACGACCACGTGCTCGCGGTCGACAAGCCTCATTCGCTCCCGGTGACGCCCCGCGGGTCCTTCGTCCGGCAGACCGCGGTCACAAAACTGCGGAACAGCACCGGGAACGAGGAACTATCGCCCGCGCACCGACTCGACCGGCTCACGGCGGGGGTGCTCCTCTTCGCCAAGACACGCGAGGCCCGCGGTCCGCTCCAGGGACTGTTCGAGCTCCAACGGGTGTCGAAGACGTACGAACTCATCGCCCCACTGGAACCGATGGCCCCTGAGCGGCCGGAGGCGGACGACGTCGCCCCTCCCCGACATTTGCCGAAGTACCCGGAGGAGCCTCACATGGTCCGGTCGCGCATCGTCAAGGACTCGTCCTCCCTCCAGGCCCGAGAGGTGGAGGGACCGCCGAACGCGGTCACGGGCGTGGTGCTCCTCGAGGAGCTCGGCGATTCCGGTTGGGGTCTGTACGGAGCGAACCCGCTGTCCGGAAAGACCCACCAGATCAGAGTGCACATGAATTCCATCGGCAGGCCGATCTGCGGCGATCCTCTGTACCCGCAGATCAGGAACGACGAATTGGAGCGCCCCATCGGTCGGCTCCAGCTGCTGGCACGGGAAATCCTCCTCAAACATCCATTCACTCAGGAGTACCTTCGCATCCGATCAGACCGTAACCTGGGGATCAGCACGTTCGCCGATTCCACCGGAATCGGAGCCGCAGACCGGGAGGAACCATGAGCAACGAGACCCATCCGACCACGCCGAATACCCCGAGCGATCGGTCCCGCACCGTCACGGCCTCCCGCGGCCTGTTCTTCAGCGCCAAACAGAAGGACAAGGCAGAATATGCGCAACGGGCCGAACGGGCCTCGTACTCCGTGAACCGATTGTTCGTTCACCGGCTCATGCACGTACCGGGAACCCTGATCGGCGAACCGACGCTCCCGCCCGTCCAAGGGTTCCGGAAAAAGGTCACCGACTGGAACTACTGGTGGCAGGCCCACCTCCTGGACGCCTTCGTGGACGCGGGCCAGCGAGCCGCCGGGGCCGGGCGCGAGTCCGACGCCAAATGGGTCATCGACCAGTGCCACCGGCTGCTCCGCGGCATCCGGGTCCACAATTTCGGCACCTACGTGAATGCCTACTACGACGACATGGCCTGGCTCGTCCTCGCCGCGCAGAGACTCAACGCGCTCTCCCACCAGGTCAACGGCGCTGGTTCGGCCCCGGCCCAGGAAGTCGGCCGCATCCTCTACCCCCAACTGCGCAAAGCCGTGACAGAGGACCTCGGCGGTGGGGCCTTCTGGTCCAAGGCGGAAGATTTCAAGAACCTTCCCGCGTCCGGGCCCATCGCGATCGCCCTGGCCAGGGCCGGCGAGTACGACGCCGCTGGTCGGCTCGTGGATTGGTTCCGCAGCAATCTGTGGTCGCCGGAGAAGGGCTACTTGGACGGGATCAAACTGGTGCTCCAGCGAGACGGGTCCCGCGAACACGCGCTCCAAGAAGCCGCATTCCCCTACAACCAGGGTGTTGCTATCGGGGCGCACCTGGAGATCCCCGGCAGCGACCTTCGGCACGTCGAGGACGTCATCAGGCTGGTCCTGGAGCGCTTCACCGTCCCTCATATGGAGGGAGACACGGAATTCCGTGTGCTCGACACCCGCGGTTCGGGAGACGGCGGACTGTTCGCTGGCATCCTGGCCCGCTACCTGGCGAACGCTGCCCAGGACGCGCGGGTGGATCCCAAACTCCGAAGCGCCGTCCGGGAGGCAGTCATCGCCACGGGCGAGTTGCTGTGGGCCGGCCGGCGAGAATACGACCCCGATCTGCCGCTCAACGAACCGGGGATCGACGTCAACGAGATCCGAGGCGAGTCGGTGGTTCTCTTCTCCCCCGACGCCACCCGCCACAGCGCCGAGACTCTCGGCACCGGGGCCAAGGTCGAGTTGAGTTCGCAGATTCAGGCATGGACCATCCTCGAGGCCGCCCATCGGCTGACGTAGGCCACGGGTTCGGAGGCTTCCTCTCTCCCCCCCCTCCCCCGGCATGGGGGCTCTCGTTGAGGTGGTGGTTGCCCGATTCGGTGGCGATCGCCTCCCTGATGTGGGGGCTGGAGCTCCACCTAACGGGGGTCAACGCCCCTCATTCCGGTAACCGCCACATAACAGGGCATCCCGGGCACGACGACGTCGCCGGTTGCCCCCTCCCAAACGGCCAACCGCCACCCAACCCCATCGCGCGCCGTCGTCCGCACGCCGAGGTGGCAATGACGTGCGGTTTTGAGGGCGAGGTGGCAACTATGTGCGGTTTTGGTGCCCAAAACTGCACATAGTTGCCACCTCGCGGGGTGAAACGCACATAGTTGCCACCTCGCGGCACAGCGTCCACCTCGCGACTCCGTGGCCGCCCGGCGGCTCGGCGGCCAGCCCGGCGCCTCGGACGGTTCAGCGGGTAGCCGAACCTGCCGAACAAAACCCCAAATGGCTAGGCATCACACCAACCCGTGAGATAGAACCGAATCATGAGCAGAGTACGCACCCCGGATCCCACTCCGGGCTGGCTCTCGGAAGAAGAGCTGGCTCAGGCCCGACAGCAACTGCCCATGGTCTATGTCCAGGCCGTCCCAGTGACGCTGGACCCCTTGGGCTGCGTCAGCGACGTGGGGCTCCTGCTACGACCGAACGACGAAGGCAACATGATCCGGTCCTTCGTCTCGGGGAGGGTCCACTATCGGGAGACCGTGCGGGCGGCCCTGTTGCGCCATCTCGAGAAGGACCTCGGGCCCCTTGCGATGCCGCAGTTGCCGCCCTCTCTGACCCCGTTCACGATCGCCGAGTACTTCCCTCATCCGTCCCAGTCCGGCCTCACCGACGACCGACAGCACGCCGTAGCCCTCTGCTACGTGATCCCGGTGAATGGCGACTGCGAACCGCGCCAGGACGCCCTGCAGCTGTCCTGGCTCACCCCGGAAGAGGCACTGCGAGAAGAAGTCCAGGAAGAATTCGAAGGCGGAAGCGGGGATCTGGTCCGCAGAGCCCTCGCCTACGCAGGATGGGGACGTTGTTGATGCAAGAGAACACCAAGAAGACCATCGTCATCACCGGTGCCTCGGACGGCATCGGGGCCGCGGCCGCGCGTCGGCTGAGCTCGGAGGGGCACGACGTCGTCGTGGTCGGGCGCTCGCCGGACAAGACGCGTTCCGTTGCGGAGTCGATCGGTGCACGCCATTTCGTCGCCGACTACTCCGACCTCTCTCAGGTGCACGCGCTCGCGTCCGACATCGTCGAATCCACCGACCGAATCGACGTGCTGGCCAACAACGCGGGCGGCATCTTCGGCAAGGGCCGGTGGATCACGACCGACGGCCACGAGATGACCTTCCAGGTCAATTACCTCGCGCAGTTCTATCTGACACGGTTGCTCATAGACCGGCTCATCTCATCGAACGCCACCGTGGTCAATACGTCCTCCATGGCCCACCGGCTCTTTTCGCGCTTCTCGCTCGAGGACCTCGATGCCGAGAAGCGGTACGATCCACGGACCGCCTATGGAAACGCCAAATTCGCCGACCTGCTCCACGCCCAGGAGTTGTCACGCAGGTACGGCCACCTCGGCCTTGCGTCGGCCTCGTTCCACCCGGGAGTGATCAGCAGCAATTTCGCTCAGGAGTCTGCGGGTGCCGGCGTCGAGGCCCTCTATCGCGGTCCCGTGCAGAAGCTGCTCACCGGTCCGGACCAAGGGGCAGACACCCTTGTCTGGCTCGCGGAGGCCGAGCCGTGGGTCGACTTCGGCTCGGGCGGATACTTCGCGAGGAAGAAGCCCGCTAGCATCGCCCGTCAGGGCCAGGATCCGTTGACCGCATACAGGCTCTGGGAGACCTCCGAGCGAATGATCGAGGGCCTGCCGAACCTGGCTTCCTGAGTCCCACGGACCATCTAGGATAGGTCGGGTGTCCAACACCGAATTTCCCAACCCCAGTTTTCGCTTCGATCTCGGCGCCCGGCTCGCCGAGACTTCGGGCAATGATTCCTCCTCCGCGGCCCTGAACCGCAACAACGGGGGCGAATTCCTCGGCCGAACGGGAGTCATCACCACTCCGCACGGCACGATCCGGACGCCCGCCTTCGTCCCCGTGGGGACCAAGGCGACCGTGAAGGCGGTCCTGCCCGGTCAGATGGAGGACCTCGGGGCTCAGGCCCTGCTCGCCAACGCGTATCACCTGTACCTCCAGCCGGGTCCGGATGTGCTCGATGCCGCGGGCGGTCTCGGTCGGTTCATGAACTGGGACGGACCGACCTTCACGGACTCGGGCGGTTTCCAGGTCATGTCCCTGGGTTCCGGGTTCAAGAAGGTCATCGACATGGGAACGGTCGAGGGCACCCGGGGCGCGGACGGCAGACCCGTGGGGGACGACGACGTCGCCCGCGGCAAAGAGCGCATGGCCCACGTCGACGACGACGGCGTGACCTTCAAGTCCCATCTCAATGGGGACCTCCACCGATTCACGCCGGAAGTCTCGATGAGCGTGCAGCACCGGCTCGGAGCCGACGTCATGTTCGCTTTCGACGAGTTGACCACGCTCTACAACTCCCGCGGATACCAGGAGGAAGCCCTCGAGCGGACGCGCCTGTGGGCCATGCGATGCATCGCGGAGCACCAGCGTCTCACGCGAGAGAGGTCCGAGAAGCCGTACCAGGCGCTGTTCGGAGTGATTCAGGGTGCCCAGTACGAGGATCTCCGCCGGAAGGCGTGCCGAGACCTGGGTGATATGGAGTTCGACGGCTTCGGCATCGGCGGGGCTCTGGAGAAGGAGAATCTGGGGACGATCGTCCGTTGGTGCAATGAAGAGCTTCCCGAGAACAAGCCCCGGCACTTGCTCGGCATCTCGGAACCGGACGATATCTTCGTGGCGATCGAGAACGGAGCGGACACCTTCGACTGCGTCTCCCCCACCCGCGTGGCACGGACCGCCGCCGTGTACTCACCGGACGGCCGATTCAACGTGTCCAACGCCCGCTTCAAGACGGATTTCACCCCGATCTACGACGGGTGCGACTGTTACACCTGCGCGCACTACACGAAGGCGTACCTGCACCATCTGTTCAAGGCCAAAGAGCGCCTCGCGGCGACGCTCGCCTCGATCCACAACGAGCGTTTCATCGTCCGCATGGTCGATACCGCACGAGAAACCATCGCCTCCGGGGAATATTTTCAGTACCGCGACGAGTTCCTCGGTAGGTACTACGCGTAGGAAGGCGGAGAAGTGAGCATTCTGACCACGGTCCCGACGAAGCAGATCGTCTCGGTCTCCGGCGACGTCCCGGCACCGCCGCAGGACGTCTTCGGGGCCTTCGTCGATCCGCTGCGGCTCGCCGGATGGTACGGCCCGGAAGGGTGGATCGTGCCCGCGCACACGATCTCGATCGATCCCCGGCCCGGAGGCACGTTCCGGCTTGCGATGGTCAACCACGCCCAGCCGGGACAGGCCGTGCCGCTGTACTCGACGTTCGTGAGCGTGGTCGACGGCGAACTCCTCGAACACCGTGAGTCGCTCCCCGGCCCGGACGGCGAGGCCTCGGATGCGACGGTCCTCCACCGGATCGAGTTCCTGCCGCGCGAGATCGACGGGACCGAGGTCACGCGCGTCGTCGTGAGCCAGGGCCCTCTGCCCCGTGAGGTCCACGCAACCGTCGTCGACGGCTGGCGATCGGCCCTGGACGAGTTGGCGAATGCCGTGGCCTCCGAACGCAAGGTGCGCACGGCCAACTGACCCGCCCCGGGAGGCAGTGCGGGGTCAGGGTTGGCTCTTGCCCTGCGCGGCCTTCTCGTGCTCGACCCGGAGGGCGCGCATCTGGCGCGTCTCCGGGTTCTCGGTTCCGGTCAGGACCCTGCCCTCGAAATCGCCCGGGTCTTCGTCCTCGTACTGTCGCGCGTCCGCCAGCTCCTCATCCGCATTCTTGCGCTTGAGATGCTCCACGTACAGGTGGCCCGCGGTGTAGAGCAGAATGCCGATCAGCAACCACACGAGCTCCAGGACGATGTCCCCGCGGATCGATGCCTCCGGCAAGTACACCTGGAGCCTGATCGCCCCGAGCGCCGCCGAACTCGGCACCAGGTGGTTGAGCACCGTGTAGAGGTGAGGGGCCATGTCCAGGGGCAGCAACAGCCCCGAACTCGGCACACCGCACATGACGAACAGGGGCAAGGAAATCAGCATGACCGAATTTCGGAGGAACAGCGCCCCGCCCAGGGTGAAGAACTGAATCGTCAGAGACGTCAGGAACAGAATCCCCCAGACCGTCCACGGTGCACCCGGGTGCAGGAATTGGACCACGTGCACCGAAATCACGTACTGGAGGAACGTGTTCGCGGCCGCGACCCCGATGACCCACGCGACGCGTCTGCCCCAGTGCCAGCCTCGTCCGACCAATCCGATCATCATTCCGGCCAGGTTCGACCCGACGATTCCGCCCATGCCGAGGTACATCATCGACATGCCGAATTTGTCGTGCCCGTCCGTCGGGGCGACGTCCACGTTCTCCATCGGTTTCCCCTGAGTCAGGGTTCCGAAGAGCTTCTCGACCGAGCTCTCGGCCTGCATCCCGTTGCCGGTGGCGACGTACAGGACGGACGAGGCCGGGTCCTTCCGCTCGGAAATGTCCCCCGCGGCGGACGCCGGGACGAACGCGGCGCGGGCCTTGTTCTCGGTGACGTCCTGACGTGCCTGGTCGGCGTCGTCGACCGTGCGCACCTCGTATTCGGAGGAAGGCAGCTCCTTCATGGTCTGCGCGAGCTTCTCCGAGGTCTGGTCGGAGACGACGACGTCGAGCTTCATGTGGTTCGGCGACGGAGCGTGCACGAGGCCGATGTACATCAGAGGCAACGCGATCATCATGATGACGGGCAGCTTGAAGGCATGGACCAGCCCGAAGCGGTTCTTCATCTGCTCCTCGGAGACCAGTCTCCGGCTCCCGAAGTAGTGCCGGAACCCGGGCGAGGAGTACGTCCGCCGAATGTGGCGGCCCGTGCCCGCCGGAACAGGGTCCGCGTCTTCCTTCTCAGAGGACAGGGCGTCATCGTCCGAGGCTTTGGGCCTCTTCAGGAACGACGACGCCAGCAGGATGAGGGCCAAGAAGAACCACACCATGAGCGTGATGATGTAACTGCTCAGCGGCGCGTTCGGGAAGTAGAGGATCCTGCGCAGGGCCTCCATGAGGGCCGGAGTCGGCAGGATCTTGTGCAGCCCCTGGAATACGGGTGGAACGAGTTCGATGGCCATCCCCGCCCCGGAGGACGGGATACCCAGCAGGACCAGCAGGAACATTGTCGGCAGGGCCATGTAGAGCCCGATGAGTCTGAGTCCGCCCGTGTGGAACAGCATCACGGTAAAGGACATGAAAGCCAGCAGACAGAACACGGGCAAACCGTGTTCGGAGAATGCTCCGTGCACCGCGTAGGCGATGAACATCGGGACCGTCGCGATGAACAGTGCCATGATTCCCATGATGCTGATCGCGACCTTGGCACTGAGTTGGGCCAGGTTGCTCCTCAGGCCGACCGCGGTCATGAAGCTGGCGATCAGCACGGGCAGCCCCATGAACATCAGGGAGGTGCCCATCCCGTCGTTGGGCGGGGGCGGGACCAGGTCGTCCACGGTCGGTTTGGGCACGTCCCCGGGATCCTGGTACTGCCCGGACTGGACCAGGATCTGTGGGGCCGCCTTCTCGAAGTACGCCTCCGCGAACTGGGCGGCCGTGGAGGCTCCCATCGTCGCGACGTATTCCGTATTGGTCTGCGGGTCCCAGGCCGCACGGATCTCCAAGGATTCGATCTTGTCCTTGGCCTCGTCCGTCGATCCGACCGCCGAGACCTCATAGGCGCCTCCGGAGGTGGCGTTGAGCTTCGACGCGAGCTGCTCGGTCTTCTGGTCGGAGCCGATGACCGCGACCTTGAGGCCGTGCGGGGACGGCGAGTGCATGCTGAACCCGTAGACCAGGGGGAACATGATGGTCATGAACAGCGGCAGAACGATGGAGAACTTCAGGACCTTGGAGGCCTGTTTCCTGAGACCCGCTGCGTTCATGCGTCGGCGTCGAGATGTCATGAGACCTTCTTCTTGCGATCGCTGTGGCGGAGGATGGGCATGGCCTGGGTGTCTGCTTCCCGTTCGGCCGGCGTCCGGGTGAGCAGGATCAGAACGAACCCGACCGCGGCGCCGATGGCGGTTTCCGCCATGCGAGCGGTCAGGATCTCAGTGGGCGAGGCAGGATGTGCCAGTTGCACCATCATGAGTGCCAATGGTGTCACGAAGAACATCGCGAACCCGTAATTCCTCATCACGTAGGCCTCGGCCAGGAACTGGAGAATGACCACGTAAACGGCCATGTGCCACTCGTGCAGGCCGGTCGAGAAGAGGAACGCGGCAATCAGAATTCCTCCGAAGGTGCCGACGATGCGCTGGATGCATTTGTACAGCCGGGCGGTCACGTTCGGGGCGGCGATGGGTGCGACCGCGGCAACCATGGCCCAGTACGCATGGCTGAGCCCGGACAATTGACCCAGTACGCCAGCGATCGCCGCCGCGCCGAAGAACATCAGCCCGCGCTGCAGGATCTGTTTCCTGGTCTGGCCGTGGTGGGCCGGCACGGGGGCCACCGGTCCCCTGCGCCCCTCGCCCAGGAAGGATCCGGCCATGCCGGCCAGGATCGACCAGGCGGCGGCGCCCACCCCCGCGAGGAGGGCCAGGAGGACGGGCGGTGTTGTCGGCATCGAGCCGACCGCGCCCGAAGCGAAGATGAAGAACAGCCCTCCCGGCGGTCGCAGGGTCAGGATCAGGCCGATCATTGCGCCCACGCCGCCGACCAGCGCGCACACCAGAATTACGACCCAAGGTCCGGGCTGGAGGTATGCGAGCGCGAGACCGACGCCGATCGAGGCGATGAGCAGAGCGGCCGCTTGTGACTGGTGCCTGAGCCTGTCCCTGAGGGGTTCCTGGCGGGCGTAGATCGAGGTGAATGCGCCGAAGGACGCGTAGATCGAGAGATCCACCCGCCCCAGGAGGAGGAGCACCGCCAGCGGCACGGCCACACTCGCCGCGATCCGGATTGCCGGTATGTGGTCCGCTTTGGATGGGGCGAACGACACGATCTCGCGGATGTGGCCATTGGTCACTGTGGGATGGGCTCCTCAGGGGGTTGGACGACGGATCATTGGTACAACGTGCGGGCAACGGCGGATCGGGGGTCGAGATCCTTGGGTCCCGGGGACGGCGGCCCCGAGTCGGATTCCCTCGGCACGAGAGAAGAGCCGGTGCCCGTACGGTGGCTGACAAGCCACACCTTGCTTAATACTAAACCCCCTGACTCGGGCCACGATCCATGGCTTGTAACTTAGTTTGTATGACCGCGCGGACCCGTATTCACGATGACCCGATCGAGCTGTGGCGTTCCGTGGCCCAGCTCAGCCCCCGGGTTCTCCCCTCACCGGGCGCATCCAGCCGGTCTATCACGGTCAAGGACTACCTTTCGGGCCACCACATGCCGTGGGAACCCGGTACAGGTCATTCGAGCTCCGCGCGGGACCGTACGTGGCACCACACGGTGTTCGCCGGCCTGGTCAGGTATCGGCGGCTGCTCGAATATGCCGGCTTCGCCCCGGTGGAGACCAGGGGCCGCACCGACCTGACCGCGCTCTTTGCCGCGGCTGTTTCGGAAGACGGTCAACTCCTGCCGGACTCGCTCGAGCTCTCGAGAACCGCGTGGGCCGCCGCCGTCGCCGCGGGGGCAGAAGCAGGGACGGCGAATCTGCCCGAAACCTACGCCGAGGCCGCACGAGCCTGGCGAGACGGATTGATTCGGACCTGGACCGAACACGGGGTTCGGATGCGCGGAATCCGGGCGAACGGCCCTCACGAGGAGACGCCCCGGTCCGTTCCCGACGAGACCGGCCGACGTCGACCCGATCGTCCGCGCCGTCGTATGCTCGAACGCTCCGACCTCGTGACGGCCGTCAGATACACCAGAGACTTTCTGGGGCTCCCCGATGTGTTCCCCGACCGGGCCAAAAATCTACCGGTGCGCATTCGCAGCGTCCTGGGTCCCCCGCCGAGCGCGGCCGGGGACGTGTCCCAGCTCAATCACCCGGCGGCGAAGGATCTGGATCTCGCGACGGAGACGACCCGGTTCCGGCAGGCGGCCGCCGGACTGCTGGGGGTCGACGCCGCGGAACTCTTCGAACGCGTCCAGGACTCCAGAGAGGCCCTCTACTACGCGGTGGCCCCCCGGATGGTTCCGGAAGGGACCTTCCACCTCAGCCGTCCCTCGGTGTCCACGCAGTTCGCCATCAATGCCTCGCTCAACGAGCTCGGAGAGTCCGAAGGCCTGTGGACCTGTCCCCGCAGCACGGCGGCCGGGGCCCCGGAGCCCGAATGGACCGACGACGTCGTCGCGGGTCTCGTGACTCGGAGGGCGGTCGCTATGGCCCGGATCCCCGACCCGGCGGAGCTGTTCGATCCCGAAGCTCTGAGCTGGTCCTCGGGGCGGCACCTTTTCGCCCTTCATCCGGACTTGACCGGATTCGAATTCGTCCGGTCGTCGCCGTTGCGGGCCACGTCCGAATCCGAAGCAGGCTCCTCGGTGCATGTGCGCATCCTCCCCGGCATGACCGCTCAGAGCCCTTACCAAGGCTTCGCCGACGGACAGACCGTGGACGCCGTCCGGGCGATCGACATGGTGCTCAACACCTTGAACCACGCCTCCCCGACCATGGGTCCCGAGGACTACGAGACCTGGGACGAGACTGCCAGGACCGTCCTGCAGAACGTGGAAAGGGTCAAGTCCCTGCTCGCGGAGAGGCAAAGATTCCACGAGGTCGTCCCGATGCTCCTGCGCAACGAACACGTGGTGACGGACATTGCTGAGGCGCTCGCCGAGTCGACCTCCGGTATCGAGGAGAAAGAAGAAGAGTTGGCCGGGCTCAGCCGGTCCCACCAGGCCGCCCGGGCCAAGTCGATGGAGTACAGCGACGCGATAGCGGCCCATCTGAGGGACGAGCCTCGCATGATCGCGCGCCTGGCAACGTTCGGTCGAAACCGCATCCCTTGGCGCGAGAGGCTGGGGCAGTTGCGTCGGGATCAGAGCCTCGCCCAGGCGGACGAAGAATCGGCGCAGGCAAGGGTCGACCGGGTGCACCGAGAACTCCGACAGTTGCGGGCAGCCCACGAGGCGTTGCGCGACGACCTGCGGGACAACAAGGAATCGGTGCGTTCTCTTCGGGAGGAGCTCGCGAGTTACCCGTACCCCGACCACGCCATCGACCAGGAGTGGCTGGCCGGGGACTGGCAGGAAGAAGGGGCCCCCGCCCCGTGGCTGGACGGGCAGATCCAGAAGGCCCGCTACGACGCGTTCCAAGCCGCCCTGCGCATGCATTCGATGGCCATCCAGGGCCTGCCGGAGGAGTTCCGCACGGGGCTTCTGGCGGCCCGGGACCTTCTGAACGGCCGCCCGTGCCCGGATCCGTCCGCCGTCCTTTCCGCCTGGCAGGTGCTCGGCCTCGTGTTCCCACAAATAGGTGTCGCTTCCGAACATCTTCCCGGGGTCTGCCGCAGTTTGGGAGAGCACCGGCTGGGTTGGATCGTGTATGCCGACGCAGACCGTTTGCGACCGGGCGTTGCCTACGCCGGGTTGCTGCACGCACACCGAGCGATTCTGATGGCGGGGCATCAGGACCACGCCGAGGGATCGTTCGAAAACCCGCCTCCCTACACGGCGCCCCCTGAGGGCGTGCAGCTGTCTCTCGCGCGGGCCCACTCGTGTTCCGAAGGTTGGTCTCCGGCGCGCACGAGCGCGTACGGCCTAGCCGTGGCGACGTCACGGTATTCTGGCTGAACCGACCGCGACGCGAGGACTTTTCATGGACAAGAACGGCCAGCCGTATCTGCGGGCCCTCAGCGAGGACGCACCCCGACCGCTGAGGTCCGTGCTGAGCCATTTGCCGCTGTATTTCGCGGGCATGCTGGTGATCTGGACCCCGGGAATCCTGAACCGGTTCTCTGGCGCGCAGTCCGTGTCCGCCCCCTGGCTGCGATCCGTGACTCCGGAGATCGTCTTCGTGACGTGGACCGTTCTCCTGGTGTACACCGGATTCCTGATCCTGTCGGCCGTCCGGCCGGCTTCCTCCACCGCTGCCGTCGCGAGCCTGCCCAGACGCATATCACGCACCATTCCGCCCACCATCCAGACGTGCCTCGTCATGGGGCTCATCCAGGCGGGACAGGTGGTCATCGCATCCGTCCATCGGTCACACACGCCTCCGGCGGAGGAACTGACGTCGACGGTCTTGTTCTATGGGCTCGAAGCCGCGGTCGGAGTCGCAACGTTCTGCACGTTGTTGGCGACGATCGCGCTCGGGATGTCCCGTGTGCATCGGTGGTGGCTGTACGTTGTGGGGGCGTGGGCCGTTTACGTCGTCGTCGACAGAATCCAGAGGTACGCGACTTTCGTTCCCTTGCCGTGGATTCGTGGGACGGTTTTCCGCTCGGGCCTCGAGTTCGAGCGGCCGGAGGCCACCAATGTATTCGTCAATGGGTTTCCGGGCAATTACTTTCCGTCCGGAGAAAAAGCCGCCGGACAGAACCCTCCGTACGCGAACATTGACGTTCACAATATCTGGATCAATATCGGAATCCTCACAGCGTGTGTGGTCCTGCTTCTGGTGGTTGCGCCGACCTCCCTCTCCCGGCATCGCGGGGCATCGGCGGGATCCAGGGGATCCTCCCGGGCGAACGGACCGCGTCCGACCAGGCCGTCCGCCTCCGATGATGACCGGGAGGACGGCAGCCTGATCCCTTGGGACCGAGACGAGACCACCCCCTCCTCCCGTAGACTTGGCCCGTGACCTACTCGCTCCTGAACATCCCCGGTTTGCCAACGTGGGCGGATACGACGCTCGTCGTCATCGATATGTTGATTCGCGTCGTCGCCATTTGCTGGATTCCGTACAACCGGAAGCCGTCCGTGGCTCTGGGATGGCTCATGGCGATTTTCCTGATTCCGTATGTGGGAATCGTGGCTTTCTTGGTCATTGGTTCGACGTATTTGCCGCGCGGTCGTCGCGAGCGCCAGACGCACATGAACGAAATCATCCGGGAACAGATCGGTGATCAACCGATCCTGGGCGACGCGACCGGATTGCGGGAACCGGATATCGCGGCCGCCAAGCTGAACTACAAGCTCGGGTCGCTGCCCATGGCCGGCGGCAACCACCTGAAGTTCATTCGCGACAACCACGAGGCCATGAACCTCATGGCGGAGGAGGTCGACAAGGCCAAGGAGTACGTGCACTTCGAGTTCTACATCGTCGCGTACGACGCCACGAGCGCGCCCTTGCTGGATTCCCTGTTCCGCGCGCACCGACGGGGCGTCAAGGTCCACATCATGGTGGACCAGCTGGGGTCTGCCGGCTACCCGGGATACAGCCGGCTGGTCAAGATGTTGAACGATTCGGGGATCTCATGGCGGCGTTCCCTGCCCATCCGCCCCTGGCGCGGCGAATACCAGCGGCCCGACCTCCGAAACCACCGCAAGATTCTGGTGATCGACGGCGACGTCGCCTTCTCCGGTTCCCAGAACATCATCGACCGGTCCTACAACAAGCGCGCCAACCTCAGGAAGAACCTGGCGTGGAAAGACCTCATGCTCCGGGTCGAGGGGCCAATGGTCGACGAACTCAACGCCCTGTTCATCTCCGATTGGTATTCGGAGACCGGCGACCTCCTACTGGACGAGGTGGACCAGGACCTGCCCGCCGTCGATTCGGGGGTGCGCGCACAGGTGGTCCCCTCCGGGCCGGGGTTCGAGACGGAGAACAACCTTCGCCTGATCAACCACCTGATTTACAACGCCGAGCGACGGATCATCATTTGCAGCCCGTACTTCGTCCCGGACGATTCGCTGAAGATGGCCCTCACCACGGCCGCCCAGGCCGGAGTCGAGATCCACGTGATCGTGTGCGAGAAGGGCGACCAGTTCTTCCCGCACTTCGGGCAACGGTCCTATTACGAGGCCCTGTTGGAGAACGGGATCAACCTTCACCTCTACCCCGCGCCGACGGTCCTGCATTCGAAGTTCATGCTGATCGACGACGACGTCTCCTTCATCGGTTCTTCCAACATGGACCAGAGGTCCTTCGCCCTGAACCTCGAGGTGTCACTGTTGATCCTGGACAAGGAGATCACCGGCCAGCTCGAGGAGATCGCCGATGAATATCTCGAGACCAGTTTCGCCATCAACTACGACGAGTGGCGCCAGCGCCCCTTGCGCCTGAAGGCGCTCGAGAACGTCTGTCGCCTGACCTCGGGGCTGCTCTGACCCGGAGACCCCGTGGGCTTCGGCCGTGCGAGACGTTCAGTCGAGCTGGTTGTGCCTCCAGGCGCTGGCCGCGGCCTCAAGCTCTTCGGCGGTCGTGATGAGTCGACGCGCCGCCTTGGTCAGGTGGTTGCCCCGTGCGGTGGAGCCCGGAGTCGAGACGAATTCCCCGGCCCGCTGGTGGGCCTCCGCGCCAACAGCTTCGACGGCGACGTCGGCCCGGTCGGCCGCGACGGCCTGGCCCAGGGCGACGACGCGGCAGAACGCGGCGAAACGCTCGAGGGCGACGTCGAACTCTCCGGTGTAAGCACCGGTCAGAATGGCATCGATGGTACGGCACACCTCATCGGCCGCCGGCGGGTCGGCGACCCCGGCCACCACGCGAGACACCTGAGCGTTCTCTTGGCCCAAGTGGTAGTGATGGCTGATGGCCTCCGGGTTCTGGCGGACGGCGTCGCGCAGCGCGTAGATCCGCCAGAGGGCTCCGGGAAGGGAGACGCCGGGCGCTTCGGCCCACATCTCGGCGATGGCCTCGAGCCCGTAGTGGTCGGTGAATTCGACGAGCCGCGCGGTCACGGCCGGGTCGCTGTTGGCCCGCCCCTGGGTCAACAACGCCCACGCGGAGGAATGCGCCGCCTGGGAGACAACCTCAGGGTTCATGCCCCCGTCGATGTGTTCGAACATCCCCGGGGAAAACTTGACGGGACTGTGATGCCGTGACGGCTGGCTCGATGCTGGCATGCGCCCAGTCTAGGCTCAGGCCCCCGGCCCGGACCGTGCCATGTCTCACGGGTTCGCGGAGCGGAAACCCCCGGCTACCCCTTCCGCCGGTCGCGCCGCGCTCGTTGGCCCTGAGAGGACCGTTGCATCGTCTTCGAGTGGTTCGAAGCATACCGATGGGTGTTGTAGACTGGGTGAGCTTGAGTCGAGCGCGTGTTGACCGCGCCGGGCTCGGGTGGGCGCCTTTAGCTCAGTTGGTAGAGCATCGGACTTTTAATCCGTGGGTCGTGGGTTCGAGCCCCACAGGGCGCACCGTTTCGTGGGATCCCGTTCCGGCTTCGGCCGGGGCGGGTTTTTGCGTATCGTCCGCCGGATGGTGATGTGAGCTCTCGTCACGGGCCAAGCAGAATACAGCTGTCGCGCTAACGCCAGGGGACCGCAGGATGCCTGAAAGTGAGTTCTCCGCGTCCAACCACGACCCCATGGTGAGCAGAAACCAGACCCAATGAATAGCACCCAGGCCGCTGACCCGACCCCTTACAGGACACGAACTAGTCAAAAGAAGGTTCAGGCGTATGAAATGTCGGCGCTCTGTCTGTCCCAAGCACGTCCTCTGCGCCCATAAGTGACGGGTTCACCGTACTTGTAACTCGGCGCTATTTTCATCAGTAGCGCACGATCGGCCCGCGAGGAGGTGGGCCGGGTCAATTATGAGAGCAGGCATCATACGTCGATAAGTACCTGCAGGGCGTACCCGTAGATCCGGACGAGTCGCTCCACCCGCGCCTTGTCTTCACACGGTGGCTCCAGCACCCACAGCTTCATCAGAAGCCCGGCGATCTGGGCAGTCACAAGCTCGGCTCTAAGCTCGGGATCAGGCCCCTCGAGCCGCTGGCTCAAAGGCTGAGAGACATGCCTGTTGGCTGATTGTTCGAAATATGTTCGCACCTCAGCTCGATCGATCGCCCCCACGAGTGCACGGAAAACTCGCTGCTGCTCCTCACCGGAACGAAGGACGAGGCGCTCAAGGATCCTTTCGCCGAGCCCTTCGAGGGGCCCATCGGTAATGCCCCGTAGCCCCTCGTCGACCGAGACCGTCTCGAGAAACAGTCCTTCCTTCGAACCGAAGTGTCGGATCACTATCGAAGGATCGACTGCCGCTGCTGTGGCGATGTCGCGAATGGACGCCGCGGAGAAGCCGCGCTCTATGAAGATCCGTGTCGCAGCCTCTCGTATCGCGTTCTGCGCACGAGTCGACGACGGTCTTCCCCTGCGGCGAGGGCGGGACTGGTGCTCCATACCTGCATCATAGCAACCGGCCCATTTATGCCAATGGTGTTTACATTAATCGATTGCAAGCGAATAATCGGCATACAAGGCGTCATCGACGCAATGAGAGATCGCGAAGGAGAACTGATGCCCACCGGGATGAATGAGAAGAACGCAAAAACTCCTGTGCGGGCCGGCGTCATCGGCCTGGGAATGATCGGCGGCGGAGTCGCGGCGAATCTGGCCGCCAGCACTGTACCCGTGTCTGTCTACGACGTGCGCGCCGACGCCATCGAGGGTTTGGATGGGGTGGACACGATTGCCTCATCTCCGGCTGAGGTCGCGCGAGACAGCGACGTGATCATCGTGGCAGTGGTCAACGCGCAGCAGGCCCGTGACGTGCTGACTGGCGAAGAAGGCATCTTGACGGGCTCGTCCGAAGGAACGATCGTCGTCCTGGTTTCGACGGTGTCGGTCCCGGTTGTCGAAGACCTCGCGGCCGAGTGCGCTGATCATGGGGTCGGGTTCCTGGATGCCGGTGTCACGCAGGCAGGCGAAGGAAAATTAGTGGTTATGCTCGGTGGCGACGAGGACATAGTCGATCGGGCCCGTCCGGCGCTGGAGCCGTTCGCCCGCGAACTCGTCTACTGCGGCAAGCAAGGTACCGGCATGGTGACAAAACTGGCGCGGAATATGATCACCTATGGCAACTGGGCCGTAGTGCGCGAGGCAGTCTCCCTCGCGAAGGCCGGTGGAGTGGACCCCTCTACCATCCTGGGCGTCGTCGATGCCGCCGCGGCCAGCGGGTCGAGTCCGACATCTTTGCTACGCCGACAGATCGAGGCGCAATCCATTCCTGCAGAACAGGTTGTCTATGCCGACGCGCTGGCGCAGAAGGACTTGGGTGCGGCGCAGGACTTCGCCGGCCAAGCAGGCGTGCAGACCCCGATCGCCGACGTCGTTCGCCCGAAGATGGCAGAAGTCTACGGTGGAGTATTCGACGATGAGCTGCCCACGGATCCGTGGGAACGCGGAGTCGAGATGATGCAGCGGGTGTACGGACAACACGCCCCACAGGTCCCACGTGGCACAGGAGCACCGGCGGCGGACGACACCGTCGAGAATCTCTTCGCACGAGTCTGGGCACGCGGACACCTCACAACCCGCGACAGGCGACTGCTGGTTCTCGGCGCGACCACGATGCTCGGCCGACAGGACCTGCTTGAGACACAGCTACGTGGTGCCATCGACAACGGAGAGCTGACTGTGCCACAGCTGCGCGAGATGGAGTACTTCCTCAACTACTACACGGGCGTGCAAAACGGCGCCGGTTTGCTCACCGTCATCGAAAAACTCATCGCTGAGACCGCCGAAAAGAAGCACAGCTGAGGGCCGCGACCATGCGTGTGACAAAAGACATGATCGATCCACAGCTACGTCTGCCGGGCAGAATCGCTTCGCTTCTTAACGGCGGCAATCGAACCGAAGAGCAGATTCGTGCCAAGGACCCTTTCCTGCTGAAACTGTTCGCAGCAATCAAGCCACGAGGCGTCGACGTCCAACCGCGAGCCATTGCCCGTGACGACGGAACGCTGTTGCACTTCCTTGTCTGCACCCGCAAAGGCTCCACCGCGACCAACCGGCCGGGGATCCTCTTCATCCACGGCGGCGGATATTCCGGAGGCAGCGCTCGTGGCGAGCTCTTCGGAGTCAAAGCCCTGCTCGATGATGTCGATGCCGTGATCGTCACTCCTGACTATCGCCTCAGCGTTCAGGCTCCATATCCTGCGGCCCTCGATGACAGCTATCTCACATTGACTTGGCTGCAGGGGCACACAGGAGACCTGGGAGTGCGCAGTGACCAACTCATTGTGACGGGAGGCAGCGCGGGCGGCGGACTGACTGCCGCAACTACGCTGGCGGCTCGAGACCGCGGCGAGGTGGCAATCGCGTTCCAGATGGCGCTGTGTCCGATGATCGACGACCGCGAAACCGCGTCCTCGGCCGACAACAATGCACCGGTCTATGACGGTGTGACGAATCGAGCCAATTGGCGGACCTACCTGGGCGACCTCTACGACACTGACAATGTTCCTTCCACCGCAGCGCCGGCACGCGAGATTGACTACGCGGGACTGCCGCCGACGATCACCATGGTCGGTGGAGTTGACCCTTTCCGCGACGAAACTGTCTCCTATGCCCACAACTTGGCCGAGGCCGGAGTACCAGTGGCCTTCAGAGAATTCCCCGGCGCCTGGCACGGCTTCGAAGGAATCGCCGCTTGGACCCGTATCGCCAAACAGGCAACCGCATGGCGCAGCGCCAGATTCAGAGAATACATCGATACCTATTTCGCTCCTCAGAGCTGACTCCATCGCCATCGAACAGAAGACGGGAAAAACTGACATGAGCCACAAGAAACCCAGTTGGCAGCACAAAGCCCTCGTAGCGGTTTTCAGACTGATGAGAATCAATAAGGGCACTGCAGCCGACAAGCGTGAGTCAGTGCGCCGCCGTGATAAGAAATGGACTTTTCCTCACCCGCCGAAGAAGGTCGTCGAAACCTGCCAGGTGAACCGTACCTCAGTTGAGGGAGTGCCGGTCTGGACGCTGTCACCGCTGTCAGGGGAACCACATGGTGCAGTAGTGGCTGTCCATGGAGGCGGATACACAACAGAGCTGCTCGCACCTCACTGGTCGTTCTATGCCTCACTCGCGCGCGAGGGCGGGACAGAGGTCGTGATCCCGATCTACCCCCTTGCTCCTGGAGGAACCGCCGAAGCGGTCGTGCCGACCGTGGCGGACATCATCACCGAACAAGTCGACCGGTGGGAGCAACCGAACGTCGCGCTCGTCGGCGACTCAGCCGGTGCCGGCCTTGCCATGGCTGCGGTTCAGGAAATCGTCAGACGAGACGCGACCGTGCCTTCTCGCATGGTGCTGATCAGCCCGTGGTTGGACGTGACGATCAGTGATCCGCGCAGCGCATCGATCGTCGATCCGTTCGGCAGTGCCGAGGGGCTACGCGAGTCCGGTCGTATGTGGTCAGGCGATCTCGACCCGAACGATTCACGAGTCAGCCCCATCAACGGGCCTATTCGTGGACTGCCGCCGACATGGGTCTACGCAGGTTCGGCGGACGTCTTGTTTCCCGACTCTCTGAGACTGCGTGAGCGCGCGGCAGCTGAGCATGAACGGTTCTCATTCGACCTTCGGGAGGGTCTCGTCCACGGTTGGGCCGGCTTCACCTTCCTTCCAGAGGCACGAGAAGTCGCTCCCGCCATCATGGATCAACTCACGGATCCGGACGTCGAGCTGCCGTCTGCACTCTGACCCGCTACCTGTCTGACTCACAAGGCGTCTGCCCCCTCCCCCAAAAGGAGAACAACATAATGAACGGACTCGAAGACAAGACGTTCATCATCGCTGGAGGAGCAACCGGAATCGGCGCAGCAACAGCGGTCAAGCTCGGGCTCGAGGGCGCCAATGTCGTCATCGGCGATGTCAACATCGATGGCGCCAGGAAGACAGCAGCAGAACTGCCCGGCACCGGTGAAGCAGCGGCGGTAGAGTTCGACCTCGCCGACAACGACTCGGTGCAGAATCTGATCGATCACGCGATCGAGCGATTCGGGCCAGTGTCAGGACTCTACAACGTAGGAGCCGACCTCTCTCCACAGAATATGGGCACCGACACCGATATCCTCACCGTCGATCTGGAGGTATGGCGACGGACCCTTGATGTGAATCTTCTCGGATATGTGCGCACGACCAGAGCCGTGCTGCCGCACTTCCTCGAATCCGGAGGAGGAGCGATCGTCAACACATCCTCGGGGGCCGCTTTTGCCGGAGAAGACACTCGCGCCGCTTACGGCGCGTCCAAGGCAGCAGTGAACTCCCTGACTCGACACGTTGCCCGCACCTGGGGACACCAGGGTGTGCGGTGCAATGCAGTCACGCCGGGCATGGTCATGGGTGAGAGCCAGAAACAGCAGAACGACGTCGAGCTCCAAGCCACGCTCATGCGTATGGTGTCGCTTGGCCGTTTGGGAGAACCGTCCGACTTGGCCAACACTGTCGCCTTCCTACTCTCGACGGAGAGCGACTGGGTCTCCGGTCAGGTCTGGAACATCGACGGAGGCATGACCTTCCGAGACTGATCTTTCGCCAAATGAGGCCGCTGGGGTTCGAGCATCTTCAGCCCGCGTCGGGCATCGGTTCGTGCCCAAGTGTGGGAACTTGCCGTAGCTCAGATATCGGACCACGGTAGTGATGCTCAATCGCCGATTAATCATCGATATCGATGCCACCCTCGTCACTGCTTACAGTGAGAAGAGCAGGGGCACCGATGCACAAGGCGGGATTCGCGTCCGTCCATTGCTGGCGTTCGTCAACCACGGGGTCCGGCTATGGTGAGCTCACCGCCGGGCTACTGCGGCAGTCAAGCTGGATCGAGTACGGCCGCCGACCACATCGAGCTGGTCAAGAGTTTTTCGCTGGCCTGCGCGGCGGCAAGCCTCGTTCTGGTAAGTCCGTGCTCGTCCACACGGATACCGCTGGCGGCACTCATAACTTCTTGAACTTCCTCGTCGAGAGACGCCTGTCGTACGCGGTCGGGTTGCTGCTGTCGACGGCAATGCCTGTCCTCTATCCCAGCTCACCGAAACCAGGCGTGTGGGAACCCGGCTCTGACACCGACGGCGGACCTCGTGACGGTGCCGATGTCGCCGAACTAACCGGTGCCCTCCTTTGGACTATTGGCCGACATGGAAGCTGCGCATGCACATCTACACCGTGCCGGCCACGATCGCGAGAACAGCCCGCGGAGCCATGGTGTCTATGAAGAACACCGCCCGCTTCACTCAAGAGATTGTCGCCAGCTGGACCGGCTACGAGCCCTACCAGGACCCGACCCGGGGATTACCATTCTGGTGTCATTGTCCGATCGAGTCGCGGAAACCACTGGGGGTTGGATGCCCGCCGACCGTGGCGAGACACGGTTGCCGAGCCATACTCAAGTGGCAAAACCACAAACGAATGCGCTCCACAGCGCGAGAACCATGGGGCCGAGCCACCCCGCGAAGTATCGAGATTAGAGGATCCACAGTGGTTAAAACCGGATGGGGACTTGGGCGACGGAGTAACTGATTGAGGCGATTGCAGCGATGAAAGTGCAGGCCGTGAGCGCATGACTACGTGCTACGGGATCTTTCCCATGCCCGTGTTCGATTTCAATGATTTTCCTGCTTTGGCGATGGCTGTGCATTGCGTGAGCTCCTTGGACCCGGGCTGACGAGTAGTGGCGCTAGGCGCTCATAGCGATCGTCTCCTTACAGGTGTGCTGGAATCGTGGAATGCCGGCAGAGATGACGTCGCCCGCGGACGGTGCCAGCGGAGTGAGCGAGTATCCAAGGCGTAGCGGCTTTGATCCGTGGGTCGTGGGTTCGAGCCCCACAGGGCGCACCGTTTCACGTTGTCCCGGCCCGGCTTCGGCCTGGGCGGGACAACTTTTTTGGGGCCCGCTCGACGCCGCCCTCGTCCAAGGGACTGAGCGCTTCGGCCCCTCAGGAGATCACGCTGGAATCCCCACGACGGCGTCGTTGCGGTGGGACTTCGTGCTCGTCCCGGTGCAAGGGATCAACCTGCCCCTGCCTCGCACCGGCTCCAGAAGACGCAATCCGTCCCGGCGCGAGACCCACCAGAACAGGCCGAGCGTCGTCAGAACCACCGGCGGCAGGCTGAACAACAGCTCGAGAGGGCTGGTGTCCCCCTGTTGCATCGAGCTGGGGCTGAACGGCGCCAGGAGGAACAACGTCCCGTTGTTGGCGGCGTGAACCAGGATCGACAGCTCTACTCCACCGGTCTTCCACACGAGCAGTCCCGTGCACACGGCGAAGACGGCAATATCGATCTGACCGACCCAGGAGTACCCGTGGCCGACCATGAACAACGGAACGGGCAGCAGAATCCCCCAGACGGGCAAACGCAGCCATGTGCCCAGCACCTGCTGGGGCAGGGCTCGGAAAA
The DNA here is from genome assembly GCF_004136575.1 of Rothia koreensis. Taxonomy (GTDB): domain Bacteria; phylum Actinomycetota; class Actinomycetes; order Actinomycetales; family Micrococcaceae; genus Rothia; species Rothia koreensis. Next base: position 71,796 of record NZ_NOIQ01000004.1, read on the forward strand.
CATATTCCTCGGCCGCACACTGCAACGGCGTCAGCGCCACGATCACCACGTACACCAGCAACAGTGACAGGCCCCCGCGGGGAACGGAGAGATCGGGCGGGGGCAGGAGGAAGAACCCGCCCACATTCGCCACCCCGAAAACAGGGACCACGACCAGTGCGGCCCGGCCCATCAGTGACCAGCGGAAGCGGCCGACGACGCTGTGCAGGGTTCCGGTCGTCTCCCCTCGGCGTCCCCCGGCCCATCGAAAGGCCAAGGCGACAGCCGGTACCCCAATCGCCAGCATCCCCAGAGTCGCGAACATGTCCACCGGATTGCGGGGGTCTTCCATGTCAGCGGTCGGTTCGGGTATCCCGGGCACCATGCCGAAGAGAACCGTCACCACCAGAGCGACCGCAAAGAATGCGCCGATGAGGCCGGCCGCCAGAAGCAGGACGAGCAACGGTCGCCACCACTTGCGGGTTCGGGGCGTCAGCCGTGCCATCCGGTGATATGGCAACGGCTCGGGCGGATTGTCAGCGTGCGTGGAACGGGTCGAGGAAGCAATCATGATTCCATCCTCGAATCCCGGGGGCACCTCACACATCGAACGAAAGTATCGATTGCCCGCTGTCTCAGAACGTCCCGATCTCATGCTTTCGGCTGATGCCGTGGACCATGCGCTTTTCTACAATAAGTGGTGATGACAGAACCCCATGCCCCGAGCATCCCCCTGCGCACGGGCTCCCCGGACTCGCCTGCAGACGCACCGGACTCGGATGGGTATACCGGCACATCCGACTGGACGGCGCCGACCCGCGCCACGGACCACGAAGCCATCGACGAGCAAGCTCCCCGCCGGCGCCCGGCGCTCCGAGCACTCCGCGAGATTGCACGCATGGCTTTCTGCTCCGTGATCTGCCTGGCCGTCGGCGCCTTGATATTCGTGCTGTTCTTCGGCATGACCCTGGAGCAGCACGACAATCAGATCCCGGATCGAGCCGGCCTCGTTCTGGCACTGGACCTCGGTCTCGGCGCGCTCACCAACGCCGCCTCGGGTCCGTTGCGCCGAACCGGACTCTGGAACCTGGTGCTGGTCCTACCGTCTGCGATCAGTGGGTCCTCGGTTCCGGCGGCTGCCGTCGGGCTCTACCGCGTCGGGACCCGGCGCGACTGGCGCACCGATGCCTGCGGCGTCGTGCTCTGCACGAGTGCTGCGCTGGTCTACGGATTCGTCTACCACTGGGCCGACCCCAGCGAGCCGCCGACGCCGTGGGTCGACCTGGCGGCGGGCGCCATCGTCGCGACCGTGTCTCTCCTGATCGGACGGGTCAGGGGAACCCGCATGGCCCTCATCGAGTCCTTGCGCCGTCAGACCGTCAGCGTCCAGCGGGAACGCGCTGCGATCGAACGGAGCCACGAGGCGCTCGCACGCGAACACCGTGCACTGGTCGCGCAGGCGAAGGCCGAGCAGCGTTCCTCGATCGCCCGCGACATGCACGACAGCCTCTCCCACCACCTGTCCTTGATCGCGTTGCATGCCGGTGCGCTCGGCTACCGGGAGGACATGTCGCCGTCCCGGATGCGTGAGACGTCGGCGCTGATCCGGGACGCGGCGCGGTCCGCCAACGCCGAACTCCGCAATGTGCTGTCGGCGTTGAGGGAGGACGCCGCTCCCCTGCCCACCGCGGCGGACCTCGTCGCACAGGTGGCCGAGTCCCGGGCCGAAGGTCACGACATCTCGTTGACGTGGGAAGACGTGACACCCGCGGATCTTGACGCTGCGAGCTCGACGCTCGCGGTCGCCGTCGTACGAATATTCCGCGAGGTCCAGACCAACGCCCGCAAACACGCGCCCGGCCAGCCACTGGACCTGCGGGTCACCCGACGGACCTCGTCCGCCGGCGCGGATGAGCTCACGCTGACCGCATGCAATCCCATCAATTCCCCGGCGCACCGGCCTGAAGAAGAGGCACTGGGTACTGGCATGGGCCTGACCGGATTGCGCGAACGCGTACATCTTCTCGGAGGGACCTGCACCATCGGCCCGCGCTCGTGCGCCCCGGACGAGCATTCGGTTGCGGCGGCCGAAGCTCAGGCCTTCACCGTCGACGTGCATTTGCCCTGGCCCTCGAACGGAGGAAACCCCCGGTGACCCATGACCGCGCTGCGGATCCGTCACGGATCCGCGTCCTGGTGGCCGACGACGAGAAGCTCATGAGAGCCGGTCTGCGATTGATGATCGACGGCACGAACGGCGTGTCCGTGGTCGGCGAAGCCGCCGACGGTGCACAAGCGATCGACCAGGTCGAACGGCTGGACCCCGACGTCGTGCTCATGGACATCCGCATGCCGGGAACGGACGGAATCGAGGCGACGCGTCGTCTGAGGCAGGCAGACGTTCGTGCACACGTCGTCGTGCTGACAGCTTTCGAAACCGACACCTTCTTGCTGGATGCGCTGCGCGCCGGGGCCGTGTCCTTCCTCCTCAAGGACTCGCCGCCCGAACAGGTGGTCCAAGCCGTCCACGACGCCGCCCAAGGGGAGTCGCGCTTCTCCCCGACCGTGTTGCAACGCCTGGTCCGGCTGGCTGCGGAGGAAACGCCGGACCGTCCCGTACAGGAGCTCCCGGGCGGGCCACCCGGTCCCGCCGCAGCTGACTACTCGGCCTATGCCCCTGACGGGCTCACCACCCGTGAGTGGGAAGTGGCCCGACTCGTGGCCCAGGGACTGACCAACTCGGACATCGGGGACGCCTTGTTCCTGTCCCTGCCGACCGTGAAGACTCACGTGGCCCACTTGTTCGAGAAACTCCGGGTGACCAACCGAGTGCAGCTGGCTCTCAAGGTGTTGGAGATCGACGGCGCGAGCTGACACCCCGGACCCGGCGTGACGAAGGTTCAGGCGACGGCGAACCGGGTCAGTGCGGCGTCGGGCCGAACCTCGGGCAGAGCGGATCTGAACATGCGGTAGTAGACCAGTTCTTCCTTGCTGCGGATCTCGGGGGCACCGGGTGCCACGGTTTCCGCGGAGAACTCGGCGTCGTCGATGTCATGACCGACCCGGTCAAGGAACCCCTGGGCCCCACTGCCGGTCCCGAATTGTTCCTTGCGCCGAAAGAGCAGATGCTCCGGGAGCCACCCCCGAAATGCCCTCCGCAGGTGAACCTTTTCCATTCCGTCGCTCTCGAGCCCCTTGAGACGGGCGGGCAGGGACATGGCGTGCGAGATGACGTCGCGGTCGAGGAAGGGCACGCGGGCTTCCAGCCCATGGGCCATCGTGACCCGGTCGCACCTCTGAAGATTGAGCCCGTGCAGTCCCTCGATGGTGCGCCTCAACTCCTCGTCGAGTTCCACGGGCGAAGCGAACTGTTCATGGTAGTACCCGTACCCCGCGAACAGTTCGTCCGCACCCTCGCCCGTGAGAACGGCTTTGACGTGGTGGGACGTCATCTTCGAGAGGAACCAGTTGGGCACCGCGCTGCGAACCAGGCTCGCGTCGAAGGATTCGATGGACCCGACGACGTCGGGCAGGGCCTCCCGAGCGGCGTCTTCGTCCAAAAGTTCCTCGTGGTGGTCCGTCCCCAGGTATTCCGCGGTCTCCCGTGCCGCGAGCAGGTCGGGTGACGTCCGCGTTCCCACCGCAAAGGTTTTCAGCGTTCTGCCCTGACGAGCGCAGTGGTCGGCCGCGATCGCGGCAACCAGACCGGAATCGAGTCCGCCGGAGAGGAAGACCCCGACCTCGACGTCGGCCATGAGGTGCCTCCGCACCGAGTCCGCGACGGCGTCGAAGGTGGCCTGCTCGAGGGCTTCGTCCGAACCGTGCTGGCCGTCCCTCGACGTCCCGAGCTGGTCTTCGACCCGGTCGGGAATCGCCTCGGCAAAACGATGCAGCCCCTCGTGCGGAGTCCACCAGAACCCTGGAGGGAAGACCTCGACCAGTGGCTGCACCTCTGGGTCGAAGGCTTTGAGCTCGGAAGCGAAGACGGTGCCGTGCTCGGTGCGCGCCCAGTAGAGGGGCTTGATGCCGACGGCGTCCCTCGCCGCCACGAACTCCCCGTCCTCGGTCGCCGCGCAGAGGGCGAACATGCCGCGCAGGCTCTCCAGCGCGGCCGGCCCACCGGTTCGCAGGACCGCGAGCGCGGCCGCGGAGTCTGAACGCGAGTCGAAGGCCTCCGGCATCTCTTCGCGGAGGCCTTGGTGATTGTAGATTTCCCCGTTGCACACGAGGACCCAGTCGGAGGGACCGCGCGTTCCGCCCAGGGGCTGGTGTCCGCTGTCGACGTCGACGATCGAGAGCCGACGGTGGCCCAACCACGCCATGTCTCCGACGTGTCGGAGCCCGACGTCGTCCGGCCCTCGGTGAGCGATCATGTCGAGGGCGCGCTCCCCCATTGTGCCGTTGTCTGCCGTTGATTCCTTTGCGTCATGGAAGACGCCCACTATGCCGCACATGGTTTCGACCGTAGGACCTCGTTGCCATAACGAACAACGCTGGTTGCTGTATACGCACGCGTGGTGCGAGGATGTGCCCATGGTCGGCGACAATCTCTCCAGCGTGCATCGGGCACTCACTATCCTTCGGATACTCGGCGAAGGCCCCCTCGGAGTCCAGGAGGTGGCAACCGAGATGGGCAAGGAAAAGAGCCAGGTGTCCAGGACGCTGAAGGTTCTGGCGGAAGAAGGGTTCATCGAGCGCGACCCCCGGACACTGCGGTACGGCATCGGGTGGCAGGTCCTGGCCCTGGCAACGTCGGCCGGGGACGAGAGGCTGCACCGCGAGGCGCCCCGGGTGCTCAGGTCGTTGGCGCGCGGCGTCGGCGAGCCCGCCTACCTCACGGTATTGTCCGGCCGCGGCGCCATGACCCTGCTGACCGAGAGAACCTCGCGCGGCATCCAGGCCCACGAGTGGGTCGGGCGAACCTCTCCCCTGCCATGCACCTCCGCCGGGCGGGCGCTCATGGTCGACATGGATGAAGCGGACCTGCGCTCGATCCTTGGCGACGACGCCGACCCGCTCCCCGGAACCCGGTCGGCGCCGCAGGACATACCGGCCCTGGTCAGACGCCTGCGACGCGAGCGTGCCCGAGGCTTCGCGGTGGCCCGCGAAGAATCCGAGCCCGGGCTGGTCGCGATTGCGGCACCCGTCCGGAACCACCGCGGAGAGGTGGCCGCCGCCATCAACGTCTCGGCACCTGCTTTTCGCATGCCCCGAGCGACCATCGAGACTTCGGCCCCGTTGGTGGTCGCTGCGGCCGACGAGCTCTCGGCGGCCATCGGTTCGTCGACTGAGGCCTCGGCCGGCAGCTGAGTGCGGCGGGCTGATTCCGAGCACGGCTCCGTCGGTTACGGCTCCATGATGAGTTTGATCGTCGTTCCGGGGCCGTGCGATGCCATGCGAGTGATGGCCTCCGCCCCCTCGGCCAAGTCCATCCGGTCGGTGACCATGAGTTCCGCAATATCCGGCCGCTCGGCCAGGAGCTCCGCGGCCACGTCGAAATCTTCTCGGGTGTACATGGCCGTACCCACGAAAGCGATCTCCTGGACCTGGAGCTCACCAACGGGGACAGGGACTTCCGTATTGAACACGGCAACCTGGACCACCGTTCCGCCCGGGGCGCACCGACGGACCGCTTCGGCGACCAACGGAGCATGCCCGGCCGCCACGAAAACGGTATCGAAGAGCTCCCCGCGGTCCGAGACGGCGTCGGGCTGAAGCACGTCTGAGGCCCCCATGGCCTTGAGCATGTCGGAATTCTGCCCTCGCGGTTCACTGACCGTCACTCGGCCGGGAGAAACGTGCTGGAGAACGGCCGTGACCAGCGCGCCGATGGTTCCCCCGCCCATCACCAAGTGACTGGGCTGCCTCCCGTGCTCAGGCGTGGCTCGGACCTGACGCACGGCGTGGGCCGCGACCGCCAGGGGCTCCACGAGGGCCAGCGCGTAATCCGGAATTCGGCCGGAAACGGGCAACACGGTGTACGCCGGCACTCGGACGTATTCCGCGAAGGACCCGTCCCATTCGGCTATTCCGAGCATCTGCTTTTTGGGGCACAAGTTGTGTCGGCCTGTCGTGCAGTACTCGCAGGTTCGGCAGAAACGCTGGGGCTCGACGACGACGCGCTGTCCGACCACAGTATCGTCAACCTGCTCGCCGACTTCCGTGACGACTCCGCCCACCTCGTGCCCTGAGATGAGCGGAGGGAACCTGAACGGGTGCGTCCCGCGGAGCGCGGAAAGATCGGAACCGCACGAACCGGTCGACAGCACCTGGACCACCACGTCCTCGGGTCCCGGGCTGGGATAGGGGATGTCGACCACGGACGCTGTTCCCTCGAGATCGAATTCAATAGCGCGCATTTCTTCTCCTCATCATTTCTTCAAGCGGTCGGGGCGAAGGACCGGACTGGACCCAAGCGGGGCACGATGCTTCATTCCCCCACAGCCCCATTGAGAGCCGGATCTTCGTATTCGTGCGCGGGGTCGATCCCGCGCTTCATTTGCCAGCGGTAGAACAGGGCCGTCACGACGGGGGTGAGAAGTGCCGTGATGACCACGGATCCGGCGACCTGCACAGTTGCCGTCTCGACGATGGAGTTCATGGAGGGGTCGGCCGCGGCCACGACCGCCGGTGTTGCCACGGCGGCTCCGGCCGTGGAGGACTCGGCGACTCCCGAAATCAGATTGCGGCGTGGTCTGGGGCGCCGGGACAGCACCTGCACCAACCAGAGCAACAGAACGGCGAAGCCACCGGAGAGAAGCAGGGTGAAGAATCCGAGCAGAATTCCGGAGGGACCCGCAGACGCAATGTCCCGAAAATTGATGCCCGCGCCCAGGGGGAATGCGAAGAAGGGGATCAAGAGCTTTTCCCCACTCTTCAGGAACGTCCGGATGTCCGGGTCGAGGTTCCCGAGCACGAACCCCAGAAACACTGGAGCCAGTACGGCCACGAAGGACAACAGCGGGATATTGGCCATCCCCGCTGCTCCGAGGACGAGCAGTGTGAGAAATGGGCCGTCATTCAGGCAGATGACGGCAACGGCCCCTCGATCCGTCTTGTTCCCGAATTCCTGAGTCAGGGCCGCATAGAGGCCCGTATTCGAATTGCTCATGGCAGCGACGATCGCGAGCGGAGTCAGCGTCCATAGCGTGCCATCCGGCATGAAGACGCCGGCAACGATCCCGACCAGGATTGCAGCCAAGAGCTTGCCGATGAGAATCGCGAACCCCTTCTCCGCGACCGGCGCGGCCGCGCGGACGGGCAACTGCGCCCCCATGCACACCAGGAAGACGCCGATGACCGCCATCGCACCGTCCTTGAACAACGCCTCGGTGAACCCACCGATGTCCAGCGCGCCGGGGGCCAAGGTATTCAGCAGCGCTCCCAGGAGCAGGGGCACGATCATCAGCCCACCCGGTATCTTCTCGACTCTCGCGAGGATTTTCATAGCTCTCCTTTGAGTACCGACGGGCCGCACCGAATCACACGACACTGCGTTGATGATGATTCGTTCTGTTAGATGTCCGACAAGTATTCACATTTTCTAACATGTGGTCAAGGGCCGAAGCTGCCGATTTCACCTGCAGTTTCGCCTGGTTTACCGCCCGACGGCTCCGCAAAAGTGACACGACCCGCACGTCGGAGCGGGCAAATGTTAATTCTTGTGATAGCGTGGCACATGGTCGTCGGAACGTCGCCAAGGCACGAACGATCACGACGTCGTGGCGCACAGTCGACCAGCGAGCGCACAGTTCACATGCCCACGGGAGGTACACACATGAAGCTTCGCCTGGGAGTCATCGCGGACGATTTCACCGGCGCCACCGACATCGCCGGATTCTTGGTGTCTGCCGGGTTGCGTACCGTCCAGCTCAACCAGCCGTCCGCCGAAGAGGTCCTGAGGACCGCCGAAATCTCGGAAGCCGAAGCCATCGTCGTCGGCCTGAAGACACGTTCTGCGCCGTCCCGCCAGGCCGTGGACGCGAGTCTCGAAGCCGCCCGAGCGCTGCGCACTGCGGGCGCGAAACGGTTCGTGTTCAAGTATTGCTCGACCTTCGACAGCACGGCACAGGGGAACATCGGACCCGTCACGGACGCACTTCTCGATGATCTCGGCCTCGACTTCACTGTGGTGGTCCCCGCTCTGCCGGTCAACGGCCGAACGGTCTACCGTGGGCACCTCTTCGTGGGCGACGATCCGCTCGATGAATCCGGGATGCGTCATCATCCGGTAACACCCATGACGGATTCGAATCTCGTGAGGCTCATGAGCGCGCAGAGCAGAGGACACGCAATCGCTGTCCCGTACGACGTCGTCCGCCAAGGAGCAGAAGCCGTCCGGTCGTCTCTCGACGACGCACGCTCCGGCGGGGCCCGATATGCAGTCCTGGACACGCTCGAGGAGAGCCATCTCCAGACCATCGGCGAGGCCTGCAAGGACATGGTTTTGGTCACCGGCGGTTCAGGCGTCGGTGGCGCCGTAGGTCGTGTGCTCGCCTCCGACATGGACCGTTCCGCGGCGCGGCCGGCACCCACGGATTCTTGGATCGGTACCGCCGGCCCTGGCATCGTGCTTTCGGGCTCCGCGTCGGAGATGACCAACCGCCAGGTCGCCAGGTACCGAGAGCTTGCCCCTGCCCTGCCCCTGGACGTCGGCAGAATCATTGCGGACGGGCCCGCTTATCTCGAGGAAGTGCTCGCCTGGGTCGGAGGCAACGGCCCGAGCGTGACTCGGCTCGATCCCCTGGTGTACGCCACCGCAGGGGCCGAACGCGTGAGAAGCCTCCAGCGGGAGCACGGCGCCGAGAGGACGTCGGAGGCCATCGAAGAGTTCTTCGCGCAGATCGCCCACGGGGTGCTCGAGAACGGATACACGCGGTTCGTCGTCGCCGGAGGCGAGACCTCGGGAGCCGTGACGCAAGCATTGGGCGTCAGCGCATTCCGCGTCGGGCCCCAAATCGCCCCAGGGGTCCCCTGGACGAAGAGCACCGACGGACGGCTCGACCTGGCCCTCAAATCCGGGAACTTCGGCGACGAGGATTTTTTCTCGTCGGCGCAGAACACCATGCGGGAAGGACGCAACTTCCATGATCCCCGATGAAAGACGACGCCGCCTGCTCCACATCGTTGAGGAACGAGGATCGGTGAGCGTGGCAGACCTGACCGAGCATTTGGGCGTCTCCCACATGACCGTTCGTCGAGACATCAGGCTTCTGGAGGAATCCGGACGTCTGAGATCCGTCGCCGGCGGCGTCTCTCTGCCGTCTCGCCTGGAGCTGGATGCGCCCCACCACGCGAAGATCGGCATGCGACCGGACGAGAAGGACGCCATCGCCAGGGCCGCCGTTCGACTCGTCGCCCCCGCAGACCTGGTTTATCTCGACGCGGGAACCACTACCTTGGCGATCGCCCACCACCTGGCGCGCGAGGCGGCGCAGTCCGCGGATCGTTCCTTTGCGCCGTCCGTGGTCACCAACGATTTGGCCGTTGCTGGAGCCATTGCCGAGCACTCAAGCCTGCGTGTCCAACTTTTGGGCGGACAGGTCGACAACGCCAATCTGGCCACCCACGGAGCAACCACGGCCGAGGAGCTCAGGAGACTCAATATCGACTTGGCATTCGTGTCCACGTCGTCCTTCGACCTCCGAGGCATATCAGTACCCACCGAAGAAAAACTCGTGGTCAAAAGGGCCATCAGCGAAAGTTCCCGTCGACTCTATCTGACGACCGACAGCCGCAAATACGGCAAGGTCGCTGCCTTCAAGGCCATCCCCTTCGAGTCGTTCGACGGAATCATCACCGACTCGGATTTTCCGGAATCGGCCAGGGACCATGCGCGTCAACTGGGTGTGGAGGTCGATTGCCAGTCTGCGGCCGCCCCGTGACCCGCGTGCGCTGGCGACCGGTATCCTCCGCCTTCTCGACCATCGACTGAAAAGGACCTCACCTGTGGGAACGAACGACATCAAGGAAGAGATTGCGTCGCTCGGAGCAAGCCTGTTCCACCGAGGGTTCAGCGTGGGCAGCGCGGGGAACATCAGCGCGCGTGCGGACGGCGGATTCCTCATGACCCCCACGAACTCGTCATTGGGGCGCCTCTCGCCCTCGAGCCTGGCTGTCTTGGACTCTTCGTGGCGGCATACGGAAGGGCCTCGCCCGTCCAAGGAAGTTGTCATGCATCGAGCGATGTACGATGCTCGCCCCTCTGCACGCGCCGTGGTCCATTTGCACTCGACGTACGTGACCGCGCTGAGCTGCCTGGAGTCACCGGACGATACCATTCCCCCTCTCACCCCGTATTTCGTCATGCGGATAGGACAGGACGTTCCGACGGTTCCGTACTATCGCCCCGGCTCGTCGGAGATCTATGACGAGCTCCTGGACGCGGCCCGTACCGGACCCGCGGTCATCCTGAGGAACCACGGTTCCATGGTCGCCGGCGAATCGCTCGAGGAGGCCGTCAACGCGGCTGAGGAGCTGGAGGTTTCCGCCCAATTGGCGTATCTGCTGCTCGACAAGCCCAAACGGCCCCTGACCGAGCAGCAGGTACGCGAGCTCACGGGACGATAGCGGCGGCAGTTCTTGGGCACCAGCTCCTTGGCCCCTCCCTGATCCCCCGCAGTAGCCTGGAGGGGAGCCACGGAAGGAGACTGAGATGCGACGAACTCTGGTAGTGGGAGCCTCATTGGCGTTGGCCGCGGGCCTCGCCGGGTGCGGAGACGACGACACCGATCACAAGTCCTCGTCCTCGTCCAGCGCCAGCACCAGCGCCTCGGGCGCGTCCTCGGAGGATCTTTCGACGAAGAAGTTCCCCGTCACCTGGAATGACGCCCTGAAGACCGCCCAGGACAAGTTCGACGGCGACGTCAGCAAGATCGAACTGGAAAAGGGCGCCTCGGGCAAGTACGAGTACAAGATCGAGTTGCTCTCCGATCAGCAGAAGTACGCGATCCAGGTTGATGCGGATTCCGGGGACACCGTGAACGAGAAGACAGAGGACCTGGACAAGGACGAAGTGCAGTCCGAGCGGAAGTCCGACCGGATCGACATGTCCTCCGTGATCTCGCTCGACGAAGCGATGAAGAAGGCCAAGCAGGTCCAGGACGGCCCGATCAACAAGTGGAAGATCGAGGGCAAGGACCGCGGGCCCCAGTACGAATTCGATATCGACTCAACCAGCGGTTCCGAGGATCACGAAGTCCAGATCGATGCACACAGCGGCGACCACATCGAGGACAGCTAGCCCGAATCCCTCGTGACGGCGGGCCCGGGCGGACCGGGCCCGGTCCGCACGGCTCCCGTCGCTGGGTGCGGGAATTCATAGGGCACCGGCCCGACCAAACGTGCTACTTTACTCATTGGTTCACAAGCTATCGAACAGGAGGTGAGGCGCAATGGACAGTGAAAGTTCTGGCTATCCGTTACCCCACGCCCCCTCCGGCATCGCAACCAAGGACTGATCGGGTCCATCTGCTGGGGCGGGCACCATCATTGACAGCACCGCCTGGATGCACAGCATCCGTGCGTGCTCTTCCACGCCCAAGGATCCAGCATGAATACCCCTCAGACCACAGAAGTCGCAGACACCGTCGCGGACATCCAGCCCTACGTCCAGGCCAAAGACTTCGCGGCGATCGTCGACGCCATCTCACCACTCACGTCCGAGCAGGTCGCAGCCCTCCTGGAACGTCTCCCCGTCAATCACCTGGCCATCGTGTACCGGTTGTTGCCGAAGGAGAAGGCCCTGGAGGTCTTCGAACGCCTTTCGCCCAGAATGCAGGGCGATCTCATCGATGGGCTTCAGGATTCGGAAGTCACCGCACTCTTCGCCGATCTCGATCCCGACGATCGCGTGTGGCTTCTCGACGAACTCCCCGCGGCCCTCGCACCCCGGCTCCTTCACGGCCTGTCGGCCAAAGACCGGGAGCTGACCTCCGGAGTCCTGGGGTACCCCAAGGGCTCGGTCGGTCGACGCATGAGCCCGGAATACGTCTCCACCAGAATCGACCACACGGTCTCCGAAGCCCTCGACCGGGTCCAGCGACACATTGCCGATGCGGAGACCATCTACACCCTTCCGGTTCTGGACGGAAGCCGCCGCGTCGTCGGCGTCGTCAGCCTCCGCGACCTCATGGGTTCGGAGCCGGGCCAGACGATCTCCGAGCTCATGCAACCGGCCAAGACGACGTCGGCCTACCAATCCGCGGAGGAAGCCGCCCGCAGAAGCACCAATCTCGGTCTCCTGGCGTTGCCCATCGTCGACAAGGAAGGTCGCTTGGTCGGCATCCTGACCTTCGACGACGCCGTCCGAATCCTCGAGCACGAAGAGACCGAGGACTCCGCACGCCAGGGCGGCGTCGAGCCGTTGAGGCGCCCCTACCTCGCGACGCCCATCCGAACGCTCGTGAAGTCCCGTATCGTCTGGCTGTTCGTCCTGGCCATCGGAGCAACCCTGACGGTCCAGGTGCAGTCCCACTTCGAGCCGACGATCGAACAGGTGACGGCCCTCGCCCTCTTCGTCCCCCTCCTCATCGGAACGGGCGGCAACACCGGCAACCAGGCAGCCACGACCGTGACCCGGGCCATGGCTCTGGGCGACATCCAGCCACGCGACCTCCTCAAGGTGCTCCTCCGAGAGCTCGGCGTCGGTTCCTCCCTGGGTGCGGCCCTGGGAATCATCGGCGGCACGATCACGGCCCTGGTGTTCGAGCCGCGGATCGGTCTCGTCATCGGGCTGACGCTGCTGGCGGTCTGTTCCTTGGCCGCCACCGTGGGAGGCATCATGCCGATGGTCGCTCGTGCCCTGCGCGTCGACCCGGCGGTCTTCTCCAACCCGTTCATCAGCACGTTCGTGGATGCCACGGGCCTGATCGTCTACTTCCTGATCGCCCGGGCCGTGCTCCAGATCTAAGGCGAAGCCGGACGACGGGCTGCCGCGGCTCCCAGGAAGGTGGCCTTTGTCCAATTCGGCGGCGTTTGCCTCCGCCAGGTGGCGCTGTAACCCCCACCTGGCGGAGGCAAACGCCACTCACGAGGGCACCCCCACCCAACAGGACCCCGCACGGCGGCCCGACGTCGTCGCGATGCCCGAACCCAACGACGAAGGGCCGGGGCTGTCCGCCCCGACCCTTCGATCGTCATTCGCTACATCGTCGACTACTTCGACCAGGCTCTCGCGTAGAAGTCCTTGGACCGTGAGTCCAGGAGGTCGCGGTAGGCATCCGGATCGAGTGCCTGTGCGGAGTCATCAGGAACCTTGTCCGTGAAGGCCGAGACGCCCAGCCCCGCCTTGTGGTCCTTCAGCTCGAGGCCCGCGGCCTCGAGAATCGTGGGATACATGTTCAGCTGGTCGATGTTGGGCCGCATCTGGCGGTTCTTGTTCTCGCCCGGCACCCAGACCCTGTTGAAGATCGAGCGGTTCGGGTTGTTGTCCAGCTGCTCGTGGAAGGCATCGCCGGCGCTCATGTGCTTCAGGTGGTCACCCATGATCACCACTGCGGTGTCGTCCAGGTAGCCCTTTTCCTTCATATAGTCCACGTAGCCGGCAACCTGGTCCATCGAGCAGGCGTACACGGAGGTCACGTCACTGTCGGTGTCCTGCTTGCAGTAGTCGTACATGTGGACCGGCTCGTGCGTGTCCAGGGTCAGCATCGACAAGTTGAACGGCTGCCCGGTCTGCTCGGACTCCGCGTGGAGACGGTCGATCTCGTCCCGGGCATGGGCCATGAGGCGCTCGTCGCTCAAGCCCCAGTCGCTCCGGAAGTTCTTGGCATCCTCTCCCATGGAGCGCCAGGTGTTGAGGTCCTTCTCCTCCTCGAAACCGTGGCTGCTCAGGAACTTGTCCTTGGAGGCGAAGGAACCGTTGGCCCCGCCCAGGAACTCGCTCTTGTAGCCGTGGTCGGCCAGCACGTTGCCGGCACAGTTCAGGCCGCCGAGGTAGTTGCCCTGGGTTCCCTCGGACTGTCCGATCGAGCTGCCGCTGCCGATGATTCCGGGGCCCTTGAGCGGGACACCGCACTGGGTCGAGGTCAGACCGGCCATGGTCCATCCGCCGCCCTCGTACTGCTGGAGGTTGTCCACGCTCTTCCAGCCCTCCGACTCCTGGGTCGAGTTCTGGAGCGAGGCGAACGCGTTCTTCTCGAACAGGCTCTCGTCCGTCAGCGTTTCCTCGCCGGACTCGAGGTAGATGGTCACCACGTTGTTCTTCTTGGAGTCGTCGGTGACCTGCGGCTCGGCGTAGTAGTCATTCATGTCGTACTTCGAGCTGGCCGACTTGATGTAGTCGCTCATGCCGACGGTGGTGGCAAAGGCCGACCCTCCGCCGACCGTCAGGGCGACGACCAGCACGGTGGAGATCGACCGACGGATCCACGGCTTGCGCCGTTTCGTGTGCTCCAGGCCGTTCTTGCGAAGTTTGCGGAGCCGGAGGTGACGGAACACCGCGATGCCGATCGTGATCAGAACCGGAAGGACCCCGATGCCGAAGATGCCCATCCACACGATGGCGCCACCGCCCCCGTCCGTCTGCACGGACACGAGGTTGAGGAGCATTTGCCCCACCGAGATCTTGCCCCAGAAAAAGCGAATACCCAGCCCTGCGACGAGCAGGACCAGACTGAACCAGATCAAGATGTAGACCAGAATGCCGCCGATAATGGCGCCTGTACGTCGGCTTACTTCGACAAACCGACCGGACATGTTCTTACCTCGCGTTCGCTGACTGAGTGGCTCCCCCGGAATCATGGCCGCATATGGCAAAAGGGCTCATTAAGGATCCTGGCTACAGTACACTACCCGTTTACGCGTCATTAACCCACCGTCGGCGTGTTCTTTGGCACGTCAACGGCCTGAGTCCGGAAGGACTCCGCCCGCGGCACCCAGCCTCACGCGGCGCAAGACGGCGACCCGGAGCCCCGCTCCTTCATGGCCGACGTCACCCCAGAAGTGAAGCGTAGCCCTCTCGATACGAGGGGTATCGGAAGTCCGTCAGCGACCGCACCAGCGAGCCATCGATCGACTTGCCCCGGCCTCCCCCGCTCCCGGAGACATCGGGTGGAGCCGGAACACCCAGGAGTCCGGCGATGTGATCGGCAACGGCGCCCAGGGGCGCCGGGCTGTGGTCGACCGCGTGCACCAGCTCAGGCGGATTTTCGGTCCCAAGGACGGATTCGATGACCGAGACCAGATCGTCCCGGTGGATGCGATTGGTCATGCGATTCCGAGCCACGGGCTCGCCGCGAGCCACTCGGTCCGCCAATGAGGTTCGGCCGGGCCCATAGATCCCAGCGGGACGCACGATCACAAGGCGCGGGAAGAGGCCCATGGCCAGGAGCTCGGCAGCCCTCAGAATTTTTGCCGTCTCGCGACTCGGCGAGGGATCGGTCGCTTCGGTCACGATTTCGCCGTCGTTCTGTCCGAAGACTCCGGTGGAGGACACCAGGACGACGAGGGGTTCGGCCCCACCCTCGTCCCGAGGAAGCGCCCGCGCCAGACCGCGCAGCCCATTCACGTACGTTCTTTCATAGGCATTCGCGTCGGTGGAGTCCGCCGTCAGGGTGACGACCACGGCGTCGGCCCTCGGAAGGTCGCCTTCCCGCGCAGTCGTCAGGTCCAGGGCGAGACCCGAGACCTCTGCGGGAAGCAGGGCGGCTCGACGTCGAACGCCCGTTGCGCTCCACCCCTGGGCGATCATCCTCAAGCCGGTGGCGATTCCGACGTCGCCGCACCCGGCGAGAAGAACATGCTGGCTGGTCATTGGTGTCCGGCGCCGAAGGCTTCGGCAACACCGTTGAGCTGGTTCTTGAAATCGTTGTAACCGTCGAGATCGAGCGAGACCGTGGCCCAGATCTTTTCCGGAACGCCTTCGGCGTCGTGCCGCAGCTCGGCGCCCGTTTCGGTCAGAGCGATGAGGCGTCGACGCTCGTCCTCCGGGTCACGAAGCCGCTCGAGCAGTCCCCGCTGTTCCAGGCGACGAAGGACCGGAGTCAGCGTTCCACTGTCCAGCCCGAGAAGCTCACCGATCTGTCCGACGCTCTGCGCTTCCTCGGTTTGCCACAGGGTCAGCATGACCAGGTACTGCGGGTACGTCAGCCCCAAGCCCTCAAGGAGGGGCCTGTAGGCGCGCACCATCGCGTGACTCGCCCGGTAGAGGGAGAAGCACAGTTGGTTGTCCAGAGCCAATGGAGAGTTCGATGTCGACACGGCCTCATTCTAACAAACCCGTTGACACATTTATATTGTGCGCAATATAGTTGTGCCTTAAGCAAATGCGAGGAGTTGATCATGGAACCTCTGTACACGGCAGAAGCCCTGAGCACGGGAGACGGCCGTTCCGGCCACGTGCGTTCGAGCGACGACACCATCTCGGTCAACCTGGCCCCGCCCCAGGAAATGGGCGGAAGCGGACAGGGAAGCAATCCGGAGCAGCTCTTCGCGGCGGGATACGCCGCGTGCTTCCATTCGGCTCTCCAGATGGTGGCCAAGGCCGACCACAAGAAGCTGGGCGATTCCGCGGTGGGTGCACGCGTTTCCATCGGCAAGGAAGGCGAAGGATTCGGCCTCTCCGTTGTCCTGGAGGTCGTTGTTCCCGACCTGCCCGTTGAGGAATCGAGGGAGCTGGCCGAGAAGGCCCATCAGGTATGCCCCTACTCCAGGGCGACCCGCGGCAACATCGACGTGGAGCTGGAAGTCACCGACCAGTAGCACCCGGCCTCGGGGAGGCTCATCAGGTGTTCTGGGTCTCCCCGACGTCGCCGACGTCCGCGTCGGCCGTCTCGTCAATAATGTTGAGGATGTGCTGGAAGTGCGCCGAATCCGGCTCGATCAATGACCCGTGGGTGTCCCCGTCGGTCAGGTGAAGACTCCCCCGACCGCCGGCCTTCTTGACCGCATCGATATAGCGCCGCGAGTTCTCCGGCGACACGACCTCGTCGGCAGTCCCGTGCACCGCGACGACGGGCAGGGACGTATCGATGTTCTGAATCGGGTCAACCTCGGAGTACCGCTGAGCGAGCTGCTCCGGGGTGCCGCCCAGGGCATTGGTGATATTGACGTCGCCATGATCCGCCGCGTACTTCATGTCCAGAGGACCCGCCAAGGAGACCACGCGCGTCGGGACGAACTTCGGATGGGCACCGAGTTCGTGTTCCTCCTTCGAATCGCGCGTGCCCGCCCACATGGCCAGTTGCGCCCCGGCGCTGTGACCGACAACCAGTTCGTCGTCCGTCGTGAACTCGGGGTGCTGCTTGCTGAGTTCCGGGATGAAGTCCATGGCCGAGGCGACGTCGGTGAACGTCGTCGGCCAACCGCCTCCCGAACCCACGCGGCGGTATTCGATGTTGTACACGGCCATGCCACGATCCACGAGTGATTCCGCATAGGCCTCGAAGTCCTTGGCACCGATCGAGCTCTGCCAGGCCCCGCCGTGGACCAGAACCACCAACGGAACGGATTTGGCCTTGTGGTCGCCTGCCGGAAGATACAGGTCGCCCCAGTTCTGCGAAGGGTCCCCCTCGCCCTTGACCGGGTAATTCACCCTCTTGTACAGCGGCTCGTCCCGCTGCACCACCGTTTCCGCCTCCGCCTTGGGCGCCGATGACGACGCCGCGGACGCCGAGGGGCCCGAACTCGAGGCCTTCGCACCTTGTTCACCATCGGGATCCCCGGAAGAGCACGAGGCCAGGAGGAACGCGAAGATCACCCCCATCGCGGCTTTGCGCGCCCTCGGCAGCCACACCCGGTCGGAATTCGCAACGGTCATCGGGGGCTCTCTTCCTGATACGGATGCGGTAGTGTCCGGCCGCATCGTGATTCGGGGAATCTGTATTCACGTGCTATGGATCACTGTATCAGTGGCGCTGATTTTCCCGTCAACAGGCGGACGACCCACTTTCCGACGCGCTTTCCGTAGCTTTGTAATTTCCACAATTTCGGACATTCGCCCCTTCGAAACGGAGTCGAATCTAGACTTTCTGCCCAAAGACGCGCCGACTGGCCCGCCGGTCGGACTTCTTCAACCCATCCGCGGTCTTGCCAGGATTCGCTCGCCCACCTCGTGCGGCGCCGTCTCGGGACGGACCAGTCCGGGCCCCGACGGGATGGGAAATCGTCGAACCTTTGGGGGAAGGTGTTTCATGCATTCGAGTCGGGAACAGGGTTATTCGTGTCGTCACGGACGGAGCAGGACGCGGGCCCGATCCGTGCGCGTATCCACGCTCAGTGGCCTGCTGATAGCAGCCGCCGCGACGAGTCACTATGCGGAGGCCGCCACTCCGCAGCACGCCACGGCCGTCACCAACCGAGAAGCCTCGAATCATCGAGAACGTGTCCCCGTGGACAGCTCGGTCCTGGACAACGCCGTGGCCGCGGCAGAAGAGGCCGGAGTCCGGGTGGAGCGGAAGACGGCTTCGCCCGACGTCGTGGACCCGGACTCGGTTCGGGAACGCCAGGAATCGATCTCACGGTCCTACCGGGACCAGGCGAATGCTCTCGGCTCGGTCGCCGAGAAAGCCCGGAACGAGCGCGAGAGGCACACCAAGCAGGTGGCCGAATCCGAGGCGCGGTACCGGCAGGCCAGCGAAACCTACGAATCCGAGAAGAAGGCCTACGATGCCGCCAAGTCGGATTACGACGCTCGGAAGGCGGCCTACGACGCACATCTCAAGGAGCAGATCACTGACGCGAATCCCGACGTGGCTCTGACACCCGGGAAGCTCGTGCACGAACAGCCGTTCACGATCTCGGAAAACAGGAACAGTCTGTTCTCGGTCGAAGGCATCGAGAATCACCCAGGGCAAGCGAACCAGTTCGACCGCCACAATAATTACAACTCGGATTCGGTGACCCATATCAATCCCGTCGACGGTTCGAGCTTCACCATCACGTACAGGAACGTGGCCAAGGACAAGGCTTCCGGCCGTACTCTGGATGCCCGGATCCTGGTCTCGGACGTCGTCACATCGGCCACGAACGCCGGCGAACCGGCCATCGAGGTCTTTTCGAACTATTCGGACAATCTGGCGCTGTACAAGGTCACCGCACTCAAACAGACCATCACTTTCACCTACTCCGACACCGGCGAGGACTACGCCAACAACTACTACGTGTCCTTCGGCTCTCTGAACGGCCAAACAGGCGACGGGGCCTCCCGGTACGAGTTCGCCAGCGGAACGTACACCGCTGGCGGGGACGGGGTCATCGCCACGTTCCTCAATCCTGAGTCAGAGATCTCCCCGCGGTCCCAGCCGGTTCACTTGGCGTCCCGACGGGAGGTCCCTCGAGCTTTCATGCTTCCTCAGGGAAGCAACCAGTCCCGAAGCATTGAGGACACCGACCCAGAGATCATGCGGCGACTCGGCGTGACCTTCCTGGCGCACAATGGGTCGTCCTTCTGGGTGGGGACCTCGGGCGGCTCCGATGGGCGGGATCCCGACGACGTCGGCGGCATCACCGCGACGTACAACCACGTGATGCTCTCTGCCGACACCGTCGCACCGACCGAGTCGATGCCCGCGCCGCCGACCCCGCCGAAGCCTCCCGTACGGGAGGTGGTCCCCGAGCTGGACCCGATCGTCGCCACGGTGGAGTACCACGAGCTCTATGCCCGCGGTTCCGGGACGGTGAAAACCGCTCCTGGCGAGGGAAAGTTCGTTCTACCCGGTCAGCTGACCCATCAGACCGTGACCAAGCGGACCGGTTTCGAACCACTCCGGCAGTTCGTGGTGGGAGACAACATCTTCGCAACCGAGGACGGTCGGATCCCGGTGTCCGTCGACATGTCATCGGTCCGTGTCACTTCGGGGTCGCGGGACGCTTCGGACTCCTTCCGCCTCTCGCAGGAGGAAACGGAATTCCTGGGGAAGAAGGTCCTGCAGGTACGTGCGGAGGCCATCGACCCTGCATCCTTGCCGATCAACACCGAGTTCACCCTGCACATTGCGCCCATGGCATTGGCCGATGGGAAGGCCGACGACCTGGTGGATGCGGGCTTCGGCATCGTCAACGGCAGGCTCGACTACACCGAGCCTCACACCTACCACGAGCCCTCGATTGAGCCGCACAAACATGGTCTGGTTCCGGGGACGAGCACGATGGTCGATGGCCGAACCGTCACCGTGGGAGACACCATCGAATACAGGCTGCTCCTGGACACTTCCCAACTGGTTGACGTCGCCGAGCCCATCACTCGGTTCGGGATGCTGGATGACTACGACGAACGACACGGCCACATCTCCACAGCGGCGGTCCGTGTTCTCAAGCTCCCGGCCGATTCGGACATTGCACCGACAGCGCCTTGGGACGATCTCACCCGACACGGCGCGGAGGACGTCACGGACACGTTCGACGTGACGGATGCGGGAGCCCAAGGCATCTCGATCATGGCGAAGGTCGTGGATGGTGCACCGCTTCCCCCACTCGGATTCAAATACGCCATTTCGCTGCCGTACACGGTCTCGGCGAATGCCGATGGTGAGATCCGGAATTCCGCGTGGGAGATCGTCAACGACCACAAGGTCCAGACGGAGACCGTGGTCAATGGCATGAAGGGCATCAGGCCGCACAAGGACATCGTGGTTTCCGCCAAGGACCAGTCGTCGTTGGACGGGAAGGAAATACACCGTGGGCAAACCTTCGAATACAGACTGGATTCCTCGGTTCGTCCGTCGCACTATGCGGGACGCACTGTCGAATGGTCCGTATTCGACGACTACGACGAATCCCACGACCGGTACGACGGGGACTTCACCGTCCTCTCCCGGAGCGACTTTGTTCTGGACGACGGAACCGCCGTTTCTGCCGGGCAGGACATCACTCGCTTCTTCGCCCAGAAAATCGACGCCCGTTCGGGGGCCGTGACCTTCGCGGCCACGGAAGACTTGTTGAAGGTCCTCAACCTCGACAAGAATCTCGAGAAGGAACAGTCCTGGTCGGTGTACGCCCGAATGACACGGATCGCGGCCGGCGACGTCGAGAACACCTTTACCGAGTCCTACAACGGTACGTGGTCGGACTCCAACACGGTGCGGACTCGAACTCCCGAACCTCCCGCGCCTCAACCACGTCCGAAGAACCCGGAGCAACCTCCGGCACCGGCGTCCGAGCTTTCCCCCACCCCCGAGCCTCCGGCGCCACCGGTTCGGCCGCCCGCCGGGCATCCCGACGTGCCTGAGGCATCAGGGCCCGCGGAACCCTCGAGACCATCGCCGGGCGAACCGTCCGTCGGCCCTCGCTCTCCCGGACCTGCAGCATCGACTGTCGCGTACGATCCTGCGGGCAAAGGTCCAACAGCACGCACGGGCAATACCGGAGAGGACAGCCACGATCCCGTCCTCGCGGGAGGTGCGGCCCTCGGGGGAACTCTGCTGGGGTACGGCATCTACCGCGCACGCCACCGAAGGATGGAGGAATAAATGCTTCACCCGCGGGCGGCATCGTGGCCGAGTCATTCTCCCAGAAGCACCGCTGCGCGGCCGGGTGCGGGACGCGGCCCTCGCCGCGGACGGGCAATGATCTGCGCCGGGCTCCTGATTCTGCTCCTCACGGCCCTGGCACAGTGCGAAAGCATGCGAAACGTTCCGCTCCCCCTGCGGAACCCGGAGCTCATGTTCCGTCCTGTCTCGGCCTCGCCCGAGGGGCACCGACTCGTGGACCGCGGTCCCGACCGGACTGCTCTGGACGCGGACACCGGCGGTCAATACGCCCCGCGACCTCACCGCGCATTCCGTCATGCGTCCTGCCAGGCCACCACGGACCCGGATCCGGGGCCTCCGATCCGAGCGAACAGCTGGCGTGCGTCGTCGTTGGCGGCGCAGGCGAGCTTTGCCCCGGTCAGAGCCACCGAATCCGGCGAAGTTCCCTTGCCGGACGCCCCCGGTGGCTCCTGGGACGACCGGTCCGCCCCGGCCGGTTCTACCACCGGCTCCACGTTCGTGGCCGGGCATGTCAACCATTCCTCTGGCCGGCTGTCCCCGTGGGGGCGATTGCACGACCTGGAACCGTGTGCGCCCATCGAGGTCGCCGATTCGAACGGTGGCATCCACACCTACCGCGTCACCGACCTCTACGTCGTTCCCCAGGAACGACTCAAAGACCTCACTGCTCTGGTAGCAAAGACGGGCCCCCCGAGGCTCCACCTCGTGACCTGCTCCGGTCCAGAGGTCTCAGAGGTCGCGGACGGCCGGTTCGATTACCAGGACAATCTGGTGGTCCGGGCCGAATTGGTCCAAGAACCGGCGTGATGACCGTTCGGAGGGGCCTTAGTCCTCGAGGTGCTCGATGTCGTCGAATGCCTCGGTCCTGACGCCCTTGCGGTGCACGAAGAACCAGTTGATCAGCCCCAGCACGATACCGATGACCAACAATGCACCGGCAATTTCGTACTGAATCCACGCCGACCGGTCCCGAACCCAGGGCCCGGCCAAGTAGATACAAGTAATCACACCGAGGATGGGAACGATCGTTGGGGCCCTGAATGCACCTGAAGGAGTGGGATCGCGCCTGAGCACGAGGAGCGCGACATTGACGACGGCGAAGACGCACAGCAACAACAGCGCGGTCGTTCCTCCGAGGGCTCCGACGATGCTCTCCTGCCCACTGAGATTCACATACAGAATCAACCCGATAGCGAGAATCGTGGTGAAGATGATCGAGACCCATGGCGAGCGACGCTTCGGCAGCACACCCGCGAACGGTTTGGGCAGAACGTGCTGCTTGGCGAGCCCATAGAGAAGACGGCTTGCCATCAGCATGTTGATCAGGGCGGTGTTGACCACAGCGAAGATCGTCAGGAACGGGAAGATCACGTCAACCGGGATACCCGGGGCACCCACGCGCACCACGTCGAGAAGAACGCCGGCATCCGGGTTCTTCGGGTTTGCGATGTCCCCCGGTGGAATCACGATCGTCACCGTGACCGCAACGAGGATATAGATGATCACGCAGACACCGAGCCCGGTCAGCATCATCCGTGGCATGTCCCTCTTCGGGTTCTTGCATTCCTCGACCAAGTTGACTGAATCCTCGAAGCCGACCATGGCAAAGAAAGCAACAGAGGTTGCCATGGTGACGGCTGCGAACATGTTCCGGTCGCTGTGGTTCTCGAAGACGACAATGCGTCCGAGCTCGCCCTGGCCACCGATGATGGCCGCGAAACCGATCGCGATGACGATTCCCATCGCCAGCAAGGTCACACACGTGAGGATCACATTGAACTTCACACTCTCACCGATACCGCGAAGGTTCACCAGACCCAGCACCACGATGATGGCGACGGCCGAGAGCATGGAGGCCGTGGGACCGTTGGGGATGCCTGGGATGAACTCGCCGATACCGATCAGCAGGTTCTTGCCCACCAAAGTCGATGAGGTTGCGGCGCTGGTGATACCCGAACACGCGACCGCGAAGGCCACGATGAAGGTCACGAAGTGGATGCCGAAGGCCTTGTGTATATACAGCGCCGCACCGGCAGCCTGTGGGTACTTGGTCACCAGCTCCAAGTAGGAGAAAGCAGTGAACGTGGCAACCACGAAAGCCACGAGGAACGGCAACCAGGCCACGCCGCCCACTTCTTTGGACACGGGCCCCGTGATGGCGAAGACGCCCGCTCCGATCACGTCCCCAATGATCAGGAGGACAAGTAGCTTCGGGCCGATGACTTTTTTGAGCTCTCTCGGTTCGGTGCTCGTCTCAGCTGCTTCGGTACTCACGGGAGAACCCCTCTATCAGTCGATGCGCGTGTCTTGCACGTCACTCTACGGTGTGATTCGGCGTGCAGGGGCACAATTCAATCACGGATTCACCGACATTGGCCCCTCCCCTGACAAGCGACGACGCCCGACTGCCTGTTCACAACCCGGAAATCACGCGAGACCTACCGCATTGCCGACGAGGAGCGCAGTATGGGAGTACGAGAACAGAGACATGCATCACTGTCGCACCCGGGAAGAGGACTGAACAGATGAAGACCGTGAGCTCAACCGTAGTCTTCGACACGAACGACATCGAGACGGAGACGGCCTTCTGGGCCGCGCTGATCGGGGGCGAGGTCGATGAGGAGGACCGCGACGACCCGCACTGGCGAGACATCCTGGTGGGCGGTGAATTGCGCGTCTCCGTTCAATACGCCGAGGACCACATTCCGCCGACGTGGCCGCCCGAGGAAGGAGATCAGCACCAGCAGGTGCACGTGGATTTCCACGTCGAGCCGGAAGACTTCGAGGATGCGTGCCGCGAGGCGCTCTCGCTGGGAGCGACGTCGATCAGAGAGCCCCGCGACAAGAACGCCTCCCACGGTTTCCACGTCTTCGCCGACCCATCAGGCCACCCCTTCTGCATCTGCTGGGTGTGACGGCACGGCTCCGTGCGATGCTGGGACGAGGCATCAATCCCTGGAGGGCCATGAACACCACGAGCATCACGATTGTTACCGGAGGGCTTGCCCTCCACTCCTCGTCCGCGCAGCTGGCCGACCGGTTCAAGGACGCCGTCAAGGAAGAAATCTCCGGTCGCGGACTCGAACCGAGAATCCGCACCCACCACCTGAGCCAGTTCTGCTACGAGATCGCCGACTTCATCACGAACGGATACCCCGAGGGCGAGTTGGAGAGTCTCCTCAACGAGGTAACCTCCGCCGACGGCGTCATCACCGTCTCCCCGACGTTCCAGGGCAGTTATTCCGGGCTCTTCAAATCCTTCTGGGATCTGATGTCGGCCGAGGACTTCGAGGGCAAACCCCTCCTTCTGGGAGCCACGGGCGGCTCGCCGCGACAGTCCATGGTCCTCGAATACTCGATGCGACCGCTGTTCACGTTCCTCCATGCCGACGTCGTCCCGACCGGCGTCTACGCAACCTCGACCGAGCTGTCCTCAGAACACACGCTGGAGGACCGCATCGGACGAGCGGCACGGGAGTTCGCGCAGAAGGTCGTCCCGGAGACCGAGTAAGCCGCCCCCGGAGTCCACGACGGCGGGCAAGGCTCCCGCAGAGAATCACGCGGAGAGGATCCCGCCGGCTCCGATATATCCGGCCATCATGGCCCTGGCGACGTTGCGAAGATCGTCGTCGTCCGGGAGGAACGTCGAGGAATGCAGGCTCTCCGACGTCCCGGTGCCGACGAACAGCATGAGGGACGGAAGCGATTCGGCGTAGAACGCGAAGTCGTCGGCCCCCAGCGATCTCATGTCTTCGACGACCGAGAAGCCGCGGTTCACCAGAACCTCGTGAGCGGATTCGGTCACGGCGGGGTCATTGAACAAGACCGGCTCTCCCGCGGTGATGCGAACGTCCGCCGTGCAACCATGCACCTCGGCGATCCCGTTCGCGATGTCGCAGACCTTCTGGCGCAGCTGCTGCCGCGTCCGCTCGTCCAATGACCGCAACGTACCGGAAACCGTAGCTTCGCCCGGGACCACGTTGGCCGCCTCACCCGCGGCAAACGAAGAAACACCCAGCACGGCGGGACTCATCGGGTCCACCAACCGGCTCACCACGCTCTGGAGCCCGACCACAACCTGCGACGCGGCGAACAACGAATCGTTGGTCAGGTGAGGGTAGGCGGCGTGGCCAGGGGTTCCCCGAATCGTCATATGAAACTCGTCGGCGGCGGCGTTGACCCCGCCGGGAGTGCAGGACACATGGCCTGCGTCCAAGGTCGACTGCACGTGGGTTCCGATCATGGCGCCGCACTGCTGGTCCGTCAGAACCCCCGAATCCGCGATGTCCTCGGCCCCCGAGGGATACGTTTCCTCGCGCGGCTGGAGCACGGCCAGAGCCGGCCAGGGGGCTCCCGCGTCGCGCACCGCCGACATGACGGCGACCAAGGCTGCCATGTGGACATCGTGTCCGCACGCATGCATGGCACCCAGGTTCTCCGACCGCCACGAGGCCTCGGTTTCTTCGACGACCGGCAAGGCATCCAGCTCCGCCCGCAGTCCGACGGCCGGTCCGGACCCTCCGACTCGACACACCGCACCCGTGCCGGCGAGATGCATCACCGACTCCGGGTCGACCACCCCGTCCAAGTGTTTGAGGACTGTGTCCCGGGTCCCCGCCTCCTTGCCGGAGACCTCCGGGACGCGATGCAGAGTTCTTCGAAGCTCACGGGCCGCGGGCATGTGAGCGTCCAGGGCTTCCCACAATCGGTTCTCGTTCATGCATCCAATCCATAGACACATCGTGCATTGTCTCTGGCCACCATCTCGGCAACGCGACATGCGTCCGAGGCCGACCACTCGCCGTCCTGAACCCATTGCCGAAGGACTGCTGCCGTACCCCGTCGCCACAGCACGGACCCCAGGTAATGGAGCTCGGGCGGACCCCACGCGTCCGAGGAATAGAGCAGCTTGCCGAACGGTGCCAGCTCCATACTTTCGGCGATGACCCTGGACGAAGCGGCGCCCGTGTAGTTGATGCCGAGCCCCACGTCCATGTACACGTGCGGAAACACGTGGGCGAGGTATCCCGCCATCCGGTGGTACGGGTAGCAGTGCAGCAGCATCACGCGCACGCCGGTCGGCTCCACGGTCCGCAGCCACTCGGTCAGCAGAGCGGGATTGCACCGGTGCATGTCCAAGTCCGGGTCCCCGAACCCCACGTGCAATTGCAACGGCATCCCGGTGTCGCAGGCCGCGAAGAGCAGAAACCGCAGAAGGACCGGGTCTTCGACGCGCGGACGCGTTCCGGACTCGAACGTCGTCATCCAGGCCCGTGCCGCGGCCTTCACCTCGGCACTCGTCGGACGGGTTGGCTCGAAGTCGAAGCCGTACCTGTACGCCACGATGGATTTCCAGCCGACCGCGGTTCGCGCCGCTTCGTCCAGGGCCTCCCGGAATCGCTGTTCCAGTTCCTCCGGTTCACAGGTCAGGGCAACGTCCTCGAGCGTGGATTCCAGCCGGACGATCTCTCGAGACCGCCCGTCCAGCTCGGCTTCCATGCGCTCCACGTCCCAGATGTCGTCCGCCGAGAAACCGGTGTCGACCACCCAGTCCCCGACACCGGCCGCGCCCAGGAACAGCCTCGCCAGTTCCCCGGGCGACCAGGTCGCTCTGGCGTCCCAATAGTCGTCGGCGGCAACGCGTTCCGGAAGCCCCAGCAGAGGGGCGCAATGCCTTCGCACGGCAAAGCCCAGCTGGGAATCGAAGGCGGTGAGCCCGGGCGGCTGGGGCCGGTCGGACTCGGAAATCAGCGATTCGAAGCCATCGCGGTCGACCTCCAGAGCCAGGGGCCCGTGAACGTGGTGGTCGACGAGTCGAACCGTCGCCAGGGTTTCGTCGAGATCAGTAGGCATGAGCCACCTTTCGGCAGACCTCGAGCGGGTCGAGCCCATCGACCGCCGCGAGGTCCGCCTTCTTGACGTCCACATAGGTCCGAAGGAGTTTCGGGTCGAACCAGGAGGTGGCGATGTCGTCCGAGGTCAGTGCAGTCAGAGCGTCGTTGACGTCGGTCGGCAATTTCGGTGTCCGGGCGAGATCTTCCGTCGGGGCGTCCTCCTGCCAGATCCTCTCCCTGCGGTAGTTCCTCCGGATGCCTTCCATTCCCGCACGGACGATGGCGCCGACGGCCAACCACGGATTGCTCGTCGCATCCGCGGCACGGTACTCGAGGTTGAACTGGTGCTGGGGGCGGCCACCACCCAACGTGCTCGTCGGGCAGATTCGCACCAGAGCCTCCCGGTGGTACTCGCCGAGGAAGACACCGCCAACGCTCCACCGATGCGGGCTCAGTCGCAGGTACGACGACGGGCTGCACGCCGTCAGCGCCGACAGCGCCCGGGCGTGCTTGATGATTCCGGCCGCGAATTGGGCGCCGACCTCGGCCAGGTCGGAAGGTTGTTCGGGGTCGTGCAGAACAGGGGCACCGGTGGTGCCGTCCCGGAGGGAGAAATGGATGTGGACACCGTTTCCCGATCCTTCGGGGTCCAGAAGGGGCGCGAAGGATGCGGTTCGACCACGTCGTCGCGCGAGATCCCTGACCAGGTCCCGGAGGACGACGGCGCGGTCGGCCGCTTCCAGGGCACCGGTGGGCCGGAGGGTGATCTCGAACTGATCCCGGCCGTACTCGGGCAACCACGTCTCCGGCTCCAGCCCCACGTGGTTGAGAAGATCCACCAGGTCGGTCCCGAACGGCTCCGCCGCCCGGAACCGTTCGAAGGAGAACGGGGCGGTTTCCTCGGCACCGGTCATGCTGAACTCGTGCTCGAAGGAGGCCACGACCTCCAGACCGGTCAGCTCCTTGAATTCGTCGAGAGCATTGCGTGCGAACGTCCGCGGGCAGCACTCCCACGGGGAACCATCCGGAAGGGTCTGGTCCGCAAGGTAGAAGTTCAGGCCAGGAGCTTCCCCGTCGGCAGGCACGGTCACCACGGAACCGGCGTCGGGAATCAGGCGAAGATCACCTGTCGCCCCGAAAACATTGTCCTCCGCGATGCTTCCGAAAGCCCCGATGGCCAGGTTCGCCGGAACCCATCCGACGCCTTTGGTCAGCACCGAAGGCGTTTCCTTCCCGGGAACCGAACGTCCTCGGGTCTGTGCCGAGATGTCGTTGGTTGCGATGAAAGTCAGGGGTGATGTTGGCATAATTTTCCGCTCGTTTTCGAAGGAAAGATGCAATTCTGGATCTTGCGTTTCACGAACCGCATTTTGTCGTTCTACAGTAACGCACATTACACGCCCAGGGAGACGCGGACCACACCGGAGACCCCGAGAGCCGGCCCATCAGCCCTCGCCCAACAGCTCCTCGAAAGCGACAACTCTCTGCTTCCCCGCATCCCCGAGTCGCTCGGTGACCGCGCCGACCAAGGCCTCCGTGAGCGCCGTGGCGGCGGTCAGCGAATCGAAGGGCGAGGCAGATTCGACCTCGCTCGAAAGAACCGTCCGGGCCACATCGGAGACAGGCGACAACCGGTGATCGGTCATCAGACACACCGAGGCACCACGCCCGTGAGCCAATTCGGCCAAGCGAGCGGAATCGGAGGAGTACCGCCGGTAGTCGAACAGAACCAGCACGGACGCGTCGTCCATGTCCAAGATCCCGCTGCGCCAGGAATTCTCGTCGTGCGCCAGAACGGTCACTCCGCGCCGTAGCATCGCGAGGTGGTCCGCGAAGTATCCCGCCAGGTAGTGACTGAACCGGCCCCCGGTGACGACGATGCGGCGCTTCGGATCGGACAGCAGATCCACCGTCGCGGAGAACTCCGACTCCGGAACCTGCTCGAACGTGGTCGAGAGCATGTGCGAGAAGGACTCGAGAGACCGCTCGAGCACCCCCTCCCCTCCAACGCCTGACTTGCGCCGATACTGCGCCACTGGGGATCCTTGAGCGTTGATCTCGGCCACGAGGCGGCGTTGGACGTCCGGCCACCCGGTGAACCCAATCCTCGAGGCAAAACGCAGAACCGTCGGCGCACTCACCCCGGACATGGTCGCAACTTCGGCCACCGTCGTGAGACCGGCACTCGGGTAACGCGCCAGCAGCACCCGGGCCACTTTCCGCTCCCCCTTGGTCATGCAATCCATCCGTTGGCGCACCAGCTCACGCACTTCCGTGCGCTCGTCGCCATCGACCTCCGAGGCCTCCCCCTCTGTGCGTTCCCTCAAGGACTCACCACCAGAACCTATGCGCATCTCTTTTCCTCGTCTACCGGAACCATCCCCAGTGTCGCACCACGCCGCAGGGCTTCGCGAAATATTTTTTACACTCTTGCCCTGGACGAGCCAACCTGTAATGTGTATAACTCGACCTATCCGACTGTGATCCGCACCATACCGTAGGTGAGTAGCATGCCCGATTCCTCGACCACGCGCCCTCCACGCAAGATCTCTTCCATCGAGGCGGCCGCGCTCTCCGTCGGATTCATGGGCCCGGTCATGGCCATGGCCCTCAACGGCATTGGCGTGGCAGACCTCGTGGGCACCAAGGTGCCCTTCACTTTTCTCGTAGCGGCGATCGGCGTCGTGGTGGTGGCCTACGCCTTCTTCCGCCTGACCGGCAAATATGCGCACTCCGGCTCGGTCTACGCCCTCACGGGGGTGACCATCGGCCCGCGAGCCGGATTCTTCTCCGGCTTCGCCCTGCTCGGGACCTATCTCTTCTTCGTGACCTGCATCTTCGGCGCGTGCGGAGTCTTCTTCAACGCATTCCTGGCGACTCTCGGACTCGATTCGTCGCTGCCATGGCCGCTCCTGCTGCTGATCATTGGGGCCCTGGTCTGGGCGATCGGCTCACGGGAAGCCCCGCTGGTCACCCGCATCCTGCTCCTCATCGGCGGATTCGGTCTGGCATTGATGGTCGCTCTGACCGTGGTGGTCCTGGTGACGGTCGGGGCCGGCAACGGTTCGTACCCCGGAGCCGAGCATTCGGGGCTCGACTTGGGCCCCCTCCTCCCCCATGGCGCCTCCGGATCGGCCGTCATGACGGCCTCCGTCTTCGCGTTCATCTCCTGGGCGGGTTTCGAATCGTGCACTTCATTGGCCGAGGAGACGAGGAACCCCAAACGAGCCATCCCCATCGCCCTCATGGGGTCCGTGATCCTGTGCGGAGTCATCTACGTTCTGGTCATGTACGCGCAAACGATCGGGTTCGGGGCGACGGACGCGGGCGCGAAGGCCTTCGCCGCGTCGGAGTCGTCTCTCATCGACATCGCCCTTCAGTACACCAATCCGTTCTTCGCCCAGCTTCTGGCCTTCTCCGCATTCGCGGTAGCCTTCGGATCGGCGCTGAGTTCGACGTCGGCCGGCGCCCGTCTCCTGTTCGCGCTCGCCAGAGACGGGTTCGGCCCCAAGATTCTGGCCAAAACCCGGGCCGACCAACGTACCCCTCGCCATTGTGTGACGGCCGTGGTGGTCATCGCCTTGCTCCTGTCCCTCATTCTGCTGGTGGTCCGGGCGGGACCGTTCGAAACGTACTACTGGTACGCCACCATTGCCGTGCTCTGCCTGCTGGTCGCCTACGCCATGACCTCCCTCGGAGCCCTCTCCGCAATCCTGCGTCGGACCACGGACATCCCACGGTGGGAAATGATCTTCCCGGTGGTCGCGCTGATTTACCTCGGGTACGTCTACTTCGTTCAGGCCTGGGGCCAAGAGGCCCCGTACAGCTACTTCCCATGGATCGCCGGCCTGTGGTGCGCCGTCGGACTCGGGATGGCACTGCTTCGACCGGATATGGCCAGGAGCATCGGGGACGAGCTGATCCAGTCGGACGACTAGGGCTCTCCGACCGCTATGCCTCTCCCATCACCGTCAGCACCACCAACAGGACATTGAGCACCACGATCGCCACCGCCACGACGAGGGCAAGAACCCGGACCACCCACGGATTGGTCCAACGTCCCATCAGTCCGCGGTCGGCCGTGTACCGGGCGAGCGGGATGATCGCGAAAGGAATGCCCAGCGACAGGACGACTTGGCTGATGACAAGGCTCCACGTGGGGTCCCACCCGATCCCCAGGACCAGGAGCGCGGGTATCAGGGTGACCGCGCGACGCACCAGCAAGGGAACTCGGATGTGCAGGAGGCCCCTCATGATGGCCGAACCGGCATAGCAGCCGACCGACGTCGAGGCGAGCCCGGATGCGAGCAGTCCCACCGCGAACACGAGCCCGACCGCGGGTCCAAGATGTTCCGAGATGGCCGCGGCGGCCCCCTCGATGCTGTCGGTTCCCTCGACACCGGGCAGGGAAGCCGCCGCCATGAGCAACATCCCGATGTTGACGGACCCGGCAATGATCAGCCCGAGGACCACGTCCCACCGAGTCGCCGACAACAAGCGCGACGTCGTCGTTTCGGAGCGTGACTCGGGGCGCCCGTGTCGATCCCGGACCAGCGCGGAGTGCAGGTAGATGGCGTGCGGCATCACGGTGGCTCCGAGCATACTGGCGGCAAGGAGCACGGATTGGGAATCCTGGAATCGAGGAATCAACCCTTCGGAGGCCGCACCCCAGTCCACGGGGCTCACGACCAGCCCGGACATGAAACCGATGGTGATCACGACCAGCAGCCCCACCACCAGCGCCTCGAAACGCCGTGGATTCCTGCCGTTCTGCACGGCCAGCAACACCATCGAGACGACGCCGACCAGCACACCGCCCCAGAGCATCGGCATACCGAACAGGATGTGCAGGGCAATGGCACCACCGACCACCTCGGCGAGGTCGGTGGCCGCCGCGACGACCTCGGCCTGGGCCCAGAACAACAATCGCGGACCCCGACGCATGCGAGCCCCGAGGAGATCGGGGAGGCTCTCACCCGTCACGACGGCGAGCTTGGCCGACAGGTACTGAACCAGAACCGCCATGAGGTTGGCCAGAACCAGCACCCAGACCAGGAGATATCCGTACTCCGCCCCGGCCGAGAGGTTCGAGGCGACGTTGCCAGGATCCACGTAG
The DNA here is from genome assembly GCF_004136575.1 of Rothia koreensis. Taxonomy (GTDB): domain Bacteria; phylum Actinomycetota; class Actinomycetes; order Actinomycetales; family Micrococcaceae; genus Rothia; species Rothia koreensis. The sequence goes on from NZ_NOIQ01000004.1 coordinate 104,153, forward strand.
GCAATCGAGGCAACGAACGCCGGACCCAGCAGGGCGATCCATCGTCGACGCGGAACACGCGGCCGTGAGGCGGAGGAATTCGAGGACCGCGGCGCACCGCTCGGTTCGGCTCCGGAGCCGACGTGCACCGATTCGGCGTGCCTCTCGCTCATCGGATTCCAGCCTCCTCAGATGGTTTTACGCCATGCCTGACAAGAAGACTACGCCTGAGCGAAGTTGATCGCCACTCGATGGAGTCGCCGCGGGGGCGACCGCGCTCAGCCCCGAGCGAGCCCGAGGATCGCCGGAGCGACGTCGTCCGGCTCCAGGTGATGGTCCGCGAAAGAGAGGAGTTCGTGCTGGCCCACGCAGAAGCTGGCATCCGCATGGCGCAGGAGCTCGACGTCGTTCGCGTCGTTGCCGAATGCCGTATACCCGTCGCCGCAAAGTTGTAATTTCACGAGCGCCGCGTGCTTGGAGATGCCCGACGGGGCGATGTCGATGAGGCCCTCGGCCGGGTGATGCGTCACGGTCAGGCCGGCCGAACGAAGGCGTTCCCGCACGGCCTCGTCCTCGGTGAACAGCACCACTTTGGAGTAGGTGCCCAACTCGGCCCGAGACACCGTGGACGCCAGAGCTCCGGCGTCGAGCTGCCGGTAGATGCGGTGATCCGCTTCGCCCGTGTAGGAGTAGTTCCACTCGCCATCGATCAGATAGGCGCACCCGGTGGCCTCGATCAGCGCGTCCACCAGGTCCCGCTCGGACGGGGCGAATCCAACGACGTCGATGCCCCCGCCCCTGCGCTGCAGAAAGGCCCCGTTGCCGCCGATCAGCGCCTCTTTGCGAAGATCCTCCGGCAGAACCGGGTAGAGATCACGGATCGGCCGGGCCGAAGCGAAGACCAGCGGCCGAACGGACCGCAGCGCACGGAGGGCCTCGAGAATGTCCGTGGAGACAGTGCGCCCGTCGAAGCACAGGGTGCCGTCCACGTCGAAGACTGCGGGTTCATTCATCACCTCACACCTTATAAGCAGGAATACCGCTCACGAGTCCCCGCGCCCGGCGAACACGGATGCGGCCGGAAGAAGGTACTCCCGGCCGCACCCACGTCCGCGCTTGGTCGTTGCGCAAGTACCGTTGTGCAATCGCCTTTGCGCCGTGGTCACCCGCAGCGTCCACACGCAGTGGCCTCGCCCAACAGCCGCTGTCCTAGAACACGCCGTCGTGGGCGTTGCCGAAGTCGGTGGTCGTGTTCTGGCGCGAGTCGACGTTCTGGTCGTTGTCCGTGGTCTTGTCGTCGTCCAGGCGGCCGACCTGCGTCACGGTCACGTAATTCTCCAGGCGACCTTCCTTCGTCAGGCCGTCACCGAAGTCCAGATTGGCGATCAGCTGATCCTGCCCCGCCTCCACCGGGTTGGCCAGGGTGACCATGAAGGAGCGGGTCGATGTCTTCTCGTCGAAGCCGAGATCCTGGGTGTAGGCCCCGTTGAACCAACCCGGTGTGATGACTCGATCGACGCCCTGGGGCCCCTTGTCGGTCTTCACATCGATGCGGAAGCTGATGGCCGGGAACTCCGAGTAGTAGCGTTCCGATCCGACGTTCTTGGCATGAACGGCAACCAGGCCGGCATACCCCTTGGCCTTGATGCCAGAGACGGTGTACCCGACGCTGAGATCGTGGGCGGGCGTCGCGGTCTCGTCCGCCTGCGCCGCACCCGCGCCGAACGTGGTGATTCCGATGGCGAGAGCTGCTGCGGCCGCCGTCGTGCGGCCGATGAGCTTGTTCTTCATGATTCTTCAGTCTCCGTTCCGTGGGTCAGCGGTGGTCTAGGAATCAGCCGGGTTGTTGTACAGCTTGACGTCGACCTCGTTCTTGACCGGAACGAAGGCATTCCAGGCCGTCGGGTTGGTCCAGGTGCCGTCGGCGCCGCAAATCTGCTGTGTTCCGGACATGGTCACCGTGCGGAAGCCGTACGTGGCCTCACCGGTGTATCCCGGGGGAACGTCGTAGGGGCCGACCGTCTGGCCAACGTTCCAGGACAGCTCGTACGCGGCCTCGAAACCGATCTTCTTCGAAATTTCGGTAGCGATGCCGAAGGTCCCGCCGTCCTTGGAACCACTCGCATTGATCGTCGTGCTGTTGCCCTGCTCGCCGTTGACCTTGATGTTGATCGTCTGGGACTCGGAGGTTTCCTGCGTCAGCGGAATGTTCTTGTCCGTGTTGTTGGTCGTGGAGATGGTTCCGACCGGCGAGAAGTTGTCCTTGACCTCGTACACCACGGTGCGACGGTCTTCGAGCGCATTGCAGACCGGGTGCGGGTTGAGGACGTTCGGTTTGATGTGGTCCGATCCGTGATACGTGTTCACGATCGGCAGGGTCGGGTTCAACTTGGGCGTTTCGGGGTAGTGGTTCTCGATGGTCGTGGCATTCGCGGGCATCGCGGCGAGACCGACCAGCAGCGCGCTGCCGCCCAGAATTCCGGCCATCTTTCCTGTCAGCTTCATAGGTGCTCCTCGTTTGGACCTTGATCTGCGGATCCCGGCAACAGGCACCGCACGCTGTGCGATGCACGAGCCCCATCCGCCAAGAGTGAGGTCCTCTGGCCGGCATCTGACCGGAACGATACATAGCCAGGCGGCCTTTTTGTACTCCCTAGTACACCTCCGCTTTTCGGTCGCATCGCAACCGCCGGAGGCGACATCGTGGGGATCCACACAAGATCCCACGCAAATGCACGCATTCCGCACCGTCTCCACGAACCCCAGCCCCGCGAGCAAGGACTCGAGCAAGGTCACCGCAATATCCGACGAAGCCGAAAATGATTCGTACCGAGCGGTACACAACAGCGGACAGAAGGTGCATCGATTCAAGATTTAACGTATGGGTTTGGTTTGCCTTACCCAGAGGCCACCGGCGCCTCGGGAACACGGTCAGACCAGGGCGACCACCCGATATTACGTTTTGTGAAGCGGCGTGCTCCCGGGCCGCGAAGGGTCCGGATGCGGATCACCTTCGGGCGCGACCGCCTCGAAGTTCCCGATCACGCCCCAGATGAAGCCCACCGGTCGTATCCGCCGGACAGGCTCCGAATATCGACGTCGGGCCTGGCCGCCGAGAGCACTTCCATGGCCTTGCGCGAGCGCGCGCCGGACTTGCAGTAGAGAACGGCCGGAGTCTCGGGGTCGAGCCGGGATCCGACCTCGGCTCCGGAATCACGCTCAATATCCCCCAACGGAATGTTCTCGGCTCCCGCGATGGCTCCGAGTCGGTTCTCCCAGACTTCCCGCACGTCCACGAGTGTCACGCCCCTCCCCTCGGCCAGAAGCGTCCGGAGACGGTCGGGCGTGATCTCGTCCTCCGGAACCGTCGACTCGGGCTCCTCCGCCGCGGCGCACGCGGGGCCCGCCGCGGGGTCGACCAGGTCGGCAGCCACGGTCGTAACCCGAGGGCGGTCCGGATCGGGTGCGAGCCGCAACTCCTGGAAGGTCGCCGCGAGCGCGTCGTACACGAGCACGCGGCCCAGCAACGGCTCGCCGACACCCGCGATGACCTTGATCGCTTCGGTGGCCATCAGAGTCCCGATCACTCCGGGAAGGACGCCGATCACGCCGGCCTCGGCACAGGAAGGCACCTCCCCGGGCCCAGGGGCCTCCGGGAAGAGGTCCCGGTAGGTCGGCCCGTGCCCCGACCAGAAAACCCCGACCTGTCCCTCGAACCTCAGGATCGCCCCGTAGACCACGGGCTTGCCCACCATCTCGGCCGCGTCGGAGACCACGTACCGGGTCAGAAAATTGTCCGATCCGTCGATGACCAGATCGACCGGTCGCACCAGGTCCAACGCGTTCTCCGACGAGATGCGCACGCGATGCTCGACGACGTCGGCCTCCGGGTTCAGCCCCCGGACCACGCGCGCCGCGGATTCCGTCTTGTACCGTCCGATATTGGCCTCGGAATGGATCACCTGCCGGTGCAGGTTCGAACGGTCCACGACGTCGTCGTCCACGATCTCGATGTGTCCGACACCCGCAGCTCCCAGATACTGGAGGATCGGAGAACCGAGACCGCCGGCACCGACCACCAGAACCCGCGCGTCGAGGAGCTTCTGCTGGGCCTCGGGCCCGAAACCGGCCAGACCGAGATGCCTCTGGAAACGTTCGAGCTGGGCGTCGCTCAGATCTTCGAGGCCGCTCATATCCTGTCCTCCGCACGGACCCTGCCTTGACTCGGGGACGAGGCGAGCGCCTCCGTCCGGCGCGGAATCCTGCCTGCCGCACGAGCCAGGTACCCCGCCTCGACGCCGCGACGCATGGCAAGACCCATCGAGCGCGGATCGCGGGCCCTGGTCACGGCGGAAGCCACGAGCACGGCGTCGCACCCGAGCTCCATGGCCTGCGCGGCCTCGGAGGCCGTGCCGATACCGGCGTCGACCACCACCGGGACCGTCGCGCGGTTCGCGATCAATTCGATGTTGTACGGATTCAGGATTCCCAGCCCCGTCCCGATGGGCGAGCCCAGGGGCATGACGGCCGCGGCGCCGGCGTTCTCCAGCCGGATCGCGACGCCGGGGTCGTCGGTCGTGTAGACCATGGGCGTGAACCCCTGGTCCGCGAGCGTCTCGGTCACGCGCAGTGTCTCGACCACGTCCGGCAGCAACGTGTCTTCGTCGGCGACGACCTCGACCTTGACCAGATTCGTTTCGAGGGCCTCCCTCGCCAGGTTCGCGGTGAGCACGGCGTCGCGCGCGGTGAAACACCCGGCGGTGTTGGGCAGAACATCGATGCCGAGCCTCTCGAGGAGCGCGAAAACGCTGGTACTGGTCGAGGGGTCGTAACGGCGCACGGCCACCGTGGTCAGGGTCGTGCCCGAAGCGACCAGCGCCTTCTCGAGGGACGCGAGGTCGGTCGCGCCGCCGGTACCCATGATGAGTCGGCTCGTGAGCTCGTAATCACCCACCCGGATCGGGGACATCTCCGCGGCGGCCCCCGTCGCGCTCCCGTGATCCGGTGCCATGGTCTGTGTTGACTGTTCCATACGAATTCTTCCTTATCCTCCCTGGACGGCGGTGACCAGGTCGATCTCCGTTCCGTCGTCGACCACGCGTTCCTGCCACGCGGTGCGGGGCACGACCTGGCCGTCGATGGACACCGCGACACCGAGGCGTCCGCCGTCGGTCGGACGACCGTCCGGCTCCAGGTCGCGATCCAGAACCTTGCCGACCACGTCCACCAGCGTTGCCCGGTCGTGCACGCTGACCTGCTGTTCGTTGACTTTCACGGTTTTCACGCGGGTATTCCTCCTGCAAGGCGCTCGCGCGCCGGTCCTGCCCCCGCGCCGAAGCGAGTGGGGTCCATGGTCTCGAGAAGCCGGGCGTCGTCGTCGCCCAATGGTTCGTGGGTCAGGAGGGCCGCTCCCAGACGGGCGCCGAGGGGCGAGAGCAGTATTCCGTGGCGCGAATACCCGGTCGAGACCACGACGCCGGGGGCGTCCGGGACGTAGCCCAGGTACGGGATGTCGTCGGGTGTGCCGGGGCGAGCTCGTGCCATGGTCTCCACGAGCTCCATGTCCCTCACCCCCGGAGCCACGGTCACGGCATCCTCCAGCAGCTCCTGCACGCACCCCGCGTTGACCCCGGACAGACCGTCCTCCCGAACGCTGGCGCCGACCACCAGACCGCCGTCCGCACGGGGCACGAGGTACACCTGGCGGCCGAGGACCGTGGCCCGAACGGTCGCAGTGACCACGTGCCTCTCCCCCGGGGCAAGGTATCCCTCCCGAAGCCGGAGCCTGAGGACATCGCCATGGACCGCCCTCAGGTCCAGCGGAAATCCCTCCGTCACACCCCCGAGGCTCCGGTATCCCAGACCGCAGGCGACCAGAACCCGGTCGACCCGGTGTACCCGGCCCTCCGCCGTCGTGACATCCTGCGTCGCCCCGTCCCCGCCGGACTCGTCGATCCGGACAACGGTCTCCTCCCGGGAAACCGCGGCAGGACCGACGCCAGGGAAGTCGCCCGGGTCCAGCTCCGCGGACAGCGCATCCTGAAGCGCCCCCACGAGGAGACGAGGGTCGATCTGGTGATCGGTCGGGACTTCGTAGCCGCCCGCCAGCCGGGGGTTGAGGCCGGGTTCCGCCTCGCGCAACCGCTGCTGCGAGATCGGTCTCGTGTGCATCCCGTGCTCCGCGTGGACCCGCGCGTGGTCGGCCACCCGGGTCAGATCAGCCCGGTCCCCGGCCACCAGGAGCGTTCCGTTCTCGAGGTAACCGTGCGGTCGATCCGTGGCCCGAGCAAGACGAGCAATGTGCTCCGGGTACTCGCGGAGCGCGGCGAGCATGAGGGGGTACAGCTTGTCCTGTCCGAATTGGACTTCGCTGATGGGTGCGAGCATTCCCGCGGCGGCACGCGTTGCCCCATGACCGGGTTTCGGGTCGAAAATCGTCACGCGATGCCCGCGCAACCGCAGTTGCCATGCGGTCTGCAGGCCGACGACGCCGGCACCCACGACACCGATATGCATCGGTTGATCCTCCTCACGGCGGCATGATCCGCATCGAGTCCTGATGGTCGGCGGTATTGCCCTCTCAGTCCGGCCTTCCCGGACTCCCATGTCCCTCAAGTCTAGGCCCACACGGCCCGGGGCGCACACGGCCGGTCGTGCGAGTCTCGGACCATGGTCCCGGGGTGGGTTAATGTGGCATCCGTGACGACCTCTAAGAATTCGCCCCGCCGGGGCCAACTGCCGCCGGCGGAATCCCCGTCCGTGTCCGCGACCCGGGCCGCCCGCCTCGAACGACTCCGCAGCGCCCGCCTCTACCTCTGCTGCGATCTGCAGAGGTTCCTGGCCACCGATCCCCGGCAGGATACCGTCGAGCAACTGGACACCGACCGGCTCGAACTCTTCTTCCGGTCCGCATTCCGCGGCGGCGTCGACATCATCCAAGTCAGGGACAAGAAAGTCTCGGTCCGCACCGAGCTGGAGGCCCTTCGCCTGCTGGTTCGAGTCGCGGAGCAGGAGGGCGGACTCTCCGCGGCCAACGACCGCGCGGATGCGGCCCTTCTCTCGCGGGTCGATGTCTTCCACGTGGGCCAGACCGACCTGACCACGCAGCAGGCTCGGACAGTGCTCGGGGACGATGTCCTCCTGGGCCGCTCCTGCCACACCCGCTCGCAGGTCGTGGCGGCCTCGGAGGACCCGGGAACGGACTACTACTGCACGGGCCCGGTGTGGGAGACACCGACCAAACCGGGCCGACCCGCCGTCGGACTGGACCTCCCCGCATTCGCCGCGGACCTCGATCCCGTCTGCGGCACGTCCTCGACGCCGTTCTTCGCGATCGGCGGCATTGACGAAGAAACCGTCTCCCAGGTCACGGCCGCGGGGGCTGGAAGGATCGTCGTCGTACGCGCCATAGCCGATGCCGCGAACCCGGAGAATGCCGCTCGTCGGCTCGCGGACGCGCTCGGCGGGGAGTAAAACCCCGAAACATTCCGCCGATGTCGAAAACGCCTGGACGCGCCGCGGCACATTGGTTTTGCTGTATGCATGAGTACTTTTGCTGTGACCAATCCGAACACCGGCGAAGTCGAGCAGACTTTCGACTCCCTCACCACCGAGGAGATCGCCGGAGTCATCGATACCGCCGACCGCGCCTTCCAGGACTGGAAGGAAACCCCCGTCAGCAAGCGCGGCGAGGTACTGAAGGCCTTCGCCGATCTGGTCGAGGGCAGGGCGAGCGAGCTCGCCGATCTCATCGGCAAGGAAATGGGCAAGCCCAAGAAGCAGGGCGAGGCCGAGGTCAAGAAGGTGGCCTTCACGGCCCGCTGGTTCGCCGACAATTCGGAGAAGTTCCTGGAGGACACCCAGCTTCCCGATGCACAGGGCGCCGACCAGACCTACGTCAAGCACGATCCGCTGGGCGTACTGCTCGGGATCATGCCCTGGAACTTCCCCTACAACCAGATCGCCCGTTTCGCGCTGCCGAACATCATGGTCGGCAACGCGATTCTCATGAAGCAGGCCGCGATCTGCCCGACCTCGTCCCAGGCCTTCCAGGATCTGCTCGAGGAAGCCGGGTTGCCGAAGGGCGTCTACACCAACGTGTACCTCAACAGCAGCGATGCCGAAGAGGTCCTGAAGGATTTCCGGGTCAAGGGCTTCTCCCTGACGGGCTCGGAAGAGGCAGGCGCGTCGGTCGCCAAGATCGCCGCGAAGTACTTCAAGCGGTCGGTTCTGGAGCTCGGCGGCAATGATCCGTTCGTGGTCCTGGACACCGACGACGTCAAGGGACTCGCCCAGAAGGCCGTGACCCTCCGGACGGCGAACGCCGGTCAGGTCTGCACCTCCCCCAAGCGCATGATCGTCGTCGAGGAGTACTACGACGACTTCGTCGCCGCGGCCAAGGAAGCCGTGGAGAACGTGACCGTGGGTGCCTACGACGACCCCGCGACCGACATGGGACCGCTTTCTTCCGAGGGCGCTCGTGACGAGGTCGTGGAGCGGATCCAGAAGGCCTCCGAGGAGGGAGCCACCCTGCACACGGGTGGCGAGAAGTTGGACCGCCCCGGCTGGTTCATGTCGCCGGCGCTGCTGACCGACATCGACCCGAAGTCGGATCTCGGGTGCAACGAGCTCTTCGGGCCGGCCGTCATGATCTACAAGGCCAAGGATGAGGAGGACGCTCTTCGGATCGCGAACGACACGCAGTACGGCCTGATGGCATCGGTGTGGACCACCGACGCGGAGAAGGGCCGGAAGTTCGCCGAGCGGATCAACGCGGGCATGACCTTCGTGAACACTCACATGGACTCCAGCCCCGAGTTCCCCTTCGGCGGGATCAACCGTTCGGGCTACGGTCGCGAGAACGCCCAGTGGGCGCTCCAGCAGTTCACCAATGAGCGGACCGTCCGTGTGAACAACCAGCAGCTCTAGTCTGCATTCTCGGATCGGAGACGCCACGGTTCGACGGGTCCGCCCAACAGGCCCGCTCACCACAGTCCGCCTCCGACGGAAAGCGAGGGGTCGGGCACCGATACCGGGGAGTTCCCGGTCGGCGCCCGACCCCTCGTTGCGTGCGGTGATGTGGAACCGTCACCGGTGCATCAGTCGGCGGCCACCTCGGAGCCACCGCGGCGATGCCGCGGCGCAGGGTGGTTCCCGGCGTCGCCCGCGGACTCGCCACCGAGCTGACGCCCATCGGCGTCATGACTCTCTTCGGGCTCATCGTTGATGCGGTTGTGGCGGAAGTGCCCGAAGGCGGTCAGTGCCACCCCGACCGCGACCCACACGACGAGGGTCCACCACTGCTGGGCCATCGGGGCGTCGGGGAAGTAGCTCAGGGACCTCAGCAGCGTGTTGGACGCGCCGGGCACCATGTACTGTCCGATCCTCCCCCAGGGCTCGACCATGAATTGCCACGGGACCTGCGCCCCGGACAGCGGATTGCCCAGGAGCATGGTCACGACGGCGCCGATACCTATTCCGGGTGCCCCGAGAATCGCCGTACACCCCAGAATGAAGGTGGCCGTCGCCATGGCCGAGAGCCCGAAGGCCAACCACACGAGCCCGAAATTGCCCTGCACGAAACCGAACCACGTGTGGAGGATCAGGGTCAGGCTGAGGCCGGCGGCCGCGCCGTAGGCCACGGCCGCGATCAGCCGCCGCCACACTCCCTTGACCAAGAACGTGATCATTACGCCGCCCAGCATGCCGCCGAGCACCAGCGGGAAGGCCGCCACGGCCAGACCGGACCCGTTGGAGTCGTCGTCCGAAAGGGGCACGACCTCGGTCTCGGCCACCTTGGTGTCCGCGGCCTTCTCCTGCATCGCCAGTGCCTTCTGCGCCTGCTCGGGTTTCAGCTGACCGCCCGAGGCGGCCTTCATCTGCTCGACCTGGCCGGTGATCTGGCCCTTGATCTGCTGCGTGAGCTGGTCGGCGATGCCGCTCATAACCTGCGTGGCGGTCGAATTCGACGCCGGTGCGGTCAGGACCTCCGGGGTCCCCGGCTGCTCGGCCAAGATCACGGCGCCGTAGGTTTCGCGGTGCTTGATCTGGTCGACGGCGTCATCGCGGCTGTCGGCGGACACGAAGTCGAAGGTGTCCCCCGACTTCTCGTTGATCTTGTCCTCGAACTGGTCCACGGCCTTCTTCGGGCCAGCGACGCTGACCGGCATGTTGTGCGCCTCAGAGGTCTTGGTTGGCCAGGTGAAGGCCAGGACGAAGACCGTCACGATCAGCGCGGCGAGCACCGAAACCCCGAATACCTTGCCGAGGTGGCTTCCCACATGCTCATTCGCGGTGGTGGTTGCGGATTCGGCGTCCGCGCGCCGGGAATCCTGAACGCTCATAGCGGCTCCTAAACAGAATAATCCTTCTAGTTGCGTTCAGAATAACAGAACGGATATTCTATTTCCATGCCCAGGTTGTCAGAATCCTCGAAGATCGAGCGGCGTGAGCGAATCATCGCCGCGGCGCGCCGTTGCTTCCTGGAGAAGGGGTTCTCCAACACCTCCATGGCAGACATCGTCGCCGAGTCCGGCATGTCTCCCGGATCGATCTATTCCCACTTCGATGGCAAAGCCTCCATCATGCGCGGCACGGCGGAGCACATTTTCGGCGCGACCCTCAAGGATCTGACCGATATGGAGACTGCCACGGGAAGCTCGCTGGCCCCCTCGGACGTCGCTCGGTTGCTGATCGAGACCTTGTTCTCGATCGATTTCGGTCCACTGCTCATCCAGTTCGTCGCGGAATCCACCGTGAATCCTGAGGTCCACGAGGTTGCCCAGGAAAACATCAACCTCGCCCGCACCCGCCTTGCCGAGGTGCTCAGGCCCTGGTCGGAAATGCAGGTCAGTCAGGGGGCCGACCCGGACGACGTCGTCGGCGACCCCTCCCGGCTGGCCAATGTCCTCATGCTCCTGTTCCACGGCCTTCTGATTCGCACGGCCGTGGACACCCACGCGGATCGGGACCAGCTCGTCGAGGACGCACTGACATTGATCCCGCAGGGCCGTTTCGGACGGTAAGGCCCGGACGGTCCGCATCGAAGCGGACCGTCCGGGCCCGTGGGACAACCGTCAGACCGCCACGGCCGCACGCAGACGACGCGCAGACTCGACGAGTCGAGCCAGGGCCGCGGTGGTCTCCTCGTATCCGCGGGTCTTGAGACCGCAGTCCGGATTCGCCCAGAGACGGTCCCGAGGTATCGCTCGGGACGCCGCGGCGAGCAGCTCCTCGATTTCACCGACCGTGGGCACGCGAGGCGAGTGAATGTCCCACACCCCGGGGCCGATGCCTCGCTCGAATCCGATGTCCGCGAGCGGGTCCAGCAGCTCCATCCGCGAGCGCGCCGCCTCGACGCTCGTGACGTCGGCGTCCAACGCGTCGATGGCGGACAGCACCTCACCGAATTCCGAGTAGCACAGATGCGTGTGGATCTGGGTTTCTGGCCGAACCCCGGACGTCGCGATCCTGAAGGACCGGACCGACCACTCGAGATAGTCCGGCCTGTCTCGTTCCCGCAGCGGGAGCAGCTCGCGCAGGGCGGGTTCATCCACCTGCACGACGCCGATGCCGGCACTCTCGAGATCCTCGACCTCGTCCCGCAGGGCGAGGGCGACCTGCTGGGCCGTGTCCGCGAGCGGTTGGTCCTCACGGACGAACGACCAGGCCAGAATCGTGACCGGGCCGGTCAGCATGCCCTTGACCGGCTTGGTGGTCAGCGACTGGGCGTAACTGATCCAGGGGACCGTGATGGCCTCTCCCCTGACACCGGCTCCTTCACGGCTGACGTCGCCCCACAGGATCGACGGCCGGGTGCACCTGGACCCGTAGGACTGGACCCAGCCGTACCGGGTCACGTCGAATCCGTCGAGGTTCTCCGCGAAGTACTGGACCATGTCGTTGCGTTCGGGCTCGCCGTGGACCAGAACGTCCAGCCCGAGATCCTCCTGGAGGGAGATGACCGACCGGATCTCCTGCTGGAGTCTTTCGACGTATTCCGCCTCGCCCAGACGGCCTGCCCTGTGGTCTGCGCGGACCGACCTGATGTCTGCGGTCTGCGGGAATGACCCGATCGTCGTCGTCGGAACATCGGGCAGGTTCGCCGCGATGCCATCGGTGGCCTGCTTCCGTTTGCGCTCTTCCGCGGTCTCCCGATGACCGTCGGCCTCGGTCAGGCCCGAAACCCTCTCGCGCACATCGGCGTCGCGGGTGCCTCGGGCCTCGGCGCGGTGCCGAATCGCCTCATCGGATGCTTCGAGGTGATCGGCGATCGCCTCGGACCCTTCGGCCAGCCCCTTGGCCAGAACCACGGTCTCGCCGACCTTCTGGTCTGCGAAGGCGAGCCACCGCAGCGGCTGGTCGTCGAGCCGATCCTCGCGGGCGGCATCGTGCGGGACGTGGATGAGCGACGTCGACGTGCTCACCGACACCCTCGCCCCCGCCTCGTGCAACTCCTCGAGCAGCGCGAACGTCGTGCGCAAGTCGGTGCGCCAGATGTTCTGTCCGTTGACGACGCCGGCCACCAGAACGGGTGCATCCTCGCCGGTGAACAGCGCGAGCTGGTCCGCGCTGGGTTCGTGCAGCCCTCCCCCGTCCGGGCCGGAGACCAGATCCACGTGGACGGCGTCGACTCCCGCGTCCACCAGCGGCTCCAGGAGGTCCTCTGCGTCTCCGTAAGGCGTCGCGACGAGGATCGACGGGCCGTTGGGTGTTCGCGCGGCCGTCAGGCGACGATACGCGTCACGGACGCGACCGGCGAGGTCGGGCCGGTGGTGCTCGGTCACGAGTGCGGGCTCCTCGATCTGGATCCACTGCGCTCCTTCTGCGGCCACCTGGTCGATCAGCCCGCGATAGACCTCGACCAGGTCATCGAGCCGGTCCAGGGGGTCGAAGCCTTCGGGGGCGGCGTCATCGGCTTTCGACAGCAGGAGGAAGGAGACCGGTCCCAGAACCGCGGGGCGCAGTGGGGTTCCGGAATCTCCGTTGCCGGCACGGAACTGTCCGATGAGTTCCCGCGGATCCGCGGCGAACGGGGTCTCCGGTCCGATCTCGGGAACCAGGTAGTGGTAGTTCGTGTTGAACCACTTGGTCATTTCCAACGGCCCGCGGGCGTCGTCGCCGCGGGCCAGGACGAAGGACGCATCCCGGTCCAGACGGCCTTCCTCGTCGGCGAGGTCCGCGAAACGCGTGGGCACGGCGCCCGTCGCCAGGATGGCGTCGAGAACCTGGTCGTAGAGGGCGAAAGAGGCCGGGATCGACGAATCCTGAGTGAGTCCGAGATCCGCGAGCCGACGCACGTCCCGCGCGCGCAAGGAGTCGACGGACGCGGTCAGCTCGTGGGATCCGCTGTCGGATGCCCAGTAGGATTCGAGGGCCTTCTTGAGCTCCCGGTCGCGTCCGATCCGGGGGTAACCCAAGATGCTTGCTCCGGGGAAGGTGCGGCCCTGGGTGCTCGCCGGGCTCTCGGCGGTGGTGGGGTTCGGGGCGTTGGTTTCGGTCACGGTGATCTCCTCACGTTGTTTTCTTGCGACGGACGGGTGTTTCGACGGCGTTCCTCGGCGCAGACCGAGTCGGTCCACGAGCTCGAGTGCTGCCGGGTGCTCGTTGAAGGTGTAGATGTGCAGTCCTGGGGCCCCGGCGTCGAGGGCCCGACGGGCGAATTCATCGGCCGAGTCGACTCCCACGGCCAGGCGCTCGGCGAACGATCCGGCCGATTCGAGGCGGGAGGCGAGCTCCCGGTTGGGATCGATGCCCGCCAGGTCGCACACGCGCAGGTACCTGCGCAGGCTGGTCACGGGCAGGATGCCGGGGATGAGCGGCAGGTCGACGTCGTTGGCGCGGGCCCGGTCGACCAGCCCGGCGTAGTCGTCCGGATCGGGGTAGACCTGGGTGATGGCGAAGTCCGCACCGGCTCTCTGCTTCGCGAGCAGGACTTCGGTGTCGTGGTGGATGCTCGAGGACTCCGGGTGCCGAACCGGGTACGCCGCGACCCCGACCGCGAGGCGTCCCGCACACAATTTGGCCGATCCCCGGGCCTCGACGCGGCGGATGAGTTCGACGAGGTGCCGGGCGAAAGGCAACTCGCCCTCGCGAAGCGTGTAGTCATCGGGCCGGTCTCCGCGCAGGGCCAAGAACCCGCGAACCCCGTGATCGATGATCTCCTGGACCAGGTCCTCGAGTTCGGCGGCGTTCTGCCCGGTCGAGAGGATATGGGCCAGCGGCTTCAGCTCGGTCTCATCCACGAGGTGGCGCAGGAGGTCGATACTCTGGCGCCTCCTGTCCCCGGCCAAGGCTGCCGTCACCGACACGTAGTCGGGGCGCGTGGGCTCGAGTTCGGCGATGGTGGCCCCCAGGGCCTCCGCACTCAGGCTGCTGCGCGGCGGATACAGCTCGAAGGACAGTGCTGGTCCGTCTTCACGTTTCACGCCGGGTCTCCTTTCGGTACGCCCGACGGAGGCGGCGTCAGTCGATACTCGGGGCCCACGACCGAAAGCACGGGATCGGCCGGGGAATGCGCCCGGCGTCGTCGAAGGACAACCGATACACTCCATCGGACCTGGCGGGAGCACCGTGCCCCGGACCCGTTGGGGTCACGAGGGGGTTGCTGCGGCGTCGTCGAGCCAGGTCTCTCGGCCGCTCTGGATAGATACGCAAGTATTCAAACCCGGCCTCCTGAACGGCCGCAAGGATGAGGATTCTTTGACGGCACATGTCGCGTCATTGAGCACAGCGACGGGACGGAGAAATACCGGTGTCATATGAAGACGACCCACGTTTTTATGACTCCGGAACGTAAGGTTCCGTGTTTTCCTTGCGCGGGTCCGATCTTCCGTGGGTTTTCCGACGACGACGAATCGCCGCACGTCGGCGGACCCGAAACCGATTCGCGACCGAATCGTGACCGTTTATTGATTCATTTCCCGGGGCGGGCGTGAAAATCATGAACAAGCGATTCCGCATGCGCGCGTGCCGGCGCGGATTCATTGTGGGCCGGGACTCCCTCGTGTTTTGATAGGAAGGTCAGTTCAATCACCTTTTGAGAGGAAAGCATGACCGAGAATCACGATTCCCCGGCCGGGAACCAGCCTCCTCAGTACGGGAGCAACCCCAACGGCGGACAGCCCCAGTACCCGGGCGGACAGCCCCAGTACCAGGGCGGCGACGCAGGAAACGGTCATGGTCCTCTCCAGAACCAGGGCGGAGACCTGGCGGCACCCAAGGCCGTGCACACCGCCGCCCGGCTCATTTACATTTCTGCGGCCATCAGCGTGATCAGCTTGATCATCTCGCCGTTCGTCTTCATGGCCACCGACGAATACAAGACTCTGGCCGATCAGGGGCAGGCCGCCTACGCCTGGGGCTTCTTCAGCGCCGGGGCCATCTTCTCGCTGATCGTCATCGTGCTCCAGCTCCTCTCCGCCAGGGCGGCCACCCGAGGCAAGAACTGGGGCAGGATCGTCCTGCTCATTCTCGCGATCCTGAGCCTCCTCGGCCTGGGCGGCGCCTTCCAGGATGCCCCGGGAATCATCGGGGCCATCGGGACGATTCTCCTGATCATCGGCACGATCATGTTGTGGGTCGGTCAGAGCGGACGCTGGTTCAAGGAACTCAAGCAACGCCGGAACCCCATGAATCGTTGATCCCCAGGGTCCTTTGACAGCCTCGGCGAACGAGGACCACACTGGATACAAGGCACTGGGCCGCAGGTTGCCCCGGGCTCCATTATTTAGCCGCTACGAGCGGCCTTCCGCCGAGAGGCGCACCCGGTCCAGTGCCCCATACTTCGAGAAGAACCCCCGCTTCGGCGGGGGTTCTTCTCTGTCCGGGTTCCGCTGCTCGTCGTCCGGCCTCGGTGGGCCCTCCTCTGTAGCCGCGCCTGTTGCTTGATAGCTCCTCCTGCGTGGCGGTTGCCCGATTGGGAGGCGTTTGCCTTCGTTAGGTGGCGGTTCAGACCCCACCTAACGAAGGCAAACGCCACCGAATCAGGAAACCTCCTCCCAACAGACGTCCGAGTGCCACGAATTCCGGCCTCTTTTCGCCGGTAAAGGGCACCGAATCGGGCAAGCGCCTCCGCATGATGTAGGCCGGCTCCTCAAAGGCCGTCCAATTGCGCCGGTAACCGCCCCGCTATTGGGGAACCGCCTCCCAGCACATGAAGCCACCGCGTCGGGCCCGGACCGTTGCCGCCGGAAACCGCCACCGAATCTAGTAACCGCCTCCCGATTGGGGCGCAGGAGAGCCGTCCGGGACGCGAGGCCATCAAATTCCGAGCCCCAAGCCCGCAGCACCCTCACGCCCAGCGGCCC
>NZ_NOIQ01000005.1 GCF_004136575.1 Rothia koreensis
GGGCCGGGGGGCCGGGGGCTGAGGTGGCAGTTTCGTGCAGGCCGACGCGCGAGGTGGCAGTTTCGTGCAGCTCGCCCTCGACCGAGGTGGCAATTTCGTGCGATCAGGGGCCGAGATGGCAATTTTGTGCCGAAGCACGCACGTGACGGGGCATATCGACGTCGTCGTCCCGGACCGAGGTGGCAGTTTCGTGCGGTCGATGGCGCGAGGTGGCAGTTACGTGCAGGCCGGCGCGCGAGGTGGCAGTTTCGTTCGAGTCGCCCCCGCCGAGGTGGCAACTTCGAGCGGTCGAGGGCGCGAGGTGGCAGTTACGTGCAGGTCGGCGCTCGAGGTGGCAGTTTTGGGACTAAAACCGGCCCAAAACGTCCCAAAATTGCCACCTCGCCGGAAAAACAGCACGAGATTGCCACCTCGCGAAGAGAACGGCACCAAACTGCCACTTCGTGGAATCAGCCGCACAAAACCGCCACCTCGCCGCCTCGCCACCTCGCCACCTCGCGGCGGACAACGGAAGCTGCCGACCACACCCGCCCACGACGCGGCGCCACACCCGACCGAGTTATGATGCCGCCCCCGACGAGTCAAGACGAAGCGCCGCACCCGACCGCGTCGGGGCGCCACTCCCCGACCGAGCCAAGACACGGCGCCACTTCCCGACCGATCAGGCCGCGGCGTCCTCCTCGACCGGGCGCGCCGGGGTGTCCTCGGTCGACGGCTTGCCGACATACGACCCCTTGTACGCCGCGGCCGGGTGGTGCTCGTCGATCGCAACCCGCCCTTCGCCGTAGAGGTTCTCGCGGAAGGTGGATCCCTCGTAGCTCGTCCGGTAGCGGCCGCGCTTCTGGAGTTCGGGGACCACGAACTCGACGAAGTCCTCGAAGGACCCGGGCGAGACGTGGTAGGCGAGATTGATTCCGTCCAGGCCGCCTTCGTCGATCCAGCGTTCGAGCTCGTCGGCAACCTTTTCGGGACCACCGATGATGACGTCGCCCATCCCGCCGATCGCGCAGTGCTTCGCAATGTCCTCGCGCGTCCACTCCTTGTCCTTGGACTGGAGGGTGAACGGGGTCAGGAAGGACTGAATGGAATCGGTCTCGATGTAGTTGAGCACTTCGTCCTCGCCGAACTGGGACAGGTCGACACCGGACCAGCCGCCGATGATCGCCTGGGAGGTCTCGGGAGACACGTACTGGAGGTACTCTTCGTACTTGGCCTGGGCCTTTTCGTCGGTCTCGTCGACGATCACGGACAGCATCGCGAAGATCTTGACGTCGTCGCGCTGACGACCGGCCTTCTCGGCCTCGTCACGGATCTTGTCGGTCATGAACCGGGTCAGATCCGGGCGCAGCCCGCCCACGAACACGGCCTCGGCGTGCTTGCCGGCGAAAGCCTGGCCGCGCGAGGAGGCTCCCGCCTGGAAGATGACGGGGGTTCGCTGCGGGGACGGCTCGGTGAGTCCCGCTCCGGGGACCGTGAAGTATTTGCCCTCGTGCTGGATCGGGTGGACCTTGGACGGGTCGGCGTAGACGCCGGTTTCGCGGTCCTTGACCACGGCGTCGTCCTCCCACGATCCTTCCCAGAGCTTGTAGCAGACGTCGAGGAACTCGTCGGCGATCTCATAGCGCTTGTCATGCTCGATCTGGCGCGGCAGGCCCTGGTTCTCCGCGGCCGACGGAAGGTAGGACGTGACCACGTTGAAGCCGACGCGCCCCTTGGTCAGGTGGTCGAGCGTCGCGTACTTCCTGGCCAGCGTGTACGGCTGCTCGTAGGTCACGGCACTGGTCACACCGAAGCCGAGGTTCTCGGTCACCGCGGCCATCGCGGAGATCTGCATGAACGGGTCATTGACCGGAACCTGCGCCCCACCACGGATCGAGGGTGCCGCCGAGTTGCGGTACACGTCGTAGATCCCGACGACGTCGGCCAAGAAGATCCCGTCGAAAAGACCCTTCTCGAGCGTCTTGGCCAAGTCGGTCCAGTACTCGAGGGTGTTGTACTCGGTGGCCCGCGAACGAGGGTGGCGCCACAGATCAAAGCTCTGGTGGCCCACGCACGTCATGTCGAAGGCGTTGATGGCGATGCGCTTCTTGTCCGACATCGGGATTCCTTTCGGTGCCTGGAGGGACTCCATGGTTCTCCGCGTGCCCGAGCCCTGCGCCGACTTCCCGTCTCCCGAGAATCGACGCAACCATTCACGCGGTGGCGCCGGTTCTCGCGCCGTACTTGCATGTCCGCCGGTCGTCGCGCCGACGGTGCCAGATCATCATCTGGGGCACCCCGCTACGGGAGAGGGTTGCCGCCCAACCAGCCAGAGCTTGCGCGTTGGGACTCTTGATCTTTCCTTCCATGAGCGTATGTAACACCTCGGATTCCAGACCATCCTGTGTGCTTGTGTTACTCGGTTTGCACTGTGTTACGGGGCCGCGCGGCACGGCACCGGCTACGTCGGGACAATGCTCCGCACAGACAGTGCCCGAGTCTCTACTCCCCCGTGAAACGCGGCTTTCGCTTCTCCTGGAACGCCGAGAACCCCTCCGCGTAGTCCGCGGTCGAGCACAGTCGTGCCTGCTCGGCGGATTCGGCCGCCATGGAATCCCAGAGGCCCGCCCGCTCGTCACGCAGCTGACCTACCAGAGCCTTCGAGACCAGGTACGCCTGTGTCGCCCCCTGGGACACCTTCCGGACCCGTTGCATCGTGAAGTCCACCAATTCTTCCGCGGGCACGGAGCGGGAGAAGAGCCCGGCGGTGACCGCCTCGGCCCCGCTCATCATCTCCCCGGTGTAGATCAGGTCGAGGGTCCGGTGCGCCCCGAGCCTCTCGTAGAACAGGGCATGGCCTCCGGAGTCGAGCGTCGCCCCGAGGTTGGCGAACGGCGACCCGATCTTGGCGTCCTCGGCGACGTAGACGACGTCGCTCGCGATCGCCAGACCGAGCCCGACGCCGAGGCACGCGCCGTGCACCGCGGCAAAGGTCGGGGCTGAGAACGCGGCGATCTGGCGAAAGAGGGCCGTGGCCCGATGCCCCAGGTAGCCCTCGACGTCGTCGTGTGCCGGATCCACCGACGAGATGTCCCTGCCCGCGCAGAACCCGCGGCCCTCGCCGCGCAGCACGAGCGCCCGGACCTCGGCGTTCTCTGCCTCCCGATAGGCCTCGGACAGTTCTGCGAGGTCCTCGGCGTCCAGGGCGTTGAGCTTGCTCGGAGCATTGAGCACGATCTCCGCGATGTCATCGGAAATGGTCAGGTCGATCATGGTCGAGGTCCTTTCAACTGGCCCGAAGCGGCGCACCGCGCACGAGCTATGCGTCGTAGTCGACGTCCAGGGCGTCGGAGGTCGGTCGGGTCTGGCACGTCAGGACGTAGCCGGCCTCGATCTCATCCTTCTCCAGGGCGAAGTTTTCTTCCATCGTGAAGTCGCCGCAGAGGACTTTGGCCCTGCAGGTTCCGCACACGCCGCCGGCACACGCGAAGGGCACGTCGGGACGGACACGAAGCGCGGCGTTGAGCACGGTTTCGTTGGCCGACTTGGGTGTTTCGACCTTTCCGGTATTGCCGTCCAGGTTGAAGGTGATCCTGATGTTCTCGCCCTCGGGATCGGCGACCACTTCTCGCCCCTGCTGCCCGGCCGGTTTCTCCGGCTTGCCGGTCGTGAACAGTTCGAAACGGATCCTCTCCTCCGGGACCCCTCGGGCCGCGAGCGCGTCACGGCAGAGCTGCACGAGCTCGAACGGTCCGCACAGGAACCATTCCTGGGTTGCATCGACCGGGATCACCTTGTCCAGGAGTTCGTCCAGCTTGTCGGGGTCGATGCGGCCGGACATGAGGGGCGAGACACGCTGTTCACGGGACAGGACGTGGTGCAGGGCGATCCGTGACGGGTACTTGTCCTTGAGGTCGCCCAGTTCCTCCGCGAACATCACGTCCATCGAGGATTTGTTCGCGTAGACGAGATCGACGCTCGCGGTGGGAGAAGCCTTCATCAGGGACCGGGCGATCGCCATGATGGGCGTGATCCCCGATCCGGCGGCGATGGCCACCACGTGGGCGTTCTTGTCCTCGCGGACCTCGTGCCGGGCCAGTTCGTCCGGGTGGTTCATCGAGGTGACCCGGGTCCTGGAGGTAAAGGCGCCCTGCGGGTTCATGACCTCGAGTTCGTCCCCGACGGCCAGCTCCTCGTTGGCCCACGTGGAGAACAACCCGCCCATGTCCTTCTTGATCGCGACTCGGATCTCTCCGGGGCGCGGCTCTGCGCAGATGGAGTACGAGCGGCGCACTTCCTGGCCGTCGATCTCGGCGCGGAGGGCCACGTACTGTCCGGGGAGGTAGTCGTAGTCCTCGACCAAGTCGTCGGGGACGCCGAAAGAGACTTCGACGGATTCGTCTGTCAGCTTGCGCAGACCGGTGACGGGGAGCTTGTTGAACGTGGCGCGACGTCGCCCGCTCCCCTCGGGCGCGGAGGCTTCGTTCTCGACGTCGGAACGGTGGGTGCTGGTCTGGGTCATGTCAGTGAACCTTGAAGTAGTCGAAGGGCTCGAGGCACTCGTTGCAAACCCAGAGGGCCTTGCACGAGGTGGAACCGAATCGGGTCATCTCGCGCGTTCGGAGGGAACCGCAATGCGGGCATTTGACGGACAGCGTCAGCCTGACCGGGCCGCTGTTGTGTCCAGGAGCGCTCTCACCGGTCGGCGGCGCGATCCCGTATTCGGCCAACTTGGCTTTTCCGGCCTCGCTCATCCAGTCGGTGGTCCACGCGGGTCGCAGAACCTTCTCCACGCGGACGTCTCGGTACCCGGCTGTGGAGACGGTCGCGACCAGGTCGTCGGCCATGGTGTCCATCGCGGGGCACCCCGAATAGGTGGGGGTGATGACGACGACGGCCTGGTCGCCGTCGACGTAGGCGTCCCGAAGAACTCCCAGGTCCGCGAGGGTCAGGACGGGTATCTCCGGGTCGCAGACCGCCGCGGCACGGTCCCACAGGGCGGCGTCGGCGGCATCGTGCGGCCGACGTGATGGGCCCAGGGGCAACTCGCGGGCCAGACCGGCCGAGTCCTTGTCCGGTGCTGTATGGATGCTCGTGGCTGCCATCGCGATCACCACGTCGCTCCGGGGTGTTGCCTGGCCAGGGACTGCATTTCGGCCAGAATGTACCCGCGGTGCTCCGAGTAGGAACCGTCACGCACTTCGCTGGTGAGCCTGGCCTGGGCCACCTCGGGCACCTCGAGTTCGGCCTCCGCGAGGACCGACCGGATGCCGCGCATCGCCGCTTCCTCAAGGCTCGACGGCCGCACCGCGACGCCGTCCAGACGGTCGATCAGCTCGTCGTCGGTGAACAGTTCCTCGACGTAGGGCCACATGTATTCGAGCCCCGCGGCGATGCGTCGCCGGGATTCCTCGGTGCCGAGCCCCAGCCGGAGGATCCACTGCGAAGCGTGGTCCACGTGGTACTCGACTTCCTTGACCGCCTTGTCAGCGATGGCCGCGAGCGTCGGATCGGAGGATTCGGCCAGTGCCTTGTACAGCTCGTACTGATACATCGAGAAGATCAGTTGCCGGGCGATGGTCTGGCCGAAGTCGCCGTTCTCCTGCTCGACGAGCCGGCACGAACGGAACTCCTCCTCGGGCCGGAAGTAGGCGAGGTCGTCCTCGCTCTTGTTCCAGGCGGTTCCCGCGTAGGTGAGCAGGAACCGGGCGTGCCCGATGAGGTCCAGCGCGATGTTGGACAGCGCAATGTCCTCCTCCAGCTCGGGGGCCCGCGCGATCCACCACCCGAGACGCTGGGAGAGGATCAGGGCGTCGTCGCCGAGCCGCATCGCGTACTGAGCGACGTCCTCGGAGGCCGTGGCCCCGGATTCAGCGATGGATTCGGAGCTGATGGACTCACCCGCGCTGATCTTGGTGGCCGATTCTTGGGATGCGAAGGTACTCACAGGTGCTTCACCCCTTCGGACTTGGTGTAATACGTCGCGTGGCGGTAGGCCTTGCCCTGGGCGGATTCGAAGTAGCCGCCCTTGGAATCGGGGTCGGACGCCGTGATCGCGTCGGCCTCCACAACCCACACGCTGGTTCCCTCATTGCGCCGCGTGTAGAGATCGCGCGCATTGCGGACCGCCATGGTCGCGTCGGGGGCGTGCAACGACCCGGCGTGCACGTGGGAGAGGCCGCGCGAGGAGCGAACGAAGACCTCCCAGAGAGGCCAGGCCGTCTGCTGATTCTGGTGGGTTTCTTCGGCCATGGTGGTCAGGCTCCGATCAGTTGGGCGGCCGGTCGTTGCGAGCTCGGCGCGGTCTCGGTTTCGTGGTCTTCGTGGTTTGCGGCCTCGGCCGCGCGGGCGGCCTGTCGTTCGGCGTAGGCCGCGGCCGCCTCCCGGACCCAGGCCCCGTTCTCGTGGGCCTCACGACGCCGCTTCATCCGCTGGACGCTGCACGGGCCGCGCCCCTTGATCACGGACATGAATTCGTCCCAGTCCAGCTCGCCGTAGTCGTAGTGCTGACGCTCCTCGTTCCAGACCAGGTCGGGGTCCGGGAGGGTCAGCCCGAGGGCCTCGGCCTGGGGCACGATCATGTCGACGAAGCGCTGGCGCAGTTCGTCGTTGCTGAAACGCTTGATGTTCCAGGCCATGGACTGCTGGGAGTTCGGCGAATCCGCGTCCGGGGGCCCGAACATCTGCAGTGCGGGGCCGTAGAAACGGTCGACGGCGTCCTGCGCCATCTTCTTCTGCGCGTCCGTCCCGTGCGAGAGCTCGTACAGGATTTCCCATCCTTGCCGCTGGTGGAAGGATTCCTCCTTGCAGATGCGCACCATGGCTCGACCGTAGGGGCCGTAGGACGCCCGGCAGAGCGGAACCTGGTTGCAGATCGCGGCGCCGTCCACGAGCCAGCCGATGGCGCCCATGTCTGCCCAGGTCCGCGCCGGGTAATTGAAGATCGAGGAGTACTTGGCGCGTCCGGTGAGCAGCTGATCGTTGAGGACCGGCCGCGGGGTGCCGAGGGTTTCGGCCGAGGAGTAGAGGTACAGGCCGTGGCCCGCCTCGTCCTGCACCTTGGCCATGAGGATCGACTTGCGCTTCAGGCTCGGGGCCCGCGTGATCCAGTTGGCCTCCGGCTGCATGCCGATGATCTCCGAATGGGCGTGCTGGGAGATCTGGCGGGTCAGAGTCTTTCGGTAGGCCTCGGGCATCCAGTCCCGGGGTTCGATGCGGGAGTCATCCGCGATGAGCGCGTCGAAGTGCTCCTGCTCCGGGGCGACGGCGTCGTCGGTGTGGGTCATGACGTCCTCCAATGAAATAAATACCGAACGTTCGTTCAGGATATAGGGGTAGACTGTGGTCGTCAACACAAGAAGGTCCCGGTTGACACAGTGTCAATTTAACGATTCCCTACTGACCATTCGGTCATATATTGTGAGGAGGGCAACATGCCAGATCACCCCATGCTGGCCAACGACCGCACCTCGGAATGGCTGGGCATCCGTGTCCACCGTGCGGAGTACGGTCACGCGGTCATCAGCATGACGCTGCGGGAGGAGATGCTCAACGGATTCGGTATCGCCCACGGCGGCATGGTGTTCTCCCTGGCGGACACGTGTTTCGCCATGGCCTGCAACGACCCCGAGGGGGACGGCAGCACGATCACCGTCGCCCAAGGCGCTCAGATCGATTTCGTCCGTTCCGGGCGTCCGGATCAAGTCCTGACCGCAGAAGCCAAAGAGGTAGCCCGTACCGGTCGCAGCGGCCTCTACGACGTCACCGTCACCGCCGACGACGACGTCGTCGCCCACTTCCGCGGCCGGAGCCGGACCGTCCCCCAACGCCAGAAAGTGTGAACCCCATGACCACGTGTTCCATCGACAATCCCTACTCCCCCACCGCCTCCGCCGATCCCACGCAGCCCGACCCCGAAGAGCTGATGAGCAGGGACGAGATCGAGGCCCTCCAGGTCGAACGCCTCAAGTGGACTCTGCACAACGCCTACGAGAACGTTCCGGCCTATCGCGAGCTCTACGACGAACACGGCGTGCATCCGAGCCAGTTCCAGGAGCTTTCGGATCTCAGCAAGTTCCCCTACACGGACAAGGAATTCCTCCGGAACGCCTACCCGTTCAAGTCCTTCGCCGTACCGATGAGCGAGATTCGTCGCGTCCACGCGTCGTCCGGAACCACCGGACTGCCGACCGTGGTCGGCTACACCCAGGACGATCTCGACACCTGGGCGAGCCTCGTGGCGCGCTGCTTCCGTTTCTCGGGCGTCGAGCCGGGGCAGAAGATCCACAACGCCTACGGGTACGGCCTCTTCACCGGTGGGCTCGGCGCGCACTACGGCGGCGAGAAGCTCGGGTGCGCGGTCATCCCGATGTCCGGCGGACAGACCGACAAGCAGGTCCAACTGATCCGCGACTTCGAACCCGACGCGATCCTCGCGACCCCGACGTACTTGTTGGCCATCGCCGACGGGTTCCGGAAGGCAGGGGTGGACCCGAGGGACACTTCCCTCAAGCGCGCGGTGCTCGGCGCCGAGCCGTGGACCGACGAGATGCGTCGGGAGATCGAGCGGACCTTCGACATCACCGCGTGCGACATCTACGGGCTGTCCGAGGTCATGGGCCCCGGAGTGGCCGGCGAGTCCGCCGTGACACGGGACGGTTCCCATATCTGGGAAGACCATTTCCGGCCCGAGATCATCGACCCGTTCGATGATCGCGTGTGCGACCTGGGCGAACCCGGAGAGTTGGTGTTCACGTCCTTGACCAAGCAAGCGCTTCCGATCATTCGGTACCGAACCCATGACCTCACCCGGTTGCTTCCCGGGACGGATCGTCCCGGGCACCGGCGGATGGGCCGCATCACGGGCCGTTCGGACGACATGATCATTCTCCGCGGAGTCAACTTGTTCCCGACACAGATCGAGGAGCTCGCCCTCAATCTCCCCTCGCTCTCGCCGCACTTCACGCTCGAGATCGACCGCCCGAACAGGATGGACCAGATGACGATCCACATCGAGCGGCGTGAGGACGCGACCCGCGAGGAAGCGATCGAGGACGGGAAGAAGCTGCTGTCGGAGATCAAGACCAAGATCGGTTCGTCGGCGCTCATCGACATCGCCGAACCGGAGACCTTGGCACGGTCCTCGGGCAAGATCCGCCGCGTCTACGACCACAGGAACAAGTAACCTCGAGATGCCCCGTACGGGCCGGGGCGTCACCCGGGCCCGTACGGCGCCAGCCGGGCCCGACGGCGTCGTGCGCCGGACCACGCGGTGCGCGCGGCGCCGTCGGGTAATCTCGTGATGGACCCTGCAGAAAGACGAGACAGAACATGCCCACAGTGCCCGCCACCCAGGACCAGGAAACCGGCACCTCCGCAGCACCGAGCAATGGTGCGCGGCGAGGACGCCCGGGATACGACCGAGAGAAGCTCATCTCGGTCTGCGTCCAGGTCTTCAACGAGTACGGGTACGACACCACCTCGATGGGCATGCTCTCGAACCACCTCGGCATCTCGAAGTCGGCGATCTACCACCACGTGAACTCCAAGGAGGAGATTCTCGAGGAGGCGTTGCTCCGAGCGCTGGACTCACTCGAGAAGGCAATGGGCGAGGTGCGAACCCCGGACTCCCGCGGCATCGACCAGCTCGAAGGGGTGATCCGCGGTTCGATCCGGGTACTCGTGGACCAGATGCCCTACGTGACCCTCCTCCTGCGCCTGCGCGGCAACTCACCTGTGGAGATCGCGGCCCTCGAACGGCGACGCCGCATCACCCGCACCGTGGAGGAACTCGTCCGGCAGGCCCAGAACGAAGGAGACCTCCGCGAGGACATCTCAGGAAAGTCCACCCCGCGCCTGATCCTCGGAATGATCAACTCGATCGTCGACTGGTACCAGCCCGGAGGGCCAGGAACCACCGACCAGCTGGCCGACACCGCGGTGAAGATGGTCCTGGAGGGGTTGCGGGCGTAGCCAACGGGTGAGATGCGTAGCGGTTCTGGCCGAGGTGGCAGCTTTGTGCACCCCCTCCCCCGAGGTGGCAGCTTTGTGCTTTTTTTGCCACGAAATCCGCTCACAATCGCCACCTCGCGCCGTTTCTCGCACGGGATTGCCACTTCGACGAGCCAGAAGGCCTTGGCCAACAAAATTGATGGACTGCGGAGCTGCTACTACGTGGCGGTTACCCGATGGGGCGGGGGTTCCTGCGGTGGTCGGGGCTGCAACGGGTTGTCTCCGAGCTCTCGCTCGGCCCTCCCAGGTGGCACTCACCCGAATGAGTGGCACTTGCCCGCCGATCCCGGATACGCTACAGCCCTTCACCGGCCCCTTCTACGTGGCGTTTAACCGATTCAGTGGCGCTTTCCGTCGTTAGGCGGCGGTTTAGCCGCCGCCTAACGACGGAAAGCGCCACTGAATCAGGCACCCACCACCCAACGCACACCGTGGCCGGGTCACCTCCCCGTGGCCGGGCCACCACACGCTCAACCCGGGTCAGCGCCCGGCGTTCCCGGCCCCGACCCGCTACTCCTTCTCGACCAGCGTCAGGACGTCGTAGGTCGCCACGATCTCGTCGTCCTGGTTGGTCAGGCGGGCGTCCCAGGCGACCTCGCCGTAGTCGTCCGTGACGCGCGGGGTGATGCGCTTGGCCGTCAGGGTCACGCGGAACGAGTCGTCGTAGGTGACCGGGGTGATGAATCGCAGATTCTCCAGCCCGTAATTCGCCAGTACAGGCCCCGGAGCCGGCTCCACGAACAGGCCCGCGGCCCACGAGACCAGCAGGTAGCCGTGGGCGACCCGTCGGGGGAAGAACGGATTGGCTGCCGCCGCTTCCTCATTGGTGTGGGCGTAGAACGTGTCCCCGGTGGACTCCGCGAATTCGGTGATGTCGTCCAGGGTGACCTTGCGCAGGTCGGAGCGGAACTGGTCGCCGATGCGCAGTTCGGCCAGCGACTTCCGGAACGGGTGCGTGCCGGTGCCGTTTTCGACGTCGTCGCGGGTCACCGTCTGCGCCCGGGCGCCCCAGTGCCACACCCCGGTCACGCCGGTCAGCAGATCGGGCGAACCCTGCACGGCCGTGCGCTGCATGTAGTGCTTGATGCCGCGGACGCCGCCCAGTTCCTCGCCGCCACCTGCTCGACCCGGGCCGCCGTGCACCAGCTGGGGCATGGGCGAACCGTGACCGGTCGAGGTCTTGGCGTCGTCGCGGTCCAGGAAGAGAACGCGGCCGTGGTGGGATCCGATCCCGGCGGCGAAGGCACCGGCCGTCTCAGGGTCGTGCGTGCAAACCGTGGCCACGAGCGAGCCCGCGCCCAGAGCCGCGAGCTCGACCGCCTCGTCAACCGACCCCGAATAGCCCACGACCGAGGTCACCGGGCCGAAGGCCTCGACGCTGTGGACCTCGGGGGTGCGCGCGTCGTCGAATTCGAGCACGGTCACGGGGAAGAACGCACCCTCGGACGGAACGCTGTCGAGTGCGTCCGGCCCGCCGACGCGCACTGTGCCTCCGGCGTCGGTCAGTCGCCGTACGGCCTTCACGACCTCTTCCCGCTGGTCAGGAGAGGCCAGGGCGCCGACCGTCGTCGTTTTGTCCCGCGGGTCGCCGACGACGCCGCGCTCGGCGATGCGGACCCTGAGCGCTTCCACGACGGGCTGGCGCATCTGGTCGGGCACAATCACGCGACGGATCGCGGTGCACTTCTGTCCCGCCTTGGCACTGATCTCCAGGACCACGGACTTGATGAATGCCGCGAATTCCGGGGAGTCCTCGGTGACATCCGGCCCCATGATGGCGGCGTTGAGGGAGTCGGTTTCGGCGGTGAAGCGCACGCCACCCTCGAGCACGTTGGGGTGCTGGCGCAGGGCCTGTGCGGTCGCGGCCGATCCGGTGAAAGCAACGTGGTCACGCATGTCCAGGTGGTCCAGCAGGTCGCGGGCGGAGCCGGAGATCAGCTGAATCGCTCCATCGGGCAGCAGGCCCGAGTCGACCATGAGCCGCACGCATTTCTCGGTCACGTATGCGGTCGGCGTCGCAGGTTTGACCACGCTCGGCACGCCCGCGATGAACGCTGGAGCGAACTTCTCGAGCATCCCCCACACCGGGAAGTTGAAGGCGTTGATCTGCACCGCGACGCCGGGGAGGCGGGTGTAGATGTGCTCGCCCAGGAAGCTCCCGTCCGCCGACAGCTGTTCGACGTTCCCGTCCACGATCACCCGAGAATTGGGCAACTCGCGGCGGGCCTTGGAGGAAAAGGTGAAGAGGGTTCCGATGCCGCCGTCGGTGTCGATCAAGTGGTCCTTGGCGGTAGCACCGGTCCGGAACGAGACCTCGTAGAGCTCGTCCTTGTGCTCATTGAGATGCAAGGCGAGCTTCTTGATGATGAGCGCGCGCTCGTGGATCGTCAGCTCCCCGAGCGACTTCTGGCCGCGATCCCGCCCGTACCGAACCACATCGGCCGTCGAGAGGCCCTCGGCGCTGACGCGAACCAAGGGTTCCCCGGTCGCCGCGTCGACGACGTCGGCCGCCCGCTCCGGATCGTCGGGCCGCCACCACTGACCCCGGACGTAACTCGGCAGTATCTCGGTGGCCTGGGTGGTTGTAGCCTCATTACGGGTTTGGGTGGTCACGGGTGAATTCACTCCCTGCGATAAAGTAGCCGAACGTTCGGTCAGTAATTATTGTCAGGATAACCCACGTCACAGTCCCGCGCCACAATCCGGCGCGACAAAGAGTCACAAGGAGGTCCCATTGGACGACCACGCGAACAGGGCAGAACACCGGAGCCCGGAGGAACGCGAGCGAGACACCCCGGTGGGTCGCATCGATCCGGGAGAGCTGGATGACAAGCTCGGGATCGAGTTCGAGGAGCAGACCCCCGAGCGCGTGGTGGCCACCATGCCGGTCGCCGGAAATCGCCAGGGCCACGGAATCCTGCACGGTGGAGCGTCCATTGCTCTGGCCGAATCCTGCGGCTCATGGGCCGCGGTCCTGCACGCGGCGCAGTTCGGGAAGATCGCCGTCGGCATCGAGGTCAACGCGACCCATCATTCGTCGGCCTCGGAGGGCACGGTGCGCGCCGTCGCAACCCCCATCAAGCTCGGGCGATCCATGACGAGTCACGAAGTCGTCATGACGCACGTGGACAGCGGACGGCGCCTGTGCACCGTGCGGATCAGCAACTACCTCAAACCCGCGCCGGAGGGGTTCTTCGACTGATCGAACCGGGGCCAGGAGCCGACCATGCCGCGCCTGGCCCCAGCCTCTACTGGCCCCAGCCTCTACTCGTACGTGTAGAAGCCTTTGCCCGATTTCTTGCCGAGTTCGCCGCGTTCGACCATGTCGCGCATGAGTTGGGGCGGGCTGAACCTCGGCCCCAACCGAGACTCGAGGTACTCGGCGATATCCAGTCGTACGTCCACGCCCACGATGTCGGTCAGCGCCAGCGGGCCGACGGGGTGCTTGTAGCCCAGAGTCATGGCGTGATCGATGTCCTCGGGCGCGGCCACGCCTTCCTCGACCATGCGAATGGCTTCCAGGGACAGGGCGATCCCGAGCCTCGAAGAAGCGAAGCCCGGGGCGTCATGCACGGTGACCGGGGTCTTGCCCAGCCCACTGACCCAGTCCTGGGTCAGAGAAGCCAGTTGCTCCGAGGTCTTCTCACCGACCACCACTTCCACGAGCTTGGATGCCGGGACGGGGTTGAAGAAGTGCAGGCCGCAGAAGTGATCGGGGCGTTCGAGTTCCTCGGCCAGACCATCCACGGACATCGACGACGTGTTGGTCGCCAGCCACGCGTCCGGGCCCATGTTCGACTCGGCGCGGCGCAGGGACTCGACTTTGAGGTCCCAGACTTCCGGCACGGCCTCGACCACGAGGTCGCGGTCGGCGAATGCGGAGGCATCCGTGGCCACCTCCAGATGGGCGCTCCACTCCCCGACCGCACCCTCGATCTTGCCGCGGTCGATGGACGCACCGAGGTCCTTCTCGATGCGTTCGCGGGCGGCCCGTGCGGCGGCGTCGTCGACCTCGACGACGACCACGTGGGCCCCCGAGATCAAGAACGCGTGGGCGATGCCGGAGCCCATGCGGCCCCCGCCCAACACGCCGACACGTTCGGGGACATTCTGGCTGTTCAGAGCGTTCACTGAGTGCGCTCCTTTCTGCGGTCCAGGAAGGACTGCATGCGATCGAATTTGGCGGGGGACTCGAACAGAACCGCCTGAGCGAGCTCGTCCACGTACGGGTGGGCCTCGCGGGGCGCGTGGAACACGCCCTTGGCGATGCGAACCGCGAGGGGATCCTGCTTGGCGATGCGGTCCGCGAGTCGGTGGGCGGCGTCGAGAAGATCTTGGGGCTCGTGGATTTCGGTGATGAGCCCGGCGTCGAGGGCCTCATCGGCGTCCAGCATACGACCCGCAAACAACAGCTCCTTGGCCAGAGGCTCCCCTGCCAGCTCCTTGAGACGCCACATGGCGCCGGCCGCTGCCACGATCCCGAGTCCGGTTTCGGGCTGCCCGACCTTGGTCTGGGGTGTTCCGATGCGGAAGTCCGCCGCCCACGCGAGTTCGGCACCGCCGCCGAGGGCGTATCCGTCCAGCGCCGCGATGACGGGCATGGGGAGGCTTCCCAGCCGGTCGAACAGCCGCGAATTGATCCCGCGCAGGGCGTCGTCACGACGGCGTTCGCGCAGCTGGGCGATGTCGGCGCCGGACGCGAAAACCCCCTTGCCGTTGACCTCCGTCCCGGACAGGATCAGGATCTTGGGCTCAGCCTCGAGGTGGGCGCACACCCTGTGCAGCTCCTCGATCATGGTCGCGTCGATCGCGTTGCGGACTTCGGGCCGGTTGAGGCGGACGTGGAGCCTGTCCTCGCGGCTCTCGATCTCGATTGCGGTGAAGTCTCCGGTCAA
This sequence comes from Rothia koreensis, assembly GCF_004136575.1. GTDB lineage: Bacteria > Actinomycetota > Actinomycetes > Actinomycetales > Micrococcaceae > Rothia > Rothia koreensis. The sequence continues at coordinate 14,886 of NZ_NOIQ01000005.1, forward strand.
TTCCATGGTTTACGCCCTTTCGAGAAGCAATGCCGCGCCCTGCCCGACGCCGATGCACATGGTCGCGAGGCCCTTGGACGCGCCTTCGCGCTCCATGCGGCCCAACAGGGTGATCGTGATACGGGACCCGGAGGAGCCGAGGGGGTGTCCCAGGGCGATCGCACCGCCGTCGCGGTTGACAATGTCAGGGTTCAGTCCGAGGCGGCGGATCGAGGCGAGAGACTGCGTGGCGAAGGCTTCGTTGAGCTCGACCGCCCCCAGATCATCGATGTCCCACCCCGAACGTTCGAGCACTTTCCGACTCGCCGGCACGGGACCGATGCCCATGATCTCCGGTGGGACACCGGCGGATGCACCGTCCACCACGCGTGCGCGCGCCGTGAGGCCGTATTTCTCGACAGCCTTCTCGCTGGCCACGATGATGGCCGACGCGCCGTCGTTGAGCGCGGACGAGTTGCCCACGGTGACCACGGATCCCCCACCGACCACTGGCCTGAGCTTGCCCAGGGCCTCGGCGGTCGTGCCGGGGCGGGGGCCTTCGTCCGTATCGACCACGGTGATCTCGCCCTTCCGGCCGGCAACCTCGACCGGGACGATTTCGTCCGCGAATCTCCCGGCCTCGATGGCGGCCGCCGCGTTCTCCTGCGAGCGCACCGCGAATTCATCGGCCTCTTCGCGAGTGATTCCGTCGGTGCGGGCCACTTCTTCCGCGGTCTCGGGCATCGAATAGGTGGCTTTGCCGTCGCGGGACAGGGGGCCGTCCAGGAACTTGGGATTCACGAAACGCCACCCGATCGAGGTGTCGAAGGCCTCCCCAGGCTTGGCGAAGGGACGGGTGGGCTTTTCCATGACCCAGGGTGCGCGGGACATCGATTCCACGCCGCCGGCGACGACGATGTCCGCGGCCCCCGATTTGATCATTTGCGACGCCGTGGTGATGGCCGACATTCCGGAGGCACACAGGCGGTTGACAGTCATCCCTGGCACGGTGTCCGGGTACCCCGCGAGCAACCAGGCCAAGCGTGCGACGTTGCGGTTCTCTTCGCCGGCACCGTTCGCATTTCCCAGGATGACCTCGTCGACGTCGGCGGGGTTGATGCCCGCCTCTTCCACGACGCTCTTGATGCAGAGTGCCGCAAGGTCGTCGGGCCGGACCGAGGACAGGGCACCCCCATACCGCCCGACCGGGGTGCGGGCTCCGCCGACGAGAAAGGCTGCTGGCATTTCGGGCATGGAAGCTCCTGTTCAGGCGTTCGGTTCCAACTGTTCGGCCTGCGGGGAATTACCGACCGTTCGTTCACTAATATGGCACCTGGTGTGATGTGCGTCAATTCCGAGGTCTGGCGTCAACAAGCGACGAGGCCCCCATGAGAGCCACAGGCAAGGGACGTTTCCGAGGAGACCGCGAGGAGCAGTCGCCAAAGCTTGGCGCTTACCCGATTCGGTGGCAGTTACCCCTGTTACGTGGCCGCTGAACCGCCACGTAACAGGGGTAACTGCCACCGAATCGGGGAACCAGCACCATATTTCCGAAGGTACCGTCGAAAACCGAACGAGTGCGCCGCGCCTTTGTGCTGGCGACGAATTATTCGCTGTTCAAGTCCGCTTGTCGCCCGGCCCAACGATCTCTCTTGTTCTTGGCCGATTGGGCAACGACTCCTGCGATGACAAAAGTCAGGATTCCGACGCCGGCGACGATGTTGACGGCACTTTCCGAGGAGTGCGGAAGCACCCCGATCCCCAAGACACACCTCAGCAGCCCCAGACCGGCCGCTACCCCAAACATTCTGGTTGCTCCCTCTGACACCGAATCTCCTGACGCGACTGATCCACTACCTGATGCCGGTTCGATCAATCCGCGACCGCACTGTGCGATCACGGTCGTATCAGCCGGGACCCGAGGAGGCTCTTCCATTGAGCCGTCGAGGCCGCTTGCCACGATAACGTGATGACAACCACGCGCAATGCGCCCCTCGGTGGAGCCGCAGACTGCCCACTCTCGGCACGGACCGATCGACCGCCCTGATGACGCACTTTGACGCGTGCCGTTTCATCTGTCGAAACAGTCCGGGCCGAGTTGGAGCGGCCCCGGAGGGCACGCTTAATCTGGAGTGGAAAACCATCCAGAGCGACCGAGAGACCTGGCTCGACGACGTCGCAGCAACCTTCTCCCCCGCAATGGCCCGCATATTCCACAGGGCCCGGGGAGAATACGGTGCTAACGCCAGGGTTCGATGGAGTGATTGATTGTGAGTTCGGCCCGCGCCCCGGAGGACACCCGTGCCTTGGAGGCCGAGGTCGCGTCGGTCCGATTCCACGATGTCGGGAAGTCTTTCGGCACCTCGTCCCGTGGCGGGACGCGTACTCAGGTCCTTCGCGACGTGAGTTTCACGGTGCAACCGGGTGAGATCGTCGCCGTCGTCGGGCCGTCCGGGTGCGGCAAGTCCACTCTCCTGCGCGCGACGGCGGGGCTGGACACCGCAACCGAGGGCTCCGTCACGATCGATGGCAGCCCGGTTCGGGACATTGATCCTCGGTGCGCCGTCGGATTCCAGGAGCCCCGCCTGCTGCCCTGGCGTTCGATCACGGACAATGTCGCCCTCGGCCTGCCAAGAAAGACCCCCGCGTCCCGCGGCCGGAAACGTGTTGCGGAACTGATCGAGCTCGTCGGTCTGACCCCGCACGCGAACCACCGGCCGGGCGAGGTCTCCGGCGGCATGGCCCAGCGCGCGGCCCTGGCCAGGGCCCTGGCCCGGAATCCGCAGGTGCTCCTGCTCGACGAACCCTTCGGCGCGCTCGACGCCCTGACCCGACTCAAGATGCAGGATCTGCTCCTCGATCTGCATCGGCAGGACCCCACCACGGTTCTGCTCGTCACGCACGACGTCGACGAGGCGCTGTACCTCTCCGACCATGTCATCGTCCTGGGGCGCCCGGCCCCAGGTGAGCCGGCGGGAATCGTGGAGAACATCGAGGTCGACCTCCCTCGACCCCGTTCTCGCGAGGACTCGGATCTGGCGCGAATGCGCGGACACCTTCTGGGGCTGCTCGGCGTCGACACCACGGCGCACTAGCCCCACGACGTCGAGCCCGTGAACCGCCCATGCCCAGCAAGGACCCGATCCCGATGACCACCTTTTCCCGTCGCGACGCCCTCAAAGGCGTCGGCCTCGGCGCCGTCGCCCTGACCTTGTCCGGATGCATGTCCGGCGAAGGAGCCGGCCGTGGCGTCATCAACGCGGATGCTTCCGGAAGCATCACCCTGGACTACGCGACGTACAACCCCTTGTCGCTGATCATGCGCAAGAAGAAGTGGCTCGAAACCGCCGCCGAAGGAATCGGGCAGTCCGTCTCCTGGTTGAAATCTGCCGGTTCCAACAAGGCCAACCAGAGCCTGATCGGTGCCGCGATCGACGTCGGTTCGACCGCGGGTTCGGCTGCCCTTCTGGCACGTGCCAACGGTGCGCCGATCACGACGATCGGCCTGTTCTCCCAGCCCGAGTGGTCGGCCCTGGCCAGGACCCCGGACTCTCCCATTCGCGGCGTCGAGGATCTCGCCGGTCGCAGTATTGCGGCGACCCTCGGCACGGACCCCTACTTCCTCCTGATCCAGGCCCTCGATGAGGCCGGGATGTCGGCCGACGATGTGACCATCGTGAATCTCCAGCACGCCGACGGACGATCCGCGTTGGACACGCACCAGGTCGACGCCTGGGCGGGGCTGGACCCCATCATGGCGACGGCCCAGGAGGAAGGCGGCGACGAGTTGTTCTACCGGAATCTCGACTTCAACACCTGGGGATTCCTCAATGCCCGTGAGGAATTCCTCGACCAGAACCCGGAAGGAGCCCAACTCGTCATCGACATGTACGCCTTCGCGCGCGAATGGGCCATCAGTCACCGGGAGGAAGCCATCGCGGTGTTCGCCGAGGAGGCTGGCATATCTGACGACGTCGCCCGCACGGTCTGGGACCGCACCCACCTGGATATCGACCCGGTACCGGGCGACGACCAGCTCCGGGTGCTGCGCAATATCGCGCCGATCCTGGTCGATTCGGGGGACGTGTCGGAGCGAAAGGATGCGGACGACGCCGTCGAGAACATCATCGAGAAGAAGTATGCCCGAGCCGCCGATGCATCCGCGGCCGCCCGGCGGATCAAGGGGAAATAGAGCGTGACAAGCTTTCCGAAGAACCGTTGGACCATGGCCGGCCTGGGGGTCGTCCTTCCCCTGCTCGTCCTCGTGGCGTGGCACCTGCTCTCGACCACCGGCGTCTTCACCCCGATTCAGCTGCCGAGCCCGTCGAAGGTCGCGGCCGCGGGCATCGAACTGATGCGCCGGCACGAGCTCTGGCAGCACGTCGGTATCTCGACCCAGCGCGTGATCCTGGGCTTCGTGATCGGCAGCGCGCTCGGGCTCGTGATCGGTGCCCTGATCGGCCTCTCCCGATGGACCCGCATCCTTGCCGGGCCGACCATCGGCGCGATCCGCGCGGTCCCTTCCCTGGCTTGGGTCCCGCTCATGCTCCTGTGGGTCGGCGTCGGTGAGAATTCCAAGGTGATCCTGGTGGCCATCGGCGCTTTCTTCCCGGTCTACACCACGGTCGCGGGGGCCCTGAAGCACGTGGACCACCACTTGATCGAAGCGGCTCGGTCCTTCGGCATCCACGGGATCAGGCTCTTCACCACGGTCCAGTTGCCGGCGGTGATGCCGTCCGTGGTCTCGGGGCTCCGGCTGGCCCTGGCCCAGGCCTGGCTCTTCCTGGTGGCCGCGGAACTGGTCGGTGCCTCGATGGGCCTCGGTTTCCTCCTGACCGATTCGCAGAGCAACGGCCGCACCGACCGTCTCATTCTGGCGATCATTCTGCTGGCAATACTGGGCAAGATCACCGATGCCCTGATAGGAATCTTTGAACGATGGACTCAGCGCCGGTGGGGCACTGCCCCGGCCGCGTCGTAGAGCATCCGCAACGGATAGGAACGATCATGACTCTTCCGAAGAACTTCGTGTTCTCCGACCCGCACTCCCCGACCCCGAACCCGGCGGAGGAATCCGACGACGCCCGGGTTGCCTTCTGGGAGAAGCAGGCCGCCCGCCTCGACTGGGCCGAGCCGTGGCACACCGCGCACCGGTTCGAGAGGCCGCGCATCGTCGGCACGGACGACGACGGCCTCCCCGAATTCAGCGTCCCCGAGATCGCCTGGTTCGACGGCGGAAAGCTGAACGCGGCCTACAACTGCGTGGACCGACACGTCGAGGCCGGCCGTGGCCAGCACGTGGCCCTCTATTTCGAGGGCGAACCCGGCGACCGCGAGGTGTACACCTACGCTCGGCTCAAGGACGAGGTCTCCCGAGCCGCCAACGCCCTGCTGTCCCTGGGCGTCGGGAAGGGAGATCGAGTCGTGATCTATCTACCGGTGATCCCGGAGACCGTGATCATCACTCTTGCCTGCGCGCGCATCGGCGCCGTGCACTCCCTCGTGTTCGGTGGTTTCTCCGCCGAGGCGCTCAGGTTCCGCGTCGAGGACACCGGGGCCAAGGTCCTGGTCACCACGGACGGACAGAATCGACGCGGACACGTGGTTCCGGTCAAGCAGAACGCCGACGACGCGTGCGCCGGCGAGAACTCGATCGAGCACGTCGTCGTCGTGCGCAGAACCTCCCGACCCGGACGCAAGACCCCCGCTGGGGTCCCCCTGTCCCCCTCCGACAAAGGCTTCCGCTCCAAGGACGAGCAGGCCGTTCCGTGGACGCCCGGGCGCGACGTCTGGTGGCACGACCTGCTCGAGGCATCCTCCACGGTCCACGAGCCGGAATTCTTCGACGCCGAAACCCCGCTGTTCATCATCTACACCTCCGGAACCACCGGACGACCCAAGGGCCTCGTGCACACGACGGGCGGGTACCTGACTCAGACTGCGTACACCCATGCGCTCCTGTTCGATCTGCTTCCCGAGACCCTGGACGAACAGGGCGAGGTGCGCCCGGACGAGTTGTCCGCCGAGAACGACATGTCCAAGGTGGATTCGACCGTCCACTGGTGCACGGCCGACCTGGCCTGGGTCACGGCCCACACCTACGAGATCTACGGACCACTGCTCAACGGCGTCTCCGAGGTGATTTACGAGGGGACCCCCAACACCCCGCATTTCGGGCGCCACTTCGAAATCATCGAACGCTACGGGGTCACCAACTACTACACGGCGCCGACGCTGATCCGCTCTCTCATGGGCGCCTTCCCGAACGGTCTGCCCGCAAGCTACAACCTGGCCTCGGTCCGCCTCCTCGGATCTGTCGGCGAATCCATCAACCCTGAGGCGTGGCGCTGGCTTCGGGACAATGTCGGCAACGGAGAGGTTCCGTTCGTCGATACGTGGTGGCAGTCCGAGACCGGTTCGACCGTGTGCTCACCACGGCCCCACGACCCCCAGTTCGCGCCGGCCGGAACCTTTCCGGACCATGCACCGCACACGAGAACCAAGCCGGGGTGCGCCACGCGCGCCGTCCCCGGCGTCTCGACCCGCGTGGTGGACGAGAACGGCGACGACGTACCCGCCTCGACCCAGGGATTCATCGTGGTGGACGGGATCGGCCCCTCGATGGCGCGAACCGTGTGGGGGAACCCCCAGCGGTACTTGGACTCGTACTGGAAGCACTACGGCGAGCGCGGCTGGTTCCTGGCCGGGGACGGGGCCAAGGTCGACGAGGAAGGCGACACCTACATCCTGGGGCGGATCGACGACGTCATCAACATCTCCGGACACAGGCTCTCGACGATCGAAATCGAATCGGCCCTGGTGACGCACCCGACGGTCATCGAGGCCGGGGTCTGCCCCGTGGAGGACGAGCTCACCGGCCATGCGGCGATCGCCTTCGTGACGATCACGGACCCTGAGAACCTCGACGAGGCCGGGTTGCGCGACGCGCTCCGCGCCCACGTGACACGAGAGATCGGGCCGATTGCCAAGCCGAAGGACGTCGTCGTGGTTCGTGACATTCCCAAGACGAGGTCGGGGAAGATCACCCGCCGCCTTCTGGGCGAGCTGTACCAGGGACGGGACCTGGGAGACCGCTCCTCGCTGCAGAACGAGGAAGCCCTGGATCACATCGCCGACGTGCTCACGCGACGCCGAGCAGTCTGAGTCCGGCGCACACGGCCATCCCGAGGATCACGCAGATCAGGAGCGGAACCTTCACGATGGCGGCCGCGATCCCGACCGAGGTGCCAATGATGCGTGAGGGGCCGGCGAGATCCTGTCCTTCGAAGACCATCGTGGTCGCGGCGACCGCGCAAATGAGAACCACGGTGGCCCGATCCATCCAGAGCCGGGCCACTGTGGGCTCCTCGGCGTCTTCATCGGTCCCGGACAGTGAACCGATGCGCACGCCCACATAGCGGAGAAGGTACGTGCCGACCACGAGCCCTGCCAGGGCCACCAGAAAAGGAAAGACACTCATACTTCGCTCCTCTCGAGCGTCCTGTCGCTGCGGCGCAAGCGATTCTTGGTCCACAGGAAGGAGGCGGCTGGAATCAGGACCACGAGCGAGGCAACGGCACCGAGACCCATAGGCAGCACCGGAGTGGCCGCCACGGCCAGGACGGCGCCGCCACCGGCCATGATGGCCAGGAGAGGATTCTTGAGGTCCTGGACGACCAGGCAGAACAGAATGATGGGGAACGCGGCGTCGAGACCGAGGGCATCGGCGTCCACGACGGAACCGAGCAACTGGCCGAGGGCCGCACCTCCGACCCAGGCCGGGAAGAGCAGAATGGCCATGAACACGAAGTGCTGCCACCTGGCCTGTCTGCCTCTGACGGAGCGAGCGAAGGCAATGGTTTCGTCGTTGACGAGGTGAGAAGCCAGAAGCCGGCGCCACCCTCGCGGAACATATTCGCCCGCGCTCAGGCCGAAGGCGAAGTTGCGGGAGTTGACCAGCAGACCCCCGAGGACGGCGAATACGGGAGCACCGCCCGCGGCAATGACACCGACGAACGTCAGTTCGGCGGCCCCGCCGGTCGCGAGAGCGGCCAGCAGAACGGTCTGCCACAGCGCGAAGCCCGAGGACTGCGAGAGCGCACCATAGGACAGGCCCACCGCGGCGAGCGTCAGAAATATGGCCAGCGCGCTGCGTCGCTGGGTGGGGGCTATGGCCCGCGGGATCTTCCCGAAGACCGTTCTGTATACCGAACGCATGGTTATTATGGTGCCCCTCGGTGAGAACGTTCGTCAAACCCTACAAACGTCCAATATATTGGAGACATGAACTTCGACGTCGAGCATCCCGGCACGCCCGATGCCCCCGAGGAATCGGAGGCACAGAAACTCCGGATGGCACAGGCCCTGCAGAGGGAACGCGCCCGCCATGGGCTCAGCTTGAGCGAGGCGGCGAAAAGAGCCGGAGTCAGCAAGTCGACCCTCTCCCAGCTCGAGGCGGGAACCGGAAACCCGAGCGTAGAGACCATGTGGGCGCTCGCGACGTCGTACGGCGTGCAGCTTGCCCAGCTCCTCGACCCGCCAAGGGGCCGCATCTCCCTGGTCAGGCTCGAAAACCTGCCCCAGTTGCCTTCGTCCAACGCGAGCTATTCCGCGGCGCTCTTGTCCGCCGGGCAGACCGGCCAGCGGCGCGACGTCTACTTGATCAGCGCCGAACCCGGCCGTGCCCGGGAGTCGAACCCCCATCAGACGGGAACGGTCGAGCACATCGTCCTTGCCTCCGGGAAAGCCCGCGCCGTGTGCGACGGCGAGGAGGCCATTCTGGAGCCGGGAGATTTTCTGACCTTCGCGGGCGACCTCGAGCACAGCTTCGAGGCGCTCGAACCGGGCACGCGCGCCGTCTACGTCATCGACAGCTGATCCGCGGCTCGGCGGTCACTCGGGGTGTTGCTCACCCCGTGTTTCGACGAACTGATTGCCGTCCCAGTGGTGATCTTTCGATATACCGTCTTCGTCAAAGGTCAGCGTGGGCTCGCCCGAAGGGTCGATTTTCAACGAAGCGTTCTCGAACGCGTTGGGCTCGCTCGGCAACGACTCGTAGGAGTTGTAGCCCTGATCCGTGGGCGTCAGCACGGTGACGCCGCCGTTGTAGCTGAGGTACACGTTCCCGTACTTGTCGACGTTGGAATTGTTCTCGAGGTTCCACGTGTCCAGATTGGGTTCTCCCACCGGCCTCGTACCGAACCAGAGAAGCTGCCGGTCGGTGTCCTCCACGTATCCCACGGATTTGCCCTTCTGGTACAGGGCATAGGCCGCGCTCCCCCGCGGGGATTCCTGGTCGTCGGACTGCTTCTTCCAGTAGGGCACGACCGTCATGCCGCCGTACACGGGGTGATCGACCTCGATGCTTCCGCCCTTGACGCATTCGTCGGCACAAGGATCATCGATTGTCTCGAGCTTTTTGGGCTTCCCCGACGAATCCTTCTCGGAGTTGTCCGACGGGGACGAGGAGTCCCCCGCGGGTTCGGACGACGACGCACTCGACTCCGCGGGAAGGCTCGCAACGCTCGAGTCACTGGTCGCGTCGGTGCATCCTGCCGTGGCCCATGCCGACAACGCCAGGATGAGCAGACACGCCCCGGTTCTGTTGTATTTCGTCGACACCACCGTTCCACATCCTCCACCGCTTGACCGGCAAGCCGGAATGCTTTTACTAAGAATTTCAACGACGGGGTGCCAAGTCAACGCTTCGACCCGAGACGACGGGGGTTCGACGGAATATGACCCGGGCGGGTGCGGCCTCAGTAACCGAGGCGGGCGTTCTCCAGCACGGGTATCGCGGTGCGAGCCTTTTCGACCACGTCGAGATCCAGCTCCACAACGCGCATTTCCTCGTCCTCACCGAATGAGGCGATCGTCTGGCCGAACGGATCCGAGACGATGCTGTGTCCCACCCCGGTCGGGGCCTTGGGGCTGACCTGCACGCCCGAGACCTGGGGGTCCGCCTGGTCCACGGCCACAACGATGTTATTGCTGTCCAGGGCACGGGCGCGTGCCAGGGTCTCCCACTGTTCGACCTTTCCCGGGCCCGCACCCCAGGAGGCGGCGACCAGGCAAACCTGTGCGCCCTTGCGCGACATTTCGGCGAACAGCTTGGGGAATCGGATATCGTAACACAGCGCGAGCCCCACCGGAACGCCGTCGACGTTGATCACGAGGGGGTCGTTGCCCGGAGCGACGTCATCGGATTCCTTGAACCCGAAGGCGTCGTACAGGTGGATCTTCGCGTAATCGAGTCGCTCTCCCGAGGGGGTGTAGGCGGCCAGGACATTGCGCACCTTGCCGTCGTCGGCAGGCGCGAATTCGCCCGTGACCACGGTGATCTCCTGCTCCGCCGCGAGCCACTGCATCTCTGTCTTCCACGTCTCGGCGTGTTGCACGGCGACGTCGTACAGCCGGCTCCCGAAGGCCGCCATGGTTGCCTCCGGGAAAACCACGACGCCGGCCCCTTCTTCGGAAGCTCGGCGGACGCCGTCCTGAACCTTCCGAAGGTTCTCCGGGACGTTCTCGGTGCTGTTGATCTGCGCTACGGCGATCTTCATGGGTCTCCTTAGGGCTGGTTTCTCAGCACGAGCTTACGGTCATGCTCGCCGGCCCGCATCCATGACGACGCGAAAATTTTCATTCGGCGCCTTCGGGCTCGCCGCGGCACAGGGTCGCATCAGTCCACGAGCGTTCGCAGCACGTGGGCCGCGCCGTCGTCGTAGACCGAGGTCGTGACCTCAGAGGCAGCCTGTACGACCTCGTCCGGGGCCTGCCCCATCGCGATGCCGCGGGCGGCCCATTCGAGCATCTCGATGTCGTTGCGTCCATCGCCCATCGCGATCGTGTGCGCCGGATCCACTCCGAGACGCTTGCGGATCTGTTCGAGCGCCGACGCCTTCGAGACGCCGTGGGCCGCAATGTCCAGCCAGGGGGTCCAGCCGACCGAGTAGGTCACTCCGTGCAGGCCGACCTCGTCGATGATGCGGGCGAACGAGTCGATGTCCGTTTCGGTCGAGAACACGACCACGCGAACGGCCTCCATGTCGAGCAGGTCCTCCAGGGAGACCGTCTGCGCCTCCATGCCGAAGCTGCGGTCCTGGAAGTGGGCGGTCGAGAAGAAGGATCCGTCGGCGGCCTCGAGGGCAAATTTTGCGTCCGGCAACTTCTCACCCAGCGCCGCGAGCGCCTTCGCGGGCTTGAAGGTCACGGCGTCGACGATCTCGTACCCACTCGGGTACCGCGGATCGATCTCCAGGGTGACGCCGCCGTTGGAGCTGACCGCGTACCCGGTGCCCATGCCGGCGAGCTCCACGATCGGCAATGTGGCGCCCTTCGAGCGACCGGTCGAGACGACGACGTGGTGCCCTTCCTTCGCCACGGCGCGTACCGCGTGCTTGACGTCTTCCGTCATGTGGCCGTCGTGGTCGACGAGGGTGCCGTCCACGTCGAGGGCCACCAAATACTTCACCCCTGCTTCTTTGTGCCAGCGCTCCTGCACCGGCGGGCGAACTGTTTCTTGAGTCATCAATTCCATGCTTTCATCTGATCCACCCGGTATAACGGGTGCGTGCCGATTCAGCGAATCCGCGATGAATCGGCGGTTAAAGTGTTCTGTCCAAAATACGCGTCGCCGCCCGGCCGTACGCGGACCCGGTTCCTCATGGAACCCGTGGTCCGGACGAGCGGGCGGCGTGCCGGCACCATTCCTACTTCTGGGTGACCGCGGGAATCACGTCCATCCCACCCATGTAGGGGCGCAACGCCTCCGGGACCCGAACCGATCCGTCCTGCAGCTGGTGCGTTTCGAGAATCGCAACCAGCCACCGGGTGGTTGCCAGCGTCCCGTTGAGGGTCGCCACCGTGCGGGTGCCGCCCTTCTTGGTCTTTCCGTTGGGCCCGACGACGTCGGGCTTGCGCTCACGGATGTTGAGCCGCCTGGCCTGAAAAGTGGTGCAGTTCGAGGTCGAGGTCAGTTCTCGGTAGGTTCCCTGGGTCGGGATCCAGGCCTCGCAGTCGAATTTGCGGGCGGCCGAGGAACCGAGATCACCCGCGGCGGTATCGATCACGCGGTAGGAGAGGCCGCATTTGGTCAGCATCTCCTCTTCCCATGCCAACATCTTCTCGTGCATCGCCTCGGCTTCTTCCACCGGGCAGTACACGAACATTTCCGCTTTGTTGAACTGGTGGACGCGGATGATGCCGCGGGTGTCCTTGCCGGCGGAGCCGGCCTCTCTCCTGTAACACGTGGACCAGCCCAGATATTTCCGGGGGCCCGACTCGAAGTCGATAATCTCGTCCGCGTGGTACCCCGCAATGGCCACCTCGGAGGTTCCCACGAGGTACAGGTCGTCTCGTTCCAGGCGGTAGATTTCGTCGTCGTGCTTGACGTTGAAACCGGTTCCGGCCATGGTTTCGGGGCGAACCAGGGTCGGTGTGGTGAGCATCATGAAACCGGCCTTGGTCGCCTGGTCGAGGGCCATCCACAGCAGCGCCTGTTCGAGCCTCGCGACCGCGCCCTTCAGGAAATAGAACCGTGCCCCGGAGACCTTGGCACCGCGGGCCATGTCGATGCCATCGAGCAGCTCCCCGATCTCGAGGTGGTCACGCGGTTCGAACCCCTCGGAGGCGAAGTCCCTGGGCTCCCCCACGGTCTTGATAGTCACGTAGTCCTCTTCGCCGCCCGTCGGAACGCCGTCGATGATGAGGTTCTCCATGCGCGACAGGAGTTCATCCTGTGTCGCCTGGGCTTCGTTCGAGGCATTCTCCGCGGCCTTGACCTTTTGGGCGAGCGTCTTGACCTCGGCCAGGAGGGTTTCCTTCTCCTCTCCCTGCGCCTGAGAGACCTTCTTGCCGAAGGACTTCTGCTCTGCCCGCAGGGATTCGAATTCATTGATCGACTGCCGACGTTGGGCATCGGCCTCGAGGATCTGGTCCACGAGCCCGACGTCGGACTGGCGGGCCCGCTGAGAGGCCCGGAACAGGTCTGGATTTTCGCGAAGAAGATTAATGTCGATCACGACCCCTAACCTACCGCAACGCCGACGAGGTTCCCACGTCGCAGGATCAGCCTGTGGACAACCTCTCGCGGTGGACAACGAGGGATACGCTGGGTCCCATGAACAACTCCGACCTCGTTCCTCCTGCGCCGGAGACTCTGACGGCGCCGACCCTCGATGGCGAGACCGTCCACCTGGAACAACTGCGTCCCGAACACTGCTCCGATCTGCAGGACGCCGTGCGCGACGGCGAACTGTGGAACCTCTGGTACACCCCGGTGCCCCGGCCCGACGGTGTTGCGGCCGAAATACGCCGTCGGCTGGACCTCCAGGAAAAGGGCTCCATGATTCCGTTCGCCGCGCGGCGCCTCTCGGACGGCAAGATCACGGGAGTGACCAGTTATTACGACCTGGACTGGTCAGCTCCGCGGGTGAGCATCGGTCACACCTGGAATGCCGCATCCACGCAACGGACCGGTTTGAACATCGAGTCGAAATTGCTTCTGCTGACCCACGCCTTCGACGTTCTCGAATGCATCAGCGTGCGCTTCGAGACCCACAAATTCAATCGGCAGTCCCGGCGGGCTGTCGAGGACCTCGGGGCCCAGCTGGACGGAATCCTGCGCAATCACCGCCGGATGCCCGATGGCTCCCTGCGCGACACGTGCTCGTATTCGATCGTTCGCGATGAGTGGCCCGCGGTGCGCAATCACCTGAACCACCGGCTCAAACGGTCGCGAGGCCGGTAACCTGGGGACCATGCGACCTTCCGGAAAAGCCCTGGGTGTGGTGGGCTTCCTGAGCCTGGCCGCAGCCGCTGCGGCCAGCGTCGTCACCTCGTGGCGCGGACGCCCTCCCGTACTGACACAACCCGTTCCGTGGCGGCCCCGCCTTGAGCCGGGCGTGCCGCGACAGGTGGGCGTGGTGTACAACCCCGCGAAGTCCCTGGCCCAGTTCTCCTGCGACGCACTGGCCCACGCGACACGCTCGATCGACTGGCCGGAGCCCAGGTTCTACGAGACCACCCCCGAGGACCCCGGCCGCGGAATGACCGAGCAGGCCGTCGAGGACGGGTGCGATTTGGTCATCGCGATGGGCGGCGACGGAACGGTGCGCCAGGTCGCCGGTGTCCTGGAGAACTCGACCGTGGGCATGGGCATCATCCCGTTGGGAACCGGGAACCTGCTGGCACGGAACTTGGAGATGAGCCTCTCCGACCTGCACTCCTGCATCGATACCGCCTTGCACGGCCGACCGCGGCGCATCGACATGATCGGCCTCCAGGCAACACGCACGGACGGAACCCGGGACCACCTGACCTACCTGGTGATGGGCGGCGCCGGTTTCGACGCCCAAATCATGACCGACACCCGAGATGACCTGAAGTCGAAATTCGGGTGGCTCGCCTATGTGGAGGCGGGGTTGCGCAACCTGGTCTCCGTGCGGCATCCCGTGGTCATCCAGATCGACGACCAGGATCCGATTCGACGGAAGATCCGCTCGGTTCTGGTGGCGAACTGCGGTGAAATCACGGCGGGCCTCCACCTCGCGGCGGATTCCACGGCCGACGACGGTCTCCTGGAAGTCATTCTGATGACGCCGAGGAATCTCATCGGTTGGGCCTCGCTGACCAGCCAGGTCATTTCGAGGCGCAGGAACGGTCTGCCCGTGATCGAACACATCCACGGCAAGAAAGTGGTTGTCGATTTCGGAGCCAGTCCCCAGCCGGTCGAGCTGGACGGGGACTTGCTCGGAACCTATGGGCGCCTCGAGGCCGAGGTGAGGCCGGCCGTCCTGGCCGTCAACACGTACCCGGAGAACATCACGCCGTTCCGCAGCCTGGCCAACCTGCGCAGAACCGGCGCCTCGGGCTCACCGCGGTGGCGTTGGGGTCGATTCGTCAGCTGAACGGGACGCGGAAGTGACGGCGGCCTCCTCGGAGCGCTTCTCCATCATGTCCTCGAAATGCCACTTCTCCGAGATGATTCCGGTGATGGTCATGCCCAGACCGACCGCGAGCAGGGGCACCGAACACAGCATCATGATCGGCGAGGCGATCTTCGCGCCGCTGTCGGCGTCCGTGTCCTGCCCCACCACGAGCGCCCAGATGCCGACGCCGTAGGCGCCCACAAAAATACCCAGGATGAGCATAATGACGCCCGCCTGCAACCAACCGGTAACTCGCATGTGGTCTCTCCCTCGTATTCGTCGCCCTTAAGTGTTCAGTATCCGCAAAATCGGGTCAAACGGAGCGTGTCCGCACGGCCCGTCGGACCGGGTCAGAGATTGTCCACCCACTCGTCCGCACGGGAAAAGGCCTCGTCCGAGTGGTGGGTGTCGAGGAGAGGTTCCTTGCCGTCGGCCCGAGGATAGGAGCCGAGGAATTTCACGCCCGGCGAGACCCGGTGCAGCCCACGCAGGGCGTTGCGCATTCTGAGGTTGTCCAAGTGTCCCTCGGCGTCGATCGAGAAGAAGTAGGATCCCAGCGCCTCACCCGTGGGTCGCGACTCAATGCGGGAAAGATTGACCCCTCGGGCGGCGAATTGTTCGAGGAGGCCCATCAGGGCGCCCGCGCTGTCCTCGGGCAGAGGGACCACCACGGTCGTCTTGTCGGCCCCGGTCGGTTCCGGCCGCGGCAACCCGTTGCGGGCCGCGGTCACCAGAACGAAGCGGGTGACCGCGTTGACGTTGTCGCCGATGTCGGTCGCCAGCAGGTTCAGTTCGGGATGCTGCTCGGGAACGATCGGGGAGCACACGGCGGCGTCGTACCCCGGTGCCTCGTTGTCCAGGAAGGCGACCGCGGCCGCGGCCGTTGAGCTGGACGGGAGGTAGTCGACCTCGGGCAGCGCCTCGTCCATCCAGCCGCGGACCTGTGCCCACGCATGGGAATGGGTCGATACCACGCGCACGTCGTCGAGGGTTTTTCCCGGGGCCCCGATGAGGACGAAGCGGATCGGAACCAGGACTTCCCGGACAATCCGCAGGTCGTCGCCTGCCCCGATGGCGTCCAAGGTGGCCGTGACGCCGCCTTCGACAGAATTTTCGATCGGGACCATGGCGGCGTCGACCGAGCGGTCGCGCACCTTGGCCAACGCGGCCGGGACGGAGACCGAGGGGATGCGCTCGGCGTCATCGGCTCCGGGCACAGAAAGCAGTGCGGCCTCGGAGAACGTCCCCTCGGGCCCCAGGTAGGTGTACTTCATCGAATGGATTCTCCGCCTATCGAACCTGCGGGGGCTGACCGTTTTCGGAAACCATGGGCTTTTCCGCATCCTGCCATGCGCCCATGCCACCCACCACGTTGAAGGCGTCGAATCCGTACTGGTTGAGGTAAGCGGTGGCTCGGAGGGAGCGGCCTCCGCTGCGACAGATCACGAAGACGTCCTCGTCCAAGGGGATCTCGCCGTATCGCGCGGGAACCTGGTCCAGGGGAAGGTGCTGGGCCCCGTCGATGTGCCCCTCTTCCCACTCGTAGTCCTCGCGGACGTCGAGGATCTTGGCGCCCTCCGGGATGTCGTCGACTTTCACGTTCGGAACGTTCTCTTCCATGCTTGCTCCTCACCCGAGGCGGAGAACCGCACTCGTCGTTTGCTCTTCGTCCAACTTACCCCGCGACGCCGACGCACCACGAGGGCGCACGCCCCCGTCCCGGATTGGGGGAGAAATCTCGATTGGTCCCAGGATTCGGGACGACACGGGCCCAGTACTTGCCTTTTGCGTCACACTGAGTGTTACCTGTGGTCAAGACAGGCGACATTTCAGATTCGGAGGAACCGGTCATGGAGACGACACCGTGGATGGGAAGAGACGAAGGCCCGGGAGCAATCCACACCCGGTGGCACCACATGGTCTACGCCGGTCGGGTCCAGAAGGAAGACGACCCCAAGGGTCTCGCGATCTTCGGATTCGAGTCCCACGAGGGCACGATCCGGAACCAAGGCCGCCCCGGAGCGGCGAAGGGGCCGTTCCAGATCCGCCACGCCCTGGCCGAACTGGCCTTCCACGGCGGGCAGATCGTCCATGACCGCGGCAACGTGGCCGTGGACGGACACGACATGGAAAAGGCCCAGGCCGACGCCGCGGACAAGTTGGCCGAGATCATTCCCGAGCACAGAATGACGGTCGTTCTCGGCGGTGGTCACGAGACCACCTACGCGGCCTACTCCGGGCTCGCCGCCTCCGGCGAACTGAACGGCGTCAAGAAGTGGGGCATGATCAGCTTCGATTCCCATTTCGCGGTGCGCAACACACCCCAGCCCACCGCGGTCACCGCCGTCCGCCAGGTCATCACGGACGAGAAGAAGGCGGGACGCGACTTCTCGTGCAGCGTCGTCGGCGTCAGCGAAGTCTCCAACACCCGCGCCCAGTTCGAGCACGCGCGCGACCTCGAGCTTTCCTACCTCAAGGACGAGGAGTGCGCCGAATGCCGCATCCAGGACGTGCTCGAATTCGTGGACCGGCAGCTGGCGGACCTGGATCTCGTGTATCTCAGCGTGGACATGGATGTTCTGCCCGGCTATCAGGCGCCGGGAGTCAGTTCGCCGTCGTCCCTCGGTGTGCCCATGATCGTTCTGCTGGAGGCCGTCAAGAGGATCGCCCAGAGCGGCAAGCTGGCGATCATGGACGTCGTCGGGGCCATCCCGGAGTTCGACTTGGATCATCGGACCGCCCGAGCGGCCGCTCGACTGATCGACCAGGCGACGCTGACGGCCTTCGGGCGCCCGGCCGCCGACGCCGCGGACACCCCGGAACATCGCGAGCTGCTGGCCGAGCGCCAGCGCGCGCTCCATTCCCAGGGCTTGTCCTGACGACCCACGGGTCCCGGCCCACCGTGGAGGCCACCGCAGTTCGGGTGGCCTTTCGAGCCGTTTCTCAGCGGTGGCACAGCCGCAAAGAGTTAGGTTTAAGACATGGCTAACCGTGCAGGAACTCCAGCTCGTCCCGAGGATCTCGTTGACCTCGAAGAATTGACCCAGGCGTACTACTCCGTGGTCCCCGACTCGGCCGATCCGGGTCAGCGTGTCGCCTTCGGCACCTCGGGACACCGAGGAAGCGCGCTCAAGGGATCCTTCAATGAGGCACATATTGCCTCGATCACCCAGGCAATCGTCGAGTATCGATCCGCTCAGGGCTACAAGGGCCCGATCTACATGGGACGCGACACCCACGCCTTGTCCGGCCCCGCCCAGGACACGGCGCTCGAGGTCCTGGCAGGCAATGGGGTCAGAGTTCTGGTCGACTCCAACGACGGCTACGTGCCCACACCGTCCCTGTCCCACGCGATTCTGACTCACAATGCCGATCCCTCGGCAGAACGTGCGGACGGCATCGTGATCACTCCGAGCCACAATCCCCCGACGGACGGTGGCTTCAAGTACAACCCTCCCCACGGGGGTCCCGCCGGTTCGGACGCCACGAGCTGGATCGCCGATCGCGCCAATGACTTGCTCGAGAACGGCCTGAAGGAGGTGCGACGCGTACCTCTCGCACGCGCCAAGGCCGCGGACACGACCGGTCGCTTCGACTTCATGGCCTCCTACGTCTCTGCGCTTCCCGAGATCATCGACCTGGACGCGATCCGCGATTCCGGGTTGCGCATCGGGGCCGACCCGATGGGCTCCGCGGCCGTCGAATACTGGATCACGATCTCCGAGCGCTTCGGCCTCAACATGAGCGTCGTGAACCCGGAGGTCGACCCCCGCTGGGCCTTCATGACCCTGGACTGGGACGAGAAGATCCGCATGGATTGCTCCTCCCCCGACGCGATGGCGTCACTCGTCGCATCCCGTGACGAGTTCGGCATCGCGACCGGGAACGACGCCGACGCGGATCGCCACGGCATCGTGACTCCCGACGCCGGGCTGATGAACCCGAATCATTACCTGGCCGTCGCGATCGACTACCTGTATCGCCATCGTCCGGAATGGTCCGGCAACGCAGGGGTCGGAAAAACGCTGGTGTCCTCCCGCATCATCGACAAGGTCGCCGAGTCCCTGGGCCGGCCGTTGGTCGAGGTGCCCGTGGGCTTCAAGTACTTCGTCGAGGGACTCATCGACGGTTCGCTCGGCTTCGGCGGCGAGGAATCGGCGGGGGCTTCCTTCCTCCGCAAGGACGGCTCGGTGTGGACCACGGACAAGGACGGCATCATTCTGGCCCTGCTCGCGGCCGAAATGACCGCGGTCACCGGCAAGACTCCCTCTCAGCGTTACGCGGAGCTGACCGCGGAATTCGGTGCGCCGAGTTATGCGCGCATCGACGCCCCCGCGGACCGGGAGCAGAAGGCTCGACTCAAGAAGTTGTCCGCGGCCGATGTGACGGCCACCGAACTCGCCGGTCAGCCCATCACCGCGAAACTCACGGAGGCCCCGGGCAACGGTGAACCGATCGGCGGCCTGAAGGTCGTCACGGATGACGCCTGGTTCGCGGCCCGCCCCTCCGGAACCGAGGACGTCTACAAGATCTACGCGGAATCCTTCCGGGGCGACGAACATCTGGCCGAGGTCCAGAAGGAGGCCAAGGCGCTCGTCGACGACGCCCTGTCCTGACCCGCGGGCCACGACACGCCCGGGGCCGGCCCGGTCGACGAGGCCCCCGCTCATTCTCCGCCTCAGGGCCCCGGCATCCGCGAGATGCCGGGGCCCTGAGGTCTTTTTGGCCTCCGGCTCAATATCATATAAATCGAGGCAGAAAAACCTCATGACACAACTATTGGCAGAGTCTGAGTTTAGGAGAAAACAATGAAGGCTCTTGTTTACCACGGTCCCCAGTCCAAGGCGTGGGAAGAGGTCCCCAACCCGAGCATCGTCGATCCCACCGACGTGATCGCCCGGGTGGACACGACCACGATCTGCGGCACCGACCTGCACATCCTGAAGGGCGACGTCCCGGCGGTCACCGACGGCAGGATCCTGGGACACGAGGCCGTGGGAACCGTGACCGAGGTGGGGTCCGCGGTCACCGATCTCGAACCAGGTGACCGCATCATCATTCCGGCCGTCACGAACTGCGGCAAGTGCTCCTACTGCAAGGTCAACCAGCCATCGCATTGCCAGACCCTCGGAGGCATCGGCTGGGTCTTCGGCCACCTCATCGACGGCACGCAGGCCGAATACGTGCGAGTGCCTTTCGCAGAGACGTCGGTGCATCGCGTTCCCGAGGGGCTCGACGACGAAGACGTCCTGTTCCTGACGGACGCGCTGCCGACCGGATTCGAGATCGGCGTCCTGAACGGCCGCACCCAACCGGGTGACACCGTCGCGGTCGTCGGCGCGGGCCCGGTGGGTCTCGGCGCGGTCATGACCTCGGGTCTGTGCGGTGCTGGACGCGTGGTCGCCGTCGACATGGATCAGAACCGACTCGACCAGGCACTGGAGTTGGGTGCCACGGATGCGGTCAACGCGAGTGACCCGGACGCCATCGATCAGATCAAGGCTCTGTCCCGGGACGGTCTCGGCGTCGACGTCGCGATCGAGGCGGTGGGCATACCGCAGACCTTCCGCACCTGCCTCGACATCGTCCGCCCGTACGGGACCGTGGCCAACGTTGGCGTGCACGGCAAGCCGGTCGACCTGCCGATCCAGGATCTCTGGATCTCCAACGTGACCGTGACCATGGGTCTCGTGGATTGTTCGACCGTCGACAAACTGCTCAGCATGGTCTCCTCGGGCAAGCTCGAGGCGCGGAAGATGGCCACGCACCGTTTCGGCTTCGACCAGTTCGAAGAAGCCTATGACCTGTTCGCGAACGCGGCCGATCACCAAGCAGTCAAGGTAGTGATCTCCCGCTAGGAACGCGGTCGGGAACCGCGGCGCCCACTGCGCCTTTCGCCAGCACGTATGCTCTTCGATGACTGCGCGGAGGTGCGGTGGGCAGCACGCGGCCGGAATCGATCATCTGCCGAAGCAACCGGTTTGCCGCCGACTGGGACAGGCACAGAGCGTCTTGGACCCGCTGGCTCGTGACCGGGTCGCGCCCGCGGGCCAAGAGGTCGATCAGTTGCTGCTCCCGGGAATCCGACGCCTTGGTCGCCCCGGAGACGTCCACGTACTCCTCCGATCGTGGTGGTGCATCGGGGACGGACGGTGCGGGGGCCAGCCGCAAGATCACGGTGACCGACGTCGGCGTGACCCTGAATTCCGGCGCCGGCTTGCCCGCCCTCTGCATCGCATAAGCCATGCGGGCGATGCCCGACCCACGGTTTTCGCAGACCGATGCCCCGGTCCGGGGCATCTCGACTTCCTCGAGCAACTTCGCCAACGCCGCGTTGCGCGACGACGACGTGAAGACCCGCCCCAGTTCCTCGACACGCACTCCCCCGTACAAACCGCCCGGGTTCCGTATTTCGAGCCGGTCCGAGTACAACTCCATCTGCACCTGAATGCCGCGCGCGTACGGGCTGTAGTCCCGGTGCATCAGGGCATTGGTCATGGCCTCGCGCACGGCGACGTCCGGATAGTCGTACACGTCCCGGCGACCTTCGGCGGAAATGATGGCCGCGCGATTGGAATTTCGACGCACGGCATCCACGGACGCGTTGATCAACGAGGGGATAGGTCCATTGAAGGACTGGTTGTCCGTGAAGGCGACACCGCCCGCATCCACCTCACCGAGAGAAGTTCCTGGCACCGCCACGAAGGTGACGTTCAGTTGGGGGTAGAACTCCTGGGGATAGACGCCCAGCGCGAGGAGCCCGGCGAGGGTCGGTCGGGCCCTTCGGGCGGAATCGTGGGTGACGTTCAGTCGCTTGAGGGCTATGCGGGGTTCGACGCCGCTGAATGCCGCCGGCGTTCTGGCCCGGGCCTTGGCCAGCAGGTTGTCGACCGCCTGGGTGTGGAGTATGTCCTGGTTTCCGTTCTCGACCGGTTCCCGGTCGTATCCCGGTTGGATTCGGTTGTCCCTGAGCTGGCTGACCTCGTACTCGGAGAGCTTGTGGTCGCCTTCTCCAATACGTATGTACGAACCGCCATATGCGCCTTTGGCCGCGACGAAACAGGGTTTGTCGAAGTAGGGCAGCTCCTCGACGTCGGCGCGGACGACCCTGACCCCCTCGAATTCCTCGACCGACAATTCGACGGAGGGGTGCGGGGTGAGCTTGGACCGGACGGCATTGGACACGGCGTCGTGGACCCGCTGAGCATCAAAACCCTTGACGGGCCGGAACGTCTTGTCGGTCAGGCCGAAGAGGATGGTTCCACCGGTCCCGTTGGCGAAGGCGCTCATGGTTTCCAAAGCCGATTTCGGGAAGCCGTGCAGACCCGACTTGACCTCGACCTCGGTCGATTCCGAACCCGAGGCCCGGAGCTCCTTGACGAGTTGCCTGGTACCTCTCATAGTCATGATGCTAATCACATAGTCGCTCATCGTCATCCAAAATTTTGGTGACCATGAGGCGACATGGCCGCGAGAGAGGCATGAATCGCCGCCGAGACTGGGCCTGACCAGGGGGTCCGCACCCCGCTCATACCACACCCGATTATGCGCCGCTTCACACTTTGGGGTTAGAGTTGCGGACGGCAAACTTAAACATCCAACAAATGAACGGTGCTACCCGATGTCCAGTCACATCGCTGAAGGCACAGAAGCAGACCCTCGGAACCCGAGCGGAAAAACCTTCTTCGGCCACCCGCGAATGCTCGCCAATCTCTTCTCCGTGGAGATGTGGGAGCGCTTCTCCTTCTACGGGATGCAAGGCATTCTCGTCTATTACCTGTACTACTCGGCCGCCGAGGGCGGCCTCGGCCTCGACAAGGCCGCGGCCACCGGCATCATCGGCGCCTACGGCGGCATGGTCTATCTCATGGCCATCCTCGGCGGATACCTGGGCGACCGGGTCTTCGGCCCGGAACGGACGCTGTTCTATTCCGCGGTCGCGATCATGTTCGGCCACCTGGCCCTGTCCCTGATCCCCAACTTCGCCGGCGTGATCATTGGACTGATCCTGATCGCGGTGGGTTCCGGCTGCCTCAAGACCAACGCGTCGGTTCTGGTGGCCTCTCTCTATGACGTCAAGGACATGCGACGGGAGGCCGGCTTCACGGTCTTCTACATGGGCGTCAACATCGGCGCCCTCGTGGGGCCGCTGTTCACCAATACCGGTTGGGGCATTTTCGGTTTCCACTTCGGATTCCTGCTCGCCGCGATCGGCATGGCGCTGGGCCTCCTGCAGTATGCGTTGACCCGCAAGAACCTGCCCGAGAGCGTCCACTACGTCAACAACCCGGCGAATGGACGACAGAAGGGCATGTTCGTCGGCGGCCTCGTCGTGGCCGTCGTGATCGTTCTGATCCTGTGCATGCTCGGACTCATTACGCCTGGCAATATCTCCAACTGGGTGATCGGTCTGACCCTGGCCGGCGCGATCGTGCTGGGCTACATCCTGATCGGCAGCAAGAAGACCGACGAGACCGAGCACTCCCGGGTCATGGCCTTCATCCCGCTGTGGATCGGCAACGCCGTGTTCTGGTCCCTGTACCAGCAGCAGTTCACCGTCATGGCCGTGTACTCGGACAGCCGCCTCGACTGGCACCTGTTCGGGCTCGAATTCAAGCCGGGTCTGTTCCAGTCGATCAACCCCGTCTTCATCATCCTGTTGGGGACCGTCTTCGCGACCATGTGGACCAAGCTGGGGAACCGCCAGCCGTCCACGGTCACGAAGTTCTCGCTGGGCATGGTCGGCGTCGGCATCGCATTCCTGATCTTCCTGCTCCCGGCGGGTCACCACATCGTGAGCCTCTGGTGGCTCGTGCTGATCCTGTTCGTGTGCACGATCTCCGAACTCACGCTCTCACCGACAGGCACATCCGCGACCACGCGCTTCGCCCCCGAAGCACACAAGGCGCAGATGATGGCGTGGTACTGGACATCGGTCGCGATGGGCACGGCGATGTCGGGCTGGCTCGCACAGTTCTACTCCGAGCCGAACGAGGTCCCGTACTTCCTCACGATGGGTCTGATCAGCGTCGTCGCCGGCGTGATCCTGTGGTTCTTCCGCAAGCCGATCCTCACGATGATGCGCGGGCTCAAGTAGGGCCGACTGCCTCACACGACGAGGGCGGGATTCCCGACGGGGAGTCCCGCCCTCGGTGTATCCGGTCGGCCGCGTCGTCGTCCGACGACGCCGAGACGAACCCCTGACATGTGGACAACGCGTTGAGCGGGTCCGCGAGTCCGTAGAATCGTTCGTGCACCATTGGCCCGAATCGCATCCCGGTGCCCCGGCCATCGACCCATGAAACGACTCAGGAGTACGCGTGAGCGCTGCACCCTCATCCGATTCGACGTTCCAGAAGCTGGGCCTGAAGTGGTCGCTCCACGGGGACGGGAAACATGTCGCCCCGGGGCAGGTCGTCGCTCCCCAGGAGAGGCTCGCGTGGGGGCGCACCATCAGCATCGGAGCCCAGCACGTGGTCGCCATGTTCGGGGCCACGTTCCTGGTTCCGCTGCTCACGGGTTTCCCTCCGGCCACCACGCTGTTCTTCTCCGGCGTCGGAACGCTCCTGTTCCTCCTCCTCACGGCGGGACGGGTCCCCTCCTACCTGGGATCCTCCTTCGCATTCATCGCACCGATCGGCGCGGCCATGAACCAGTACGGCCCCGGCGGCGCTCTCGGGGGCGTCGTCATGTCCGGGCTGACCCTCTTCGTCATCGGTCTCGTCGTCCAGGTTGCCGGGACGGCCTGGCTCCAGGCGCTGATGCCTCCCCTGGTCACGGGGTCGATCGTGGCCCTGATCGGCTTCAACCTGGCGCCGTCAGCCAAGGACAGCTTCATGAAGGCGCCCGTGACCGCGCTCGTGACCCTGTCCTCGATCGTTCTGATCTCAGTTCTGTTCCGTGGGATCCTCGGCCGGCTGTCGATCCTGTTGGGCGTGGTCATCGGGTACATCACCGCGGTATGCCGGGGTGAGGTCGACTTCGGGTCGATCAGTGAGGCGTGGGAGACCGAGGGTCTCTTCGGCCTTCCGCACTTCCACGCCCCCGAATTCCATCTCGCCCTCGCCGGACTTTTCGTGCCCGTGGTCCTCGTCCTGGTGGCCGAGAACATCGGTCACGTGAAGTCCGTGGCCCTGATGACCGGGACCAACCTGGACCACTATGCGGGACGTGCCATCATGGCCGATGGCCTGGCCACCACGGTCGCTGGAGCCGGCGGAGGTTCCGGGACCACCACCTACGCGGAGAACATCGGCGTCATGGCCGCGACCAAGGTCTATTCGACGGCCGCGTACTGGGTCGCGGCCGTCGTCGCTCTCCTCCTGTCGGTCATGCCGGTCTTCGGTGCCGCGGTGGCGACCGTGCCCGCGGGAGTTCTCGGCGGAGCCGCGACCGTCCTGTACGGCATGATCGGCATGCTCGGCGTACGAATTTGGGTGCAGAACCGCGTCGATTTCTCCAATCAGGTGAACCTGACGACCGCAGCGGTCGCCCTGATCGTGGGCATCGCCGACTACACCTGGGACATCTTCGGTCTCCAATTCGCCGGTATCGCCCTGGGCACGGGGGCCACCCTCGTGGTCTACCACTTGATGACCTTCATCGCGCGCCGACGTCGCTCGGTGGGCCACGACCCTTTGGAACCGGACGCCACGGAACACCCCTCGCCCCTGGGATAGACCTCCGGAACTACTCCCCCAGCACGCTCGCGCGGTGTTCGTCGAAGAACGGCCGATCGGCCGGGTCGGGACGGTCCATACCGTTGAGGAGTCGGTGCCACACGGGATAGTAGGCCGGCAGTTGGGAGGCTTCTGTGATGCGTCGGCGGGCGTCGTCGGGCAACGAAAGATCTGCGGCGTCCAGGTCTTCGATCAAGTGGTCGAATTCGCGTGCCGCAATCGCGATGCCGTCGACCCCCGGGCGGCCCAGGAGCCAGGAAATGACCACCTGGGGCAGACCCCACCCGAGCTCACGGGCCGTCTCGTCGAGAACATCGATCACGCGATAAGCGCGGTCCCAGTCCGTCACGTGGGGCTCGGGCCACCCCGTTCCCTGCCTCGTCGCGGACGAGGTTTCCTCCCCTCGTCGAACCTTCCCGTTGAGCAGGCCCTCGCCCAACGGCGACCAGCCCCAGGTCCCGACCCCGAGGTCCCGCGCCGCGGGCAGGATCTCGTATTCGATCTCGCGCGCCTCCGGCGTGTAGTAGACCTGCTGCTCGACCGGCGGGGTGAGGCCCAGGGCCTTTGCCTCGTAAACCGTTTTGGTCAGTTGCCAACCGGTGTAGTTGGAGACGCCCCAGTACCGGATCTTGCCGGAGGCGATCAGTTCGTTGGCCGTCTCGACCGTTTCGCGAACAGGCGTCTGACCGTCCCACTGGTGGATGTAGAGCAGGTCCAGGTGGTCTGTCCCGAGCCTCGTCAGGCTGTCCTCCACGGCCCGCGTCAGGTGGTAGCGGCTGGCGCCCGAATCGTTCGGGCCGTCACCGACCGGTGACCTGGCCTTGGACGTCAGGATCACGTCATCGCGTCGACCGCCGAGCGCCTTGGCCAGGACCTTTTCGGCGTCACCGGCGCTGTAGATGTTCGCGGTATCAATGAAGTTGACGCCGCGGTCGAAAGCGGCATCCAGTTGTTTCCGCGCTTCCGACGCATCCACACCGGCAATTTTCTCGAAGCCTCCACCCTGGCCATAGGTAATGGTTCCCAGGGCCAGACGAGACACGTACAGACCGGAGTTGCCGAGACGGGTGTATTCCATGGTGTCGCTCCTCACGCATCATTGGGTGACCCCATGGTGTACACGCGCGCAGGGCAATGGCCAGGGTTTGAGGCGAACAGCGAACGAGGAGATCGGCTCCGCTCCGGACCACGCGGAGAATTCAAGGGGTCGACGTGCTCGGGATCGTTGCGCGGCCGGGGGTCGATGGTGACTCATGGGGCCGGTGTGCGGCCGCCGGGTCGGACTCAGAGCCGATCGAGGACGGCGAAGGCCAGGTCAGGTCTGTTGGTCACGATCCCGTCGACGTCGAGTCCGACGAGGCGCTCCATGTCCCGCGGGTCGTCCACGGTCCAGACGTCGACGCGCATGCCGCAGGCGTGGGCGGCCCTGATGAACCTGCGGTCCGCGACCGGGACCCGGAAGGGACCGACCTTGTGCGACATCGGAACCTGCATGGCCTGGAAGGCGGCGATCCACGGCCTCAGGGCTCGGCGGACCACGGGCCACACGCGCACACATGCCTTGACCGGCATAAGGGCGCTGACGAGGCGAAATGCCGCGATGCCGCCGTATCCGGCGCTCGAGGGGACCCCATCCGGGGCATGACGCATCGCGCGACGACGTCGGGACTCGGAGAAGGAAGCAATGAGCACTCGGTCCCACGCCTCGGCCCGGTCGATGACCCGCGGCAGGGCAAGGACCGACGCCTCGTCCTTGATATCGATGTTGAAACACAGGTCGGGGCAGGCCTCGAAGACTGAGGCCATGGTCGGAATCGCTTCCCCGCCGACCATACGAAGGGCGGCCAGATCCGAGGCATCCGTCGTCGCGACGTCGCCCGGTTTCCCGGCAACGCGTTCGATGTCCGGATCGTGGATCGCGACGACGACGCCATCGGACGTCGTGTGAACATCCGTTTCGATCCACCGCGTTCCCACGTCGCCCGCGGCCCGGAAAGCCCGGATCGAGTTCTCGTCCGCGTCCACGGCCAGCCCACGATGGGCAAGGATCCGGACGGCGCGCGCATCCTGCCGTTCAGTCACGCTCGAGCAGCTCCTCGATGACCTGTGCGACGCCGTCTTCCTCGAAGCCGGGACACGTCCGCCCGACGGCCTGGATGACATCTGGCCACCCCGAGGCCATGGCATAACCGTGGCCGGCCCATTGGAGCATCGTGGTGTCATTCGGCATGTCACCGAAGGCCAGAACCTCCTCCGGGCCGATGCCTTCTGCGGCACACCAACGCGACAGGGTCCGCCCCTTGGAGAGTCCCGGTTGCCCGATTTCCGCGAGCGGCATATTTGCCACCGCGTGCGTGACGGAGACCTTGTCCTCGGCCGCTTCGCGCACGACGTCGTAGAGGGCGCGAGGGTCCATGGAGTCGTCCCGGACCAGGAACTTGATGATGCGAGACTTCTCCGACAGGAGGTCGGGCAGGTCGCCGATGGTTCGTTTCCCGGTTTCGAGCAGATTCGTCTGCGGCCATCCGGGCTCCGAGACCACCCCTTCAAGGGTCTCGGTCGAATAGTGCGCATGGGGCAGAAACCGACGGAGTTCCGAGTGCAGGTCGAGGATCACGTCCGTGGGCACCGTCTCGGCCTGGACGACCTCTTCCCGCGCGACGTCGTAGACCACGGCCCCGTTCGAACAGATCGCGACGGAGTCGTATTCGAGTTGCTCCCGGACAGGGTCGAGCCAACGGTGCGGCCGCCCGGTGACGTAGACGATCTCCACGCCGGCGGCCCGGGCGGCACGCAACGCATCGAGCGTGCGATCGCGAAACTTGAAGTCCGGGCCGAGGACGGTCCCGTCCAAGTCGGTCGCGATCAATTTGATCACGCGGTGACCTCGTAGGTCCCGGTCAGGAACGCCCGTCCGATTCCGTGGAAGAACAGGTTGAAGTTCACGACGGCGGGGCTGGCGCTCTCATCGACATCGAGCTTCTCGGTGTCCACCGCAGTCACGCAGAAGATGTACCGGTGTGCGCCGTGACCGGGAGGCGGCGCGGCCCCGGTGAATTCGCGATTGCCGCCGTCGTTGAGGTGTTTGACGGCACCGTCGATCGCTCGCGAAGCCCAACCGTTCGGCAGCTCCGTGACGTCCGCGGGAATGTTGGACACGCACAGATGCCAGAAGCCGGAGGGGGTGGGAGCATCGGGGTCGAAGCAGGTGACCACGTAGCTCTTGGTCCCTTCCGGGGCTCCCGACCATGAAAGATGGGGAGCGATGTCCTTGCCGCCTTCGATACCCATGGCGCCTGAGGCCTGGTCGAGCGCCAGAGGCTGGTTTTCTGCCACGTCATCAGAGGTCAGCGTGAATTCGGGCAGTTGCGGCAGACCGGCGTACGGTTCACGATCCAGCATTCTCGTTCTCCTTCTCTCGCTTCAGATACTCTTCCAGTTCTTCACGGCTCGGCGAGTCGGCGCCTTTCCGGGAAACGGTCACGGCGGCCGCCACGACCGCTCGCCGCAGCAGATCCTGCAAGTCCACGGCCGTCAGCGCATCGAGTCCTTCTCGGCTCCGTGCGCCGCAGATGCCCCGGTCCACCAGGGCCGAGAGGAGGGCGGCCATGAAGGAGTCTCCGGCGCCCACGGTATCCGAGACCTCCACGCGGGGAGGCTGGAGACGAACCCCGTTCCCGCCGGAGCCCCGGCTGATGGCCCACGGGCCCCACTCTCCGCGGGTGACCACCACGAGGCCCACCCCGGCTTCGAGCCAGGCCCGGGCGGATTCCTCGACCGTACGGTGAGGATAGAGCCACAGCAGGTCCTCGTCCGATGCTTTCACGACGTCGGCGGAGGTGACCACGGATTCGGCCCGCTCCCGGGCCTCGGACGAGTCGGGAATGATCGTCGGACGGCAGTTGGGATCGTAGGCGATCAGAGCGTGCGGCGAGGCTTGGCGGACGGCCTCGACAACGGTCGAGGCTCCCGGTTCGAGCATCGCCCCAATCGAGCCGACGTGCAGCAGATCGGTCTCCGCCAGGAGCTCGCCCAATCTGTCGCGAGCCGCTTCGAGATTCCAGTCCAGCCGGAAATCGTAGGATGCGGCACCGGTTTCGTCGAGTTCGGACTCGGCGACCGACGTCGGCTCGTCGTCGGGACCGATCGGCAGTTCGACCCCGGAGTCCCGAAGGTGCTCGTCGATGACGTTGCCGTGTTCGTCCCGGCCGTACCTGCCAATGAATCTGGTCCTGTGACCCAGCCGGGACAGCCCCACGGCAACGTTCAGGGGGCTGCCTCCGGGGTGGGTTCTGGGAACCTCCCCGCCCTTCTTCACGATGTCTACGAGTGCCTCGCCGATCACAGTTAGCATGCGCTCAGTCTATCGAGGCCGGAAGCCGAGGGACCATCCTTGTGAAGGGTCGTGGATACCGATCTTCAAATGTGGCACGCGACACGTTGTTTTCCATCCACAAACCCCACATTTCGCAAAAATTGCCCGCCGCGATCATCTACGCTGGAAAATGCTCAGCACGAGCATGCGTTCGAAGATCACGTCCGGGTCAGCGAAGCCCCGGAACGAGAAAGTGAAGGTCTAACCGTGACCAGCCCTGTCACCCCCACCGAATGGTCCCGCCGCGAAGAGCTCGCCGAAGCCATGATCCCGCTGATCGGTCGGTTGCACCGCGAGAACCGCGTGGTCGTGAACATTCACGGCCGCAGCCTGCTCAACCAGTCGGTCACAGACATCATCAAGGCCCACCGCTGGGCCAGGCAGATCGATACGGTCGAACTCAGCCTCGAGGAGACGTACCCGCTGGTCGAGGCGCTGGACGAACTCGAACTGGGCCCGGCCTCCGTGGATCTGGCCAGGCTCAACAAGTTGCACAAGACCCAAGGCAATGACTCCGAAGTCAAAGGATGGTTGCGCGACCAGCTCGCCGACGTCGTCGGCCTCCAGGGCCAGGAGGAACGCAAGAGCCAGGACATCGTGCTCTACGGTTTCGGCCGAATCGGCCGGCTCCTGGCTCGCATCCTGATCGAGCGCGGCCTCGGGTCGGGACTGAATCTGCGTGCCGTCGTCGTGCGCAAGAACGGCGAAGAGGACCTGTTCAAGAGGGCATCCCTGCTGCGTCGCGACTCGGTCCACGGAGCATTCCGCGGAACCATCCAGGTGGACCCCGAAACCAACGTCGTGACCGCCAACGGCGTGCCGATCCAGTTCATCTACTCCTCGGACCCGGCCACCGTGGACTACACCGAGTACGGCATCGACAACGCCCTGATCATCGACAACACGGGCCGCTGGCGGGACGAAGAGGGGCTGTCCCAGCATCTCCGGGCCAAGGGCGCGGCGAAGGTTCTCCTGACCGCTCCGGGCAAGGGGGAGCTGAAGAACATCGTCTGCGGGGTCAACCACGACATCATTTCCGACGACGACCGCATCGTCTCCGCCGCCTCGTGCACGACCAACGCGATCACGCCGGTCCTCAAGGTTCTGGACGACGAATACGGCGTCTCGCACGGCCACGTCGAAACCGTGCACTCGTTCACCAACGACCAGAACCTCATCGACAATTTCCACAAGGGAGACCGCCGAGGCCGATCGGCAGCATTGAACATGGTGTTGACCGAGACCGGGGCGGCGAAGGCCGTGGCCAAGGCGCTCCCCCAGCTCAAGGGGAAGCTCACGGGCAACGCCATCCGCGTTCCCACCCCCGACGTGTCGATGGCAATCCTGAATCTGCAACTGGACGAGGCGCCCGATTCGAAGGATTCGCTGAACGCCTACCTGCGTGACATGTCCCTGAACTCGACCCTGCGGAAGCAGATCGATTACACGGACTCGCACGAAGTCGTCTCGACGGACTTCGTCGGATCGCGCAGGGCCGGCATCGTCGACGGTCTGGCAACGATCGTCTCCGGCAACTCCGTGGTCGTCTACGTGTGGTACGACAACGAGTTCGGGTACTCGTGCCAGGTCATTCGCGTGGTCGAGGAGATGGCCGGGGCCCATCCGGCCAGCTTCCCCAAGGAGTAATCGTCACGCCGCACGACGCCGCCCCGGGCCGTCCTGAGTCGCGAGAAGCATGTCGCGGCAGGCAGCTCGGGGCGGCGTCGTGCGTTGCCGGCGCTCAGTCGTTGCGGTAGAAGCCTTCGAGAGCCCGCCCCAGGGCCCAGAGGTCTTCGACGTGGCACATTTCGCGGGCCGAGTGCATCGACAGAAGCCCGAGTCCGACGTCGATGGTCCGTATGCCCAGGCGCGTGGCGGTGATCGGCCCGATCGTCGAGCCGCACGGAACATCGTTGTTGGACACGAATTCCTGATACCCGACACCGGCACTCTCGCATGCTCGCGCCCAGATCGCCGCGCCGACGGCGTCGGTCGCGTACCGCTGGTTCGCATTGATCTTGAGCAAGGGGCCCGCGCCCGGCTTCGGCTGGTTCACGGGGTCGTGATGTCCGGGGTAATTCGGATGCACCAAGTGACCGGCATCCGCCGAAAGGCACACGGAGCCGGCGAGCGCGCGTCGGTATTCGGCCGGCCCTCCGCCGCGTGCGGCCGCGATCCGGACCAGGACGTCGTCGAGGATGGGCCCGGCTGCCCCGGAGCGCGAGGACGACCCGATTTCCTCGTGATCGAAAGCGGCCAGGACCAGGGTCTCGTCCCGTGCTGCTTCGCCGTCGGATGCGCGGACGAGTGCTTCGAGCCCGGCATGGACCGAGGAGAGGTTGTCCAGGCGACCTGATGCCAGGAACTCGTGGTTCTGCCCGAAGAGCCGGCCTTCCTGGGTGTCGGCGAGGACAATCTCGTACCCCGTCACCGACCCCGGATCGATCGTTTCACCGTTCACCTCGTGAGCGGCGAGATACCCCAGGACGTCGCTCGGCGGGTCCCCCGCGCCCCACACGGGCTGAACATGGTTCTGGCGGTCCAATGTGAGGCCTTCATTGGCGGAACGATCGAGGTGAATCGCCAGCTGGGGGATGCGGGCTACCGGCCCTGTCGCGACGAGCTTCTCCTCGATTCGCCCATCATCCGCTCTCACGCTCAGCCGACCGGCAAGGCACAATTCACGATCCAGCCACGAGTTGAGAAGAGCGCCGCCGTATACTTCGACGCCGATCTGGTGCCACCCGAACCGATCGATCGACGATTGCGGCTTGACCTTGAACGTCGGCGAATCGGTGTGTGCCCCCACGATCCTGAAACCCTGGTCAGGCGTCGCCGCGGCCGGGGTGTACCAGGCAACGATGGCTCCGTCCCGGACGACGTACCGTCCGCCCGGGCCACCGTCGAAATCTTCCGTTTCGTGTTGTCGGACGAAGCCTGCAGCCTCCAGTCGCCGGGCCGTCTGACGAACCGCATGGTAGGACGAGGGCGACGCTGCGACGAAGTGTGCGAGATCCTCCGCATTGCCGCGCGGGTCGAGGGGTGCGGTTCCGGGGCCGTGGTCGGTCATGGGTTCCTCCTGATTGTCAGTGAGTTGTGGGGACGCGGGGGCCAACGCCCGCATTCTGCAGGGCCCAGCCCGGCCAGGCCTGCCAGGTGACCGCGGGGTCGCGCCGGGCCGGAATGCGGCGACGTCGTGCGGCCCAGAGGACGAGGACCGCATAGAGCCCTTCGACCACCAGGGTCACGATGGCGTCCGAAGGACCGGTTGCGACGGCGCCGAACGGGTCGGCGAGCCCGAAGAGACCCAGCAGGACAGTGGTCACGTTGTTGCCGACGTGCAGGCCGATCGAGGCTTCCAGCCCGCCCGTGGCGATGCAGAGCACGCCTGCGATCACCGCCAGGATCCCGACGCTGATCAGCCCCCACAGGCCGTACCCGTGGCTCAGGACGAAGAACGGCGCCGGAAGGAGGACAGCCCAGAGGGGATGCTTGAGCCACCGGCCGACCGTTTGCATGAGGAATCCTCGGAACACCATCTCTTCCGCGGCGCACTGAATCGGCACCACAATCAGGATGATCAGGAGAATCCACACGCCGGTTCGGGGGTCGAAGCTCGGCGTCGGCGTCTCCTCGCCCGTGGCCGCCGACAGCAGGACCGTGAGCCCCTGGACGATCACGAAGAGGACGAATCCGATGGTGAGACAGGTTGCCAGCCAGGTCCATCTCAGCCTCCCGGCGACCGAGAAGAGCAGACCCAGCGGCCGGGGCCCCATGATGAGTCGCCCCAGAATCACGCACGGGGCCATGAGGGCAATGCTCAAGAACATGATCAGGAAAGTGAAGGGGCTCGAAAACATCCCTTCCGGATAACCATTGGGGCCGATGGTCACCGGCGCGGATCCGGTCAGCAGCGGTGCCACGAGCATCGGTATGGAGACAAGGATGGCCAGCACGAGATAAACAGGGCCGGAAATGCAGAATTCGACCAGCGGCTTCCACCACCGATGAAAGGGATCCGCTTTCCACAAACGGTGGTACGGCAACGGTTCCACGGGGACATCGTTGAATTTGGGGGCTCCGGCTGCTTGGTAGGCGCGAGCCGCTTCTTCCGTGCCGTCACCGCGCCCCGACCCTGCTTCCCGGGCCGCTGGGGGCCATCCGGGCTGCGAGGCCGGGGTCGGCTGTTCTCCGGATGCCCACGGGGGCGTTGAGGACTTCGGGGAGATGGGGTCTTCCATGCCCTCCACTCTATGGGGTGGCCGCCTGTGGTTCCCACGATGCGCGATCTTCGGAAGCGAATCCCAGGATTTCGGTTGGGTCCGCACCGGCGACGACGTCGTCATACGACTGAACAATGCGCCACCTGACGCGGACAAAATTCTGAGAAAGTTTTGAGCATTCATGCCACACTTGAATCGTTAATCACATTTCTTTCCAAAGGAATCCTCCTATGTCACTACGGTTCAATCCCCCACCGCATTGGCCGCCCCCGCCCGAGGGATGGAGGCCGGACCCCGGGTGGCGCCCCGATCCCAGCTGGGGTCCCGCACCCCAAGGATGGCCCTTCTGGGTCGACGACAACGGCAACCCCGTTCCCTCCGATCACCCCGACGACCCCTCGTTCATCCCGCCGGAACCCGAAGCGGACGGTTCATCCCCCAAGGACCAGGGGCAGAGCGGATTCGGCGACCGCACCCAGGGCTCCCAGCATCCCCCGGAGGACCAATCCTCGCAGGAAGGTTCGGACAGAGCCCAGCAGCCCACGGCGGGAGCCTCGCCCCATGGCACGTCCGGCGGTTGGAACGGCGGCTGGAACGGTGGCCAGGGCGGGCCGGGCCAGGGCGGCAGCACCCAGTGGAGCGGCTATCCCGGCGGCCAGGCACCGCGAAAAAAGAACTTCTTCACGACGACCGCAGGCATCCTGTCGATCATCGGCGCGATCCTGCTGGTCCTGATCGTCGCCCTGGTTCTCGTTCTGGCCGGGATCATCGGAAAGTCCGGGGACCCGGAGGAATCACAGACGGCGTCGTCGTACGCCACGGAGTCCAGCACCGCCAGTGGCTCGCCCCAAGCCTCCGGGACGGGTTCCGCACCCTCGGGCTCGCGCCCGGATCAGGCCAATATTCCCGGGAATGACGCCGAACCTGTCGAGACGCTCTCCGGCGAGGGCGATCAGAGAGTCAAGACGGACAAGCTCAAGGACGGCCACGTCTACTACGCCGAATATTGGTTCGAGGGCGAGTCCAACTTCGCCATCTGGGGAATGGACGACAAGGGCGAGGACTCGGGCCTGTACGCCAATGACATCGACACCTCGGCCGGATCGAGCTGGATCGATCTGGACGGCCTCTACGGCAACCCCAAGGGATTCCACATGGACGCGACCGAAGGTTCCTGGGAGGTCAAGCTGTACGACAAGAATGCCATCCAGTCGGAAGGGGACAAGCCCCTCGAAAGCAACGGGACCGTTGCTTACGTCTATCAGGGCCCGAAGAAGGACGCGACCTTCGAGAACCTGGGTCACGAATCCTTCGAGATCGAGGCCTACGACCTGAAGGGCAACCGGACCTTTCACGAGAACGTCTCCGAGGGGCAGAAAAAGGATGTTTCCTTCCCCGACGCGACCAAGGATGACGACAACATCCTCGTCCAAGTGAGGACGACGCACGTCGAGGAAAAGTGGAAGATGTCCTACCGCTGATTCGCTCCCGCTCGGCATCAACGACGCACCCCGACGGTCGCCCCGCACTTCGCGCGGGGCGGCCGTCGGTCTGTGGACAACCCGTTCTCACGGCTGTCCCGTCGTCTACGATGAAACAAGCAATGGCGGCGAGATGACAGGAGCACAGATGCTGAATCGGCAGGCCCGTCGGATACACCCCACGGGCTGCTCCGCCCTCCTGGTCGATTGCGACGGAATCGAAGACGTTCTCTCCCTGCACACGGCTCTCTCCGAAGATCCCTTGCGGGGCCAGCTCGAACTCATTCCCGCGGCATCGACTCTGCTGGTGCGGTTCCGTTGCCCTCTCTCGCCGGCGGAACAACGGGCGTACGTGCGCCACCTGTCGAGCATGCCCGGGAAAGAAGGACTCACGGTCGGAGCGAGCGTGGTCGAGATCCCGGTGGAGTACAGCGGGGAGGACCTGGACGACGTCGCCCGGCTCGTGGGTGCCTCCGTGGAGGAAGTCGTGCGCCGCCACAGCGAAACCACCTGGAGGGCCGCGTTCTCCGGTTTCTCCCCGGGATTCGCCTACCTCGTCGCCGCCGAGGGTGAGGCTCCGCCGACCGTCCCCAGACGCAGCAGCCCGCGGACCAGGGTTCCGGCGGGCTCGGTCGGCCTGGCCGGTGAATTCTCCGCGGTGTACCCGAGCGCGTCGCCCGGCGGCTGGCAGCTGATCGGAACCACCGATGCTGGCGTGTGGGACCTCGAACGAGAAGTGCCGGCCCTGATCACGCCCGGCACGACCGTTCGGTTCTGCCCGCGTCGGGAGTCTGTGACGGTCCGGGACAAGGCTGATGCGTCACGGGACATCGTCCCCGGCAAGGACCACCACTCGACCGAGAATCGGACAGCCGTCCCGGACGAGGAAAAGGACGGCGCGAGCGACGCCCTGCGCATCGACAGTCCCGGGCTCGCGACTTTGGTCCAGGACCGGGGCCGTCAGGGACACACGGGCTGGGGAGTGAGCCCCTCGGGTTGGGCCGACCCCGCGGCCGCCGAATCGGCCAACCGATTGGTCGGCAACGACCTCTCGGAGGCAGTACTCGAGAACACGGCCGGGCAGTTGTCAGTCACCGCGCTCCGTGACGTCGTGCTGGCTGTCACCGGTGCCGAAGGTGACCTGAGGATCCGCGATTCGGACGCCGCCGTCCGTGTGCCCGGAAACCGCCCCTTCGCTCTTCTCGCCGGGCAAAGGCTCACCATCGGCTCACCGGACCGGGGGTTGAGGTTCTATCTTGCCGTGCGCGGTGGAATCAGGACCCCGCCCGTTCTGGGAAGTTCTGCGACGGACACGCTGGCTTCTCTCGGTCCGAAACCGCTGGCCAAGAACGACGTCGTCCGTTGTGGTCACCAGCCACGCCGCTCCGTCGACTCGCCGGCGTCCGGCGTTGGCCTGCCACTGGGACGGGAGGTCACGGACATCCGAATATCGCCCGGCCCACGGCTCGACTGGTTCACTTCCGCATCGGTGCGCAAGCTGGCGGAAACGACGTGGAACGTCACGGAGGCCAGCAACAGGGTCGGTGCCCGGCTCGCACGATGGTCACCGGACCCGGAAACGGGCGAGCTGCCTTCTCCCCTTGAACGTACCGCCGAGGCCGAGGGCCGCGAACTGCCCAGTGAGGGCATCGTGGAGGGGGCCGTCCAGGTTCCACCGTCCGGCAATCCAGTGATCTTCATGGCGGACCATCCCGTGACCGGCGGCTATCCCGTGATCGGAATCGTGGAGCCGGACCACCTCCGCCTCTTGGCACAAGCGCCTCCCGGCTCGCTGATCCGACTCGTCCTCGATGCTTCCTAACTCATGCCCATCACACACACCGGAGAAAACACCATGCGCAAAGTCATGATCGCGAATCGGTCCGAGATCGCAGTCCGCGTGCTGCACGCCTGCGCCGAGCGGGGCATCGGAACCGTCGCCGTGTACGCGGATTCGGACGCCGAGTCCCCACACGTTCACCTCGCCGACGAGGCCTACGCCCTCGAAGGGGATTCCCCTGCAGAGACGTACCTCAACATCGACAAGCTCATCGACATCGCGCAGCGTTCCGGGGCAACCGACGTCCACCCGGGGTACGGCTTTCTGGCCGAGTCGGCGGACTTTGCACGAGCCGTCGCCGGCGCCGGCCTCACCTGGATCG
The DNA here is from genome assembly GCF_004136575.1 of Rothia koreensis. Classification (GTDB taxonomy): domain Bacteria; phylum Actinomycetota; class Actinomycetes; order Actinomycetales; family Micrococcaceae; genus Rothia; species Rothia koreensis. The sequence continues at coordinate 52,712 of NZ_NOIQ01000005.1, forward strand.
GGCCCTCCCCCGAAACCATCGAGGCACTGGGAGACAAGATCCGCGCCCGGGAGATCGCCACGTCCGCCGGAGCACCCCTCGCTCCCGGAACCGATGGCCCACTGGCCGATGCTCACGAGGCCCGAGCCTTCGCGGAAGAGCACGGCTTGCCCATCATCATCAAGGCCGCTCACGGCGGCGGCGGCAGGGGCATGCGCGTGGTCAAGGACATCGCCGACGTCGAGTCCGCCTTCGAATCAGCCGCCCGCGAGGCCCAGGGCGCCTTCGGTCGCAGCGAATGCTTCGTGGAGCGCTTCCTGGAAAAGCCACGTCACGTGGAGGCCCAGGTGGTAGCTGACTCGCACGGCGGCGTCGTGGTGGTGGGCACCCGGGACTGCTCCCTCCAGCGCCGGAACCAGAAGCTCGTGGAGGAGGCCCCGGCCCCCTTCCTGAGCGATGAGCAGAGAACGGAGATCGAACGGGCTTCTGCCGCGATCTTCCGGGAGGCCGGATACGTCAATGCCGGGACCGTCGAGTTCCTGGTGGCTTCCGACGGTCTGATTTCGTTCCTCGAGGTCAACACGCGGATCCAGGTCGAGCACCCGGTCACGGAGGAAACCTACGGAGTGGACCTGGTGGGTTTGCAGCTCGATGTCGCCGCGGGCGGACGCCTGCCTTTCGAGGAAGCACCGCGTGCGCAACGGCACTCCCTCGAGTTCCGCATCAACGCGGAGGATCCCGGTCGTGGGTTCCTCCCGGCGGGCGGAACGATCTCGGGCATCACCGTTCCCACCGGACCGGGCATCAGGTGGGACGCGGGGGTCGTGGCAGGGTCCACGGTTGCCGGTGACTTCGATTCCTTGCTGGGCAAGCTCATCGTCACCGGGGCAACCCGCGATGCGGCGCTCGCTCGAGCGCGACGCGCGCTGGCCGAATTGACGGTCTCCGGGGTTTCTACGACGCTCCCCTTCCACCGCGCGGTCCTCGACCAGGAGGACTTCACGAATTCCCCGTTCGCGATCTACACGACCTGGATCGAGGAGGTCCTGACGCCGAGCCTGGAACCCGACGGTGGGTACGCGGCACCCCGGTACGCGGACAACACGTTGTTCGGAGACCAGGACACGGGGTCCCGCGGCTCGGTCACGGCAGGGGTAGAGGTCGACGGCAGATTGACCAGAGTCAGGTTCCCCGCCGACGCCTTGTCCGCCCTGGGCCGCGGTCTGGCCGAAGGGCTCGGAGGGGTGCGGTTCTCCCCCGACGACGCCGCACAGGGCGCTTCCTCGAGCGGCACCGACGCCTCGGAGGTCGAGGTCAGCGCGTCCTTGAACGGTTCATTGGTCAGGTGGGAGGTCGAGGACGGAGAAACCGTCGACGAGGGTCAGACCCTCGCGACGTTGGAAGCGATGAAGACCGAGATGCCGCTGGAGTCACCGGCCGCGGGCGTCTTCCGCCGGGGGTCCATCACACCGGGCGAGAAAATCGCCGCCGGGACCGTGATGGGCGTGGTCGGCAACGCCGGATAGGCCACCACGCGCGCCGAGGCGGTCGCATTGATGCGGCCGCGTCGACGCGGCCGCGGTGGCGCGGGCTGGTCCGGCGAGCTGACCTGCCCTACCCGTTCCACAGGGTCGAGAGCTTCCCGACCGCCCCCGCGCCGAGGTAGAGGGTCAGCAGCCACACGAGGACGCCGGCCGAGGACAACCACTTGGGATACTTGTAACCACCCAACAGGTCACGCCGGAAGATGGCGACCACCAGAATCACCGTGAACCCGAGCGGAAGGATCAGTCCGTTGATCGTTCCGGCGATGACCAGCAAGGTTCCCGGAGCCTTCCCCAGGGTCATGAACACGAGGGTCGACAGCACGATCATGCCGACCGTCAGAGCATTGCGGATCCAGGTCTTGGTCTCCCGAGTGGTCATGAACGAAACCGAGGTGTAGGCGGCCCCGATGACGCTCGAGATCGAGGCGGCCCACAGGATCACGCCGAACAAGCGCAGACCGATGTCTCCGGCGGCGTGCTGGAACGCCTCGGCGGCGAGGTTCGAGCTCGTCAGCGCGACGCCTCCGGCCACGACACCCAGGATGGCCAGGAACAGGAGGTAGCGCATCACACCGGTCACGATGATCGAGGTGATGGACGCGTTGGATATGGAACGGACGTCGTCGGGCCCGGAGACACCCGCGTCGATCATTCGGTGCGCGCCCGCATACGTGATGTAGCCGCCCACGGTTCCCCCGATCAGGGTCGTGATCACGGCGACATCGACGGTGTCAGGCAGTACGGTCTGGCGGAGCGCATCACCAATGGGCGGGCCGGAGACAACGGCCACGTACCCGGTAATCAGGATCATGACGACGCCGAGGACCACCACGATCTTGTCGAGAGCGACCCCGGCCTTCTTGGACAGGAAGACCAGGACCGCAAGCACCGCGGTCAGGATCCCGCCCCACGTGGAATCGAGCCCGGTCATCGCATTGATGCCCAGGCCGCCGCCCGCGACGTTGCCGACGTTGAACACGAACCCGCCGAAGACCACGAAGATCCCCAACAGCACACCCACTCCGGGCAGGAGTCTGTTCCCGAGTTCGCCGGCCCGAAGACCGCTCACGCCGATCACGCGCCACACATTCAGCTGGACCGCTATGTCCACGATGATCGACAGGAAGATCGCGAACGCGAAGGCGGCCCCCATCTTCACGGTGAAGGTCGCGGTCTGGGTGATGAATCCCGGGCCGATGGCCGAGGTGGCCATGAGGAACAGGGCGCCCAGAAGGATGGAGCGCTTGGACTCCGGCTTGGGCAACCGACTCTTGGTGACGACGTCGCCGACGGCCGTTTCGGCATTCTCCGGATCGTGGCTGCCCGAATCGTCTGCCCACGGCATGTCCTGGGCATTCCCGGAACGATTGTTGTTGGTCATGTGAGCCTCTCGAGGGGGCGGTCGTGCTGGACCGGGATAGGCCAGCGACGAAATCGTACCAAAGAGTTCAGTGGCCGCCAGCACATACCTCCATGAGCCGCACCATCAGCGATCCCGGGCGGTCAGGACTCGCCGGACCGTCCAGCACGGCGCACCGCCCGACGATACGTCCGTGCGGCCCGCGCGGCGTCGATGATGAGCAGGAGAATCGCGACCCACACGATGGCGAAACCGAACCATTGGCCCGTGGTCATCTCCTCCCCCAGCAACAGGTACCCGGCCAGGAACTGCATGACCGGGTTGAAGTACTGGACCATCCCCACGTAGGACAACGGGAGCCGGGACGCGGCACCGGCGAAGGTCAGCAGCGGCACCAGGGTCATCACGCCGGTGCCCACGAGCAGGGTCGTGCGCAGGGCGCCGATATGACCGAAGGCAAGCCCTCCGCCCACGGTTTGGACCAGGACCAGCGCGACGACGGCCGGAATGAACAACCACGCGGTCTCGAAGGTCAACCCGGTGAGGGAGTCGACGCGACCACCCACGTTCTTCTTGACGAGCCCGTAGAGCGCAAAGCTGCCCGCGATCGCCAGGGACATCCAGGGCAGCGCGCCGTACTCCACGCTCAGTACCACGATGGCGACAAGGCTGACACCCACCGCCGCCCACTGGAGGCGACGAAGCTTTTCGTGCAGCACGAAGACCCCGAGGACGATCGTCGCAACGGGGTTGATGAAGTATCCGAGCGAAGCTTCCAGAACGTGCCCGGTCGTCGTCGCGATGATGTAGACCAGCCAGTTAATGGACACGATCCCGCCGGCCAGACCGAGCGTGAAGTTGACCCGTTTGTTCCGGAACACGGCCGCGACCTTGCCCCAGGAGCGCGTCACGGTCACCAGGAGGACGCACAGGATCAGCGAGAAGAAGATGCGCCATCCAAGGATCTCGAATGCCCCGGTCGGTTTGATCGCCGCGAAGTAGAGAGGCAGAAATCCCCAGAGCCCATAGGAGACGAACGCGAGGATGAATCCGGTCTTCAGGTTGTTGGTCGCCTTGGGTGCGTCCGCTTCGTCCGAGACGATGACTTCGGGCAGCGCTCCGGTGATCGTGGCGGGTTCGTTGCTCGACGCCGTGGAGTCAAGGGCGTCGCCGCCCGGGAGGCCTTCGGAAGTGGGCCGGTTCCCGGACGGTTCGTGCGGTGGGGTCAATGCGAGGTCCTTCCCAGGGTGTGTCGGAGTGCTGGCTCCAGGTGATCGAATCGGAACGTGTACCCGCGGTTCTCCAGGGCCCGGGGGACCAAGGCGGCCGAACTCAGCGCGAGTTCGCGAGCGCCCTGCTTCCCGAGAAGCAGGCCGGGGGCCTGCTTGGGCGTGGGCACCGCGCTCGGACGGTGCAGAATCGACGCGAGGGTCTTCGCGAATTCCTTCTGCCGCACCGGGTGGGGTGCCGCCGCGTTGACCGGACCGCTCATCCCAGGGTCGACGACGGCGAAGGCGTAAATCTGCGCGAGATCCTCGAGGCTGATCCAGGGCTGCCACTGGTCGCCACCACCGAGCGGCCCTCCCGCGCCCGCGAAATACAGCGGCAGCTGCGCGGCCAGAAGACCACCCGACGAGCTGAGAACAAGTCCCGTCCGGACCAGAACCACGCGAGCGCCGAAGTCCTCGGCCTTCAGAGCTGCGGCTTCCCACTGGGTGCAGACGTCGGCAAGGAAATCTTCGCCGGGACCGTCGTTCTCGGTGACGACGTCGGCGTCGTGCCCGTAGTATCCGCTGGCCGATGCGTTGACCAGGGTCCGGGGCCCGCCGTCGTCGGCCACCTCGCGCATCGCGGCGACGATCGTTTCGGTGCTGTTGAGGCGGGATTCCAGCACCGCGCGACGATGTTTGTCCGTGAAGGGTCCGGCGATTCCCGCGCCGGCAAGATTGATCACGGCGTCGACGCCGACGAGTGCTTGGGGGTCCAGCCTGTGCTGGTCCGGGTCCCAGGCGATCTCGTCGGGCCCGATGGTTCCGCTGAATCCTTTGCGCCGCCTGAGGTGCAGGACCCGGTGGCCGGCCGCACGCAAGAGCGCGGAGACCTGGGTCCCCACCATCCCGGAGGCTCCCGCAACGGCCACGGTCAGTGTCCCGGTCGCGGCCCCTGCCCGGATCCGGATGTCCTCCAGGAAGGACGCGAAGTCGAGGTCCGCCTGCGTCTGGTCGGTCCGGAAGGCGAAGACTCGGTCGAGTTCCTTCTCGAAAGCGGTCGCGCCGAAGGAGATCTTCCGGTCCAGCCCACCCGGCAACTCGTAGGTGACCGTGTCGGAGACAATCGTGCTGCCCGGGTCACCGTCAACGAACTCGTGGTGGTGGGTCCAGGACTTCAACGGGCCCTTCTTCATTTCGTCGGTGAAGCTCCGGCCGGGCGCGTACTGGGTATGTTCCGCCGTCCAGCGGGTTCCCGGCCTGATGGGGACGCTGCCCGGAAGGAGCCCTTCGGCCCACTGCAGCCCCATGAGCAGTTGCGTCTCCGAGCCGACGTCGAGCCCGTTGGTCGGCTCCTGGACGACCTTGGTGTTCCAGGGCGGGCTCAGCCGGACGACGGCGCCGGGGCTCGCGTACCACTCGGTGACGGCCGAACGTGGGTGGGTGATGTCGGCGGTGTTCCGAAACGTGCTCATAGGTCGTCTCTCACTTTCTCCCAGGGTTCGATGCCGCCCGGGACGGTCGTGAACAGGGGATGGATTTCGAGTCGTGCGTTTCTCAGGTCGGCTTCGAGCCGCGAGACCAGTTTCGGCGCACGCAGGCGCAGTTTGAAGGTCAGCAGTTCCGCCTCGTAGTCGAGCTGCCCCTGGCGGACGGGGATCAGGGGGACGGTCCGGGTGTCCGCCGTGGCCTGGGCCCTTTCGGGAGCCGAGGCCGCACGAGGCCGCGCGGGGGCGGCGTCCTCCCCCACGGCCGCGGTCGCCGGGGCCGGAGACGAAGCGTTGTCGGGAACGTCGATCCAGTCCGGCCCCGGCTCGGTCAGCTCGGCCTCCCCGGCCAGGAGGGGCCCCCGGATGATCTTCTCGACGTCGAACGTGTACCCACGCGCCGTGGCTTCCCGATGGATACCGCGGAGGAAAGCGGACATCGCCGCCCGTGGCTCGTCCGTGTCCCTGAACCGGACCAACTGCGGGTGCTGACGGTACCCGTGGGTCGCCCCCGCGAGAACCTTCTGCGCCAGCAGGGCCTCACGCCAGGCGGCAACGAGCCCTTTGGCGTCCAGGTAGGACGGATGAAGGGACCAAAGCCTCACAAAGACCTCCTGTTGTGGTTCGCAGGCCGGGGCCTCGCTGCCCCGCGCGCCGTCTGCCCCACGTTACTCGCTCAGCTCCTCGTCGTGACCCCATTCGGGCCCGGTCTCACGCGTCCCGGAATTCTCGTTCGATGCGCTCGAGGGACTTGTCCTTGGTTTCCGGAACCTTGAGGCGGACCCAAGCGAGAGCCAGGATCTGCAGGATCACGAAGACCGTGATGGTCATGCCGAATCCCCACGCCGCGGAGAGCAGGGGGAAGAACAGCGCAACCAGGAAGTTCACGGCCCACTGGACGCCGGTGCTGATTCCCATGGCCACTCCTCGCACGGTGAGGGGGAAGATCTCCGACATGTAGAGCCAGGTCATCGTGCCGATCGCGCACTGGGAGATTCCCACGAAGACGACGATCGATACCAGGACGATCCACCGTTTGGCCACTACGTCATCGCTCATGAACTCGGAGGTCGCGGCCAGCACGGAGAGCATCACGATGGTTCCGGTCAGGCCCGTGCTGAGCATGAGTTTGCGCCGGACCCGGGTCATGATCGCGAGCGCGACGCCGACGCCGACGACGCCCGCGAGGCCGATCAGCAGGTTCACCACGAACGCCGTGTTGCCGGTGAATCCTGCGTCGGAAAGGATCGTGACGCCGTAGTACTGGACCACGTTGATGCCTGAGATCTGATTGATGATCGCCATACCGATGCCGATCACCAGGATCCGCCGAATCCAGGGGGTTCGCACGACGTCGGATACGGTGCCCTGGGCCGCCTGCTCGTCTCGTTCGGCCAGTTCCCTGACCTCGCCGAGCTCGTCGGAGGTGAACGTGTGCTCCCGGACTTTCCGGAGGACCTCGAGCATCTCGTCGATTCTCCCGCCCCTGGCCAGCCAGCGGGGTGATTCCGGGACCACCGTCATTCCGGCCCACAGGACGATGGCGGGGAGGATGCAGATCGCGAGCATCCAGCGCCAGGTGCTGGCCTGCTCGGCGTCGGCCACACCGGCGATCCCGGCGTTGAAAGCGAAGGCCAGGAGCTGGCCGAAGACCACCATGAACTCGTTCTGGGAGATGATTCTGCCGCGCAGGTGGGTCGGCGCGAGTTCCGCCAGGTACACGGGAACGGTCACCGATGCCCCGCCGACGGCCAGCCCCAGGACCACACGAAAGAGGGAAAGGACCCACCAGTACGGCGCGAGGACCGATCCGACGGCACCGACCGTGAACAGGGCGGCGACCAGGACGACCGTGCGGTGCCGTCCGTGTCGGTCCGAGAAACGGCCCCCGAAGACCGCACCGAAGACGGCTCCGAACTGGAGGGCCGAGGTCACGAAGCCTTCGTACTTCTCGTCCACCGAGAAGTCCGCGGCCATGGACGGAAGCGCGCCGTTGATGACCCCGGTGTCGTAACCGAACAGGAGGCCGCCCACCGTGAGTACCATCGCGGCCAGGCGCATGGGTCCGGTCATCTTCTTCTCGACCGGTGCCGCGCCGCAAGGTCCGTTTCTTCGTGTCGATACCGGGCGGGAAGACATGACGGCAGGGCCTCCTGGGGCAGGGTGCGTGGGTGACTTCTTATGTCTACTCCAAGGCAGTATGTTCGGCCTCATACGCCGAGTCACAGTGTGGACATGTCCTGGTCAGAGCCGGTGCGGGATACGCTCCGGCCACGCGTCGACCCGGCGTGCTACGATCAAATCCTATTGTCCTTACAAAGGACACAGTCGGGAACCAACGACGGAGCTAGACCATGACAGCATCTATCGACGTGACGATCGACCGCTCGTCGCCCGTGCCGCTGTACCACCAGCTGGTCCACGGCATCGAAACAGCCATCGCGGAAGGTGATCTTCCGCCCGGGACGATGCTCGACAACGAGCTCTCCCTGGCCAAGGGCCTCCACCTCTCCCGCCCCACGGTGCGCAAGGCGATGGATGAGCTCGTTAGATCAGGTCTGCTCGTTCGCAAACGCGGCGTGGGGACCCAGGTGGTCGCCTCGGAGATCCGTCGCTCCGTCGGGCTGACCTCACTGTACGAGGACCTGAACGATGACCACGCCCAGCCCACGACCAAGGTCCTCGAATTCGAGGAGACCCAGGCGCCGGACGACGTCGCGGCCCGGCTCAACCTGAAGCCCGGCTCGACCGTGTACTACTTCAAGCGCGTCCGCAGCCGCGCGGGAGCCCCCTTGGCGATCATGGAGAACTGGGTTCCGCTCGAGATCGCCGAGCTGACTCGGGAAGGCCTCGAGAGCCGCGGCCTCTACACGCTCCTGCGGCAGCAAGGCATCAATTTCAGGCTGGCCCAGCAGAAAATCGGCGCGGCCGTCGCCACGAACGACCAGGCCCAGTTGCTCAAGACGAGCCCCGGCTCCGCGCTGGTGACCATGTCTCGCACCGCGACGGACGATATCGGCCGTCGAGCGGAAACAGGGCGGCACGTGTATCGCGCCGATTCCTACTCCTTCGAAATGACGCTCTCGGCCTGACCGCAGATTCCACCGATCCGCAAGACCATTCGAAAGGATGCACACATGACGAATTGGGTATATCCATTGGGCAAGGCGGCCGACGGCCCGTGGGACGTCTCCCTCGGCGCCTACGACTCGGCCCAGCAGGTCGACGGCTGGGAGCACACCGGCCTCAAGACGGCGACCCTCTCGGGCGAGGCCGTCACCTTGGACGCCGTGGCCGAAGAACGCATCATCATCCCCCTCTCAGGGGACGTCACCGCCGTCGTCGACGGCCACACCTACGAGCTGTCCGGCCGGGAATCCGTCTTCCACGGCCCCACCGATGTCCTCTACACCGGCGTCAACAAGGCCGTCCAGATCTCCGGCGCGACCGGGGTCCGCGTGGCCATCGCTTCCGCGCCGGCCTCGAACGAATACGCGACGCGGCTGATCACCAAGGACGAGGCTCCGCTCGAATTGCGCGGCGCCGGCAACTGCTCCCGGGAGGTGCGCAATTTCGGCACACCCGCAGCGCTCGAAGCGGACCGTTTCATCGTGTGCGAGGTCCTGACTCCCGCGGGCAACTGGTCCTCCTACCCTCCTCACAAGCACGATGAGGAGAAGGAAGGCGAGGAAACCCGACTCGAGGAGATCTACTACTTCGAGACGCGCGTGACCCCGGATGCACCGAAGGAAGCCACGGATGCGATCGGTTACCAGCGCGTCTACGCGTCGGACGATCGACCCATCGACGTCAACGCCGAGGTGCGGACCGGCGACGTCGTCCTGGTTCCGTACGGCTGGCACGGCCCGGCCATGGCCCCTCCCGGATACGACATGTACTACCTCAACGTGATGGCCGGGCCGGGGCCGGTCCGCAAGTGGCTCATCAGCGACGACCCCCACCACGGCTGGGTCCGTCAGCAGTGGGAGGACCAGGACATCGATGCGCGGCTGCCGTTCGGCGGCTGACCGTTGTCCCTGTCCGACCTTTCATGGCTCGCCTGGTCGGGCCTGGCCCTGGCGGCCGTCTTGGTGGGTTTCTCCAAGACGGCCCTGCCAGGCATCAACACCCTGTCCGTGGCCGTCTTCGCGGCAGTACTTCCCGCGCGACCCTCGACGGGGGCGCTTCTCGTCCTCCTGCTCGTCGGGGACGCCTTCGCGCTCTGGACCTATCGTCGCCATGCCGACTGGCCGACCCTGATCCGTATGATTCCGGCCGTTCTGGTCGGCCTGGCGGCAGGCGGCGTATTCCTTGCTTTCGCGGGCGACGCCGTGGTGCGGCGGGTCATCGGCGTCCTTCTCCTCATGCTCATGGGCCTGACCCTGTGGCAACGGGGCAGACGCCCCTCGGATCCGGGCGTGCCGGCGCGGTCGTCCTGGGCGACTGCCGCCGGGTACGGATCGCTCGGCGGGTTCACGACCATGGTGGCCAACGCCGGCGGACCGGTCATGTCGATGTACTTCCTCGCGGCCCGTTTTCCTGTCCACGCGTTCCTGGGCACGGCCGCCTGGTTCTTCGCGACCATGAACGTGCTCAAGCTTCCCGTATCGATCGGGCTGGGCCTCATCACGCCCCACATCCTGCTTCTGGACCTGATCCTGGTCCCCGGGGTCGTGGCGGGCGCCTTCTTCGGCCGGTGGGCCGCCCGAAGGATCGCCCAGAAGACCTTCGACCTGGCGGTCGTCGCCGTCACGATCCTGGGAGCCCTCTACCTCTTAATATGAATGCGCTGCGAGCGGGCGCATTGGCCGCTTCCGCCTTTGGGGAGATACCGTGAGGTAAGCCTTATCAAACCGAGCATTGGAGCTCAATGTCCCCCAAGCGCAAACCACAGACGGTCCTCGAGGTCATCGAGAGGCAGCAGCTCACGCCGCACATGGTTCGGCTCATTCTGGGCGGGGAAGGATTCTCCTCCTTCGAGGACAACGGGTGCACGGACCAATACGTCAAACTCGTTTTCGCGAAACCCGAGCTGAACCTCACGGCCCCGTTCGACATGATGGAGTTGCGGGAGACTCTGCCTCCCGAAGACGTTCCCGTGACCCGCACGTACACCGTGCGTTCCGTGGACCATGAGGCGGGCCGGCTGACGATCGATTTCGTGACCCACGGGACCGAGGGGCTGGCTGCACCCTGGGCCGCTTCGGCCTCCCCCGGTGACCCGTTGCTTCTGATGGGCCCCGGCGGCAAGTATTCCCCGGATCCCACCGCGGACTGGTATCTCTTCGCCGGCGACGCCTCGGCGCTGCCCGCGATCGCCTCCGGCGTCGAGGCCCTCCCCTCCGACGCCCGCGGGTACGCTTTCATCGTTCTCGACGACGACGAAGACCGCCAGAACATCGCCGCACCGGAAGGCCTGGAGATCGTGTGGCAGGCCAAGGAGGGCGCAGGTGCCGACCCGAACCGTTTGGCCACGTTGATGACCGAACGGGAATGGCACGAGGGCAAGGTCGATGTCTTCGCACACGGCGAGCGGGAATCGATCAAGCAGGTGCGCCGGCTCCTCAAACAGCGTGAGATCCCGCGCGAGCAGATCTCGATCTCGGGCTACTGGGCCTACGGCCGCACCGAGGACAAGTTCCAGGCCGAGAAGCGCGAACCCATCGGCAAGATCGAGGACTGAGCCCTACCGACCCCGCCGGGCGGGACGATCCGTCTGGCGGTGGGGTATGCCCTCGGTCATTGCCTGCTCCGACCCTGCGCGCTGGTACCCGCGATCTCATCGACCGGTTGCCAAGCGCCAGTTTCGGCAGACTCTTCGGCCGCTGATACCACGCGGCTGGCTGCAACACCATCCTTGATATCCGCATGCAGGGACTCGACCCCCAGGTACGCAAGAAGGAATTTCTTGGCCTCGATGGTTTTGAGGTCGTCATAGCCCATGGGAGTCCCAGCCCCAGGCTGGAAAACTGAGAAGTCCCCGAATTCCTTGTCGGCCATGATGGTGGTGTATCCGACGTGTGGCGCCGTGTTCAAGGCAAGTTGAAGTTCATTCATTCGTTCGAAGTCCCAGCGGAACGAACCCTGCGTGCCGTATACCTCAATTCCGTAGGAGGCGCGCGGACCGTTGGCCACGCGAGAGGCTTCCAATACGCCGATGACTTGAGCCGTCGAACCCTCGGATGCGGGTTGTTCGCATCGAACAATCATCGAAGCGTAGTCCTCGTTCTCCACGGGCTTCATGTCGCCGTCCTCGACGACCGCGAAGTGGGTTCCACTGCCCATCGGCATCTCGGGTCGCTCCGAGTACACGGTGGATGTCGCCGCAGTGACGCTCCGAATGGGGCCGACGACGTAATGCGTCAGGTCTATGAGATGCCCCATCAGGTCCCCGAGAACCCCCGTTCCAGCGAGGTCCCGCATGAAACGCCATGACAGCGCTCCGCGGGGATCGGCAGAATAGTCCGCGAAGAAGGCCCCTCTCACGTTGGTGATGCGCCCCAGCTTGCCGTCTGCCACGAGCTGGCGCGCGTATTCGATGGCGGGTGCGTTGCGGTAGTTGAAACCCACGGCGCTGACGACGCCGGCGCGGTCGGAAGCATCCGAAATCGCCTGGGTTTCATCGGCCGAACGCCCCGCAGGCTTCTCCACCCAGAACGCCTTTCCGGCCTCCGCGACGTCCTTCGCGATCTGGGCGTGCAGGAAGTTGGGGGCACAGATGGAGACAACATCGACCTCGGGATCGTTCAGAACCTCGTGATAGTCAGTGGTTCCTCGCTCGAAACCGAGTACGTTCACCGCATATCGGGCGCGATCTTCGGCTGTGTCAGCCGCGACGATCAGCCGAGGCCTGATACCGAGCTCAGGGTAGAAGACCGGAATATTGGTGTATGCCCTCGAATGGACTTTACCCATCCAGCCTACGCTGATGAGTCCAACACCGATGGTGCGCTGCTCCGCCATGCCTGCTCCTCGTCGAGTCCGGTCGACCGGAGAACTGGATGGGTCCGGTCTTTGTACAGCCTATTAAGCTAATTGTTCTAATGTCAATACAAATAACTGAGAGCGGAGCATCACATCGGCCACAAGATCACGAACGCTTCGAGCACTCAGGCCGCGTATGCTTTCCCCACGGTTTCCCCGAGGTATCCGCGGAGGGGTGAACCGCTGCGTGAGGAGCCTCTAACGCCCCAGGAGATTCGGGTAGATTCCGCGCATGACGTTCACGATCTGGTCCGCCTGCTCGGGTGAGACCGGGAAGTCGAGGATGGCGAATTCGTACCAGGTGGCAGTGCCATAGGTCGCACCGAACATGGACTGCAGATCCGGCTTGCTCCCTGCCGACAAGTCCCCCAGCGCGCGCTCGTCGTTGACTGTCAGATGACTGTTCGCGCCGTCGAAACTTCCGATGAGGACGACATCGCGGGCGCGCGATTCGACATGGATAAGGTCCTTGTCGTGTTGCAAAGAATAGGTTGCGGTCTTCTGCATTCGACAGGGGCCGAAGTCTACTATTGGCCCTGCAGCCCCGGGGCAGGAGAGGACGGCAATCATCGTGAAGGCCGAGGTCCGCGCGTGCCGAAAGGCATATTGCCCCGATTGGTATGACCCCTTGGTGATCTGCAGTGCGTGGCCGTCCGCGCTGTGGATGACTCGTGCATCCGCGGGCTTGGTCCGGACGGCGGCCGTGCGGCTCAACCCCATGGCATCGGGAATCCGGCTGGGGTCCTCAGGGTCCATGGTCGATGCAACCCACCGTGCCGCAACGGGCACCCCAAGGTCGGGCACAAGGTATTCGGCCAGGTCATTCGTGATTTTCGTTTGAGTTCGAATCATGGTGGTCATCAATTTCCTCCTAGTCAGAAACCTGGTCGAGGATCCGCCCGTTGCCCAGGACGTAGTTCCGGCCGGTGGCTCCGCCACGGATGACTTCGCCAGAGGGGCGTGTTTCGGTCAGTGAGTGGTGAGACACCGTGACCATGTTTTCCCTTGCTTCGGCGCCGAATGCGAGTGCATGCTTTTGCCATCCGTAGAACGACCCGCGGGCCTGTTCGGCGGCCGTGTTCGATGAAATATTGAGGACATTTCTTGATCCCTCGACAAAGGCGCCGACGTGCCCGGAGGGAGTTGTGGCCCTTACCGGGTTAGCGACGCGGGTCCTGCCATCATCACCAAAGACCTGGAGGGCTTGATTCTCTTCGTTCGTCAGCCACGGTTCCAGATCATCGTCGGCCCGCATGGCCCACGGCGGTACGGTGTTGTTCGCATCCACGGACATCTGGATATTCGCTCCTTCCGTTTTTTGGGCAATCCACAGGCCATGTCCCGAGTGATTCTGGGAGGAACACGAAGAAACAGTGACGTCAGCTCCATTCCCAAGGAATTCCCAACCATTGGCCCATCGCCGCCTGTACGCATTTCCGTCCGGCGCCGGGTGTTTGAGAACCGCTGTTCCTGACATCCACGTCTTGATGTTCGAATAGTTCACGGATCCGTGCAGAGAACGGACACCGGCGAATTCTGCCTGGCCCACGGTGCAGTCCGACCAGGAGCAATCAGGGGGAGATATGAAACCGACGCCGGGCCGGAGAGCGACCACGTTGTGGAATACGGTTCCCCCATTTCCTCTCCATCCGAAGACCGCCGTGCCGTAGACATCGTTGATCCTCACGTTGGCAACCAGGTTGTAGAGGTCAAGACCTTCATCGTCCTGGTCAGGTCTGGGCTCTGACCGCGCAATCCAAATTCCGTGGGGCATGGCGCTGTAATTCTCGAGAGAATTCCGAGCCCACTTGGCCCCCTTGGACCAGACCGTTTGGTTGAACCGGTTCCCCTCCAACGTCACGTCGCGCACTTCTGTGCGGTAGTTCTTGTGCCCGGATGCGGATGGGGTCACGGCGACGATAGCCCTGTTCGCGGCGTTGGGGAGAACGAGTTTGGTGATTCTCTGACCAGATCCCGCCAGAGAGACACCGGGAGCGAGGGTCACGCTTGCCAACGTCGCCCCAGGCGGAAGAACCACCGTGCCACCGCCGTTCTCGGATACGGACACCACCAAACGATTCATTGCCTCGGTATCGTCGGTCCCACTCTTCGGCTCCCAGGCCATGCCCATCAACGGGTTTCGCTCGAGCACGGCGTCGGACTTGACGCCACCGGCCGCCGCCGGAATGAGACCGCCATTGTGTTTGGACGAGTACCGGAGAAGCCGCGGCGAGAGGGATCCCGAGGAATCGAGAATGTCCACCCTCCGCACGCCGTCGGTCACCGCCAGTAGGCTGTCGCCTGGGCCCTCGGGGTCCACTCCGAATTTCTCATAGGCCGCCGCCGTGGGATGTCCATCCGGCTTCCGCGCCTCCAGCCACGTTGGCTCCCCGTTCTTTCCGGTTGCGGCAAAGGCGAGGTCTTCCCGGGGGCCGCGATTGCCTTGTCCGGGATACCCACGGAGCGATCGCGCTTCTTCCATTGTCAGCTGTCCTTTCTCTTCATCTGGAAACGATTTCCCGAAATTGCCGCCCGCATTACACCAGCCGCAGCCGCCTGAATTCTTCGAAAACTCCCGCGGCGCACGCTTTTCCGCCTGCTTCACTGAGGTGACCGCGGTCGTCCATGGTCAGAGAGATGGGAATGACGCCGCTGTCTCCGGCCGCTCGATCCTCGTCCGTCATCTTCTGACCGGCCAACGCGCATGACTGCTCCCGATGTTCGATCAACCATTGGAAGGGCTCGATGAATGAATCCCCGAATTCCTGTTTGAGCCTTCCGTTCCACGCATCGAGCTCTGCGCGCTTTGGGGTGCCGATCTTCTCGCCCTTCCACGCAGGGATCTCCGTCACCACGAACCTCAGTTGTTTGGCCGGGTGTTTCTCGATCATGGTCCGGATGTTCTTCACCAGACCGTTGACGGATCCGCCAGTATCTATGTCATTGCGCCCGAGGGAGAAGACGACCGAGAAGTTTCTGTGGAATCCTTTGGTCCCGATGGACTGCTCGTGGCGCGGATCCACCGTGATGTCGACGCGTCCCGAGACGTCGAGTTCTTCGCCGGACCAGGGCCTCCTGAACCAGGCCCTCTTCGAGGACCGTGGACGAACCATCGTTCCCCGGACATTGCCTATTTCGACGAGGTACTCCACTTCCTCGTGCATCCGAAAGGCTGACGGATCGAAGTCGAGCACCTCTACCCAGCCCTTGGCTGGAATCCTGCCTCCAGCAAGCCGTCCCCTCAACGGTTCGCACCCGGATCTGATGGCCGCGGTCAGCGAATTGTCTCCGATCATGCTCGCGTCCATATGCTCGTAGCCGGTGAGTTCTGCGCATGCTGGAACCACTTTGGAAAGGTTCGTGAAGGAGTCTCCGAAGTGCACCCACTCCCCGCCCGAGGAGCGGCGTCGGGCACCTCCCTTCGGAGAACCATTGCGCGCCACCGGGACGGGAGACGCGGTCCTTTTCAACGGTTCCTGCGTGCAACCAGCCGTCGTGAATGCGGCCGCCCCCAGCCCCAAAGACCGGAACAGGGAACGCCGTGAAGTCAGCGGTTCGGAGCCGGAAGAAGCCCACATATCCGTCACTGGCTTGCCGTAAACCATTGATCTATCTTTCTTCTCAGGTGAAGATCAACCGATAACGGGAGCCTCGGCGGCCAAAGCTCGAATATCCTCAGAGGTCAACGTGGCGCGAATCTGGGCGTCATTCCCGTTCTCGGCCACGTTGGTGCTGTGCAAGGAGGATTTCTGCTGCAGACCGGGGATGGAGATGTACGTCAGCCCCTTCGGCGAGACGAATCGCGTTCTGACTCCCGCCCGGATCGCCTCGACATTGATCCAGATATCGTCCGCCCGAGGGCAGCTCTTCGTGAATTCCGTCCCGTCGTGAAAAATTCGCTCCAGGAGAGCATGCGGGAGTACTGCGCCCCCTACCCCCGTGGCGAAATTCGAGAAACCTACGCTTTCGGCTGCAGCTGTTGGCCACGTCGTATACGGTGCCACCTCGGTCCCACCGCTGGTGAGAGTCCACTGATGGCAACGAAGGGCCACGACATCGTCGGGATACGCCCTATGGGCATCGGACAAGCGTTCGAGCCATCCCGTTGGGTACATGACGTCGTCGTCGGCGACGACGGCCGGGAGGTCCTTCGCCTTCGTCATCCGTATATACGGGTAGAACTTCCCAAAAGGGCCCAGTTTTTCGCATCGGAGGATCTCCAGCCCCCTCCGCTGAAGGCGAAGAAGGTGTGGGTGGCTCCGAACATCGAAAGTTTCGTCGTCGATCCACAGAATCATGCGTTGTGGTTTGACACGCCCCTGGGCGATGGATTCGATGGCAAGCCACACGGTCGACAGGCGGTGCCCGTACGAGGTGATGTTGACGGCCACCGGAGCCTCGCCGAGAACGCTGGCTGACGAGGCCCTATTGATCAGCCGAAGCCTGGCCATGGCCGCCACCTTCCACGGAACACGCAACGGTCGAGAGACCTGCAAATCCAAAGGCGTTTCTGTCATCGTGTGACTCCCATTCTCCGAAGGATTTTTCCCGCCGCCTTCGCCAGCATCATGGCGTCACCGCGTGAGACCGCGTAGAAAGCCCCAAAGCTGAATCCGAAGTGGCGACGGAGGTAATAGATGTTCAAGTTTCCAGCCACGGCATTCCCCACGAGCGTGGACAGTGCTGCCCCCATCCCGCCCAGAACGGAGGTCAGCCCGAAAAGCACGGCCAGATTGAATACGGCCCCGATGGCCATGGATCGGCTTCGCAGATCCGGTCTTCCCCGACCCGAGAGCCCGGCCCCCGCGACCGACCCGGGGGCTCCTACGACGGCCGCAGCCAGAAGCACCAGGAGCATCGGTATCGAGGATGAAAACTCCGCCCCAAAAATCGGGCCCACCCAAAGGAACGACGTCGCCGCAATCGGCACCGAGGTCAGGACCGTCAGCATCACGGTGATACGCGCCATCGCTGTCAGGCGCCGGTCGGCATGTTCCGACGTGGCGTCGTCCCCCGTGTCCGCTGCGTCGGCGGCGAAAACCACGTTGCGGAACGCGTTGGAGAGCACCGACGGAATCTCCCCGATGGTCACGGCGACGGCGTAGAGCCCCTGCTGTTCCAAGGTCGTCAACCTGATCATGACCGTTTGGTCGATTCGGCTCAGAACGATGCCGGACAAGGAACCGAGCCAGACCTTCGATCCGTAGGCCCACATCTCGCCCACCCTTTGAGGTTCTTCCCGTGACAGGAGGTCTCCACGGGCTCGTTGTCCCCAGAGGACCGGCAGGTAGACGAGCGCCCCCAGGACCGGTGACGCCAAGGTCACGATCACGGCGGTCAACACCGTCAGATGCCCGGTGCCGAGCAGAGCCACCAACGCGACCAGCCGCAGCACCGAAAACAACCCCTGCTCGAGGGCCTGGAATTTCCACTGGTTGGTCGCCGCGACGAACGCCCGAGGGATCAGGATCAGCATATTCGGGACCAGGGCCACGGACGTGAGGAGAAGGAGTTCCCTGTACTCCTCCCCGTGACCGCTCGAGAGGAATGGGCTCAGGGCCCACACCGCGAGGGCGCAGAGTGCCCCGAGAGACAGCAAAGTCCAGAGCGCCAGGCGCAGCACCGAACGATGTCGCCGGACATACCGCGCGGCGAAGAAGGTCAGGGCCTCCGGCATCCCGAAAGCGCCGGCCGAGGAAGCGACCAACACGATCGAGGTCACTCCGCCAAGCGCGCCACGCCCGGCCTCGCCGAGCCCATTGGAAAGGATAGGGGCAATGGCGAGCCCGGCGACGGGCGCCAACAGGTTGCTCAGCAACGAATAAAAGAGCCCGGACCCCATGGAGGTCGGTCTGTTCGCTGATTCGGTCTTGGTCGAAGGGCCCTGCACAGGGCCTTCAACTGATTCAGGTTCGGACATATCAGGTGACGCGACCTGTTCAGACGCCGCTTGCCGCCTTTCTTGACTCCCGTTTGGACCGCTTCGTCCGTGAACGCTTGGTGCGTCCGGACGAGTCGTCGCCGGATTCGTCGTAGTAGTAGTTCTCGCCGTAATAGCGGTAGTAGCCGGCCTCGCTGCCCTTCGTGGGCACCTTGTTCAGCACGGTACCCAGCAATTGGGCGTTGACCTGATCGAGGTTCTGCAGGGCCTTGCCCAACTGGTCTCGGGTCGTGTTCCCGGCTTCGACAACCACCAGGGCCCCATCGAATCTGGTCGCCAAGATCGCCGAGTCGCTGACCGGCAGCAACGGCGGTGCGTCCATGATGACGGTGCCCTTCTCTGCGAGGCGATCGATCATGGCCGAGAAGCGCTCCGACGCGAGGATTTCGGACGGGTTCGGCGGAATGTGTCCCGCCGCCAGGACGAAGAGGTTCGGGTAGGCGTGCGCCTGCTGGATGACGTCGTCCTCCTCCGCGCGGCCGATGATGACGTCAGTCAGCCCCACGTCCTCGATGAGGCCAAAGCTCTTGGCAACGGTAGGGCGGCGCAAGTCGGCGTCGACCAGGTAGATCGGTTCTCCGCCCTGGGCGAGAGCGATGGCCAGGTTGTCCGCGACCGTCGACTTGCCGTCCGCCGGAAGACACGAAGTCACCACGAAGCGGCGAGGGGGCCGGTCCGGGTTCATGAACTGCAGGTTGGTCCGGAGCTCCTTGAACGACTCGATCAGAGTGAAGTCACGTCGGCGGCTCGTGGCATCTCCGGAGTCCGATGGGAGCAAACGCGACTCACGCAACGCATCGGACAGCGGGATCGTCCCCAGCAAGGGGGAATTCCCCATGACCTCCCGGAGGATTTCCACGGAGCGAATGCTCCGGTCTCTGAAGGCCTGCAGAAGGAGCACGAGGAGGACGACAACCAGCAGTGCCAAAGCCCCAAGGGCTGCGTTCAGCTTCACGTTCGGAGACACGGGCGAAGTCGGTGTCTCGGCCTGAACGTATTCGATGAACTTCAGCACGGAGTTGGCCGGGTCGGCCTGTGCTTCCTCGGAGTCTTCAGAATCTTGGGACTTCTCGGGTGCCGCCGAGTTGCCACCGGTCTCGACTCGTTCCACGTTCGCGGCCAACGCCTTGATCCAGGCGTCCGCCAGCTCCCGTGCGCTGTCAGGATCATGGGAACGAATCGTGACCTGGATCTGCGCCGTGTCCAGGGGGACGGCGACCGAGACCATGCCCAGCGCCTGCTGCGGGCTGAGGTCGTATCCGGTGGCCTTGATCGCGTCCTCGGCCACTCCACGGGAGGTGGCGAGGCTCTTGTACTGGGTCGCCTTCGACTTCGCCAGGGTATCCGTGGTCGATGCCAGACCAATGCTGTTGTTGTTGTCGGTCGTCACGATCCCCGTGGCATCGGCCGCGTAGACGCGCGGTTGCAGAGCCGACACTCCGACTCCGACCAGGGCACCGACGACAATCCCGGCCACCAGCAGATACCAACGCCGCCGGACGGTGCGCACGAACGCCTCAACCAGGCCCGAACTCTTTTCCGACGTGGTCCCGCCGATCAAAACAGGGTTCTTCTCGCCCATACTCTCTTGTTTCTCCAATACGTTTAGTGGTTCCAGATGCCCGCAGCGCCTCAGCGGAACATCTTTCGCAAGATGTGGTCGATGGCCACGACGATCTCTTCCGCGACCTCGCGGTAGACGGCAGGTTCCCGAAGATAGGGGTCAACGATGTCCACTTCGGCATTCGCGTCTCGTCCGACCTGGGAACGCCGGGAGGAGGCCTCCGCGACGAACGAGGAACACTCATGTGAAAGGTTTACCGTCGCGCCGGTTGAATCGACCGGTTGCCATTCGGCGGTTTCCGCCAGCCGCGCGAATTCCTTGAGAGTGAAGGTCTTCTTCAGTGCTCTTGGGACCGAGGCCAAAACCGCGGAGCGTTGCTCCACCGTTGCAGTCAGAACCAGGTGCGCTTCGGTGATCGCTTCCACCGTGACGGCCTGGGGCCGGTGGCCGGACAGGTCGATTCCTCGAGCCGAGGCGGCGTCCAGAATGTCCTGCGGCACCCCGACCTCCGGGTTTATTTCCGTGCCTCCCGAATTCGCCCGGACGGGAATCTCCGCTGTCGCCGCATTGAGGTACTCAGCGGCCAGGACCGAGCGACAGACGTTGCCGGTGCACACGAAATACACCCTGAATTCCGAAGGGGCGCCCACTTCCTCGGCTTCGGGCAGCGATGAATCGCCCGCTGACGGTGACGACTCGCACGGTGCCCCTGCGGCGGAGATGGAGTCGCTCGGAGGAGCATCCATCACCGCCCCCTGTGACTGGGACGGTTCGGAGGGCGTGGGCCCGGTACCCACAGATTTGTCAGGCCTCTTGTGCCAAGGAATAAACATCGATTTCTCCGTGATTCTGCGAAAGGAGGACCAGGGTCGCGCTAACCATGCCCGTAGCTCACCGCTTCTGGTGTCCGAAGCGGAGATGCCCGCCCCGGACCGGCTGCCCCGGTGACAGGTCCGGTTTTTCTGCGTCTCGCAAAGATCCCCGGACGATGGCCCGCGTACCCGTATTCAGAGAAGTGCTTGCCGATCGTCGCGAATCCCAGCGCAATCCAGATGAGATAGGCACCCACCTGGTTTGAGGTGAACCCGCTGTTGGTCAGATTGTTGGCAATCATGTCCAGCGCGCCCAGCGCCGTGACCGCCCCGGCCGCATTCCGCAGGTTCCGGAGGGCGAGGAAGATCTGGAGCGCCAGCAGCACGGCCGCGGTGATCAGGCCGTAATCGGCCCCCACGATCAGGTACGCGTTCTCGAGGGAGGACCCCAGGATTCCCGAGCCGCGGAAGTCACGGCTGCCCGGATATCCGGTGAACGTGAAGAGGTGCCAGTGACCCTCGACCCACCGATACGCTTCTTTCCTGAGCTCGGAGGATCCGCCATCGTCCTCGACCTTCGTGGTCAACGCTTGGCCGGCTTCGGTCCCCAGCATCCAGACAAAGCTTCCCGCCATGATCCCAATACCCGTCAGCTTCGTCAGGATCCGGTCTTTCGCCGCAAGGGTCACCACGACCGCCGTGATCACGGCGGCTAGTATGGATGCCCGCCCGTTGCCGAGCAGGGCGCCGTACAGATACAGCCCGATGAATACCCACCGAATGATGGGGTTCCGTATGAAGTAGGTCAGCGCAACCATGAAGGCGCAGAGGGCCGCGAAGTCCAGGCCAGTCTCCACGAAACCCTGGCTGCGGGTGATCTCGTCAATACCTTGCAACTGCCACAGTGCGGCTTTGGCCGTGTCCTCGAAGACGAGGATGTGTCCGGTGATGTTCTGCTGGATTGCAAGGTACATCTGCCCCAGCATCGCCAGGTGCATGACCCAGGCGACCTTGCGCAACGCCCCGGCACCCTCGCGGAGAACGAGCATCTTGAAGAGCAGGTACAGCACGAAAGGCGGTAGATAGACCACCGCGATATTGATCAGGCTGTCCGTGAACGAATTGAAGATCGACAGTACATTGACCATGATCAGGCAACAGAACAGGCTGAAGACGGCGATCTCGAGACGCGAAGAGCTCAGGACCTTCTTGACCCGGGGCCAGTAAAAGATGGTCTGCACGAGTGCCGAGACCATAATCATGTCCCCGGCGGGGTGCGGGCCGTTGAACCATTCGTTGGCCTGGTACGACGGCAAGAAAAGCCTCACGATGATCGGAGCCCACACCAGGACCACGGGCCGGGACGCGAACAGCAGTGCGAAGACGAAGGAAGCTCCCAGGAGGAGCAGTGTGGACGTCATTCAGGAAGCCACATCCCCGTACAGTCTCGACAGTTGTTGGGCGATGCGGTCCATGGTCGCGTGACCGGCCACGAATGTTCGTCCCGCGTTGCCCATGCGCCGGCGGTCCTCCGGGCTGTCCAGGAGGCGGTCGAGCACTTCCACCAGCTCGTCCGGGCCGAATCCGACCACCTGGCCTCCGCCGGAGGTCGTGACATCCGGGGCCAGCCCGCAGTCCTCCATGACGACGACGGGCAGGCCCGTGCTCATCGCTTCCAGAACCGACATCGGGAAGGGCTCCTGGCGGGAGGGCAGAACATAGACCGAGGAATCTGCCATGCGTTCCAGGGTCCGCTCCGCAGGAACAGATCCAACCCAACGGATGCGCCCGGCGGCGTTGTCTTCCTCGAGACGTCGACGGACGGCCTCGCCTTCGCCCTCGTCGGGGCCGACCAGTGTGAAGGTAGCGTCGGGATGACGGGAAGCCAGGCGCTGAGCCGCTTCGACGAAGGTCAAGGGGCGTTTCCGTTCCTGGAGACGAGCAAGGAAGAGAACGTCCGGAGACGCTCCGTCCGGTCGGGCGACGACGGGAGACATCGGAACGCCGTTACGAAGCATCTGCACCGCGTCCGAGGCTGTCCGGGGATCGACTGCCCGCAACCCGTCCACCTCGACGCTCGTCAGCGCCAAGATCTTCTTCGCTGCTCTGAGCGTGGGCCGCGTCATGAGGGCGTCCAGGGGCTTGGCCAGCTTCTGGGAGCTCGGGTCGATCATCCCGTGGGTCTGCAACACGGTCGGCACTCGGAGGAGCTGGAGCAGCCTGGCCGAGGGCAGAGTCACGAGATCACGGGCCATGTGGATGTGGGCGACGTCGAAGGTCCTGCCGTGAGTCACGAGCCATCGGATCAGCCCTGGTGCAGAGACTCCCGCAAAACTGCCGCGCATGAGCCGTCGAGCCGCGAACAGCTTCACCGGGATGCCGCAGTATTCGCGGGGCGCGCGCCCGCGGTAACCTTCCGCGGCCGCAACGAGGAGAACGTCATGCCCTTGTTTCTTCAGCTCCGAGAGCTGGTTGCACGAGACCCGAAGAGGGCCGCCCAGCGAACCGTGTGGATCAACCATCGTGACCACGTGAAGAATTCTCAAACCGTTCCCCCCAGAACTTGAAATTCGCCGTATCGGAGCTTTCCCCATGTCCGACAGACGAAATATGCGCAGAAAATTTTATAACAGTTCGAGATAGTCGACAAAAGACCTAGTCAACCCAAAGGTTGACGTCGAGTGGCGATCAGATAGGCGGCCTCGGGGCGATTCTCCCCTTCGAGTGTGCACCGCTCCGCCCACTGACCTCCCCCAAGGGAGCCAGGACTTTGGAGCCGGCAGGCACGGACTTTGCGACCAGCGCCTGCGCGCCGATCAGCGAGTCGTCACCGATCTCGACCCCTCGGAGGACCGTGGCTCGCGCGGCAATCCAGCATCGATCGCCAATAACGATCGCCCCGTTGTCGAACTCGAAATTCGGATGGTCGAATTGGTGCGAACCAGTACACACAAAAGTGTCTTGGCTGAGACACGTATTTTCGCCGATCGTGACCGGCTCGAGGTTCAGAATCCACGTTCCGACGCCGACCCAGGAATTCTTCTTGATATGCAGTTTCCAGGGCCAGTGAATGGTTACCCCGTGGCGAATCAGAACGTTTTCCTCGATTCTCGCGCCGAAGGCGCGCAGTATCGCGGTACGGATTTTCGGCGGACACCACCACCGTTGGAGGATCGTGCCTTGGACCGCCAGCCACAGGGCCTGGACCACCTTGGGCCGGCCCTTGTCGTAACCGTATCCCTGAAAACCTGTCAGGTCCTTCACCGGCCCTCCTCCTGGTGCAGCTTGTGGGCCAAATGGTCGGCCAGGCGGATGGACAGGGCAACATCGGTGAGCGTCGGACCTGCCATGCCTGCGGTCGGGAAGGTTCCCGTGGTCGCCAGATAGAGATTCGGAGAGGACCACACGCGCAGGTTCGGATCCACGACCGAACGTGTGGAGTCGGCCCCCATGCGCACCAGCCCCATCTGGTGGGTCGCGTCCACGAGGATCATCGAGAGCATCTCGTCGAGGGTCGGCGGCGTGTACGTTCCCCACCCGGATTCCCGAATCCCTGCGGCCAGAAGTTCCAACGACCGGTGGTAATTACGACGGTCCGCATCGGAGACCCGGTGCCGGACGTCGAGACGAGGCATCCCGAAGGCGTCCTGTTCCGTGGTGGACAGGACTACCCGCTGCTCCGGGTCGGGCGATTGCTCGGCGTCGAACCGGATGCGGTAGACGCCCTGTTTCGAATAACGCGAAAACATGGGCAGGGTGCGGGAATCGAGGATTCTGTCCCGGACCCAGCGGGCACCGAACGCGCCGATTGCAGGAAGACCCTGGAGGACGTTGCGTATATGTCCCCGGGGGTCCTCGAGCCGGGCGTATCTGCGGTGCATGCCCGTGCCCTTGAACCCACCGGTCATCGTGAGCAGCTTGCGAACCAACGCGAACGAGGACAGCAGGGGGTCGCCGTGGTCGGGCGTGCGCGGGTCCTGGTACCACACGGCGAAACCCATGTTGAGCAGACCTTGGTCACGCCGGACGTTCTCGTCGAGTTGCAGCAAGCGGCGCACCCAGACGCCGTCGTGGCTCTTGGTCAGTTTCACCGCATGGCCGACGGCCTTGGGGTTCCTGACCCGGAGCTCGCCGACCTCTGCGATCGGGTGAATCATGTAGTGCCGGCCGATCTGGTCGTGGTCGTCCCGGATCCCGGAGTTCAGCAGGATGCGGGCGGTCTCCAGACCGCCAGCGGCCACGACCACGTGGTCGGCCCGCGCGGCGAAATGCCGTCCCGGGTCCGTTTGTCCCTCGACTCGATCGATGACACCGGTTTCGGGGTTCTGCACCAGGTGGGTCACGTTCGCGTGGTGGATGACCCGGATATTGGGGTATGAGGAAAGGTCCTTGCTGAGGGCGTCCGCGAATCGGATCGGCGGTGACCAGCGCCAAACGGCTTTCGAGTTGATCGTTGTCGACGGGCCGATCAGGTCCTCGGGGTCGCCAGGGATGGCCTGTGCACCGGTCCATTCGAAGGATCGCAGATCGAGGGCCTGGGCCGCGCGGCGATAGAACGGCATCAGCTGGTCCCGTGTGACCGGCCATGCCTCGGTCGAGAAGTCATCGTGGTGCCGCTCTTCGAAATCCAGTTGGTCGAAGGGGTAGGTTCGACCGCCCCACTGCATCGATGCGCCGCCGAGCCTCTTGGTTCGCGCCTTCTCCAACGGTTCGACGGCCTGGGACCTGGCGTCTCCTTTCAGGGTGTCGTCCGCTGCGGAGCTACCGCGCACGTCACCGCCTTCGAGCATCAGGATATCGACGCCGGTCGGGGCCAGCTCCCGGGCCACGGTGGCGCCCGCGGGACCGGTACCGACGATCAGAACCGTCGCGGACAGTCGGGCTCCGGCCGGGAGGTCCCGCGCGTCCGTCATCTGGTGCTTCGACAAGGGTGTTTTCACAGCGTCTCCTCCAGACGTCGAATATCGTGTTCCACCGCTCCCCGGGCGATGGCGCCTATGTTGTCCCTGACGTGACGTGGGGTGCTCATCCCCAACAGCACCGCGTCGACGCCGTCCATTCTGTGAACGCCTTCGACCAGGGTGGCGACGATTCGCGGGCCGTCCATGCCGGAGGCTGCCGCACGTCGCATGAGAGTGCCGTCACCGAGCACCGCGATCCCGACGGTTGTGACGCGATCACGCCCCGGGTGGGACCGCACGGTTTCGAGGGTCGAGGTGTCGCCAAGGTTGACCGGGATCTGGAGCCACGTGGCGCCGGGCGCTTCCAAGAGCGCGCGGGCGGCATCGGCATCTCGCACGGATGCACCCCACGCCCGGATCATCCCGGACTGTTTCATGCGGTTCAGTTCCCCGACGACGTCGTCGCACTGCAGATCCGCCGCGTGCGGTTCGTGCAGAAGCAGGATGTCGAGCTCGTCCCGGCCCTGACGTTTCAGGCACCGACGAGCAGCCTCGCGGACGTACTTCGGGGAGAAACAGGTGTCTGCCCGGCCGGCGGCGCGCAGGCCGCCCATTCCGGGACGATGGTCTCCCCCGAAGGTCGCGGAGACCAGCCCGACGGGAGTCTTGAGGAGCCCGACCTTGGTCATGACCACCGTGTCCGGGCGAGTCCTGACCACGCGCCCGACGATCCTCTCGCTGATACCCCGCGCGTAGACGTCCGCGGTGTCGACGAGCCCAACCCCCATATCGAGAGCCTGGCTCAACGCGGACGTTCCCTCCGAGATTCCGCGCTTCTGCCAGAAGGCGCCCAGTCGGGCGGTCCCCACGCCCAGCGGCGTCGTCTCGAATTCGCCCAACCGGCCGCGTTCCAAAAGGTCAGTGCGCACGACTCTCCTCACTCACGGCCTGTTCGACGGCCGCTCCCCAAGCGTTGTAAATCTGATCGGGCGCCATGCTCGTTCCGAGCACTTCGTATCCGGCCCGGCCGATGTCGCGCGCCCGTTCAGGGTGATCCATCAAGTCCTCGATCGCGTCGGCCAGGCCGCTCGCGGTGTCCGCGATCAACGCGCTGACCCCATCCCGGAGGGGGATGCCCGCCACACCCATGGGCGTGGCAACCACAGGCAGGCCGATGCTCAGCGCGTCGAGAACCTTGGTCTTGACACCCGTCCCTGCCTGGATGGGAGAGAGCAGCATTCGGCTCTTCGACATCTCGGCCGGAAGGTCGTCCACGTACCCCAGGATCTCGAAAGGACCACCCGCAAACTCCTGAATCTGCTCCCGGCTGGCTTTGCCGATGACTCGGATCCGCACCGTCCGGCCCCGCTTGTCGAGCTCCGGCACCAGCTCGTCCCTGACGAAGCGCAAGGCGGCGATATTGGGTCCGTAATGCAGAACCCCCAGGAACGTCAGTGTCCCGGCGGCGGCCTGCTCCGGTGCGCAGAGCGTGCCTTGTTCCACCGCCATGGGGATCCCCAGCACGTCCCGACCCGTTCGGAGCGACAATCGCTTCGCTTCTTCACGGCTGGTCAATGCCACGACCCTGGCCTCACGGGCAATCAGGTTCTCCCGCCTGCGAGCCAGCTCGGCCTCGACGCCGAGCAAGGCTCTGGCCAGTGCCTCCGCGCCGGGGCGGGTAAGGCGAGGAACTCTTTCCCCGAAATAGCCCAGGATCGAATCGTTGTTGTCGCGGAATGTCGCGGAGGAATACCGCTCGGAGAGAAGGTCATCCAGGTGCATGACCGTGGGCAGGCCTGCGGCTCGCGCCGCGTCCCACGCCCGCAGACCGTCGCCGACCACGACGTCGCTCTTGAGCTCGCGCGCGATCTCCCGAACCTGCTGGGTCAGTGCCCGCCCGCTGAACAAGGCCTCGTTGAGACAACGACCCCTGAGAAGAGCACAGGGCACGAGCGCAGCGAGCGAACCGAGGCGGGGAGGACGTATTCGGTGCACGTCGCAGCCCAACCATGACGTGGGGCCGTCCTCATGCGTGATCGCGACGACGTCCACGTGGTGCCCATGTCGCTGCAGGCCGCGGACTGCTGATTCGAGCACCACGATGCGCCCCGTGCGGACTCCGGTGATGTCCCGAACGGCGAGGAGAAGGATTCTGCGTGGCTCGCCCCTACCTGCCACGGGGCGCCTTTCGTACGGCGCGCTCCAGGGCGGCGTAGAAATTGTCCACGAAGACCGGGACGCTGCACTTCCGCACATGTGCCGGAATGCGGGCCCTGATCGATTCCCGGTAGTCGCCGTTGGTCATCAGCCGCTCGAGTTCGTGGGTCAGGGAGTCGACATCGTTGGGGCGGAATCGGGCTCCCGCGTCCCCGATGGCTTCCGGCAGGCCACCGTGGTCCGCGACCAGGGTGACGCATCCGGATGCAGCGTTCTCGAGGGCCACCGTTCCGAAAGGTTCCGGGAACCTGGACGGAACTACCGCGACAGCGTGACGGTTGAGCTCCTCGCAGATCTCAGAACCCGCTTTCGGGCCCAGCATCGCGACCTCGTCCTCCACCTTGAGGTCGCGGATCAACGCCTCGAGGTCAGCTCGATAATCCCCGTCCCCGATCAGGCTCAGGCGCGGGGAGAGACCCCGGTCCTTGAGATTTCTGACGGCACGGATCAGGAGGTCG
The DNA here is from genome assembly GCF_004136575.1 of Rothia koreensis. Lineage (GTDB taxonomy): Bacteria > Actinomycetota > Actinomycetes > Actinomycetales > Micrococcaceae > Rothia > Rothia koreensis. Next base: position 81,170 of record NZ_NOIQ01000005.1, read on the forward strand.
ATGCCTTTGTCTTCACTGAGCCTTCCCAAGTAGACAAGCGAGTTGGGATCCCTCGGCGCGGTATTCGTGATCCGGAAGAGGTCGGTCCGGTAGCTGTTGTAGATAACGTCCGAATGTCCTCTGACGTGCGCGGCGATGGCTCTGGAGTTCGATATCAGGACGTCTGCCCGCTCCACGAGCCGATATTTGAGCCAGTATTTGATCGATTCCAGGGGACCGAGCTTCTGTCCGGGCAACGTGATCCAGGTTCGCAGGACGACGACCCACGGTTTCCGAAGGAAGAGCTGCGGCCAATAGAACTGCATGCACGGGTTGTTGTGGAAAACGACGTCGGCGCCGGAAATGGCCTTCCACAGCTGCAAGGGGCTGGGAGCACGCAATACCGTGAACGGAAAGTCCTTCCGCGGTTCGGTCTCACGGGTGTGCGTGACGACCACGACCTCGGCGCCGTGCCGCTCCACAAATCCTCGGGCGAGGACTTCCGCTGTGACTTCCACTCCTCCGAAGTCGGGGTGAAAACGGTGGACCATGAGAACAACACGCATGACTACTCGCCCTTTCCCAGTGGGGTGGTTTCGTCAGCCAACGAGGGCAACCCGACGCCCTGGCGGACCTTTTCCCGGAAACCCGCCCATGACAATCGTTCGGAATGGTCGAAGAGGACGTCGCGATACGGCCTTCGGGGTTCGTAGGTGTCCACGATTCGGCGGAGACCATCGACGAGCGAGTCCACGGATCCCGGCTCGACCACGACCCCGAGATCCTCGGGCAGCTCCATGTCCACCAGCCCGGTGTTCGAGCTGGCCAGCAGGCGGCACCCTTGGGACAGGGCCTCGCTGAGAACCAGACCGAAGCCTTCGGCGATCGATGGGAGCAACAAGGTATCCGCGGCCCGCATACGGGCGAGAACCTCAGGCTTCGAATGGCGGCCGACGAAGTCAATTTTGGGAACGCCCTGAGCAAATTCCTCGATCTCCGGGTCGTGGCGGGACGTGACCAAGGTCAGGGTCGCGTTCTTCAGAGCGGCCCTCCGCCAGGCCTCGACCAGGATGTGGAGTCCTTTGCGAGCTATGCCCTGGCCCACGAAAAGCATGGAACACGTTGGCCCGGCGGCGGCGTCGTCGAGGATGCGTTCCGGCCGTGGCCCGCCATAAGGCGCGACCGTGATGTTTTCCGGGGCCATGCCCTGGGCGATCAGGCCCCGCCTGGTGAACGACGATGCGCACACCGCGCTGTCCGCCAAATTCACTTCAGCAACGTGTTGTGCCTGCATCCCCGGATCCAGCTCCTCCGACTCGCGCAGCCAGGGACGCACACCGCGGAGCTCATCCACCGTGGACAGGGTGTCAACGATGAATTCGGGAGACACTTGATACTGGAACAGGATCCGACGACCCATGGACGGGCCTTTGAAAGCTTGGAGGGCCGACCCCGAGTACAGCAACAGGTCCGCGTAGGGCCTCCGAGCAGCCACCCGGGCAATGGTCTCTCCGAGGCGGGCCTCCACCGCGACCGTCGGAAAATCCACGGACCTTCTGATCCGCCGCTTGACCTCGTACGGAAGCTGAGCCGCGAAAGCCCCGAAGGACTGACGGACTTGTGACGGGTCGATGAGTGGAGTGCGTCGATGACTCAGCGTGGGCACGGAGAATCCGCGACCCTCGTAATAGTCGGTGACGAAAGTATCCAACGCGGACACTTCGGCCAACGCAGCCGGAACCTGATAGGAATCACGATCCCGGTTATGCCCGACAATAAAATTCAAGGCCCCCACCTCAAAAAGAATTAACGCCACCGACACGGAGAAACGGCAGACTTCCCGCCTGCGGCAACACGACGGGACAGAGAATCCGGATCGATTTTACACGGGACGCGGAGGCACGGAGGCGCACCTCGAAGGCCGGAACGCCGTCCACCATGAGCCCCATCATGCCGACCGAGATGCGCAATCTGGGTTTGACAAGGAAATACAGCCGGGATTTCACAACTTCCGAAGAGGCGAGTGGACGTGACCCACGTGTTTCACTTCACGCGCTCCAATCTTTTTCTTTGCACAGAATGTCCATCGGCGACGAAGGGCCACCACGTCGGCGTCATGAGCTACCGCACCCGCAGCGTCGCTCCGCACGTACCGGGCATCGACATCACCCCCTCGCCCGCCATCACCCCGGAAACCTTGCCCCCCCTACCCCTTGACCTGTGACCTGCGACTCAGAATACTTGTCCTAACAAACTGTCATTAGTTCAAGGAGGATCCATGAGCGATCAGAGGCTCTCAGTTGCCGTCATCGGCGCCGGAATGGCTGGGCGGGCCCACGCCTACGGATATCGGCAGTCGGGTTCGGTCTTCGACTCCTCATTCCCCGATGTCCGCCTCGCCGCGATTGCTGACATGAACGTCGAGCTCGGGCAGGACACCGCGCGCCGGTACGGGTTCGAGAAGACGTACTCGGACTGGACCGAGGTCGCTCAGGACCCTGAGATCGACGCGGTGAGCGTCGTCGTCGGCAATGCGCTGCATCTGCCGATCGCGAAGGGTCTCCTCGAGGCGGGCAAGCACGTCCTGTGCGAGAAGCCGCTCGCCGGCACCCTGGAGGATGCCGAAGCCATGGTCGAGCTGGAGAAGGAATACGGTCAGAAGACCGACGCCGCCGGCCGCCCCCTCGTCACCTCCGTGGGCTACACGGTCCGCAGGATGCCGGCCCTCAACGCGATCAAGCAGAAGATCGACTCCGGTGATTTCGACCCCGTCACCAACTTCATCTCGACGTACCTGTGCGACTACTCGTGCGACGAGAAGGCCCCGATGTCCTGGCGCTACAAGGGCGGGCCCGGCTCCGGCGCTCTGGGCGACCTCGGGTCTCACGTGATCGACACCGGCGAATACCTCAACGGCCCGGTCACTTCCGTGCGCGGCGCCTACATGGACACGATCTATAAGCAGCGGCACCTGCCGCTGGGCGCCGTCGTCGGCCATGGTCACGTGGAGGTCTCGGACGAGGTCGAACCGGTCGAGAACGAGGACTTCCTGACCTTCACCTGCACCTTCGCCAACGGCGCGGTGGGTACCTACACGATCTCTCGCGTAGCCTTCGGGACCCCGAACTCGCAGACGTACCACGTGGTCGGCCCCCGAGCCCAGGCATCCTTCGACATCACCAAGCCCGGGGAGTACATGTACGACGACGCCCAGGCAGCACCCGATACTCGGGGCCAAAGGCGCGTGATCCTGAACGGCGACACGCCGCTGTACCCGAATTCGTGTGCCATGGACGCCCCAGGCGTCGGCTGGAATTACAACGACAACTTCGCGATCCAGGCCAGGGCATTCCTCGAACAGGTTTCGGGAACCCAGAGCGGTCTGGCACCGTGCGGATCCTTCGCCGAAGGCCTCCACACGCTCAGCATCATCCAGGCCATCGCAGAGTCCGCGGAACAGTCCGGCGCCGAAGTGGCGGTCAGCTGAGATGAGAATCGCCGTGATGGGTGCCGGAACCATCGGTCAGATGCACGCCGCCCACCTGATGCGAACCGAGGGCGTCACCGAGGTCGAATTGGTCGGGCGCGACGACGCCCGCGTGCGCGACCACGCGACTCGGGTCTCGGAGCGCGCGGGGGTCGAGGGAGCCGGTGTGCGGCTGAGCACCACCACAGACGCCTCTGCCGCACTCGACTCTGCCGACGGCGTCGTCATCGCGACCCCCGGATCCACCCATCCGGAGCTCGTCAGGCACGCGGTCCGGCGCGGGCTGCCCGTGTTCGTGGAAAAGCCGCTGGCTCTCACGGCGAAGGATTTCGCCTCCTTGGTGCAGGACATCGGGGCCGCGGGTGCGGACGACACCGTGATGGTCGGCTTCCACCGCCGCCACAGCAAGGAGTACCGGGCCCTCAAGGGCCTGCTGGACGCCGGCCGTGCGGGACGACTGCGATCGATCGTGAGCGTCGACCACGACAAGTACGCGGCCGATCCCACGGGACTCTCGGGATCGGGCGGAATCTTCGCGGACATGATGGCGCACGGTTTCGACGTCGTCCCGTGGCTCGTGGGCGAGCAGGCAGAGTCCGTGTACGCCACGGCCTCCGCGGCGGCCTTCGGCTCCTACGAGGACAACGACGAGTTCGACACGGCCGCCGCGTTCCTGACATTCCCCAGCGGCTTCACCGCCACGCTGTCCGCCATGAGGGGGCACGCGGTGGGGCAGGACGTCAGGACCGTGGTCCACGGAAGCGAGAATTCCTATTCGGTGGGCGAGACGGACCGAGTCGCCATGACGCGCATCGACCCGGACGGCCACATCGAGGCTCCCGAGGAGACCTTCGAGGGCTATCAGGACCGGTTCGCCGAAACCTTCGTCCTGGAGATGCAGGACTTCGTGGCCATGGTGTCCGGCGAAGGACTCAACGAAACCCCTCCGACCTCGGGGATGCACGGCGTCGAGCTGCTCGATGCGGCCCAGCGGTCCCTGGCATCCGGTCGCCCCGAAGAGGTCACGCCGCTCCGCTAGACCTCGTGGCTCTCAGCACAGCAACCTGTGGCTCGTGTAACGTTGTATAGACAACTGTTGGTGAGTTCTCAGGGGGTCGCTGATGACTGAAAGAACACGGGCGGAGGCGCAGACCGCCGCCATGGTCCCGGTCGGTACACCAGGGGTGTGGAAGGACGCCGCCAAGCTGATCGTGCTGTCACTGATCGGCTTGGTGGTGTTCTTCGTCCCGGTAACCATGGACGGCAAATCCTCCATACCCCTGGATCACCTGGTCACGCTCGTCCGGCAGTACGCCGGCCCTGTGGTCCCGTGGTTGATGCTGGCCCTGATCGTGGTCGGAGCCGCCCGGCCCTTCGTCACGGGCAGCTGGAAGCAGACCCCCACCAAGGTCGTCTTCTCGCTGCTCAACGTCGTCGGCCTGATCGCGGCACTGCTGATGGTGACCCGGCCGCCGGCCTGGCTCGCCGACCCCGATATCGGTCCCTTCCTCTGGAAGACCCTCGTGCAATCTGTGGGCCTGATCGTCCCGATCGGAGCGATCTTCCTCGGTTTCCTCATCGGTTTCGGTCTCATGGAATTCGTGGGCGTCTTCGTTCGCCCCGTGATGAGGCCGATCTGGCGGACGCCCGGCAGATCAGCGGTCGACGCCGTCGCGAGCTTCGTCGGCTCCTACTCATTGGGTCTTCTCATCACCAACCGCGTCTACAAATCCGGCGGATACACCGCCAGGGAGGCGGCGATTGTCGCCGTCGGGTTCTCGACCGTGTCCGTGACGTTCATGGTCGTGGTGGCCAAGGCCCTGGACCTGATGGACCACTGGCTGATGTATTTCTTCGTCTCCTTCGTGGTGACGTTCGTGGTCACGGCGATCACGGTCCGCATTCCCCCGCTCTCACGCGTACCGGACGAATACTGCCCCGGATCGGTGCCGACACCCGAGCAGAAGATCACGCTCAACCGTTTCGGCGTCGCTCTGGGTCAGGCCCTCGGAACCCTGCGCGAGGGCCCCGGCGTGGTGCGAGTGATCTGGGCGAATTTCAAGGACGGCGTGCTGATGACCGCATCGATCCTGCCGTCCATCATGTCGGTCGGTCTGATAGGACTGCTACTGGCCAAGCACACGCCGATCTTCGATTGGATCGCCTGGATCTTCTATCCGATCGCGTGGCTGGTCCGGCTGCCCGAACCGTTGCTGGCCGGCAAGGCCGTGGGCGTCGGTCTGGTGGAGATGTTCCTTCCCTCGGCACAGGTAGGCGCCGACGAGAGCATCATCCTCCGCTTCGTGGTCGCCGTGGTCTCGGTGTCCGGCATCATCTTCCTCTCCGCGATGGTCCCGTCCATCCTGGCCACGGAAATCCCGCTCAAGTTCTGGAAGCTGATCGTGATCTGGTTCGAGCGCGTGGTCATTTCGCTGGTCATCACGACGCCGATCGCGTACCTGCTCCTGTGACGGCGCCTGCCACGATTCCGGTGTCAGTTCCTGTGTCAGTCTGGGAGAAACACCGTTTGCCACTGTGAGGGGGCATGTCATGCCGGCGGACCACGAGCCGACCGCGGGGCGGCACCGTTTTACCGGGCACATCGCCGGGGTCGGAACGGCCGGCGGGACCCGCATGGTTCTGGGGGCATGGTCCAGAACTCCGCACGGCCCCTTCGCCGACGTCATGGTCGCGCATCCCGACGGCACCCGCGAGCTGATCGCCCCCGACCAGTGGGTCGCGGACTTCGTCTCGGCGACCTACACCTTCGACAGGATCCGCATCGCACCGGTACGAGTCGATGCTGGGGACAGTCCGCCGGGGGCGTCCCCCGGCGCACGGTGGTCGGTTCGAGCGGGGCCTCTGGACTGGACCTTCGACGTCGGATCTCGGCGTCCCCTCGGGTGGGCCCTTCGCGGGATTCCTCGAAAACTCGGGACGAGCCTCGCCTTCGCCCGGGTCACCGACCGCGTGGCCCCGTGGATCCTCCCCGGCGTACGGACCCTGGGGACCGCGGGCAACGGGAGAACCGAGTGGTACGCGGCCACCGACCTGCACGCGATACGCGATTCGGTCGGTTCCTGGGCGGGGCGGACCCTCGGGGCGATGACGCCGGTCGACCCCGCCCCCGACTTCGGATTCGGGTCGACGCCGCGGGAACCGAGCCTGACCTCGCTGACCAGCACCGTCGTGGTTCCCTGAGAGCAGGCGGGGCGGGGCCGACGGGCTCGAGGCGGCAGTCTCGTGCAGATGCGGGGCGGCGACGGGCTCGAGGCGGCAGTCTCGTGCAGATGCGGGCCCGAAGTGGCAGTCTCGTGCGGAAAACACCCCTCAAACCGCACACCATTGCCACCTCGAGCCAGTAGCCGCACGCCATTGCCACCTCGAGCGAGGAACCACCCCGAAGCCGCACGCCATTGCCACCTCGACGGGTGGTCGTGCACGGGCGCCGCATCTGCCCCAGTCAGCCCACTGCCACAGTCAGCCCGCTGCGCCAGCCAGCATCAACGACACACCCGCCCCAGCCAGCCCGCCGCCCCGGCCCCAACCAGCGTCAGGCCGGCGCGCCCGCCGTCGTCGGGGTCCCGTTCGCGCCCGACGCGTCAGGGGATTCCTTCGCCAGGTCCGGGAATGCGGCCATGACGCCCGGCTGCACCAGCCGACCGCTCGCGGTGTTGACGCCCTTGGCGATGGCGGCATCCGAGACGATCGCGTACTCCGCCCCGTTGCTCGCGATCGACTTGATGAACGGCATGGTCGCGTTGGTCAGTGCCTTGGTCGCGGTCTCGGGGACCGTGCCGGGCATGTTGGCCACGCAGTAGTGCCGGATTCCGTCGACCTCGAAGATCGGGTCGTGGTACGTCGTCGCGTGCGAGGTCTCGAAGGCGCCACCCTGGTCGATGGCGACGTCGATCAGGAGAGCGTCCTTCTTGAGCAAGGACAGCTGATCCCTGGTCACGACCTTCGGAGCCGCCCGACCGGGAACGAGCACGGCGCCGATCACGACGTCGGCGTTTCTGAGTTCTTCCTCGACCGTGACCGGGTTGGACATCAGCACGCGAGCGCGCCGGTCCAGGATGTTCTCGAGTTCACGGATCCGCTTCGGGGACATGTCAAGGACCGTGACCTCGGCCTGCATGCCCAGGGCCAGCAGGGCCGCGTTGGCACCCACGGCCCCGCCGCCGATGATCACCACGCGGCCCGGAGCCACGCCGGGCGCTCCGCCCAGAAGCTTGCCCGGCCCGTTCCCGTCACGGGTGAGGTGGCGCGCGGCGGCGTGCACCGCGAGCCGGCCCGCGATCTCACTCATCGGGGTGAGCAGCGGGAGACCGGTCTCGTCCTGGACCGTTTCGTAGGCGATGGACAGAGTGCCGGCCTCGAGCAGGGCCTCCGTCAGGGCGCGGTCCGCGGCCAGGTGCAGGTAGGTGAAAAGCGTCAGGTCAGAGCGCAGGTAACGGTATTCGGCCTCGATCGGCTCCTTGACCTTGATCAGGAGTTCGGCCTGGGCCCAGGCGCCGTCCTGGTCCGTCATCGTCGCGCCGACTTCCTGGTAGGCGGCGTCCTCGAACCCCGCCGAAACACCGGCCCCGGACTCGACGAACACGGTGTGGCCGCTCCGAACCAGTTCGGACACATTCGCGGGAGTGAGGCCGACCCGCTCTTCCTGCGGCTTGATCTCCTTGACGACCGAAATGCGCATGGTTTCTCTCCTTCTGATATTGCCTGTGTTCCCTAGCGGGACGCGATGTTGTAGAAGCGAATGTTCTGGTATTCCTCGAGGCCCTCGGCCCCGCCCTCTCTGCCGAGCCCCGACTGCTTGACGCCTCCGAAGGGGGCCGCGGCATTGGACGGGACACCCTGGTTGATCCCCACCAAACCGGTTTCCAGGCGGTCGGCCGCCCGGAAGGCTCGGTCGAGACTCTCCGTGAAGACGTACCCGGCCAGCCCGAACTCCGTATCGTTGGCCCGGGCGATGGCTTCGTCCTCGTCGTCGAAGCGCTGGATCGCCGCGATCGGGCCGAAGATCTCCGTGCCCGTGATGCGTGCCTTCGGTGGAACACGGTCCAGCACGGTCGGCTCGAAGTAGTTGCCCGCGCCCTCGGGCGCGTGACCGCCGGTCAGCAGTTCGGCCCCGTCCTCGACGGCGCCCTCGACCAATCCCGCCATGTCCCGCACGGCGGCCTCGTTGATCAGGGCGCCGATTCCCACGCCCTCGGTGAGGCCGTGGCCGATGCGGACCGACTCCATCTGCTCCCGGTATGCGGACACGAAATCGTCGGCGATCCCGCTCTGCACGTACATCCGGTTGGCCGCGATGCAGGACTGACCACCGTTGCGGAGCTTGGCCGCGGCGGCACCGGCGGCGGCTCGTTCCACGTCGGCGTCGTCGAAGACGATCAGCGGGGCATTCCCGCCAAGTTCCATGGACGTCCGCAGGACCCGCTCGGAGGCCAGGCCCAGCAGGGTCCGTCCGACCTCCGTGGACCCGGTGAAGGAGACCTTCCGCGTGTACTCGTCCCGGAGCGCGGTCTCGCTGAACATGCTCGAACTCGACGTGGTCACCACCTGGACCAGGTCCTCCGGGACTCCGGCCTCGTGGGCGAGCTGGACGGCGTAGTACGCCGTCAGCGGGGTCGCCGTGGCCGGTTTGATCACCGCGGGGCAGCCGGCCGCGAGCGCGGGGGCGATCTTCCGGGTCGCCATGGCCAACGGGAAGTTCCACGGCGTGATGAGGACCGCCAGGCCCACGGGGCTTCGCCGGGTCACGATACGGGACCCGCCGTCCGGGGCCTCCTGGAAGTTCCCGCCTGAGCGCACGGCCTGCTCGGCATACCACCGGACGAAGTCGTTGCCGTACTTGACCTCGCCCCTGGCCTCGGGAAGGGTCTTGCCCATTTCCCTGGTGATCAGCAGCGCGATCTCCTCGGCGTTCTCGTTCAGCAGTTCCCACCAACGGTGCAGGACGTTCGACCTTTCGCGAGGCGTGGTCCGCGCCCAATCGGCACCGGCCCGGTGGGCCGCGCCCAGGGTTCGCGTGATGTCGGTGCTGTGCGCGTCCGGGACGTGCGCAATCGTCTCCCCCGTCCCGGGGTCCGTGACGGCAATCCCGGTGTCGCCCAGGTCGAGGCCGCGAACGACGTCGTCCGCCCTCTCGATCCCGGCGCTGTCGGGTGGGGCCACGGTTGCGGTGCTGGTCCGTGCGTTCACGATGCTGCCTCCTCACGGATGGCCTCGTCCATGGCGGCGAGGAAGTCGTCGAGTTCTTGTTCGGTCACGATGAAAGGCGGGCTGACCTGGAGCGTGTTGCCGCGCAACGGCCTCGAGACGAAGCCCTTGTCGACCATGCGGTCGCAGACCGCGCCCGCGGAAACCTCTTCGCGGAGGGTCACTCCGCCCAGCAGTCCGGCGTACCTGACCTCGACGACGTCGTCATTGCGGGCGGCCAGGGAATCCAGGGCCGCACCGAACGTGGGCTCGAGGTCGTGCACCCGCTGGACCAGGTTCTCGTTCCGGAGGATCTCGAGGTGCTTGATGGCAACGGCGGACGCGGTGGCGTGCCCCGCATAGGTCGAACCGTGCCGGAAGATCGGTGTGTCGGGGGAATCCTCGTAGAAGGGCTCCCAGATGCGGGGGCTCACGAAGATCCCGCCCAGCGGGGCATAGCCCGAGGTCACGCCCTTGGCGAAGGTCACCAGGTCAGGTTCGAGCCCGTAGCGTTCCGTGGCGAACATCGTGCCGAGACGCCCGAAGCCGGTGATGACCTCGTCGAGGATCAACAGGATGTCGTTGTCGCGGCAGAGTTCCTGAATCGTTTCCAGGTACCCCTCCGACGGCGGGTTCACGCCGCCGGTCCCCTGAACCGGCTCGGTCACGATGGCGGCGATGTTCTCCGCGCCGATCTCCTCGACCGCCCGACGCACCTGCTCGGGGTCGTCCAGCGAGATGCGGGCCGTCTCCGGGACCAAGGACTCGGTGCCGTACCCCTCACGGTTGAACTCCAGTCCGGCGATGCTCGTGCCGTAGGCGTGCAGCCCGTGGTACGCGAATTCGCGGCTCAGGATGATCTGCTTCGAGGACCGCCCCTCGCGCTGCCAGTGCCTCCGGGCGAGCTTGCAGGCGACGTCGATCGCGTCCGACCCGCCGCTGTTCAGGATGATCTTGGGGGCGGGGATGGGGGAAACCTCGGCCAGTTTCTCCGCGAGGGTATCCGCCTTGTCGTTCGTGAAGCGGGCGAAGGTGTGGTACGTCTCCAGCTTCATCATCTGGTCGTAGGCCGCCTGGGCCAGCTCGGGGCGGGAGTGGCCGATATTGGCGTGCCACAAGCCTGCTGTCCCGTCGAAGAGCCGTTGGCCCTCCCGCGTGACGATGTAGGACCCCTCGCCGCCTTCGATCACGAGCTGCCGCCCGATGACCTGCGGCGCCTGCGCCTGAGCAGGCCACAGGGCGGGACCGTCGACCGGAGCCTTGTTCGTGGCTTCCGAGGCGTTGTTCTCGATGGTGGTGGTCATGATCGTGGTCCTTTCTGACTCAACGGTGTTCATTGCGAGATGTATCCGCCCTCGACCGGGATCGTGGTTCCGGTGACGTACGCTGCGCCGGGGCTGGCCAGGTAGGACACGGCGGCCGCGACGTCCGAGGGCTCGGCGATCCGTCCGAGCGGGATCTTTCCGGCGACGTCCTTCTCCGTGGCCTCCGGGTCGTCCTGGTCGGCGACCCACGTGTCGTACAGCGGGGTCCGTGCCATGCCCGGGGCCACGGCGTTGACCCGAATGTTGTGGGGTGCGAGCTCGACGGCGGCCGCCGTCGTCAGTGACTGGATCGCGCCCTTGCCGGCGCTGTAGAGGCTCATGGTGGGAACACCGATCAGGGCCAAGCGCGAGGTGATGTTGATGATTGCCCCGCCGTCGCCCTGGTCCCGCATGACACGGCCAGCGGCCTGCAGCGCGGCAATGGTCCCGAAGACGTTGATCTCGAAGTTCTCGCGGAGTTTCTCCTCCGGGAGATCCAGGACCGAGCCGATGAGGTCCACGCCGGCGTTGTTGACCAGGACGTCCAGGCGCCCACCCGTGGACACGGTTTCGTCCACGAGCCGCTGGATGTCCTCGGAATCGGTCAGGTCGGCCCTGACCCACCGGGCGTTCTGGCCGAGCTCCGAGGTCACCGCCCGGCCCCGGTCGTCATTGCGACCGGAGAGGACCACCAAGAAGCCGTCGTCGACCAGGCGCCGGGCGATTTCCACACCGATGCCGGAGTTCGCCCCGGTCACCAGGGCCACTGGTTGCTGTTCCGTCACTGTCTATCCTTTCGTCGAGTTCTCGTCGGAGACGTCGGTCCGGCCGACCGTCGGCGTCGAACCGGTCTTGGCACCGATCAGTTCTTCTCCTCGGGCCATCCGCAGGTCGTCGTCCGCGCCGGGAACCACGTTCCCTCGCAGGGACCGCCCCGCCGTCTCCCGGAAGGTGAGGACCGCGATCAGCCCGACGACGCCCGCGGCCGCGAGGTACCAGCCCGGGACCAACGGGTTGCCGGTCTTGTTGATCAGCAGCTCATTGACCATGCCGGCCGTGCCGCCGAAGATCGCGGTCGAGATGTTGTACCCGACGGCGAACCCGGAATACCGGACCTTGGTCGGGAACAGCGCAGGCAACGTCGCCGAGATCGTGGAGATGAGCATGACCAGGAAGAGCCCGAGGATCCCGATGCCGAGCAACTGGGTCACGAAGGAATCGACCTGAATCAGCATCATGGCCGGAACCGACAGCAGCACGAACCCGGCCGAGGCAACGATGAGGATCGGCCGCCGCCCGATCTTGTCGCTGAGTGCGCCGAAGGGAACGATCACCGCGATCATGACCAGCTGGATGATGACCAGGGAGAAGTTCGACTGGGCTGTGCTGTGGCCGAGGGTCGCGGAAAGGTAGCTCGGCATGTAGGTCAGCACGAGGTAGAACGCGATGTTGAGCAGCGTCACGAACCCGATGAGCTTGAGCACCTGGAGCGGGTAGGTCTTCAACAGGTTCCCGAGGGCCCTGAGGGCCGAGGGCTGATCGACCTCTTCCTCGACGTCCTCGGTGAACGTCTCCGGGTCGTGCAGGTGGCGCCGCATCCACAGGGCAAGGATGCCCATGAGAATCGTGAGGACGAAGGGAAGCCTCCACCAGCCTGCCATCATGCCGTCCTCGCCGACGATCAGGGTCAGGACGGTGCAGAGGATGGCGGCACCGCTGTACCCGACCAGCGTTCCGAATTCGAGGAAGCATCCGTAGATCCCGCGGCGATTGTCCGGAGCGTGCTCGGCCATGAAAACCGCCGCGCCGGCGTATTCGCCGCCCGCCGAGAAACCCTGGATCGCGCGCAGCAGGATCAGCGCGATCGGCGCCAGGAAACCGACCGTGTTGTAGGTCGGAAGCAACCCGATGCAGGCCGTGGACGTACTGATCAGGGCGATGGTGAGCACCAAGACCTTCTGACGTCCGAACTTGTCGCCCAGCGGACCGAAGATGAGTCCGCCCAGGGGCCGGACGAGGAAGGAGACGGCAAAGGTGCCCAGGGCCATGACGCGCGCGAGCGCGCCGCCGTCGTCGTCGAACGTGAAGAAGAGGTCCGAGATGTAGACGAGCAGGTAGCCGTAGATGCCGTAGTCGAACCATTCGATGGCATTGCCGATGGCCGAGCCGGCGACGGACTTTCGTGCCGTCTTCTTCTCGTCGACCGTCATGTCGATCTCGGATGTGATCGGGGGCGGTTCGTAGACAGGGCTCTGGGACATGGGGTCCTCCCGAAGGTGCAAGGGTGGGTGTCCACCCGTTCAGTGGGGGTCGGTCAGGTGGTCATGGACTTCGATGAGCGGAGGGCTATCAGCGCGTAGGTTCTCGCCGCCTCCAGCAGTTCAGGTATCTCCACGCTTTCGTCGGGTTGATGGGCTTGGTTGTTGACGTCGCCGGGGCCGAGAACCACCGTGGGGATCTGGTGGACGCGGTTGACGAAGCCGCCCTCGCACGCGGCCGTCCATACCCCGGTCTCTCCGCTGCCACCAGCACGCCGCACCGCGTCCTGGCATCCGGCCACGAAGTCGTCCTCGGGGTCCGTCCTGAACCCCGGCATGATCATGTCGATGGAACCGGTCAGGGAGATCCGTTCCGCTCCCGCACGGCTGCGTCCGCGCACGGCCCGCGTGGACTGGGCCAGGATCTCGGACAGGATCGTGGCGGGGTCCTCTCCGGGCAGCGTCCGGCGGTCCAACGCGAGCTCGCACTGGTCCGCAACGATCGAGGTTCCGTGACCGCCGCGGATCGACCCCACGTTCCAGCACGCCCGGCCGAGTTCCGGATCCGGGTGGGACCGCAGGGCGACGTCGTCGGCCTCGATCGTGCCGATCACGTCGCTCGCGGCGAGGATCGCGCTCGCGCCGTCGTCCGGGTTGCCGGCATGGGCGCTGGCGCCGGTGATCTCGAGCCTGAGATTGGTTGCTCCCCGGCACGCCGTGATGATCTGCATGCCCGTGGGCTCGGCGGCCACGCAGCCGGTGTACTCCCCCGCCGGTTCGGAGGCAACGTAGTGCTGCGCCCCGGCGGCGTCGCATTCTTCGTCGACCGTGACCAGCAGCGTCATCGGGACCTCGGGCGCGACCGCGTGGACGGCGTTCATGGCCACCACGAGGGAGGCCAGCCCGCCTTTCATGTCGGAGGACCCGCGTCCGATGAGGCGGTCTCCCCACCGACGCGGTTCGAACGGGTCGGCGGTCCACCCGGCGCCTGCGGGGACCACGTCACTGTGGCCGAGGAAGAGGACGCCACCGTTCCCGGTCCCGTCTCCGCCGAGCCTGGCCGTCAGGTTCGAACGGCCCGGAGCCACCTCGTCGACCTCGATCCGTGCCCCGATCGCCGCGAGCGCCCCGGACAAGGAGACGACGGTCGCCTCCTCCGTGCCGCCGGGGTTCTCGCCACCGGCACGAATCAGTTCCTCCGCGAGCGCGACGATGCTCTCGGCGTCGATCCTTTCGGTCACCTTCTCCGCGCGCCGCGTGTCCGTGGCGGCGAGGTCGATCGACGTCATCAGAGAGTCCCCCGCCGCTGCTCCGCGAACTCGTCCAATGCTGTCCCGAGCCTCTCGACACCCTCGCGGATCCGTTCGGGCGAGGACGTGGCGAAGCACAGACGCAACGAATGGCGCTGGCTCCCCGAGTCGGTGAAGGCCGGCCCCGGGATGTACGCGACGCCGTGGCGCAGCGCGAGCGGGAACAGTTCTTCGGTGTCGATCCCGGAGTATTTGCCCTGGAGATCGATCCACAGGAAGAAACCGCCGTCGGGGTCGGTGGACAGGATGTCGTCACCGAAACGCTCCGCGAGGGCCTGCGTCATCGCTTCCTTGCGCTCCCGGTAGATCGAACGCAACCAGTCGATGTGTTCGTCCAGTTTCCCTTCCGCGAGGTAGTCCGAGACGACCTTCTGCATCGGAACGCTGGTGCACGTGTCCATGGCCGGTTTTGCGTTGACCGCGATGTCCCGGAGGGAGGGGTCGAGCTCCATCCAGCCCACGCGCAGGCCCGGGGCCAGCGTCTTGGAGAACGTGCGGACCTGGATGACCCTCGGATTTCCGGGGCTGAGTTCCAGGAACCCGGGGACCTCGTCGCCCTCGAAGCGAAGGGCGCCGTACGGGTCGTCGTCGACGATGTACGCGTCCCACTTCTCTGCGAGTTCCAGGAGCAGTTCGCGGCGTTCCCGCGACATCGTGGTCCCGCTCGGGTTCTGGAAATTGGGGATCGTGTAAATGGCCTTGGGGGTCTTCCCGAAGTTCTCGACCAGATCGGGCAACGCTTCGACCACGAGCCCGTTCTCATCCATCGGCGCCTCGATCACGGAGGCCTGGTAGCTCAGGGCCGTACCGATGCCGTTGGTGTACGTGGGGCATTCCACGATGACGCCGTCGCCCGGGTCCACGAGCATCTTGAACGCGATGTCGAGCCCCTGCATCCCGCCCGTTGTCACGACGATGCGTTCGGGACTCGTCTCGATGCCGCGCGAGGCCTGGTAGCGAACGATCTGGTCGACCAGGTCGGCTTCTCCCTCGCTCGCGCCGTAGCCGAAGCGGCCCTCGGCTGCGGTCCCGAGGATGCGCCCGAAGTCTTCCGTGGGGATCAGTTCGTCATTGGGCGCACCCATCGCGAAACGGACGATGTCATGGGTCTGGCTGGCAAGGAGGGCCGTCGAGGCATCGATCACGGACCCCTTGAGCTCGCTGGCTCTGCTGGCCAGGCGGGTCGTGGAGATGGTTGGGGTTGTCATGGTTACCTCCCTGAGTCGAGTCTGATGAGGCCGTGCGGAATGCTGCTGAAGGTCTCGCATCCGGTAGGCGTGACCCTGATGGATTCCGAGACCTCGTATCCCATGCCGGTCAGCCACATGCCGGCGATGAGATGGAAAGTCATGTTGGTGTGGAGAACCGTGGTGTCGCCCTCCCTGATGCTCACGGTCCGTTCACCCCAGTCCGGCGGATAGCCGACGCCGATCGAATAGCCCAACCGGGAATTCTTGGAGTACCCGTTCCGATCAAGCACCGCGGTGAATGCGCGGGCGACGTCGTCGCTGGTGCTCCCCTCGCGGACGACCTCAAGGGCCGCTTCCAATGCCTCGTCCGTGACTCCGGCCAGGCGCTCGAGGTCCGGTTGTGGACTGCCGATGATGGCGGTCCGGGCCAACGGCGCGTGGTACCGACGGTGGGCTCCCGCCAATTCGACCGAGATCGGCAACCCCCGAGGAGTGGGCGTATCCGCCCACGTCAGATGCGGGGTATCGGCGCCGGCACCGGTGGGAAACATGGGGACGATCGATGCGTAGTCGCCGTCCACGTCGCCTTCGCCCCTCGCCTGGGCCGCCATGACATCGGCGGCGACCTGGTTCTGGGGGCGGCCGGGACGGAGCCCGGCGAAGGCAGTGTTCATGGCAATCTCGCAGATCCGTCCGGCCTGTCGCATGTAGGCGATCTCGGCGTCGGACTTGATGAGGCGTGCCCAGTTGACGAGGTTGTGGGACTCCACGAGGTTCCAGCTCGGCAGACCGTCCACGAGGGACCGGTACGTGCGGACGGTGAAGAAGGCGGCGTCGCCCTCATACCCGACGCGCAGGGCCCCGCCGTAGCCCAATTCACGCAGGGACTCGGCAATCCAGTCGCCGGGATGGACATCGACCTGGTGGATGTAGGTTTCCGGATACCCGAAGATCCGGTCCCCGGGAACCTGGGTGATGGTCCTGTGGGCTCCGTTGGCGTCCATCTCGCGGGCGAAGAATCGAAGGTCGCCGTCGACCGGGACGAACAGCAACTGGGGTGTGTAGAAGGACCAGGCGTCGTAGCCGGTCAGATAGTAGATGTTGGCCGGATCCGCGACCAGGAGGGCATCGAGACCCTCGGCGACGGCCAGTTCCCGGACCCGCTGGCGACGAGCTTCGAACTCTTCCGCGGAAAACGGGGCCTCCCTGGTGCCGTCCACGTTCTGTCGGGACAATTCCCCCTCCTCTCGAGCTCTGTGAGCCACCTCTCGCTTCGTGGTGCTATCGATGCTATGCGTGGCTGACAAGGGGAAGAAGAAGGGGCAACTTGCCCATAGGGTTAAGTTGTAGTTAAAGATCCCCCTTTCCCCGATAAGGACCGACCGTGCTGAACGTCCAACGACTGATCCTGTTGCGCGAGCTGGACTCCCGCGGGAGCCTGGCCGCCGTCGCCCGCGCCCATGAGATCAGCCCCGCCGCCGTGTCCCAGCAACTCGCACTGTTGGAGCGGGAAGTCGGGATCCCCCTGACCGAACGGGTCGGCCGTCGAACCCTCCTGACCCCGATGGGCAAGAAACTCGCCCGGAGGGCGGACCAGGTGGTCGGCATCCTGGAGAGCGCGGAGGCCGATGTCGACGCCGCCCTCAGCGACGTCCACGGAACGGTGCGGCTCGCGTCCTTCGGCTCCTTCGCCGTCTCGTACTTCGCTGAGATCCTGCACCGGATGAAGGCTTCGTATCCGCAGGTCACGGTCGAGTTCGCGCTCCAGGAGCCGACGGCGGCGATTTCGAGCCTGGTCGGTCGGCGCATCGACGTCGCCATCACGGACGAGTTCTCGGGCCGTCCGCAGCCGGTCGAGACCGAGTTGAATTCGGTGCACCTGTTCCGGGACCGCATAGTCGCCTACTCCCCGTGGCCGGTCGACTCGCTCCAGGACCTGGCGGACGTGCCCTGGGTCCTCGAACCCGCCGGGAGCACGGCCGCGGAATGGGCCCTGAGCACGTGCCGTCGCGCGGGCTTCGAACCCCGGGTCAGTTACGAATCCTCCGACCTGCGCTTCCACCACGACCTCGTCCGCGCGGGCATGGCCGCCGCGTTCCTGCCCGACATGGTCTTCGACAACGGCCTGACCCCCATCGAGCGGCCGGCCCACGCGATCGAATGGTCCGCGGACAACTCCCCCGAGCTGTACCGGGACGTCCATGCGCTGACCCGACGCGGGGCCCAGCTCAAACCGGCGACAAAGGCCCTGGTCGAGCACACGATGCGAGTGACGGCCGGCTAGGCGCGCCGAGGCGGCAGTTTTGTGCGGTGCCGGCGCCGAGGTGGCAGTTTCGTGCGGTACCGGCGCCGAGGTGGCAATCCTGTGCGGTGCCGACGCCGAGGTGGCAGTTTCGTGCGGTATCGGCGCCGAGGTGGCAATCCTGTGCGGTATCGGCGCCGAGGTGGCAGCTTTGTGCAGTTTTTGGGGCCAAAACCGCACAAAGTTGCCACCTCGGGCGAAGAACCGCACACAGTTGCCACCTCGGGCGAAGAACCGCACACAGCTGCCACTTCGCGCGAGCAACCGCACGAAACTGCCACGTCGTCGTACTCCCCGGACGACGACGCCCCGGACGACGCCCCGGAGGACGACGCCGCCCCCTCAGCTCGACGAGAACCGGCGGAGGTTGAACAGACCCGCCAGGGCGGCGAGGCCCAGGACCGAGAACGAGAGCAGACCCGTGGCCGCCAGCCCGACGACGGGAATCAGCAACCCGGCCGCGACGGAGGGGATCGAGATGGACAGGTATGCGACGACGAAATAGCTCGTGGTGACCTCGGTTCGGTGTTCGGAAGCGGTCGCGGCGGTCACGACTCGCAACCCGGTCATGAACAGCAGGCCCTGGCCCGCCCCGTTCAGGATCGCCGCGACAACAAGCATCGGCAGGGATTCGAAGCGCAGCGTCAGGATACCGAGCAGCATCCCGCAGGCCAGGGACAGTGAACCACAGAGAATGAGCCAACGATCGGAGAGGCTCTTCAACGCAACCTGCGCCGCGGCCGAAGCCAGGAAGACGGCGCCGATGATCAGGCCCAACGCCGCCGGGGCAGTCACGGAGAGCATCTGGGAGAGCACGTTGGGCACAACCGACGAGTAAATGCCCATCGTGGCGAATCCGACCACGGCGCCCAGCGATGCCGGGCCGAAAACGTGACGGGTCTCGGCCGGAACGCCGGGCATCTGGAGGCGGAAGGCGCCGCGTCGTCGTTCGATCGGATCCCGCATGGGAAGCAGAGCCAGACCGGCAAGGACCAGCATCACCATGTGCAGCACGTACGGTGCGCGCAGTGACCAGCCATCCGGAAACGCAACCAGCGCGACCTGCGATGCGACGCCGGCCAGCACGATGCCCAACCCCAGGCCACCGATGTTGGCGGCCGTTGCCACCGCCCCACCGAGTCGTTCGCGGCCCACGGGGGCGTTCTCCATGACGCTGACGGTTCCGGTGGAGGTCAGCAGTCCGGCGGCAAACCCGGAGAGCACCCTGCCCACGAACAGCAACCATTCCTGGGTTCCTATGCAGAACAGCACCGCGGATGCGATCGAGAGGATCACACCGGCCAACAGAACGGGTCGCCGGCCGAGCATTTCCGAGAGCCTGCCGAAGAGAATCAGGCCGAGGATCACGCCGCCCGCGTAGATCGCGAACAGTTCGGTCGTGACCGTGCCGCGGAATCCGAATTCGGACTGGTACTGCGGATACAAGGGGGTCGGAAGGGTCGTGCCCAGCATGACCGTGGTGAAGACATAGGCGGCCGCGGCCAGGGACGCCACGGTCGCGGCCTTCGGTCTTGCGCGTGTGCTCATGGCTCCATTGTGGTCCGCCCGCGACCGATCTCGACCCCTCGCTTCACCACGTCTCACATGACGACAATCGCGCGTCCGGTGATCTCGCCCCGATCGAGGGCCTGATAGGCCTCATCAACTTGCTCCAGGGAGTAGCGCCTGGTCACCGCCTCTTTGAGCCGGTATCCCCCGTCAGCGGCGAGCTGGGCGACGGCGGGAAGATCCACCCTGGTCACGGCACCAAAGGACCCGGTCACGGTCTGGCCCCGCCGCACCAGCGGACTGATCTCGACCTCCCCGTAGACCCCGCCCGGGGCAATACCGATGGCGATCATCCTGCCTCCTTCGCGCAGGAGGGATGCCGCCTGCGTGAAAGTCTCGGGCCGGCCCAAGGCCTCGAAGGCCACGTGGACCCCCTTGCCATCAGTCATCTCCCGGACCGCCTCCCGGGGATCCGTGGTGGTCGAATTGACGACCTCGTCCGCGCCGAGACGGCGGGCAGCTTCGAGCTTCTCGTCGGCGACGTCGATCGCGATGACCTTGGAAGCACCCTGGTGTTTCGCGACCTGGATCAGACTGGTTCCGACGCCGCCGACGGCCACCACCGCGACCGTCTCACCGTCCACCAGACCGGATTTCCGCACGGCCCCATAGGCCGTGAACGCGGCGCACCCGAGGATTGCGCCCTCTTCGGCCGGGACGTTCTGGGGGCGCGGGGTCAGGGCGGAGATCGGAACGACCGAGTATTCGGCCATTCCGGCCATCGAATACATGGACAGACGCCGGCCGTCGGCCGTGGCCAAACGAGAGGTCCCATCGAACAGGTTCCCTTTGAGCCGGTTTTCTCCGAAGAACTTCTCGCACAGGTCGTCCCTTCCCCGGAGGCACTGTTCGCACTCCGTGCAGGGCATGATGAACGCGCCGATCACGGGAGTCCCCACCTCGATGCCACCGGCGTCCTCGGTGCCTTCACCGATCGCGACGACGTCGCCGCTGATCTCATGGCCGATGACGCCCGGAGCCGGAAAGGCGACTTCGCCCTTCAGCACGTGGAGGTCCGTGTGGCACACCCCGCAGGACGTGATGCGTACGAGCGCTTCATCTCGCGAAGGAACCGGGACGGGGACGTCCTCGGTCGTGAGTCGGGGTGAATCCCCTTGCCAGATGGCGGCGCGCATGGTTTCCGGAATGGTGATGCAGGTCATGTACTGATACTCCGTCCGTCGTCTCGGTATTGCAAGAATGACGCCGACACACGACACGGCGGCCCTCCCCTGCCCGGATGACCGGGTGGGGAGGGCCGCCGTGTCAGTGCATCGGAGGGACTACTACTTCTTGCGTCCCACCGCGAAGATGGCGCCTGTCGTGACGTCCTCCTCGACGGATTCGAGGGTCCGGCCGCGGGTTTCGGGCAGGAACTTGAACATCACCAGGATCGCGATCGCGTTGATGACGGCGAAGCCGAAGAACGACCCCGTCAGGCCGACTGCTTCGAGGGCGACCGGGAAGAAGTAGCTCACGAGGGCGTTGGCGATCCACATGCAGAACACGGAGAACCCCATGCCCACCGCGCGCATGTGCAGCGGGAAGATCTCGGAGAGCAGAACCCAGGTCGCGACGTTCAGGAAGGTCTGCATGGACCCCACGAAACACACCACCAGAATCAGGATGATGTACGGGCGGGCGGCAGAGTCGGCAGGAACCGCAAAGGATGCGATGCCGATCAGCACGTGGAACAGGGTCACGAGCGTGTACCCCGTGATGACGGTGGTGCGGCGGTTGATCTTCTCCATCATCCACAGGGCGATGAATGCACCGATCACCGCGATGACACCGGGAGCGATGTTGGCGACGAGCGCAGCGTTGAGCGCGAATCCGGACTGCTCGAGAACGATCGACCCGTAGTACATGATCGAGTTGATGCCGGTGAGCTGCTGGAAGACCGCGAGCGCAATACCGACGAGCAGGATGCGCAACAACCACTTGTTCTTGAGGACCGACTTGAGCCCGGTCTCGTTCTCCTTCTTCTCGAGCTCGTTGACCTGCTGGACGTCCTCGATCTCGGCAATGGCCCGCTCCTCGGAGCGGATCGTCTTCAGGACGGCCAGGGCTTCATCGTGGCGACCCTGATTGATCAACCAACGGGGCGACTCGGGCATGCGGAGCATCCCGAAGAACAGACAAATGGCCGGGAGCGCACAGATCGCGAGCATGATGCGCCAGATGTGGTCCATGTGGCCGAGCGTGTTGCCCAGAATTGCGTTGACCACGAAGGCCGCGAGCTGACCCACGACGATCATCATTTCGTTGCGCCCGGAGAGCGAACCGCGGATCTCGTACGGGGCGAGCTCCGCGAGGAACACGGGGACCACGGTCGATGCGCCGCCCACGGCCATGCCGAGGAGGAAGCGACCGATGAGCAGGACGACGATCTCCGGTGCGAACACGCACACGGCCGTTCCGAGGAAGAACAGGACGGCGAGCATGATGATCGTCTTGCGACGACCCCAGGCGTCCGAGAGCTTGCCGATGCTCACCGCACCAATGGCCGCGCCCACGAGCAAAGAGCTCGTGACGAGGCCCTGGGTGTCGGCTTTGAGCCCGAGCTCCGCCGACATCGGCTCGAGAGCTCCGTTGATGACGCCGGTGTCGTAGCCGAACAGCAAGCCGCCGAAGGTCGCGACAAGGGCGACCAGACCCAAGCGCCGTTTGTGCACGCCTTCGGTCAGGGGCGGAAGCGGTCTGGAGGGTTTCTCCGTTGCAGGGCCACTCATGATGACTCCTTCGATAGCGCCCGAGGGGCTTCCTCGCCCCTCGGAGCGGTTGTTGATTATTGGTGATTGGTGGGCATGTTGCCCTGGCGAGCCGCATCAACCATGTCCGTCATGGTGTCCAGTTGATAGCGGGAGACTGCGGAGGCGTCCTCGTTCTCTGCGAAGACGCTCGAGACCAAGACCGTGTCCTCGGAGTCGAGGAATCCGATCTCGTTGAGGCCACCGAAGAATTCCTGCCAGTCGACGTCGCCGTCGCCGATCTTGAGGTGCTGGTGGACTCGGGCGGGGCTTCCGGGAGGGTTGGTGATGTAACGCAAGCCGTTGGACCGGTGGTGGTCCATGGAGTCCGCCACGTGGGCGACCCTGATGCGGTCCCCAGCAGCGCGCATGATCTCCAGGGGTTCGTCCTCCATGTGGAAGGTGTGGCAGGCGACGTAGACCATGCCCAGG
This sequence comes from Rothia koreensis, assembly GCF_004136575.1. Classification (GTDB taxonomy): domain Bacteria; phylum Actinomycetota; class Actinomycetes; order Actinomycetales; family Micrococcaceae; genus Rothia; species Rothia koreensis. Next base: position 103,955 of record NZ_NOIQ01000005.1, read on the forward strand.
TTCTTGGAATTGGCCCCGCGGATCACCCTCCAGGCGTCGAGGCCGCGCTCGACGAAGTCATCGGGGTGGGGGTCGATAGCCACGTGCAGGCCCTCGCGCTCGATGATGGGGAGCAGCTCCTCCATCGACCGGTAGAAAGCGCGTTCGGATTCCTCGGCGAGTTCGGGGCGCCCCTGGAATTCGGTGTTGAGCTGCTGGACGCCCAGGTCGACGGCGATCCGGATGATCCGCTTCCAGTTCCGAACGGCGGCCTCGCGGGCGTCGGGGTCCGGGGAGGACCAACGCATCACGGGCAGGATCGAGGCGATTTCGACGCCGGCGTCCTTGCAGGCCGCACCCAACCGAGCGACGAGGTCGTCGTCGGCCTTGGGGTGGTTGAAGAACGGAATGAAGTCGGGGTGCGGGGTCATTTGCAGGTAGTCGTACCCGAGGTCTTTGACCAAGCGGGGGAACTCGAGCAGGGAATGCGTTGCATGGAAGGGGGTGGGATCGAGGGCGATCTTCACGTGTTCTCCTCATCGAGTGTCGTCGGGGCGACCGGTCATGCGTGTGATTTGGGTCGCAATGCAAAAGTGATCCGAAAATGGGGCTTGCCGCGGCGGCGCGAACAAGCCCCGGTTTTCGGGGTGACCCTTATTTGTCCTATCATATGCACAATTTGGGTCAGTTCAAGGTTTTCAGCAAAGAAATCGAGTCAGCTGGGGACAGGGACCGGGATCAACGGTAAAGATCCGGCTTCGGCTTGAGTTCCACGTCCACCGACGTCCCCGGCTCAGCGATCGCTTCGAGGCCCGCTTCGCAGCAGGCTGCGGCCGCGTAACCGTCCCAGGCGTCGGGTCCGGCGATCTCTCCGGCCAGACATCCGTCAATCCATTCCTGGATCTCGGTGTCGTAAGCGTCCACGAACCTTTCTTCGAAGCCGGGGGTCACCTGGTCGACGCCTTCCTCCAGGTGGTTCCTCTCGAACACGGCCCGGGTGGTCACGGCGTACCCGTATTCGGCGGTCACGTGGGTATTGACGGACACGCGGATCCCGGATTCGGTCTCCATGAGAATCTGTGCGGGATCCACGAGCCCCTCTTTCGCACGGGAGGAGTTCTTGCACGCCCGAACTTCTACCGAGGTGACTTCCTCGCCCGTCAGATAGCGGACGATGTCGAACTCGTGGACCACGGTGTCATCGATCAGGTTCCGCCCGGTGTATGCGTCCGGGACCTCCGGGTTGATGTGCTCACAGTCCAGGGCGAGCAGCTCGCCGTGTTCGCCCGAACGAACGGCCGAGCGAATCGTGCGGTAGCCCTGGTCGAATCGCCGCATGAAACCGACCTGGATCAGCCGCTTGCCGATCGTTTCCTCGGCCTCGACCACGCGCCACGCCGACTCGGAGTCGGGGGTCAGCGGCTTCTCGCAGAACACGGGGAAGCCCTTGGTCAGCGCGGGAAGAAGAACCTGCTCGTGCAGGAACCCGGGGGTCGCGACCATCACGGCGTCGACCTCCCCCGAATCGAGGGCCTCGGTGAAGTCCGTGAAGACCTTCGCCCCCTCGATCCCCTCGATGGCCGCCTGGGCCTTGGGCTCGTCGATATCGACGACGGCGGCGACGCGCACGTTCTTCATACGGTTCTGGAGGCGCACAATGTGGTCGGAGCCCATTCGGCCCGCCCCGACGACTCCGACGCGCAGGATTTCGTTCATGGTGGCTGTTCCTTTCAAAGATTTCGGATCCGTGGACCCGTCTCAGGCGACCACGGTGCGTGCGCCGCAGCTCAGGAGGTACTTGCAGGTGCGCGATGCGATCGGGAGAGGATCGTCGAAGCTGGCCACGGGGTACATGTCCTGTTCGACGATGCCGTACAGGGGACGGTCCAACTTCTCCGCGGCCTCGATGACTTCGCGCAGATCGGGAAGACCGTTCGGGGGCTCGCACATGACTCCGGCTGCCGTCGCGTCCTTGAAGGTCATGTCCTCGGCCCGAACCTTGGCCAAGGTATCCGGATGAACCTGCTTCAGGTGGAGGTATCCGATGCGCTCGGGGTACTTCTCGATCAGTTCGACCGACGACGCCCCGCCGTATTCCGCGTGGCCGGTGTCCAGGCAGAGGGTCACGAGCTTCGGGTCCGTCATGGCCAGGAATTTCTCGATCTGGTCCATGGTCTCCACGTGCGAATCCGCGTGGGAATGGAATTGCTGGAAGAGGCCGAACTCGCTCTGGAGACGCTGCCCGAGCTTGTCGTGCCCGGCGGCCAGGTCCTCCCATTGCTGGTCGGTGAGTGTTCGGTCCTCGAGGGCGCGGCCCGTCTTGTCGTCCCGCCACAGGGCAGGGATGACGACCACGTGGTGAGCCCCCATGGCCGCGGTCAGCTCGGCGACTTGGCGTGCCGGCTCCCACGCGGCGTCCCACTGGTCCGCGCCACGGTGGAAAGCGGTGAAGACCGTGCCGGCGCTGATGCTCAGATCGCGTTCCTTGAGCTCCTTGGCCAGCGTTTCCGGTTCCGCGGGGAGATACCCGTACGGTCCGAGCTCGATCCACTTGTAACCGGACTCGGCCACCTCATCGAGGAAACGTTGCCACGGGGTCTGCTGCTCGTCATCGGGGAACCAGACGCCCCATGAGTCGGGGGCTGTTCCGATGATGAGATTGTTCTCGAGGGTGGGAGCGGTCATCGTTGACACTCGCTTTCGACGTTGAAAGTGCGGGAAGAGGGGCGCCCGGGCACCTCGCGACCCGAAAGGCCGCGAGGTGCCCGAGCGTTGGTGACGCGGGGGCCAGGACCACCGGACGGTGTCCCTGAGCCCACGACGAGGATTAACTGTCGGAGCTGGCGGGCATCGCGAACGATGCACCGGAAACCGCCTTCGGCTCGGGCCACCGCTGGGTGACCACCTTGCCGCGGGTGTAGAACTTGATTCCGTCCGGACCGTAGATGTGCAGGTCGCCGAACAGCGAGTTCTTCCAGCCGCCGAAGGAGTGCCAGGCGACCGGCACCGGGAGCGGAACGTTGATGCCGATCATGCCGACCCGAACCTTGCGCTGGAAGGTGCGGGCCACGGCCCCGTTGGAGGTGAAGACGGCGGTGCCGTTCCCGTAGGGGTTCGCGTTGATGATCTCGATGGCTTCTTCCAAGGATTCCGCGCGGATCACCACGAGGACCGGCCCGAAGATTTCTTCCTCGTAGGCGCTCATCTCCTTGTTGACCTTGTCGAGAATGGTCGGACCCACGAAGAAGCCGTCCTCGTGGTCCTTGACCACCAGGTCCCGGCCGTCCAGGACGACGGCGGCACCGGATTCCTGCGCCTCCCCGACGATGCGGGTGATGCGTTCCTTGGAGGCCGGGGTGATGACCGGCCCCATGTCCGCCTCGGGATCGGTCCCCTCGGTGACCTTGATCCCGGAGGCCAGGTCCTTAACCCGGGAAACGACCTCGTCGGCGGCGTCGCCCACGGCAACCGCCACGGAAATGGCCATGCACCGCTGGCCCGCGGACCCGAACGCGGCCGCGTTGAGGTGTTCCGCGGCCATGGTCATGTCGGCGTCCGGCATGATGACGGCGTGGTTCTTCGCGCCTCCCAGGGCCTGAACGCGCTTGCCGTGCTGGGTTCCGGTCTCGTAGACGTACTTCGCGATCGGGGTGGACCCCACGAAGGAGATGCCGTCCACGTCCGGGTGGGTCAGCAGTCCGTCGACCATTTCCTTGTCCCCGTGCAGGACGTTGAAGACGCCGTCCGGGAGCCCGGCTTCCTTCCACAGCTTGGCGAGCAGCATCGACGCGGAGGGGTCGCGCTCGGACGGCTTGAGGATGAAGGCGTTGCCCGTGGCAATCGCGACCGGTGACATCCAGAGCGGGACCATGACCGGGAAGTTGAAGGGCGTAATGCCCGCAACCACGCCGAGCGGCTGCCGGAACGAGAACACGTCGATACCGGTCGATACCTGCTCGGAGTATTCGCCCTTGAGCTGTTCGGAAATGCCGCACGCGAACTCGATGACCTCGAGACCGCGGCTCACTTCGCCCTTGGCGTCCGAAAGCACCTTGCCGTGCTCGGCGGTGATGATGCGGGCGAGTTCGTCCGTATTGGCGTGGACGAGCTCGCGGAACTTGAACAGCACCGCGGACTTCTTGGCGAGGGACATCTCTGCCCACGCCTCCCCGGCCTTCTTGGCCGAGGCGACGGCGGCCTCCAGGTCCTCCTGGCCGCCCAGGTGAAGGTTGCCGGTCACGGCACCGGTGGCAGGGTTGTAGACGTCCTGGCGGCGCTCGCCCGATCCGTCGGTTTCACTTCCATTGATGAAGTGCTTGATGTCTGTGGTCAACGTCTTCTCCTCACGGGGATTGGTGCCAAATTCTTGCACTCGGCGGGGTGTTCGAATCCGTCCGTCAGCCCAGAAGGGGCTTCTGTGTGGATTTCTTGCTTTCGTAAACCTTGTACGCCTCCTGTGTGGAGGACAGGTCCGAGACCGATGCGACCGGAACGTCCCACCAGGACTCCGAGTCGGGTGCATCGATCAAGGGGTCGGAATCGACATGGATCAGGATGGGACCGGAGCCTTCGGGAGCGGCCTTGGCCCGCGTGACGGCCTCGCCCAGGTCCTTGCCCACGTTCTCGCCCGGGTCCACGCGAATCACGGTGACACCGAGGGACTCGGCGTTCGTCGCGAGATCGATGGGCAGGGTCTCTCCGGAGTCGAAGGACTGGTGCTCGTCGTCGTGGTAGCGATACTTGGTCCCGAACCGTTGGGATCCGAGGGACTCGGAGAGGGCCCCGATCGAGGCGTATCCGTGGTTCTGGATCAGCACGACGATCAGTTTGATGCCCTCGGCGACCGCGGTGACCAGTTCGGTATGCATCATCAGGTACGAACCGTCACCGACCATCACGACGACGTCGCGGCCGTCCTGTTCGTGGAGGCTCGCACGCTTCACTCCCAGACCGCCGGCGATCTCGTATCCCATGCACGAGTAGGCGTACTCCACGTGGTAGCCGTACGGATCCTTGACGCGCCAGAGTTTGTGCAGGTCACCGGGCAGGGAACCAGCAGCGCAGATCACGACGTCGCGATCGTCCATCGCTTCGTTCACGGTCCCGATGATCTCGTTCTGGGACGGAAGCGGCCGGTACCTCTCGGCGAACGCGGCGTCGGCGATCGAGTCCCACCGCTTCTTCTCTTCGGCCACGCGACCCGTGAGCTCCTCCGAGACGAGGCTCCCCGAGACGGCGTCGTTCATCTTCACCAGTGCCTTGCGGGCATCGGCGACCACGGGAACCTGGGTTCCCTGCTTGTACGCGTCGAAGGAGGCCACGTTGATGTTGACGAAGGAGACCTCCGGATTCTGGAAGGCCGTCCGCGACGCGGTGGTGAAGTCCTCGTACCGCGTTCCGATCCCGATGACCAGGTCGGCTTCGGCCACGAGCGCGTTGGATGCAGTCGATCCGGTCGACCCCACCGCTCCGAGGCACAACGGGTGGTCCCAGTCCATGACGCCGACTCCGGCCTGCGTGTACGCGACCGGGATGCCAGTGGACTCGGCGAATTGGCGCAGCTCATTGACCGCGAAGGCATAGTGCACGCCGCCGCCGGCGATGATCACGGGCTTCTTCGCGGACCGGATCTTGGCCATGGCCGCGCGGATGTCTTCATCCTCGGCCTCGGGGCGGCGGATCCGCCACTCCCGCTCGGCCAGGAACTCCTCGGGAACATCGATGCGTTCGGCCTGGACATCCTGGGGGAGAGCAATCGTGACGGCCCCTGTTTCGACCGGGTCGGTCAGCACCCGCAGGCCGTTGAGCAGCGCGGAGAACAATTGCTCCGGGCGCCACACGCGGTCGAAGTACCGGGACACCGGCCGAAGCGTGTCATTGACGGTGACATCGTAGGCGTCCGGGCGTTCGAGCTGCTGCAGCACCGGGTCCGTCGTCCTCGTGGCGAAGACGTCGGACGGGAACAGCAGCGCCGGCAGGCGGTTGGTCGTCGCGAGCGCCGCGCCGGTCACGAGGTTGGTGGAGCCGGGGCCGATGGAGGTGGTCGAACCGTACGTTGCCCGACGCCTGGTGTGACGAGCGTAGCCGGTGGCCTGGTGAACCATCGCCTGCTCGTTCCGCCCCTGGTAATAAGGCATGATACTGGGATCCTGCCCCTGGAACTGACGCAGGGCCTGGCCCACCCCGGCAACGTTGCCGTGGCCGAAGATGCCGAACATACCGGGAACGGTCCGCTCGCGGTACTCCTCGGATCCGATGCGATCCACGGTGTACTGCTGGCTCAGGAAGCGAACGAGCGCCTGCCCTACGGTCATGGTCTGAGTAGTCATGAGATCCTCTCTTGCGCGCTCTGGTTTCGTCTGTCGCTCAGGAGCGACGCCGCGGTGGCAACGGCGCCTTCGACGTCGCCGTCCTCCGGGTACAGGAGGGTTCGGCCCACCGTGAGTCCCTGGACGCCCGGAAGGGCGAGAGCGTCACGCCAGGTCGAGAAGATCTCGTCGGGTGCGGCCGTCGGGTCCCCGCCCAGGAGCACCGTGGGAAGGGTGGTCGATGCCATCACTCGCTCCATGTCCTGGACCACCGGCAGCTTCATCCAGGTCCAGGCACTCGAAGCACCCAGCGACGACGCAATACCGACGGACTTGATCACGGCCTCCGTGCTGAGGTCGTTGGCGATGCCGCCGTTGCGAGTGGTCGAGATGAAGGGCTCGACCATCGCGTACAGGCCGTTCTCGGCCAGATCGTCCACGGCATGTGCGCAGGCCTCGAGGGTCGCGGTGGTGTTCTCGTCCCCGTAGTGGATCCGGGTCAGCATTTTTCCGCCGTCGGCCCCGAGGTTTTTCAGGGTCTCCGCAGTGTGGCCGGTGAAACGGTCGTCGATCTCGTTGACCAGTCCCGACAACCCGCCACGGTTCATGGAACCGAAGACGAGCTTGCCGTCGAGCGCACCCAGGAGAAGCAGGTCGTCCAGCACGTCGGGAGAGGCCAGCACGCCGTCGACGTCGGGGTTCTGGAGCGCCGTGCGCAAACGATCGAGGAGGTCGCGGCGGTCGGCCATGGCCTCATGATCGTCCCTGACCTTGAGGGCCCCGCGGGCCGGATGGTCGGCGGCAACGATGAAGTTCTGCTTGCCGTAGACGACGCCGGGGTGCCGCGTCCGCGCGTCGGCGGCGCGTTGCACGGCCGCGGGGTCTTCGAGACGAATCCGGGTCAAGTCTTCGTACCTGGTCGGATCGTCCGAGCCGATGTCGGGAGCAGGGAAACGGGGTATCCCCTGAACGCGGTTGCTTTCGGTGCTCATGCTGCGAATCCCCTTCCGCGCTCGTTGAGCAGACCCAGGACCTCGGCCGTGGTGGGCATGTCCTCCGAGCACGCGATGCGCGAGGCGACGATCGCGCCGGCAGCGTTCGCAAAGTCCAGCACATTCTGCATGTCCCACCCGGAGAGGATCCCGTGGCAGAAGGCCCCGCCGAAGGAGTCACCCGCCCCGAGCCCGTTGCGGGTCTCCACCGCGACCGGCTCCGAAATCACCGTTTCATTCGCGGTCTTGGCCATGACTCCCTTGGAGCCCATCTTGACGACGGCGATTTTGACGCCGGCGTCGAGCAGCCGATCCGCCTGCTCTTCGGGGGATCCGTCCCCGACTGCAACCGCGCATTCCTCGCGGTTGCCGATCGCAATGGTCACGTACTTCAGGTTCTCCCGAACCTGTTCCGTGGCGTCCTCGATCGAATCCCAGAACATGGGGCGGTAGTCGAGATCCAGGACCGTGTGCTGGTCCTCCCTCAGCTCTTCGCGCGGACGGGCCCGGTGGGCCTCGAGCTGGGCGGAACGGCTGGGATCCTGGCAGAGGCCCGTGACCGTGGACCAGAAGATTCGGCTGTCCTTGACCGCCTGGACGTCAATTTCTTCCGGCTTGATCTGGAGATCCGGCGCGGTCGGGAACCGGCCGTAGAAGTAGAGCGGGAAGTCTTCCGGGGGCTTGATAGCGCAGAACGTGGCCGGGGTCTGGAGTCCGGCCACGGGGGTCACATGGGCGTCGTCGACGCCGTACCGACGCAGTTCGCGGTGGAGGTATTCGCCGAAGGGGTCGTCCCCGGTGCGGGTGATCACGGCCGGCTTCCGCCCGTGCTTCGCTGCGGCGACGGCCACGTTGGACGGCGAACCGCCCAAGTACTTGCCGAATGAGGTCACATCCTCCAGGCCCACTCCGATGTCGTTGGGATAGATGTCAACGCTGATCCGTCCCATGGTGAGCAAGTCGTAGCTCATGAGCTGGCCGGTCCTTCCCGTGGTTCGTCTGCTGTCGGAGCGTCGGCCCGATGTCGGACCGAACGCCCCTTTCGGCGCCTCGCCTCGGACCACCCATGGTGATCCGTCTTACTGATTACAGAGTGCCCCATGAACTTTGTCCTGTCAATGTTTTGTACAGACAAACTCCGTTGCCCAGTGTACTGTGACGTGACGGGGGTTACGTTTCGCGGGGTCGATGTCTCCCCGGACCTGCCCTCCCCGACCGCATCTTCTGCACGACCGCAAAGGAGCCTTCCATGAAACTCGGCGTCTACAACGCGATCCTCCACGACCTCTCCCTGGACGAAGCACTCGACGAAGTGGTGAAGCTCGAACTGGACGGCATCGAGGTCAATTCCGGCGGTTTCCTTCCCCCGAAGCACCTCCCGATCGACGAGATCCTCTCCTCGGACGCAGTCGCCAAGGATTATCTAAAGCGATTCGAGGACCGCGGGCTGGAGATTCTGGGGCTGAATTGCAACGGGAACCCGCTCAATCCGGATCCGGCCATCGGCCCCGACGACGCCGACGACATCCGGCGCTCGATCCGCGCGGCAGCCGCCTTGGGACAGAAGCGCGTCGTCACCATGTCAGGTCTGCCGGGGTCGGACCCGGACGCCCGCTACCCCGCATGGAACATCAACGCGTGGGGGTCGCACGCCCTGGACTCGCTGGAGTGGCAGTGGGACCGGGCGAGCGAATTCTGGACCGAGATCGACGAACTCGCCCGGCAGAACGACGTCAAGGTGGCGCTCGAGCTCCACCCCCAGAACCTGGTGTTCAACCCGGCGACGGCTCGACGACTCGTGGATCGGATCGGCGCGACCAATATCGGCGTCGAACTCGATGCGTCCCACCTCTTCTGGCAGCAGATGGACCCGGTGGCCTGCGTCCGGTGGCTGGGACCGCTCGTCTACCACGCGGCCGCCAAGGACGTGCGGATCAACCGCGAGAACGCCGAAATCCACGGGGTCCTGGACGAACGGTTCCGCCGCCTCGGCCCCGAAGAACCTCGCACCCACATGGGCGGCGACGAATACGCCAACGAATGGCCGCAGGATTCCGCGTGGGACTTCGTGACCGTCGGCATCGGCCACGACGCCGACTACTGGGCCGAATTCCTGCGCGCACTGGCCGAAACGGAAAAGGCCACGGGCGAGGAGATGTGCGTCAACATCGAGCACGAGGACACCTCGATGGGCGCCATCGAAGGCCTCGAACTCGCCTCCCGCACCCTGTTCGACGCCGCCCAGCGAGCCGGCCTCCGCTGACGGGGCGGGGTCGGCGACGTCGGTCGAGCGGGGTCGGTCGGGGTCGGCGGGGCGGCTCCGGCGAGGCGCCGTCGGTCGGTCGAGGTCGGCGGGCGCAGGCGGCGTCGGGGCGCAGGGACTGACGGACGACGTCGGCCGGACGATTTTCGCAGACGAGAGCCAGCCCATCGCTGTCGAAATCTCGCTGCACCCGCGGCCATCAGCCGCAATACCCGCTGGCCACGATTCGAACCCGCGACGTCGCACGCCCGCAGGCCCGGCGACACCCCTTCCCGTCCGGTTGCGTCCCGTCCCGCCCCACAGCTTCCCGCGTTAGGTGGCGGTTACCCGATTCGGAGCTGCCCACCGTCGTTAGGTGGCTGCCAAACCCCCACCTAACGACGGAGAACTCCACTGAATCGGGTAACCGCCACCTAACACCACCTAACTATTGACGTCATGCCCACGACGTCGGCGGACAACCCACTCTCGATCGGGCGACCACCACTGAACAGGCCTTCGCACGCCCGCGAAACCGGAATCAGCCCCTTCGCCACCCCCTCGAGGTGGCAATCCCGTGCGAAAACCCCCGCGAGGTGGCAATCCCGTGCGAATTTGGCAGCCAAAATCGCTCAAATGTGCCACCTCGCGGGGAAGATCGCTCAAATCTGCCACCTCGCGGGAAAGGTCGCTCAAATTTGCCACCTCGCGGGGAAAACCGCACCGAATTGCCACCTCGAGCCCACGCCAAACCCACACGCACCGCCGCCCCCGCCAGCGGGCCGTCTATTTCCCGACGACGTAGATCTGGCCGGTGGTCACGTCTTCTTCCAGGCCCTCCAGCGTGCGCCCGCGCGTCTCAGGGACCTGGGTCCTCACAAAGATCAGAGCCAGCAGGTTGACCCCGGCGAACAGGAAGAACACCACGGTGATCCCCAGGCTCGCGACCATTTGCGGAAAGAAGAGGGCCAGCAGCCCGTTGGTCATCCATCCGAAGAAGACCGAGACGCCGATCGCGACGCCGCGCATGTGGAGGGGGAAGATTTCGGCCAGCCACACCCAGCCGGCGACGTTGAGGAATGTCTGCATGGACGCCACGAAGGCCACGATCAGGAAGAGAAGGACCCAGGGCCGAATGGGGTTGTCCTCGGGAATCCAGCGGGAGGACACGCCGATGAGGGCGTGGCAGAGCGTCGTCAGGGTCAGGCCCAGCGTGAAAACGGTCCTCCGGTCGACCCGGTCCATCATGTACAGGGCGATGAACCCACCGATCACCGCGACGATTCCCGGAGCAATGTTGGCGATCAGCGCCGCATTGGCCCCGAACCCGGACTGGATCAGCACGATCTGGCCGTAGTACATGATCGAGTTGATGCCGGTCAGCTGTTGGGCCATGGCAACCCCGATGCCGACCAGAAGGATCCGGAGCAACCACTTGTTGGCCAGGATCGCCCCGAGACCGGTACGGACCTCCCGCTCTTCCTCCGCGACGTCCTCGACGTCGAGGATCTCGGCCTCCGCCCGGCCCTCGGGTCGCACGGTCCGGAGAACTTCGAGTGCCTCCTGGTGACGCCCCCGATCGACCAACCAGCGAGGCGATTCGGGCATGCGCAGCATCCCGATGAACAGGCACACCGCGGGGATCGCACAGATCGCGAACATGTACCGCCAGACGTGGTCGAGGTGCCCCAGGGTGCTCCCCAGAATCGCGTTGATCACGAAGGCGGCGAGTTGCCCGATGACGATGGCGACCTCATTGCGTCCCGAGAGGGAGCCGCGGATTTCGTAGGGGGCGAGTTCGGCGAGGAACACCGGGACCACCGTGGAGGCTCCGCCCACGGCGAGACCGAGGCAGACGCGGCCCGTGACCAGCAGTCCCACGTTGGGCGTGAGAACGACGACGACCGTACCCAGGAAGAACAGCACGGCCAGGACGATGATGGTTCGTCGTCGCCCGATGGCATCCGAAATTCTGCCCCCGAAGAAGGCGCCGACGGCGGCCGCGAAAACGAGCGAGCTCGTCGCGACCCCCTCCGTGATGGCTGTGAGACCCAGCTCGTCCGCCATGGGACGCAGCGCCCCGTTGATGACCCCGGTGTCGTACCCGAAGAGCAGCCCACCGAAACAGGCAATGACGGACATCAGCCCCAGACGTCGCCGGTACGGCCCTGGGGTCAGCGGGGGAAGATGGGAACTGGTGGTATCGGTCGCTGAGTTCGGCATCGGAGACTCCTTTGTCCGTTGTCACGCCCGAGAAAGACTTCTCCGGCGAGTGACCGGCCGCCCTGGACGGCCAGGCGTTGCAGAACAACCTAGCGTGACTCAGCACACATGTCTAGGGTTTGTCCTGACATCTGGACTTGTAGGGGTCACATGCGAAAAATCCTCAGAGAGGATCCGTCAGAACAGCGCGATCTTCTCCGGCGCGGGGAAGATCTCGTCCAGCGCGGCCAGGTCGTCGTCGCCCGGAACCCACGACGTCGCCGCCGCGTTGGTGCGCACCTGCTCGGGCGACGTCGCCCCGGCGATGACCGAGGCAACCTGCGGGCGGGAGGCCAACCACGAGAACGCGACGTCCAGCGGACTCAGATCGCGTTCCGCGGCGAAGGCGACGAATCGCTCGATCTGGTCCCAGTCGGTCGATTCGAGCAGACCCGGTTTCGAGTGGGACAGCCGGGAACCGTCCGGCGCCGTCCCGTGGCGGTATTTTCCGGTGAGCAGGCCGTTGGCCAGCGGGAAGTAGGGAAGGACGCCGATTCCGAAGCGCTGGGCGGCGGGCAGAACCTCGAGTTCGGCCCGACGGTCGAGCAGGTTGTAGTGGTTCTCGGCCGCGACGTAGCGGGTCGCTCCCGTCTCGGATGCCAGGTGGTCGGCGTCGGCGATCTGCCACCCGGCGTGGTTGGACGTACCGATGTACCTGACCTTGCCAGCGCGGACGACGTCGTCGAGGGCGGCGAGGGTCTCCTCGGGAGGAGTCACCCCGTCGGGGGTGTGATAAAAGTACAGATCGATGTGGTCGCGCCCCAGGCGCTCGAGGGAGGCGTCCAGCGCCCTGTTGATGTAGCGGCGCGAGCCTCGCGCGCCGTGGTCGGCACCGTTGGTGCCCTTCATGTCCATTCCGAATTTGGAGACCACGACGACGTCGTCCGCGGCCTTCCCCAGCCCGCGCAGGGCTTGGCCGAACATCCGCTCCGAGGTCCCGGGCTCCTTGCCGTAGACGTCGGCGACGTCGAACAGTGTGATGCCCGCGTCGACCGCAGCCGAGACGACGGAGTCGGTGCCTTCCTGCGTCTCGGTCGGGGTGCCTGCACGCCCGAAGTTGTTGCACCCCAGCCCCACGGTGGAGACCATGAGTCCCGAATTGCCCAGTGAACGATATTCCGGAGTAGAAGTCATGCGTCCACACTAGATGCCGGGCAGGTGGGGCGGAAACGCCAAACCTTCTCAGGAACGGGCGTTTGCGGGCTCCGACCCGTCCGACCGTCAGACCCGTCAGGTCGCGGGGTGATCGGTGAAGAAGTCCCAGATCAGGTCCGTCGCGTGCAGGTCCGGGGTGTCCCTTCCCTGGCCGACGTGCACGGGAGCACCCGGCCAGGTGTGTCCGCCGCCGTCGATGCGATACTGCTGGACTTCCGTGTCGGACCGGCATTTCCTCTCGTACAGGCGGTGTTCGACGCCGTCCACGGGGTGGTCGACCTCGGCGTCGCGAGCGCACCCGTTCCGGACGACCCACTCGTCCACGAAGTCCTCGACCGAGAGGTACTTGCCGCCCTTGCCGTCGCCGCCACGATAGGTCATGACGCCGTCCTCGGTCCCGTGGAATTCCATGAATGGCTCCGGGGAGGCCTTTTCGCACCCGTCTCGCGTGCCCTCGTAATAGGCCCCCGCGACGGAGGCGAACGCGGAGATGCGGTCCGACATGCGGCAGGCCAGCAGGTTGACGAATCCTCCTCCGTTGGAGAATCCGGCTGCGAAGACCCGGTCCTTGTCCACGCACAGGTCCGACTCGACCCGGTCGAGGATGTCCTCCGTGAATTCCACGTCGTCGGTCTTCGGCGAATATCCGGCTCCCTGCCAGGCCGTCCCCTGACCACCGTCGAGGCCCTGGGGGTAGACCGCGATGGCTGGTTTGTCGGAGAAGCCGGAGAGCCGCTTCATGGTTTCGGAGTGCTCGTACATGCCGTGGAAGGCCAGCACGACAGGGGTCTGGTCATCTGCCTGGTATTCCGCGGGCGTCGTGACCTGGTACATCCGGTGCTTCCCGCCGGATTCGATGGGCACGCTCCACGATTCCCCTGCTCGCATGGTACTGGCCCCGCAGCCCCCGGTCCTGCCGGAGTTCTTGCCGCCCGAGTCCTTGCCGCCCGACGATTCGTCCTCGGAGGAAGAGGCCGAACCGCTCGCTCCGGAACCGCTTCCCTCGACGTCGGCGTCGGGTGCCGAACAGGCGACCAGGCCGAAACCGAGCACGGCCACGGCGCCGAGTGCACGGATGATTTTCTTCACGGAGGACCACGACCTTGCGGTGTTGGGGTTGTCGATGCTCGGGACTCTTCATCAATAGCACGCCTCGGCTCGGGGTCAACCACCTGACCCTGCCGCTGACTTCCTTGCCGACCAGGCACGACGCACCTCACCGCGGGTGGACTAGAATCGATACGAGCGTCGGAGCTGCCGGAGACGGCGAGTGCGACGCTCGATCTTTTGAGGCGGCCGCATCGGATCACGCCGGGCCCCGAGAACGGGGCCGGTCGGCGTCGGGACCGGACACCCCAAACCCACCCATTGAGAGAGTATCTACGGATTTTCACGAATGACTTCTGAGAACACCGCGGCTCCCAGCCGCCCCCACCCACCCCGCAACGGTTTCGACTCGTTCTTCAAGATCACGGAGCGAGGATCGTCCGTTGCCACCGAAATCCGAGGCGGCCTGGCCACCTTCTTCGCGATGAGCTACATCGTGGTCCTGAACCCCCTGGTCCTCGGGATGATCGCCGACGCCAACGGCTCCGAGCTCGGCCTGGCCCGAGTCGCGGCAGCCACCGCCTTGATTTCCGGCGTTATGACCATCCTGATGGGCGTCATCGCCAACCACCCCTTCGCCATGTCGGCCGGTCTCGGCATCAACGCCTTCCTGGCCGCGACCATTTCGACGACGCCGGATCTCACCTGGGAGAACCTCATGGGCCTGGTCGTGTGGGCCGGCGTCATCATGTTCCTCCTGGTCCTGACCGGATTCCGGACCGCCGTCTTCAACGCCGTGCCTCCGTCTCTCAAGACGGCGATCGTGGTCGGCATCGGTCTGTTCATTTCGCTCATCGGATTCGTGAACGCGGGGTTCATTCGCCGCATGCCCGATTCGGCTGGGACCACCGTGCCCGTCTCGTTCGGCGTCAACGGCAACCTCATCGGGTTACCGATCCTGGTGTTCGTGATCGGCCTGTTCGTCACGATCGCCCTGATGATCCGCAATGTCCGCGGGGCCATCCTGATCGGCGTCGTCATCTCGACGATCATCTCGGTCGTCCTCGAGGCGATCCTTCCCTCGGGGTCCTCCACGGACAAGCCCACGGGGTGGTCCCTGGTCGCCCCGCAGATTCCCGACCAGTGGCTCGGACTGCCTGACCTGTCCCTGATCGGCAACGTCAACCTGTTCGGCGCATTCCAGACGCTGGGCGGGATGGCCGCGACCCTCATGGTCTTCGCGATCCTGCTCTCGGTGTTCTTCGACGCGATGGGCACGTCCGTGGGCCTCGCGACGGAAGCGCACAACATCGACGAGAACGGCAAGATCCCGGGGATCAATCGCGTGCTGGCCGTGGACGCCGTCGGCTCGATCGCCGGTGGCGCAGGGTCGGCCTCGTCCTCCCAGATCTTCGTGGAGTCCGCGACGGGCATCGGCGAGGGCGCCCGGACCGGATTCTCGGTGGTCATCACCGGCGTCATGTTCCTTTTGGCCATGTTCGTCTCGCCACTGGTCAACATCGTGCCCTTCGAAGCTGTCGCGCCCGCCTTGGTCGTCGTCGGGTTCCTCATGGTCCGTCAGGCCGTGCACGTGCAGTGGGACGACTGGGGCCTGGGCATCCCTGCATTCCTGACCATCGCGATGATGCCGTTCACCTACTCCATCGCGGACGGCATCGGCGCGGGCTTCGTGTCCTACACGTTCATCCGGATCGTGCAGGGGCGGGCCAAGGAAGTGCACCCCCTGATGTACCTCGTCTCGGTCGCGTTCGTCCTCTACTTCGGCATGGGAGTCATCCAGGGCTGGACGAGCTGAGCCCCCTGGGGGCCGGCCCTCGGGTCCGGCCCCCATCCGGGTCCGGCCCTTCCCC
>NZ_NOIQ01000044.1 GCF_004136575.1 Rothia koreensis
AACTGCCCGAAGGCAAGAAACCACTGGTGATCTCCTTCGACGACCTCTCCTACTACGAATACATGGACGGCGACGGCTTCCCCGACCGGTTGATCGTCAAGGACGGCAAAATCGTCAACGAATACCGTGATGCCGCCGGCAAGAAACAGGTCGGAGCCTATGACCACTTGCCGATCATGGAAGAATTCCTCCAGGACCACCCGGATTTTTCCCACGACGGGGCCAAAGGGGTCATCGCGATGACCGGGTACAACGGGGTCCTGGGGTACCGGACCTCGGATATTTCCTACAAGGACCAGAACAAGAACCTGGACCAGGACAAGAAGGATGCGAAGAAGGTCGCGGATGCGATCAAGAAGAACGGGTGGGAATTCGCTTCCCATTCCTGGGGTCATATCAATTTCACGAAGTCACCGGTGGATCATATTCGGGCCGATAACGAGAAGTGGCAGGCCGAGGTCGCCCCGATCGTGGGCAAGACCGACTTGTTGATTTACCCGTTCGGGGCCGATATTGCCGGGATCGGTGATTACGAGAACGAGAAGTTCCAGTATTTGAAGTCGCAGGGGTTCAACGCGTTTTTCAATGTGGATGCCTCGGTCCCGGCCTGGGGTCAGGCCG
>NZ_NOIQ01000006.1 GCF_004136575.1 Rothia koreensis
CCCCCGACCAGAGGGTCAGTCCGGTCAGACCGATCGTGGTGGCTCCAGCTCTGAGCCCGAAAGGTAGACCATGGTGTACTGCCTTTCCTCCTCGACCCGAATATCGTGGGCACCATGACGACATACTACGAAGGATTGAACCACAACTCCCCCGACGTCGAAGACGCAGGTCGCCGCCCCGTCGCCGTCCACGGCGGCACCGGTCTCGGTACAGCGAGTCTGGTGCTCGGGATCTGCTCGATCGCGGCCGGATGGCTGGTGGTGGCACCGTTGATCGGCCTGGTTCTGGGCATGAAATCTCGGCAACGGGAGCCGCTGGCGCGGGGCAGGTCGCTGTGGGGCATCATTCTCAACGGAGCGTGCCTGGCAGTGTGGATCGTGCTGGGCATCATCATGCTCGCAGGCATCATCCTTGGAGCCGTCAACAGATAGGCAGACCGCCGCCGAGACGTCCGTCGGCAGAGCCGCCCGGCTTCTGGACGTCCCGGCCGCTACTCCATGTGGCCGTAGAACAGCTTCTCGACGACGGACCGTGCTCGACGAGTGAGCCTGAGGTAGTCCTCCTCAAGATTCGCGGCATTCCCGGACCCGTATCCGCTCCAGCGGGCGGTTGCCTCCAAATCCTTGCGGGACGACGGAAGCGAATCCGAGGCGCGGCCGTGCCGCAGCACGTTGGCCCCTCGAATACGAGTCGCGAGTCTCCAGGCGGATTCCAGAATGGCGGCATCCTCGGCGTCGACGATGCCGACGTCCACCGCGGCCTGGAGAGCACGGAGCGTGCTGGTCGTCTTGAGCTCAGGATGTTCATGGGCGTGTTCGAGCTGAATGACCTGGACCAACCACTCGACGTCGCTGAGCCCACCGCGCCCGAGCTTGACCTGCCGGTCGGGATCGGCCCCTCGGGGCATACGCTCCGCCTCGACTCGAGCTTTCATGCGTCTGATCTGCCGCAACTGGTCCTCGGAGAAGTTCGCCGGATACCTGTACGGATCGATCAGCCTGATGAATTTGTCGGCGACCTCGGCCGACCCAGCCAGCGGGCGCGCGCGCAGCAACGCCTGGTATTCCCAGGTATCTGCCCACCGCGCGTAGTACTCGGCGTAGGAATCCAGGGTTCGGACCATGGGACCGGATTTTCCCTCCGGTCGAAGGTCGGCGTCGATTTCCAGTGCCTTCTCCGCCCGGATGGCGGGTTTCATGGGGATCTTCAACAGTTGCGTCGTGCGGCTGATCAGCGCGTTCGCCTGCGCCACCGCTTGGCCCTCATCAGCATCTTCTCGCGGCTGGTGCACGTACATGACGTCCGCATCCGAACCGTAGCCGATCTCGGCACCTCCCTGACGCCCCATGCCGATCACGGCGACGTCGGTCAGGACCTCCTCGCCCTTCTTCTGGTAGAGCTCCCGTTCGGCGGTGTGCAGGGCCCCCAGGATGGTTGCCTGGTCGGCGTCGGAGAGTCCCTTCATGACGTCGTCCAGGTCGGTCACGCCGGCGGTCTCCCCCAGCGCCGTCCTCAGGATCTCCCGACGGCGGATGAGCCGGATCATCCGGATCGCGGACATGGCATCGGAGTGCCTGGATATCTTGGATCTGATTTCGGCCCAGAGCGTCTCGAAGGTTTCCGGTCGGAGCCTCTCGTCCCGGTCCAACCAGGAAATCGACTCGGGCTCGTCCTCCAGGAGGTCCATGACGAACCTGGACGACGAGAGGACCGCGCACAGGCGCTCGGCGGCCGCCGGCGAGTCCCGAAGCATTCGCAGGTACCACTGGGTCTGGCCGAGCGACTCGGAGACACGACGAAAGCCCAACAGCCCGGCATCGGGATCGACCCCCTGTGCGAACCAGCCGAGGAGCACCGGCAGAATCGTTCTCTGGATCTCGGCGCGGCGCGAAACCCCCTTGGTCATGGCCTCGATGTGGCGCATCGCGCCCTTGGGATCCAGGTAGCCCAACGCCGCCAGACGATCCTGGGCCGCCTCCGGGGTCAGCGCGACTTCGTCCGCCGACAGCTTGGACACGGCGGCCAGGAGCGGGCGGAAGAACAACCGTTCGTGGAGTCCCCGCACGGTCCGTTGGGATCGCCGCCGCTGTTTGAGGAGGTCCTCCGGCGTGACCCTCGCCCTGTCGCCCAGCCCTCGCATTCCGCGAGCGACGGCCGCCTGTTCGCTCTCCTTGACCGGCATCAAATGGGTGCGCCGCAGACGCAACAATTGCACCCGGTGTTCGAGAGTGCGCTGCCAGCGGTATTCGTGGTCGAGGCTGCTCGATGCGTCTCTGCCCACGTAGGAGCGGTCTCTCAGCGCGGCGAGCGCTTGCGTCGTCGAGCGTTCACGCACGCAGTCGTCGGTTCGGCCGTGGACCAGCTGCAGAAGCTGGACCGTGAATTCGACGTCGCGGAGCCCGCCCGGGCCCAGTTTGATCTGGCGATCGCGTTCGTCGTCGGGGATATTGTCCGTGACCCGGTGGCGCATGGACTGGACCGAGTCCACAAAGTGGGGTCGGCCGGAGGCGTCCCAGACGAACGGCCAGATCGCCTCGATGTACTCTTCTCCCAGAGGCCGGGACCCGGCCACGGGCCTGGCCTTGAGGAGCGCCTGGAATTCCCAGTTCTCGGCCCACCGCTCGTAGTAGACGCGGTGGGATTCGACGGTCCTGACCAGTGGGCCGTCCTTGCCTTCCGGGCGAAGGTTCGGGTCGACTTCCCACAACCCCGGCTCCGGTCCGACGCCGTGGACCACTTTCGTCATGGCCTTGACCAGTTCGGTGCCGATCCTGCCCATGGCTCGTTCGTCCGGCTCGTCGAGGTCACCGCGAACCTCGACCGGTGCGGGACCGACGGCGTAGACGACGTCGACGTCCGAAATGTAATTGAGTTCTCGGGCGCCGCATTTGCCCATGGCGATGACGGCCAGGTCCACCGAAGCAGTGGCCGGTTCCTCCTCGGAGACCTCTGCTCGCGCCACCGCGAGAGCGGCGTCGAGCGCGGCACCCGCCAGATCGGCGAGGGCCGCACCGACCTTGGGCAGATCCTCCACCGGGTCGTCCGACATGAGGTCTGCCAAGGCTATTCGCGTCAGATACTCACGATACGAGGTCCGTACGGCCAGTTTGGCGTCGTCGCCGGTCATCCTGGCGACGGGCTGCGGGGACGCGGCGTCCGCGCCGACCGCCCCGAGCAGTTTGTCGCGGTACTCGTCGGCCAGGTCGGTATCCGAGGGGTCAGGCAGGGAGCGCGGTTCCCCGTCGAAAAGACGCAGGTGTTCCGGGTGTCGCATGAGGAACTCGCCGAGCGCTTCGGAGGCCCCCAGGACCCTGAACAGGCCCGCTGCCTCACGGCCTCGTTCGACGTATTTCCGCAGCTCGGGAGAATCCGTGAGCATGCGGACAATGGCTTTGAGCGCCAGGTCCGGTGACGGGCTCAGGGTGAGCCCGTCGAAGAGCGCCGCCTTGTCGATGCCCTCCAACTCGGGCGAATCCAACCACCGGTTGGCACCGCCGAGATCGCTGAACCCGACGGCGGCCAGGCGTCTCTTGGCCTCGGGCCCGGCGTGGTCCTTGCTGCTTTCCTGGGCCACCATGTCGTTACAGGAGACCCAGGTTGTACTTCAGCTCGTACGGGGTCACTTCCATGCGGTACGCCGTCCAGTCGTCCTGCTTGTTGCGCAAGAACTGGTTGAACACCTGCTCCCCCAACGTCTCGGCCATGAATTCCGAGTCCTCGGTCAGGCGGATGGCGTCATGCAGGGAGGAGGGCAACGGATCGTGCCCCAGGCTGCGCCGCTCGGTTGCCGACATCGACGCGACGTCCTCCGCTTCGGCCTCCGGCAATTCGTACTCGTTCTCGATGCCCTTGAGGCCGGCGGCGAGCAACACGGCGTAGGCCAGGTAGGGATTGGCCGCCGAGTCGATGCCACGGTATTCGATGCGGGCCGACTGCATCTTGTTGGGCTTGTACAGCGGCACCCGGACGAGCGCGGAACGGTTGTTGTGGCCCCAGGACAAGTAGCTCGGCGCCTCGCCGCCGCCCCAGAGCCGCTTGTACGAGTTCACGAACTGGTTCGTGACCGAGGTGAATTCCGGCGCGTGCTTCAGGATGCCGGCGATGAAGTGACGTGCGGTGCGGGACAGCTGATACTCGGCTCCGGCTTCGAAGAACGCGTTGGTGTCCCCTTCGAAGAGGGAGAAGTGCGTGTGCATGCCGGACCCGGGGAATTCGGTGAACGGCTTGGGCATGAAGGTCGCGTAGATGCCCTGCGAAAAGGCGACTTCCTTGATCACCGAACGGAACGTCATGATGTTGTCGGCCGTCTGAAGGGCGTCCGCATGGCGGAGATCGATCTCGTTCTGGCCCGGTCCGCCTTCGTGATGGCTGAACTCCACGGAGATCCCGACGGCCTCGAGCATCGTGACGGCCCGGCGTCGGAAATCCTGGACGACGCCGCCGTACACGTGGTCGAAATACCCCTCACGATCGACCGGGACGGGGCTGCCCTCGGCGTTCAGCTCGGCCGACTTCAACAGGTAGAACTCGACCTCGGGAGCCGTGTAGCAGGTGAAACCCATGTCGCCGGCCTTGGACAGGATGCGCTTGAGCACTCCGCGGGAGTCCGCCGACGAAGGCTCCCCGTCCGGGGTGAGGATGTCGCAGAACATGCGCGAGGTCGGTTCGGTCTCGCCTCTCCACGGAAGCAGCTGGAACGTGGACGGGTCGGGTTGGAGGAGCATGTCGGATTCGTGGACACGGGAGAGGCCCTCAATGGATGAGCCGTCGAAGCCCAGCCCTTCCTCGAAAACCGTTTCGACCTCGGCGGGCGCCAAGGCAACGGATTTCAGCGTGCCGACGACGTCGGTGAACCACATGCGGACGAACCGAACGTCTCTTTCCTCGATCGTCCGGAGAACGAATTCCTGCTGACGGTCCATGACACTCCTCCGTGGTCGATGTGCCGGGTTGGCGGTCTGGTTCCAACTCTATCCGAGACGCGACCTCGGCCCCGCGTAGACTGGTCACCATGGCTTCGTACCTCCAGGACCCCCAGCAGAACACCCCCGACGACGACGATTGGCTCGGCTCCGTGCGCAGGATCCGAACCACGCACCTGCAGCGGTGCAAGGACCGAGACCAGCGCTTCTCCATGCTGACGTGCTACGACGCCCTGACGGCAGGGATCTTCGACGAGGCCGGGATCGAGGTTCTCCTGATCGGCGACTCCGCGGGCAATACCGTCTACGGGTACGAGTCCACGGTCCCTGTGACGCTGGATGAACTGATCCCCCTGACCCGAGCCGTGTCAGGGGCCGCTCAGCGGGCCATGGTTCTCGTTGATCTGCCGTTCGGCAGCTACGAGCAGTCCCCCTCCCAGGCTGTAGCCAGCTCGGTCCGCCTCATGAAGGAAGGCGGAGCCCACGGCGTCAAGATGGAAGGCGGCGCCTACTACGCCGACCACGTCCGCGCCATGGTTCAAGCCGGCATCCCCGTGATGGCGCACATCGGGTTCACCCCGCAATCCACGAATTCATTGGGCGGCTTCCGCGTCCAGGGCAGAGATGACGCCGCCACCGCGCTCCTCGAGGACGCCCGTGCCCTGGCGCAAGCGGGAGCCTTCGCCGTGCTCATGGAGATGACGGCCAGCCCCGCCGTGGAAACTGTCACGTCCGAGATCACCGTGCCGACGGTCGGTATCGGTGCGGGCGCCTCGACCACAGGTCAGGTTCTCGTGTGGCAGGACATGGTGGGGCTCACCCCCGGGAAGGCACCGCGTTTCGTCAAGAAGTACGCCGACCTGCGCTCGGTCATCGCCGAGGCAGCGGGGTCATACAGAAAAGACGTGCTCAAGGGCAGTTTCCCAGCCCCGGAGCACGTCTTCGACGAGTGAGTAGTTGCTCACGCTCTGATCAGGAGTCGCCTCTCCAGCGAGCGTCTTCCTCGTCCCACTTCTCGTTGCGCTCCTGCGCGGTCTCCAAGGCGTTCTCCGCGTCCTTGCGGGTCGCGTAGGGGCCCAACAGCTTGCGGTAGTCCGACTGCGCGCCCTCCTCGACCTGATGCGTGTAGGTGTTGAACCAGAACTGCCGGTCTTCCTCGCCCTCAGTGCTGTCGATGATGCCCATCCCATGACCTCCTCGTCGACGAAATTGTCCTAGAGTTGACTATATGTCCCGTACCAATACTTCCACGACATCCCACAATGTGCCCACGGGCAAGGGCGGCGCTCCTCTGGGCAATCTGACGCCCGGCGTCGTCGGTCCGACCCGGAAGGTCCCCCGGACCATCGAGCGTCCCGAGTACGTCGGCAAGGCGACCGCGCAGGAAGGCCAGGGCTCGAATTTCTACACCCCGGAAGAAGTCGAGCTGATCCGTGAATCGGGGCGGATTGCCGCCGGATCGATCGTTGCCGCGGAAGAGTACTGCGTCCCCGGGCGGACCACGGAGGAGATCGACCGCGTCGTCCACGAGTACATGTGCGACCACGGGGCCTATCCCTCGACCCTCGGCTACAGAAATTTCTGGAAGTCGGTCTGCACGTCCCTCAACGAGGTGATCTGCCACGGGATCCCCGATTCCACGGTCCTTGAGGACGGGGACATCATCAATCTCGACGTCACGGCGTACAAGAACGGGATGCACGGGGACACCAACCGAACGCTGTTGGTCGGCGACGTCGACGAAGAATCCCGTTTGCTGGTCGAGCGGACCGAGGAATCCCTCAACAGGGCCATGAAGGCCGTGAAGCCCGGCCGCGAGATCAACGTGATCGGGCGCGTCATCGAAAAATACGCGTCCCGTTTCGGATACGGAGTGGTCCGTGACTTCACCGGGCACGGGGTCGGTCGGGAATTCCATTCGGGCCTGATCATCCCCCACTACGACGCCGCTCCGGCCTACAACACCGTGATCGAGGAGGGCATGGTCTTCACCATCGAGCCCATGCTGAACCTGGGCACCGTCGATTGGGAGATGTGGGACGACGACTGGACCGTCGTGACCAAGGATCGCAAGCGGAGCGCCCAGTTCGAGCACACCATGCTCGTGACCGCCGACGGCGTCGACATCCTGACCCTCCCGTAGTTCGCCCGAGACACACAGAACACCCTCTAGGAGACTCATGCCTCATTCTTCGCCGGACCGCCCCGAGGTCGCAGTACAGCAGGATCTCAGCGCCGGTCACGAGCTGCCCCAGCCCAAACCGCACGAACTGGCCATCGGCGTCGACATCGGCGGAACCGGAATCAAGGGTGGCGTGGTGGATCTGCGCAACGGTTCGCTGGTCGGCGAACGGTACCGGATCGACACCCCGAGTCCCGCGACTCCGGACAATGTGCTCCCCGTCGTGCGCGACATCGTGGAAGAGCTCCAGTCTCGAGAGACCGTCCCTGTGGCCGAGAGCGCCATCGGTGTGGACTTCCCGGCGATCGTCAAGAACGGCGTCACCTGGTCCGCCGCCAACGTGGACGAGTCCTGGATCGGGGCCGAGCTGCGGAATCTCGCCGAGGAGCATCTGGGAAGAACCGTCTACGCCGTCAACGACGCCGACGCCGCCGGGCTCGCCGAAGGAATCTACGGACAAGGGCGGGACAACGACGGCCTGATCATGGTCATCACGCTGGGCACCGGCATTGGCTCCGCGATCGTCCACAACGGCGTCCTGGTTCCGAATTCCGAGCTGGGCCACCTGGAGATCGACGGCTACGACGCCGAGTCCCGCGCTTCCGTGAGGGCCCGCGAACGCGAAGACCTGTCCTGGAAAGAATACGGCGCACGGTTGCACACCTATTTCTCCCGCGTCGAGGCCCTGTTCTCCCCTGATCTGTTCGTGATCGGTGGCGGCGTGTCGAAGAAGCCGGAAAAGTTCATGCCGTATCTGGAGGACATCCGGACCCCGATGGTTCCCGCCGCGCTGCGCAACAACGCCGGAATCGTCGGTGCGGCGCTGTGGGCCGCAGGCCAGCCGGGAGAACGCGAGCATCACGACCAGGACCTGCGCGGCTGACCCGCTCTGCCGGGGTCACCTGCCGGTCCCACCACGAGGCACGAGAACGGGCCAGGTCGAAGACCTGGCCCGTTGCCCATTGAAGTGAAGCGCCGGTACCTGACGGCTTCCCCTCCGCAAGTACCGGCGACTGATTCCTATCTAACCACACTCTTTCGTCGAGGTCTAGAGCAGAGTTGGCTGATCCGGATCTTCCGGTTCCTGGGGAGGCTTGGCGGGCGACGTCCGGCCGCGCTTCTGCGAGGCCGTCCTGGGCTTCTTCTGCGTCCCCTCGACCTTGTTCCCGGCCTCGGCGCGTGCAGATCCGTCGGACTCGTCCGATCCGGTGGCCGCCCCGGCGACCCCGGTCGCAGAATCCGTCGGGTCGTCGTCAGGCTGGGTCATCGCCGCGGCAGGCCTCTCGGATCCCTCGCGCAGGTTTTCGATGGCCCTCTCGAAGTCCGCCAGGCCGTCGAAGGCCTGGTAGACACTCGCGAACCGAAGATAGGCGACCTCGTCGAGGCGCTGGAGAGGATTCAGAATCGCCAGGCCGACGTCGTTCGCGTCGATTTCGGCCAGCCCTTGGGCGCGAATGGATTCCTCGACTTCCTGGGCGAGCAGAGCCAGGTCGTCCTCGCTGACCGGACGACCCTGGCAGGCCTTGCGCACCCCGGAAATGATTTTGGCGCGTTTGAACGGTTCCGTGGCCCCCGAACGTTTGATCACGTTCACGGAGGTCGTCTCCAGGGTCGAGAAGCGACGTCCGCACGAGGAGCACTGTCGGCGACGCCGGATCGACGAACCGTCGTCGGCGACCCGCGAGTCGACAACGCGCGAGTCGGGATGGCGGCAATACGGACAATGCATATCAGGAGTCCCCCTCGGTGTCGGATTCCTTGATTCGGGCCGCAACGGCCGCTCCGTGGGCCGGGAGATCCTCTGCGCGGGACAGGGCCTCGACGGCCGGGCCCACGTGTTCGAGGGCCTCCGCGGAGTAGTCGATGATCTGCACGGCCTTCATGAACGACGTCGTGCAGAGCCCACTGCTGTACCTCGCGGAACCACCCGTGGGCAACACGTGGTTGGAACCCGCGGCGTAGTCACCCAGCGGGACCGGGCTGTAGGGGCCCAGGAAAATCGCGCCGGCGTTCCTCATCCTCGCGGCCACATCACCCGGGTTCTCCGTCTGGATCTCGAGATGCTCGGGTGCGTAGGCATTGGCGACGTCGATGCTCTGGTCCAGGGAATCGGTCAGGATCACCCCGGATTGCGGACCGGTGAGGGCCGTCTCGACCCTTTCGCGGTGCTTGGTGCGGTTGACCCGCTCTGCGAGCGCCAGGGCAACTCGATCCGCCAGGTCTTCGGAATCGGTGATGAGCAAGGACCCTGCGTGAGGGTCGTGTTCGGCCTGGGACAAGAGGTCGGCCGCCACGTAGTCCGGGTTCGCGTGCTGATCCGCGATGACGGCGATCTCCGTGGTGCCCGCTTCGCCGTCGACGCCCACCAGAGATCGCAGTTGCCGCTTGGCCATCGCGACGAAGATATTGCCCGGTCCTGTCATCGTGTCCACCGGTTCGAGGGTTTCGGAGTCGTCGAATCCGTAGGCCATGGCCCCCAAGGCTTGGGCGCCTCCGATGGCCCAGACCTCGTCGATGCCCAACAAGCCGGCGGCGGCCAACGTGGTCGGGTGCGGCAGCCCGCCGAATTCCTTTTGCGGCGGCGTGCTCAGGACCACCGACTCGACGCCGGCCGCCTGGGCCGGAACCGCGTTCATGATCACGGAGGACGGGTACACGGCCAGGCCGCCCGGGACGTACAGTCCCACGCGCCGGACGGGAGTCCACCGGTGTGTCAGGCGCGCGCCGGGGGCCACCTCGAGGTGTGCGTCGTCCGGTCTTTGGGCCGCGGCGAAGGCCCGCGTCCGTTCGATGGCGGTCTCGAGTCCGTCGCGCACCGCGGGATCGAGCTCTTCGACGGCCCGATCGATCGCGTCCTGAGGCACCCGGAGATCCGCCTGCTCGACGCCGTCGAACCTGGCCGCGAGCTCTCGCAGGGCGGCGGTTCCGCGGGACTTGACGTCGGCGAGAATCGAGGCTACGGATTCCTCCGCCGAGGAGACGAACTCGCTCGTCTGACGGGGCACGATCGACCTCAACCGGGCCTCGCTCGGCCGCTGTCCTCGAAGGTCGAGAACGCGCATCGACGGGGGCTGGACGGGTCTCGGTTCTGTAGTAGTCACCCCTCCAGCTTATCGCCCGTCGCCGTCACGCACGGCCCGGAGGGTTCACACACCGACTTCGACGGCCGGCGACGATGACTTCTCCAAGCACGAGGACCCGAAGAGGACTTTCAGGTCTCCGTACAGCGCCGGATTCGGATTCACCCTCAGCCTCGGCGAGAGGCGCATCAGAACATCCTTCGTCCTGCAGGTCAGGTTGATGCGCACCTCGGCGTCGCCCCGATGATTCAGCAGGATCGTCTCGAGTTCGCGCAGGTTCTGCTCGGTCGCACGGTGCTCCGGGAGCGTGAGGATGATCGGCCCCTTCTGCCCGTCGGCGTCGATGTCGGGGACCTTGAGCTCCATGGCGGTGATGGTGACGCTTCCGTCGTCGCGGCGTTGCAGGCGTCCCTTGATCGTGCAGATCAGGTCCTCGGAGAGCACGCCCGAAATCGGGGTGTAGACCTTCCCGAAGAACATGACTTCCATCGAACCGGTCCGGTCCTCCAGCTCGACCCGCGCGTAGGCATTGCCGCTGGTCTTGGCCACCTTGCGCTGGACCGAGGTGATCATGCCGGCAATCGTGACGATCGAGCCGTCCGGTTTGCCGTCCTCGTCCAGAAGCGACTGCACGGAGGAATCGGAGAGCTGGCCCAGCGTGTCGTCGAGGCCTCTCAAGGGATGGTCGGAGACATACAGCCCGAGCATTTCCCTCTCGAAATTCAGTTTGTCCCGGCGCTCCCATTCGGGAACATCGGGAATCGCCACGGACAGATCCGTGGTGGGATCCTCTTCTTCCGCCCCGAATCCGCCGAACAGGTCGAATTGGCCGGCGGCCTCCTGGCGCTTGACCGAGACCGTGGAATCGATGGCTTCCTCATGGATCAGTGACAGCGCACGACGCCGGTGCCCCAAGTCGTCGAAGGCACCCGCCTTGATCAACGACTCGATGGTCCGCTTGTTGCAGCACACCGCCGGGACCTTCTTGAGAAAGTCGTGGAAGGAGGCGAATTTTCCTTTCTCCTCCCTGGTCTCCACGAGTGCGGAGACCACGTTGGCGCCGACGTTGCGCACCGCTCCCATACCGAAACGGATGTCGTCCCCCACTGGCGTGAAGTTCAGGGCCGACTCGTTGACGTCCGGAGGCAGCACGGTGATGCCCATGCGCCGGCACTCGTTGAGGTAGAGAGCGAGCTTGTCCTTGTCGTCCCCCACCGACGTGAGCAACGCGGCCATGTATTCCTGCGGATAGTGGGCCTTGAGGTACGCGGTCCAGTAGGAGACCAGCCCGTAGGCGGCCGTGTGGGCCTTGTTGAAGGCGTAGTCGGAGAAGGGCAGGAGAATGTCCCACAACGCCTTGATGGCCTCTTCGGAGTAGCCGTTGTCCAACATGCCCTGGTGGAACGTCACGTACTGGCGGTCCAGTTCGGCCTTCTTCTTCTTGCCCATGGCTCGGCGGAGAATGTCCGCCTCACCGAGGGAGTAGCCGGCGACCTTCTGCGCGATGGCCATGACCTGTTCCTGGTAGACGATCAGGCCGTAGGTCGTATCCAGAATCTCGGCGAGCGGCTCCTCGAGCTCCGCGTGAATCGGCGAAACCTCCTGGAGCCCGTTCTTGCGCAACGCGTAATTCGTGTGCGAGTTCGCACCCATGGGTCCGGGGCGGTAGAGGGCCAACACGGCCGAGATGTGCTCGAAGTGATCCGGCTGCATGAGCTTGAGCAGCTGCCGCATGGGACCGCCGTCGAGCTGGAAGACGCCGAGGGTGTCGCCGCGAGCCAGGAGGCGGTACGACTCGGCGTCATCGGTCTCCAGACTTTCGAGGTCCAGCGAGAAATCTCGGTTGGCCTGAATGTTCTCGATCGCATCCGAAATGATCGTCAGGTTCCTCAGGCCGAGGAAGTCCATCTTGATCAGGCCGAGGCCCTCGCAGGTCGGATAGTCGAACTGCGTGATGACCTGGCCGTCCTGCTCGCGACGCATGATCGGGATGACGTCGATGATGTCGTGGCTGGACATGATGACGCCGGCCGCGTGCACTCCCCACTGGCGTTTGAGGCCCTCCAGCCCCTCGGCAGTCTCGAAAACCTTCTTGGAGTCCTCGTCCGAGGACAGGAGTTCCCGCAGCTCCTCGGCCTCGCCGTAGCGTGGGGCTTCCTTGTTGTAGACGTCCTGCAGGGAGATGCCTTTCCCCATGACGTCCGGCGGCATGGCCTTGGTCAGGCGCTCCCCCATGGAGAACGGGTAGCCCAGCACGCGGGACGAGTCCTTGAGGGCCTGCTTGGCCTTGATGGTCCCGTAGGTCACGATCTGTGCGACCTTGTCCTCGCCGTATTTCTCGGTCACGTAATGAATGACCTCGGACCGGCGGCGGTCGTCGAAGTCGACGTCGAAGTCGGGCATCGAGACACGATCCGGGTTGAGGAACCGCTCGAAGATGAGGTCGTGTTCGAGGGGATTGAGCTCGGTGATGCGCATCGCGTACGCGACCATGGAGCCAGCGCCGGATCCGCGGCCCGGACCGACCCGGATCCCGTTGTTCTTGGCCCAGTTGATGAAGTCCGCCACCACCAGGAAGTAGCCCGGGAAGCCCATCTGGGTGATGATCCCGACCTCGTACTCGGCCTGCTTGCGCACCTGGTCCGGGACGCCGTCCGGGAAACGGTAGTGCAGCCCGTTCTCGACCTCCTTGACGAACCACGATTCCTCGTTCTCACCGGGAGGGCACGGGAAATTGGGCATGTAGTTCGCGCTCGTGTCGAACTCGACGTTGCAACGCTCGGCAATCTCGAGGGTGTTGTCACAGGCCTCAGGAAAATCCCGGAAGAGTTCCCGCATTTCCGCGGCTGACTTGAGGTAGAACTCGTCCGCGTCGAACTTGAATCGCTTGGGATCCTGGATCGTCGCGCCGGATTGGACGCAGAGCAGGGCCGCATGTGCCTTGGCGTCCTCGGCGTGCGTGTAGTGCAGGTCGTTGGTGGCGACCAGCGGGAGCTCAAGATCCTTGGCCAGGCGCAACAGGTCGCTGGTGACCTGCTTCTCGATGCCCAGACCGTGGTCCATCAGCTCGCAGTAGTAGTTCTCTTTGCCGAAGATGTCCCGGAATTCCGCGGCGGCTTCACGTGCTTCCTTGTACTGACCCAGGCGGAGTCGGGTCTGCACCTCGCCCGACGGGCATCCCGTGGTGGCAATCAGCCCGTCCGAATAGAGGTTCAGGAGTTCGCGGTCCATGCGGGGCTTGTACAGCTGCCCTTCCAGCGAAGCTCTCGAAGACGCCCTGAACAGGTTGTGCATCCCGTTGGTGGTCTCCGCGAGCAGGGTCATGTGCGTGTAAGCACCACCGCCGGAGACGTCGTTGCGGCCACCGTCGGCAAACTTCACGCGGGTACGGTCCTGCCGAGCGGTCCCGGGAGTCACGTATGCTTCGACACCGATGATGGGCTTGATGCCGGCGTTGCGGGCCTTGTTCCAGAAATCGAACGCGCCGAACAGGAACCCGTGGTCGGTCGTGGCCATGGAGTCCATGCCCAGTTCATGGGCGTGTTCGAACAGGTCGTCGAGGCGCGCCGCGCCGTCGAGCATCGAATACTCGGTATGGACGTGGAGGTGGGTAAAGCCTTTGGATTTTGCCGCGGAAGTCACTGAACCATTTTAGGACTTCCAGGTGCCCAGGGCATCCCCGGACCTCATCGACTCGAGGGCAAATCGCAGGTCAGGCGAGTATTGGCTCTCGAATTCGGTGTACCGACCCGTGCCGGGGTGTTGGAAGCCGAGTCGGTGGGCGTGCAGCCACTGACGTGTCAGGCCGAGCCTCGCAGCAAGTCTCGGGTCGGCCCCGTACGTCAGGTCCCCGCAGCACGGGTGGTTGAGGGCCGAGAAGTGCACGCGGATTTGATGTGTTCTGCCGGTCTCCAGGTGAACCTCCGCCAGGGAGGCAGGCCCGAACGCCTCAATGACCTCGTAATGCGTCACGGCAGAACGGCCGTCGTCGACCACCGCGAACTTCCACTCGTGACCAGGGTGGCGGCCGATCGGTGCGTCAATGGTTCCCTGGAGGGGTTCCGGGATGCCCTGAACCAGCGTGTGATAGACCTTCGTGACAGTCCGTTCCTTGAAGGCACGTTTGAGCAGGGCATAGGAGTTCTCGTTCTTGGCCACGACCATGAGGCCCGAGGTTCCGACGTCCAATCGGTGCACGATCCCCTGCCGTTCGCCGGCTCCGGAGGTGGTGATGGCGACTCCCGCCGCGGACAGGGCGCCCAGGACGGTCGGGCCGTGCCAGCCGGGCGACGGGTGGGCGGCCACGCCCGACGGCTTGTCCACCACCACCATGTCCGAATCCTCATGGATGATGCGGAAGCCGTCGACGCTCTCCGGAACAATCCGGACCTTGTCCGCCGGGTCCGGCACATCAGCCACAACCACGGCTCCCTCGCTGACCTTGAGCGACTTGGCGACCTTGACCGCCCGCCCCCGTTCGGTCACCGTGACCCGGCCGTCCGCACACCACGACGCCGCCGCGGAGCGGGACTGGTTCGTGCGATCCGCGAGGAAGGCATCCAGTCGGGCACCGGCGTCCTCGGAGGACACCGTCCATTCGTGCTGTCCCACGACGTATTCGCTCACGAGGCGCCTCCTTCGGTCTCGACGTCCGCGGTATCACCCTGGCGCCCCTCGAGGGGAATCCCCCGGAGCACGAGGATGGCGATCACGGCAATGCTCACACAAATACACGCATCGGCCACGTTGAAAATCGCATAGTGCGGCACCGACACGAAATCCACCACGTGTCCCCTGCCGAATCCGGGCTCCCGGAACAGCCGATCGGTGAGGTTGCCCAGAACACCCGACAAGAGCCCGAACAGGGCCAGTATCCATCCTCGGGTGCCCGCGCGCGGCAGGTAGTAGAGAACAATCACGGCGACCACGGCCATAATGATCGTGAAGACCCACGTCACCGACTCGCCCATCGAGAATGCGGCGCCGGGGTTGCGGATGAAACGCCACCACAGCAGACCGTCCACCACCGGTATCGCTTGACCCTCGACCATGTGAGTCACCACGGCCAGTTTGGACAGCTGGTCCCCGAGGTAGAGGACCACCAGGAGCACCAACCCGGCCATTCGGTAGGCACGACGACGCCCGGTGGTCGCATTTCGTGCGGCTGTTTCGCTCACGCTTGCTCGTACTCCTGACGCTGCTCTCGAAGGGATCATGGTGCCCGATCCGGCAACGGGGCCAGCAGAGAAACTCTGCTGGCCCCGTCAATGCTGGTCACGCGCTGTGCGGACTGTCGGCTCAGCGGGCCTCGGTCGGCTCCACGCGGGGCGACTGTTCCAGATCCGAGAGCTTGCCTTCCAAGTAGGCCTTCAGATCGCGACGGTACTTGGTCTCGAAACTGCGCAGGGTCTCGACGTCGGTCTCCAGGTTGGTCTTGGACTCCTCGAGGGAGGCCAGAATCTCGGAGCGCTTGGCCTCGGCCTCGCTCAGCATGGAGTTGGCCGTGGTCTGGCCTTCTTCGATGAGGCGTGCCTTCTCGGACTCGCCCTGCGACACGTAGTCGTCGTGCAGTCGCTGGGCCATCGCGATGACGGCGGCGGCGGAGGCGGCGGACTCGGTCGACTGTCCTTGGACTGCGTTCTGCCCGGTGGCATCGGAGGTCTGGACGCCGGCCGAGGAAGCGGAGTTCGCACCCGAAACCGAGGAATCGGTCGATGCCGACTCGTCCTTCTCGGCAGCGGCCGGGACCTGCTCGTTGCTGGGGTGGATTTCCGAATCGAGGTTCTCCGGTTCGACGTCGGAGCTCGAGTCCGACTCGACGTTCAAGGCTGCCACGGAGGCGGCGTCGGCGCCCTGGGCGCCGGCCGAATCAGTGCCCTGCGAGCTCGAGGCGCTGCTGGCACCCTCGGCGGAGGCTCCACCGGCCGCGGGGTCAACACCCGATTCCTCGAGCTTTCCACGAAG
This sequence comes from Rothia koreensis, assembly GCF_004136575.1. GTDB lineage: Bacteria > Actinomycetota > Actinomycetes > Actinomycetales > Micrococcaceae > Rothia > Rothia koreensis. The sequence continues at coordinate 16,150 of NZ_NOIQ01000006.1, forward strand.
CTCCTCGTTCTCCTTGTTGAGGCGGCGCAGTTCGTCGACGACCTCGTCCAGGAAGAGATCGACCTCTTCCTGGTCGTACCCCTCGCGGAATTTCGTGGGTTGGAAGGTCTTGTTGATGACCTGTTCCGGAGTCAATGCCATGAATAAACACCTCTTGTTTCGTCGATGCGGCGGCAGTCGCACCATAGGTCTGCGCGGGCAACCATCATCGGTAGAAGATTCCCGCAAGTCTGTGTCCTACGAGCCCAGGGCCAATGACGCGTGGCTCGTTCCTGCATCACATCTTAATGATTCACACGCGAGGCTATGAGAATTTTCTGGGTATACGCTGAGCGCCGAATTCGGCGTCCGGCCCAGGCACGCGGCCCGGCAACCGTTTACATGACCATGGAGCCCAGGGACGATCCAACGATGGCACGTACGATGCTCAACGCGATCAACAGGACCAGGAACCCCATGTCCAGGGAAACGGTCCCAATGCGCAGCGGCGGGATCCACTTGCGCATAAGCCTCATCGGAGGATCGGTGACGGTGTAGACCGATGAGGCGAACACCAGGGCGACACCCTTCGGACGCCAGAAACGCGCGAAGGTCTGCACCCAGTCCAGGATCAGCCTGAACATCAGCACCAGGAACGCCAAGTAGAGGACGAAATCAATGATGGCCAGAGCCGAGATCACCTGGTTGCACCTTTCTCACGCCGGACGGATCGATAACTATCGGCCTTAGCTCTGGTTGAAGAGCGAGTCGTCCGTATCCGGAGCCGACGACGAAACATCTTCCGAAGCGAGGACCTCGAGATTCGCGGGGGTGAGCAGGAAGACCTGCTCCGTGACCCTCTCGATGCTTCCGTTCAGCGCGAATGTCAGGCCGGACGAGAAGTCGACCAATCGCTTGGCCTCGGCCACATCCATGTCCGTGACGTTCATGATCACGGGGATGTTGTTCCGGAAAGATTCTCCGATCACCTTCGCATCGTTGTAGGAGCGAGGGTGAATGGTGGTGATACGTCGCAATTCGTTGTCGCTTTCGGTCTGTGCCGCGGCACGGTTGATCGGGGTCACGGGAGCGCGATAGTCATCGCGCACCTCGTCCCTGGCTGGTTCGGTGTCTCGACGAGCAGGAGCCGCGGAGCCTTCGGAGGACCGAACGGACGGGGCCGCCTCGCGGACCTCCCGCTCAGCAGCGGGTCGGCTCGCACCATTTCTCCGGTCCTCGGTTCTGACGGGTTCCGAGCGACGCGGTTCGGCCTCGGCCTCGGGTCGCGGCGCGACTGCGGTCGCGGCTGCCCCGGCGTCGGTCTCGCGCGGCGCTCGTTCCTCGTACTGGGCATAAGGCTGTGCCGCAGTTTCGGGCTCGGCCCGGCGCTGTTGGGACGCGGGTTGTTGCGACGCGGGCTGGGCCTCGTACCCGTCGTCGGCGAGGCCAAGAAAGACCATCGCCTGGCGCAGTGTTCCGGCCATGTGAACTCCTCGAGAATTGTTCGTTGAGACGGGCGCTACCCGCCAATGGCTCCATTATTCCCACCGACTTGGGCAATTGCAGTCGGCAACACGCCTGATCCAGGGAATACTCAGGTGTTGCTGGGACGTCGACCCATGATCGCGCTGCCCACGCGGACACTGGTCGACCCCCATCGTATCGCCTCTCGCATATCGGCGCTCATCCCCGCCGAAATCTTCCAGGCCTCGGGATGACGACGCCGCAATTGCACACTGAGGTTCCACAGTTTTTCGAATGCCTGCGCCGGGTCCGCTCCGAGCGGGGCCACAGCCATCAGTCCACCGACCCGGAGCCCATCGGCCTCGGCAATGTGGTCCGCGATTCGCCAGACGTCGTCGGGGTCGGCCCCGCCGCGGGCGCCTCGGGCGGCTTCTCCCGGCGTGGCTCCGGTGTCGTCAAGACCGACTTGGATCAGGCATTCGAGTCCGCCGTTGGCCGCGGAGGCCGGCTCGGGCCCTTCCTCGGACTCGTACCGAGCCACGGCAGACCGGTAGGCCTTGCCCAACGCGGTCGCGAGTGAGGATCGATCGACCGAGTGGACCGCCGTCGCGTACTTGACCACGGACTTGGCCTTGTTGGACTGCAACTGACCAATGTAGTTCCACGCGGGTGGGTCCCCCGCCGCATAGTCGGCCAACGCGGCCGCCTTGGCGGAGGCCTCCTGGTCGCGGTTCTCTCCGAAGACGCGCACGCCGGCGTCGTAGAGGGCCGCGACATCCGAGGCCGGGAAGAATTTCGTCACGGTCATCAGTTCCACGCCAGATGCCGGGCGGCGATCCCGGGGCGTCTCTGCTGCCCATTCGTCGATCTCGGCCCGGATGCGGGCGTGCGCTTCGGCGAGCTCCTCCGCCCGCTCGGGGGCGTACGTCAATTCACTCACGGTGTGTTTTCCTTCCTTGGCAGACAGGGGGCCACGGCCGAGAAGCGGCCTACCGCGCCGAGACCTCCGACCGCCACACGAGGCCCGCAATTCGTCCTTGCCCCGGGGCACGTCGGTGCGAGTAGAGATCCTCCGTCTCGTACGTGCACTCATGGTGCTCCCCCGATTCGACCTCGACCCCCAGGTCATGGAGCTGGATACGGGCCGCCCGAGGCAGATCGAGTCCGGGCGTGTTCCAGCGCGTGGTCGAGGCGATGCCCGCATGCGTACGACTCGACGCGGTGACCATCTCTTCCGGAACCTCGTAGCAGTCGCCACAGATCGCGGGTCCAATCCATGCGCGGATCTCCCGAGCATCGTGTGACCTGAGGGCATCGACGACGTTCGGCAGGACCCCGTCCAGCAAGCCCTTGCGGCCCGCATGGGCCACGGCGAACAGATCCTCACGTTCGGTGGCCAGAACCACCGGCAGGCAATCGGCCGTCATGATCGCAAGAGGTCGGCCCGTGGCCGTGACAGCGGCATCGGCAACGGGAGCGAATTCGCGTTCCTCGTGCGGACTCAGCCCTGCGGGCACCACGGGCGCTGCATCGGCGTCGGCCACCCGCGTTCCGTGGACCTGCTCGAGGAAAAGCAGCGTCCCGCGCCGAACTCCCATGGCCTGTTCGAGGAGGCGGCGATTCTCCTGCGGGTCGGACGTCCCCTGCACATGCAGACCGAGATTGCCGGCTCCCAGCCCGGTGAAACCGATGGATACCCCCTGGGGCAGGTCCACGCGGTGGCGAAGGGCTTCCGGGCCCGGACGCGGAGCCGCCGTGTCGACGGAGGATGGATTGTCGGTCATGGTTTCTCCTCGGCTGTGGGCCGGCTTCTGTCCGGGACAGAAAGAACGGGGCGGGACGATCGTCTCGTCCCGCCCCGTCGGCTTCACACGCGTCTCGTTATGGGTTACTTCAGGAAGTCGGGGACGTCCAGGGAATCCTTGCCGGACTTCTTGGACGACGAGGAGCTCTCTCCGTCATTGCCCACGACCGGGGGCAGGTCCAGATCGAAGCCGGCATTGGCCGGAACGTCCGAGTCGTCCTGCCACTGGGACCCCGACCGGCCACCGAAGGAGCCGCTCGAGTAGGAGCCGCTGCCGCGCTGGGGGTTCTCGGCGACCTTGGCGGGCTGCGATGCACCGCCGCCGTAGGTCTGCTGGGTCTTCTGGGCCTGGTTCGCCGCCGCGTTGTTTTCGTTGCTGTTCGTCTCGGGGTTGAGCGAGTCGAAGCCCGCAGCAATGACGGTGACACGGGCTTCGTCGCCCAGGGCATCATCGATCACGGCGCCGAAGATGATGTTGGCATCCGGGTGGGCGACTTCCTGCACCAGGCGAGCGGCCTCGTTGATCTCGAACAGGCCGAGATCCGATCCGCCCTGGATCGACAAAAGCACACCGTGTGCGCCGTCGATCGAGGCCTCGAGCAACGGAGAAGCTATCGCCAGCTCGGCCGCCTTGACGGCCCGGTCCTCGCCCTGAGCGGAGCCGATTCCCATCAGAGCGGACCCGGCCCCCTGCATCACGGACTTGACGTCCGCGAAGTCGAGGTTGATCAGACCGGGAGTCGTGATGAGATCCGTGATGCCCTGGACGCCGGAGAGCAGGACCTGGTCTGCCGACTTGAAGGCGTCCAGCATCGACACGTTGCGGTCGGAAATGGACAGGAGCCGATCATTGGGAATCACGATGAGCGTGTCGACCTCGTCGCGCAGTGCTTCGATGCCGGTCTCGGCCTGGTTGGACCGACGACGACCCTCGAAAGTGAACGGACGGGTCACGACGCCGATCGTCAGGGCACCGAGCGACCGTGCGATGCGGGCGACAACGGGCGCGCCGCCCGTACCGGTTCCGCCGCCCTCGCCGGCCGTCACGAAGACCATGTCGGCCCCCTTGAGGACCTCCTCGATCTCTTCGTCGTGATCCTCGGCGGCCTGACGGCCGACCTCCGGATTCGCGCCTGCGCCGAGTCCGCGGGTCATTTCGCGCCCGACGTCGAGCTTGACGTCGGCATCCGACATCAACAGTGCCTGGGCGTCGGTGTTGATCGCGATGAATTCGACACCGCGAAGACCGACCTCGATCATGCGGTTGACCGCATTGACGCCGCCGCCGCCGATGCCGACGACCTTGATGACGGCGAGGTAATTCTGGGGAGTTGTTACGTCCATGGGGATCCTCGTCTTAGCGTGTGAAGCCGAAACACATGATTCCGTAGCTTGAACCATCACTTGAAGGTTGAGATTCAATGCTCGGCACCTGCGCCCAGCTTGTTCCTATACCAGGTCTACAGTACCAACCACCTGTTGCCGTGTCGCACCGATTTGCCCATCGAAGTCTAAGAATTTCCGGCAAATATTGTGTTGTGACTCAGAAAGTTAAACCTTCACTGGTACATTCAATTCTCGGTTCAGGAACTATTTGGTGACCGGTCGGTCTGGGCTCGAGACGTCGTAGACCGACGCACCACCACTGTCCTTGAGGCCTTGCACCAGGCTGTTCAGGACCTCGGCCTTGTAGTCGCTGTCTTCACCGGTGCCCCACTTGACCTTCGACCCGTCCTTCATGTCGAGCTGAATGTTGTTGGATGATTCGGCGTCGACCTTGTTGAGCTGGTTGAGCAGGGAGCGCGGCAACGTCTGCAGGGCCTGCACCGCGGACTCGAAAGCGTCGCTCTTGACCGCGTCCGGGCCGCCGTCGAGCAACGGCACACCGGCCTCCTCGACCGACTTCTTCGACCCGATGGCGACGCCGTCCTTGTCGACCAGAATGTACTGGTCCCCGGACTTGACGACCGCGACGGGGGCGCGCTCGTGGATCGTCACCACGAGTTCGTGCGGCGGGTGCGCCTCAATGCTCACGTTTTGCACGGCGATGTCGTCGCCGACCTTGCTCTCCACGTCCTTCGTCGTGACACGCGTCAGGGGCTTGCCTTTGAGGGAGTCCAGGGACTTCTGGAGGGACGCCTTGTCCGTCAGGTTGGCGCCCTCGATCGTGACCTTCTGTGTCGCGAGCAATGGCGAGAAGAACACGATGCCGAGGAAGAGGACTGCGGCCACCACGAAAACGCCCAGGCTCACCAGGACTTTCCGTCGTCTGCTGCGCCGAGGCTTCTCATGGGAATCCCCGCCCGAGGATGATGACGCCGCACTGCTCGTCCCGGCTGTGCGGCCACGAACGGCGCGGCGTCCCGGGAACGCGACAATGTTGTCCTGATCCGCCTTGTCACCGGCAACGTTTTCTTCGGGGTCAGGATGGGATGACCTATCAGTCCGAGTTCCCTCACCGCCCTCTGCCCGCGATGCCGCGTTCTTCGTCGAGGCGTCAGGCGTGGTCTCTGCGGTGTCCGGCTCGGCCCGACTCGAATCCTCGACCGGCACCACACGGACCTTCGACGGATCGTTGACACGAACCGTCGCTGGTTCTCCGGTCTCTGAAGAGGCCGGTGTGTCCGCGGCCGGCTTCGTCCCGGTATCGTTCTTGCCCTGGTTGCTGCGGGGCAGGCGCGGCCTGCGTGCCGGACTCACGATTCGTCCCGGGCCGTGGCCGGCCCGCCCTCGGAGAGTTCGTCGAGGATCTTGTCCCCGAACGTGGTCACGTCACCGGCTCCGATCGTCATCACGATGTCTCCCTCGGAGGCCGCAGAGGCCACGCGGCCCGCTGCTTCGCCCGAGCTGGACGCGTACCTGACCTCTGTGTGACCGGACTCGGTGATGAGCCGACTTGTCACGCCCTCGATCGGCTCCTCACGCGCGGGGAAGATATCGACCACGTACGCCCGGTCGGCAAGGGACAGGGCTTCGGCGAATTCGGCGGCAAATTCCCGAGTGCGGGAGAACAGATGTGGCTGGAAGACCGCGTACACGTTGTGTCCGCCCGACGCCGTCCGGGCGGCTTCGAGGGCAGCGGCGACCTCCGTGGGGTGGTGCGCGTAGTCGTCGTAGACCCGGACCCCCCGGCGTTCGCCCTTGAACTCGAACCGGCGTGCCGATCCGGTGAACGCTGTCAGAGCCCTCGCCGCGTCGGCCGCGTCGAACCCCCCGATGAGCGCGCAGCACAGAGCCGCCGCGGCGTTCCTCAGATTGTGCTGGCCCGGGACCGATAGCTCCAGATCGCACGTCCCGGCCAGGGCCGTGCTGCCCGTCCGGAAGTCCCAGTCCACCCTGGCTGTGCTTCGGGTGCCTTCGCCGCTGATGTCCGTGATGCGGACGTCGGCGCCCTCGGCTGTCCCGTAGGTAACCACGGGGCGGTTCTCGGCCCGCTGGACTTCGGTGAGCGCCCGGGAGCCGGCGTCGTCCTCGCACGCGACCAAGACTCCGTCATCGGTCATGGTCTGTACGAACCGATCGAATGCAGCGGTCACGGCCTCGGGGCTTCCGTAGAAGTCCAGGTGGTCGGGTTCCACATTGGTGACCACGGCGACCGAGGGATTGTATTTGACGAAAGAACCGTCGGATTCATCCGCCTCGGCGACGAACCAGCTTTCGGGTCCTGTGGCACCCAGCGCGGCATTCGTACCGAGAGCAGCGACCGTCGAACCCACGGCGAATGACGGACGGGCACCCAGCCCGTCCAGCATCACAGCAATCATGGAACTCGTGGTCGTTTTTCCATGGGTGCCGGCAACGGCGATCGTCTTCGAATCCGCCATCGCCGAGGCCAGAGCATCCGAGCGGTGGATCACGCGGAGGCCCGCGGACCGCGCCGCGGCGAGCTCCGGGTTCGACTCCTTGATCGCGGTGGAGACGACCACGGTCTGGGCACCCTCGATGTTGGCGGCGTCCTGCGGCACGAAGACGCGAGCGCCCTTTCCCTCGAGGACGTCCAGCGCCGCGTTGTGTTTCATGTCGGATCCGCTGACGTCGAGGCCGCGGGAGACCAGCAGGTCCGCCACGGCGGACATTCCGGTCCCACCCATCCCGATGAAGTGCACCCGTCCGAGGTCCTCGGTGCGGATGCGTTCAGGAAACGGAGGGTTCATGGAGTCGGGCAGCAATCCTGGCTGCTCCCCCGATCTGTGCGATGAGCCCATGCTCAGGCGCTCCCTTCGTGTCGCGCCGATTGTGCGATCAATCGTGCCATGTGCTGTGCAGCATCCCGAATACCGTGACGGTAACCGTTCGAGGACATTCGGTCCAAACGCTCCTGGTCGGTCACCGTGGGCAGCACGTTGTCGACGAACCAGTCGGCCGTGAATTTCTTGTCCTCGACCATGAGGCCGGCCCCGGAATCGACCAGGTCCTTGGCGTTGAGTGATTGTTCGCCGTTGCCGATCGGCAGCGGCACGAAAACGGCCGGGCATCCGACTGCGGCGACCTCGCTGACGGTCGCGGCTCCGGAACGGGCCACCAAGAGGTCGCAGGCGGCATAGACGTTCTCCATGCCGTCGATGTATTCGACCTGATGGTACCCCGGGGTCTCGAGGGGCGCCCCGTCCGCACCGAGAAGCTGTTTCCCCCGACCGGTGATGTGAAGCATCTGGACGCCGGACTCTTGCCACTCGGGCCGCTCGACGACGTCGGAGATCGTTCGGTTCATGTTCTGGGCGCCCAGCGATCCGCCGGTGACGATGATGGTCGGCACATCCTCCTGGAGCGAGAGGAGCTGCCGGGCACCCGCGCGCTCGGCGGCCCGGTCGCAACCGGAGATCTGCGGACGCATCGGCATGCCCACGTGTTGACCGTGAGGAATCGGGGTCCCTTCGAAGGCCGTGGCCACGACCGCCGCCCGACGCGCACCGACCTTGTTGGCCAGACCTGGACGCTGATTGGCCTCGTGGATCACGACTGGGATTTTCTCCTGGGCGGCCGCCAGATACATGGGCGTGCACACGTACCCGCCGACGCCGACCACGACGTCGGCGTCATTGCGTCGCAGAATCTCGCGACCTTGGTTCACGGCGCGACGCAGTCTGACCGGAAGTTTGAGCAGATCCACCGTGGGCTTCCGCGGCATGGGCACTCGATCGACGAATTCGAGGTCATACCCTGCCTCCGGAACCAGACGGGTTTCCATACCCGACGCCGTCCCGACCGCGACGATGCGGGATTCGGGCTCCATCTCCCTGACGGCATTGGCGATGGCGAGCATCGGAGAGATGTGCCCCGCGGTTCCGCCTCCCGCAACGACTACGGACAGTGGCTTGGTCATGGTCTCGTCTCTCCCAATGGTCGAATGGTCTGTCAGTCCTCCCCTGCATCGGGGCCCTGCGAGCGGTCCCTAGTTTACGTGTGCGTCGTCGGGGTCGAGGGATGTGAGGCTCATAGCCGGGTGCGTGGGCGTCTTGGTCAACGACATCGCGAACCCGGAGGCGAATAAGGACATCATCAATGATGTACCTCCGTACGAGATGAACGGCAACGGAATGCCGATGACGGGAAGCAACCCGGTGACCATGCCGATATTGACGAAGGTCTCGCCGACGAACCACGCCATGAGTCCCGCGGCGGCCAACCGGACGAAGCGGTCGCTCGACCGGAGGATGATGCGTGCCAGGCAGAGCGCCAGGACGGTGAACAGAGCGATCACCACGCAGGTACCGATGAATCCGAGCTCCTCACCGAGGATCGCGATGATGTAGTCGTTGTGCGCCTCGGGCAGGTAGCTGTACTTCTGCCGGGACTGTCCCAGGCCTTCTCCCCACCAGGAGCCCGTGGCCAGCGCCGCCATGCCCGAGTTGGCCTGGTAGCACTCCTGCCCCTGCGTGCAGGTCGAGGGGAACAGCCAGGTGATGACGCGGGACAGGCGGTGCGGGCGAGCGACGACGATCAGGACCATCAGCGCCGCACCGATCAGCAGAGACCGGGTGAAAATCTTGCGCGGAGCGCGGGCGAACCACAGGGCACTGGCGTAGATCAGAGCGAAGACGATGCACGTACCGGCGTCACCACCGACGATCACCAGCCCGCAGACACCGAGAAAACCAAGGCACGAGGGCAGCAGTGCTTCTCGGGCACTGGTGGCGACGCGCGTGGACTTGGCCAGTGACCAGACGACCCAGAGAAGCAGGGAGAACTTGGCGATCTCCGAAGGCTGGAAGCTCAGCGGTCCGAGGCCCAGCCAGTTCCTGTTTCCGTTGACCTCCTTGCCCAAGGGGGAAAGCACCAGCAGAAGCATGAACAGCGAGATACCCATCAGCCAATACGTCAGCTTCCGGTTCTTCCAGACGGAGATCCTGATCCGGCTGGCCACGAACATCGCGACGATGCCTGTCAGGGCGAAGAGACCCTGCCTCAGGAACAGGCCGTACGGGGACTGACCGTGGCTGAGCTGTTCGACCGACGACGCCGAGAGCACCATCATGCACCCGAGGATCGTCAGACCGATCGAGGAGACCGCGATACCCACCGACGCGCTCGTCATCGACCCCGTGGCCACCCAGCGGTAGAGGGGCCTGGTCACGTGCCGGTAGCCCTCGGCGAGTCGGGTCCACAGGGTGTCCTTGCGGCGGTTCCGCGGTTGTTCCGGGGCTGCGGTACTCATGAGGAGCGGTCGCCTTCGTCGGGGTCGTGGTCCTGGATGCTTTCTACGAGCTCGGTCACCGATTCGATGAAAGCGTTGCCGCGTTCGGCGTAGGTCGTGAACTGGTCCATCGACGCCGCCGCGGGAGCCATGAGCACCGTGTCACCGGGTTCGGACAGCTCGTGTCCGAGACGCACGGCCTGGGCCATGACGGCCCGGCCGTCCTCGACGGGTGCCGAGATTCCCTCGGCGGCACGGAGCACCGGAACGTCCGGCGCATGGCGGTCCAGCGCTCGGAGCAGTGAATCCGTATCGGTGCCGATCAGCACGACGCCTTTGAGGCGGTCCGCGTGCTTCTCGACGAGTTCGTCATAGGCGACGCCCTTCGACAGGCCTCCGGCGATCCAGATCACCGGTGAGAAGGACGCAAGCGAAGCGTCCGCGGCGTGAGGGTTCGTGGCCTTGGAATCATTGACCCAGAGAACGCCGTGCGTGGTGGCGACAGGCTGAATCCGGTGTGCCCCGGGTTCGTACGAACGCAGGCCGTCGCGCACGGCGACGGCCTCCACGCCGGCCGCACGGGCGAGCGCCGCCGCGGCCAGAGCGTTCTCCACGGTGTGTCTGGTCGGCAATTCGCCCGTGTCCTGGATCGAGGCGAGCTCGGCGGCGGAACTCCGCCGTTCCTCCACGAAGGCTCGGTCGACCAGCAGACCGTCCACGACCCCGAGCTGGGACAAGTACGGCGTGTCGGTCGTGAAGGACACCGCCCGGCACCCCTCCTGCACGTCCGCGTCCTCGACCATCTTCTCGGTGAGGGGTGCGGAGGCGTTGTAGACGCAGGCGACTTTGGTGTTCTCGTAGATCCTGGCTTTGTCCGCCTGGTAGTTCTCGTAGCTGCCGTGCCAATCGATGTGGTCCTCCGCAATGTTGAGGACCACGGAGGCCAAGGGTTCGAGCGATGAGGACCAGTGCAATTGGTAGCTCGACAGCTCCACGGCGAAGACCTCGTACTCGACCGGGTCACGAAGCGCGTCCAGGATGGGCGTGCCGACATTGCCGACGGCGATGGCCTTAAGCCCGGCCGCCTGCAGTATGGATTCCGTCATTCCGACTGTCGTCGTCTTGCCGTTGGTCCCCGTCACGCACACCCATTCGGCGGTCTTCCTGCCTTCGCGTCGGCGCAGCCTCCAGGCCAACTCGACCTCACCCCAGATTTGGATGCCTTCGCGCGCGGCCTGGGCCAGGATTCCGAGGCTCGGGCGCAGGCCCGGTGAAGTCACGACGAGGTCCGGACGCTGCCCCTCGACGTCGGGCAATGCGTCCATCGCGCCGTCGCCGAGCGTGACGTCCGCCGCGCCGACGATCTCGAGGGTCTGGCGCTTGTAGCGGTTCTCCTCGGTGTCCTTGCCGTCGACGACGACGACACGCGCACCGAGTTCGATCAGCGTATCCGCGGCCGCGAAACCTGACACCCCGATCCCGGCGACCACGACTCGCAGGCCGGCCCAGTCGGAGTCCCAGGTCGTCAGGGACTCGAGGCGAGGGTTGCCGACGTCCGGGTTCTCTTGGGTTGATCGCATCAGAGCGTCACACCTCCATGACTGATGAGCCAGTCACCGTAGAAGACCCCCAGGGCAAGGGCGACGAAGAGGCCGGCAATGATCCAGAAGCGAACCACCACGGTGACTTCCTTCCAGCCCTTGAGCTCGAAGTGGTGCTGCAGCGGTGCCATCTTGAACACGCGCTTTCCTCCCGAGATCTTGAAGTATCCGACCTGGATGATCACGGATGCCGAGATCATCACGAAAAGACCGGCCAACAGGACCAGGAGGATCTCGGTCCGGGTCAGCATGGCGAACGCCGCAAGGGCCCCGCCGAGTCCCAGGGATCCCGTGTCGCCCATGAAGATCGTCGCGGGAGACGTGTTCCACCAGAGGAAGCCGATCAGCGCGCCCACGAGCGCCGCGGCGACCACGGACAGCTGGGCGGGATCGCGCACCTCGTAACAGACGGCACCGGGTGAGACGGATTCGCACAGGTGATTGGCCTGCCACATCGAGATCATGAGATACCCGGAGAAGACCAGGATCGATGCGCCCGTGGCGAGGCCGTCGAGCCCGTCGGTGAGGTTCACGGCGTTGGTGGTCGCCGTCGAGATGAGGTTTGCCCACACCACGAACAGAATGATGCCCAGGATCGGGAGGCCGAAGGAGAGATCCAGCCAAGGGATGTCCCTCGTGAAGGAAATGTGGGTCGAGGCCGGCGTCCATCCGTTCTCGTTGGGAATCGTCAGGGCGAGGACACCGAAGATGATCCCCACCGTCCCCTGCAGCACGATTTTCCCCTTGGGCGTCAGGCCGAGGGACTGCTTCCGAGCGATCTTCTTGAAGTCGTCGATGAACCCGACGCCGGCCATGCCGATCATCAGGAACAACAGAAGCAGGGCGGACACCGACGGAACGGGGTTTCCCCCGAACACGAGGCCGTTGATGGCCAAGGAGAGGAAGAACGCCAGGAGGGTCGCGACAATGATGACGACGCCGCCCATAGTCGGCGTGCCGCGCTTCGTCTGGTGGCTCGTGGGGCCGTCCTCACGAATGAATTGGCCGTACTGCTGCCTGACCAACAATTTGGTGAACAGCGGCGTTCCGACGAGCGAGAGGATCAGGCCAAAGGCCGCCGCCAGCAGAATGGAGATCATGCGGTACTTTGTGCCTTTCTACCGTGTTTCGGGTTCGGTCGGGTCGTCGGTTCGGTCCTGAGCAACTCTATCCCCCAAGTGGAGCAAGCCGGCATCTCTGGAGGACTTGAAGAGGGCAATGTCGCCTCCTCGCAGGTCGCGTCGGAGAATGTCGAATGCTTGCTCGGTCGTCTCGACCCACACGGCTTCTTCTCCCCAGGATCCCTCCAGATGGGCGGCGTTGAAGATCGGCGCCGCTTCCTGGCCGATGGCGATCAGTTTGGGGATGTTCAGGCGAACGACGTCCCGCCCGAGTTTATCGTGTTCCTCGCGCGAGGCGTCGCCCAGTTCGAGCATGGCGCCGAGCACAGCCCAGGTGCGCCGTGGCGGTTCGGCATCGCGCCCCATCTGGGCCAACGTCCGGAGTGCCGCGGCCATCGACTCGGGATTCGCATTGTAGGCGTCGTTGATCACGGTCACGCCGTCGGGCCGGTCGGTGCGTTCCATGCGGTACCGGCTGGCCGCCCCCAGCTCGCTGAGGGCTCGGGCGATGTCCGCCGTCGGAATCCCCGCGGCGTGCGCAAGGGTCGCGGCCGCCAAGAGGTTGTACACGTGGTGTTCGCCGATGAGTTTGGACGCGACCTCGTACGAGTCCCCCTCGGGGAACGTGAGTCTGAACTGGGGACAGCCGCTGTGGTCGGTCCTCAGCTCCGAGGCGCGGACCACGGGCGCCTCGATGTCCCGGACGTGGCGTCCTTCGACCCCGAACCAGGTCACCTCGGCCGTGGCCTTGTTCTCCATGGCAGCAACCCTGGGATCGTCGAGATTGAGCGCGACGCCGCCGGTCGGCACGACGCCGTCGGCCAACTCCGACTTGGTGATCGCGATGTTCTCGACGCCGCCGAATTCGCCCGCGTGGGCGGTACCGACTTTGAGAATGGCCCCGAAATCGGGGTTCACGATGTCGCAGAGGTATCGGATGTTCCCGACGTGGTTGGCCCCCATCTCAATCACGAGATACTGGGTGTCCCAGTCTGCGCGGAAAACGGTCAACGGAACGCCGACCTCGCCGTTGTAGGAGCCGACGGGTGCCACGGTGGGACCGTGTTCGCTGAAGATGCCCCGGAGCAGGTCCTTCGTGGTCGTCTTGCCCGCCGACCCGGTGATACCGAGCACCGTCACTTCGCCCTCGGACTTGAGACGCCGGACGATCTCGTGGGCGAGTCGGCCCATGGCCTCGACCACCTCCGGAACGATCACGCTGGGAAGGACCCGGCCTTCGTCGTCGCGAATCTCCCGTTCGGCGAGGGCGAGCGGGGAACCGGCCTCCCGCGCGGTGCCGATGAACCGGTGGCCGTCCGTGGTCTCTCCCGGCTTGGCGATGAACAGGGTTCCTTCGACGACCTCGCGCGAGTCGGTGGTGGCGGAGGTGCACCGCACCGAATCCTCTGCACCCTCTTCGAGCCCGACCAGGGTGCCCCGGACGGCCTCGGCGATTTCTCGTGCTGACAGTTCGATCATCGGTTTCCTCCTGCGGCGTGTCGCCGCGCCTGCCACGTGCGAAGCGCACTCCGCAATTCCTCACGATCGTCGAGAGCGTTGTCCACCCCGGCGATGTCCTGACTGACTTCATGACCGCGTCCCGCGACGAGGATCGAGTCCTCGGGTCCGGCCAGTTCCACGGCGCGCTCGATGGCTCTCGCCCTGGGGGCTACGTTCTCAACCGTTCCGGCCCGGGCACCGGCTTCGACGGCCTCTCGCGCGCCGGCCGCCACCGCGTCGCGAATGGGGCCCGGTGCCTCGTTGTGGGGGTCGTCGTCGGTCACGATCACCACGTCCGCGTTGCGGGCAGCGACCGCACCCATCATGGGGCGCTTGGTCTGGTCGCGCTGCCCCGTGGCCCCGAAGACAATAATGACCTTGCCCGAACTGTCGCTGCCAGGATCCACCGCGCCCAGTGCTCGCTCGAGCGCATCGGCGTTGTGGGCGAAATCGACAATCGCCACCGGCTCCTGGGAAATGACCTGCATCCGTCCCGGGACCAGGGGCGTCAGGGATTCCGGGTGGGACAGCACGTCGCGGAGGGCGCGGTCGTCGACCCCCGACTCTGCGATCATGGCCACCGCGAGGGCGGCATTGGAGACGTTGAAGTCGGCCGGCAGACCGGTCGTTGCCCGAAGTTCCCGCCCGTCGCGATGTGTGAGCACGAAGTCGTGACCAATGCCGTGCGGTCGGACAGCCGTGAGCGCCCAGTCGGCGGGCTCCTGGTCGGCAGGTTGTTCGCCTCCTCGCCCGTAGTCGGTCCAGAGGGTGACCACGGCTTCTTCTCCCTGGGCGCTCCGGGCCCTGTCGGCCATGGCACGCCCCCAGGCGTCGTCGACCGTAATGACATTGCGGCGGGAGTGGGACGGTGTGAACAGCTGGGCCTTCGAAGAAGCGTAGGCGTCCATGGTGCCGTGGAGATCGAGATGGTCCTGGGTCAGGTTGGTGAATCCGGCGACGTCGTACACGAGCCCGTCCACCCGCTTGTAGTCCAGCGCGTGGGAAGAGACCTCCATCGAGGCGGACGTGATCCCGTGTTCCCTCATGACAGACACGAGCGAATGGACGTGTGTGGACTCGGGGGTGGTCAGCTGGCTGGGGATCGCTCGGCCCCCGGCGAGGATTTCGATGGTCCCGATGAGACCGGTGGTGTGCCCGAGAGCCGCCATGATCGCGTTGATCATGTACGTGGTGGTCGTCTTGCCGTTGGTGCCGGTCACGGCGAACAGGCGCTGGACCTCGGGCGAGGACGGCTGGCTCGCGTACATCAGGGCAGCCAGGGGCCCGACGACGTCGCGGACCCGATCGACGACGAGGACCGGGAGCTGAAGCCCCAGCGCCCGGACGGTCGACAGCCCGGCCTCATCCGTCAGCACGGCGACCGCGCCCCGGTGTGTCGCGCCCTCGACGAAGTCGGCTCCGTGCGCGTTCGCCCCCGGAAGGGCCACGTACAGGTCGCCCGGCTGCACTTCGCGGGAGTCCATGCTGATACCGGTCGCGGTCACCCCAAGGGTTCCCTCAGTCCGAACTGTGTGACCCTGAGCGCCGATCGCGTCGGTCAGCTCTCGCAGGCTCCGAGGGACAACGGACTGCGGACGCAAGCTCTGTGCGGTCCCCTCCAGACCGGTACTTCCGATACCGGAACCACTCTCCGTTGGCTCATCCTCAAGGGGCATGGGGTGCGATCCTTCTCTTCCGTGCGGGTTGTGTGTGATTCGTGGGGGTTGCGCCGGGCGCTCCCCCGAGCAATAGCTTAGTATCGCGTTCTATTCATGGTCGCCGTCCGTGAACTTCGGTATCTCGACGGGCTTCGAGGTCGAGTGCGGAACCTTGTAGTACTGCAGGACCTTCTCCATGATCTTGGAGAACACCGTGGTGCACCCAATGGCGGTCACCTCGCCCTGGGGTCGTTGGAGCACGATACCGACCAGGTACTGCGGGTCGTCGATGGGGGCGACGCCGATGAACGACGTCGTATACCCGTCATAGCCGCCGCCCTTGTCCGCCGGGGCCTCGGCGGTACCGGTCTTGCCGCCGACGCGCCACCCCTCGACCGCGGCCTCCTTGGCTCCGCCTTCGGTGACGACCGTCTCCATGATGTCCTTGACCTGCTGGGAGGTCTTCTTGGAGATGATCCTCTTGCCCTCGGAGACGGGATGCTTGTCTTCCTTGCCGTCCTTGTCGACCACCGCATCGATGATTCGGGGCTTGAGCTGGACTCCGTCGTTGGCGACGGCCTGGTAGGCCATCATGGTCTGCAGTGGAGTCTGGGACACGCCCTGCCCGAAGAGGACCGTGTACTGCTGGCGTTCGTCCCATTCCTTGGCGGGGGCCAGAATACCGCGGCTCTCGCCCGGCAGCTCGATACCGGTGAGGGAACCCACACCGAACTTCTTGAGCCAGTCGTGTCGCTGGTCCTTGTCCAGTTGCTTGCCCGCGAGCACGGTTCCCGTGTTCATCGAGTCCGCAATAATACCGGTCAGAGTTCTCTTCTCGGCGCCGTGGTCGAAGGCATCGGTGAACGTCTGCCCGTCGATGTGCAGCTCGGCCGGAACGTCGAATCCTGAGGTCGGCGTGGACAGGCCTTCCTCGAGGACGGCCGACGTCGTGAGGATCTTCTCGGTCGAGCCCGGCTCCGTCGCTGCGCTGACCGCTCTCGCGGCGAAGTCGCCGGAGTCGGCGTCCTCGTAATTATTGGGGTCGATCATCGACGAATCGGCCAGGGCGAGGATCGAGGCGTCCTTGATCCGCATAACGACCGCGGTCCCCCATTCCGCCTTCAGTTCGTCGGCTCGGGCCTTGACCTGCTGCTGTGCGAAGTACTGGATGTCCCGATTGATGGTCAGCCGAACGGTCTTGCCGTCTTCGGCGGGCTGGTTGATGTCCTCGCCCACCGGAATGCGGATGCCGTCCGCGCTGATTTCGTAGACTCGTTCGCCGTCCTTGCCCGTGAGGTCCTTGTCGAATTGGAGTTCTATGCCACCCGCGGCGCCATCGGAATTCAGGAAGCCCACCACGGATCCACCGATGGATCCGTCGGGATAACTGCGCTTTGATACCGGCTCACCGTAAATGTAGTCCGCGCCGATGTCCATGATCGCGTTGTAGACATCAGGCGTCACCTCTTCGGCGACGACGGCGTACTTGCTGTCCCCGTCGAGGCTTTCCTTGACCTCGTTGTCGGACTTCTTGAGGATGTCGGCCAATTTGTAGACGACGTCCTGGACACTGAGCTCTTCCTGCTTCTTGTCCTTGGTGAACCGCTTGACCGGAGCCACCGCGGTCTGGTCGGCGGTGATTTTGTAGCGTTGGATGGACCGGGCCAGGACATTGCCCTCGGTGTCGTGGATTTCGCCACGCAGGGCCGGGATCTTCTGGGTGCGGCGTCGATCGTCGAGGGCTTTCTTCGCGCGGCCCGTGGGATCGATGGCCTGGACATAGAAGAGGCGCCCGACCAGAAGCGCGAGCATGGCCAAAAACGCCGAGATGCCGATGAAGCTGCGCCGCAGGATTCCCTGCGCCTCTCCCGTCTGGGGATCGTGATCCCCTTCGGCGTAGCGCCCATCGCGGGGACCCTCTTGGCTGGGGTCGCCCGGCCGATCCTCCGTAGAATCCACTGACTCCTCTTCCTGCCCCGGGCCTGCCGACCGGGGGAAACGTCGCAACGGGTGGTTGGCTCGCGCCTCACTTCACGGTGACCGGCGCGTCCGGTACATGACGTGCCGTCGTGGCGGAAGTTATCAGTCTAAAGCCTGGCACGGACGATACGGCATTACGTGGGCCTGTATGCTCCGCCACGGCCGTGGTGCGGGTGTCCCCGTGGGTCAGCCGTTGCCGTGGTTCGCGTTCTGGCCGTTGCCGCCCTGGTTTCCACCGTTGTTCGCCTGCTGGTCGGAGGTGGAGGATCCCTCGTCCTTCGTGGAATCGGAGTCCTTCTTGTCCTTGTCCTGCTGCTTCTTCTGTTCCTCTTCGGCCTGCTTCTTCTGTTTCTTGGCATCCTTGGCAGCATCCGTGTCGCTGCCCTTGGGCGGATCGATGAGGTTGGTCTGGCCGTTCTTCTTGGCATCTTCCGGATCCGACGGTGCCTTTTCGGCGGGGGTCGGCGTCCCGGAGACGGTCGAGTTCTTCAGGTCCAGTTGGGCCTGGTCGGAGGCGGAGACCATGCCGAGTTGCGAGGCCCTGATGGCCAGGTTCTGCGGTGCCTGGTGGTACTCGTTCTCCTGGCTGATCTTCTGGTTCTCCTCGGAGAGGCTGCGCTCCTGGTCCCGCAGCTGCACCAGGTCGTACTGATTGGACGACATCGAGATGTTCAGCAGCAGAACCACGCCCAGCGTGACGCAGACACCCAGGATGGTCGCGACCACCATGGACAGCCGACGACGCCGACGAGCGACCGGCTGCACGGCCAGTGGCTTGCGACGGCGGGGTTCCGCGGCCTCGGCGAGCTCATGCTGCTCGTCCTGGATCTCTGCGTCGCCGACGACGCGAAGGTTGCGACGCTCCTTGACCGCGCTCAGATGGAGGGCGGCGGGTACACCGTTCTCGGTTTCCGAGTCTGTGTACTGCGGTTCTGCACTCATGCTGCCGTCCTTGATTCACGGATACGTTCGGCGGCACGCAGTTTCGCGGATGCCGCACGCGGGTTGCTGTCAACTTCTTGGTCGGTTGGACCTTCGGCGCCTCGTGTCAAGACCTTGACTTCGGGCTGATGCTCTTCCAACTCGACCGGAAAACCTTTGGGAGCCTTGGATACGGCCAACGCCGCCACGGCTCGTTTCACAATTTTGTCCTCAAGTGAGTGATAGCTCACGGCTACGACACGGCCGCCAACACTGAGAGAATTCAGTGCATCGGGGACGGCTCGTTCGAGAGTCTCAAGCTCACCGTTAACTTCAATGCGCAGCGCTTGAAAAGTGCGCTTGGCGGGATGCCCCGAATTGCGTTGCGCGGCGGCCGGAATGGCTTTCTGGAGGATGCTGACCAACTCACCGGTCGTGGCAATTCGGTGTTCTTGGCGAACCTCAACCAGAGCTTTGGCGATTCGACCGGCGAATTTCTCCTCGCCCCAATTCCTCAGGATGCGGCGGAGGTCGTTTTCGTCATATTCGTTAACGATGATTTCAGCGGTCAGCGCATCGCTCGCATTCATGCGCATGTCCAGGGGCGCGTCGTACGAATACGCGAAACCCCTCTCCTTCTCGTCCAATTGCAAGGAGGAGACGCCCAGATCGAAGAGGACCCCGTCGACGCTCGGAATTCCTCGCGTGGACAGGACTTCCGAGATCTCGTCGTAGACGGCCTGGACCGGCACGAACCGACTGCCGAAGCGCTTCAGACGCTGGGCGGCAAGCGCATGAGCCTGTGGGTCACGATCGATTCCGATCACGGTCAGTCGCGGGAACCTGTCCAGGAGATTCTCGGTGTGCCCACCCATACCCAACGTCGCGTCGACGACGATCGGGGATGATCCCTGCAGTGCGGGTTCCAGGAGGCCGATGCAGCGCTCGAGCAGAACCGGCACATGGCGCTCATGGGCCGGACGCATACCGGCTGAGGTCTCTGCGTGCACCCAGGGCCTCCGTTCCATGGTCCGGCCAACGCCCGGTCGTTGGCTTTCGCTGCGTGACATCCCACGGCGATGCAGAGCTCTGATACCTGATCCCCATCCAAACAAGTTCGGCCCTCATTCGGCCTGGCTCAGGGGAAGTTGAGCCAGGACGATTCCGAACTGCCGGCTGGAGACCACATACCAGAGGTCACATCAGACCGGGAATGACTTCTTCGTCGGTCGCGGAGAATTCCGATTCCTTCTCCTGCAGGTACTCGTCCCAAGCCTGAGCGTCCCAAATCTCAGCCCTGGTCCCGGCGCCAATCACGGCGAGCTCTTTCTCAAGTCCTGCGTACCCCCGAAGCGACGGCGGGATGGTGACCCGCCCCTGCTTGTCGGGGACTTCATCCGAAGCGCCGGAGAGGAACACGCGAATGTAGTCCCGGGCCTGCTTCGACGAAATCGGCGCCTGGCGCATCTGTTCGTGCACCCGCTCGAATTCCGCCTCGCTGAAGACGTACAGGCACCTTTCCTGCCCCCTGGTCAGAACCAAACCCTCCGAGAGCTCGTCCCGGAATTTGGCGGGGAGGATCAGTCGCCCTTTGTCATCGAGACGGGGCGAATACGTTCCGAGGAACATCTCGCCACCGCCTCCCCTGGTTGCATTCCGTGCATCCGCCGTTTCGGATGCGAGGGAAGATAAGGAACCACCCTTGCCTCCCCTGCTTGCCCCACTTTACTCCACTTCCCTCCACACGCAACACCTTCGCCCCCATTCGTTCCCTCTTTCCGCAGATCAGCCCCAGAATTCCGCGAGTTTCCGGGGGTGGAGCGTGGTGGAGGAAAATATGCCGGCGCTTCGAACCGCCCCGGATTGCGGCCGATTCGGGCACGAAAAAGGGCCGATACCGTTTCCAGGTATCGGCCCTTCGCCCTCGTGGAGGAAAGTGGGGCGGAATGTGGAGGACTTAGCTCAGGCCCCCGCGTTCCTCCCATTTTTTCTCAAGTTTCTGCATCAGAGTGGATTGGTTCTGGGGAGAAGTGGGGCGGCCGCCGCGGCTCTTCTCCCCTCCCCTCCCCTTGCGGGAGGATCCCTTGCTCGTGGCCATGTAGACGCCGAATCCCATCAACAGGAATCCGACGACCCCCAGGACGATGAGTTTGGTGGCTACCCCGGCCAAGACAACGGCCAGGCCAACGATCGCGACGACGATGCCGAGCACCAGATAACGCACGGACACTCCACCCGAAGCGCGCGACGACGAGCCTTCGGAATCCATCGATCGAGCGAACTTGGGATCCTCCGCGTTCAGCTGTTGCTCCAGCTGCTCGAGAAGCTTCTGCTCGTGTTCGGACAGTGGCATGGTCATCTCCTCTTCCCGGGATGGGGGATGTCGAAACGGTTGGGACCACCGTGTTCCATCCGTCCATTAAGAATAGTGCTTCTGGCGCACAATTTCACTGCCGAGAAGGCCCTTCCTCGCTCTCCTGCCCATCACTGGTCCGGGACCCATCCACTTTTTCCTGCTTCCTTTCGTAGCGAGGGGAAATGGTGCCTTCCAAGAGCGTCGCCGGACGAAGACCGCTGGGCCCGAATTTTGCCCAGATCAGGTCCATGGTGGATTCGGCCTGCCCCCACTCTGCTTCGTGCACGAAGGTGTCCTCCGACGCTTGGTCCCACAGGGACAGCTGCCGACCGGCGTCGTGGGCATCGAACCTTTCCGCTCTGACCCCGACCAGCCGGATCCTGCACGGAAGCGGCCCGAGGTCATCGAAGAGCCTGGCGGCAGCCTCATAGACTTCACGTCCCGTGGTGGCCCCCTGCTCGAGAGCTCGTGCCCGACTCACGGTGTGAAAGTTTTCGTCGCGGACCTTGATGGCCACACCGTAGGCACGTCTCTCCGCGGCCCTGATTCTTCTGGCCACATCGTGACTGAGTTGGAGCAACGCGGACTTGATCTCGCGTACGTCGTCGGTGTCGTAGCTGAAGGTGTGCTCCGCACCCATGGACTTCTCGACCCGCTCAGTGACCACGGGGCGCTCATCGATGCCCCGGCACAGTTCGT
Organism: Rothia koreensis; assembly: GCF_004136575.1. GTDB lineage: Bacteria > Actinomycetota > Actinomycetes > Actinomycetales > Micrococcaceae > Rothia > Rothia koreensis. The sequence goes on from NZ_NOIQ01000006.1 coordinate 37,867, forward strand.
ACAAGTGGGCGCCCGCAGCTTTGCCCAAGCGGCGCTGGAGCAGGGAATACGGCGCCTCCTGAACCGCCCCGACCGTGTCGAACCCGGCGTCGTGGAGGATCCGCGCCGTTTTTTCGCCAACGCCCCAGAGCTTTCGAACCGGCAACGGGGCGAGAAACTGCTCGGCCATGGACCCGGGCACCAGCCACAGTCCATCCGGTTTGGACCCGGTCGAGGCCATCTTGGCCAAAAACTTGTTGCTCGAAATGCCGATCGAAGCGACCAGCCCGGTTTCTTCGGTGATCCTGCGGCGGATATCCCGTGCGATCCCCACCGGAGGCCCCAACCGCCGGATTGCTCCGGTGACATCCAGAAAGGCCTCGTCCACGCTGACTTGTTCGAGCTGGTCGGTCACCGATCCCAGGATCTCCATGATCTTCTGCGAATACTTTCGGTATTGGCCGTGGGAGGGATCGATGTACACCGCATGAGGGGCCAGTTGTCGGGCCTTCGTCGTGGGCATCGCAGATCCGACGCCCAGGGCCCGCGCCTCGTAGGACGCGGAGAGCACCACGGATCTGGGCCCGGATCCGGCGACGACGACCTGTCGCCCCACGAGTTCGGGCCGGGTCAGCAGCTCCACGCCCACGAAGAACGCGTCCATGTCCACGTGCATGATGACGCGGTCGCGGGAACTCTCCCTCTGTCTCGGCACTGCTCCTCCCATCGCGCATCCGACCAGTAAAGTGGAACGTGCTCTCCGCCCCTACTATTCCTGCTCGCATCGCTTGCAGGAAGTCAGGAACCGCCGCCGTGAATGATTCCGGACCCAAGCCTCACGCATCCACGAACCCTCCCCCGGACGCCGCGCGCGCGGACCGGGCGGAAGCCGAGAAGCGTTACATCGAATTGGTCGACGAAGCCATCACGGATTTTCTGACCAGGCAGCGCTTGGTGATGCTCGAGATCTCTCCGGAGGCCATGCCACTGGTGGATCATATCGAGACGCTGTGCTCCGGCGGCAAACGCATGAGAGCGCTTCTCGCGTACTGGGGATGGCGGGCCGCGGGAGGTTCCGCTCGTGCTCCCGAGGTCGTCCTTGCCGGAGCAGCCATCGAACTCTTCCAGTCGGCAGCGCTGATTCATGACGACATCATCGACCACTCGGACACCCGTCGCGGACGTCCTTCCGTGCACCGCGCCTTCGAGGCGATGCATCGGGACGAGGGCTGGTCCCTCAATGGGGAGGAGTTCGGAGTGATGGGCGGGATCGTCGCCGGGGACCTCTGCCTGTCCTTCTCCGAGGCAGTCTTCGCGTCGATCGGCAGCCAGCAAGCTTCCACTGGTCGTGCCCGTCGCATATTCGACATCATGCGAACCGAAGTCATGGCCGGCCAGTACCTCGACGGCCTTTCCGAAGTCATGGGGACGGAAGACCCGGAGGAAGCCATCCATCGGGCGTCCACGGTGATTCGGTACAAATCGGCCAAGTACTCCTGCGAACATCCCCTGACCCTCGGAGCCGCTCTGGCCGGGGCCGACGAGGCGCTTCTGAAGGGCCTCTCGGACTTCGGGCTCCCCCTGGGGGAAGCCTTCCAGCTTCGGGACGACGTCCTCGGCGTCTTCGGGGAACCAGAGGTCACCGGGAAGCCGGCGGGTGACGACCTGCGTGAGGGCAAGCGCACCGTACTGATCGCTCTCGCGGAAAGAACCGCCACGGAAGAGCAGGCCGCATTCTTGGAGAGCCACCTCGGGCATCCCGACATGGACGAAAAGACGGTGGAGGCGATGGTGGACATCATTCGAGACACGGGAGCCCTGGCCGAGGCCGAGAGCATCATCCGGACCACCGAGAGACAGGTCCAGGCCGCGTTGCGGAAGATCGATACGGAACCGTCGATCATCGGGGCGCTGGAGGATGTGGCCTCCAGGGCCTTGCACCGGTCCTCGTGACCCCGCGGCAGTCCCCCGGGCCAGGGACCGGAGGGACTGCCGCGGTCGAGCGGCTCACCAGGCCAGTGCCTGCGCCCTCCGTCGGATCTCGGTCTTCTTTCCCTCGTGCAATGCGTCGATGGGCCGTCCGGGGAGGGACTCGTCCTCCGTGTACAGCCACCGGATCGCTTCTTCGTCGTCGAACCCCGAATCCTTCAGCACGGTCAGGGTGCCCTTGAGGGAATCCAGGACGCCGTCCTCGCGCATGAACAACGCGGGCACCCTGCGAACTCCCTCCTGGTCTCGGACGGCAATCAGCTGTCCTTCGGTGATCAGGGTGTGGACTCGTGTGACCTTGACGTCCAGGGTCTCGGCGATCTCGGGGATGGTCGTCCATTCCCCCACGAGGTCGAACAGCTCGGCAATGTTTTCGTTGGAATTCACGTCTCCAGGCTAAACCAGTATGGCCCCTCGCTCCTCATCTCCCGGCGATCCCCTAGAATCGGTTCAATGAAAAGGACTGCACCGGGGCCTTTGACCGGCCGGAGACTCGAGGGCAGATATCTCCTCGGCGACCTCATCGCGCGCGGCGGGATGGGAGTCGTCTACCGTGCCCAGGACACCCGACTCGCCCGCCCCGTGGCGATCAAGGTGCTCAAGGAATCCGTGGGTGCGGCACCGGACACGCGGGAACGATTCGTCCGCGAGGCCCAGGCCGCCGCGGCCATCTCGGATCCCCACGTTGTCTCCGTGTGGGACCAGGGCGTGGACGAATCCGCGTCCGAACCGGTGGTCTATCTCGTCATGGAACTCGTGGACGGGGCCACACTGCGCGACCTGATCAAGCGTCGGTCTCCGATGACCGTTCGGGAAGCGCTTCGCGTTCTGCGGCCTCTGAGCCAGGGACTGGCCGCGGCGCACCGGACGGGACTCGTGCACAGGGACGTCAAGCCCGAAAACGTGCTCACCTCCCCGGAGGGTTCGGTCAAGGTTACGGATTTCGGCCTGACGCGCCACGTCCAAGCCGAATCGGCCACCTTGAGCCTGGTGGGATCGGCCAATTACATCGCCCCAGAACTCGTTCGGCGGCAGCCCGCGGGCAAACCTGCCGACATATACTCCGTGGGAATCATCCTCTACGAGATGCTCACCGGCGTCCCGCCCTTCCGAGGCGACTCCCCCTACGCCGTGTCCATGGCTCACGTCGACGACCCCATGCCCGACCTGCGCCAGAGGTTCCCCGACGTCGACCCCGAGATCGCGGAGGTCATCGCCTGGTGCTGCGCCAAGGATCCGGAGGCAAGACCTCAGGATGCGGATGCACTCCAGGGCGAGCTCGAGCATCTGCTTCAACGGTTCTCGGACGAGGCCCTGGATCGCCGTCCGCCCGGCTATCGAGACGACGCTGCCGACCTCTTCAGCGGCTTGGAGACCGCGAGCCACACGAACGCCATGCAATTGGCGCCTTTCGCTCACGGCGGCCCCCCGGGCTCTTCGCAGGGCGAGCACGAGGCACCCTCCGCTGCGTCGGAGGACGAGGCACGGACCGCTGACGACGCCGACGAGCCGTCAGACCCGGACACCACGAGCGTGCATGCGCGGAGGTCTCTGGACGATGCCACCCGGGTGCTCCCCGAAGGAGCCGTGGCCGATGAGCCGGCCGGCCCGTCGTCCGCGCACGGGGCGGGGTCGGTGGCTTCCGGGACAGATCCCGGTGCCCAGCAGGACCCCGCGGTACCGACTCATGTCCTCGGCTCGACCGAGCCGTATCGGGCCTGGGTGTGGTTGCTCATCTTCGTCCTGGCGGCGTGCATGGTCGCGTACCTCGGCTGGCTGGCCGGCGTGACTTTTCTGTCCCAGGGGTCCTCCGACCCGTCCGTCGGGGCCGCGGCATTCACCATTCAGGCTCCGCCCGCCTAGCTCACGAAACAGGCGGGCGGGCCCAGCGCGCGAGCCGGACCCGCCTGCCCCGGTGTGCACCGTGATCGGGCGACGTCGCCCCGATGCAACTACCGCTTCGAGAGGTACTCGGCAACCAGGAAGGCGACCTCGAGCGACTGCATGTGGTTGAGCCTCGGATCGCACAATGTCTCATAGTGGTCGGCGAAAGCCGTCTCGTCCACGGCATCCGATCCTCCGAGGCACTCGGCGACGTCGTCGCCTGTCATCTCCACGTGGATTCCGCCGGGAACGGTGCCGAGGGCCTCGTGGACCTCGAAGAATCCGCGAACCTCATCCACCACGTCATTGAACCGACGGGTCTTGTACCCCGAAGGCACCGAGATCGTGTTGCCGTGCATGGGGTCGGTGACCCAGACGACCTTCGCCCCGGAGTCCCGGACGCCCTCGACGATCGGGGGCAGGCTCTCGCGGATCTTCGACGCACCCATGCGGGTGATGAAGGTCAGACGCCCCGGGCGACGCTCGGGGTCCAGGGTATCGATGAGACGGAGGACGTCGTCGACGTCCGTCGTCGGGCCGAGCTTGACGCCGACGGGGTTGTGTACCTTGGACAGGAAGTTCACGTGGGCATCTTCCAGGTTGCGGGTGCGCTCCCCGACCCACAGGAAGTGACCGCTCGTCCCGTACGGAAGATGCGTTCGTGAATCGATGCGCGTCAGGGCGCGCTCGTAGTCCAGGAGCAGGGCCTCGTGGCCCGCGTAGAACTCGGTCCCCTTGATCGCCTCGAAGTCCGCGCCGCACGCGTCCATGAAACGGATCGCGCGATCGATTTCTCGCGCCAGGGACTCGTACCGGGCGTTGGCCGGGTTGGACACGAACCCCTTGTTCCACTCGTGGACGAGGCGGAGATCCGCGAAACCACCGGTCGTGAAGGCCCGAATCAGGTTCAGCGTCGATGCGGATGTGTGGTAACCGCGCAACATGCGATTCGGGTCGTGCCGCCGCGATTCCTCGGTGAAATCGAAGCCATTGACCATTTCGCCACGGAACGAAGGCAGCGTGACGTCCCCGCGTGTCTCGCTGTCGGAAGAACGCGGTTTGGAGAACTGTCCCGCCATGCGCCCCATCTTGACCACGGGCATGGAGGCCCCGTAGGTGAGAACCACGGCCATCTGAAGCAGAGTACGGACCCTGGCGCTGATTTTGTCGGCCGTCGCGTCCAGGAAGGTTTCCGCGCAATCGCCTCCCGTGAGGAAGAACGCTTTTCCTTCGGCGACGTCCGCCAGACGCTGCCGCATCTGGTCCACTTCACCCGCGAACACGAGCGGGGGCACGGACTCGAGCTCCGAGACCACCGTGCCGAAATCGGGGTGGTCGGCCCAGTTCGGTTGCTGGTCGGCAGACAACTCGCGCCACTCGTCCAGTCCCGGATAATTCTTGGCCTCGGGAGCGGGCTGGTTCCGGAACGGGGTGAGCGGATTCTGATTCTGTTCTGCCATGTCGACCAGTTTACGGACACACGTCAAAACGTGCGCACTCAGAACATTTGTGTCGAATATCGAGACGAGGGATCAGACCGTACTGCGACCGGTGCCACATCTGCGCCCACGCGGTGGGCCGGGATCACTGCTTCGACGAGCCGGCGTCGTCCTCCGCGGAACCGTGCGAGCCGGTGCGTCGATTCTGTGCCTTCTTCACGCCGTCCTCGACACGCATCCTGGCCTCGTGGAGTTTGTCCTCCACGCGGTCCAGACCGGGGCGGATGCGTTCGCGCGCCTGGTCCAGGCCGGGTTGGATCCTGTCCCGCGCGGTCTCCACGCTCGCTCTGGCGGAATCGACCGAGGCCTGAGTCCGCGACTTCGCGTTCTCCAGGATCTCGGCCACGGCGGCCTTCGCATCGGCCACCCGCTGCTTCTCCATGGCGTTTTTGACCGTGGACGCATACAGGTCCACGTACTCCTGCCCGGACAACTCCTGAATGGCTCGAATGATCTCGTCCGCAACCTCACGCTGAACGGAATGTTCGGCCTCGCGACCGGCAAATCGGGAGAAGTCCAGGGGCTCCCCGATGATCGTGCGGACGGGCGCGATACGACGACCGTCGCGCGACGTCCGGCGCGGGAGCTTGCTCCCCTTCGGCTGGACCTTCTCGGTGTTGACCATGGCCACAGGAATCACCGGGACCCCGGTCTGGATCGCGAGCCGGGCGACGCCGATCTTGGAACGATACAGCCGACCATCGGGTGAGCGTGTACCTTCCGGATAGATCCCCAAGAGCTTTCCGTCGCGCAGGGTCTGCGCGGCCTGGCTCAACGACTTCGCGGACTTGTTCCCGCCGGACCGGTCCATGGGAATCTGGTTGATTCCCTTGAAGAATGCTGCGGTCGCACGTCCGACGAGGCCCTGGCCGGTGAAGTATTCCGATTTGGCCAGGAAGTACACCTGACGGTCGACGGCCACGGGCAGGAACACGGAGTCCGCGAAGGACAAGTGGTTGGACGCCAGGATGGCACCGCCGCGATCCGGTATGTTCTCCAAGCCTTCCGCCTCGGGGCGGAATACTCCATTGACCAATGGCCCGACGACGAACCGCTTGAGGAACATGTAGAGCACAGGTGTTTTCCTTTCGGGTGGCTGCTGCACGCCATGGTTGCGCCGCATGACGTATAAGAGCCTAGCGGCTCCGGAGCATGTTGCCCACGATTCGGTTGCGGCTTCGATTCTGTATGACGTGACACAATGATTCTATGGGCCACATCACAGATCACTTCGGGAAACGGCGCGACGTCGCTCCCGCCGGCCGGGGCTATTCCGGCGACGTCGACGTGTCACCAGCCCAATGGGACGGCGGCCCGGACGGAGTGCTGGTACTCCATGGCTTCACGGGGTCCCCGCACAGCGTCCGCCCGTTGGCCGCGAACTTCGCGGAGGCCGGCTTGGCCGTCGAGATGCCGCTGCTCCCCGGACATGGCACGACGGTGCACGACATGTCGACGAGAACGTGGCGGGAGTGGACCCAAGCGGTCGATGAGGCGTACTGGAATCTCCGCTCCCGTGCGGAGAAGGTAGCGGTCGCGGGCCTCTCGATGGGAGGGGCGCTGGCGCTCCACCTCGCTGCCAGGCGCAGCGTCGAGGCTGTCGTTCTGGTGAACCCCGGCGTCGTCGATCCCGTCAAAGGCATGGCCTGGGCCCGTTGGCTGGCCTACGCGATTCCGAAAATACGCGGCGTCGGTGACGACATCGCGAAGCCCGGAGTCACGGAAGGCTCCTATCCCCAGGCGCCCCTGAGGGGCGCCGCGCAGCTGCACGAACTGTTCAAGGAGACCCGCCGAGTCCTGCCCGCGGTCACCGCTCCCGTGCAGATCTACCGGTCCCTCGTGGACCACGTGGTCTCGGACGCGAGCCACGAGTACCTCATGACGCATCTGGTTCCCGAACCCGAGCTCGTTCCGCTGCCCTCGAGCTACCACGTGGCAACCCTCGACCACGACGCCCCGACGATCTTTCGGGGCTCCCTCGCATTCCTGGATCGGTGCGGTCTGCGCCTGCCTGTCCACGATTCGTCACCGCTCCCCACTCTCGAAACGAAAGAAAGGACGTCATGAAGGAAACCACGGTTGAGCTCTATCAGCAGTTCGATCCGCGTTCGAACACGACCGATCTGCTGGAGTCCAAGTTCCCCGAGCTGATGGATCAGCTCCTGTTCAAGATCCAGCGCTCGGAAGGCCAGTGGGAGGGGATCACGGCCGCTCGCTTCCGTCAGGACGTCGTGTCCCTGGCCAAAGGCCTCATCGCCGCGGGCATTCGACCCAAGGACCGGGTCGGGATCATGTCCCGCACCCGCTACGAATGGGCGGTCGCTGACTTCGCGATCATGTACGCCGGGGCCGTGACGGTCCCGGTCTACGAGACCTCGTCCCCATCGCAGGTGGCCTGGAACCTCGGGGACTCCGGGGCCACGGCCGTCATCGTGGAATCGCGGCAGCACGCGGCGGCGGTTCGCCGAGCAACTCAGCACGAGGACCTCGACGTCGAGAATGTCTGGCAGATCGATGCCAAGGACTCGGACAAGGCCTCGCTGGCCTCACTGCGAGCGCTGGGATCCGATGTGGACGACGAGACTCTCGAAGCCGCGCGAACCTCGAGCGGGCTCGAGGACATGGCGACCATCATTTACACCTCCGGAACCACCGGCAGGCCAAAGGGATGCGTGCTGACCCACGCCAATTTCGTCAAGCTGTGCGCCTCGGCTCGGCAAGCGATTCCGGAGGTCGCCAACGAAGAGAACTCGACCCTGATGTTCCTGCCATTGGCACACGTCTTCGCTCGGTACATCCACGTGCTGTCGATCGACGTCGGGGTCGTGGTCGGCCACAGTCCGGATCTGAAGAACCTCACGAGCGATCTGAAGAGTTTCGCCCCGACCTTCCTCCTCGTGGTGCCTCGGGTGTTCGAGAAGATCTACAACGGTGCCCGCGCCCAGGCCCACGACGCCGGCTCGTTGAAGGGAAGAATCTTCGACGCGGCCGAGAAGATCGGCGTCGCGTGGTCGGAGGCCTTCATGTCCGGGGGCAAGGTCTCGCCGGTCCTGAAGGCCAAATACGCGCTGGTCGACCGGTTGGTCTTTTCGCAATTGCGCGCGGCGATGGGCGGACGTGTCCAGTTCGCCGTCTCCGGGGGCGGCCCTCTCGGGCAGCATCTGGGGCATTTCTTCCACGCGGTCGGCATCAAGATCCTCGAAGGGTATGGCCTGACCGAGACGACCGCCCCGGCCTCTGTCGGAACGGTCAAGGACTTCCAGATCGGAACCGTCGGTCCCCCGCTTCCGGGCATCGGGATCAAGATCGCCGACGACGGCGAGGTTCTGTGCCGCGGGGTCGGAGTGATCGATACCTACTACAACAATCCCGAGGCCAACCGGCAGAGCTTCACCGAGGACGGCTGGTTCCGCACGGGGGACGTCGGAGAACTGACGGATCGCGGAATGCTCAAGATCACCGGGCGCAAGAAGGAGATCATCGTGACCGCCGGGGGCAAGAACGTGATTCCGGGAGCGGTCGAGGACGAATTGCGCAAGTCACCGCTGATTTCTCAGTGCCTCGTCATCGGTGATCAGAGGCCGTTCATTTCGGCCCTGGTGACCTTGGATGCGGAGTCGCTCGAAAGAGAGCTTCCACGTCTCGGCCTCGATCCCGGGCTCACCCCGGAGCAGGCCGCCGAGGAGGACGCGGTCAAGGACGAGATCCAGAACGTCATCGATCGGACGAACGAGAACGTGTCCCGCGCGGAATCAATCCGCGCGTTCCGCATCATTGCCCAGGACTTCACGGAAGAATCCGGGCACATGACGCCGTCGCTCAAGATCCGCAGGCCTCAGGTCCTCAAGGACTACTCCGACGTCGTGGAGGACATTTACACGGCCGGCAAACCCTCATGACTCGCAGCGGTCGCGATCGGGCGGTGACCGGTCCGCCGAAGGCCCGATGAGCCGAGCCGACCCCGCGCTGCCCGGCGCGGCCGGCTCGGCTCATGAACGACTCAGTTGCCCGGGACCTCCAGACCGAGGAGCGCGTTCTCCACGACCTCGGTCAGCGCCGGGTGGATCCAGAACTGTCCTCGAGCCATCTCGTGGGCGGTCAGCCCGAAGCTCATGGCCTGGATCAGAGGCTGGATCAGCATGGACGCCTCGGTGCCGATAATGTGGGCGCCGAGGAGCTCCCCCGTGTCCTTTCGGGCCACGAGCTTCACGAAGCCTTGGCTGTCCTCCATCGCCCAGCCGTAGGCGACGTCGCCGAAGTCCTGAACCTTGACGGTGACGTCGAACCCCTGGACGGCCGCGAGGTCCCTCGCGTCGCTCTCGCTCATCCCCACCGAGGCAATCTGGGGGTTGGTGAAGACGGCGTGCGGAACATACCGCTGATCCGTGCTGCGCAGATCATCCGGGTGGAGCAGGTTGTGCTGAACGGTGCGTTCCTGGGCATTCGCCAGGTGCTTCAGTTGGGTCACGGAGCTGACATCACCCAAGGCCCACACGCCGTCCACGGGTTCCCCGGATGAGAGCACCCGCTGGTACTCGTCCACGGCGAGCACCCCGTCCCGAATGTCCAGCCCGGCACCCTCCGCGTCCAGGCTGTCCGCGTTGGAGACCCGCCCGGTGGCGACCAGGACGACGTCGGCCGCGAGCGTTTCGGAGGAGCCACCCGATTCGAGGGTCACATCCAAACCGTCCGACCCCTGCTCGATCGAGGAGATGGTGGTGTCGAGCCGCAGGTCCCACTGCTGCGAGGCTTCCCGCGCAAACCGCTCGGCGATCTCCTCGTCGTGGTCTCGCAGGAGACGACGGGACCGGTTGACCTGCACGACCTCGGTACCCAGCCCGTGGAAAATGCCCGCGAACTCCGCGGCGATGAATCCGCCGCCGAGGATCACGACCCGTCGCGGAAGATCGTCGATGCGCATGATCGTGTCCGACGTGTGCACGCCCGGGAGATCGATTCCCGGGAGTTCCGGGAGCACGGACCGTGATCCCGCCGCCACAACCACCTGTCGGCCCCGTAGAAGCTGACCGGAAGCGGTTTCTACGGTGTGGGGGTCGCGCAGGGTGACGAATTCGGTCCACAGATCCACGTTCGGGAGCTTTTGCCGGTACTCCAGACCGGACTCGGAAATGGCGTCGATCCGCCCGAAAATGCGGTCCCTGATCTCGCGCCACCGGACGTCGGTGCGTTCCATCGAGACCCCCAGACGGTCGTCGTCGAGCCCGTGGACCGCGGTCGTGGCCGGGTAGGCGAACATCTTGGTCGGGATGCACCCCTTGTTGAGGCAGGTGCCACCGAAGACGCCGCCGTCAACGATCGCGACCTTCTTGTCCTTCCATTCCTCGTCGATCAGGCTGTTGCCCGACCCTGACCCCACCACGATCAGGTCGTAGTCATGTACCCCATGCGTCTCGGTCACGTCAGCTCCTTCTCGTGCGACTATCAAGCGGTCATTTCCGGGGCCTGCGTCAGCACGAGGCCCCCAGGCCTTCCATCCATGCGAACGCACCGGGCCCCGGCTTCATTCCATGGAGCCGGGGCCCGGTGCGCCCATCTCGATCGCGGCCCGGGTCCGTCACCGCAGCGCGGCGACGGGACAAGGGCGATCGCTGGTTCAGCTCTCGATCACGATGACGAGGTCTCCACCGGCGGCCTGTCGGATGTCATTGAACATGACACGCGAGACCTTGCCGGATGTCGGCGCGGTGATCGAGGCTTCCATCTTCATCGCTTCGATCGTCGCGACCTGGTCGCCTTCGCTGACCTCGTCACCCTCCGCGACGGTGATGGTGACGGCCCCGGCGAAGGGTGCTGCCACGTGTCCCGGATTCGATGTATCCGCCTTCTCCGCGGCCTTGACGTTGGACTCCACGGATTCGTCCCGGACGTCGATGGACCTCTGCTGGCCGTTGAGGGTGCACATCACCTGGCGCACGCCCTTCTCGTTCGGTTCGGAGATCGCCTGGAGCGTCGCGAGCAGTCGCACACCCTTGCCGAGGGAAATGACGTGCTCGCGCTTCTCGACCATGCCGTACAGGTAGTCCCTGGTGTGCAGTACCGAGACGTCCCCGAATTCTTCGGTCGCCTTCTCGAAGTCTCCCGTGGGTCCGGGGAAGAGCAGACGGTTCAGCGTCGCACGCCGGGTCGCCGAATCCCCCTGGAGCGCCTCCTTGTCCTCCGGGGACAACTCGGTGATCTTGGGTTCTTCCTTGCGACCTTCGAGCGCCTTCGACCGGAACGGTTCCGGCCACCCTGCGGGCGGGGTCCCGAGCTCGCCGTTGAGGAAGCTGATGACCGACGCCGGGATGTCGAACTTGGCGGGGTTCTCCTCGAATTCCTTCGGATCGACGTTCATGCCCACGAGCTGAAGTGCCAGGTCGCCCACCACCTTGGAGGACGGGGTGACCTTGACGATGTCTCCCAGCATCCGGTTCGCCGCCGTGTACATGTCCTCGATGGCTTCGAAATGCTCCTCCAGGCCGAGGGAGATGGCCTGCTGACGCAGGTTCGTCAACTGACCGCCCGGGATCTCGTGCTGGTAGACACGGCCCGTGGGAGCAGTCAGCCCCTTCTCGAACGGTGCGTAGATCGATCGCACGGACTCCCAATACGGCTCGAGGGAGGAGACGGCGTCCAGGGACATCCCCGTGTCACGCTCCGTATTGGCCATGGCCGCAACCAGGGCCGAGGCCGATGGCTGGCTCGTGGTTCCGGCCAGCGCGGCACAGGCGACGTCGACCGCGTCGACGCCGGCGTCGGAGGCGGCCAACAAGGTCGCCAACTGGCCTCCCGCGGTGTCGTGGGTATGCAAGTGGACCGGGATGGTCGGGAACTTCTCGCGCAGGGCGGAGACCAGACGACGAGCGGCCTCGGGCCTGAGAAGCCCGGCCATGTCCTTGATCGCGAGGATGTGGGCGCCGGCGTCGACGATCTTCTCCGCCAGATCCAGGTAGTAGTCGAGCGTGTAGGTCTGCTCGTCCGGATCCAGCAGATTGCCGGTGTAGCACATGGCGACCTCGGCCACGGCAGTCCCGGTGCCGCGGACAGCCTTGATGGCGGGCTCCATCTGCGACACGTCGTTGAGGGCGTCGAAGATCCGGAAGATGTCGACGCCGGTTTCGGCCGCTTCCTGGACGAAAGCGTCCGTCACGTCGGTCGGGTACGGCGTGTATCCCACGGTGTTCCGTCCGCGCAACAGCATCTGGATCGGAATATTGGGCATCGCCTCGCGCAGCAGGCGGAGTCGCTCCCACGGGTCCTCGCTCAGGAATCGCAGGGCGACGTCGTAGGTCGCGCCTCCCCAGGCTTCCATGGAGAACAGTTCCGGCGTCACGTGCGCGACGGCGGGTGCGGCCGCCAAGAGGTCACGGGTGCGGATGCGGGTCGCGAGCAAGGACTGGTGGGCATCGCGGAACGTCGTGTCCGTGACCGCGAGGGGCTTGTAATCGCGCAGAGCCTGGGCAAAGCCCTCGGGACCGAGGTCCAGCAGCTTCTGCCGCCACCCGGCCGGAGGGACATGATCAGATCCGTCGAAGGGGCTGCGGAAGGGCTCCTCGACCTTGTCGCCCGGGAACCTCGGCAGTTTCGTCCGGGGGTCGATGCCCTCGATCCTGGGCCCATTGGGCTGATTGACCGTGACATTCGCCAGGTAGGTCAGCGCCCTCGTCCCGCGGTCCGAAGAATGCTTCTTGGTCAGCAGTTCGGGGTGCTCATCGATGAACGGCGTCGAGACGTCGCCTGCTTGGAAGGTCGGGTCCTCGAGCACCGCGGCGATGAACGGGATGTTCGTGGCGACGCCTCGAATCCGGAATTCGGCCAACGCGCGCTGAGCCCGCTGGACGGCCGTGTCGAAATCCTTGCCTCGACAGGTCACCTTGCACAGCATCGAGTCGAAGTGCGGGGAGATTTCGGCGCCCGCGTAGACCGTGCCGCCATCCAGGCGCACCCCCGCACCACCGGCCGACCGGTAGGCGTTGATCTTTCCGACGTCGGGCCGGAAGCCGTTGGTCGGGTCCTCCGTGGTGATGCGGCACTGGAGTGCGGCACCTCGGATGCGCAACGAATCCTGGCTGATGCCCAGGTCCTTGAGGCTCTGCCCTGCGGCGATCCTCATCTGGGACTGGACGAGGTCGATATCGGTGATTTCTTCGGTCACGGTGTGCTCGACCTGGATGCGCGGGTTCATCTCGATGAACACGTGCTGTCCGGCGCGTTCGCCGACCGTGTCCACCAGGAACTCGACGGTTCCCGCGTTGACGTAGCCCAGCTCCTTGGCGAACTTGACGGCGTCCCGGTAGAGGTTCTGCCTGATCTCCTCGTCCAGGTGGGGTGCGGGAGCGATCTCGACGACCTTCTGGTGACGGCGCTGGAGCGAGCAGTCGCGCTCGAAGAGGTGAACGGTCTCCCCCGCCGCGTCGGCCAGGATCTGCACCTCGATGTGGCGCGGCCGCAGCACGGCCTGTTCCAGGAAGACCGTCGGGTCGCCGAATGCGGTCTCCGCTTCGCGCATGGCCGCGGCGAGCGCATCCGGAAGCTCCTCACGGGTGTTGACCCGCCGCATGCCTCGTCCGCCACCGCCGGCAACGGCCTTGACGAAAATCGGGAAGCCGATGTCATCGGCTTCCTTGATGAGCTTGTCCTTGTCCGCTGAAGGTTCGGTCGAATCCAGGACGGGAATTCCGGCTCGTCTCGCCGCCTTGAGCGCCTCGACCTTGTTTCCTGCGAGGTCCAGGACGTCAGCGGGAGGTCCGATGAAGGCTATGCCTTCCCGCTCCGCGGCCTTGGCCAGGTCGGGGTTCTCCGACAGGAATCCGTAGCCGGGATAGATGGCATCGACGCCGGCTTCCTTGGCCACACGAATAATCTCGTCCACATCGAGGTAGGCCCGTACGGGATGGCCTTCCTCGCCTATCGGGTAGGCCTCATCTGCCTGCTGGCGATGAATGGAGTGACGGTCCTCGTAGGGAAATACGCCAACAGTCTTGGCGCCCAACTCGTACGCCGCGCGGTAAGCACGGATGGCGATCTCGCCGCGGTTGGCGACCAGGATCTTGGAGAACATTGATAACCGTTTCCGCCCCGGCTCGCGATAGGTTTGCGAGCACCGGACTTGTCTCGACGATCGGAGCTCTTCAGCTCAGTGGTATGTCGTATATTACGGGTTTCCGTGATTGCACTAACCTAGTAGACCACCCCGCCGTCCGAAACTTTGTGACGTCCGACCAACACTCGCATTCCGGACTCCGCGGGTGCGGATCCAGCGGTCAGGATTTCGGGTCCGAGCCCGGTATGATGTTGGGGCATTTGGTCGTCGACATCATCGCGAGGTTCGTGTGACGCAGGTTGTCAGTATCAGTTCCCTCAAGGGCGGCGTCGGGAAGACCTCGGTGACTTTGGGGCTGGCCTCTGCCGCCGCCGTTCGAGGCCTCAACACTCTGGTGGTCGACCTGGATCCTCATGGAGACGCGAGCACCGGCCTGGCGGTCTCCACCCACACTTCGGAAGGTGCCGACGCCGCCGCGGTGCTGAGATCGCCCAGAAAAAAGGCCATCGGCTCCGCACGTGTTCCCGCGGGCTGGCGCTGGGACCCCGCGGCGGGCCCCCGACCCCGCCTGGACGTCATCGTCGGTTCCTCCGGGTCCGTTGCCTTCGACCACCTCCCGGCGACCCGGAAGAACTTGAGCCGGTTGCGTTCGGCGCTGTCCGCGACGGAGGACTATGACCTGGTACTGATCGATTGCCCGCCCACACTCAACACATTGACCATGATTGCCTGGGCAGCATCGCAGAAGGTCCTCGCTGTCGCCGAGCCGAGCCTGTTCTCCGTTGCCGGCACCGAGCGAACCATGCGCGCGATCGCCAGGTTCGAATCCGAGAACGAGTTCAAGGTCGAGGCGGCCAGCGTCGTCGTCAACAAGGTCCAGGAAGGATCGGCCGAGCACCGGTACCGCATCGAGGAGATGAAGGGGATGTTCGGCCGTCTGGTGGTCTCTCCGACGATCTCGGACGACTCCTTGTGGCAGCAGATTCAGGGTTCGGCCTCGCCTGTCCACGCGTGGACCGACTACCGGGCGGCGGAAACCATGGCCGAGGCTTTCGACACGATTCTCAAGGGTCTCGTGGCCGGCTGATCCCGTCGCGCGGCCTCACGGCGGGGCCTGTTCGCCAACTGGTCCGGGACCAAGTGCTGGCTGCGCTGATCAGCCCGCGGCGTTGTTCCGGGCGGCACGTCGTGCCGAAAGCTCGTCCCCGGGGAAGTCCTTGCCCTCTTCCGCAAGAGGTCCGCGCATGTCCTCGCCGGGCATGGTCGAGAGGTTGGTCTCCAGCTCCCGCCAGACTCGCCCGACGGCGATTCCGAAAACACCCTGTCCGGCCTGGACGAGATCGATGACCTCGTCCGGTGACGTGCATTCGTAAACACTCGCACCATCGGACATGAGCGTGATCTGGGCCAGGTCTTCGACGCCCCTGGTGCGCAAGTGTTCGACCGAGGAACGAATCTGCTGGAGCGAGACTCCCGTGTCGAGCAGGCGCTTGACGATCTTCAGGACCAGGACGTCACGAAAGGAATAGAGACGCTGGGTCCCCGACCCCTTGGCTCCGCGGACCGTGGGCTCGACCAGTTTCGTCCGTGCCCAGTAATCCAGCTGGCGGTAGGTGATACCCGCGGCCTTGCAGGCGATGGGGCCCCGGTACCCGATGTTTTCGTCGAGGGCCACGAGATCGTCGTCGAACAACATGCCCTGGCGACCCGTCGGAGGGGCCGGAACGATGCCTTCCATTCCGGGAAGAAGCTGCTCGTCGAACTCGGGAGGCTCGACCGTGTGAGGGATCTCCGAGGATGCGATGGTAAGACGATCCCGCTGCGGGTCGTTGTCCGATCCATGCTGGCCCACGCGGGTCCTCCTTCAACCAGTGAGGTCATCGTCCGAATTAGACGTTAGAGCGACGGAGCGGGCTAATCAAAGACATTCGTCCGTGTCTTGCCGGTTGCTCGTCGGTCACGTCCCCCGCGCCTTGCCGTGCGAGTGTGCCCCACTCTACCAACTCTTCTCCACGAGGTCCGCGACCAGCGTGGCGTGCAGGTTCGTGCACAGTGCCGAAAGCTCGCGTGCCGTGCGCGACGCCTTCTCCTGGGACTCCTCGTCCCGGCGGCTCGCCATCGGCGCTATCGTCTGCCCCACCAAGGCGACTTCCCGATCGGCGGCCGCACGGAACGGTCGCAAGTGCCTGGGCTGGAGACCATGCGCGGTCAATTGGGAGCACAGGTTTGTCACCTGGGCCGCGTATTCGTCGAAGGTTCCGTCCGACTGCTCCTGAATCAGGCCGTAATTGATCAGTTCGCGAAGCATGGGAAGATCCACCGAGGTGTGACGGGACAGCTCCCGCATCGTGTATCGACGCGGCTGCTGCGGGCGTGCCTTCACCGCGGGGACTTCCCCACCAGGTTCACCGGCTTCGGATCCGCTCTCGGGGAATCCCTGGCGTTCGAGCTCGTCCACCTTCGCCTTGATGACCTTGAGCGGGAGGTACTGGTCGCGCTGGAGGGTCAGGACAATGCGGAGACGTTCGATGTCTTCGCTCGAATACTTGCGGTATCCCGTGTTGGTCCGTTGGGGGAAGACCAGACCTCGATCTTCGAGGAACCTGATTTTGGAAGCGCTCAGGTCGGGGAAGGACTCTTCGAGGTGGCTCAGAACCTGGCCAATGGTCTTGTCCTTGGTTTTCCTGCCGGAATCCTGCTCGGATGATTCGTCGTTGCTCTCGTGCTGCGTCGTCGTCATTTCGACGCCGCCCTACTGAGCGTCGCTCGCGTAGTAGATGAAAGCGAACTTCCCGATGCGGACCTCGTCGCCGTTCTTGAGCGTCACGTGGTCCACGCGGTCCCCGTTCACATAGGTTCCATTGAGCGAGCCCACGTCCGTGAGGTCGAAACGACCCGCGTTGAACTGGAACAGGGCGTGGCGGCGCGAGACGGTGACGTCGTCGAGGAAGATGTCCGCCTCCGGGTGACGGCCGGCGACGATACCCTCGTCGTTCGTGCCGCCCTTGGCCATGCTCGCGTCGAGCAGGAAGCGAGCGCTGTGCTGAGGCCCTTCCTGCGCGATGAGCAGCGCCGATTCGGAGGGCAGGGCCTTGATCGCCGCGATCTCCTCTTCGGCCAGTTGTCGTTGGTGTCCGGCGTTCGCGCCGGGTGCGGTCACGCCGAACGCGGTCGTATCCGGGCTCGGATCCTGATGATCGGTCATATGTTTCTTCCCCTTCGATCGTGGGCGCACACGAGCGCCCCAGCATGGCTCAGCAGGAGAAGGCTGAGGGGCCTTCCCCTGGAGCCGGGTCCGTCCGCTCCGACACGGCCTCATGCATTCTCCCGTTGCGAGAGAAAGCGACGCGCGAGCTTGGACCTGGACCTGAGACTTAAAGTCTAGCGTTCAGACCTGAAAAGGACTGCCCACCAGGCTAGGCAATAGTGATGAATTCCCTGACAACGCGATCGGATCAGGAGATCTCGGCTTCGTAGGCCTTCGCGTCGAGCAGCCCCTTCAGGGACTCGGGGTCGGAAGGGCGCACGCGGACGAGCCAGCCGGCACCGTACGGATCCGAGTTGAGAACCTCCGGCTGATCCGCGAGTTCCGTGTTGACCTCCACGATCTCGCCCGCGACCGGCATGTAGAGATCCGAGACCGACTTGGTCGATTCGACCTCGCCGAAGGATTCGTTGGCCTCGAATGTCGACCCGCTGTCCGGAAGATCCACGTAGACGACGTCGCCCAAGGAGTCCTGGGCGTGATCGGTGATGCCCACGCTGACGACTCCGTCCGAGTCCGCGGCCGAGATCCATTCGTGCTCAGAAGTGTAGGAAAGTTCGGCGGGGATAGTGCTCATGAATCGCCCTCTCGACAATGAAGGATTGCAGTGATGATGCCGGTGCCGACCAAGGTCGGCACCGGCATCAATATTACACGGGCCACGTGGGGCGGGGTGCTAGATCACACCATCCGAGAAGTGGTTCGGATTGCCGAAACGATGGGCCGTGATCGACACTGCCTGTTCGCGAACGAACGGAAGCATTTCGACCCGGCCGGCTTCGGTGACCTCCCCGTGGTAGACCGCGACGTCGGGGCGGCCGTTGAGGGCATCGAACACCGACCCCGAGTCGTTTCCGATGTAGCGGATCCGACATCCCTCGAAGCGGGTTCCGTCGAGGTCCCTGGGCTTGATGTCCCGGATTCCGCGCAATGCGGTGCGCCAGGCCTCGTCGGTCTCCACGGTGATGTTCACCCCTGCCGAGTCGAGGGCACCCCGGACGTAGACCGGCAACTGCCGCGAAACGGAGAGTTCGACGGGGGCCTCGGCGGCCAGCCCGGCTGCCACGACGCGCAGAACCTCCGCCAACGAGGCCTCCTCGTCCCCGCGCACATGCACCTTCTGCGGGACGTAACGGAGAATGTTCCGTTCGATACCCAGCTGGGACGGATCGTGGCGCACGCCGAACTCCGAGCTCCACGCTTCTGCGTCCGCCGACGCGGACCGCGAGAGGAACTCGATCTCCTCGCGGGTCAGGGCGTGCGGCTCGCGCGCCCTGTTGAGGAGCTGATTCACATTCTCGTTGGACGGCGAGGCAATCGCGGAAGCGGGCTGGGACGTCCACTCGCCCAGGGCGACCAGGTAATTGGGCCCACCCGCCTTGGTTCCCGAACCGACCGTGGACTTCTTCCACCCGCCGAAGGGCTGACGGCGCACGATCGCTCCGGTGATCCCCCGGTTCACGTACAGGTTTCCTGCCTGAACGCGGTCCAGCCAGGTGGCCAGCTCGTCCGAATTCAGCGAATGGAGGCCGGCGGTCAGGCCGTACTCCGGCGCGTTCTGGAGCTCGATGGCTTCCTCGAGCGTCTTCGCCGTCATGACGCCGAGGATCGGACCGAAGTACTCGGTCATGTGGTATTCGCTCCCGGGCTTCACGCCTGCGCGGACCCCTGGGGACCACAGCTTGCCGGAGTCGTCCAGCTGCTGAGGCTCGATGATCCACTGCTCGCCGTCGCCCAGAGTGGTCAGGCCGCGCTTGAGCTTCCCTTCCGGAGCCTTGATCACCGGCCCCATTTCGGCGCGGATGTCGGTCGGGTATGCGATGTGGAGGGACTTGACCGCATCGACCAGTTGGTTCCTGAAACGCTGTGAGGTCGCTGCCGTGCCGACCAGAATCACGGTCGAGCAGGCGGAGCATTTCTGGCCGGCATGGCCGAACGCCGAGTTCACCACGTCCTTGACCGCGAGGTCCAAGTCCGCGTTCGGGGTCACGATGATCGAGTTCTTCCCCGAGGTCTCGCCGAGAAGCGGCAGATCCTTGCGGAAGGACCGGAACAGTTCGGCGGTCTCGTATCCTCCGGTGAGGATCAGCCGGTCGATGTCGGGGTGGGAGACCATCGTGCGCCCCAGATCCCTCTCGGACAGCTGGACCAGCTGGAGAACGTCCCGCGGTACACCGGCCTCCCACAGGGCATCGGCGATGACGGCACCGCAACGCTTCGATTCGCCGGCGGGCTTGAAGAGGACCGCCGACCCCGCCGCCAGAGCCGCCAGGGTCGAGCCCGTGGGGATGGCCACCGGGAAGTTCCACGGCGGGGTCACCATGGTGACCTGGGAGGGGTGGTACTGGGCGCCGTCGACCTTCTCCAGGGCTTCGGCAAGTCCCGCGTAGTAGTTGGCGAAGTCGATCGCCTCGGAGACCTCCGGGTCTCCCTGGTCCAGCAGCTTGCCCGCCTCGGAAGCCATGACCTCGAGCAGCTCCGCGCGCTTCGCACCGAGAACTCGACCTGCCTTCCGCAGGATCTCGGCACGCTCGTGGGCCGGGCGCGATCCCCATTCCCGGCCGGCCTTCTTGGCGCGTGCGACGGCGTCGAGGACCTGATCCTCTGAGGTGAGAACCGACTTCTCCACGAGTTCGCGCCCCAGGTCCGAGTTCTCGGCCCGGGCCAGGATCTGTTTGCCCCACTCGCGGTTGTGGGCGAGGGACGTGTCGGTGTCCGGCGTGTTCTCGAAGACCTCGCCCGGGGAGTAGACGTTGTCCACGGTCTCCTCCGAACGGTTCTGCTGCCTCTTCGGCGCGGGAATCTCGGAGGTGACCTTCTCGAGCGAGCGCTCGAAGCGTGCCTTCTCGCGGTCGAAGAGGAACTGGCTGTCGTTCAGATCGAAGATGGCCGACATGAAGTTCTCGCTCGAGGCATTCTCCTCGAGGCGGCGGACCAAGTAGGAGATCGCGACGTCGAATTCTTCGGGACGGACCACGGGCGTGTACAGCAGCAGTTGGCCGACGTCGCGCCGGACCACCTCGGCCTGCTGGGCCGCCATGCCGATGAGCATTTCGTACTCGACGTCGTCGAGAACGCCACGGTGTTCGGCCAGCAACCAGGAGAAGGCGATGTCGAACAGGTTGTGGCCCGCGACGCCGAGGCGGATGTTCTTGGTGTGTTCGGGCCTGAGCGCATAGTCCAGGACCCTCTTGTAATTGGTGTCCGTGGCTTCCTTCGAATCCCAGGTGGTCAGTGGCCACTTGTGGACCACGGCCTCGACCATTTCGAGCGAGAGGTTGGCGCCCTTGACCAAGCGGACCTTGATCCGCGAGCCGCCGTTCTCGACGCGCCGCGCCGCCCACTCCTGAAGGCGTTCCATGGCCTCGAGGGTGTCCGGCAGGTAGGCCTGGAGCACGATTCCGGCCTCGAGGTTCTTCAGGTGCGGCTGGTCCAGAATCCGGGTGAAGACCTCGATCGTCATGTCGAGGTCCTTGTACTCCTCCATGTCCATGTTGATGAACTTCCGGGTTCCGGCCTGGGCCGCGTACTCGTAGAGGGGCGTCAGGCGTTCGACGGCGCGATCGACGACCGCGTCGAAGGACCAGGGAGAGTGCGGTCCCGAGACGGCAGAGACCTTGATGGACACGTAGTCGACGTCGTCCCGGCGCAGGATGCGCTCGGTCTCGCGCAGGCGACGCTCGGCCTCCTCGTTGCCGAGAACGGCCTCGCCCAGGAGGTTGATGTTGAGCTTGTTGCCCCCGGCCGTCAGGTGCTTGATCGCGGGACCGAGCTTCTCGTCCCGGGCGTCCACGATCAGGTGTCCCACCATGTCCCTCATCGCCTTGCGCGCGACGGGGATCGTGGGCCAGGGCATCTTGGGGGCCACGACTCCGCCCGCGCGGACGGCCGCGCGCAGGTGCGGGGGAAGGAATTTGGGCACGATGGGCGCGAGTCGCCCGAGGTTCTTGCCCGCCGCGGCGTCGTCCTCGGGGCGAATGACCTCGTCAACGAAACCTACAGTGAATTCGAGCCCGTGGGGGTCCTTGAGGACGCCGGCCAGCTGCGCCGCAGCCTTGTCCTCCGGAACGTCCCGAGAGGCTTCCAACCAGCCCCTGACAATCTTTCCGGCCTCGGTGGCCATCTTCTGGTATTCCACGGAAGCGAAAGGGTTCGACGACAAAAAATGCCTCCTCTAGAAGTAGCGGTGCCGCAAAGACAGCCGACAGCGTACGTCTCCATTGACGTGTGCGCACAGCGCGCTCCGGTCCAGTATGTACCATGATTTCAGTTAGAAAAAGTTACTGAAATTTACGATTATTCGTAAGCTCGGCTCATGAATTGAGGAACATGCTCGACGTCCGGAAATTGCGCGTCCTCCAGGAACTGTCCGCCCGCGGAACCCTCGCGGAAACCGCGGATGTCCTGGGGTACACCCCGTCAGCCGTTTCCCAGCAGCTGACCGCCCTGGAGAAGGAATGCGGGCACCGCCTTCTCCTGAAACAAGGGCGGACGGTCGCACTCACGCCGAAGGCCCGGATCCTCGTCGAGCATACCGAGAAGATACTGCACGAGCTGACGCTTGCCCAGACAGCCCTCGAGTCCACGGACGACTCCCCCGCCGGCACCGTGCGTCTCGCCATTTTCCAGACCGCGGCGATGGCGTTGCTGACGGACACGCTCGAGGCCCTGGCCGACACGCACCCTGACCTCAAGGTTGAAGTACTGCAACGCGAACCGGAGGCGGCCCTCGAACACACCTACATGAGAGACGTGGACCTGGTGATCGCGGAGCAGTACCCGCACCACGCGGTCAGGGAATTCGCCGAGCTCGACTCGCGCCCCCTGAATGAGGATCCCGTCATGCTGGCCGTTGCGCCCGAGTCCGAGGTCTACTCGATCGCGGACGCCGCCAACGCACCATGGGTCATGGAGACTCGTTCGAATGCCAGCCGCAGCTGGGCGGAACACGTCTGTCGGTCCGCAGGATTCGAACCGGATGTCCGGTTCGAATTCGACGACGTCCGGACGCACATCGACCTCGTGGAATGCGGCCAGGCTGTAGGCCTTCTCCCGGGGTTCGCCTGGGCCGGGTCCACGCCCCGTGTTCGCCTCATCGAGCTCCCGAATCTGCCGCACCGGCGAGTCTTCACTTCGGCCAGGCGAGACATGGCCCAGAGACCGGCCATCGAAGCCGTACGACGCGCACTCGAAATCTCGGCCATGAAGGTCAAGCTCTTGTAGAAGTTCACTCGTGGCCGCGAGGCTGGAGAGTGCGCGCGGCCGCAGTCTTGTCGAGCAGAATCTTGGCGGTCAAGGAGTCGACGACGAGGTCGGTCACCGCTCTGGCTCGCAGAGCGCCGAGGAGCGCACCGGCTCGGTGCGGACCGGAAACGACGCACAACCGCCGACGGACGCGGGACAGCTCGACCGGCGTCGGCCCCGACGCCCTTCTGTTCATCTCAATGTCCTGCCAAGTGCCGTCCTCCCTGAGAAGCACGGTACAGATGTCGCCCACGACGCCCTCCTTGGAGAGCACGTCGAAGTCCCGTTCATCGAGGTATCCGGAACTGTAGACGTGGGACGGAACCGGGCCATTCAGAGCCCCGACCCCGAACACGGCAACATCGACTTGAGATTGAAGGTGGAGAACGCTCCGAATGCTGCGCTCCCGCCACATCGCCTGCTTCGTGTCGGCGTAGTCGAAGAAGGCCGGCACGGGAAAGTGGACGATCTGGGAACCGAAGGCCTCGGCCACCGAGTTCAGGATCGCCCCCGTGTACGGGATGCCCGATCGACGGGCATTGCCCGCCCCGTTGAGCTGCACGACAACCGAATCCGGGACCTTGCGGGGCACGAGGTGACGGGACATCTCGGTCACGGTCGACCCCCAGGCCATACCGAGAACCGTGCCCGGCTCCATCATCCCGTCGAGAGCCGACGCCGCAACCCGTGAGACCTGCTCCATCTGCCCGATCGGCGAGGAACTCCCCCGGACCGGAACGACTTGCGCGTGGATCCCGAAGTTCTTTTCCAGACGCCCACCCAGCTCATTGCGTTCGCTGGGTGCGTCGGCGACCGTGATTCGGACCAGCCCAGTATCGCGGGCGTACTTGAGCAACCGGGACACGGTTGCCCGGGACACGTCGAACTCCTTGGCGACCGCGTCCATCGTCTGCTCCTGGACGTAGTACATCGTCGCCGCTTTGTGAGCCAGGTCATCACGTTTGTTCATGTCGGAACCCTTGAGGTGAACGTTTGTGCAGAAGTGATGATCATTCTTTCACGTTTGAGTAAGAATGGAGGAATCGGGTCCTCGGCGTCACCGCGCCGCGCGGACGCGATCGGAATGAACCACCACGATCAAGGAGGCTCCATGAAAACCGCCGCAACCCACCTCACCGCGGCTTCCCGCCACAAGGCTCTCCAGGAAATGTCGGATGCCGAAGGTGTGGACGTCCTCATCATCGGCGGTGGAGTCACGGGGGCAGGCATCGCTCTCGACGCGGCGACGCGCGGCCTGCGCACGGCCGTCGTCGACGCCGGCGACTGGGCATCCGGCACGTCGGCCTGGTCCTCCAAGCTCGTCCACGGTGGCCTGCGCTACCTGCTCAACTTGGACTTCAAACTCGTCGCGGAGGCCCTCAAGGAGCGCGGACTGCTCCTGACGAGCCTGGCCCCGCACCTCGTCAAGGCCCAGCCCTTCCTGTGGCCCCTGAAGATGCCGGTCATCGAACGCAGCTACTCGGCCGTCGGCATCGGAATGTACGACGCCATGGCCATTGCCGGCGCCCGCGGACACAAGACCGTGCCGACGCAGAAGCACTACTCCAAAAAGGGTGCCAAGCAGATTTTCCCGGACATCAAGGACTCCGCCCTGACCGGCGCCATCCAGTTCTACGACGCCCGTGTCGACGATGCCCGCCTGGTCATCGACCTCATCCGCACCGCGGCCGGCTACGGCGCCCTCGCCGCGAGCCGCACCCAGGTCACCGGCCTCCTGAAATCCGAGACCGGACGCGTGGTCGGTGCCAAAATCACCGACCTGGAGACCCAGGACGTCCACGAGGTCAAGGCGAAGCACGTCATCAACGCGACAGGCGTGTGGACCGAGGAGACCGAAAGCCTGACGGGCGAGGAACGCGGCCTGCAGGTCCTGGCGTCCAAGGGTGTGCACATCGTGGTACCCCGCGAGCGCATCAACGCGGAGTCGGGGATCTTCCTGCGAACCGAGAAGTCGGTGCTGTTCATCATCCCGTGGCAGCGCTACTGGGTCATCGGCACCACGGACACCCCGTACGACCAGGACGTCGCCCGTCCAGTGGCCACCGCGGAGGACATCGACTACATCCTCGATCACGCCAACGCGATCCTCGATACCCCTCTGACGAGGGACGACATCATTTCGACCTACGCGGGTCTCCGCCCCTTGCTCCAGCCGGGAGTCAAGGGCCAGGATTCGACCCAGTCGACCAAGGTTTCGCGTGAGCACACGGTGGCCGAGGTGGTCCCGGGCATGTCGGCCATCGCGGGCGGAAAGCTCACGACCTACCGCGTGATGGCCAAGGACGCCGTGGACTTCGCGCTCGGCTCCGTCGCCGGTGCCCGGCCCTCCGTCACGGAGGACATCCCCTTGGTCGGGGCCCAGGGGTACCGGGCCGCCGTGGCGCGTGCCGGCGAGATCGCGGAGGAGAACGGCTGGACCGCCGCTCGCGTCGAGAGCCTTCTGGATCGTTACGGTTCCGAGATCGACGACGTGCTCGATCTCGTCCGCGAGGACCCGGAGCTCGGCAAGCCGCTGAGCCATGCCCCCATGTTCCTTCGGGCCGAGGTTCTGCTTGCGGTCCGCTACGAAGGTGCGCTCCACCTCGAGGACGTCCTGATGCGACGGGTCCGCCTGGACCTTGAACAGCGGGACCGCGGTCTTGCCGCGGCCCCCGAAATCGTCGACATCCTGGCGGCCGAGCTCGGGTGGGGCGAGAACGAACGCCAGCGCGAGCTGGACAATTATGCGCAGCGGGTTCGCAACATCGCCCGCGCGGAGGAGGAAAAGGACGACGCCGGCGCGTCCGACGTCGTCACCTCCGACCCGGAGATCATGCCGCGCAAGATCCTGGGTTCCGACTGATCCGATGCTGCCGGGCCGGGCGGGAGGACAGAGCGCCAACCGCCCGGCCCGTGTTCCACCCATCCGACATCTACCCACCGGTCGAGAGCCGGTGTCAGTAACACAGAAAAAGGCACGAAGACGTGCCGGAAAGTGAGCGGTCATGACCGGTTCATTGCTCGCCGACGGGTCCACCGGGATCCTCGGCTTCGCCCCGCAACTGCTGGACAACGGGGTACCGACAACGCTCGGCATGTTCGCCTCAGAATTCATCGGGACCCTCTTGCTGGTCCTGCTGGGTTGCGGCGTCGTGGCCGGTCAGGTCCTGTCTCGCACCAAGAACAACGCCGGTGGCTGGCTCATGGTCGCTTTCGGTTGGGCACTGGGCGTGTATGCGGGAGCGTACGCGGCCTACGCGACCGGCGGCCATCTGAACCCCGTGGTCACCTTGTCCTTCTGGGCCGCCCACAAGGATCTCAGCGACGGAATCCCCGCGACCTTCGGCAATGTGGTCATCTACATTGTCGCCCAGATGGTCGGCGCGATCGTCGGCGCCATCCTCGTCTATCTGACGCACAAGAAGCACTTCGACCTCGAGGCACCTGCCGCCGACAAACTCGGCGTCTTCTCGACCGGTCCGGAGATCCGGGCTTACGGCTGGAACTTCTTCACGGAGGTCATCGCGACCTTCGTGCTGATTGCGTTCATCCTCTTTTCCGACAAGACTCCTAGCGAGATCGGACCGCTTCCGGTCGCTCTCGTCGTGCTGGCCATCGGCATCTCGCTCGGCGGACCGACCGGCTATGCGATCAACCCCGCCCGTGACCTGGGGCCGCGCATCGCTCACGCGATCCTCCCGATTCGTGGCAAGGGGTCCTCCGACTGGTCCTACTCCTGGATCCCGGTCTTCGGACCGATCGTCGGCGGTCTCCTCGCGGCCCTGGTGGTTCCGCTCATGGTGGCCCTCTAGAAAACCGGGCCGCAAGGACGCGGCCCATCAGGAAAGGCAATCCGAATGACCAACCAGAAAGACGGCACAAGGAACAACGCGTTGTTCTCCGAGACTATGAATACAAACAAGAAATACATCCTCGCCATTGACCAGGGAACGACCAGCTCCCGGGCCATAGTCTTCGACAAGAACGGCCAGATCATCACGGTCGGCCAGTACGAGCACGAGCAGATTTTCCCGCGGGCCGGCTGGGTCGAGCACGACCCGCTCGAGATCTGGCGCAACGTCCGCAAGTCCGTTGCTGACTGCTTCTCCGACGCCGAGATCAACCACCACGAAATCGCATCGGTTGGTATCACGAACCAGAGGGAGACCGCGGTCGTCTGGGACAAGAACACCGGCGAACCCGTGTACAACGCGATCGTGTGGCAGGACACCCGGACCCAGAAGATCTGCGACGAGCTCGCCGGTGACGAGGGCTACGACAAGTACCACGATCGCGTGGGTCTGTCCCTGAACACCTACTTCGCCGGCCCCAAGGTCAAGTGGATCCTGGACAACGTCGAGGGTGCCCGCGAGCGCGCCGAGAAGGGCGACCTGCTGTTCGGAACCACGGACTCGTGGGTCCTGTGGAATCTGACCGGCGGACCCGAGGGCGGCGTGCACGTGACCGACGTGACGAACGCTTCGCGCACGATGCTCATGAACATTCGCACCCTCGAGTGGGAGAAGGACATCGCGGACGACTTCGGAATTCCGATGTCGATGCTGCCGGAGATCAAGTCCTCCGCCGAGGTGTACGGATACGGTCGTGCCCGTGGCTTCCTGCGGGGAACCCCGATCGCCGGCATTCTGGGCGATCAGCAGGCAGCGACCTTCGGCCAGGCCTGCTTCGGGGAAGGCCAGTCCAAGAACACCTACGGCACCGGCAACTTCATGCTCATGAACACGGGCACCGACCCGGTGTTCTCGGAGAACGGGTTGCTGACCACGGTCGCGTACAAGATCGGGGACCAGAAGCAGGTCTACGCGCTCGAGGGGTCCATCGCGGTCTCCGGGTCACTGATCCAGTGGTTGCGCGACAACCTGGAGCTGATCGACAGTGCAGCGGACTCCGAGGCCCTCGCGACATCGGTTGAGGATTCGGGCGGGACCTACTTCGTCCCGGCGTTCTCGGGGCTGTTCGCGCCCTACTGGCGCCCGGACGCCCGCGGGGTGCTCGTCGGCATGACCCGGTACGTCAAGAAGGCTCATATCGTCCGGGCGGCCCTCGAGGCGACGGCGTTCCAGACCCGCGAGGTCATCGACGCGATGAACGCGGATTCCGGGGTCGATCTGACCGAGTTGCGTGTCGACGGCGGCATGACCGCCAACGAATTCCTGATGCAGTTCCAGGCGGACTTGTTGCGTGTACCGGTGATCCGGCCGAAGGTCGTCGAGACCACGGCCCTCGGCGCCGCGTACGCCGCTGGTATCGCCGTCGGCTTCTGGAAGGGCGAGGACGACGTCGTCGCCAACTGGCAGGAGGACAAGCGCTGGACGCCTGAGATGGACAACAAGGAAGTCGAGCGCCAGTACCGGCTCTGGAAGAAGGCCGTCACGCGGACCTTCGACTGGGTGGATGAGGATACATCCACCGAGTAGCCTGTGAGGTGCTGATTCGAACCCCGGATCGCGCTCGGTCGGGTCAACCCGACCGGCGTGGTCCGGGGTTTCGCTCGTTATGGCCCGGAGTCCGTGTTCGGCTCCGGGCCCCGGTGCGGAAAGGACGCGCGATGACCGAGACCGAAGGACTGTTTTCGGACGATGCCTTCGACCGCGAACCGCGGGAGGTCGTGCCGGGCGTCATGCATCTGCCCGGATGGTTGACGCCGCGGAGTCAGTCCTGGCTCGCGCGGCAATGGGACGACTGGGGTCGGGGCCCGATTCCTCCGCATTCACCCCTCATCAATGGACACCCGATGTCGGTCCGGTTGACGACGCTCGGCTGGCATTGGGATTCGAGCGGTCTCGCCCCGAGGGCGAGGCACTTCGATGATGCGGCACCGCTCCCGGTTCCCGACTGGCTCGTCCGTTGGGGGAGGAAAGCCGTCCAGGAGGCCTACTCCCCCAGCCACGGCGGAAGTTGGCCCGCCCTCTCCGAAAAGGAGGTTGCGGCGTGGGCCGGCGACTACACGCCCGACGTCGTGCTCATCAACTATTACGAGCCGACCGCCAGAATGGGTATGCACCAGGACAAGGACGAGCGTTCCAGCGAGCCCGTGGTCAGTTTCAGCGTTGGGGATACCGCGATTTTCAGGGTCGGAAATCCACAAACGAAGTCCAAACCGTACCGGGACATCCGGCTGGCCTCCGGCGACCTGATAGTTTTCGGTGGACCGAGCCGCTACATGTTCCACGGTGTGCCACGAATTCTGCCGAATACGGCACCTGCGGACTGCCCTGTACGGAGCGGCCGGTTCAACATGACCCTGCGGATGACGGGATGGGACAAGCAATGACGGCTTCGCCTTCTTCAGGCACGGCGGCCTCGGACGATTCGACGGCGAACAGCCGGAATCTGCCTCGGACCGCATGGGCCAACGGCAGCGCAATGATGCGGGAGTACTACGACCACGAGTGGGGCCTGCCCGTGATCTCGGAAGCGGGCCTCTACGAACGCGTGTGCCTGGAGGGTTTCCAGGCCGGGCTCTCCTGGGCGACGATCCTCGCCCGGAGGGACGCATTCCGCCGAGCTTTCGCCGATTTCGACCCCGACGTCGTCGCAAAGTACACCGATCAGACCGTTGAGGAACTTCTCCAGGACGCTTCCATCATCAGAAGCAGACCCAAGATCATGGCCGCGATCGGCAACGCCCGGGCAACTCTGGAACTTCGGGAAGCAGCGGAGCAGGATCCGATGCTCCAAGGGTTCTCGCTCCCGCTGCAGGACGGCGACTCCTTGCAGATAGCTTCCGGACTTCCGGCTCTCGTGTGGTCCCATGCCCCGGAGACCACGCCCTCTCCGACTCGCGCCGACGAGGTTCCCACCCAGTCCCCCGAGTCCGTTGCCCTCGCCCGGGCGCTGAAGAAACACGGATTCCGCTTCGTCGGGCCCACGACGATCTTCGCGCTCATGGAAGCGGTGGGCATCGTCGACACACACTGGGTGGGAAGCCACAAGCGGGCCGTGTCGAAGATCTATGCGCCAGACGGTCACCGCCACGCGTTCGTGGCCGACTGACAGCGTTCCGGACCCAATCCCAAGATGGCCTGCGGTCGTTCGGAGACGTGAGCACGGGCCACCGGGCATGGCTGGCCTCAAAAAGAACGACCGCCGGAGAGACCCCCGACGGTCGGTCCTGGACTTGGCTCCTGGGCAACGCGGTCACCAGGCAATGCTGTGGCGGTCAGTCGGCCCCGCGGGTGATCGCTTCGGCCTCAGCAACGGCCGTCTCGTGAGGACGCTGGGCACGGGTCAGGAGATGGCCGCCGAAGACGAGCACCAGGATGGACACCGCAAGAGTCGCCACAGCCATCCAGTAAGGGGCGCCGGCTCCCACCGCGTCGGACACGGGCCCGGCGACCGCGGGGGCGATAGCACCGCCGATGAAACGCACACCTGAGTACGTGGACGACGCGATCGACCGCGGCAGGCTTGTCGCTTCCATGACCGTCTCGGTGAGCGCGGTGTTCATAACACCCTGCCCCAGACCGGCGATCACGATGAACACGATCAAGGCGACCACGGATTCGTGCGACACCGCGGCACACGCCATCATGACCGCCAGAAGCCCCAGCATCGCGAACAGTACCGGGCGGAGCCCGAACCGACGTGTCAGGATCGGCGCAAGGAAGACGGAAGCGATGGCCAGGGCGACGCCCCAACCGAAGAAGACCAGGCCGAGTTCGTGGGCTCCGAATTCAGTGCCGTGCTTCGCCGCGGCCGCCTCGAGCGGGTAAGGGCTGTAGGCCAGGAGCACGAAGAAGGCGAAGTTGTAGAACAGGGCCGTAAAAGCCAGAACGCGCAGCGCAGGGTCCTTGAGGGCCTTGAGACCCGCGGTGAAGGCGTGCTTCTGAACGGGTGCGGACGCGTCCTTCTTGGGTGCCCGCAGAAGGCTGATGATCGCGATGAACCCGATGGCCATGAGTGCCGCCGTACCGAAGAACGGACCACGCCAGGAAATGGAGCCCAACAGCCCACCGACGAGCGGACCCACGGCCATACCGACGCCGAGAGCGGCCTCGTACAGCATCACGGCCTGACTGCTTCCACCCGCCGCGGCTCCGACGATGGCCGAGAGCGCCGTGGAAATGAACAACGCGTTGCCCAGGCCCCACCCTGCACGGAAGCCGATGATCTCGCCAACGGTTCCGGATGCGCCCGCCAGCGCGGCGAAAGCGATGATCAGAATCAGACCGACCAGAAGGGTCGTCTTGACGCCAATGCGACTGGATACCCAGCCGGTGAAGAACATGGCAATGCCCGTGATGAAGAGATAGCTCGTGAAGAGCAACATGGTCTGCCCCGCACTCGCGTCCAACTCCTTGCTGATGGCGGGCAGGATCGGGTCGACCAACCCGATACCCATGAAGGAGACCATGCAGGCGAATGCGATCGCCCATACCGCAATGGGCTGACGCAGGATGGACTGCTTCTTCTCCGGGGCCGGTTCGGGCTCCTGAATCCGTGTCTCCACCACGGGATGCGATCCGGTAGGTGTACTGGTACTCATTGGGTTTTTCCTCCACTGCGTGCGACCGCTTCGGTGCGAAACCGTCACACATTGCCTCACTATATAAATATGCAAAAGAAAGCACCCTGGCAACTCCAGAGTGATTTCCCGGTGGATCCGACCGGAGCCTCGCCAGTTCGCGCGGGCCCCGATCGGATTCTGGTGATTGCTACAAGACGTCGAGCTGCTTGCTCAGGGCCTCGAAGATGCCCGAGGCCCTCCACAGGGTCTGCCGCTCTTCGAGGGTCAGCTGGGCCAGCGCGGGCTGAATTCGCCGCGTGGCCTTCTTGCGGAAGTCGTCGAGAGCCTCCTTGCCCGTCGGGGTGATATCGATGAGCTGAGCACGACCGTCGAACGGATCCGCTTTCCTCTTGACGAGGCCTTCGGCCTCCAGGCGCTTCAGCACACCGGTCATGGTCGGCTGAGTGATGTGTTCCGCACTGGCGAGGTCGCCGATCCGCATGGGTCCCGCCAGGCTCAGGTTCGAGAGTGTGCGCAGGACAATGGTCGAGCGCTCACGGCCGCTGTGACGGGATGCCGCGCGAACGAATCGGCTGGCCAGCACGATCAATTCCGTAGCTTTTTCGGAGTCGGAAGCGGACAGTTCGTGGGCTTCCGAAGGACTGGTATTCAGGTGCGAGTCTGACATGCCACCCATTATACCCCAAGAAACTTAGCTTTGCTAATTATCTGCCGGTGACCCCCGGCGTTTCGCGAGAAATGGAAGAAAAACGGCACTCCAGATGCCGGCGCTCGCGGCCCGGAACGGCCCCATGTGGCCGATTGACCCGACCCCCAACCTCTTCGGCGAGAACCGAAAATGCATCTTTCGGGCCCCCGAATAGAAGGACAGCAACATCCGCAGCGCCGCCTTGGACATGACGACGTCGTCGGTGAAGGACACCGCGGTGATCGGCGACGTGATGCTCGCGTACCGCGGAGCCAGCCACGGCCGCTCCCCCAGGATATACCGAGGGTAGGCGACCCATGTTCTCCACTGACTCATCACACCGGAGGGAAGGTTCCCGAAGAACCTGAGCCGGCGCCCCGGATAGTAGCCGCAGAGCTTCTGAGCGATCGGCCCGACGAGGAAAAACATCACCATTCCCGGCACGGCGGTCTGCCAGGGGGACTTCCAGCCGGATCCGACACCGGTCGCGACAAAAATGCTCTGTGTTACGCCGCGGTCACCGGCAAGGCCCAGAAGTTGGCCGCCCAGGCTGTGACCGACCCAGGTCACGGGCAGCGTCGCATCTTTCTCAGCGACCCAGTCGAGAACGGTGCGCGCGTCCCGCGCCCAATCCAGGATGTCCACCGGCGAGTCCTTGAGCGGTCCCCGGAGGGAATCCCCGTAGCCGGAAAAGTCGAAGGTCACGGCCACAAACCCTTGGCCCACGAGCCAGCGAGCAAACGCGTTGTAATGCCGAGCGCGAGTGGCTATGGCCGGAACCACCAGGACCACACCTTCGGCCGAAGCCCAGTCGCCCCAGCTCGACACCGAAATCGGCAGACCCCGCTCACTGGTCAGTTCGAAGCGCTCGGGTTCGGCAACCGTCTCCGCGGTCGTGGACGATTCGGCTGTCACTCGAGACTCCTCCCCACGGCACCTTCCGGCGCCGCGTACTCTGGATCCGGAGGGGTGAACCCACCGATCACTTCACGATACCGAGCGTATCGGATATGAGCCACCTCACCACAAGCACCGGGGTGCCTGGGCAACGGCTTCGGGCGAGAAGAGAGGAAAACTATGTCACGAGCATTCCGACAGGTCGACGTCTTCGCACCGGGACCGCAACCCGGAAACCCCGTTGCCGTGGTTCACGATGCCGACCGGCTCACGGACCAGCAGATGCAGACCTTCGCCCACTGGACCAATCTCTCGGAGACCACGTTTCTCTTGAGGCCGACGCAGCCCGGTGCCGACTACAGAGTTCGCATCTTCACTCCCCAGAGGGAACTGCCCTTCGCGGGCCATCCCACGCTCGGCACGGCCCACGCGTGGCTCGAAGCCGGCGGCCGGCCCGGCTCCGAGACCGAGCTCGTCCAGGAGACCGCCGCCGGACTGATCACGGTGCGCCGATCCGACGACGCGCTCTTCTTCGCGGCGCCGCCTCTGGTGCGGGACGAGCCCGCCGACGAGAGCACGCGAAGCACGGTTGCTCGGCTCCTCGATATCGACGTCGCCCGCATCGAAGCCATGCGCTGGATCGACAACGGCCCCGGGTGGGTCGGCGTCGTCCTTCCCTCGGCCGATGACGTGCTCGGCCTCCGACCGCGCATGAGCGAGATCGGAGAGAGCCAGTTCAAGATCGGCGTCGTGGGATTCTTCGACTCTCCCGATTCCCCCGCGGACGTGGAGGTGCGCGCCTTCGGCGCGGGTGACGGCAGTCAGGAAGATCCGGTCACGGGAAGCCTCAACGCGGGATTGGCGCAGTGGCTGATTCGTGAGGGACGAGCCCCCGCCACCTACGTGGCACGCCAGGGCACGGCCCTGGGTCGACGCGGCATGGTTCGCGTCGAGGCCGATCACGAGAACGTGTGGGTGGGAGGGGCCACCCGAACGATCATCCGAGGCTCGGTCGATGCGTTCGGGTAGCCCCACCGGCTTCAGTCCTGGATACGGACCACCATCTTGCCGGTATTGGCTCCCTGCATCATCGAGATGAAGGCGTCGGTCGCGTTGTCGAGGCCGTCGACGACGGTCTCGTCGTACCGGATCTTGCCCTCACGGATCCAGGCGCTCATCCGCTCCTGGAATTCGCCGGCGTACTCCATGTAGTCGCTGACGATGAACCCCTTGAAGCCCAGCGACTGCTTGACGAAATTCGCCATGTTGTCCGGGCCCGGGTCCGGTTCCGTGTTGTTGTACTGGCTGATCGCACCGCACAGCGCCGCCCGGCCGTAACGGTTCAGAACATCCAGGGCGGCCTCGAGGTGGTCGCCGCCGACATTGTCGAAGTAGACGTCGATGCCGTTCGGAGCTGCCTTGGGCAGCTGTTCCCGGATCGGTGCGTCCTTGTAGTTCAGCGCGACGTCGTACCCGTACTTCTGCACGAGCACGTCCGTCTTCTCCTTGCTCCCTGCCGAACCGATGACCTTCGACGCGCCGAGCAATTGGGCGATCTGGCCGACGGCCGAGCCCACGGCGCCGGCCGCGCCCGACACGAACACGACGTCGTCCTCCTGCATCTTCGCGACCCGGGTGAGCCCGACGTACGCCGTCAGACCCGTGAGCCCCAGCATGCCGAGGTACAAGGACGGTGCAACCCCGGGGATCTCCGGGACCTCGTTGAACTGTCCTGCCGGAGCCTGAGCGACGTCGCGCCAACCGAACTGGTGCAGCACGAGGGCGCCCTCGGACAGGTCGTCGCTGCGGGATTCCACGACCTTGCCGACCGCTCCGCCGGTCATGGTCTCGCCGACCTCGAACGGTGCGACGTAGCTCTTGGCCGCGGACATCCGACCGCGCATGTACGGGTCGACGGAGATGTACAGGTTCTGGACGCGAACCTCTCCCTCGGACAGGTCAGGAAGGTCGACCGACACGGTCTCGAAATTTTCTTCGGAGGGCCAGCCCTTGGGCCGGGACGCGAGTTGGATCTGCTTGCTGACTTGGGTAGTCATAAATCAATTCCTCTCCAGTGATTTCGTGACCGACTATACTTCCAAGCACCGATGTCCCCGATCCGAATTAGCTATCAATGAACCAAACCTCGCAGGATCTCAGGTCGTCTCTCCAGCGTCTCGACGGCAATGGGTACGGCGCCTACAAACGCATCAGAGGCACCTACGACTTCGGGACCTTCGACCTCGCGATCGACCATGTGCAGTCCGACCCGTACGCCCCGCCGTCCTCGGCCCGTGTGATTCTTCCGCTGAACGGGACGTCGTTGCCCGAACATCTGGAGAACGAGCCCGAGGAGCGCGTCGCCGCCGCGGACTTCATCGCACGTCATCTCACCAAGACTCTGTGCGGATGCTCCTACCGCGGCATCAATATCACCAAACCGGGCCAAGAGGTTCTCGAGCGGTCCAGCGTGGTGGTCCGGCCTGATTCGGTCGAGGTTCGCCTCTCGGTTTCTCTGCCGGCGGCGGGGCGCCGCATCAAAGGGCGGGCCGCGGCGCACCTTTTGACGGACGACCTGCCCGAACTCGTTCAGGGATCCGCACTGTTGGACGGTTTGGATCCCGAGGCCCTCGAGCGCCACATGGAGCTGTACACGGACCAGCTCGCGCTCCAGGCCGAGCTGAAGGAGCGCGGTCTCATATCCTTCGTGGGCGACGACGCCGTTCTTCCCCGCGCATCGGGCAACTCCGACGTGCCCCTTCGTGACGCCGTGGCCTTCCGCTCCCCCGACAGCATGCGAGTCGACTTCTCGCTGCCCAGCGGGCGGACGGTGTCCGGCATGGGCGTCCCCCGCGGGATCACGGTGATCGTGGGCGGCGGCTACCACGGAAAATCCACCCTGCTCAGGGCCATGGAACGCGGGGTGTACCCGCATATCGGTGGCGACGGCCGCGAGTGGGTCCTGACTGTGCCCGATGCGATGAGCATCCGTGCCGAAGACGGACGGGCCGTCACCGGCACGGACATCTCGCCTTTCATCTCGAACCTGCCGTCCGGCGCCGACACCTCTCATTTCACGACCACGAATGCCTCCGGCTCGACGTCGCAGGCCGCCAATCTGGCGGAATCCTTGGAAATCGGGACGTCGCTGCTCCTCATCGACGAAGACACCTCGGCCACCAACTTCATGATTCGCGACCCGGCGATGCGACAGCTCATCCCCTCGGGCTCCGAACCGATCACCCCCTTTGTCGAACGCATCCGCCCCCTGCTGGATGAACGGGATATTTCGACGATCCTGGTGGCCGGAGGCACGGGGGCCTTCTTCGGCATGGCAGACCACGTCATCGCCATGGACGCATACACGCCCTCGGAGGTCACCGACCGGGCCCATCGCATTGCAGCCGACGACGCCTCCGAGAACGCGGGCACCACGGAATCGGCCGACAGTGTCTTCGTCGGGTCCGACGAGAGAATCCCCACGGCCGGCGCCTTGGACCCATCGGACAAGAAAAAGAGCACCCGCGCCCGGGGGCTCGGGACGATTCAGGTAGGCCGGGAGGATATCGACGTCGCCTACCTTGCCCAGCTGGTCGATCCTTCACAGACCAGCGCGATCGCCCAGTGCATCGAGGCGGTTTCGCGGGAACTGGACGGACAGCTGGGCTTCGTGGACGCCGTGGAGCGTGTCTGGCGTCGAATTCGGAAGAACGGCCTGGACGATCTGACCGGCGGTGGCCGGCCCCGCGGTGACCTGGCAATGCCCCGTCCGCAGGAAATCCATGGGGCCATCAGCAGGTACAGGAAACTGAAGCTGCGTTGAGATCATGCGCGTGGAGCGGGCACTACCCACAAAGGTAGTGCCCGCTCCACTGCGTCCGTCCCCGTGAGCCCCTAGCGTGGGAACCATGGCACTCAAGAGATCACGCAATCACAAAGTCATCGCCGGCGTCTGCGGAGGCATCGCAGAGGCACTCGACTGGAGCCCGAACTGGGTCCGGTTCCTGTTCCTCCTGTCCTTCCTGATCCCCGGCCCACAGGCGATCTTCTACGTGGTGGCCTGGATCATCATCCCGAAGGAGAACAGAATCTAGGCCTTCTTCCGCAGCACGACCACGGCGTCCTCGAGAACCGCCGGATTCCCCTCGGGGTCGGCGGCCTCGCGCTTCCGGACCTCCTGGACCTCGGTCTCCCATTCGGGTCCGAGGTCCAGGGCCCGCACTTCCTCACCCAGATCGGGGAAGTCCGCGTCGTGATGATGTTCTGCCCACGGCGGAGGCGCCGCGTGGGACAGGAGGCATATCCGGCCGCCACGGACCACGGCACGGCTTGCCCGCCGAAGGACGGCCACGCGGTCCAATGCCACGGGTGATTGGAAGAAACTGCCCGTGACCAGGTCGAGGTCCTCCGATGGCGTCCACTGCTCGAGGTCCTCGGCCACAAACGCGGCGCGATCCTCGAGCTGCGCGTCCCGGGCCGCCCCACGTGCCCGGTCGACGGCCGTCTCGGAGATATCGATCCCCGTGGCCTTCCACCCGCGGGCGGCGAGCCACAGCACGTCGCCACCTTCGCCGCACCCGAGATCCACCGCGCGCCCGGGCTCGATCCCATCGAGCAGGTCGACGAGGGTCGCATTCGCGTTCCCCGACCAGATCCTGTCCTGGGACCGGTACCTGCTCTCCCAGAAGTCCTTCGCGGGCTCGGGAGCGGCGTCGTCGAAGTCCTGCCCGACCAGGTACATGTTCACCATGCCTCCGGTCGTCGATCCCGCGCCCATCGTTCCCGGAACCGTCAGCGCCGGATTGACGACATTGCCGATCGCCCAGAGCCCTGGGACCGAGGTGGCCCCGAACTCGTCCACGGACAGAAAGTTGCCCATGGGTCCGTCCGCTCGCTCCGGCCCCAGGGATTCGAGGAAATCGTCGTGCGGGCGGAAGGCTCCGCCGGCGAACAGGGCGTCGATGGGATACACGCCCTTCTCGGTGCGAACCTCCGTCAGGTCCTGCCCGGGACCGTCCACGCCGACCACCGGCTCAGGCACCAGGCGGACTCCCCGCGATTCGAGGCGCGCCTGGGTGACCGGGTCGACCCCGCCGATTCCGGAGGTGAAGACGGTCAGGTCCTCGGACCACTGCCGCAGCAACTCGGCCCGCATGATGTCGTGCGGGGCCGTGGCCAGCAGGCCGAGGCGCCGGTCGCCGAATTCCCAGCCGTGGCAGTAGGGGCAGTGCAGTACGCTGGTTCCCCACCGTTCGGCCAGCCCCGGGATCTCGGGCAGAACGTCGGTCAGGCCCGTCGCCACGACGACGGCGCGAGCGCCCCGTCGTTTCCCCTCGGTGTCCGTGAGTACGAAGTCGCGCCCGTCCCGGTCGACCCGCTCGACCCTGGCCTCGGCGAATTCGACGCCGTAGGCTGCGACCTCCTCTCGTCCCTCGCGCAACAGCTGTGCCGGGTCCTTTCCTTCGTGCCCGAGCACTCCGTGCATGTGGTCCGCGAACCGGTTCCGCGGCATCCCTTCGTCCAGGACGAGAGCCCGACGCCGCGAGCGCCCCAGCATCAGCGCGGTGCTGAGCCCTGCGGACCCGCCGCCAACAACAATGACATCCCATGTGTTTTCCATGATCTCGACGCTAGACCTGAGAACTCAGATATGGCAAACTGTTTTGCTGAAATGGCAAGGAGTGATTTCTGTGGACGAACAGTTGTCCAAGGTGGGCCCACGACTGCGGGCGGCACGGCAACGGCTGGGATGGACCCTGGATGAGCTGGCGGATCGCGCAGGCTTGTCCGTGAGCACGCTGTCCAGGCTCGAGTCCGGCAAGCGACAATCGAGCCTCGAATTGTTGCTGCCCCTGACCCGGCAGCTCGGCATCGGGATCGACGAGCTCGTCCGCGCGGACACCCCGGACCCGCGGGTTCGTCGTCGCGCATACCGTCGTAACGGGACGCTCATCGCGCCCCTGAGCCCGGAGGCTTCGCCCGTCAACGCATTCAAGATGACCTACCCACCGCAGAGCACGTTGTCCGAACCGGGAGTGCACCCTGGGTTCGACTGGGTGTATGTGCTGTCGGGAACCCTGCGGCTGCGACTCGGGGACGACGAGCTCACGCTCCACCCCGGCGAAGCGGCCGAATTCGACACCACCACCCCGCACAGCATGTGCGCTGCCGGGCCCCAGGCAGCCGAGGTCATCAGCATCTTCAACCGGGACGGTGCACGCTTTCACACCCACGGGGCGGATGGGTTCCCGGATGACGACTAGGGTGTCTTCGTTCCGAAACCGGATGGAAAAGTACCAGGTCTGGGCATACCTGCTCGCCATTGCGATCGGCCTCGGTCTCGGCCTGTGTCTTCCCGGCTCCCGGCCATTCGCCGAGGCGCTGATATGGCCCGGGCTCGCCCTCCTGATGTATGCGACGTTCTCTCAGGTATCCCTGACCGAGATTCCGCACGCGGTCCGGGACGGTCGGTTCCTGGCGGCGGCGCTGGTCGGCAACTTTCTTCTGATCCCGTTGGCGGCGTGGGGACTGCTCCACTGGGCGCCGGACTCTCCCGCCGCCCGTCTGGGCCTTCTCCTGACATTGGTGGCGCCCTGCACGGATTGGTTCATCACTTTCACCCACCTGGGTCGCGGGGATTCCGTCCGTGCCACGGCTCTGGCGCCCCTGAACATGCTCATTCAGCTGCCGCTCGTACCCTTGTACATCAGCCTGTTCGGCCGCGATTCCGCCGGACCGATCCTGACTGCCGGCGCCGTGATCCCGGCCGCCGCCGTCATCCTGGTTCCGTTGGCGACGGTCGCGGGCACTGAGGTTCTGATGTCGCGGGTCTCCCGCGCGGAGGGCCCCGAACGTTCGCACGGGCACCGAGGGCGACGCTCCGTGGCCCTCGGCCGGCGTGCCGCTCTGTGGCATGAGAAGCTCGGCGTCCTGCCCGTACCGCTCCTCGCCGCGGTCATCCTGTGCGTGATGACATCGCACGCGGGCGAGGTCGTGGCGTCGCTGGAGCTGTTGCCGCAGGTCGGACGCGTGTGCGTGGCCTACCTGGTGGTTGCCCTGGTCCTGGCCAAGGCCATGGCCAGCGCCCTGCACATGACGAAGGAGCCCTCACGCACCCTGGCTTTCACCTTCGGTACGCGGAACTCCTTCGTCGTTCTGCCCCTCGCGCTCGCTCTTCCCGCCGGGTGGGGCCTGGCGGCCGTCGTCGTGATCTTGCAGTCGATCATCGAGTTGCTCGGGATGATCGTTTTCCTGTGGTTCGTTCCCCGGATCCTCTTTCCGGGCGACGACGTCGCGGCCGGTTAGCGCGCCGCCCCGGCCACGGGCTCGAAGACCGGAACCTTGCCCGTCTCCGGGACATCGGTTCCGCGCAGGGACGCGCCCTTGGTCTCCTTCATGAACAGGGACGCGACGAAGCCAATCAGGCAGGCACCCATCATGTAATAGGCCGGGACCAGGTCGTTGCCCGTCGCACCGATCAGGGCCTCGTTGACCATGGGCGAGGTACCGCCGAAGATCATCGTCGAGACGTTGTAGGAGATGGCAAAGCCGGCGTAGCGCACCGGGGCGGGGAACATGGCCGGGAACGTCGCCGAAATGGTGCTGAGCTGAGGAATGTAGAGCAGGCCCAGCACCGCGAAGCCGATCAGCGCGAACCAGAACCCCTGGGCCATGAGCATGTACATCGGCACGGCCAGCACGAACAAGGCGATCATCGAGGTGAACCACATCGGTTTGCGGCCGATCTTGTCCGAGAGCGCTCCGCCGAGGGGCATCACGAGCATCATGGCGAACTGGGCGATGAACATGACCGTCAGGGTCGTGGAGCTCTCCATGCCGACCGAGCTCTCCAAATAGGTGGGCATGTAGGTCAACAACGTGTAGTTGACGACGTTGACTGCCACGACGAGACCGAACACGATCGACATCTGACGGAAGTG
The DNA here is from genome assembly GCF_004136575.1 of Rothia koreensis. Taxonomy (GTDB): domain Bacteria; phylum Actinomycetota; class Actinomycetes; order Actinomycetales; family Micrococcaceae; genus Rothia; species Rothia koreensis. The sequence continues at coordinate 78,786 of NZ_NOIQ01000006.1, forward strand.
GCCGGTGAACAGGTCCCTGAGTCCGCCGCCCATGGAGCTTTCCCTCTGCGTGTCCTCGAGCTCCTCGAAGATCGGCGATTCGGAGAGTTTGGACCTCAGGTACCAACCGATCAGGCCGAGGGGACCCGCGACGAGGAACGGAACGCGCCATCCCCATTCCATCATCGTGTCGTTGCCGAGCGTGAGCTCACCGATCAGCACGATCAGCGAGCCGAAGGCGAAACCTCCGAGAGTCCCGAATTCGAGGAAGCTTCCGTAGAATCCGCGACGCTTGTCCGGGGCGTACTCGGCCATGAAGGTCGCAGCACCCCCGTATTCGCCGCCGGAGGAGAAGCCCTGGATGACACGCAGGACGGCCAGCGTGATCGGTGCGAAGACTCCGATGGTATTCACATCGGGGATCAGGCCGATGCAGAAGGTCGCCCCCGCCATGAGCACGATCGTCATGGCCAGCACGCCCTTGCGCCCGAGCTTGTCGCCGATCGGCCCCCAGATTATGCCACCAATGGGTCGCATGATGAACGAGAGGGCGAGCAGGGACAGCGTCCAGAGCTGCCCGTTTCCCCCAGGGAAGAAGTGATGCGTCAGGTAGGCGGTGGACACCGCGTAGAGACCGTAATCGAACCACTCCGTGGCGTTGCCGATCGCCGATGCTCCCACGGCCTTCCGAACCGTCTTCAGGTCCGGTTCCACCGGGGCGGGCGCGGTCGAGGGGTCGCTGACGCTGGTACGACTCGCGTGAATATGGTTCTTCGATTCCTGTGCCATAGTTGGCCAATGCCTCGCTGTAGACCCAACCGCACTCATGCGGCGTACTTTGTCCCGACTGACGCTAGAGGGAGGGTCTGTGACAGTCAACACGAATACGGGCCCTCGGAACCGGTATTCCGCGGTATAGATGGGAAGTAGGCTGATGAAATTAATTTTGGGACGACACCTCACTTCCGCGCGGTGAGACGCGACTGCCTCATGATGGATCAGAAAATTCCGTTCGAGACGATTGTTCGGCGCCACGGCCCCACGGTGTGGCGGGTGTGCCGCGCCGTCCTGGGCCCCGGCCAGGACGCGGAGGACGCCTGGGCCGAGACGTTTATGGCGGCCCTGACCGTCTGGGAGGGGCTTCCGCCCGAGACCAACGTCGAGGCGTGGCTCGTCCGTGTCGCACGGAACAAGGCCGTCGACGTCGTCCGCTCCTCGGCGCGGCGCGCGGCGCCGACCGCTTCCCCGCCCGAATCCACCACGCACGACGACGCGGGACCACGGACCGGAATCGATCCCGCGGACGCCGCCGTGACGCGGGAGCGCGAGGACATGCTGTGGGTCGCCGTCGATGCGTTGCCCGAGCGGCAACGACTTGCGGTGGCCTATCACCACCTCGGCGGGCTGCCCCACGAAGAGGTCGCCGGCATCATCGGAGGCACACCGGCGGCGGTGAGGAGAGCGTCGTCGGACGGAATGCGGGCCCTGCGCCACCGACTCGGCGCATCGGGCAAGGCAGACGATCCCCTGGATCTCGACGCGAACACGGGAGGCACATCATGACATCCCCAGAGGAACTCACCCCGGACACGTTCCCGGTGAATGATCAGACCATGAAGGCACTGCATCGGCGTCTGGAGCGACGAGCCCCGGAAGACGGCGTCGTCGACATTTCCTACAGGACTCTTGAGACCCCTCTCGGTCGGTTGATGCTCGCCGCCACGAACAACGGGCTGCTCCGCGTGGCATTCGAGAACGAAGGGTTCGACGCCGTCCTGAATACCCTTGCCGACAGCGTGAGCCCACGCATCCTGGAGGCGCCTGCGGCGTTGGATGCCCCGGCACGGGAGATCGACGAGTACTTCGGGGGCCGACGTCGGAGCTTCGACCTGCGCCTGGACCGGACGCTGTCCCACGGGTTCCGGGGTGAGGTGCACGAATTCCTCCCCCGGATTGGGTACGGAGAGACCCTCAGTTACAAGGATCTCGCCGAAAGGGTCGGGAATCCTCGCGCGGTCCGGGCCGTCGGTTCGGCCTGCGCGACCAACCCGCTGCCGGTCGTCGTCCCCTGCCACAGGGTCCTGCGAACCGACGGAGCCTTGGGAGGATATGTGGGCGGGCTCGAGGCCAAGTCGACACTTCTGGAGCTGGAAGCCTCGGCCTAGGAGAACCGCTCCTGGAGATTCCGAACCGTTACTGCAATCTTCTCAGGATCGACCACCGGGAATCCTTTGGCCTCGAGGACCTTGGGATCCGTGATGTCCGACCAGTCGCAGTAGTTGGTCACTGACGTGCCGCCCTCGGCCGTCTCGAAGAGCCACCCCCATCGCCATCCCTGCGGGTCGTTGCCGTAATCCGCGACCAACCATTCGATGCCGTCGTCACCGATCCGCGTCACGGTGTTCTCGACCTGGTACTTCGTGGTGCCGTCGGTCCAGAGCATGTCCATGACGAAGACTTGGCCCTCGCTGTCCAGGGCTCCCTGCACGGCCTCGCCCTCGGACCCGGGGTCCGCGCTGGCCGCCCGAATCATTCCGGATCCGTCCACAGCGGCCTGGTTGCGCGGGTCCCGCAAGTATTCGTACAGGGCGTGGGGCGACGCCGCCACGAATCCGGACGCCGACACGGATTTTTCTGCGGTGTGAGTCTGTGCCTGTGGTTCGTTCATTCCCCCATCGTTGCAGTCAGTCCATGGGGCGTCCAGAGCGATCGCGGGAATGCGCGTGGGTGCGGTCAGGCCTCCCGGACCACGGACAGCACGGCTTCTCCGTAGTGTTCGAGCTTTTTCTCGCCGATCCCGCTCACCGCGCCCAATTCGGCGAGGCTGGACGGTGCCAAACGGGCGATCTCGATCAGCGTCGCGTCCGGGAAGACCACGTAGGCCGGCACTTGCTGCGCCTTGGCCTGGCCGGTCCGCCACGTCCGCAGGCTGTCGAAGACGGCCTTGTGCGCGTCGTCCAGCTCCGCCGAAGCCAGCGACGCACCGCTCGCTTTCCTGCCCCGACTCTTCTTGGTCACCGGGCGATCCGGGGCAGACCGCAGCATCAAGGTTTCTTCGCCGCGGAGAATCGGCCCGGCCGCGGGCGTCAGGACCAGGGCGCCGAACTCCCCCGTCGTCGAGATGATGCCCCTGGCCAGAATTTGCCGGACGACGGCGCGCCAGGAAACCTCGCTCATGTCGGCGCCGATCCCCCACACGGTCAGTTCATCGTGCCGGTACTGCGTGGACCGATCGTTCTCCTTGCCACGGAGTATGTCGATGATCTGTCCGGCCCCGAACCGTTGTCCGCGTTCGCGGTCCAGCCTCACGATGGCGGAGAGCAGCTTCTGGACAGGGACGGTCGCGTCCCACGAGGCGGGCGGGTTCAGGCAGGTGTCGCAATTCCCGCAGGGTTCGATCTCCTGGCCGAAATAGCGAAGGATCTGCACGCGGCGACAGTCGGTGGTCTCGCACAGGGCCAGCATCGCGTCGAGGTGGCGTCGCTGTATCCACCGGAAGTCTTCACTGCCCTCGGAGTCGTCGATCATGCGACGCAACTGGACGACATCCTGGAGCCCGTACGCCAACCAGGCGGTCGCCGGGAGGCCGTCGCGTCCGGCGCGGCCCGTCTCCTGGTAGTAACCCTCGATCGACTTGGGGAGGTCCAGGTGGGCCACGAATCTGACGTCAGGCTTGTCGATGCCCATGCCGAAGGCGATGGTCGCGACCACCACAACCCCGTCCTCCCGCAGAAACCGGCGCTGCCCTTCGGCACGCTCCGATTCGCTCAGCCCGGCGTGGTACGCGACGGCGTCGACCCCCTGTTTCCGCAACCAGGTGGCGGTCTGCTCGACGCGTTTCCTGGAGAGGCAGTAGACGATCCCGGCGTCGCCGTCGTGCTCGGTGCGGATCAGGTCGAACAATTGTTGGCGGGCGTTGTTCTTCTCGGTGATGCGGTATTGGATATTGGGGCGGTCGAAGCTCGAGACGAAGTGTCGCGCACCGTCGAGCTCCAGGTTCTGGGTCAGCTCGCGGTGGGTTGCCTCGGTCGCCGTCGCGGTCAGGGCTATACGCGGGACCCGGGGAAAACGACCGGCCAGCACGCTGAGGCCGAGGTAGTCCTTGCGGAAGTCGTGGCCCCACTGGGCCACGCAGTGCGCTTCGTCGATGGCGAAGAGCCCGATACGCACCCTGTCCAGGAGGTCCAGCGTTCGGGCCTGCACCAGACGTTCGGGGGCCAGGTACACGAGGTCGTATTCGTTGTTGACCAGCCCCTGTTCTACTGCCCGAACCTCTTCCGGCCCCAAGGTCGAGTTGAGGCAGGCGGCCCTGACACCGACCGCTTCCAAGGCATCGACTTGGTCCTGCATGAGCGCGATCAGAGGCGAGATGACGATTCCGACGCCTTCCCGGACGATCGCGGGGATCTGATAGCACAGCGACTTGCCACCGCCTGTAGGCATGAGCACGACGGCGTCGCCACCTCGGGTCACATGGTCGATGATCTCGGCCTGGTCTCCGCGAAAGTGCTCGTACCCGAAGGTAGTACGAAGGACATCCTGGGGCGTGGTGGGCGTTTCTGGTCCGGGGTTCACCCGTCCACGGTATCGGTTCTGGCACGCGACCGGGCGCGGGCCTGTGGATATATGCCCTTCCGAGCCCGTCACAGCGCGTCGAAGTAGGTTTTGACCGCCTGGTTGGCGATTTTCTGGCCCTCTTCGAAGGATTCGAATCCTACCGAGACCACGGCGACGGAGTAGGCGGCGTCGTCCGTGAAGACCGCTCCCATGGACGTGATGTTCCAGGTTCCGTCGTCGTTGGGAAGCCAGCCATTCTTGACCTCGACGGTACGCACCTGTTTGTTGCCGGCACGCCCGTTCTTCATGGACCCGACGCCCCAGCCCTGGGATTCGTCCTCAGGCGACATGAGGGATCTCAGGTACGCCATGTCGTCCGGGTGAACCCAGTCGACGCCGTCAACCAGCCCGCGGGCCACCTGCACCTGGTCTGCCGAACAGGTGGTGTTGTCACCCCATGTCTTGGCGGAACGCGTGTACTGGACGCCCAATCTGGTGTAGGTCAGATTGATGGCGTTGGCAGAGAGTGCTTCGCGGTCGTTTTGGCTGGACGAAATGGTGTCCGACGGGTTGTCCGCCAACGAACTGAACAGCTCGGCGGTGGCTTCATTGTCGGATTGTTCCACCGAGCGGCGGATCAGTTCTCGCTGGTCGTCGTCGATCTTGCCGCCGTGCTCCGCCGCCTGCCTCATCACGGACAGCGCGATCGGCACCTTGACCACGCTGGCCTCGTAGCTCTCCGTGTCGCCGTGGTCGTCGAATTCCTTCTGTCGCGAGTGATCGAACACGGACAGGCCGATTTTGGCCGAGTACTCCGTGCGGAGGGCATCCAGGGTGATCTTGGGGTCACGTCTGTCACCGTTGGTGCCGGAAATATCGCCCGAACATGCCGCGAGCAGCCCAGTCGCGGCCGCTCCCCCGGCCAGCCCCAGGAACGATCTGCGGGACAGTTCCCCGGCAGGGGTCATTCCGATGCCACGGTGCCCGTGCATCGGAGAGGCGTTGTCCGCCTCGCGCTGCTCGCCGCGGGATTTCCCCGCGTTGTCGGCGATGCCGTCTCGCCTGTGTGGAAACATAACCTTCCACGATACGTCTCTTGCCGGTACTTCTCGATGCCTCGGATGCTTTTGCGCCATGTCCTTGGGCACAGGACACGATGACGTGAACAACGACGCCGGCGGATTCGCTCGTTCGCCGACTCGTCGAGCCGAGGCGGCAGTGAGGTGGCATTTTCGGGCGCCTGAGCCCGCGAGGTGGCAGTTTTGGGACGAAAATCCGGGTTTTTTGTCCCAAAATTGCCACCTCGCGGGTCACCCCAGAGACACCTCGCGGGTCACCCCGGACACAAAAAAGCCCCGGATCACCAACACACGGTTGGCAATCCGGGGCAGTTCCGTCGGGTTGACAGGATTTGAACCTGCGACCCCATCACCCCCAGTGATGTGCGCTACCAAGCTGCGCCACAACCCGAAACCTTGCTCGGACAACGCCCGAGCACTCGATCAATAGTACAGGATCCGGCGCCCGAACGCACATCCGAGAGACTAGCGGCGTCGACCGCCCTTGCCGTCGCGGGAGGCCGATCGACGCTCGCGCACACGCATCGATATTTCGAGCGGGGTCCCCTCGAAATCGAAGGTCTCACGCAGTCGCCGGATGATGAACCTCCGGTACCCGGGGTCCAGGAATCCGGTCGTGAACAGCACGAACTTCGGCGGGCGGGAAGAAACCTGTGTACCGAAGAGAATCCGCGGCTGCTTGCCTCCTCGCAGCGGGTGCGGGTGCGCGGCCACGATCTCCCCCAGGAACGCGTTCAGGCGGCCCGTCGGAATACGCGAATCCCACGCATCGAGAGACCTCAACAGGGCCGGGACCATCTTGTCCTTGTGCCATCCGGTCTTTGCCGAAATATTGACCCTGGGTGCCCACGAGACATGGGACAGGTCCCGGTCGATCTCGCGCTCGAGCTCATCACGACGGTCCTCGTCCAGGGTGTCCCACTTGTTGAAGACCAGGACCATGGCCCGACCGGAGTCGATCGCGAGCTGGAGGATACGGACGTCCTGCTCCGAGAGCGGCTCGGAGACGTCCAAGAGCACCAGCGCAACCTCCGAACGCTCCAACGCGGTCTGCGTCCGCAGGGATGCATAGAACTCCGCGCCCTTGGCCATGTGCTGACGACGTCGGATCCCCGCCGTGTCCACGAACCGGAAGGGCTGCCCGCCCAATTCGATCAGTTCGTCCACCGGGTCACGGGTCGTGCCCGCGATGTCGTTGACGACGGCTCGGTCCTCCCCCGCCAGCTTGTTGAGCAACGACGACTTGCCCACGTTCGGTCGGCCGATGATCGCGACGCGTCGGGGCCCTTCGAACAGCTCGGGCTCGGCGTACTGCGAGTGCTCCGGCATGACCTTGAGCAACTCGTCGAGAAGGTCGGCGATGCCGCGACCGTGAACACCGGAAACCGGGTGGGGTTCGCCCAACCCGAGGCTCCACAGGGCGGCGGCTTCGGGCTCTTGGTACGAATCGTCGATCTTGTTGGCTGCCAGGAGCAGGGGCTTCTTGACGCGACGGAGCATCTGGACGATCGCTTCGTCCATCGTCGTGATGCCCACGAGGGCGTCGACCACCAGCACGACGACGTCCGCGTGCGCGACCGCAATTTCCGCCTGCGCCGCGACCTGGGCGTCGATGCCCTTCGCATCGGACTCCCACCCGCCGGTGTCCACCAGCGTGAAGTGCTTGCCGTTCCATTCGGCCTTGTAGGACACGCGGTCGCGGGTGACGCCGGGCTTGTCCTCGACCACGGCTTCGCGCCGACCGAGGATTCTGTTGATCACCGTGGATTTGCCCACGTTCGGCCGGCCGACGACGGCCACGACGGGATCGGGCTCGTCGGTGGGCTCGGAGCCGATATCGAATCCCCAGTCGACCAGCAGTTCCCGGTCTTCGTCCTCGAGTTCGTACTCGTCGAGCCCCGCGCGAAGCGCCTCCGCACGTTTCTCGGCCTCTTCGTCGTCGAGATTCGCCAGGTGCTCCTCGACCTGGTCGTCGGCGTCGGCGCCGCCCAAGTACTTTTCCTGGTACTCGTCGAAATTCTCAGTCATTGTCGTTGCTCTTGTCGCTCTCTCCATGGTGCTGGGCGGTCGTCGTCCGAATGACGTCGATGACCGCCTGCACCGTCTGGTCGAAGTCCAGCTCGGTCGAGTCCACCAAGGTGACCCCGTCGGCTGCTTCGGTGAAATTGTTGACCTTGGAATCCGCGGCGTCGCGCTGGGCGACCTCGAGCTTCAGCCGGTCCTCGTCCCCGGTCGCTCCGATCTGCTCCCCGCGGCGCTTCATGCGCGCCTCCTCGCTGGCGGTCAGCAGGATCCTCACGGAGGCGTCCGGGGCGACGACGGTCGTGATATCCCGTCCCTCCGCCACGATCCTGCGCCCGTTGGACACGATCTCCATGCGCTGCCGACCGATGAGGGCATCGCGCGCCTTCTGGTTCTTGGCCACCGCCGACACGTTCTCGGTGACCCGGGCTTCCCGGATGGCTTCGCGGATGTCGATGCCGCCGACCATGATGGTTTCGACGATCGGATCGGTGCCCATCTGGAGCTGGAAGTCGTTGGCCGCCGAGGCGACGGCGTCTTCGTCGTCCAGATCCACGCTCGCCTCGAGGCACCACCAGGTCAGGGCCCGATACATCGCTCCCGTGTCCAGGTACGCGAGCCCCAGGCGGTTGGCGACCTCCCGTGAAACCGAGGACTTGCCCGATCCGGAGGGGCCGTCCACGGCCACGACCAGCTCGGTCCGCCATGCTTCGGTCTGGTCCTCGTGCTTGAACTGGGAGGCGGCCGGTTCTGCGGGCACTGCCGCTTCCTCGAGGGCCTCCTGATTGTCCTGGCTCATGGTGTCCTCCAACTCGTCGTTGCCGGCCCGTGGCCGGGCGCTGCAGTGTCTATTCTGCGATTTTCCAACCGCGCTCCGTCAGCTCGTGGACCAGGCCGTCGCGGGCCGTGGGGACCACGGATATCTCGACCATACCGACCGGTTGGCCCTGGGAGTGCTCCATCCGCATGTCTTCGACGTTCACGCCGATCTCTCCGACCTCCGCGAGGAGGCGAGCGATCTGGCCCGGGGTGTCGTCCACGAGCACCGTGAGCGCGGAGAATGCCTTGGGCGCGCCGCCGTGTTTGCCGGGGATCCGCGCGACGCCGTCGTTGCCTTCCGTCATCAACTCCGCGATGTCCAGGCGGGCGCCGTCGGCCGTGGGCCGCTCGAGGGTCGCGATGAGCCGGTTCAGGTCCTCGCGAACCCCGTACAGGGTCTCGACCACGGGCCGGGCATTCGCGGACAGGATCTGGACCCACAGGCCCGGGTCCGATGCCGCGATGCGCGTGGTATCCCGGAGCCCCTGGCCGGCGAGGCTCAAGGACTCGAGCGGTGTTTCGCGCAGACGGGACGCCAACAGCGACGACATGACCTGCGGGACGTGTGAGATCAGGGCGACCGTCGCGTCATGCTCCTGGACGTCCATGGTGGCCACGTTCGCGCCCAGGTCCGTGGCCAGCCCTCGGGCCAGACGCACCGTTTCGGGGGCGACGTCGTCGTGTTCGCAGATCACCCACGGGCGGGACATGAACAACTCGCCGCGCGCCGCGACCGGCCCGGACTTCTCCCGACCCGACATGGGGTGGGTACCGATGTATCTGCTGAGATCCGCCCCGGTCTCGCGCAGAGCCAGAAGGACCGGTTCCTTGACGGAAGCGATGTCCACGACCGCGGCCTGCGGGTAGTCCTCGAGTGCCTGGGCCACGGTATGCGCCGCAACATCCGGAGGGGTCGCGACGACGACCAATTGCGGATCGATGTCGGCTCGCGCGCTCTCCGGCCCGACCTGTTCGACCAGGCGGGCCAATGACCGACCGGCCCCGATGTCCGCGGCGACGGCTTCGGTGGTCGGAGAGATGTCGGAAACCCACGTCTCCACACCCTGCACGGACAGGCCGAGCCCCACGGAGGCGCCCAGGAGTCCGGAACCGATGACCAGCACCGGCCCTGAAACCGTGGCAGCAGAATTCCGATGCATCGTCACAGACCCACCGAGGACAGCAGGGCACCGATTTCGACCTTCGACAGGTTGCGAACCGTCCCTTGCTTCTGGGATCCGATCCGTACCGGTCCCATCTCGGTGCGCACGAGTTTCTCCACGGGGTGACCGACCGCGTCGAAGAGCCGGCGAACAATACGGTTCTTGCCAGAATGGATCGTGACCTCAACCAGGAGGTGGCCCGGCGTCGAATCGACGAGCCGGAACTCGTCCACCCGTGCGACGCCGTCCTCGAGGCGAATCCCCTTCTTCATTTCCAGACCGACGCCGTTTTCCATGGGCCCGCGAACCTGGACCAGGTATTTCTTCGGCACCTCGTAGGAGGGGTGGGTCAGTCGATTGGCGAGTTCGCCGTCGTTGGTCAGCAGGAGCAACCCTTCGGTCGCGACGTCGAGACGGCCGACGTGAAAGATTCTTTCCTTGCGCTGCGGATTCAGGTAATCCGAGATGCACGAACGGCCCTCGGGGTCCTCCATGGTCGCGATGACGCCCTCGGGCTTGTTGAAGGCGTAGTAGACCTTGGAATCGTCCGTCTGGATGGTCACGCCGTCCACCTGAATGTGGGCCTTGCTCGGGTCGACTCGCACACCGAGCTCGGTGACGACCTCGTCGTCGACCATCACTCGGCCCTCGGAGATCATCATTTCGCACACACGACGCGAGGCGACGCCGGCCTGCGCCATGAGTTTCTGCAGACGGACGCCGTCACGGTCGTAGACGTCCAGCCGGTCGGCCGGTTCGGCGCGCGGGCGCCGGGGACGGTGCGGTCCCTTGTATTCGTGGTCGGGACGGTATTCGCCGCGTTCCCGGGCGAAGATCTTCCCGGCCTGCCCCTTCTTGGGCTTGAACTTCTTGGCGTCGGACTTGTTGGCGCCCGATTTCACGGACGGCTTCTGTGACCGTCCCGGGGCTCCGGGGCGCCCCGTACCCTTGAAATCCTTGTTGTTCTTGGACGCACCACCGCGCGCAGAGGGTTTCCCCTGCGCTCCTCGCGAGGTTCCGCGCGAGGAATTCTTGCCGGTGTTCTGACGTCCCGTCGATCTGTTGGCCATGATGTGTTCTTTCGGTGGTGTTGATCCAATTCTTCGGTGTGCGGCAACCGTGCCGGGTTCGGCACGGCTCCGCCGATCAGCCGCCCTGGAGGCGCTGTTCGTATTCGCCGATGTCTTCCACATCGGGAAGGTACGGCGAAATCTTGGGGAGTTCGTCCAAGGACTCCAACCCCATTTTCTCGAGAAACAACGGTGTCGTCACGTAGAGAATCGAACCGGATTCCCCCGGTTCGTCGTCTTCCGTGACAAGCCCCCTGGTCTTGAGGGTCCGCACGACGCCGTCCACGGTGACCCCGCGGATGGACGAAACTCGTGCTCGGGAAACGGGCTGGCGGTACGCGATGACCGCGAGGGTTTCCAGTGCGGCTTGCGACAACTTCGAGGTCTGGCCCTCGAGGATGAAACGTGAGACCCACGGCGCAAACTCCGTCCGCGCGTACAGTCGCCACCCTCCGCCGACGCGACGCAGTTCCATGCCCCGCGGCTCTCGGGGTCCCCGGCCGTCCGAGGAGTCCTCATCCGCGACGCCGTCGTTCGCGAAGGATCCAGTATACCCGTCATAATCCCTGGCCAGTTCATCGAGGGCACGTTCGACTCGGGACACGGGCACCAGCAGGGCTTCGGCCAGCTCGAATTCGTTGACCGCGGTCTCCGTGACCATCAGGATCGCCTCGACGGCTGCTTTGACACCGCCAGGCACCAGATCCACGCGGCCCGGTTCCGGCTTCTCCGGGGACGTCGTCTCCTGGTCGGGGTCCGTGGTCTCGCTCATTCTCCGTCCTCCCCCACGTAGTCGTCGTCGGCCAGACGCGCCGCCGTCCAGCCCTCCTCCGTGCCGACCCAGCGCACCGACAGTTCTTCCAGGGGACCTTCCTGGGCGAACCCGACGACGCGGTCCCGGTACATCTCGAGCAGGGCGAGAAAGCGGACGACGACGACCAGCATGTCCTCTGCATCCGATACCAATCGTGTGAACGTCGCGGGTGTTCCGTCCATGATGAGCGCTGCGATGTGTTCGGCCTCGTCGCGCACGGTCACTCGAGCCCCGTGCAGGTGGTCCAGACCGACTTCGGTCGATTCCTCGCGTTTGGGCCGCATCGCGTTCTCCGCGATCTCGGCCAGTCGTTGAGGGCTGGTGGTGACGATGAGCTCGGGGAGCAGATTCGCGAATTCGGGTTGCAGACCGCCCGGCCGGGGGAACCTGCTGTTCTCGGCCTCCATGCGATCCGCGAGAACGTGTGCGACGTCCTTGAATGCCTTGTACTGCAGGAGCCGCGCGAAGAGAAGATCGCGTGCCTCGAGCATCGCGATGTCTTCCTCGTCCTCGACCTCTCCCGCGGGCAGGAGACGAGCGGCCTTGAGGTCCAGGAGGGTCGCGGCGATCACCAGGAACTCGCTCGCTTCGTCCAGGGCCTTCTCCAGGCCCGTGTCGCGCAGCGCCCGAACGTATGCGATGAATTCGTCCGTCACGGCCGCCAGCGCGACCTCCGTGATGTCCATTTCCCGCTTGGAAATCATCGAGAGCAGGACCTCGAAGGGCCCCGCAAAATTCTCCAGGGACACCGCGAACCCGGTGCCCGCAGACTCTGCGGGCACCGGGTCCTGGGCGACGGCCTCGTCCGTGCCCAGGGATCCCGACCGCTTGTCGTCCGGAACGAGTTCCGGGTCGGTGGGAATCCCCTCAGCGGTCGGTCTCAGCGAGATCCTCCTCGGCTGATGAGCTCCTTGGCCAGCTCTCGGTAGGCGACCGAGCCGGTGTGCGTGGGCGCATAGCTGAGGATCGGCTCGGCGGAGACCGTCGCGTCCGGGAACTTGACCGTGCGCTTGATCACGGTGTCGAAGACCTTGTCCCCGAACGCGTCGATAATGCGCGCGATGACTTCCTTGGAGTGGAGTGTTCGCGAGTCGAACATGGTGGCCAGGACGCCGTCGATCTTCAGGTCCGGGTTGAGCCTGTCCTGGACCTTTTCGATCGAGTCAACGAGCAGAGCAACCGCACGCAGGGCGAAGAACTCACAGATCAGAGGAATGATGACGCCGTCCGCCGCGGTCAGGGCGTTGACCGTCAGGAGACCGAGCGAGGGCTGGCAGTCGATCAGGATGACGTCGTAGTCGTCCTTGAGCTTCCGGAGAGCACCGGAGAGCACCTGTTCGCGAGCCACCTCGTTGACCAACTGCACTTCGGCTGCAGACAGATCGATATTGGCCGGCAGAAGATCCATGTTCTCGAATTCGGTGCGACGAACAGCCTCGTGGACCTCGACCTTGCGGTCCATCATCACGTTGTAGACCGTCGTGTCCAGTTCGTGGGGGTTGACGCCGAATCCTGCCGAAAGGGCACCCTGCGGATCGAAATCGACCATGAGAACGCGTCGGCCCAATTCGGCGAGCGCCGCACCGAGATTGATGGTCGAGGTCGTCTTGCCGACGCCGCCCTTCTGATTGACCATTGCGATCACCCGTGCCGGCCCGTGGGAGTCCAAGACGGCCGGTTCCGGGAACTGCCGGAGGGGACGCCCGGTGGGGCCGAGTTCTGGTTCGGAGTTCTGAGTACTCACGCACACCCTTTTCAGATCGTTGGGCACATATGACTGCCCTTAACCCTACAACCCGCCATCCCTCAGATACGGATCGAGGTGGCCCCGAAGCGCACTCCCCTTGTGTGGGGTGCGGCTCGGTGCCACCTCGATACTCGGGAGGAGCAGGTTATCGGTCCTGGACCGCGGTCGCGGGGCCCGCGCCCCCGGAAGAGCTCGACCCGTGGGTCGCGCCTGCCGCGGCGCTCTCGACGGGGACGGCTTGTTTCTCCTCACCGTCGATGTCGACGTGGAAGTCACCACCCATCGTCGATTCGTCGAATTTCAATTTCCCGTCGAGCACGTCATGGACTCGGCCCATGTCAATTTCCCTCGACCACTTGCCCATGAGGAGGGCGGCCACGGCGTTGCCCGTGAAGTTGGTGAGCGCGCGGGCCTCGGACATGAAGCGATCGATGCCGAGAATGAGGCCGACCCCGTCCACCAGATCCGGGCGGTGGGATTTGAGCCCGACCGCGAGGGTCGCGATTCCCGCGCCGGAGACGCCGGCCGCACCCTTCGAGGCGATGATCATGAACACCAGCAACGAGATCTGCTGTCCGAGCTCGAGGGGCTTGCCCATCGCGTCGGATACGAAGATCGACGCCATCGTCAGGTAGATCGCGGTCCCGTCCAGGTTGAAGGAATAGCCGGTCGGGACCACGATGCCGACCACAGGCTTGGATACTCCGACGTGTTCCATCTTGGCGATCAGACGGGGCAACGCCGCTTCGGAGGACGACGTCGAGAAGATCAGCAGGTACTCGCGCGCCAGGTACTTCATGAGCTTGAGGATGTTGACCCCGGTGGCGAACTTCAGCAACGCACCCAGGACGACGACGATGAACAGGATGCAGGTGACGTAGAAGCCGATCATGAGGATCGCCATCTGTCCCACGGCCTTGAGCCCGGTCGAGCCGACCACGGCGGCCATGGCACCGAAGGCGCCGACCGGTGCGGCCCACATGATCATTCCGAGCAGGCGGAACACGAGGGCCTGGACGTAGCCGACGAATTTGAGGATCGGCTTGCCCGCCTCTCCCATGCGCTGAAGAGCGAAGCCGACGAGGAGCGCCACCAGCAGAGTCTGCAGGATCTTCCCGGAGGTCAGCGACGAGAGCAGGGAGGTGGGAATGATACCCATCAGGAACCCGGCGAGCCCCCCGGCCTCTTCGCCCTCGGAACCGCCCTCGGGCGTGTATCCGGTGGGCTCGTAGTGGAGGTTGTCCCCCGGGTGGAGCACATTGCCCACGATCAGGCCGATGGCGAGTGCGAACGTGGACATGACAAGGAAGTAGATGATCGCCATGCCACCGACTTTCCCGACGGTGACGGCCTTGGCCACCGAGCCCACACCGAGCACGAGGGTGCAGAAAATGATCGGTGCGATCATCATCGTGATGAGCTTGACGAACCCCTTGCCGAGCGGCTCCAGGGACTTTCCGACACCCGGAGCTACGAGGCCGACGATGACTCCGAGGACGACAGCCAGGATCACCGAGACGTAGAGCATGTGGGTACCGTCTTTGTACCACGGCTTCTTCGCTGTGGACTGGCCCATGACGCTCTCCTTTCAGGTTCGAGTCGATTGGTGCTTCGTGGTCCGAACCACGGTCGGGCTCGGCGAAGGTATTCAAGAAGTATGGTGGTCTAGGCCACAAGGAGACAATTGTGGTCATTAAGTTCTTGACCGTCCACTGATACCCGTCCGCATCCGCCCGTGAGGAGAGTCCGTGTCGCCCCAGGAAACGAGCCGTCCCCGCCTCGCCGCAGGGACGAGGTCCTCGTGGGCCATCGCTCGGATTTTCCTGCTGACCCAAATGGTGATCGTGGTCGTCGTCTGCGCGTCGGTCGGTGCTCTTCTCTATTGGCAGATCCAGGACTCGGCACGGGAGCAGGCCTCGGAGATTACGCGCGCCGAGAGCGCGACCCTGGCCCACGACCCGTTCGTGGTCGAAAACATCGCGTCGGGCCACCCGACGGATCGACTCCAGCCGTACGTCAAGGACGTCCTGTCGAACTCCTCGGTCAGCTTCATCACCATCATGTCCCCGGACGGAATCCGTTACACGCATCCCACCGAAGACAAAATCGGTCAGCATTACATCGGGGACATTTCCCGTGCCCAACATGGCGAGACCATGACCGTGGAAGAAGAAGGCAGCCTGGGCGTCTCGATGCGGACCATCACTCCGATCCGTGACGACGACGGCTCGATCATCGGGCTCGTGTCCACCGGGGTGACCATCAGCGAGATCGCTGCCGTGGCCCGCAACGGCGTGCCCGCCGTCGCCATGATCGCGGGTCTTCTGCTGCTCACGACCACGTTCACGACGCTGCTGCTCTACCGGTACCTGAATCGCGCAACCCTGGGATACAGCCGCGACGACATTCTGAAGTCCGAAGCCACCCGCTCGATGGCGGCGATGCTGCGAACCCAGAATCACGAGCACCGGAACCGGATGCACACCGTGCTGTCCCTCTTGGACCTGGGCAGGCTGGACGACGCCCGAAACTTCGCGCGCGAGGATTTGGCCTCCTCCGAGCAGAACGAGGTGCATTGGGGCAACTACAAGCAGCTCCCGGGCGTCACCGCGCTCCTTGCAGGCAAGAAGACGGAAGCGGAGGAACGCCGCATCGATCTCGGCCTCAAGATAGAGGGCGAATGGTCCGGCATCCCGTTGTCCGAGGTCGAACTCGTATCCGTGGTCAGCAACCTGGTCGACAACGCGATGGACGCCGTGGCCGACGCACCCGAACCGCGGGAGGTGGAGGTCGACCTGGCCGAAACCCATGAGGGGTGGGAGATCGTCGTCGCCGACACCGGACCCGGCGTATCCGGGGAAGACGAGCGGAAGGTGTTCGAATGGGGATACAGCACCAAACCTTCGGGGTCCGAAGGTCGCGGCGTCGGCCTGGCCCTCGTCCGCGACACGCTCCTCCGACACGGTGGCAGCATCGAGGTGCTCAGTGACGGCGGGTCGGTGTTCACCGCCAGAATCCCCAGGCCCCGGAAGGAGATCCGATGACCACCTACCGCGTGATCGTGATCGACGACGAAGAAGTCACCGCGTCCGCCCACGCCCAATTCATCAGGGAACGCCCCGACTTCGAGGTCGCCGGCACCGCGTACAACGCGCAGGGGGCCATTGCGGCCATCAAGGCTTCCTTCGCCAGAAAAACCCCCGTGGACCTGCTTCTTCTGGACATCAATCTTCCGGATCGGTCGGGTCACGAGGTCGCCAAATTCTTGCGCGCAGAAGGGCTGCCCGTCGACGTGATCATGGTGACGGCGGACCGGGACGCCTCGAGTCTGCGCACCGCCTCCCTCCATGGGGCGTTCGGGTACCTGGTCAAACCGTTCACGCTGGAGCATTTGGGCAGAAAACTCGACTCCTATTCGGCCCATCGGGGCAGGGTCCCCGACACGGGGGAACTCGATCAGGCCGCGATCGACAGTTTCTTCCACAGGAGCGAGGACGAAACGCGGGACCTGCCCAAGGGACTGTCCCAGGAGACCCTGGTCAATATCGTCGAGACGCTCTCCGACCATGATTCGGCCTATTCCGCGCGGGAGATCGCGGACCGCATGACTCTGTCCCGGGTCACGGCACGTCGGTACCTCGAGTACCTGCACGCCTCCCGCCGGGTCGAGAGACGACCGCGCCACGGCACCCCGGGCCGCCCCGAGCTCGAGTACGCGTGGCGCGGTTGACCCCCGGAGGCCCCTACGACGATTCGCAGGTCAGGACGTCCCTCAGGTTGTCGAGCACGGCCATGTCCTCGATCGTCGAGGGAACCTTGTAGTCCTCCCGATCCGCAATCTGTCTCATGGTCTTCCGAAGGATTTTCCCGGATCGGGTTTTGGGCAGGCCCTCGACCACACGGACCTCCTTGAAGTCGGCGACGGCCCCGATCCTGGAACGGACCATCCCGACCAGCTCGGTCGCGAGCTCGTCCTCCGTGATGCTCTCGCCCTGCTTGAGCACCACGTAGCCAGAAGGCCGTTGCCCCTTGAGCGGATCGGCGACGCCGATGACCGCGCACTCGGCCACCGCCGGGTGGGAGCCGAGCACCTGTTCCATGGCCCCGGTCGACAGGCGATGCCCCGAGACGTTGATGACGTCGTCGGTCCGCCCCATCACGAAGACGTACCCGTCCTCGTCCAGGTATCCCGAGTCCCCCGTCGCGTAGTAGCCGTCGAAAGCGGTCAGGTAGGAGGAGATGAACCTGTCATCATCGCCCCACAACGTGGGCAGAGTCCCCGGAGGCAGCGGCAGCTTCAAGGCGATGTTGCCCTCCGCGCCGGCCTCCACCGGATCGCCCGAGGGGTCCAGAACGGCGACGTTGTACCCGGGCACCGGCACGCTCGGCGACCCGGATTTGATGGGCAGGGGTTCGAGGCCCCGAGGGTTGGCCGCGATCGGCCATCCGGTCTCCGTCTGCCACCAGTTGTCGACCACCGGCACTCCGAGCAGTTCTCCCGCCCACTGGTAGGTGTCCGGGTCGAGCCTCTCCCCCGCCACGAAGAGGGTTTCCAAGGAGCTGAGGTCGTAATCCGCGGCCAGTTCTCCGCTCGGATCCGCCTTGCGGATGGCCCGAATCGCGGTTGGAGCGGTAAAGAGGACCTTGGCTCCGGATTCCTCGACCACGCGCCAGAAGGCCCCCGCATCCGGGGTGCCGATGGGCTTGCCCTCGTACAGGACCGTCGTCGCCCCCGTCAGCAAGGGTGCATAGACGATGTAGGAATGGCCCACGACCCACCCGACGTCGGAGGCGGTGAACATGACCTCGCCGGGGCCGACGTCGTAGATCTTCTGCATGGACCATCGGAGCGCGACGGCGTGGGATCCGTTGTCCCGGACCACGCCCTTCGGTGACCCGGTCGTACCGGAGGTGTAGAGGATGTACAGCGGATCGGTCGCCCGGACGGTCGTGCACTCTGCCGGGTCTGCCTCGTGAACGGCCTCGTCCCAGTCCAACCAACGGGTCGGCGACCCCTGCGCCCTGGAGGCCGCTTCCGCGACCGAGGTCTCGAAACCTGTCCGCGCTGTGACGAACACCGTGCCGACCGGGTGCTCCGCCAGCTTGAGCGCCTCCTCGACGGCCGGAATGTATTCGACGCGCCTCTTCGGTTCAACACCCCCGCTCGTGGTCACCACGGCCTTCGGCTCGCAGTCGTCGATGCGGGCCGCGAGCTCCGCAGGAGCGAAGCCTCCGAAGACCACCGAGTGGGTGGCCCCGATTCGCGCGCAGGCGAGCATCGCCACCATGGCCTCGGGGATCATCGGCATGTAGAGAAGCACTCGATCGCCGTGTCCGATACCGGCATCGGCGAGCGCGCCCGCAAAGCCACTCACCCGTTCGAGAAGTTCACCGTAGGTGATGTCCCGTTGGGTCCGGGTCACGGGCGAGTCGTACCGGATGGCGACTTGGTCTCCGCGACCGGCTTCCACGTGTCGATCGACCGCGTTGTAGCAAGTGTTCAGTTCACCGTCCGGGAACCACCGGTAGATCGGTGGCCTGGATTCGTCCAGTGCCCGAGTGGGAGGAGTCACCCAGTCGATGCCTTGGGCGGCCTCGAGCCAGAATTCTTCGGGTTGCTCGACGCTTCGTTCGAAGACTTCGCGGTACGTGGTCATGTCACCGGTTCCTCACATGTGCTCCGTTGCAAATGGTTCCGCGCCCGGAGGGTCCGAACGCGGGGAAGATTTTCACCAATGTAGTGTTCTGACTCACACAAAACAAGACTCTGTATACACACTGGGGAAAATCGACCACTGACCTCCCGCGATATTGCGGTGACGTTGCGTGACGAGGAGCACTTCTGTATACATAGAGGCACGAATCAGACGACGCCGACGCAGGGAGAACAAGTTCATGAGGGCCTCCGAGCGCGCATACCAGACCCTGCGGACCGACATCATCGAATGGCACCTCGAGCCGGGAACCACCGTCAGCGAGGTCGAGCAGGCCCAGCGACTCGGGGTCTCCCGAACACCCGTCCGTGAGGCCTTCTCGCGGCTCATGTCCGAAGGGCTGGTCGAACCCGGACCGGGGCGCGGCGTCGTCGTCACCCCCGTCTCGGTAACCAATGTGAAGGCCATGTTCGAATTGCGCATCGCCCTGGAGACTCAGGCGGCGGCCCTCGCGGCGCTCAAGGGCCGATCCGAAACCTTCGAGCAACTGGCCGCCCGGCTCGACGAGGCGGCCACGTTCCTGGATGACGACGACGCAGACCGCAGCTCCTACTACCTGCTCGTCGAGGAGATGGACACCGAGATCGACCTCGCAGCCCAGAACACGTATCTCACCCAGGCCCAACGGCAACTGCGCACCCACCTCGGGCGAGTCAGGAAGCTGTCCAAGGGCAACGAGAACCGCCTCATGGCGGCCGCCCACGAGCACGCCGCCATTTCCCGGGCCATCGGGGCGGGCGACGTCGAACTCGCTCAGGCCGCCGTGCGCATCCATCTGTCGAACGCGTTGCAGGCGATTCTCGACGCCGTCCCGGAGCTTCACCATCACGAAGACGACCGCATCGACGCCGCCTGAGGCAATCCACCGAACGAACACCTCGACCGAGGAAGAAAGGACATACCGTGACCGCCAATCATCACGTGCGTGTGCACCGCAGCGAAGAGAACCTGGCTCGCGAGGACCAACTCGCGCACAAGATCGCCGAGGTCGCCTCCGATCCCGTGGCGATCGACCCCGCCGTCGAGGACATGGTCATCAACCGCATCCTGGACAACGCGTCCGTCGCGATCGCGTCCCTCAACAGGGGTCCCATCATCGCGGCACGTGACCAGGCGCTGACCCACCGACCGGGGCCTGGGGGCTCCGGCTCGACCCTCTACGGCATCGACCCGAAACAAACCAAGGTTTCCCCCGAGTGGGCGGCCTGGGCCAACGGTGTGGCCGTTCGGGAGCTCGACTACCACGACACCTTCCTCGCCGCGGAGTACTCGCACCCGGGGGACAACATCCCGCCGATTCTCGCGGTCGCCCAGCATGCCCAACGCTCGGGTGCGGACCTGATCCGCGGTATTGCCACCGGGTACGAAATCCAGATCGACCTGACCAAGGCGATCTGCCTGCACAAGCACAAGATCGACCATGTGGCCCATCTCGGTCCCTCGGCCGCGGCGGGCATCGGCACCTTGCTCGGCCTGGACACGGAGACGATTTTCCAGGCCGTCGGCCAGGCTCTGCACACCACAACCGCAACCAGGCAGTCGCGCAAGGGCGAGATCTCGACATGGAAGTCCCACGCCCCCGCCTTCGCCGGAAAGATGGCCGTTGAAGCAGTCGACCGCGCGATGCGGGGCCAGACGTCACCGGTACCGATCTACGAGGGCGAGGACGGCGTCATCGCGTGGATGCTCGACGGACCGGACGCCTCCTACGACGTCCCCCTCCCCGAGTACGGCGAGGCGAAGCGCGCGATCCTGGACTCCTACACCAAGGAGCACTCGGCCGAGTACCAGGCCCAGGCCTGGATCGATTTGGCCCGCAAGCTGCATCGCGAGCGCCCCGACATCGCCGATCCGGACAAGGTCGAATCGGTGGTCCTCCACACGTCCCACCACACCCACTACGTGATCGGTTCGGGCGCCAACGACCCCCAGAAGTACGATCCGAAGGCCTCGCGGGAGACCCTGGACCATTCGATCCCCTATATCTTCACCGTGGCTCTGCAGGACGGCGAGTGGGACCACAATCATTCCTACGACGCCGAGCGCGCAGGCCGCAGGGACACCGTTGCCCTGTGGCACAAGGTCACGACCGAAGAGGACCCCGAGTGGACGCGTCGTTACCACTCGCTGGATCCGGAGGAGAAGGCCTTCGGCGGTCGAGCGGAGATCACACTCACCGACGGAACGGTCGTGACCGAGGAGATCGCGGTCGCCGACGCCCATCCGCTTGGGGCGCGCCCCTTCGCCCGCGAACAATACATCGGCAAATTGAGGTCTCTCGCGGAAGGGGCGGTCGCCGACGCGGAGCTCGATCGCTTCATCCAAGCGGCCGAGAATCTTTCGGACCTGGGCCCGGGCGATCTCGATGCGCTGACCGTGACCGCGGCCGGGGAGCTGGCCACCGGAGCGAAAGGACTGTTCTGACATGCTGTACCCCTCAACATCCCCCGCACAGAAACGGCTCGATCTGCGCCGGATTCTGGCGGACGGGCCGCGCAACGGCGGAACGATCAAACAGTTCCCGGGCGCGTACACCCCGATCTCGGCGAAGCTCATCGAGGAGAAGGGGTACGACGGCGTCTACATCTCCGGGGCGGTCATCGCCAACGAGCTGGGATTCCCCGACATCGGTCTGACAACCCTCACGGAGGTGGCCCACCGGGCCGGCCAGATCGCGCGCATGACGAACCTGCCGGCCATCGTCGACGCCGACACCGGGTTCGGGGAACCGATGAATGTGGCCCGGACCGTCCAAGAGCTCGAGGACGCCGGCCTGGCCGGTTGCCACATCGAGGACCAGTTCAATCCGAAACGTTGCGGCCACCTGGACAACAAGAACATCGTGGACGAGGACACGGCGATCAAACGCATCCGTGCCGCGGCCCAGGCTCGCAGGGACGAGAACTTCCTGATCATGGCTCGCACGGACCTCCGCGGGGTCGACGGCTTGGATGCCGCCGTCGACCGCATGAAGGCGCTGGTCGACGCCGGAGCCGACGCGATCTTCCCGGAGGCCATGAAGGATCTGGGTGAATTCGAAGCGGTCCGTGAAGCCGTGGACGTCCCCGTGCTGGCCAACATGACGGAGTTCGGCAAGTCCAGGTTGTACACGACCGATGAACTGTCCGGTTCCGGCGTGGATATGGTCATCTACCCGGTGACCCTGTTGCGCAGCTCCCTCGGGGCCATGGAGAGAGTCCTGGACGACATCGGAGCCCACGGTACCCAAGAGGCGTCCGTGGATGAGATGCTCACCAGACAGCGCCTCTACGAACTGGTGGACTACGAAGCCTACAACGCGTTCGATACCGGAATCTTCAATTTCGAGGTGCCTGAACGGTTCCAGTAGCCCGAAAGCATCTGCACGACACAGGCACAACCGATTCGAAGGAGAGTCACATGACCACGCAAGACGACATCAAGAAGGGCCTGGCCGGCGTTGTCGCGGACACGACCGCGATCTCTAAGGTCAACCCCGATTCCAATTCCCTGCTGTACCGCGGTTATCCCGTCCAGGAGCTTGCCGCGAATTGTTCCTTCGAAGAGGTCGCGCTGCTTCTGTGGACGGGCGAGCTTCCCGAAGCCGCCGACCTGAAGGAGTTCTCGGAGTTCGAGGCGGCACACCGTGAGCTCTCCCCGGAGCTCAAAGCGGTCATCGACGCGCTCCCCACGGACTGCCACCCCATGGACGTCTGCCGCACCGCGGTCTCGGTGCTGGGCGCCCAGGACCCGGCCTCGGAGGAGGACTCCCAGGAAGCCAACCTCACGAAGTCCAAGAAGCTGTTCGCCGCGATGCCCGCCGTGGTGGCCTACGACCAGCGTCGGCGACGCGGCGAGGAGATCATCCCGCCGCGTGCGGATCTGGACTATTGTGACAACTTCCTCTACATGACTTTCGGCGAGGTTCCTGCCCCGGAGGTCAAGAAGGCTTTCCAGGTCTCGATGGTTCTCTACGCCGAGCATTCCTTCAATTGTTCGACGTTCACCGCTCGCACGATTGCATCATCGCTGTCCGACCTGCATTCGGCCATCACCGGTGCCATCGGCGCCCTCAAGGGGCCCCTGCACGGTGGCGCCAACGAGGCTGTGATGGAAACCTTCGACGAGATGGGGATCCGGAAGGACGAGTCCGAGCAGGAGGCCGAGAAGAGGGCCAAGGAGTGGATGGACGACGCTCTGGCCCAGAAGAAGAAGGTCATGGGGTTCGGACACCGTGTGTACAAGAATGGCGACTCCCGAGTCCCCACGATGCAGGACGCTCTGACCGACATGATCAAGTACTTCGGCCGGGAAGAGATGCTTGGCCTGTACAACGGTCTGGCCAAGTCGATGGACGAGGCCAAAGGCATCAAGCCCAATCTGGATTACCCCGCCGGGCCGACGTATCACCTGATGGGTTTCGACACCCAGACGTTCACGCCATTGTTCGTGGCCGCCCGCATGACCGGCTGGACGGCGCACGTGATGGAGCAGCTGGCTGACAACTCCCTGATCCGGCCGCTCTCGGACTACGACGGCCCGGAGGAGCGCCACGTCGAGAAATAAAGACTGCTTCGTAGTGCCCGGGCCATCGCGGGAGCAACGCAGTCCTTGACGGTTGCGCCCGGTCCGGGCCGCGGGCGGCGTCGGCCCCTCGGCCCGGCAACTACCCCAGGGCGCGGGGATGGCTGGTCAGGAACACCTCGCGAAGGGTGTCGGCGGTGACCTTGGTGTATATCTGCGTCGTCGTCAGCGACGAATGCCCCAGGAGCTCTTGGACGACCCGGATGTCGGCGCCGCCCTCGATCAGGTGCGTCGCAAAGGAGTGCCGGAGCGTATGGGGCGAAAGCTCGTCGACGACGTTGGCCCGTTCGGCGGCCTGTTTGAGCACCAGCCATGCCCCCTGTCGTGTGAGGCGCCCTCCCCGGGCGTTGAGGAACAGGGCCGGGGTGCCCCGGCCTTTTGATGCGAAGAGCGGCCGGGTGCGCACCACATAGGATGAGATGGCTTCCCGGGCATAGGAGCCGACGGGAACCAGGCGTTCTTTGCCTCCCTTGCCCTTGAGTCGGGCGACTCCGCCGGGCCCCGGCTCATCGCCCTGCGCGGCCGGCCCTGACGGCTGATCAAAATCCGCCGACAGGTCGTCCCGGTCCACGCCGACGGCTTCCGAGATGCGCGCGCCGGTCGAGTACAGGAACTCGAGCAATGCCGCGTCGCGAAGACCCCCGGGGGTCGACCGGTCGGGTGCTTCGAGGATCCTGGTCACGGTCTCGACGGGGAGAGCCTTGGGCAGCCGCTCCCCCGCGCTGGGCGGAGTGACCGAGTCGGCCGGGTCCTGGTCCGTCAGGCCCTCCAACAACCAGAATTTGTGGAGACCCCTGACGGAGACCACGCCTCGCGCCACGCTTCGGGTCGAGAGTCCGCATCCGCCGTCGTCCGTCGGTCGGGCGAGATACTGGACGAAGTCGCGGACGTCGTCGGTCGCGATGTCGCGCGGGTCCGCAACGTGCCTGTGGCCCGCGAGAAAAGCAAGATAGCGGCTCAGGTCCCGGCGATACGAGGTGAGGGTGTTCCGGGACAGTCCGCGCTCGACCGTCAGATGCTGGAGGTACCTCCCCAGGGCGCGCTCCAGGCCGTCCGGGAGGTCCCGATCATTCACCGGTACCCGATTCCCGCAGCAGCTTGTGGGCAGGCCACGGCTTGTCAGGGGCCTGAAGATCGGCGTGTCCGCGTTGAATGCTCGCCCACACAGCCAGGATCGCGAGGTTCGACGTCGGCGAATGCAGTTCCAAGGAAAGCACCGCACTCACGGCCCGTTCGATCGGGACCCAGCGGGTGACGATCTCTGCCTCCTCGGCCTCGCGCTCGATGAGGTCTCCCGCGGCCGCGTCCTCGATCCCTCTGGCCAAGAAAATCCTGTTGGCTTCGGTCGAGCACCCGGGCGAATTGTTGAATTCTGCGAGCGTGTGCCAGGTTCTCGCGCTGAGGTCGGTTTCCTCCGCGAGCTCGCGCTGGGCCGCGTGAAGAGGCGATTCGCCGTCGATGTCCAGCAGGCCGGCCGGAATCTCCCACATATTCATCTCGACCGGCTGGCGGTACTGGTTGATCAGCAGGATCTCGTTGTCCTCGTTGAGGGCTGCAATCGCGACGGCGCCGGGGTGCTTCATGTAGTCGCGGACGAGTTCGTCACCGCCCTCGGTGAGGGCGAATGTCTCGCGGACGACGTCGAAGATCTGCCCGGTGAACGCGGTCTCCCGGGAGACGAGGGTTCGAGGGTTGACCCTGTCCTGGGGCAGACCATCGGCCGAAAGGTGGAGATTCGGGGTCTCGTCGCTGGGTGCAGTCATGCTCCCAGGTTACCGTCGGGGCGGGCGGGTCACCCAGCCGTGCCCTGATTCGACGCGGTCCGGGGCCCGCGTTCCGGACCAGCCCGAACCCTGCGGCCGCCGCGACGACTGATCGACGTCGTCCGTGGTGAAGACATGTCGTCGCCGGACTCCACGGAGCCCCGGAGAACACTATTCCGAACCCCAGTGGTTCGGATTACAATTTCTTTGCCGATCCCAACATCACAAGAAACGGAAACAATTGTGAACCGAACAATATGCCCACTTCTTCGCGCATGGAGTGAGCGCTGAGGAACCAACCAAAGCCACCCTATTCATAGATCACCCATGAATTTTCTGCGAAGATCACTCACTCTGCTTTTCGCTCCGCTGGCGGCGGCCATCTTTTCCTTCGCATCACTCTGGATTGTTGAGACTGACGCACCTCTCATCGCGAATCACATTCTGTGGATTGCCTCGGATATCAGCGATCCGGCGGCAAAAACCCCGACGACCAATCCGGAGCTGGCCCGTAGGCTGGAGGATGAGGTCAGTAAACGGAACCTGAATATCGCCAAGTTTCTGTACAACCCCGAATCGCCCGCCAGTGGGGCGGAATTGCAGCTCCTGATCACCAATCCCGGGCATCGCTCACAGAGGCTTTTGGAGGACGGGTACTCTCCCTTCAACCCGGGCTACGTGGTCACCGTGAAGCCCTGGAATCATTCGGAGAACGACCCCCGTGCCTTCTATTGTCTTTTCGGTGATGCCCACTCCATGGAGGGGCTGGAGGATGTGCTCGGCACACCTGGATACAAGGTGCAACAGTACGAAACCTACTCACCCAGGGAAGTTCTTGAGCGCCACACGGGCTCGCCCTTGTCGTTGGCATTCTCCGCCAGCCTCATCTCGGCTTCGTGTGCCTCCCTCACGACCACCTTGGTAGGCTCCAAGAAAATCGCG
The DNA here is from genome assembly GCF_004136575.1 of Rothia koreensis. Lineage (GTDB taxonomy): Bacteria > Actinomycetota > Actinomycetes > Actinomycetales > Micrococcaceae > Rothia > Rothia koreensis. The sequence continues at coordinate 105,018 of NZ_NOIQ01000006.1, forward strand.
CGCCTGCGGCTCGCCGGATGGTCGATCTGGCGGATTCTTGGTCGTGATCTTCGGTCCGGGGCGTTCCCGCTGATCGCGGGTTTCTCGGCTACCGCCGGAGTCGCTGGCGTTGCTCTGTACTTCTACAACGGGCTCGCATCATTCGGCATCTATCTTGCCGTCTGCGCGGCGTTCACTGTTGTCTTCATCGCCGCGGTGCTTGCATGCAGGCTCATCGCTCTGGGGCTGTTGTGTTGGATTCCGGTTCCCGCGACGCTGACCGGCAAGAGACCCGTCAGATCGTTGTACGCCCTGCTCTGCCTCCTCGAAGTCAGTTGCGTAGTACTTCTTCTCGCATCGATCAGTTCCTGGTCCGAGGACTATGGTCTCGCGGCCTCGCACCTGCGAGCCCACGGGCAATGGCAGTCAACGCCCAAGGCCGCCTTTCTTCCCGTCGCGGGGTCGACCTGGAGCGAGGCCGAGGGCAAGCCCATCGAGGATTGGCTGGCCGGGGAGCTTCGGCAAAGGAACGTGATCATCAGCTACTCGGATATCAGTCAACAGAATGACGACGGCGACGCCGTCCCCGAGTCCAGCTACCCGATCGTCTACGTCAACCCCGAATACCTGAGGCACCACAAAATCCAGGGGGTTTCGGATCGCCTGGTGATCGAGGACGTGGAACGGTCGAAGACAACCCAGACCTTCGTGCCCCGCGGTGCCCCGGGCAAGGGCCTGACGGCGGACAGCCTGATCCCCGGCGTCGAACTGGATGATCCAAAAATGTCGGCCATCGACACGACGGGCGAAGTCTTCACCCATGGGGATTTGGACAATTTCGACCGCGAATTCGTCGAAAACCCCATCGTAGTGGTCGTACCGGATCAGGTCCTGATCGACCACCCCAGTCCGCTCACTTGGTGGGTGACTCGCGGGGGCGTCCTCCTGGAAGACAGTGGGGTCGCGGCAGACCGTCTGCGCGGATCCGCGGCGGAACACTACGTCGCACCGATGTCGCCCGGGCTGGCCCACCAGGCACACGCACTCAAACTGACGATCGTGAACCTTCAGGCCACGGGTTTCGCGATCGTAGTCTACGCCGTGCTGGTCGCGTTCTCGTGCCTGGGCTTCGCTGCGACCTACGCGGCGGCCCGCAAGGACCAGCTCTTCCGAAGGCAGCTCTTCGGTTGGCGGCCGCTCATGGCCGCGTGGCCCGCTCTCGCCGGCGTGGGTGCCGTGTGGCTCTCGATACCGGTTTTCACCTGCTTCCTGATTCAGCAGGCCATGGATCCCATGGTCCTCATAGAAAAGTCATCCGGGGAGGTCAGAACCTACATCGAGTACATGGCACAAGCAGGAATGATGGTGGGCGCCGTCGTCCTCCTGCTCTCGGGCGGTGGGATCGTTGTCTTCGCTCGCCGTGCCGTCCAAGAGAGAGGAAGAATTCAGTGAAGTCCTACCTTCGATTCGAATCCGGTCGCCTGGAACTCGGCGGGAGGCCGATCTGGGGCGGGCTCGAGATGTCGGCCGAGCCACGGGAAATGGTCGCGATCATGGGGCCATCGGGGTCCGGGAAGACGACGCTGCTCAACTGCTTGGGAGCGCTGACGCGACCCACCAGCGGCGCGCTCACGATCGGCGGCATCAGCGTGCACCCCGCATCCGCGGCAGTCAGGCGAAAATTCCGGCGGGACCACGTCGGGTACCTGTTCCAGAATTTCGCGCTCGTCGAATCGGAATCGGTCGAGAGGAACATCGTCGACCCGCTCCGCATCATGCCGCGAAAACGCCGCCCGAGCACCTCGGACATATCGCGGGCCCTGGGAGAGCTCGGACTGCCTGGCCGGGAGAAGGACAAGGTCTGCCGGCTCTCGGGTGGTGAACAGCAAAGGGTCGCTCTGGCGGCCGTGCTGGTCAAGAGACCCTCGTTGATCCTCGCGGATGAGCCGACGGGCTCCCTCGACTCCGCGAACGGGCACGTGATCATCGAATCGATACGTCGTCTGACCGATCAGGGGGCCTGCGCCGTGATCGCGACCCACGACCGCGACGTCGCCGACTGCTGCGATCGCGTCGTGGACCTCGGACAGTTCGCGGTCTCGGCCAGGACCTGACCGCACGGAAACGCAGGGCCGCCGTCATCCCTCGATCGGGAGACGGCGGCCCTGCGCGCTCTGGACAGGAGGCCTACTTGATGCGTTCGAGGGCCGCCGCGACCAATCCACTGAACAGCGGGTGCGACCGTGTCGGGCGCGACAGCAATTCGGGGTGGGCCTGCGTCGCCACATAGTACGGGTGTTCCGAGGCGGGCAGTTCCACGAATTCGACGAGACGCCCGTCCGGGCTCGTCCCGGAGACCACGAGGCCCGCCTTTTCGAGATCCGCGCGGTAGGCGTTGTTGACCTCGTAGCGGTGACGGTGCCTCTCCTCGACCTCCGTCGTGCCGTAGGCCTTTGCGGTCACGGACCCCTCGACCAGTTTGGCCGGGTACAGACCCAGTCGCATGGTTCCGCCCAAGTCACCGGCGCCCTCGACGAACTGTTTCTGTTCCTCCATGGTCGCGATCATCGGGGTCGTCGTTTCCGGCTCGAATTCCGTCGAGGACGCATCCGCGAGGCCGACGACGTTCCGAGCGTACTCGATGACCATGCACTGAAGTCCCAGGCAGAGGCCGAGCGCGGGGATGCCGTTCTCCCGGGCATAGGTGAGCGCACCGAGTTTTCCTTCGAGACCACGGATCCCGAATCCGCCGGGGACACAGATCGCGTCCACGTCGCCAAGCTGGTGGGCGGCGCCCTCCGGCTGCGCGCAGAGGTCAGAGGCGATCCACTTGATCCTGACCTTCGCGTCGTTGGCGAAACCACCGGCCCGGAGCGCTTCCGAGACCGAAAGATACGCATCGGGCAGGTCGATGTACTTGCCGACCAAACCGATCGTGACCTCATGCGTGGGCTCGTGGACCACCTTGAGCAATTTGTCCCATTCCTCGAAGTCGGCGTCCTGGTAGTCCAGACCCAGGTAGTCGAGGACGTAGGTGTCCAGATCCTGATTGAACAGCGTCTTGGGGATGTCGTAGATGCTGGGCGCATCGGGGCAGGAGATCACGGCTTCGGTATCGACGTCGCACGCTCCCCCGACCTTGGCCTTGAGCGGCTCCGGAATGTCCTGAACGCACCGGAGAACCAGGGCGTCCGGGATGATACCCAGGCCGCGGAGCGCGGCCACGGAGTGCTGGGTCGGTTTGGTCTTGAGCTCGCCCGAGGGCCCGATGTACGGGATCAGTGAGACGTGGAGGAAGAAAACGTTCTTGCGTCCGACGTCGCGACGCACTTGGCGTGCCGCCTCCAGGAAAGGCTGGGACTCGATGTCCCCGACCGTTCCGCCAATCTCGGTGATGATGATGTCCGGGGCATCGGAGGCACCTGTGGCCCGGCGCCTCATGCGGGATTTGATCTCGTCCGTGATGTGCGGGATGACCTGGACGGTGTCCCCCAGGTACTCGCCTCGGCGCTCCTTCGCGATCACGGAGGAGTAGACCTGCCCGGTCGTCACGTTGGCCGAGGCGTCCAGGTTCTCGTCCAGGAATCGCTCGTAGTGCCCGATGTCCAGGTCGGTTTCGGCGCCGTCGTCGGTCACGAAGACTTCACCGTGCTGGAAGGGGTTCATGGTTCCCGGATCCACGTTCAGATAGGGATCCAGTTTCTGCATGGTCACCGAAAGACCGCGGGATCGCAGAAGGCGACCGAGGCTTGACGCGGTCAGACCCTTGCCCAGGGACGACGCGACACCACCCGTCACGAAGATCTGGCGAGTCAATTTTTCGTCGTTTGGAGTGCTTGCCGGGGATGTCTGAGTATCGTTCACCACGGAATTCAAGCCTAGCACGCGAGGGTCTCGGCCTGCCCAGGAATTGTGACCGGAGACAGGTGTCCGCGAGGGGTCGGACGGGACGTCAGAGCTGGTCAGCGTCCTGCAGGAGCTCCTTCGCGTGGGCGCGTGCGGCCTCGGAATTCTCGTGCCCCGCGAGCATTCGGGCCAGCTCCACGGTTCGTTCTTCGACCGAGAGCACGTTGACCTGACTCACCGTTGAATCATCGGATTTCAGAACCAGCACGTGACGATCCGCATAGGCCGCGACCTGCGGCAAGTGCGTGACCACCAGGACCTGGACGTGCTTGGCCAAATGCGCGAGTCGTTTTCCGATCTCGACCGCGGCCTTGCCGCCCACGCCGGCGTCCACCTCGTCGAAAATGAACGTGGGCACCGGGTCCACCTCCGCGAGGACGACTTCGAGAGCCAGCATGACGCGCGAGAGCTCGCCGCCCGAAGCGCCCTTCCCCAGGGGGCGGGGGGTCGCGTCCTGGTGGGGCGCGAGTTTGAAGGCGATGGTGTCCTTGCCGTCCGGCCCGAATTTCTCGGCCTCTTCGATCTCCACGACCAGCGATGCGTTGGGCATCGCCAAGGCTTTCAACTCGGTGGATACCGCCACGGCAAGTTTCTTCGCCGCAGCGCGTCGCAAGTCCATGAGTTCCAGCGACTGCTGGTTCATGTCCTGGCGGAGGGTCCGCAGTTTTTCCTCGAGAGCCTCGGAACGCGCGGGATCATCGCTGAGTTGGTCGAGTCTGGCCCTGTTGGTCTCGGCCCATTGCAGGACCTCGGCGATATCGGCACCGTACTTCCGCGTGAGCTTCTTCAGCGCCGAGCGCCGGGCCTCGACCTCGCTCAGCCTCCCCGGGCCCTCGGCGTTGAGGTCCGAGAGGTAGCCGGAGAGCTCATCCCCGATGTCCGAGGCCTGGATCATCAGGTCACGGACCCTTTTGGCGAGTGCGGCGAGCGCGGGGTCCTCTTCCGCTTCCTGGGCGAGGGCTCTGTGCGCCGAATCCAGCAGCACGGACACGGTAACGGCTTCCAGGTCGGCGTCGTTCCCGCCCACGAGTGCGCCCTGGGCCGTCTGAGCAGCCCCGCGCAATTGCTCGAGGTTGGTCAGCCGCGCGGATTCGGCGTCGAGGGATTCCTCCTCCCCCGGTTGCGGCTTGACGGAGTCAATTTCCTTGAGCGCCTGGCCGAGGCTCTGAGCCTCGAAGGCTCGCGCTCTGGCGTTCTCCCTGACCTCACGGAGTTCTCGAGCCGCCGAACGGTATTCTTCGTAGTTCGCGCGGTATTTCTTGAGAGCGGTTGCCAGCTTGTTGCCTGCGTAGGAGTCCAACGCGCTGCGTTGCGCCTCGGCGGAGCGCAGACGGAGTTGGTCCGACTGCCCGTGGACGGCCACGAGGGTCTCGCCGACGCGTGCCAGGACACCGATGGGGGCCGCGGCACCACCGATGGTCGCCCTGGACCGCCCCGAGGCGTTGACGGTGCGCGAAAGGATCAGCTCGTGAGGGAGCTCGTCCGCGAGGTCGTCGCCTTCGATCGGGTGGGCTTCTCCCCCGGCGTCATCCGTCAGTTTCAGGGCAGCGTGATCATCCGGAAGGCGGACGACGGCCTGGGACAACGCCGACTTCGCGCCGGAACGCACCGCGGCGGCGTCGGACCTGGCGCCGAGGAGCATGCCCAGCGCGGTCACGACCATGGTTTTGCCCGCGCCGGTTTCGCCCGTCAGAACCGTCAGTCCCGGTCCCAGTGGGAGGGTCGCATCCGTGATGACGCCCAGGTCCCGGATGTGGATTTCTTCGATCATGAGTCCTGTATCTCCCCACGGTCGTTCTCGCCACGGTGTCGGCGTACGGGTCCTCTCCATCCGCGCGTCGGGAGGTCGAATTTCTTGACCAGCCGCTCGGAGAACGGGGCCGGGTGGATCCGGGCGAGCCGTACCGGCTTGTCCGAGCGCTTCACTTCGATGCGGGAGCCCGGGGGCAGCTCATTGGTCCGGCGCCCGTCACACCACAGGACCCCGTAATGTCCGTTGGCCGGGAGCACTTCCACGGCCATCGTCGAGGACGGAGCGGTCACCATCGGGCGGGCGAAGAGCGCGTGGGCGCTCAGCGGGACCATGAGCATGGCCTCGACCTCCGGCCACACGATGGGGCCCCCTCCGGAGAAGGCGTACGCGGTGGATCCGGTGGGGCTGGCCAGCACCACCCCGTCGCAGCCGAACGTGCTCAGCGGCCGTCCGTCGACTTCGATCACGACCTCGATCATCTTTTCCCGGTTGCCCTTTTCGATGGACGCCTCGTTGAGAGCCCACGTGTGGGTCAGGATCTGGCCCTGGCACCACACGACGACGTCGATCGCCATGCGTTCCTCGACCGTGTACGTCCGGTTGACGATGTGGTCCACCGTCTCGTCCAGATCGCTCCGCTCGGATTCCGCCAGAAATCCCACGTGGCCCAGGTTCACGCCGATCAGGGGAATATCGGTGTGACGGATGATTTCGGCCGCCCGCAGGACGGACCCGTCACCGCCCAGGACGACGCCCAGTTCGATGTCGTCCAGAGCAACGTTTTCGTTGATCACCTGCACGCCCACGGATTCGGCCTCGGTGCCCCGGAGTATCTCCAGGTCCCCTCGGCTCATGACCGGAATCAGCCCGGCCTCCCGGAGGCGCACGCACGCCTGGGCCGCCGCCGTGGTGGCTTCCGGGCGACCGGTGTGCGCGAACAAGAGGATCTTCCGACTCATGTGCTGTGTGCCTTCCGATGGGAGCAAGTGTGGTTCCGACGCGGAATCCGTATTCCTACATTAGGCGACGAGACTGACACTTTAAGGCTTTCCGGATGCGGTGCCCGCCGGCGGCGCGTTGGACTCTTGCCCCGTCGGATCGGTGTCCGGCCTGCGAAGATGCAGGAAGTATTCGAGATTTCCGTCCTGGCCCGGCAGTCTCGAATCCTGGCCTGCCACGATCTGAAGACCATGGTCCTCGGCGGCAGCTCGGACCGCGTCGATGGCCGCGGCGCGGTCCTGCCTGTTTCGCACCACGCCGCCTTTGCCGAGCTTCGACCGACCGACCTCGAACTGCGGCTTGACCATCAGGATCAGATCGCCGCCGGGGCGTGTGACATCGGCCAGGGGGCCGATCACCAGGGTCAGGGAGATGAAGGAGAGGTCCCCGACCGTCAGGTCCACCGGTCCGCCGATCGCCTCCGGAACGATGTTCCGAACGTTCAGTCCCTCGATGGACTCGACCCGCGGGTCGCGTTCGACCATCGGGCTCAGCTGTCCGTGCCCCACATCCACCGCGACGACGTGGCGGGCTCCTGCTTCCAGCAGGACCTGGGTGAATCCGCCCGTCGAGGCGCCCGCGTCAAGGCACCTGCGGTCGCGGACGACGACGTCCGGGAAGGCCCGGAGCGCCCCCGCGAGCTTGTGGCCGGCGCGGCTGACGTATTCGTGGTCGACCGACGGAGAGACCGTGATCTCGTCCTCTGCGCCCACCTCGTGAGCGGCCTTGCGGATGGCCTTCCCGTTCACGGCGACCCGCCCATCGGCCACGAGTTTCGCGGCCAGTGTGCGCGACGATGCGCTCCCGAGCTGCACCAGGTGCTTGTCCAGCCTCACTCGGTCCCGTCCGTGGTCTCCGGGTCGTCTCCCCCGGCCGAGGTCGGCCTGGCGATGCTGTCCACGAGCCCCTTCGGGAGGGCCGAGGGGTCCTGGTCCAGCAGGCGACGCAATTCCCCGTGCAGCCTGTCAAAGATTTCGGCGTGCTCGTCCACGGGCGATTCATCGAGCAGATCCAGAATCTCGTCGAGCGAGTCCGCGGTGCCCCGATGCGCGAAAGCGTCCAGAGCCGCAGCTCGTTGCTCGGCGCGGGCCGACGCCGCTTCGGAGAGTTCTTCCGCGGTGTCGTTGACCCGTTCGGCGTCGTTCGCCTCGCCCGCCACGTTCTCTTCCTCGCTCATGACCACACGACCTCCGGACGGGTTTCTTCGTTCTCCCGGGGATGTGCGGCCCACCATGCGGCCATGGCCGTCCGCCAACCCAGGAGACTGTGGGTTCCCTCTCTCACCTGGGTGCGGACGGTGGTCGCGTCGGCCTCCGCGCGGGCCGCACCGTCGATCTCGGCGACCGCGGCCCCCTCACCCCCACTGACCTCGGGGTGCCGGTATTCCTCGAACAGTTCCCTCAGATTGCCCACGACGTATGTGGGGCGCTCCTCGGTCCGTGCCTCGAGCACGTCGCTCATCGTCTGGACACCTGTCATGACGGCGATGCTGGGGAGGCCCGCCTGGTGTGCGCCGGAAATGTCCGTGTCCAGGCGGTCACCGACGACGACGGGGCGTTCGACGTCGAGCCTCTCGACGATCGTGGTGAAAATCGTGGCACCGGGCTTGCCCGCAACGAGTGGTTCCCGACGCGTGGCTGCGGACACCGCATGAACAAGAGTCCCGTTCCCGGGAGCAATCCCGCGCTCCTTGGGGATCGTCATGTCCGTGTTGGAGACGACCCACAGAACGTCCTTGTCGGCCAGCGCGTATGAGGCATCGGCAAGCTCCTGCCATCCCAGACCCGGATCGAATCCTTGGAGAACGGCCTGAGGACCGTCCTCGAGTCCGACCACCACGAGCCCGGCCGACCTCGCGCAATCGGCCAGAGCCTCGGAACCGCAGATGCCCACCGACGCGCCGGATCCCAAATGGTCGACTGCGAGGCTGGCGGCCGCCTGGGCGGAGCTGACGACGTGGTGACCGTCGGTCGTCAGCCCCAGGGAGTTCAGATGTTCCGCCACGGCATCGACCGAACGTGAGGCGTTGTTGGTCACGTAGGCGACCGCGATGCCGTCGGCGACCGCGCGGTTGAGTGATTCGACCGCGCCGTCGATCGGATCAGGTCCCGCGTAGACCACACCATCGAGGTCGGAGAGTATCGCGTCGAAAGAGGAAATCAGCGAACTCATGGACGGATCAGTCGTCCTCTCCACGGGTCTCCTGGACGGGTTGCGTCTCCGGATCGAGGCCCGTCTCGTCTCGTTCGACGACGTCGCCCTCCTCTTCCGCCTCCCGGGAAGCCTCCTCGACGGCCTCAGGGTCAGGGGTCGGTCCGCCGGCCGGGGCCAGCTCCTCATGGTCGGGAGAGGACAGCTCGTCCGTCGGACCCGAAGCGCCTGTCTCCTTCTGGTCGATCATGGCTTCGGTGAGATCGACGCCTTCTTCGTCGTCCGGAGCAGGGGCGGCGGGCTCTTCGTCCGGAAGGACCTCGATCTCGTAGATTTCCGGCTCCTCGAACTGCCCCTGGCCCAAGGCCGCTTCGGCGACGACGGCCAGGCGCGCCCACGAGGTTGCTTCCTTCGCGCGACCCATGTCCTCGAGAACGTCCGCGTAGGCGCTGAACAGGCGCGGGCTGTAGGAAAAGGCCTTGTTGCGGTTCAGCTCAGGGATCTCGAGCGCTGACTTGGCCTTCTCGAGGTCCCCCTGGTCCCGGTGGATTCCGGAGACGACCATGGCCAGCTCCGCCTTCTGGGAACCGGTCAGATCGGTCAGGCTCGGGTCCTGGGCCGTCTCGAGGGCCTTCTGCCCCCGTCCGAGGGCTCTCTCCGAGTCGACGATCAGCGCGATGTGCTCGTTGCTGCCGGTCATGCGGCGGTGGGTTCTGAGCTCCCGCAAGGCCGTGTCGAAGCGCTCGGCGACATAGGCCGCGATCGCGGCAGCTTCCCTCACGGCTGCGACTCGGCCCCCGCGACGCACCGCCGCCTGAGCGTGCTCAAGGGCGAATTCCGGGTCGACCTCGAGGTACTGGCTGGCCATCACGAGGTGTTTGCCGACGGCCTCCGCGTTGTCCTTCTCCAGGACACGCAGCTCGCGCAGGACCGATTTGTCCAGCTCCTTGCCGGTGACTTCTTCGTCGATTTCGGGTGCCTTGGGACGGGACTGACGGTATCCGGCCCTGGACGGCTTCTGCTCGCGGTGGTCCCGTTCGAATCGGCCCTGAGGATCCTGGTCGCGACGCCGCGGGTCCCTGTCGGAGCTGCCGTACGGTTTGCGGTCGTTGAAGCGGCGCTCCCGATCGTTGCCGCGGCCGCCGTCCCTGTTCCGGTAGGCCTTGCCGCCCTTGCGATCGAAGGCACCCCGCTCCGACCCACGGTTCCGGTTTCCCCCGCGTTGCGAATCCCTGCGGTCGTCCTGAGCCAAATTGGTTCTCCTCTGTCTGCGTTGTACGGGCGGCGTCGACGTCGGTCGACGCCGCCCGGTCCTGGGACAAAGTTTACGCACCCCGGATGCCGTTCAGGGCATCCGGGGTGCGGACTTCGCGCATGACGTACGCCTCGGCGTCCTACCGGAAGGCGTTCTGCCCCGTGAGCTTCTGCCCAAGAATCAGCGTGTGCACCTCATCGGTACCTTCATACGTCCTGACCGACTCGAGGTTGTTGGCGTGCCGCAGTGGCGGGTAGTCACCGGTGATCCCGTTACCGCCCAACACGGTGCGCGCTTCGCGACAGATCTCGATCGCGGTCCGGGCGTTGTTCAGCTTCCCGACGGAGATCATGTGGTTCTCAATCGTGCCTTCGTCCTTGGCTCGTCCGATCCTCAGCGCCAGAAGCTGCCCCTTGTTGATCTCCAGGGACATGTCCACCAGCTTCTTCTGGGTCAACTGGTAGGAGCTCAGCGGCCGACCGAACTGTTCGCGCTCCTGCGCATAGTCCAAGGCGGCCTCCACGGAGTCACGGGCCGACCCCATGGCTCCCCAGATGATCCCGTACCTCGCTTCGGTCAGGCACGCGAACGGTCCGCGCAATCCGGGGTTCTCCGGGAGGATCGCGTCGGCGGGCAGGCGCACGTTGTCGAAATCGATGGTGCACTGCAAGGACGCACGCATGGAAAGTTTCTGCTGAATGGGCTCCGCGGTGAAACCCGGTGTATCGGTGGGCACGATGAATCCGCGAACGACGTGACCGTCTTTCCCGTGACCGGGGGTACCCGAATCCTCCGCAGGCACTTTGGCCCAGATCACGGCGACGCCGGCGATGCTGGCCAGACCGATCCAGCGTTTGTGGCCGTTGAGCACCCACTCGTCGCCCTCTTTGTGGGCGTTGGTCAGCATGGACGACGGGTCGGAGCCCGCGGTCGGCTCGGTGAGTCCGAAGCACCCGATGATCTCGCCCGAGGCCATCTTCGGCAGCCACTTCTGTTTCTGTTCCTCGGAACCGTTCTTGTAGATCGCCGACATGGCCAGCGAGCCTTGGACGGAGACGACGGTGCGCAACCCTGCGTCGCCCGCCTCGAGCTCCTGCATCGCCAGACCGTATTCGACGGCAGATCGTCCCGCGCAGCCGTATCCGTTCAGGTGCATCCCGAACAGACCCAGTTCCGCCATCTCGGGCAAGAGCTCGGTGGGAAGTATCGCCTGATCGAACCATTCGGCGATATTGGGGCGGATCCTCCGGTCGACGAACTCGGCTACCCGGTCCCTGACGTCGAGCTCGGTGTCCGTGAACTGCGATTCGATGTTGAGCAAATCGGTGGGGTGTTTCGACATGAGATGAATTCCTTACTCTGCTGTGGTCTGTTCGAAGGGGGATCCGGTGCCGTGGTCGGCGCGCTGCGCCAACCAGTCCAGGATCGCTTCGCGGTCCTGGTCAACGCCCGGGGGCCTCTTCGAGTAGGAAACCTGGGTGCGACTGAAGCCAATAGGATTCTTGATGCCGGGGACGGCGTCGTCGTCCGAACCTGCATACACCACAGGCTCGAGTCCGAGTTCATGGGCGAAGTCGACTCCGCCGGCGACGTCAAGAATCGGAGAGCACGGGAGCCCTGCTTCCCTCAACTGGCGGAACCATGCGTCGGAGCCACGACCTCGCAGAACGTCTTCGATGATCCCCCTCAGCTCGGACCGATGCCGATTGCGCTCGGGCATGGTCGAGAATTTCGGGTCCTCTGCGAGTTCCGGCCGTCCGAGCTCTCCTGCAAGCACGCGGAACTGGGCGTCGTTGCCGACACAAATGACGAGCTGCCCGTCGTTCGTATCGAACGGGCCGTAGGGAAAGAGGCTGGGGTGTTCGTTGCCCATCCTGTGGGGCACATTGCCCGCACCGACATAGCCTGATGTCTGGTTCGCCAGTCCGGACAGCGCCGAGGAGAGCAGATCGAGGGACAGATGCTGGCCCTGGCCGGAGGTTTCCCGCTCACGCAGGGCAGCCAAAATTCCGACGGCCGCGTGCAACCCTGTGACGACGTCGAAGAGCGCGACACCCATGCGCTGAGGAGGACCATCGGCTGACCCGGTCAGGTCCATCATGCCGGAGACAGCCTGTGCCAGCAGATCGTAGCCCGGCAGTGAGGCGCCGCCTTGGGTCCCGAAACCCGTGATGCTCGCATGGACGAGACGGGGCCACCGTTGAGCCACAGATGCCTCGTCCAACCCGAATTTCTCGAGGCCGCCGGGCTTGTAGTTTTCGATGAAGACATCGGCGGTATCAATCAGCCTGTAGGCCGTTTGCAGGTCGTCCGGGTTCTTCATGTCCAGTTGGAGGCCATGCTTGCCACGGTTGACGCCGAGATAATATGTGCTTTCGCCGTCTCGCTGAGGGGGCTTCCACTGCCGGGTATCGTCCCCGGTTGGCCCTTCGACCTTGATGACCGTCGCTCCGAGGTCCGCCAACAGCATCGTGCAATACGGTCCCGCCAACACGCGGGAGAAATCCGCAACGACGATACCGGACAATGGTCCTCCGGAATCGCGATCGAGCGTGGTTCCCTGATCGGACATCCATAGCCTCCTCATCGAGATGTGCCAGGGACCACATAACCACCGGCGGGATGTGGATCACAAATCGCTGAGGGAAGGACGGGTCACAAAGGGAACACCGGCCTCGTGGCACGAAAAAGGGCCGCGCTTCCGGCAGCCGCCAGGAGCTCCAACCCGGCAACCGACAGAAACACGGCCCCAACAAAACTGGCGGTGCGCCCGCCCTTTTGTGGTTAAACAAAAAAAGGGGGGAGTGAGCACACACACAAGGAGCAAAAACCCCTCGCACACGCACACACTCCCCCAAAAAATATTTTCGGCGGCGACCTACTCTCCCACACACCTTCCGGGTGCAGTACCATCAGCGCTAAGAGCCTTAACTACCGGGTTCGGAATGAGACCGGGTGTACCCCTCTTGCCATAACCACCGAAAAAACCAACCACACACACCAACCCACACACGGGGTTGGCATGGTGAAAACCAATCAAACAACACACCCACAACAGGTCGTTGTTTCAAAACCATACAGTGAACACGAACACACAACAATCATCTACAAACCCTCGCAGCAACCACCCAACACCCCACACGGGAGTGTTTTGTGTATAAACCTTCGGCCTATTAGTACCGGTCAAC
>NZ_NOIQ01000007.1 GCF_004136575.1 Rothia koreensis
GCCGGCGGACGGGGTGGGAGCGCGCGGGCGGGGACGAGTGCGGGGCGGAGGCATTCCTTGTGGCTGGATCTGATGTATCCCAGGCTGCACCTCGCGCGTGAACTGCTGGCCCCGACCGGCGTGATCGCGGTGTCGATCGACGACGCCGAGGCGCCGCGACTCAGGATGATCCTGGACGAGGTGTTCGGGGAGGAGAATCACTGCGCCACCATCGTGTGGGAGAAGAAGTACGCGCCCGCGAACGATTGCCGATCCTTCTCGGTCGTCCACGACTACGTGATGCTGTACTCCGCGTCCCCGGCCTTCCGCAGAAGACTCCTGCCCCGCAGCGAGTCCGCGAATCGCCCGTACCGCCACGACGACGCGGACGGTCGCGGACCGTACCGAGCCAGCGACCTGTCCGTGCGCACCTACCACCCGGCCAACGACTACCCCCTGGTCAACCCGTTGACCGGAACCGAGCACCGCCCGCCCGCGGGAAGGTGCTGGGGGCACGACCGCGCATCGATGAACAGGCTGATCGAGGACGGGCGCATCTACTGGGGCGCGGACGGGACCCGGTCCCCGCAGCTCAAGAGGTATCTCTCGGACGTCCAGGACGGCATGGTTCCCACAACGCTGTGGACGCGCGACGTCGCCGGCCACACCCACGCCGCCCGGGCCGAGCTCAAGGCCCTCTTCGGGACCACGGCGGTCTTCGAGACGCCCAAGCCGGTGCAACTGATCCGACGCCTGCTTCAGGTCTCGGCGGACCAGGACGCGATGGTGCTCGACTTCTTCGCCGGATCAGGAACCACGGGCCACGCCGTCATGAGGCAGAACGCGGAGGACGGCGGTCACAGGTCCTGTGTGCTGGTGCAGCTGGGCGAGCCCATCGATGTCCGACGGAAACCGGAGGTTGCGAGGGAATTCGGGACCATCGCCGAGGTCACCCGGCAGCGCGTGCGCCGCGCGGGTGAGGCCCTTCGAGCAGAGTTTCCCGAGCTGGACGAAGGCCTGACTCGTTTCACTGAGGCAAGGATCGAATGACCAGGCGTTTCTGCTTTGGAGAAGGGCGTGGGCGTGCGCTATACCGGAAAAGATAGTTTTCCTCCCAGGAAAGGTGGCCGAATATGTCCGCTCTTGCCCCCACGCTCTTCTCCACGGCCGGATTGCTCGGCGGGTACAAGGTGGCCCGCTCGACAGGAAATCGCCCCTTGGGCGGGGCAGTCCTGGCCGCCGCGGGTGCGGCCGCCTTCCGCGGATGGAAGGCGAACGCGGGAACCGGTACCGCCGCCGCGCTCACGGGCGTCTACGTTCTGTCCTTCGGCCTGTCCCATCCGCTCGCCAAGAAGATCGGCGCCTGGCCCAGTGTCTTCGCCGTGACCGCAGCAACCGGGGCGGCGTCGGCCGTTCTGGGGCGCGACCTCGGGAAGGGCCGGGGGACCGGGCGGTGAGCGACACGACTCCTGCCCCCGCCGCGGGGGCGGAGCGTACGCGCTGGAACCCCGAGAGCTATCTCGAGTTCGGTGACCAGAGATCCCGGCCGCTGACCGACCTCCTGCGCCGTGTGCCCTTGTCGCGGGCCGAAAGCGTCGTCGACCTCGGGTGCGGACCCGGCAACGATGTGCCGGTGATCCAGCAGATCTGGCCCGAGGCCATCGTGCACGGCGTGGACAGCAGTCAGGACATGATCGACGCCGCCCGAGCGGCCGGGGCACCCGGATCGGACTACGAGCACTCGGACGTCCGGGACTGGCTGAGGGCGCGGCAGGAGAACGGTTGGACGCACGAGGAGCCGCGGCTCATTGTCTCCAATGCCCTGTTCCAGTGGGTCGACGGACACCTCGACTGGCTGCCCGACGTCGCCGATCTCGTTCCCGAGGGCGGCGTCTTCGCATTCCAGGTCCCCGGCAACTTCAACGCCCCCTCGCATACCCTCCTGCGGGAGACGGCCGCGCAGCCTGCCTACGCGCGGCACATCACCGAGAAACTCCGCGACACCGTGATCGGAGCACAGGAATATCTCTCCGTCCTGTCCCGACCGGGGTGGTCGGTGGATGCGTGGGAAACGACGTACCTGCATGTCCTGCCGGGGGAGGACGCCGTGTTCCGGTGGATTTCCTCGACCGGCGCACGCCCGGTGCTCAATGCTCTTCCCGAGCCGGAGAAGTCCGCGTTCGTCGAGGAGTACAAGGCCACGCTGCGCGAGGCCTACCCGACCGAGGCCTACGGCACCGTCCTGCCGTTCCGCCGCATTTTCGTGGTGGCGACCCGGCTCGCCGAGCGCTGAGGTCCCGGGGACGCCTCGCCCCCGGAGCAGAATGTGAGGCACCGACCAATGCAGACGACACGCGGAAAGAAGGACCATGACAACGGGACAGCACGAATTCACCCCACGCCTCGCGCACAATTTCTCCGATACGGAGGATTCCCCGGTCAGGGCTCTTCTCGACCTCGTCAGCCGTCCCGGCGTCATCTCCTTCGCCGGCGGTGTGCCGGACCCGACCTACTTCGATCTCGATGCGATCAGGTCCGCCTACGATGCCGCCCTGTCCCGGCCCGAGCGCGCTCTCCAGTACTCCTCGAGCGACGGCGAGCTCGAACTGCGGGAAATCATCGCGGCCAACCTGACCGACGAAGGCATCCCCTCCCAGGCCGAGGATGTGCTCGTGACCACCGGGTCCCAGCAAGGACTGACCCTGATGGGCCAGGTGATGATCGACCAGGGCGACGTCATCCTCGTCGAGGACCCGACCTACCTCGCCGCGCTCCAGACCTTCGGGCTCGCGGGCGCGCACTTCGTCGCCGTCGACTGCGACGACGACGGAGTGGTTCCCGAGGCGCTCGAGAAGGCCATCGAACTGCACCAGCCGAAGCTCGTGTACCTCATCCCGAGTTACCAGAACCCCAGCGGACGGACCATGCCCGCCCAGCGGCGGCGGGATGTGGCGGATATTCTGCTCAGGACCCGGACCATGCTCATCGAGGACGATCCGTACTCGAGCCTGCGCTACTCCGGCGAGCACCTCGAGCCGATCTGCGCAATCGAGGGCATGGCCGCACAGACGGCCCTCTTGCAGACGCTGTCCAAATCCGTGGCCCCCGGAATCCGGCTCGGGTGGGCTCGCGTGCCCGCATCGATCCGAGATGCACTGATCGTGGGCAAACAGGCGATCGACCTGCACAGTTCCACGGTCGACCAGTACGCGGCCGCTCACTACCTGGCACACCCGGAGACGCACCAGTCGGATGCGGAGAAGCTCGAGGTGTACGGCCAGAGGCTGCGGACCATGGTCCGCGAGCTGCCGCGGGCCCTGCCCGAAGGGACGCACGTGACGTCGCCGTCGGGCGGAATGTTCCTGTGGGCGGAGCTGCCCGAGGCATACGACACGGATGCGCTCCTGCCGTACGCGATGCGGGAAGGCGTCGGGTTCGTGCCGGGAAGTTCGTTCCACGTCGACACGAGTATCCGGAACACGATGCGGATTTCGTTCGTGACCAACGCCGAGAGCGAGATCGTCGAGGGCGTCACCCGGCTCGCACGCGCCGTCGAGGCCTACGAGGCCGAGCAGCTCGCGGCCTGAGTTCCTACTCGGCGTCCGGGGCCCGGCCGGAAAGGACGGCCGTGCGTCGGGAGCGGGGTGAGGTCACCGTCGGGTCGTCCGGAATCCAGAACCTCAGGGGAGCGTCGACGTTCTTGCTGATGCCGATGCGGCGTCCGCGCACGAAATCAACGGGGGAGCGGGCGGGCTCGATCCAGAACCCGTCGCTCGGGGCCTCGCCCGTCGCACCGGAGCGCACCTGATGGACCGGGCTTCCGTTGTCGACCAGGTCCAGGCCCAGGGCCGAACCCAAATTTCCCGGACCGCGAGCCAGGTTCGCATCCGTCGAGGCGGGGCCGCGACGTCGTCGAACCTCCTCGTGCCCCGACAGGACCTCGCCGGCCCGCATGAGGCAACCGGAGGCCGTACCGTCCGGCGAGCAGACCAGATTGCCGGCCCGGTGGATCCCGTAGGAGGCGTAGACGTAGAGATGGCTCGGTTCGCCGAACATGGTCGCGCACCGAGGGGTGGGACCCTTGTGCGCGTGGGACGCGGGATCGGATGTTCCGAGGTACGCCTCGACCTCGGTCAGTCGGATCGCGACGGAACCTCGATGGATCACGGCACCGAGCAGGTGCTCGGCCACGACGTCGGCCGTGCGGGAGAAGTCGATCATGGCACCATCGTTGCACGCCGCGTAGCACGTCTCACACTCGGCCAAGGTCCTCCCCGACGAGCCAATCTTCCGGCGGAGGGCTCGATCCGTTAGGATGGGAACACGTCTGGCTGCAGTCCGTGGTTGCCAGTCGCCCCAAACCCGTGATCCTCAGGCGGCCCAGCCCGCCCGGGACTGTCCGCGGTGTGTCGGGGTTCCCGGCGGCATTCGCCGTATCGGGCCGTTCACGGCACTGACTCTAGGAGTTAATTCAGTGGCACTGGATCCCGCTGTCAAGCAGGAAATCATCAATGAGTACGCAACCCACGAGGGCGACACGGGTTCGCCCGAGGTCCAGGTTGCGGTTCTGACTCGTCGCATCAGCGACCTGACGGAGCACCTCAAGTTCCACAAGCACGACCACCACTCGCGTCGTGGTCTCATGATCCTCGTCGGCCGCCGCCGCAACATGCTCGGCTACCTGCGTCGGATCGATATCGAGCGCTACCGTACGCTGATCCAGCGTCTCGGAATCCGCCGATAAGGACGACAAATGCGAGGGGCGGCGCCGCCTTCCGGGATCCGGCTTCCTGACATGGGAGACTGGTGACCGGACGGCAGCGCCGCCTTCTCGCTGTTCACCGCGAAACGGCGAGGTGCCCGGCGTGAGCCGGGAACAACGAAAAAATACCGCGCGGCCCGGCCTCTCCTTGCGGTCCTCGGTAGTGGCCTCCGGATGACACATCCGTGGGCCTCGATCGAAGACCGAGTCGAGGCGGGCCGGCGCGAAGAACAGAAACGGAGGTGACCCTTGGAGGGTCCCGAGATTCAATTCGCAGAAGCCATTATCGACAATGGCAAATTCGGCAAGCGCACCGTGCGCTTCGAAACCGGTCGGCTGGCCAAGCAGGCAGCCGGCTCCACATTCGTCTCGATTGACGAGGACACCAGCATGCTGTCGGCCACCGCTGTCGGCAAGCACCCGCGCGAAGGCTTCGACTTCTTCCCGCTGACGGTCGACGTCGAAGAGCGCATGTACGCAGCGGGCCGCATCCCCGGATCGTTCTTCCGCCGCGAGGGACGCCCCTCGACGGACGCGATCCTGGCGTGCCGCCTGATCGACCGCCCGTTGCGCCCGGCCTTCGCCAAGGGCATCCGCAACGAGGTGCAGGTCGTCGTCACCGTGCTGACGATCGACCCGGACGAAATCTACAACACCGTGGCGATCAACGCCGCGTCGATGTCCACGACCCTGTCCGGCATCCCGTTCCAGGGGCCGGTCGGCGGAATCCGCATTGCCCTCATCGACGGCCAGTGGGTTGCTTTCCCCAAGCACTCGCAGCTCGAGAACGCCGTCTTTGACATGGCCGTGGCCGGTCGCGTGGTGACCAAGTCGGACGGAACCGAGGACGTCGCGATCATGATGGTCGAGGCCGAGGCCACCGACAATTCGTGGGACCTGGTCCAGTCCGGTGCCGCCGCACCGACCGAGGACATCGTGGCCGAGGGCCTCGAGGCGTCCAAGCCGTTCATCAAGGCCCTGTGCGACGCCCAGTCGGACCTGGCCGAGCGCGCCGGCAAGCCGACCATGGAGATCGAGCGCTTCGGCGGCTACGGCGACGACGTCGCCCAGGCCGTGGAATCCAAGTTCTCCGGCAAGATCAAGGACGTCTACTCCATCGCCGGCAAGCAGGACCGGGAGATCGCTTCCGAGGACCTGCAGAAGGAGATCACCGAGGAGCTCGCCGGTGAGGGCAAGGAATTCGAGGGCCGCCTGGACGAGGTCAACGGAGCATTCAACGCTCTGACCAAGCAGACGGTGCGCCAGCGGATCCTGACCGATCAGGTGCGTATCGACGGCCGCGGGCTGACCGACATTCGCCAGCTCACCGCCGAGGTCGAGGTCCTGCCGCGCGTGCACGGATCCGCGATCTTCGAGCGCGGCGAGACCCAGATCATGGGTGTGACCACGCTGAACATGCTCAAGCTGGAGCAGCAGATCGACTCCCTCTCGCCGGTCAAGTCGAAGCGCTACATCCACCATTACAACTTCCCGCCCTACTCCACGGGCGAGACCGGTCGCGTCGGCTCCCCGAAGCGGCGCGAAATCGGGCACGGTGCACTCGCTGAGCGGGCCATCACCCCGGTTCTGCCGTCCCGCGAGGAATTCCCGTACGCGATCCGTCAGGTCTCCGAGGCGCTCGGATCGAACGGCTCGACGTCGATGGGCTCCGTGTGTGCATCGACCCTGTCGCTGCTCAACGCAGGTGTTCCGCTGCGTGCACCCGTCGCGGGCATCGCGATGGGTCTGGTCTCGGACGAGGTCGACGGCGAGACGCGGTACGCCGCGCTGACCGACATCCTCGGTGCCGAAGACGCCCTCGGTGACATGGACTTCAAGGTCGCCGGAACGTCCGAGTTCGTGACCGCGATCCAGCTCGACACCAAGCTCGACGGCATCCCCGCCTCGGTGCTGGGCGCCGCCCTCAAGCAGGCCCGCGAGGCGCGGTTGCACATCCTCGACGTGCTGACCTCCGCGATCGACCAGCCGGACGAGATGAGCGAATTTGCTCCCCGCATCATCAGCGTGCACGTGCCCGTGTCCAAGATCGGTGAGGTCATCGGCCCGAAGGGCAAGATGATCAACCAGATCCAGGAGGACACCGGCGCGGACATCACGATCGAGGACGACGGAACCGTGTACATCGGCGCCGTCGACGGACCGTCGGCCGAGGCCGCACGCTCCGCGATCAACGCCATCGCGAACCCGCAGGTTCCCGAGGTCGGCGAACGGTACCTGGGAACGGTCGTCAAGACCACGACCTTCGGTGCTTTCGTCTCCCTGACCCCGGGCAAGGACGGCCTCCTGCACATCTCGGAACTGCGCAAGCTCAACGACGGCAAGCGCGTGACCGAGGTCGAGGACGTCGTCGGCGTGGGGCAGAAGGTCCAGGTCGAGATCACCAAGATCGACGACCGCGGCAAGCTGTCCCTGGCCCCGGTGGTTTCCGAGGAGGACGCCGCCGCCCAGAGCGACGACGAGGAGTAGTCTCCGCGCAGCTGTGACAGAAGGCCCCGGTCGGGATCCCGCGAGGATCCCCGGCCGGGGCCTTCTGTCGAATTGGACCCGGTCCACGATGGTCCTAGACTCGACGCCGGGCCGGTCTACGTTCTCGGCCCGCAGAATGTCCGCCCCCAGTGAGGAACTGAGTGTCGCCATGCCATACGCATTGGGTCTCGAACCCGAGCAGCTTGCCGAAGAATTCGACTACGAGCACGGCCGCCTGGTGTGCGCGACCGAGGGCGGCAACGAGGTGAGGCGATCCGTGCTGCCCGGAGGAGTCCGGGTCCTGACCGAGCGGATGCCCGGCCAGCGCAGCGTCGCCCTGGGATTCTGGCTCGGCGTCGGATCCCGCGACGAGACGCAGGGCATGTACGGTTCGACCCATTTTCTCGAACACCTCCTCTTCAAAGGCACGCCCTCGCGCAGCGCCCTGGACATCGCCGAGGAGTTCGACGCCGTCGGGGGAGAATCCAACGCCCTGACGGCCAAGGAACACACTTGCTACTACGCCAGGGTTCTCTCCGAAGACGTCGGCATGGCCGTGGACGTCATCGCCGACATGGTGACCTCGGCGAGCATCGATCCCCGCGAGCTCGAGCAGGAGCGTGGCGTGATCCTCGAGGAAATCGCGATGGACCTGGACGACCCGACGGACGTTGCCTTCGAGAACTTCACCGCGAAGGTCATGGGAGGACACCCCCTGGGCCGGCCGATCGGCGGCACTCCGTCCGAAATCACCCAGGTGGCCCGCGACGCGGTGTGGGAGCACTACGCGAAGTACTACACCCCGGACCGTCTGGTCATTTCCGCAGCCGGCGGACTCGAGCACTCCGAGGTGGTGCAGCTCGTGCTCGATGCGCTCGACCGGGCCGGATGGGAGCTCCCGGAGCGAACAACACCCGCGCCCCGGAGGGTCCGGACCCCGGCCGTCCTTCACCCCGAATTCGGCGACCACACGGTTGACCGAGCCTTCGAGCAGGCCAACGTGGTGCTGGGGAGCACCGGTCTGATCGCGGGGTCACCGCAGCGCTACGCGATGTCCGTGCTCAACGCCTGCCTGGGCGGAGGCATGTCCTCCCGACTGTTCCAGGAGATTCGGGAGAAGCGTGGGCTGGCCTACAACACGTTCTCCTTCGGGGGCTCCTATTCCGACGCCGGGTACTTCGGCATGTACGCGGGGTGCACCGCGGACAAGGCGCCGGTCGTGGTCGATCTGATGCGGGCGGAACTCGACCGGCTCGCGGAAGAGGGGCTGCGCGACCGTGAGCTGGACAAGTTCACGGGGCAACTCAGTGGGGCCACGATCCTCGGGAGCGAGGACCCGGGCTCGCGTATGTCGCGACTCGGCCGGTCCGAACTGGACACGGGACATTTCACCGATCTGGACGAGCTGCACGAGAACATCAGGGCGGTAACCGCCCAGGAGGTTCAGGACTTGGCAGCGGACCTGGCGGGCCGACCGACCGTGACCACGTGGGTCGGTACGGGCGCGGCCTCGGCGGCGAACGCGTCGGCGTCGTAACAGCTATGTTTTAAATGTGACATGGGTTAAGGTTTTTGCATGTGTTCCTCGATCTTCGTGACAGGAGAGGCGAAGTCCCCGTCGAACAACCCGATCACCTCCAAGTTCGGGCTTTTCTTCATCGGGCTCGTCGTCGATACGGACACGCACCGAATTCTCGATGCAGAATGCACGGCGACGTTGGCGCTGACGAATTCGTTCGTCAGGAGCTTGATCGTCGGCGCCGGCATCGATGAGGAGGAAGACCTGGTGGAGCGGATCTCCACCAGGTATCACGGATCGTCCCAGCGGGCATTGATCACGGCGTTGCGCAATGCGGCGTCCAAGTACCGTTGCGCGACCGACAACACGCGTTAGGCACCCTGATTGCTTGGTCCCTCCCCGGGGACCGGACCCAGTCGGAAATACCGGACCAGACTGTCCCGGTGTTTCCGACTTTTTTGTACTCGGGGTGCAGAAAGGAAACGAGCATGATCACCGACGGCTTCCTCTTCTTGGGGGTCTTGCTTGCGCTGGCTGCTGTCATCGTCTATTGCGAGAAACGCTCTCGCTTGGCCTTCTTCCGGTATGTGCCGGGCTTCGTGCTCATGTACATCATCACCGCGCTGCTGAATACCGTGGGGGTCTTCAGTCAGGACGACGAAGTCGTCGACCTCGGAGCCGGGGTCCAGGACGCCCTGCTGCCCGCGATGATCCTGTTGCTGCTCTTCCAGTGCGACATCCGCAAGATCATCAAACTCGGGCCCAAACTGTTGCTGACCTACGTGGTCACGGCCTTCAGCATCTTCCTAGGCTTCGTCGTCTCGTTCCTGATCCTCCACGCCGTGTTGGACCCGGAGGCATGGAAGGCACTCGGCGCGCTCGCGGCATCCTGGACCGGGGGTTCCGCCAACATGGTGGCCGTCCAGTCGATCCTGCACGCGCCCCAGGACGTCTTCGGATACGTGCTGATCGTCGACACGATCATCTACTCCTTGTGGCTCCTGGTCATGTTCGGCTCGGTCTCGGTCTCGGACAAATTCAACAAGTGGACGAAGGCCGACACGCGGTACCTGGATGTGCACGCGAATGACGAAGAGACCGCGGACCAGAAGCCCATCGACCTGACCTCCCTGATCTGCGTGATCGGATTCAGCATCTTCATCTCCGCCGCGGCCTCCGGCATCGGCGGTCTCCTGCCGGAAATCGGCGTCGTCATCACCTCGAGCACCTGGACGATCCTGATCGTCAGCGTTCTCGGCCTGGTCATCGGCTCCACGAAGCTCGGCAACGTCGCGGGTTCCAGCGAGGTGGCGATGGTCATGCTCTACATGATCATCGGGATCATCGCCTCCCAGTCCGACTTCGCGTCGCTGGGTCAGGCCCCGCTCTACCTCGTCGCCGGTGTGATCGTGATGATCGTGCACGTCGCCGTCGTGGTGCTCTACGCGAAGCTGACTCGCACCGAGCTGTTCAGCCTGGCCGTGGCGAGTACCGCCAATATCGGCGGCATCGCCTCGGCGCCCGTGGTCGCGAGCGCGTTCAACCGCCAGCTCGTGCCCGTGGGTGTTCTGTTCGCGCTGATCGGCGCATTCGCCGGAACTTTCTTCGGCCTCATGACGGCACAGGTTCTGTCGCTGCTCTGACGCCTGCCGCCCACACTCTTCGGAAAGGACAATCATGACGACGAACGGACTGAACCGGCTGCGGGACCTCCGCGCCATGCCGTACAGCGGACCGCTCAAGCGGCCGTTCATCACCTCGCGGCGGCGCGTCGAGTCCGTGCAAGGCGTGCTCGTCGAACTCGAGCTCGAGGACGGCTCCATCGGATACGGGACGGCCGCCGAGACCTGGGCGGTCACCGGGGAATCGGTGGCCTCATCCCTGGCCGCGATCAACGGGCCGGTGTTCGAGGCACTCACCGGCCGCGACCTCTCCCTGCGGGAGGCCGAGGACGCGATCGCGAGCTGCTGCGTGGGAAACACCAGCGCCAAGGCCGCGGTCGACGTGGCCCTTCATGACGCCTGGGCCTCAGGACTCGGTGTGCCCCTGGCCGTCGCCCTGGGCGGACGGCCCGACGCACACGCTGCCACGGACATGACGATCAGCCTGGACGACCCGGAGGCCATGGCCCGCGAGGCCATCGCCGCCAGCTCGGACGGATTCGAGATTCTCAAGGTCAAATTGGGCGGGGACCCCGCCGTCGACCTCAATCGACTCGAATCCGTTCACGAGGCCGTGCCCTCGGCCCGATTCCGCCTCGATGCCAACCAGGGATGGGGTGCGAAGGAAGCCATCCGCATGATTCGCCGCATCGAGGACGCCGGCATACCGGTCGATCTGGTCGAACAACCCACGCCCAAGGCCAACCTGGACGCGTTGGCCCAGGTCACGGCCGCCGTCGATACCCCGGTCATGGCCGACGAGTCCGTGGCCGACGAACGTGACGCGTGGGAGATTCTGCGCCGAGAGGCAGCGGATCTCATCAACATCAAACTCGCCAAATGCGGAGGCATCCGTCCGGCGCTTGCCATCGCCGACCTGGCCGCAACCGCCGGTGTCGGCTGCATGATGGGCGCCATGATGGAGCCCCGCGTCTCGGTCGCTGCGGCGGCCCACGTGGCTCTCGCGCACCCCAATATCCAGCTCGTCGATCTGGACTCCGCCGAATGGATCCAGGACCCGCGGATCGCCGGCGGGTACGAGCTCGAGGGCTCCCGGCTCTCACTCACCGAGGCACCCGGTCTCGGCATGTCAATGGATTCTGCACTCACCGAAGGGACAGCACCATGAGATTTCACCGCTACATCGCCACGGCCGGAGCACTCGGTCTGGCCTGCTCGCTGGCCGGTGGGCCGGCACTCGCCGAGCCCGCAGACCAGGGGCAGACTGCCGCCCAACCCGGGGAGGGGATCGAGGCCGGGGACACGGCATTCGTGGACACCACGGTCGCGACCCTGTGGGGCGAACCGGACCAGACGCGTCCCATGGACGAGCCGTCCACGACCAACCCGGTCGATCTCGACCAGTGGAACAAGAACATGGAAAAGACCGAAGACCGCGGGTGGCTGACCGGCCACACGGAGACCCAGGCGGTCTACGGCTCCGAGGTCTCGGTCATCGAGACGAAGGGGGACTGGTCCAAGGTCGCGGTCAACGATCAGTCGACGCCCAAGGACGATCGCGGATACCCGGGCTGGGTTCCCACGGGTCAACTGATCGAGAACCAGTCCTTCGATGAGCAGAAGGACTCCGGCCAACGGGCGGTCGTCACCTCGGACAAGGCGGCTCTGACCGGCGACTCGGGGGAGGACGGCAACAACCTCAACCTGAGCTTCAACACGGAACTGCCGGTGGTCTCGCAGGATGGTTCGTCGGTTCAGGTGGGGCTGCCGAATGGTGGAACCGGATCGGTCCAGGCGACGGACGTCTCGGTGTACGCACCGGGGGAGAAGCCCGAGCGGCCGACCGGCGAACAGGTCGTCGAGACCGGCAAACAATTCGACGGGCTGCGTTACCTGTGGGCGGGTGTCTCCTCCTACGGGTACGACTGCTCCGGCTTCACGTACAGCATGTACCGGGCCCACGGCATCGTTATCCCGCGCGACGCCGACGCCCAGGCAGAGTTCGGCCAGGATGTGGCGGAGGACGACCTCCAGCCCGGCGACCTGCTGTTCTTTGCCCAGCCCGGAGGCACCGGGGCCGTGCACCACGTCGGGATGTACATGGGCGACGGCAAGATGATTCACGCCCCCAACGAGTCGACGACCGTGTCGGTGACCGATTGGAAGCAATGGGACTCCAAGGACGAGTTCTCCGGAGCGAAGCGGATGCTCTGACCCCAGCCTGCTCCGTCCGGGGCCGGATCGCCCGGCCCCGGATGTCCCGGCCCCGAACGGAGCAGATTGCGCCGGTGTGACCGGCCTCAGACCAGGCCGTTGAGCGCGCGCAAAACCGTACCGAACTTCGAAGCGGTCTCCGCGTGCTCGCTCTCGGGATCGGATCCAGCCACGATCCCGGCCCCCGCGTACAAGGTGATGAACTGCCCCGCGAGGCTCGCGCAGCGCAGGGCCAGCGACCAGCGACCGTTGCCGGAGGAATCGGTCCAGCCCACCAGGCCGGAATAATAGCTGCGCGACCCGCCCTCGAGGTCCAGGATCGTGCGCACGGCAGGACCCACCGGGGTTCCGCCCACGGCGGGCGTCGGGTGGATGGCGAGGGCGGCTTCCAAGGCCGAGACCTCGGGTGCCAGGCGACCGGTGATCCGCGTGCCGAGGTGCCACATCGAATCCGTCACGAACAGCTGGGGACGGACGGGTACCTGGAGCTCGCTCGCGAGACGGCCGATCGATTCACGGATGTGCCGGGTCACGAAGCCGTGCTCGTGCAGGTCCTTGGCCGATGACGAGAGCAGGCGCGTGGCGTCTTCGGCGTCGGGCCCTCCGGGGGAACGACCGAGGGAACCCGCCAAGGGATGAGTCACGAATCTGGAGTCGTTGACGTCCGCTATGATTTCCGGGCTCGCACCGATCCAGGAGGTGCCGTCCTCCAGCCGGACGCGGAAGACGTCGGCGCGGCCGCCCACGGCGGACAAGCGGTCGAACAGACGCTCCTCGGCGCCCCGGCGGTCCGCGTCCTTGAGCCGCATGGTCATCGTCCGGGACAGGACCACTTTCTCCAGGCTCCCGGAACCGATCCGGTCCAGCGCCTCGGAGACGTTGTGCCGAAACCGCTCGGACTCGGGCGCAGCGGGCAGCTGTCCGGGAACGACGTCGCCCGACCCGGACGCGACGTGAGGGGTCCACACGGCGTCGTCGGTCATGCGCAATTCGGCGGGCTCGGACAGATCGAAGGGGATCATTCCGCACAGCACCTGTGTTCGTCCGGTGGCGCGCTCCCGCTCCTGCAGATCATGGATGACCTCCCGGGCCGCCCCCGGACTCCGGCCGAAGACCGGCCGCAGGACCTCGCCTCCGGAGGCTTCCAGGGTCCACCTGCCGGAGGAGAAGGCGAAATCCGCGTTCCCATCCGCCGGGGCAGTCGCGGTCGACGTCGGTCTTTCATCGAGTAGGGGAGAATTCATCGTTGTGTGGCGCCTCCGTCCACGGTCAGTTCGGTTGCTGTGATGTGTGCCGCCCGTGCCGACACGAGGAACTCGACGACCTCGGCAATGTCCTGAGGATCCGCGACGCGTCCCAGCGGGATTCCGGGCCGATAGAGGGTGGGATCGCCCGTCACGGTCTGTGCCGTGCGGTCCGCGCCCTGCCACAGGCCCTCGACCATGGGGGTTTTCGTGGTGCCCGGGTTGACCACCGCACACCGAATTCCCGACCCGCCGAGCTCGAGTCCGAGACTGCGGGTGTACTGGGCCGCGAATGCCTTGCTCGCCCCGTAGGCGGCGAAGTCGGCGCGCGGACCGGTTCCCGCATTGGAAGCAATGGTGACGATCGAGCGCACGGGGCGGGTCCCGGGGTCGTGGCCTCCCTGCCGGACCATCACGCGGG
This sequence comes from Rothia koreensis, assembly GCF_004136575.1. Lineage (GTDB taxonomy): Bacteria > Actinomycetota > Actinomycetes > Actinomycetales > Micrococcaceae > Rothia > Rothia koreensis. Next base: position 14,249 of record NZ_NOIQ01000007.1, read on the forward strand.
CCGCCGCCGTGCTCGCCCGCAGCACGCCGAGGGCATTGACATCGATCATCCGGAGCACGTCGGCCTCCGCGGTCTCCAGTGCGGGACCCGTCGCAATCGTCCCGGCCGCGTTGACCAACGACCTGATCCGGTAACGACCCGAGAGGTCTTCGAAGAACGAGGCCACCGCGTCGGGGTCCGTCACATCCAAGTCCCTGTGCTCGACACCATCGCTCGGCCCGCCCTCGGCTCCGGGACGGGGAGCATGGGTTCGGTCCGCGGAGACCACCACGGCATCCCCGTGGTCCTCGGAACGACGCCGCAACAGATCGACGACGACTCTGCCGATGCCGCCCGAGCCTCCGGTCACGACGATTGCTTGGGGCAAATCCTTCACGAGGCCATCTCCTCGACGCGCCGCTCGCCGCTGACCCGCGCGGGCGCGAACGGGCCCTGGACGATCTCATCGGTCGTGCACACCTGTCCGCACCGTCCGGCCACGTAGTCGAGCGCCATCCGGTGGTGCTCCAGGTCGAAATCGGCTTGGGCATCCGCGACGAAGAACACCTGGATGCCCTCCATATACGCCTCCAAGGCGGTGGTCAGGCACCCGATGTGCGAATAGACGCCGGCGATCACCAGCTGGTCCCGCCCGTGATTGCGCAACCTGTAATCCAGGTCGGTGCGGTAGAACGCGCTGTACCTCCACTTGGTCAGGACGGCGTCCTGCTCACCGGGAGCAAGCTCGTCGATGATGCCCGCGGCGTGCTCATTCGTCAGCCCGGGACCCCAGAAATCGGTCAGGAGCTGGCGATCGGCCGGGTCCTGGGACGGTGGTTGCGCCGTGTAGACCACCGGGGCGCCTGCTTCGTGGAAGAAGTCGCGCAGGACGCGGGAGCGCTGAACGGCGGTCTCGATCTGGGAGCCGGGGCTCCGGTCGAAAGCATCGACGAAATGGTTCTGCATGTCGTGGACGAGCAGCAGGGCCCGGTTCGGATCGAGCTGCCACTCGGTCCTGTTGGGCCACGGCGACTGGGCGTCGAGGCTGTACGTATCAATACTGGGCAGGGGCAATGGAACTCCTCATCGATGGGTCGAAGTAACTGTCCGAAGTCCGCTCTTCGTGCGGTTCGGTCCTCAGCGCTCGGGCCAGGCCGTCGACGACGGCGCCGCGCCACCACGCGAAGTCATGACCGCCGGTGTACATCGTCAGCGCGCTGGACCACCCGGCGTCGAGCATGGTCCGGTGCAGGATTCGGCCCCGCGGGACGGTGAGACCCTCGCGCTCGCCGATCGCGATCTCCACGGACACGTCCTCCGGCGTCGAGGCCTGGTACCGCTCGGTGATCCAGTCCATGCCCTCCCGGGTCCCGAGATCGTGCGGCTTCGAGGCACCGTCCGGGGTCCACCAGAGCGAGGGGGAATGGGCGAGGGCGTGTCCGAAAGCGTGCGGCAATTCCAGGGCCGCGACGAGTGCGGAGAGGCCACCCAGGCTCTGACCTGCGATGATCCTGCCTTCGCGGCCCCTGAGCCCGATGCCCACGGTCCGGGCGCAGTCCTCGGCCCACGCCGTTGCGTGCTCGGCGACGTCGCGCAGGAAACCCGTGTTCGCCCCGAGGCGCGCGATCCGGTCCGGGGTGTCGTTGTTGGCGATGCCCAGGACGGCCACCGGAGGAATCCGGCCCGAGTCCGCGGCCGCCTCCAGCGCGTAGGGCAGCCAGAGGTTTCCGAACCAGTTCTCGGCGTCGAAGATCGTGAGCAGGGGAAGGTGCGCCGCCTGGTGTTCGTTCTGCATCACGGACGGGAGGTAGAGCCAGTGGTCCCTCGCGCGGCCCGAGGCCTCGGCGTGGGGGAGAGCCCTGACGTCGCGCACGATGCGCCCGCGCAGCCTGCGAGACCTGTGGTCATCCCACTCCCGTTGGGAAGGAGCCGCGGGCCCGGAGTGGATCGACAGGCCGTGCCGGCCCCGGTCCACCAGGGGTTGCCCGGTGTTGAACGGGTCGAGCAACGAATCGTAGGCATTGAACCGAGGCGGACCGGAGCGTCGCTGCTGGTCCGGCGACATGGGCGTGAAGGCGTAACTGACGCGCAAGGACGGTTCGAGCTCGAGGGTTCGGACCCAGATGTCCGTCCCGGGGACGTGCCGCATCAGTCCGTGGTCGTAGAGGGCCTTGTCCGTCACGCGGTTCATGGCCAGATGGACGGATTCGGCTCCCTCGGCGTCGTCGCGGACGTGTTTGCCCCGCCACAGGAAGGTGACGCGGTCCGACCCGGGGTCCACCACAGGTGTCCCGCGACGAGAGACCTCGGCCCACCACCGTTCCAAGTCCTCGCACGTCGCGTTGGTCATGGTTCGGGCGACCGACTCCTCGTCCAGGAAGCCGGTGGCCTCCAGAGCGTGTTCCGGTGTCTTCATCGTCGGAGTTCGTCCTTGCGTCTCGGGATCCACTTGTCCTGCGGCCAGCCGAGTGGCCCATAAAATAAGCTACAGAAATCTAAGCTATTCCACACGGAATCGGGAGGCGCAAGCTGGATGTGCCGTAAGTCTCCGGTATGACGCCCCGAACCAGGGGATGAGGTAGTCAATGGACTTTGTCTTCGCGATTTGGTTAGGCTCTACAAACGCCGGGCAAAGCCAGGCCAAGCTCCCCCAAATTTTGCAAGGAATCCCATGAGAGTTCTCGTCATCGGTCCGCCCCTCTACGGTCTCCTGTACCCCGTGATCTCGCTGGCACAGGGCCTGAGGGCCTCGGGGCACGACGTCGTCGTCGGGACCGCCGGAGACATGTCCCACCGTGTGGCCGAAGCCGGCCTGGTGTCCTTCGATGCGGCACCCGGCCTGGACCCCGACGCCGAGTACCGGCGTCGTGAGGAGGAGCGCAAACGGGCCAATATCGGGACCGCGCCGGGGGACTTCTCCTTCTTCAGCCACGAGATGACGGACCGTCTCGTGGAATTCACCGGTTCCTGGACACCCGACCTGATCGTCTATCCGCCCCTGGGCGTGGTCGGGCGACTCCTGGGCGCCAGATTCGGTATCCCCACGGTCCTGCAGACCGTGGGCTTCGCCCACCAGCAGAAGCACGTGGACACGGTGACCCACTCTCTCCGCGAGAAATTCGCGCAGCACGGGGTCTCGGAACCTCGCGAGGATCTGACCTGGCTCGACGTCGCACCACCGAGCATGAGCGTCCTCGACCACCCGTCCGAGCTGACCATGCCACTGAGGTATGTGCCCTACAACGGAGGCGCGGTCTTCCAGGACTGGTGGGTCCGGCCGGATCGTCCCCGGGTTCTCGTCAGCCTCGGCACCCTGAAGCCCATGGTCGATGGGCTCGACCTGATCGACTGGGTTCTCCACCGGGCCGACGAACTCGACGCCCAGGTGGTGCTGCAGCTCAAGGACAACGCCCGGGAAGAGCTCGTCGAGGAACTGCCGGACAACGTGACCCTCACCGACTGGATCCCGATGGGCGGCCTGGTCGAGAACTCGGACGTGTTCATTCATCACGGTGGTGCAGGCAATACCTTCACAGCTCTGGCCGCGGGCGTTCCTCAGATCGTCTTCGGCGAGGGCGCAGACCGCCCGATGAATGCGCGGATCGTGCAGGAGCGCGGGTGCGGCATCGTTCCCGGCGACGGCGGCCTCACCGCCGAGACGATCCGCTCCGTCGTCCACGGTCCCGAGTACAGGGAACAGGCGGAAGAAGTCCGGTCCGAGATCCGCGGCATGCCCGGTCCTGCCGAGGTTGCCGACCGTCTCTCCGGCGTGCTGGTGGGGGTGTAGACGATCGTATCCACCACCGAATCCCAGACGGATCGTGAACACAACGAGGGATACCTCCGGCGCCTGCTGAGGGTTTGTTGCGAATTTCCCGGCCTCGTCGGTCTCATCCTCGTGGTATCCGTGGCGACCATCGCTGCCGTCGTCGCCGGCCCCCTCCTGACCAGGCAAGGCGTCAACGGCGCTATGGCCGGCGACGTGTCCCAGCTGTGGTGGCTCGGTGCCGGGCTGGTCGGAATCGCGGCCTTCGACTTCCTGGGCGATTACCTGCGCAGGTTCACGGCAGGAAAGCTGTCCCTCCGGGTGCAGCACAGGCTCCGCAGCCGCGTCTTCGACTCGATCCAGCGACTCGACGGCCCGGCCCAGGATTCACTGCGCACCGGGCAGGTGGTCTCCCGGACCAACAACGACCTCCAGCAGGTCCAGTCGATGATGCAGATGTGCCCCGTGCCCGTCTCCGTCATCTCCTACTACGTGTTCGGTATTGCGGTCATGCTCTGGCTCTCGCCGAGCCTGACCCTGATCGCCGTCGGCGTGGTCGCCTTGTTGGGCTTCACCGCGTGGCGGACGCGCAAGCGCGTCTTCGAGACCTCGGCCGCCGCCCAGCACGACGTCGGGCAGATCACCGAGAACGTCAGGTCCGCCCTGTCCGGGATCTCCGTGGTCAAATCCTTCGTTCAGGAGACGCGACACATCCGGTGGGTCGAGAAGGCCAGTCGATCGTTGTTCTCGCGCCGCATGCAAACGATGCGTGCGCAGGCGGCCCCGAGCGCGACCATGCTCGCGCTGCCGCCGGCCGGACAGGCGGCGCTCCTACTCGTCGGCGGGTGGCAGGTCACCACGGGCCGGTTGGACCTGGGGACCTTCGTTGCCTTCTCCACGTACCTGAGCATGCTCACGGGGCCGACCCGCGTGATGGCTTCGTTCCTGGTGATCGCTCAGAGGACGCGCACCTGCGCCGAGCGCATCTTCGAACTCATGGATGCTCGACCCGAGATGAAGGACGGCGCGGCACACCCGCCCCGCAGCACGGGCCTGCAACTGAAGAACATCTCCTTCGGCTACACCTCGGACGAACCCGTGCTCCACGACGTCAGCCTGACCGTGCGCCCCGGAGAAACGGTGGCCGTGGTCGGCGCATCCGGGTCCGGCAAGTCGACCCTGGCTCTGCTCGCGCCCCGGTTCTACGACGTGACCGGAGGATCCGTGCTGATCGGCGATCCCTCTGCGGACGAGACGACCGAGACGGACGGCCAGCGCGACATCCGCGAGCTCAGGCTCTCGGAACTGAGACGGGAAGTCGGCGTCGTCTTCGAAGACCCCTTCCTCTTCCGCGCGACCGTGCGGGAGAACATCGCTTACGGAACCCCCGACAGCTCCGAAGAACAGGTGCGTGCGGCGGCGATCGCTGCGGGCGCCGATGAGTTCATCGTCCAGATGGAGCAGGGCTACGAGACCGAGTTGGCCGAGGGCGGCCGGAACCTCTCCGGAGGGCAGCGGCAACGCATCGCGCTCGCGAGGGCCCTGCTCACACAGCCGAGAGTCCTGATCGTCGACGACGCCACGAGCTCCGTGGACGCGACCACCGAGAGCGGCATCAATGCGACCCTGCGTCACTATGCCAGGTCCGGGGAGGGGAGCCACCACGGTGACGCCGTGGATCCGGCGTCGTCCAAGTGCACTCTGCTCATCGCGCGCCGACGGAGCACGCTCGACATCGCCGACAGGATCGTCGTGCTCGACGACGGCCGAACGGTCGGCGAAGGAACCCGCGAGCAGCTCATGCGTTCCTGCCCGCAGTTCGCCGACCTCATGGCCGGCGGTCACGAGGAAATCGACCGGGTGTCCGGAGAATCGGATCTCTGGCCCGACGCCGAGACCACGGAACCGGCGGAGCCCGCGCTCGGCGCCGACGTGCCCGAGGACGCGCAGGCCGACCTGGGCGGCTGGCTCACCCGGCTTCCCGATGCCGCGGCGTCGATGGCCGCCGACCCGAAGGTCACCCGCGTGGCCCAGATGCTGAAGCCGGCCAAGGGACTCTTCACGGCGGCCCTGGTGCTCATCGCCCTGAGCTCGTTGGCCACCGTCCTGGTCCCGCTCATGATCCAACGCGGTATCGACGAAGGCATCGCCCCGGGCGACCACAGGAGACTGCTGTTCTACGCGATCCTGGCGTGGTCCCTCATCGCCGGAGACTGGATCTTCTACATCGGTCAGTCCTTGTTCAGCGCGAAGGGCTCGGAGTCCGTGCAGTACGGGGTCAGAGTGCGCAGCTTCAGGCACGTGCTCGGATTCTCCCTGCCGTACTTCGAGAAGGAACAGGGCGGCCAGGTCATGACACGACTCACGGTCGACGTGGACTCCCTCTCGCGATTCCTCCAGTCCGGCCTGGTCAACGGGTTGATGTCCCTGATCACGATGTTCGGTATCGGCGTCGCGATGCTCGTGTTCAACCCTTTGCTCGCCGTCATCGCACTGTCCCCGATTCCGCTGGTCCTGGCCGCCACGATCATCTTCCAGCGTCTCTCGACCAAGGCATACGACAGGGCCAGGGAAGACATCGGGAAGGTCAACAGCTCCCTGCAGGAGAACATTTCGGGCCTGCGCGTGGTCCAGTCCCACGGGAAGCAGTCGATCGCTTCCCAGTTCTTCCAGAAGGTCTCGGACGCATACAGGGTGTCCCGCGAAAAGGCCCAGCGGTACATCGCTCTGTACTTCCCGTTCGTGGTCTTCTGCTCGCAGGTCTCGAACGCCCTCGTCCTGGTTGCCGGGGCCCGGTTCGTCGCGGACGGAACGGTGACCCCAGGTGTCCTGGCCGCGTTCCTGCTGTTCCTCGGGCAGTTCTACGGGCCGATCCAACAGTTGGCGAATATTTTCGATTCGTTCCAGCAGGCGCGGATCGGGCAGAAGCGCACGGACGAGCTGCTCGCGATGCCGCAGGAGGAGCCCGACGTCGTCGAGAGCGATCGCACGTCCGCGGACGGGTCCCGTCTTTCCGGCGACATCCGCCTCGACGATGTCTCCTACACGCACGACGGCGCCGTCGAACCCGCCCTCAAGAACATCGATCTCACCCTGGACCAGGGGTCCAGCCTCGCCGTCGTCGGGAGCACCGGCGCCGGCAAGACCACCTTGGTCAAGGTCATGGCCTGGCTCTACGAGGCCGAGACCGGGCGGGTCGAGATCGGGGAGCGGGACAGGGGAGGCCTCGACCGTGAGACGTACCGTCGTCGCGTCGGGGTCGTGGGCCAGGCGCCCCACCTGTTCGACACCACGATCGCCGAGAACATCCGCTACGCGCGCCCCGATGCGACGGACGCCGAGGTCGAGGCCGCGGCCCGACGCAGCGGCGCGATCCTGGCCATCGCCCGCCTGCTTCGCGGATTCCACTACCAGGTCGACGACGGCGGATCGAACCTCGCGCAGGGCCACCGGCAACTCATCGCCCTCGCGAGGGCCGAGCTCGCCGGAACCGACCTGCTTCTGCTCGACGAAGCCACGGCGCACCTCGATGCGGCCTCTCAATCGGCCGTCATGGACGCGGTGGCCGCAACCGATGCGACCACGGTCATCGTGGCGCACCGCCTGGCGACGGCGGCCCGGTGCGATCGCATCGCCGTCATGGAACACGGCCGGATCGTGGAGTTCGGAACCCACGACGATCTGCTCGCGCAGGACGGCCGGTACCGGCGACTCACTGCGTCGGCCGAAGCGACGGTCGGCGCACCAACGACCTCGGGCTGACGAACCCTCCGCCAGCCCGCCCAGGAACGGGGCCGCCCCAGGCCCCCTGAGAAAAGGAAAGAAATCATGTCACCGCGCTATGAGAACGAACCACACCTCTCCACGACCGGTACCGAATTCGTCGACTCGTCGGAATCCGGATCACGGACCGGTCGGAGGCAGGGGCCGACATCCGGACGACGTCGCTCCGGGTCCGCCGCCGGGCTGATCGCGGCCCTGGGCATCGGCGCCCTCGTGCTGTCGGGATGCGGCGACGCGGGAAGCACAACCTCGGAGGCCGACCAGGCCAGCGCCAGTTCGTCGGAGACGACCGGCGACAGCAAACAGCTCAAGCTGCCCTCGGGCTGGAAGCACGCGGTGGGGACCACCGATTTCCAGGACGTCCAGGCTGACAGCAAACTGCCCACCACGGTGACCGACGGGACCGGGACCGAGGTGACGGTCAAGGACGCGTCCAAGATCATTTCCGCCGGTGACGGCATTTCCTCGACCCTGGCCGCGCTGGGCCTCAAGGACAAGATCTACGCCGCCCCGAACAACAGCACGTCCTCTGCGGGCAAGGATGCTCCCGAGCACTTCGAATTCAGCAAACAGACCGGTACGGAAGGCCTGCTGGCTCTGGACGGGTCGCTGTTCATCGGTGACAACACCAAGCGCCACGGAGACGTTGCCAAGCAGTTCCGCGACGCCGGAACGGACGCTGTCGTCGTCGACGACCAACAGAGCCAGGCCAAGAAGCTCCAGGCCGTCGCCGACTACGTGGGCGCTCACGACGCCGGGACCAAGCTGGTCGACAAGCTGAACTCCGACATGGACGCGGCCAAGAAGAAGGTCGACAAGTCCGACCTCAAGGGACACAAGGTCATCCAGGTGACCGCGACCGGTGCCGGCGGCGCAAACTCCGTGGCGGGAACCGGGACGCCCGGGACCGAGATGATCGAGAACCTCGGCATGACCTCCGTCGGAGCCGACAGCGGACTGCGTGGCCTGTCCCGTGAGTTCAGCAACGAGGGCATTCTCGCTTCGGATCCTGACGTGATCGTGATGGCCGAATCCGATTTTGAGTCCTGGGGCGGTGAGGACGGTCTGTGGGAGGCGTTCCCGACCCTGAAGGAGACGAAGGCCGGGAAGGAGAAGCACATCGTCGTCATGCCCGACGCCCAGATCCGCTACTCGAGCCCCGAGCTGGGAGCCGGTGCCGAAGCGCTCGCCAAAGCGATCTCGGAGTTCTGATCCCGCATGCCGATGACACGCAGTGAATCCGGCGGGACCGACATCCGCCGACTGCCGCTGGCCGTGACCCTGATCGCCGGACTCGTGATCCTGGCGGGGCTCATGGTCGTGTCCGTCTCGATCGGACCGGTGCGGGTCGTGCTCACCGATGTTGTGCACATTCTGCTCTCACCGGTCTTCGGCGGGGACGACTCGCTCAGTCAGAGGGACGTTTCGGTGGTCTGGCAGCTGAGGGTTCCCCGAATCCTGCTGGGCGTCATGGTCGGCGGGGCGCTGGCGATCTCCGGGGCGTGCCTCCAGAGCCTGTTCAACAACCCGCTGGCCGACCCCGGCATCGTCGGGGTCACCAGCGGGGCCTCGGTCGGTGCGGTCGGGGCGATCGTGCTGGCCGGCGGCTTCGCCTCCCAGTGGGTCGTCCCGTTGGGGGCCTTCGTCGCGGGTCTGGCCGTGACCGGGCTGATCTACGTGCTGGCCAGGCCGGGGCGGACCACCGGCACGGCGCGCATGCTGCTCGTCGGCATCGCGGTGGGCTCGGCGTGTCAGGCCCTGGTGGGCTTCTTCACGTACATCGCCGACGACAGCCAGCTCCAGACCCTGGTGTTCTGGCAGATGGGTTCGCTGGGGCGAGCGAACTGGGCCCAGCTGGTCGGGGTTCTCCCGATCTTCCTGATAGGCCTCGTCCTGGTCCTGCGGCTCTCGAAGACGCTCGACGTCCTGACACTGGGGGAGAGGCAGGCCCAGCATCTGGGCCTCAACGTGAAGTTGAGCCGGCTCGCGATCATCGTGACCACGGCACTCCTGACCGCGGCCGCGGTGGCCTTCGCCGGATCGATCGGATTCGTCGGGCTCGTGGTCCCGCACATCATGAGATTCCTCGTGGGCCCCGGGCACAAGGCCCTGCTCCCGGCATCCGCGATCGCGGGTGCCGTTCTGGTGGTTGCGGCGGATGCCGCGTCTCGCACGCTCAACCCGCCGACCGAGATCCCGATCGGGCTGTTCACGGCCGCCGTCGGTGCGCCGTTCTTCCTGTTCCTGATCCTTCGTGAGAAGAGGAGGATCTCATGATTCGAGGCAAACGAAACCGTTCGGACGCGTCGACGTCCGCGGGCTCGTCGCCAACGGCGCGAGACCCCCACACGCCTGTCGTCGAGGTGCGGTCCGTCAGCTATGCGATCGGGCCCAAGACCCTGATCGACGACGTCGCTTTCGATCTGCTTCCCGGCACGGTCACCGCACTGGTCGGGCCCAACGGGGCAGGAAAATCGACCATGCTCGGGCTGCTCGCGGGCGACTTCGTTCCCCAGCACGGCGAGGTGCTGATCGGCGGGCGGGCCCCCGGGCAGTGGCGCCCTCTCGAACTTGCCCGGGAACGGTCCGTGATGCTCCAGCAGCAGACCACCCATTTCGGATTCAGCGTGGAGGAAGCCGTGGCCATGGGGCGTCTTCCGCACGACGTCGACGAGGAACGAGACCGGGAGATCGTCGAATCGGCCCTCGAGGAGTCCGACGTCGCGCGACTTCGACGACGAGACGTCACCACCCTGTCCGGCGGCGAATCGGCGAGAGTCGCCTACGCACGGACGGTCACCCAGACCACACCGATCGTGCTCCTGGACGAGCCGACCGCCGCACTCGACCTCCAGAACCAGGAAGCTCTGCTGCGATCGACCCAGCGACTGGCAGGGAACGGTGCCGCCGTGGTCGTGGTCCTTCACGACCTCAATCAGGCGGCACGCTATGCGACCCGCGTGCTGATGTTTTCCCGCAGCCGACTGGTGGCCGACGGGGCGCCCCCTGAGGTCCTCACCCCGGAACGGATCGAGGACGTCTACGGGCAGAAAGTCCATCTCTTGGAGCATCCCCAGACCGGGGCCCCGGTTCTGGTGCCCGTGCACGACTGACCGGCAGGCCTGCGCCCCGGCGTCCGTTGCACGCACCGACTGACATGAAGGAAGGAAACCATGACCCAAACCGCGCTGACCGGCCGAACGGGCCTGGCCGAGTACCCAGGGATTCCCGAAGAATTCGCCGCGAAGTATCGCGCGGCCGGCTACTGGATCGACGAGACCTTCCAGGATTTCGTCCTGGACCGGTGCGACCGATTCGCGGACCGGACCGCGCTCGTCGCCTCTTCGTCACGGGACCCCGAAACGGGCAGCCTGGCGACCCAGACCTGGACGTACGCTGACTTGGAGGACGAAGCCAGGCGTTCGGCCCGAACACTCCTGGACGTCGGCGTCGCGCCGGGAGACCGGGTGATCCTGCAACTGCCCAACACCGCCGAGTACATGGCCTACCTCTGCGGGGCATTCCTCGTGGGTGCCTTGCCCGTCTTCGCCCTGCCCAAGCACAGGGCGAGCGAACTGGGCCACTTCGCCCGAAAGACCGACGCGGCGGCCCACATCGTCTGTCAGGGGGCCGAAGGATTCGATTACCTCGGTCTCTACCGGGAGTACGCCGACGGCATGCGGGCCGAAGGCCTCCAACCCCCGGTTCTGATCGAGGCGAGCGGGCAGGTGACCGAGAGCGAGGACGGCGTCGTCGCCATCCTGGACCGTCCGGAACCCCTGCTCGACCTTCCCAGGCCCGTGCGCAACCGAGGGGCCGAGCGGCTGAGCGAGAACGTGGCGTTCCTCCAGCTGTCCGGAGGGACCACCGGAATGTCCAAACTGATTCCGCGAACCCACGCCGACTACCTCTACTCGGTCAGGGCCTCGGACCCGATCTGCGGTGTGGATCGCGAGACCAGAATGCTCGTGGTCCTGCCCGCGGCACACAATTTCACGATGAGCTCTCCGGGGATCCTCGGGGTGCTGCACGAGGGAGGCAGCCTCGTCTTCGCGGCGGACCCGAGCCCGCAGACCGCGTTCTCCCTCATCGAGCAGGAACGGGTCACGATGGCATCGCTGGTGCCGCCCCTGCTGCAGGCGTGGATACTCTCGGCCCAGAGGAGGTCACCGGACCTCTCGAGCCTCAGGACCGTTCAGGTCGGCGGGGCCAAGCTCGCCCCGAGCGTGGCCGAAAAAGTCGGCCCGGTCCTCGGCGCTCGGCTCCAACAGGTCTTCGGCATGGCCGAGGGACTGGTCAACTACACGAGGGACACGGATCCGGAGGAACTCGTCGTCCGGACACAGGGAGTCCCCATCAGCCCCGACGACGAGCTGCTGGTCGTCGACGACGACGACCGTCCCGTGGCCGAGGGCGAAACCGGTCACCTCCTGACCCGTGGCCCCTACACGATCCGCGGCTACTACCTGGAGGACAAGGCCAACCGCTTCGGCTTCACCGAGGACGGGTACTACCGAACCGGCGACATCGTCCGGCTGCACCCCACGGGGCACGTCGAGGTCACCGGGCGGTCGAAGGACCAGATCAATCGGGCCGGAGAAAAGATCGCGGTGGACGAGATCGAGGACGTGGCCCTCAGCGCCGACGGGGTGGCCGACGCCGTCGTCGTCGGGATACCCGATGACGACCTCGGAGAACGCGTCGGCCTGGTGGTCCTGCCCCGGGACGACGCCGACTTCGGCGTGGACCCGAGAACCTGGTTCCGCGAATGGTTCCGGGAACGGGGGATCGCGGAATTCAAGATCCCGGAACGCGTCGAGATCCGTCGGGACCTGCCTCTGACCAACGTCGGCAAGATCTCGCGCCGCCACCTCAGGACCGCCCTGGCCGAGGACCTCGCCGCGTCTCGACCCTGAACCCGGCAGACGCCCAACCTATCGGCGGATCCGGGACCCGCAGGCGGGTCGGGACCCACCAGTGGGGACGGGACCACGAAGCACACGATTGCCGTCGCGGCGCTCCGCCGTCGCGGTGCGCCTCATCATTGCCCTGTCATCACCGCACAAGGAGAAGAAACATGATCGACGATTCGACACTCAAGTCAGTCCTGGCGCCGCACTTGCGCGAGGAAGGGGCCTTGGACAAGGCCTTCCATGACCCCACGGCCAACCTGTTCGACCTGGGGATGGATTCCATCTCGGCATTCGCCCTCCTGGACGACCTCCAGGATCACGGGGTGGGCCTGGAATTCACGGAGTTGATCGCTGACCCCAGCGTCGGATTCCTCCGCGAAGCATCGGAAAGGGCCCAGTCATAGTGGACCGGAATGCCCCGCCCTGGTACCCGCTCACGGATGCGGCGCGCGGAATAGGGTTCGCGACTCGACTCGACCCGGACAATCCTTGCTACAACACTGCCGAATGCGTCGAATTCACCGAGCCGGTGGACGCGAAGGCGCTACGATCCGCGCTCGGAACCGTGTACGCGGAGAATGAGGGATTCCGGGTCGAACTGGACCAACGCGGCAGCGAGCTCGGCTGGCGCTCGCTCGACATCGACGAATTCCTCGGTCGCGTCACCGTCGGGCGCAGCATCAGGCTCGAGGCCACGCCCGCCGAGGCGCGACGGACGGTGCTCGATTGGTGCGCGGAAGCGGTGCGCACGGCCCTCGACGTCGAACGGGGGCGCACCGTGGATTCCGCGATCATCGAATGCGGCGGCCGCCAATGGTTCTACCACTGTTTCCACCACCTGGTCGCCGACGGATTCGCCGCATTCGACGCCCTGCGCCGGGTGGGACAGGTCTACGGGCGGATTCTCGAGGGCGAGGCCCCCGAGCCGGCTCACAGGCCAGGGCTCGCGGAGCTGCGGGCCCAGGACGCCTCTGACGCCGAGCGCCGAGCCGCCGATCTCGAGGCCTGGTCGGAACGGCTCGATCAGGAGGACACACCGACGGATTACTCTCTCGCGCAACGCGAGGCCGCACCCTCGGCCACGGCGCACAGGTTTGCCCTGCCGGTCGACGTGAGTCTCCAGGAGGCGATCGTCGAGGTCGCCCGCGGTGAGGGGGCACAATGGCCGACGGGCGTCGTGGCCGCCGTCGGTTCGTACCTCTCCCGAGCCCTCGGCGTGCCCCAGGCCGGCTTCGGCGTTCCCCAGATGAACCGGGCCCTGTCCGGTGCACCTCGAGTCGCCGCCCGCACGGGATGCACCGCGGTGAATGTGTTGCCCGTCCATGTCTCCGCCCTCACGCGCCCCCAGGACCAAGTGCGGCAGGTCAGGGACCAGATGGTGTTCAACCACGAGCACGCTCTGGCCCGCCAGGAAGACCTGGAAAGGCAGGCCGCGCGTCGAGGCGGTCGGGCCTTCGGGGCCCAGATCAATGTGGTGCCCTTCGACGCCGTCCTGCGATTCGGCCCGTGCCGGGCTCAGGTCCACAACGTGTCCGCGGGCCCGGTTCCTGACATGACGGTGTGCCTGAGGGGCATGCCCGGTCGGGGGCACGACCTCAGCCTCGAGCTGACCGCGAACCCCGAGCTGTATTCCCCGGAGGAAACCGAACGCCACGCGCATCGAATCCTGCGATGGATGCGTTCGTGGACCGAGGCAGCAAGGACGAGAACGCCCACCGCGCAGCTCGACCAGGCGCTTCCCGAGGAAATCGAACGTATTCGCAGCCTGTCAGCCACGGAGCACGAGGTCGAGGCTCGAACGCTTCTCGAGCGATTCGAGGAGCAGGCCGAGCGCACCCCGGAGGCACGTGCCCTGCGCGAAGGACCCGCCTACGGTTCCACGGGTTGCTTCGGGGGTGGAGAGAGAACCTACGCCGAGCTGGTCCGCGCGTCCCGTGAGGTCGCCGAGGGGCTCTCCGCCGCCGGTGTGGCCCCGGGCGACGTCGTCGGGCTCCGCGTCGAGCGCGGCGTCGAACAGTTCGAGCTCCTCTACGGCCTGTTGTACGCCGGGGCCGTGTACCTGCCGATCGACCCGACCCTTCCCGTCGGCCGCGTGACGGCCATGCTCGAGGACGCCGAGTGCTCGACACTGATCAACGGGACCGGCCTGGCGTTGCCGGACTTCTCCGAGGCCGCGACTGGGACCGACGCCGCTTCCCATACCGCACCCGTCCGTCTCCTGGAGGCTCGGGAGGTCTACCGCCTGGGACGCGAGACCGGGACACGAACCCCCTCCGAGGACTACCCGGGCCGTCGAACCCGTCCGGACGATCTGGCCTATGTCCAATTCACCTCCGGCTCGACCGGGCGTCCCAAAGGCGTGCCGATCACGCACCGGGCCCTGGACAACAGGTTGCGCTGGCAACAGCACCTGATTCCGATCGATGGGTCCGACAGGATCGCTCACAAGACGGCGATTTCCTTCGATGTCCACGTGTGGGAGCTGTACTGGCCGCTCCAGGAGGGCGCATGCGTCGTGATCGCGGCCCCCGAGGGGCACAAGGATCCCGAGTACTTGGCCCGCCTCCTCCGGGACGAGGCGGTCACGGGCCTGCACTTCGTGCCGACGATGCTCTCGGCGTTCATCTCGACCCCCTCCGTCCGTGCCCTCCTGGGTGACGAACGAGTCGCGCTCCGCCACATCGTGTGCAGTGGTGAGGCGCTGACCAGGGAACAGGTCCGAGGTACCGTCGACCTCGTGGGCGTTCACCCCTTGAATCTGTACGGCCCGACCGAAGCCGCGATCGACGTCACGGCCTGGGACACGGAAACGGACCCTGACGCCGCCGTCGTGCCCATCGGACGCCCGGCCTGGAACACCGGATGCCACGTTGTCGATCCCACGGGCCACCTGTGTCCGCCAGGTATACCCGGGGAGCTGTGCCTGTCGGGTGTCCAGGTCATGTCCGGGTACCTCAATCGACCGGACGCCGACGCCGCTGCCCTGGACACGATTCCCCTGGGCAGGGGCCGCGGCCGGCCCGGATCGCCCGACGTGTCCTCGCCCGAGCCTGAGACGCTCCGGGTGTACCGCACCGGCGACCTGGCCGTGTGGCGAGAGGACGGCGTCCTGGAGTACAGGGGGCGCCGGGACCACCAGATCAAGATCCGGGGCCAGCGACTCGAACTGGGGGAAGTGGAAGCGGTCCTTGCCGACGTCGAGGGCGTCCACGCCGCCGTCGTTCTGGTCAAGAGCATCGGCGGACAACAGACGCTGGCAGCCTTTGTCGAGGGCGACGCCGAGCGCGGCGACGACCTCCTGGCCTCGGCCAAACGTCATGCCGCAGCCGTGCTGCCCGAGTACATGGTCCCCGCGCTGTGGTCGCGTGTGGACGGCATGCCCGTGACCACCAACGGCAAGGCGGACCGGAGGGCCCTGGATGCGATGGAACTGGCCCTGCCGGACCAGGGAGGCGTGCCCCGGTCGCTGAAGGAACAGACGGTCTGCATGATCTTCGCCGACGTCCTCGACGTGCCCTCGGTCGGCCCGGACACGGATTTCTTCTCGGCCGGGGGAGCATCACTGAGCGCCCTCGAGCTCGGGATCCGCGTCGAAGAACAGTTCGGAACGCCGTGTTCCCTCGCAAAGATCTTCGCCCATCCCACGCCCGGGTCCCTGGCCGAGTCTCTCGAGGACGATGACGCGGGCGAGCTCGAACCCGTCCTGCGGCTGCGCCACGGTCAGGATCCGGACGCGACGCCTGTCGTGTTCCTCCCTCCCGCTGGGGGGCTCGGGTGGTGTTACGCCTCGTTCCTGAAGCACCTTGATCCGTCGTCGTCCGTCTGGACCCTCCAGGCCAGGCAGTTCTCGGACCCCTCGTCGCGATGGCCCGAGACCCTGGAAGAGCTCGCGGAGGACTACGCCGCATCCCTGTCCGCGATCGCGCCGCACGGTTGCATCCTGGCCGGATGGTCCGTGGGAGGGATCGCGGCCGTCGACGTCGCCGCGCGGGCCGCACGGCACGGGGTCGACGTCGAGAAGGTCGTGCTGTTGGATGCGTACCCGCCGACCTACTGGCGAGCCCGTCCGGAACCGACCGAGTCCGATCTCTGGATCGCGCTGATGCGCATGGGTGGGATCGAGCCGCGGGAGGTGCCCGGCGACTTGGCCGGAACCGTCGCCGCGCTCAGGGAGCATGGCTCTCCGTTGGCGAACCTGGACGACGCATCGTTGCGCACGTGCATCACGTCGGTGTGGAAGGCGATGGGCTACACGAGGGGCCGCGATCCCCAGGCATTCGCCGGCCGGCTGATCCTGTGCTCGGCGCGGGACAGCCTGGAGGCCGGTGCCGATCCCGACGCGTGGTTGCCGTGGTGCGACGAACTGGAGACCCACGTCGTCGAGGGCGACCATGCATCGGTGCTCCGAGGCGCCAACGCCGAGAGGGTCGCGCAATGGCTGGTCCCGGACGTGGCGGTACGGCCATGACCCCTGCGCGACGTGGAAGTCTTGTGCAGATTCCGGGGCGAAATCCGCACAACGTTGCCACCTCGCGGTGGGTGCGGGCGGCCGCGCGCGGGGCGGGAGCTAGTTCCCGCCCAGCCCGAGCGCGGCGACGAGTCCGGCGATGACCTCGTCCGCCGCGTTCTCTTCGTAGCCCTGGGTGCACACGGCCAAGTAGCGGCAATCCTCGGAGCCTGGGTCCCCGATGAATGCGACGTCGTGCCGGTACCCCGGAACTTCGCCGGATTTCGACCCCCAGCGGATGCCAGAGGCGAGCGATCTCCCGATCGGGGGAATCGTCTGTGCCTCCAGAGCCTCGACGAAGAGCGAAACCACGTCGCGCGGCACGTCCCGTCCCGGCCCGAGATCGCCCGTGACCGTGGCCCGCATGAGTTTCGTCAGATCACCGGCGGTCGTCTCGTTCGTCAGCCCTTCGTCCTGGGCCGCGGGGTCCCCGATCAGTCGTTCGACGCGCGTCGACTCGAGGCGCAGGTCCGCGAAGACCTGGGCCACGGCGTCGATCCCCACCGCACCCAAGAGAATGTTGGTTGCTTCGTTGGACGAACGAGAGATCATGAGGCGGCAGAGGTCCGCGACCGAGAGGTCGGTACCGTCCGCCGGGAATTCGGGGTCGAGATGGTCTCCGGTGAGGCAGAACCGTTCGCCACTGGCCCCCTCGAAGCTCCTCGTGGCCCCGTACACGGACCGGAGGGAGAGATCCCCGGCGGCCACGGCCCGGCCCACGGCAAGGGCGATCCCCAATTTGATGGTCGATGCCGCGTAGTAGACGGTTTCGGGCTGGTGGCTCGCGAGCCGCCGTCCGACCTGGTCGCACCAGGAGAAGCTCACTGAGGGGAGGAGCGCGCTGTGATCTGCCATGATTCCGAACCTAGCAGAGCCCATGGCACGCCGGACCGCCGGTACGGGTCAGTCCTGCGCCGACCCGGAAGAGGCCGTGCGGTCGGCAAGCTTTTTCTTCGCCTCCCCAACGGCGTCGGCGACCGTCTGGGCATAGAGGTCCTGCCCCGGGGGTTCTGGATGGACGCCGTCGGAGACCATCAGGTCGGGCCTGCCGTCCGAGGCCTTGGCCCAGTCCGCGACGACGATCTTGTCGCTCTTCTTCCCCGCGGACCGGACCGTCTCGTTGGAGGTCTTGACCCAATCGAGCTTTGGCGGGGCCTGGCCCGTGACCAGCACGATTTCCCGGGTCTGATCCGATTCGGCCAGGTCGGTGAGGGTATCGACGTCCTCCTGGGTCATCCCGGAGTTGGTCGACAGGGAAACGACCACGATCCGGCCCAGCTCGTGCTTGTCGCGTTGTTTCCTGGCGATGTCCAGACCGTCGGAGACCTCCCGGCTGACCTTGGCATCGACTGAGATCCCGGGCATTTTTGACCGCAGGTCGTCGGCCGCGGACACGGTCACGGAATCGCCGATCATCGTCACGTCCTTGCCGTCCGGCGTCGGCTCGTAGGGACTGGGGCCGGACGGGCTCGGGGTAGCGGACGGCGACGTCTCCGGCTGGTCCAGGACGTCCTTGCCCTTCGAGATGACCGACTGCGCCTGGGTCCTCTCGGGTGCCTGCAAGCACGCGGCCACCGTGCCGGAGACGGTGACCACGGCCACGAGCATGGCCCCGACCGCGGCCCACCGCACGTTCCCGGGTCGCTTGAGGGCCCGGAACAGGGCGGCCGTGGCACCGAGGAAACCTTTGCGTCGGACCGGTTGCTCGAGCCACTTGTACGACGCCGCCGCGACGACCACGGTGGCCGCAAGGACACCGATGTTCTTGGGCGTCTCCCATATCGTGGGCGCGCCGTAGTGCATGAGGGTCAGCATCGGCCAGTGCCAGAGGTACAGCCCGTAGGAGCGCTTGCCGACCCACTCGAAGGGAGCCAGCGAGAGGAACCGTCTCAGGCCGGCGGCACCCGTGCCGCGGACGTCGGGAAGGAGACACTGGATCACGCCCAGGCCCAGAAGCGACGCGGCGACCAAACCCCATGGGGCCAGCAACTCAGGGTCCTCTTCCGTCAGGAACCGTGCCAGAACGGGCAGGAGCACCAGGCTGCCCCAACCCACCAGGATGCGAACCACGTTGAGGCCCGGCGAATAGGCCTTCTCCACCGCGGGGACCCGGGTGTCCTGCCGTGGCGGGTACATGCTCCACGGCACCATGAGCGCCAGGACGGCGCCGAACATGAGCCCGAAGGCGTGCGAGTCGAGACCGTAGTAGCTGCGGATCATGTCGCCCTTGGCGGCGGTCCACGCCGCCATCGCCACCACGGATCCGGTCGCGAGGACGGCAGGCACCAGGGTCCGCTTCCGCCAGGACCTGACCAGGATGCACGTCGTCACCAGCACGATCGGCCACGCCAGATAGAACTGTTCCTCGACCGCGAGCGACCAGAAATTCGTGAACAGCTCGGGAGAGGTCCGTGTGAAGTAGTCATTGTCGGCGACCACGTTCGCCCAGTTGGAGGTGTACGTCAGGGAGGTCATCACCTGGCGTGGCATCTCCACCAGAACGTCCCCGCCGAGGAACAGGGCCACGGAGGTGCACACGAGCACGCACAGCACCATCGCGGGCACCAGGCGGCGCAACCGGCGCATCCAGAACTGCGGCAGGTGCATCATGCCCGTGTACGCGGCCTCGCGGAGCAGCAGGGCCGTGATGAGGTATCCGGAAATCACGAAGAACAGATCGACGCCGACGAGCCCTCCCGGCAACGCCATCGGCCACACGTGGTACACGATCACCAGGACGACGGCGATCGCACGGAGCCCGTCGAGTCCGCGCAGGACGAAGCGTTCCTGCCCCGCCCGGGGCGGAACGGACGAGTCGAAGAGTATCGGGGGTGTCATGGGGCGACGCGGTTCCTAGCAACGAGAATCGGGGTCGATGTCGGTAATGGTCCGGGGTCGAAGTCCGTAATGATTACCAGAACATGGTAGTAGTCCGAGCCCCGTTGAGAGGCCACTGTGGACAAAGCTTCGGAGGAGTTCGGCACAGAGACGGAACGAATCGGTGGTTTGTCGATGCGGCGATAGGGTGGAGGACATGACTGATGTGATCAAGGTTGCTGTACTCGGCGCGTCCGGAAGGATGGGCTCGGAAGCCGTCAAGGCCGTGGAATCGGCGGAGGACATGGAACTGGTCGCGGCACTCGGCTCGGGTGACTCGCTCGACCGGACGGACGGGGCCGGAGCCGACGTCGTCGTCGACCTGACCGTTCCGGCGGCCAGCGAGGAGAACGTCCGCTACGCCGTCGAGCACGGAATGCATGCCGTGGTTGGGACCACGGGGTGGGACGAGGCCAAGCTCGATCGGTTGCGTGGGCTGCTCGAGGAGCACCCTGGCACAGGTGTCCTGATTGCCCCCAACTTTGCCATCGGAGCCGTTCTCACGGGCAAATTCGCCGCCACGGCGAGCAAGTACTTCGAATCGGTCGAGGTCGTCGAGCTGCACCATCCCAACAAGCTCGATGCGCCTTCGGGCACCGCCGCCCACACTGCTCGGGAGATCGCGGAGGCGCGTCGGAGCGTCGGTCGCGGACCGAGCCCGGACGCGACCGAATCCGACCCGCAGGGTGCGCGCGGGGCCGTGGTCGACGACGTCCACGTCCACGCGGTTCGCTTGAGGGGCCTGGTGGCCCACGAGGAGATTCTCCTCGGCGACGAAGGCCAGCAGCTGTCGATCCGCCACGATTCCTTCGACCGCGTTTCCTTCATGCCCGGCGTCCTGCTGGGCATCAGGACCGTGGGGCAGCGCCCCGGCCTGACCCACGGCTTGGACGGCTACTTGGACCTGGACTGACGCGTGCGAGGACTGAAAATCTTCACCGGGGCGGCCGTCGTCCTGGTCGCCATCACCGTCTGGCTGCTTCCGGTTCCGGCCGGAACACGGCTGTTCATCATGGTCATTCTCGCCTTCAGTGCGGCCTTCGTCTTCATCGATTCGACGAACAAGGGGAAGACCTTCGCCGCCGTGACCGTGGCGCTCCTGGCCCTCTACCTGGTGGTCACTCTCCAGAGAGGGGTGCTCCTGGTCGGGTCCGGAAATCTCGCCGGAATCCTCCTGGGGGCGGGCCTCATCGTCCTCCCGCTCATCGGGGCCTGGGCGCTGATCAAGGAGGTCCTCTTCGGTATTCGCGTTCAGCAGTTGGCCCGGATCCTGGGGCGTGAGGGCGGGTTGCCCGAAGACAACCTGCCGCGGACGGCGTCGGGCGGTATCGATCGCGACGCGGCCGACGCCGATTTCGCGCGCTACCAGCACGAGGTCGAGGCCGAGCCGGAGGACTGGCGGACCTGGTTCCGACTTTCCTGCGCCTATGATGCCGCGGGAGACCGGAAGAGGGCCAGACGGTCGATGCGCGATGCGGTCGCCCTGTATCGGGGACGCCCGGCCAAGGCCTTGTCACAGGGCGAGGAAGCCTGAAAGTGCTGTAGCCTGGGAACCATGCCTGAGTCTTCGATCGCGAACACCGCCACAGTCGAGCCCCTTTTCGGTCGCCTGCTGACCGCCATGGTCACGCCCTTCGCGGCCGACGGATCCGTGGACGAGGAGGCCACCGCAGCGCTCGCCCGCGAACTCGTCGAGCGCGGCAACGACGGCCTGGTCGTCTGCGGCACCACCGGTGAATACTCCACGATGACCGACGAGGAGAACGCCCGCGTCTTCCGCATCGTCAAGGATGCGGTGGGAGACAGGGCGTCCATCATCGCGGGCGTCGGGTCCAACGACACCAGCCACACGATTCACGTGGCCGGGCTCGCGGAAGAAGTCGGCGTCGACGGCCTGCTGGTCGTGACCCCGTATTACAACAAGCCGACCCAGGCGGGCCTGCTGGCGCACTTCCGGGCCGTCGCCGACGCCGTCACGACCCCGATCATGCTCTACGACATTCCGGGCCGCGCGGGAATCCAGATCGAGGCCGAAACCCTGATTGCGCTCGCCGAGCACCCGAATATCGTTGCGGTGAAGGACGCCAAGGCGGACTTCGCGAGCGCTACCGAGGTTCTGTCCCGCACGGACCTCCAGTTCTATTCCGGCGACGACGGCCTGACCCTCCCGTGGATGTCCGTGGGTGCCACGGGACTGATCGGTGTGACCACCCATGTGGTCCCCGAACAGTTCCGGGACCTCATCGACGCGGTGGTCCGCGGCGATCTCGCAACCGCCCAGCGCCTCCACCAGGAGACGCATCCGGTGGTCACGGCGACCATGACCCGGGTTCCCGGCGCTGTGGCCGCAAAAACAATTCTTCAATGGCAGGGACGGCTCGCAACCTCCACGGTGCGCCTGCCGCATGTCGAACCCACCGAGGCCGAGACCGCACGAATCCGGTCCGACCTCGAGGGTTCGATTGCCGCCTCAAGCATCAGATAACATCCGGGCCCCGCTGCTGAGGCGGGGCCCTCACCTTCAGAAAGGGGTCCCGTGACCCAGATACCCACCGATTTGCCGAAGCCTCCGAAGCTCAAGAAGGACACGCTGCGTGTCCTGACTTTGGGTGGACTCGGAGAGGTCGGCCGCAACATGACGGTCTACGAACTCAACGGAAAGCTGTTGGTCGTGGACTGCGGGGTTCTCTTCCCCGAAGAGACCCAGCCCGGCGTCGACCTGATTCTGCCCGATCTGAACCACATCCTGGACCGCCTCGATGACATCGTCGCCATTGTGCTGACGCACGGTCACGAGGACCACATCGGCGCGGTTCCGTACCTGCTCAAGCGTCGCCCCGACATTCCCCTGATCGGTTCGCAGCTGACCCTGGCGCTGGTCGAAGCCAAGTTGCAGGAGCACCGCATCCGGTCCACCAGCATCGCCGTCGAGGCGGGCGACGTCGAGGATCTGCGGCCCTTCGAATGCGAATTCGTGGCCGTGAACCACTCGATCCCGGACGCGCTCGCGGTGTTCATCAGGACGAAGGCCGGAAAGGTCTTGCACACCGGCGACTTCAAGATGGACCAGCTGCCGCTGGACGGCCGGATCACGGACCTCCGGCATTTCTCCCGGCTCGGCGAGGAAGGCGTGGATCTTTTCCTCCCGGACTCGACCAACGCCGAGGTGCCCGGCTTCACGCCCACGGAGAAGAACATCGGCCCCGTGCTTTCGGACGTCTTCCGCGATGCTCCGAAGCGAATCATCGTCGCTTCCTTCTCCTCGCACGTGCACAGGGTTCAGCAGGTCATCGATGCGGCGGTCGAGCGCGGTCGCAAGGTTGCCCTGTGCGGTCGTTCGATGGTCCGCAATATGTCCATCGCCGAGAAGCTTGGCTACCTGCAGGTGCCGGACAACGTGCTGATCGATCTGAAGCACGTGGACAATTACCGCGAGGACGAAGTGGTCCTCATGTGCACCGGCTCGCAGGGAGAGCCCATGGCGGCCCTTTCGCGAATGGCCAGCGGTGACCACAGGATCCAGATCGAGCAGGACGACACGATCGTGCTCGCCTCGTCCCTGATCCCCGGCAACGAGAACAGCGTGTACCGGGTCATCAACGGGCTGCTCAAGCTCGGCGCCAACGTGATCCACAAGGGCAATGCCAAGGTCCACGTGTCGGGTCACGCGGCCGCCGGCGAACTGCTGTACTGCTACAACATCCTCGAACCCAATTACGTGCTTCCGGTGCACGGTGAAGTTCGTCACCTCATCGCGAACGGAAAGCTGGCGATGGAGACCGGCGTGCCGGAAGAGAATGTCCTTCTGGGCGAGAGCGGTGTCGCCGTCGACATGAGAAACGGCGAGGCGCGCATCTCGGGCGCCGTCGATTGCGGGTACGTCTACGTCGACGGGAAGTCCGTGGGTGAGATCACGGATCAGGATCTCAAGGATCGTCGCACGCTGGGCGAAGAGGGTTTCGTCTCGATCGTGATCGTGGTCGACCGCAAGACCAAGCGTGTCGTGGCCGGTCCGGACATCCACGCCCGCGGTGTTGCGGAAGAGGACTCGGTCTTCACACCGATGATTCCCAAGATCACCGAGGCCCTGGAAGAGGCCCTGAACGAGAAGTCGTCCAAGCGCCTGAGCAATCACCAGATGCAGCAGATCGTGCGCCGGACGATCGGCCAGTGGATCGGCCGCAAGCTGCGCCGGAAGCCGATGATCATCCCCGTGGTGGTCGAGCACAACCAGGAGGGCTGAGGCCAGGAAACTCGCGGGGAGGACCCCCGCACCGATGGGGCGGTGATCCACAGATTCGGCCGGTTTCGACCCGGGCGAGTGTGGGTTCCGCCCTCATCGTCTACCCTGGAACATATGGCGACTCGTACTTCCCCCACCCCTCAGAAGGGCGCATCGCAGTCGCGGCGTTCGTCGAGCGGCACCAAGAAAGCCGCCACTCGTTCTTCGCGTGCGACCACTGACGCACCTGACCAGCCCAATTGGCTCGTCCGGGCGATTCTCGGTGCCTGGGTAGGTTGTGCCCACCTGGTCGGCGGTGCAATCCGTCGCATGGGCACGCTGCGCACCGAACTCGCCCCGGAGGACCGGCGCGACGGCGGAGCCCTGCTCATGCTCGTGCTCGCGCTGATCACCGCGGCCGTCGAATGGTGGAGCCTTGCCTCCGTGGGCCTGCAGGCCGTGTCCTGGCCGGCCATGGCGTGGCACGCCGTGGTTGCCGGGACCTTCGGGCGCATGGCCCTCCTGGCCCCGGTTCTGCTCGGCGGATTCTCGATCCGCGCCTTCAGACACCCGACCGAGATGGGGGCCAACAACCGCATCGCCGTCGGACTGTTGCTCATGGTCATCAGCGGTTCCGCGCTCTTCGACCTGGCCGCCGGTTCCCCGAGCGTGGAGGCTGGCCTGGACGCCGTCCGGAGCGGCGGCGGAATTGTCGGCCTGTTGGCCGGAGCCACGCTGTCCAAGCTCATCACGGTGCCCGGGACCATGACCCTGCACATTCTTCTGGCCCTGATTTCGGTCCTCATCGTCACGGCGACGCCGATACGCTCGATCATTCCGAACATCAGGTCCGCCTTCGGACGCCTCGTCGGGGACAAACCGCAGGAGAAGGGAGCCGATCTTTCGGCTCCTGAGCACGATCGAAGCTACCTCGACGACGAGTACGGGGAGCAGAAATCCGCCAAGCCGAAGCGGTCCCTGTTCGGCCGGCGCGAGAAGTCCGGGAACGAAACCGAGCCCCTGGACGGCTACGCCGGGGACGAGGCCTTCACGAGGGCCGTGGTCGACAAGAACGCGCCGAAGGGGGACCCCCACGGCGGGCGTCTGGGCACCGCACCCACCGAGGTCTTCGACCACGATTCCGCCGGGGAACCCGGGTCTGCGCCCAAGAAGAAGAAGTCCGAACTGTTCGACCTGGGCAAGTTCAACCGGGCCAAGTCGGCCCGGGAAGAGCAGCAGCGGGAGGCCGAACCCGAGCAGAGTTCCTTCGAGGACATGGACAGAACGCGCGTTATCGGTGGCGCCGATCCCGATGCGACTGAGGTCATCGACTCGGGCCAGCCCGCCCCGGATGCCCGGAAGCCGTCGCGGAGTTCATCCACCACCGAAACGTTGTCCGAGAATCCGCACGAAGGCGTCTCGCCGCTGGTCGAGAAGTCGAACCCCAAGGAAGCCGAGACATTCTCCGCGGATGATGCCTCGTCGTCGGACGATTCGATCCCGCACGCCCAGCCGCAGAACGGTGCGGCACGTGAGGCTGCGCTGTCGACCACTGACTATGTCCTTCCGCAGCAGAAGATGCTGGTCCAGGGTCCTCCCGCCAAGGAGCGTTCCGAGGTCAACGACTCGGTCGTCGAGGCACTGACCAACGTCCTCGACCAGTTCAAGGTCGACGCCCAGGTCACGGGTTTCTCCCGTGGCCCGACCGTGACCAGGTACGAGATCGAGCTCGGTGCCGGTACCAAGGTCGAGCGCGTCACCGCACTGTCGAAGAACATCTCCTACGCCGTGGCGAGCGCGGACGTGAGAATTCTTTCCCCGATTCCCGGGAAGTCGGCGATCGGCATCGAGATCCCGAATACCGACCGTGAAACGGTTGCGCTCGGGGACGTTCTGCGGTCCAACAAGGCACATGCTTCGCCGCACCCGATGGTTATGGGCGTGGGCAAGGACGTCGAAGGCGGATTCGTGGTGGCCAACCTGGCCAAGATGCCGCACATCCTCGTGGCGGGTGCCACCGGCGCGGGCAA
Source organism: Rothia koreensis (assembly GCF_004136575.1). GTDB lineage: Bacteria > Actinomycetota > Actinomycetes > Actinomycetales > Micrococcaceae > Rothia > Rothia koreensis. The sequence continues at coordinate 40,326 of NZ_NOIQ01000007.1, forward strand.
GTCCTCGTTCGTCAACTCGATGATCACCTCGATCCTGATGCGGGCTACTCCCGACGAGGTTCGCCTGGTCATGGTGGACCCGAAGCGCGTGGAGCTGACGGCCTACGAGGGCGTGCCTCACCTGATCACGCCGATCATCACGAACCCCAAGAAGGCCGCCGAGGCCCTGCAGTGGGTTGTTCGCGAAATGGACGCGCGGTATGACGACCTCTCCCACTTCGGGTTCAAGCACATCGACGACTTCAACAAGGCCGTCCGTGAGGGCAAGGTCCAACCGGAACCGGGGTCCAAACGGAAGATCCGTCCGTACCCGTATCTGTTGGTGATTGTCGACGAGCTGGCCGATCTGATGATGGTCGCGCCCAGGGACGTCGAGGACGCGATCGTCCGAATCACGCAGTTGGCCCGTGCGGCGGGAATCCATTTGGTCCTGGCCACCCAGCGTCCGTCGGTCGACGTGGTGACGGGTCTGATCAAGGCGAACGTGCCTTCCCGGATGGCGTTCGCGACCTCGTCCGTCACGGATTCCCGAGTCGTGCTGGACCAGGCTGGGGCAGAAAAACTGATCGGCCAGGGCGATGCCCTGTTCCTGCCGATGGGTGCTTCCAAGCCGATGCGTGTCCAGGGCGCGTGGGTCTCGGAGTCGGAGATCCACGACGTCGTCGAGCACGTCAAGACGCAAATGCCGGTCAGCTACCGCGCCGACGTCATCCAGGACCAGCCGAAGAAGCAGATCGACGAAGACATCGGGGACGACCTCGACGTGCTGCTCCAGGCGGCGGAACTGATCATCAACTCGCAGTTCGGCTCGACCTCGATGTTGCAGCGCAAGCTTCGCGTCGGTTTCGCGAAGGCCGGGCGCCTCATGGATCTGCTGGAATCTCGGGAGATCGTCGGCCCGTCCGAGGGGTCCAAGGCACGCGATGTTCTGGTGGCTCCCGATGACCTTCCGGCGGCCCTTGCGAAGATTCGCGGTGAGGACCCTCCGGCCGGTTCGGGCGATGACCAGAGCGGGCAGGGAGACGACCCCGTCGAGGAGTCTCTGCAGAACGTCGCGACTGATTACAACGATCACGCGGACGAACCGAACGACGAGGACGCGTGGCAACTGACCGGTCGATGAGTTCGGTACCGGACGGCGCGAAGAAGGGGCACTCATGAGCAGCGCAGAATCATCGGGGTCTACCCCCAAGCAGTCCAACCTCAATCTCCCGAATGCGCTGACGACGCTCCGGATCCTGATGGTTCCGTTCTTCGTCTGGTTCCTCCTGGCCGGGGGCCACTTCGGCGAGGCGTCGATGGGGATGCGCTGGGCTGCGGTCGTCGTCTTCGGTGCCGCGATGTACACGGACAAACTCGACGGCGACATCGCACGTTCGAGAAACCTCATCACGGATTACGGGAAAATTGCCGACCCGATCGCAGACAAGCTCCTGACCGGAGCTGCCTTCGTGGTCCTGTCCATGCTGGGGGAGCTGTGGTGGTGGGTCACGATCGTGATCCTCGTGCGCGAGTGGGGCATCACCATCATGCGGTTCTTCGTGATCCGCTACGGGGTCATGGCCGCATCCAAGGGCGGCAAGCTCAAGACCGTCCTGCAGACGGTCGCCCTTGTGTTGTTCATCCTCCCGCTGGGGGCAGTGGGCTGGTGGCTGATGATTCCCGGGTGGATCGTCATGGCCGCCGTGGTTGTGGTGACCGTGGTGACCGGCGTGGATTACGTGGTCAAGGCAGTGGCACTCAGGCGCGACTACCTGGCCGGGAACGGAAAGTCATGAGTCGGCTTCCTCTTCCGGAGGACGAGACGACATCGGCCCTGGCAGCGCGCGCGGTCGCGTCCGGAACGGTGTCGGGTCAGACCGTGTCCACGGCGGAGTCATTGACCGCCGGGATGCTGGCCTCCACCATCTGCTCGGTGTCCGGCGCGTCCGCCGTCTTCTGGGGCGGGATTGTCTCCTACGACAACTCGGTCAAGTCCGGCGTGCTCGGGGTGCGAGAGGACCTGTTGGCGGACAAGGGCTCGGTGGATCCCGACGTCGCCCGCTCGATGGCAGCGGGGGCTCGGCGAGTCTGCGGCACGGACTGGGGTGTGTCCACGACCGGAGTAGCGGGCCCGAACCCTCATGACGGCAAACCCGTGGGCCTGGTTTACTTGGGGTGCGCCGGGCCTCAGGGATACGCGACCCGGGAACTGAGGCTCGAAGGCGATCGCGCGGAGATTCGGGAACAGACCGTGTGGGCGGCCCTGCGTCTGCTGGTGGAATCCATGGCCAGGGAGAGCTAATCGGTGGAGATTCCGGGATACACGATGTACCCAGAATATTCACAGCCTTCTCTCGCCGAGAGCGGGAATGAATTCCCAGGGAACTTGGTTTGAATGAACGTGACGGTGCAAAAACAATCCGTCCACAGGCCTGACGCACAGATGCGAACTGCATTAGGCTGAAGAAACCACGTGGCACTCAACACTGAGAGGCCACATCGAAAAGGGAGATAGGCATAAAGATGACTAAGCAACCCGTGTCCGTGAACGGCGTCGTCCGTTGGAAGGACGTGGGACAGTCAGAAGATTTCACGCCCGAACCGCAGGAGCCCAAAGTGATTGTCCTTCGCCACGAAATCGGTGAGGTCCTTCGAGACATCCGCCAGCGACAGGGACGCACCCTGCGCGAGGTGTCCCACAGTGCCCGCGTCTCGCTCGGATACCTCAGTGAGGTCGAGCGCGGTCAGAAGGAAGCCTCCTCAGAATTGCTCGCTTCCATTTGTGTGGCACTGGAGATTCCCTTGTCCCAGATGCTTCGAGAGGTCTCGGACCGTCTCGCGGCAGCCGAGGGGCTCAATGTTCCCGATACCGTCCCCAACGAACTTTCCGAGGAGTTCCGCCGCGAATACGGCATGAACGCCACCGGGTCGATGGATTTGCCGCATACGCAGCGAACTCGCCCGATCGTCCGGTAACCGCAGAGCGCGTCGCATCCCGATCGGGTTTCACCTGAGAAGCTGGAGCCCGGCGGGATGCGATCCGTGGGCTGGACAGAAAATCCGTGTTGTCATCGCGAGAAAATCGCGGACGGCGCGGATTTTCGTGTGAGAGGAGACCCTCGGGGCAGGCCGCCCGGACTACAACGAACCGAACGACCCACCACGATTTTTTGTGCCCTGTCGTGCGGATATCGTGATGACGGATCCAGAGGAAGGCTGAACCATGAAGATGTCGGAGTTCTGGCGGAGCATGGAAGACGAATTCGGCTTCGGCTACGCGCGAGTCGTGGGGGACCAGACGGTGCTCGACGCCGTCGGGAGCAGAACCGCGAACGAAGCGCTCGACGATGGTGTTGCCCCGCTCCGGGTGTGGCAGGCGGTGTGTCGTCAGCACGATCTGCCCGAGTCGCGGTGGTTGGGCACAGACCCGGGGGAACCCAGGTGAGGCGCGGATCCGGGTCGAACCGGTCGTTCCGGAACATCGAAAATATATTCGAATTCGCGTTCGAGATCGGTTAGACTCGAGGCCAGAGGCGTGGCGCGGGTTTTCCACAGATGCCCCAAACCGCTTAACTTGTCAGTCCCCTTGACTAGCGTGAGGACTGAAACGCACGACAGCAGGTTCGTCGTCATCGACGGGCCACGGAATTGAGGTAATCATGGCTGCTAAATCGCGAAACACGGCTTCCGTATCCCGCGCGACCGGTTCGGACCGGGAGAAAGCACTGGACACGGTTCTTGCGCAGATCGACAAGAACTATGGCAAGGGCTCGGTCATGCGGCTGGGGGACAGGGAAGCGGTCAAGACAGAGACCATTTCGACCGGTGCCCTCGCACTCGACGTGGCATTGGGCGTCGGGGGTCTTCCCCGGGGCCGCGTGGTCGAGGTCTACGGCCCGGAGTCCTCGGGCAAAACCACCCTCGCACTGCATGCTGTGGCGAATTGCCAGAAGGCCGGCGGTATCGCGGCCTTCATCGACGCCGAGCACGCTCTCGACCCCGTCTACGCGGAAAAGCTCGGTGTGGACACCGACTCCCTCCTCGTCTCTCAGCCCGATACGGGTGAACAGGCGCTGGAGATCATGGACATGTTGGTCGGTTCGGGTTCCATCGACATCATCGTCGTCGACTCCGTGGCGGCACTGACCCCTCGCGCCGAGATCGAAGGCGAAATGGGGGACTCCCACGTGGGGTTGCAGGCTCGGCTGATGTCCCAGGCCCTGCGCAAGATCACGGGTCGTTTGTCGCAGACCAATACGACGGCCGTTTTCATTAACCAGTTGCGCGAAAAGATTGGGGTCTTCTTCGGGAGCCCCGAGACCACCACAGGCGGCAAGGCCTTGAAATTCTACTCTTCGGTGCGCATTGATATTCGTCGCATTGAAACGCTCAAGGATGGCGCGAATCCGGTGGGCGCGCGCACCAAGGCCAAGGTCGTCAAGAACAAGATGGCACCACCGTTCAAGATCGCCGAATTCGACATGCTGTATGGCGAAGGAATTTCTGTCGAGGGCGGCATTATCGATATGGCGGTCGAGCACAATATCGTCAAGAAGTCCGGAGCCTGGTTCACCTACGGCGGGGACCAATTGGGCCAGGGCAAGGAGAATGCGCGGCGCTTCCTCAAGGACAACCCGGAGCTCGCAGAAGAAATACAGCAGAAGACTCTCGTCAAGGCCGGGATCATCGATTCGGAAGACGAGGACGTCAATGCTGGCTCCACTCCGATCGACGCGTCCGCAGGAGAAGACAGCGAGAATTCTGCCGAATTGAGCGATGACCCGCTGGATGCGTTGCCCGAGAACTTCTGATGAGTCTTCGCTCAGGTCGTGGCGACGGCCGGAACCGCTCTGGGGCCGGTCGTCGTCGCAATGGTAGTCGGCTCGGTGGCCCGGCAGCTTCCACGACGTCCTCGGCATCACGGGGCCTCGGGGGCGAAAGCTCGGGAGCTTCGGATTCTTCGGTTCACCTTCGCAACTACAACGCGGGGCAGAGTCCACGGGCGGGTGAAGAAAAGTCCGCCCCACCGACCGATGAGAAGACCGAGTACGACCAGGCCAAGGACATCGTTCTCCGGCAGCTCACTATGGCTGCGCGAAGCCGTGCCGAGCTGGAGGACAAACTGCGTTCGAAGCAGATCGGGGAGGAGACCATCACCGAGATCCTCGACAAATACGAGGACTGGGGACTGGTCAACGACCAAGAGTTTGCGGAGATGTACGTCAGAAGCCGATCGACCAGCCGCAAGCTCGCACGCCCGGCCCTGCGCCGCGAACTCGCAGACAAAGGCATCACGGGGGACATTGCGGACGAAGCGCTGGCCCAGCGCACGGACGAGGACGAACGGGAGGACGCCCGCACCTTGGTCCGAAAAAAGATCAAGCGTGGTGCGGATCTGAATGACAGGACCGTGAGGGAGAAGGAGCTGCGACGGCTGGCTTCGATGCTGGCCCGTCGAGGCTATTCGCCCGGTGTTGCCTTTGACGTGGCCAAGCAGGAGCTTCACATCGTCGGCGAGGAAGAATTCGACGATCTTCCCTGACCTGTCCTGCCCTGACCCGTCAGCCCGTGCAGGCGAACCGTCGCTGACGGGCCAAGATCCCGAATAGCTATTGCTGACGGGACCCCGATCTCGAGTGGCTAGGGGTCGGTGCGGGTCGGCGCGAGTTCCCTGAGTATCGATGCCAGGATCAGGCGTGAAATGCTTTCCCGCTCGGGAGTCACATTCCATCGAGACGCCAGGAAGTTCCCGATCTCGTTCCACTGGTCCGGGCTCGGACTTGCGTCGATCGTGCCCGGGTCCGGTGCCGAGGGCAGCCCCAGCCTGGCCTCGACCACCAGGAGCGCCGGATCGCAGTATCCGGTTCCCTCACCATCCAATTGCCGATAGGTACCATCGCGGTCCAGGGCAAAGTTGGCTGGGTTCATGTCGCCGCACCACATGACCGACAGGGCCGGGTCCAAGAAATCCCTCAGCTGGTCATCGGTGATACTCGCCCGCCGTGCCAGCCCCAAAGACGGCAGCGCCCCCGGGTGGCCTTTCACGGCGGACACCGGATCTGACCGGCCCAACGAGGCACGGAATTCTTCTGAGGTCGTGGAGGTCGCAGGAACCACCAGGTCCGGCCAGGACCGGGCCCACCTCAGCAGCTCCGCGGCGGAATACCGCCGCCCCGGGCGAACTTCCAGGTCCTCGTGGATGAGCACCCTGGCTTCGTCATCGTAGGCCAGGACCGAGGCGGCTCCGGGAAGCACCTTCGCGCCGAATTTGGCGCGCAAATAGCCGAAGCCACTCGCATTCCGCGCCGAGTCCCTTCGTCGAAAATATTTCAGAACCACTGACCGTTGCCCCGACCGACAGCGCGCCACGATCGAACGGGGAGTAGAGGAGAGGACCTCGACGACGTCGATGACCCCACCCAACCGTTCCGCTGCAATCACCCCTCCTCGGCTCATGTGAGGGCGTGCCCGCGGACTCGACCACGCAACGAGATCATCGAACCCCGTGAAGACCGGGGGATCCGTGGCGCCGGGAAGGGCGGGGGAGATGCTGTGGTCGGTCACACCCCCCAGAATACGGCGAATGCGTGGTCCCAGGGCGGGTCGAAGCGCCCCGAACCGGCCCCCGTGATCGACGTCAAGGCCGTCAGCGAGAGGTGCCCGGTGTCTTGTACGCTGACAGGGTGACTGCGAACCCCACCGACGAAGACCGCCAGACTCCTGCACCCGATGCCGCAGCACCCATGCCGGGCATCGACGAGCAGACCGGAGAGCACCGCACCTACGAGGTCAGAACCTTCGGGTGCCAGATGAACGTGCACGACTCCGAGAGGATCTCCGGGCTCCTCGAGTCGGCAGGATATGTCCCCTTCTCCGAGACCGCGCTCCCGGAAGGCACTGTGCCCGAGAAGACGTCCTCGAAGGACGCCCCCGACCTTGTCGTATTCAATACGTGTGCCGTTCGGGAGAATGCGGACAACAAGCTGTACGGCAACTTGGGGAACCTCGCGCCCACGAAGCGCGAGAACAAGGGCATGCAGATCGCCGTCGGCGGTTGCCTGGCCCAGAAGGACCAGAACACGATCGTGGAGAAGGCCCCCTGGGTCGACGTCGTGTTCGGTACGCACAACATCGGTTCGTTGCCGGCCCTGCTCGAACGCTCGCGGCACAACGAAGAAGCGGCCACCGAACTCCTCGAGTCCCTCGAGGTGTTCCCGTCCACGTTGCCGACCAAGCGGGACTCGGTCTATTCGGGGTGGGTCTCCATCTCCGTCGGATGCAACAACACGTGCACGTTCTGCATCGTGCCGTCCCTCCGGGGCAAGGAAAAGGACCGTCGACCCGGAGACATCCTCACGGAAGTGCAAGCCCTGGTCGACGACGGCGCCATCGAGGTGACCCTCCTGGGCCAGAACGTGAATTCCTACGGCGTCGAATTCGGCGATCGGCAAGCCTTCTCGAAACTGCTGCGAGCCTGCGGACAGATCGAAGGACTCGAACGGGTGCGATTCACCAGTCCGCACCCGGCCGCATTCACCGACGACGTCATCGATGCGATGGCGGAGACCCCGAACGTCATGCCCGTGCTGCACATGCCCCTGCAATCGGGGTCCGACAAGGTGCTCAAGGATATGCGCCGGTCATACCGCTCCAAGAAGTTCCTGGGGATCCTGGACAAGGTCCGGGAACGGATCCCGCACGCCGCGATCACCACGGACATCATCGTCGGGTTCCCGGGCGAGACGGAGGAGGACTTCCAGGCCACCCTGGATGTGGTCGAGAAGTCCCGCTTCTCCTCCGCATTCACCTTCCAGTACTCGATCCGGCCGGGAACCCCCGCGGGCGAGATGGAGAATCAGGTGCCCAAGGAGGTCGTCCAGGAGCGGTACGAGAGGCTGACTGCTCTCCAGGACCGCATCAGCCGCGAGGAGAACGAGCGGTTGATCGGTACCCAGGTCGAGGTCATGGTCAGCGCCGCAACGGGCCGCAAGAGCGGCGAGACGCACCGTTTGTCAGGCCGAAGCAAGGACCAGCGCCTCGTTCACTTCTCGGTGCCCGCTGGTGCCGAGTCGCCGAGACCCGGCGACCTCGTGACGCTCACGATCACCGAGGCCGCTGCATTCCACGTGATCTCGGACCCGGCTTCGGCGTCCCCGGCTGATTACTCCGTACGGCGTTCCCGCGCCGGCGACGCATGGGACCGGGCCCAAGCAGAATCCTGCGGAACGGGCGGCGGCAAGCCGGGCACGACCCTTCTGGGCATGCCATCGATACCTGGCCGGTCGTCGGCCCTCACCGGCGCCCGCTAGCAGTGGATCGCTCGGTTCGTCGCGACGCCATGGACAATGCGCCGGCGCCCCAGGAAACGGGTCACGATGGTTTGCCCGTCCTTCCGGTCCTTGCCGTGGTCGGCCCCACCGGCACTGGCAAATCGGACCTCGCCGTGGCCTTGGCGCACGCCTTGCACGGTGAAGTGATCAACGCTGACTCGATGCAGTTCTACCGCGGGATGGATATCGGTACTGCCACCTTGCCCGTGGCCGAGCGGGGCGGCGTGCCGCATCACCTTCTCGACACGCTCGATATTCGGGAAGAGGCCTCCGTGGCGGACTTCCAGCAGCGAGCGCGACAGGTCATTGAGGAGATCCGCGGCCGAGGCCGCGTCCCGATACTGGTAGGCGGTTCCGGGCTCTACGTTCGAGCCGCCCTCGACGTCCTGGACTTTCCCGGGACGGACCCGGGGGTCCGTGAGCGGCTCGAAGGCGAGCTGGAGGCTCGGGGGCGCGGACCTCTGCTCGCCCGGCTGACGGAGGTCGATCCGGAGTCGGCGGATCGCGTCAAAGACGACCGCCGACTCGTGCGCGCACTCGAAGTTCATGAGGTCACCGGGAGGCCCTTCTCCTCCTACATGCCGCGGCGCGAGTATTTTCAGCCGGCCCTCCAAGTCGGCCTGGACGGCGACCGAGATGTGTTGCACGAGCGTCTCGCGGATCGCGTCCGCACCATGGTCCGGGACGGCTTGATCGATGAGGTTCGCCACCTTGCGGACCATGGGCTCCGCGAGGGCAAGACCGCATCGCGTGCGGTGGGGTACTCGCAGTTCCTCCGCGTCGTCGAGGGGACGACGTCGATCGAGACGGCGATCGAAGAAACCGTCGTCGCCACTCGCCAACTGGCCCGTCGCCAGAGCACGTGGTTCCGGGCCGATCCGAGAATTCATTGGCTGGATTTCTCGGACCCCTTGGACGAGAACGTGACGCGTGTGGTTGAGCTGTTCCGCCGGACGGCGGCGGGTTAAACTGGAATGGTGACTTCTCATCGAACCGCCGCACCCGACCACTCCGTCGAAGAATCTGCCGCCCCTGTTGACGCTGCTCACCAGACAGAGCGGGCGGGGGAGGACTCCCCGTGGGGTGAACTGTCCGGCATCAGCCTGACGAAGGGACACGGCACGGGCAACGATTTCGTGCTGTTGACCGATGCCCAGGGGCGACTTTCACTCGAGGGCTCCCTGGTCGAGTCGGTGTGCGACCGTCACCGCGGTATCGGTGCGGACGGTGTGATCCGTGCGATCCGGTCGGAAGAGCTTCCCGAAGGCCGGCAGGTGCTGGAAACGTCGCCCGATGCCGAGTGGTTCATGGACTACCGCAACGCGGACGGCTCATTGTCGGAAATGTGCGGCAATGGTGTGCGCGTGTTCGTCCACTACCTCCTGACGGAGGGCCTCGTTTCCCTCGAACCCGGCCAGAGCCTGACCATCGGGACCCGGGGAGGGGCGAAGGTCGTGGCCAAGGTCGAGGACGGCTACGCGGTCGATATGGGACCGTGGGGCTTCATCCATGGCGACGAAGCTCGCGACTCGGGTTCGGACAGTCTCGTGACGGCTCGCGGGCTGAGGACGCCCCGCCCCGGCCTGTCGATCACCATGGGCAATCCGCACACGGTGGTCGCCCTGGCCGGCGAGGAGAAGCTCGGCAAGCTCGGGCTCGACGAGGCCCCGAACGTACGTCCGGTTCCGCCCCAGGGGACCAACGTCGAGTTCGTGGTTCCGGTGGACTCTGAGGACAACGACACGATCGGCCGCATTGCAATGAGGGTTCACGAGCGCGGTGTGGGAGAGACCCAATCCTGCGGCACTGGAGCCTGCGCGGCGGCTGCGGCGACTCGCTTCTGGGCGGGAGACGACGCGCCCGATGAATGGGTCGTCGAGGTGCCCGGAGGCGCGGTAGCAGCAACATTCGTCATGGCCCCGGACGAGCTGGAACACGTGGTCCTGTCAGGACCGGCCGTCCTGGTCGGCAAGATTGTTCTGGGCTAGACTTCCTGGGCGGGTCCCCGCCGGACCTCGATGACACGAAACCCTTTGGACGTGGCATACCGGTGGACGGCGAACTCCGCACCCAGGTTCTGGGCCAACCACGGAATCAGCGAATCCGCGCCGAGGTTCTTCTGGACCACGAGGTAGGCTGAGCCCCCGACCGAGAGCCTGGGCAACCAGGTCATCAGAATGTCGTGCAGAACGTCCTTGCCCACGCGAATGGGCGGGTTGGACCAGATGGTGTCGAAGGTCAGGCCGGGGTCGACGTCGTCGGGCAACGCGGTCGAGATCGTGTCCAGTCCCATCGACGCCGCATTGCGCCGAGTCAGCTCGATACTGCGCTGATTGACATCCACACCAAGGACCTGGGCGCCGGGTCTCCTGAGCGCCAGAGTCAGGGTGATCGGCCCCCAGCCACAGCCTATGTCCAGGAGGGAATTTCCTCGCGGCTCGGGCGCTTCTCTGAGGAGAACAGCGGTCCCCTTGTCGAGTCCCTTGGGGCTGAAAACGCCCGATGCCGTCACGAGGTGTCTTTCGGAGCCCTCGAGCTCGACGGTCAGGGGGCGGGGCGTCAGCCCGTCCTCGTCGTGGGAGGAAAAGTAGTGCTCGGCCATGAAGAGCGATTTTACGGCATGAGCGCCACTGCGGGACCCGACCGGAAACAGACCGTCGCCGCTCCGGGCGGTCATCCACAAATGGACGCGCGCCACGGTGCACGACGTGGCGACGCGGATAGAATTGCAGAACACGACGTCGCCGGAAAGCCGTGCGGCACCCCAAGAAAGGCACTATGCCCCAGAACGAAACCACAGGTTCCGCGGACCAGGGCGGTTCGCGGCCGACCGACGCCCAGCTCAGGGCCAGCGTGGATCGAGTCCTCGGTCGATTCTCCGCCGAAGAAGAACACGAGGAAGCGATCCTCGACCGCAAGGCCCCCGAATTGGCCCGCGAGGGCGAGGAACCAACCGCCGCGGACGGCGACCAGCAGGAACTCGAAGAACGTCGAGCGTTGCGCCGCGTCCACGGTCTCTCCACGGAGCTCGAGGACGTCACCGAGGTGGAATACCGCCAACTGCGGCTTGAGAAGGTCGTCCTGGCGGGCATCTGGTCGGAAGGAACGCAGGCCGAAGCGGAGAACTCATTGCGGGAGCTGGCCGCGCTGGCCGAGACCGCCGGGTCGGAGGTGCGCGACGGCCTGGTCCAGCGTCGCCTCAAGCCCGATCCGGGGACTTTCCTGGGGTCGGGCAAGGCCCAGGAACTCCGCGAGATCGTGCAATCGAGCGGCGCGGACACGGTCATCATTGATTCCGAACTTGCACCCTCCCAGCGGCGCGCCCTCGAGGACATCGTCAAGGTCAAGGTCATCGACCGGACCTCGCTGATCCTCGACATCTTCGCCCAGCACGCCAAGTCGCGGGAGGGCAAGGCCCAGGTTGAACTCGCTCAGCTTGAGTACTTGCTGCCCAGGCTCCGCGGCTGGGGCGATTCCATGTCCCGGCAGGCCGGTGGTCGTGCCGCGGGTGGTGAAGGCATCGGTTCCCGTGGTCCCGGTGAGACCAAGATCGAGCTGGACCGGCGTCGTATTCGTTCCCGCATGGCGAAGCTGCGGCGTGAGATCGCGGCGATGAAACCGGCCCGAGAGACCAAACGTCAGAATCGTCGTCGCAACCATGTTCCCTCGGTCGCGATCGCCGGGTACACCAACGCCGGGAAGTCCTCGCTGCTCAACAGGCTCACGGATGCCGGCGTGCTCGTGGAGAACGCGCTGTTTGCGACCTTGGATCCGACGGTCCGCAAGGCCGTGACTCCTGACGGGATCGGCTACACGCTCTCGGACACCGTGGGGTTCGTGCGCTCCCTGCCGACGCAGCTGGTCGAGGCCTTCCGATCCACGTTGGAGGAGGTCGCCGATTCGGACGTCATCCTGCACGTCGTCGACGTCTCCCATCCCGAGCCCGAGGGCCAGATCCGGGCGGTTCGCGACGTGCTGGCCGATGTGGATGCCCACGACGTCCCGGAAATCATTGTGCTCAACAAGGCCGATACGGCCGATCCGTATGTTGTTGAGCGTCTGCGCCAGCGGGAACCTCGACACGCCGTCGTGTCGGCTCGTACCGGCGAGGGGATCGACGAGCTCAAACAGCTGATTTCTGACACCATTCCGAGGCCGGACGTTCGGCTCGAACTCCTTGTGCCCTACTCCCACGGAGAGGTTGTCTCGCGGTTGCATTCGTGGGATGCCGAGATCCTCTCGACCGAGTTCGAAGAGGGCGGAACGCGGATGAGCGTTCTGGTCCGTCAGGACATGGCGGCAGATCTGCACGATTACACGATTTCGAACGCCTGAGCTGTCGGAGGCTGGATTCATGGATACTGCTCCGACGGGCGAGGAGCCGGAGACGCTGCCAGGGGCCAAAGACGTCCTGGAGCTGCTGGACACCGCCGTCGACAGGACGGGCGGGCAACGGCGCGACGGGCAGAGGCGCATGGCCGCTCATGTGGCCCAGGCGCTGGAGACGAACAAACATCTGCTGGTTCAGGCGGGTACGGGAACGGGCAAGTCGTTGGCCTATCTGATTCCGGCGATCCGGAGGGCGATCGACGCCGAGTCCCCGATTGTGGTGGCGACCGCGACCTTGGCCCTCCAGGCGCAGATCGTCACCCGGGACATGCCGCGCCTGCTCGAGACCTTGGACGACCAGCTCGAGCGACCGGTCGACGTCGCCCTGCTCAAGGGGCGGAACAACTACGTGTGCCTGCACAAACTCGAGGGCGGGTACCCTGAGGAAGAAGACCCCAACGCGCTCTTCTCCCTGAACTCCGAGGGGGCGTCCGCATCCGGGCATCCGGATCGCGGCGGCACGGGTCTCGCCGAGGAAATCGTGCGACTCCGCTCCTGGGCGGAAACGAGCGACACCGGAGACCGGGACGAACTCTTGCCCGGGGTCAGCGACAAGGCGTGGAGACAGGTTTCCGTGACCGCGTCCGAATGTCTCGGCCGCAAGTGCCCCCTGGTCGAAGAGTGCTTCTCGGAACTGGCGAGGCAGAAAGCCGGCGAGGCCGACATCGTCATCACCAACCACGCACTCCTGGCCATCAACGCCTTCGAAGGAATCGGCGTCCTTCCTGAGCACGACACCGTGATCGTCGATGAGGCCCACGAACTCGTCGACCGGGTCACGGGTGCCGTGACAGGGGCGATTTCTCCCATCATGGTGCGCTCCGCGGCCAGAGCGGTGCGCAAGCACACGAGCGCCTCCCACGACCCGCTGACCGATGCCGCCGACGCCTTGGACGCCGCGTGCACCGGAAAGCCCGCGGAGCTCATGGCGCACGGTCTGACCCCGGATCTGCAGAGAGCCATGGAACTGGTGCGTGACGCGAGCCGCGCGGCTCTGTCCGACACCAAGCCCGAAGGTAAGGATGCCGACGCCGGCCGACAGACCGCCCGAGCCCGCCTGACCGAGATCCTCGAGCTGGCCGAGAGGACGCTCGGGGCCGACGGCAAGTACGAGGTCGTGTGGATCAGCCGGGTCGGGGGCTGGGAACCGGGACGCGGTTACGTTGCCGCGGCAGACACCGACCCGGCGACCATTCACGTGGCGCCGTTGTCGGTGGCGTCGAGGCTCCGGGAAGGCATGTTCCAGGACCGTACGGTCGTGCTGACCTCGGCCACCCTCGCCATCGGTCACTCCTTCGACTCGGCGGCCGGCTCGCTCGGACTCATGGGCGAGAAGGCACCCGTGTGGGAGGGCCTCGACGTGGGCTCACCCTTCGACTATCCCAAGCAGGGAATGCTGTATCTCGCGTCGGACCTGCCGAAACCGGCGCGGGGAGTCTCAGAGGAACAGCTCGAGCGGGTGCTCCAACTGGTCGAGGCCTCGGGCGGAGGGACCTTGGGCCTGTTCTCTTCCAAACGAGGGGCCGAGCAGGCGGCCGAGTACGTGAGGAACAATTCTGACCTGGAGGTCCTCGTCCAGGGCGAGTCCTCCCTGCGCGGGCTGGTCAAAGAATTCACGGAAGACGCCGACACCTGCCTCTTCGGGACCATGAGCTTGTGGCAGGGAGTCGATGTTCCGGGCGAATCGTGTCGCCTGGTGATCATCGACCGGATCCCGTTTCCGCGTCCCGATGATCCTCTGTCCTCCGCCCGGGCCCGGGCCGTGAGCCAGACCGGAGGGAACGGGTTCATGGCCGTCTCGGCTTATCACGCGGCCATCAGGTTGGCCCAGGGGGCCGGACGGCTGATTCGCTCGCAAGACGACCGCGGCGTCGTGGCCGTCCTGGATTCCAGGCTCGCCACGGCACGCTACGGCGGGTTCCTGCGCAGCGCACTGCCCCCGTTGTGGACCACCGACAATCTGCCAACGGTCACTGCCGCCCTGCGGAGGCTCGCCGCCGGGTGATCCCGTTGCCCCGGCGCACGCCGACGGGGCGATGCGGACGCGCGGCGGGGCCGCGGGCGTAGGCGCGCGTGCCCCGGAGCGAGTGACGCCGGCCGGGGCGGGACTTACACGGAGCGCAGGACCGAAACGACCTTGCCCATGATCGTCGCGTGGTCTCCGAGAATTGGCTCGTACTGTCGATTCTGAGGCAGCAGCCAGGTGTGCCCGTCCCGTTGCCGGAAGGTCTTGACCGTGGCCTCGTCGTCGAGCAGCGCAGCGACGATGTCGCCGTTCTCCGCGTCGCTCTGCTGGCGGACCACAACCCAGTCGCCGTCGCAGATCGCGGCCTCGACCATCGAGTCTCCTCGCACCTCGAGCATGAAGAGCTGGCCCTGCCCGACCAATTGACGGGGGAGGGCGACGACGTCGTCCACGTGCTGTTCAGCAGTGATGGGAACACCTGCCGCGATCCGGCCGACCAGCGGCACCTGGGCCGTGGCCCCATCCGGTTGGGTCTCCGGGAAGAGCGGCACGACCTTGTCGTTCGATTTTTCTCGTGACGGTTCCGGGGCGGGTCGTTCCCGAGGCGCGGCAGCCGGAAACCGGGGGCCGTCTTCTCCCACGGGTGTTTCGCAGAGCACCTCGATGGCCCGCGGCCGCTTCGGATCGCGACGGATGAGGCCGAGGGCCTCCAACCGCGAGAGCTGATGGGTCACGCTCGACAGGCTGGACAGGCCGACCAGGTCGCCGATCTCTCGCATGGACGGTGGATAGCCGTGCGTCTCGACGGACGATGCAATCGCCTCGAGAATCTTGCGCTGTCGCGGGGTGAGCGGCTTGGCCTGGTGAGGAAGCTGGGTGGCCACCGGTTCGTCCTTCCCTGGAGGTGCTTAAGTTGTCAGTCGCCCCGTGTGTACTGGAACTACGGCTCGGGCGACAACGGTCATCGTGCAGTCGCCCGTTCGGATGCGCTTGGTGAAAGTCGCACCGTGAGGAGTCCTCCCCGGAGGGAAGGCGCTCCGGCCGGTACAACCGATTTTCTTTACCCCTCAGGCTAAGCCAGAGGAAGTGGCAAATCAAACATGTGTTCTATTTTTCTCGACAGTGTTCGAAGACTTTGGTAGAACAGACGTACGAACTCGAACACCAGTTCGAATAATCATCACTCTCGCCGAATACGAAGGGATCTTCGCATGAGCACGTTTACTCAGACCACAAGCCGCGACGCGGAATGGATCCGTCACGTGGGGACCGCTCGTGTTCGAACCTCGCGCATCTCGCTGACTCGCCGAGGCCGTTTCGTGTTCTTCGGAGTGCCGGTGCTCTCCGCCGTCGTCGTCGTCGCGGTGGCTCTCATGATGTTCCTCGTGCCCGGCACCGCGCAGGCGGGTACGGAGAGTGCCGCCTCGACCACGCAGTCCATTGTCGTCGGCAGCGGGGACACGCTGTGGGACATCGCTCGGGACGTGGACTCCAGTGCGGATGTTCGAGTGACCATGGACAAGATCAACGATCTGAACGATCTGGGCAGCGGGCAGGTTACTCCCGGACAGCGTCTTATTGTCCCGATAATTTCGGAGTGAGGATCGGCGGTCCTTAGCATAGTGGGGTGACTGACTCATTGGACGCGCTGAACAACCTGCCCCTCCGGGACGACCTTCGCGGTCGGTCCCCTTACGGTGCTCCCATGCTCGAGGTGCCGTACGCGTTGAACGTCAACGAAAACACGCATCCGATGCCGACCGAGGTTGTGGAGGCGGTGACCGAAGGAGTGCGAGAAGCGGCTCGTTCGCTCAACCGTTATCCGGACCGTGATTTCACGGAGCTCCGTTCAGAACTCGCCGCGTTCGTGGGACACGGCCTCGACCAGAACAATCTGTGGGCGGCCAATGGGTCGAACGAAATTCTCCAGCAGATCCTGCAAGTTTTCGGGGGACCGGGACGCCGGCTCATGAGTTTCGTTCCTACGTATTCGATGTATCCGCTCTTGGCTTCGGGGACCAACACCGAGTTTGTGGCGGGGGAAAGGGCCGAGGACTTCTCGCTGTCTCCCGAATCCGCGGCACGTCAGGTCGCCGACCAGCAGCCGGCCATCACGATCCTCTGCTCCCCGAACAATCCGACCGGCACGGCTCTCGACCCCGAGGTCGTCGAGGCCGTGTACGACGCCGCGACATCCTTCGACGGAATCGTCGTGGTCGATGAAGCCTACGCTGAGTTCGCGAGAGACCCCGACCGGACGGCGCTCAGGTTGTTGCCGGGGCGCGAACGACTCATCGTCAGCCGAACCATGAGCAAGGCATTCGCCCTTGCGGGCGCCAGGATCGGGTACTTCGCGGCGGCTCCTGCCGTGGTGGATGCGATCAAGCTGGTCAGGCTCCCGTACCACTTGTCCGCCGTCACACAGGCCACGGCATTGGCCGCCCTGCGTTACCGCGGGAGGCTTCTGGCCAACGTGGAGGACATCAAGAAGCAGAGGGACCGCATCGTCGAGCACTTGCGGGACCTGGGCTTGAGTCCCGCGTCCTCGGATTCGAATTTCGTCTTCTTCGGCGGGGTGGGAGACAGCCACGGACTGTGGCAGGACCTTCTGGAGGACGGCGTCCTGATTCGCGACGTCGGAATTCCGGGGCATCTGCGCGTCACGGCGGGGACCGAGGAAGAAACCACCGCTTTTCTCGATAGTCTGGACAGGCACATCGAGCGGCGGCGGGACCTGGACCCCGCCGGCACCTGAGACTTTCGGAACCGAGCCAGACAGTGAGGGCCCGAGCCCTCTCGACCGCAGGAGAGTCATGACGACCCCATCATCGGCCCGCACGGCCAGCATGAGCCGCGAAACCAGCGAATCCAAGGTTTCCGTCGACATCAACCTGGACGGAACCGGGCGGTCCCGTATCGAGACGACCGTGCCGTTCTACGATCACATGCTCACGGCGCTGTCCAAGCATTCCCTGATCGACCTGGACATTCGATGCTCGGGCGATACCCACGTGGACGTGCACCACACCGTGGAGGATACGGCTATCGTCCTGGGTGAGGCCTTGAAGGAAGCTCTGGGGGACAAGAGCGGAATCCGTCGGTTCGGTCAAGCCGCGGTGCCTCTTGATGAAGCGCTGGCCCGAGCGGTCGTGGATATTTCCGGCCGTCCATTCCTCGTGCACACGGGGGAGCCGGAAGGCTTTGAATTTCACCTGATTGGCGGGCACTTCACCGGTTCCATGGTGCGCCACGTCCTGGAAGCCCTGTCCTTCCACGCGGGGATCTGCTTGCACATGAATGTCGTCTCCGGCAGGGATCCCCACCACATTGCGGAGGCCGAGTTCAAAGCCTTGGCCCGCGCGCTGCGCGAGGCCGTGGAGTCGGACCCGCGAGTCGAGGGCATCCCTTCCACGAAGGGGGCCCTGTAAATGGTGTCCGGACCAGCGAAGGATTCGTACGAGCAGGCTGAGAGCTCGCGCCCGACCGTGACCGTTCTCGACTACGGGGCCGGTAACGTCCGTTCCGCCGTGCGTGCATTGGAGGCCGCTGGTGCCGACGTCGTCCTGTCTCGGTCGGAGTCCGACGTCCTCGGGGCCGACGGTCTTGTGGTCCCCGGGGTCGGCGCCTTCTCGGCAGTCATGAGCGCTCTCAGAGCGGCTGACGCACCCAGAATGATCGGGCGCCGAATCGCCGGCGGGCGTCCCGTCCTCGGCATCTGCGTGGGTCTCCAAGTGTTCTTCGAGCACGGGTCCGAGCATGGGCAGGAGACCGACGGCTTGGGGGAGTGGCCCGGCCGAGTGGAGCGACTGCGGTCCGACGTCGTGCCCCACATGGGATGGAACTCGGTCCAGCCGCCGGAGGGCAGTACTCTGTTCCGCGGTGTGGAGGACGAAAGGTTCTATTTCGTCCATTCCTATGGGGTCCAGGAATGGGACTTCGACCAGACCATCGAAGCCATGAAGCCTCCGCAGGTCACCTGGTCCGATCATGGTGGACCGTTCATCGCGGCCGTCGAGAACGGCCCGTTGTCTGCGACGCAATTCCATCCCGAAAAGTCCTCGGCGGCCGGCCTTCAGCTGTTGCGGAACTGGCTGGGCACCCTTCCGCGCGCCGGGCGGCTCGAAACCGCCGGCGCGAAGGTCGACCTCGAACATCAGGACATCGACCCGAGAGGACGTGACCCGCGGTGAGCCCCATAGTCTCAGGACTGCTGCTCATGACCTTCGGCGCCTTCCTCGCCGGAGGTGCCATTTCCTTCCGCAGGCAGAAGATCACCGTCATCGCCCAGCTCGTCCTCTGGGTGCTCGCGGTCGCCTTCTTCGCCTATGGCTTTTACGTGACAACTCTGGATTAGAGGGGACCACTTCGCATGACAACCAACGAAAGACTCGAGCTTCTTCCTGCTGTGGACGTAGCCGACGGCCAGGCCGTGCGGCTCGTGCAGGGCGAGGCCGGATCGGAAACGGGCTACGGCGACCCGGTCGAGGCCGCCCTGGCCTGGCAGGAGGCCGGGGCCGAGTGGCTCCACCTGGTCGATTTGGACGCCGCGTTCGGCCGAGGCAACAACGCAGACGTGCTTCGCCGCGTGTCCCAGTCGCTGGACCTCAAGATCGAGATGTCCGGCGGGATTCGCGACGACGAGTCACTCGAGCGAGCCCTGGCCCTCGAACCTGCGCGTATCAACCTCGGAACGGCCGCGTTGGAGAACCCCGAGTGGACCAAGCGGGTCATCGCCGAACATGGCGACGTCATCGCCGTGGGCCTCGACGTGCGGGGAACCACGTTGGCGGCGCGCGGGTGGACGCAAGCGGGCGGCGATCTCTGGGAGGTCCTCGATCGGCTCAACGACGACGGGTGCGCCCGTTACGTGGTCACGGACGTGACGAAGGATGGGACGTTGCAGGGTCCCAACACCGAACTTCTCGCCGAGGTGGCCCGTCGCACCGACAAGCCGGTGGTTGCCTCCGGCGGCATCTCCTCCCTGCAGGACATCGAGTCCCTGCGCACGATGGTTCCCCACGGTGTCGAGGGCACCATCGTGGGCAAGGCCCTCTACGCAGGGAAGTTCACGCTCGCCGAGGCCCTCGACGTCGCCGGGCGTCCGGAGCGCCCATGACCGGCAAGAAGGATCTGCCCGCCCACATTCGCGCCCAGCTCGCGAGTGCAGGGCGGTCGACGGACACCGGGGGACAGCCCTGGGAGGGCCGAAACCTGGGGGAAGGGACCTCCCACACCCACGCGTATCCTTCCGACGACGGGTTGACGCCCGCAGACCTCGACGCCGCCCTCGGCCGTTTCGCGCGCGGGGAGGCTCCGGAGGAGGTCGTCGTCGACGCCCTCGCGAACGTGCGGCTGTTTGCGCCGGTGGTCGCAGAGCTGTCCCAATCCCACGTCACCGAGGAAGGGCTTGTCTCCGACAAGGAGTCGGACATGGCGCTGGTCAGCATCCAGGCCCCGGACGGACGCAAGGCCCTGCCCGTGTTCTCCAATGTGGAGGACCTGACTTCCTGGCATGATCAGGCCCGCCCCGTGGCCGCGGACTCCAGAAAAATGGCGCTCTCCGCGGTCGAGGACGAGAACCAGCTGCTTGTGCTGAACCCGGGCTCGGCACTGACCTTCGTGGTTCGCAGGCCGGCCCTGTGGGCCATCGCCAAAGGTACCAGGTGGCGTCCCGCCTACTCCGATCCCGAAGTGCTCGAGGCGTTGCAGGAATGCGGGGAGCCGGACCCGTCCGTTATGTCGGTCACCATGGCTCCCGGACGAGGAGTGGGCTGCCGCGATGCCGAAGGCCACCTCCTCCCCGGCGGAGGGCCGGGGCCGGAGCTGAGCGTCGAACTCACGATTCGCCCCGGACTGGACCAGAGGGAACTCGACACGGCGGTCGAAGAATTCCAGAAACGCTTTTCGGCCCATCAGACCCTTGCGGATCGGGTCGATTCGGCTGACATTCGTCTGCGAGCCGGATCCTGACGGCCGCCCCGGCTCGGCCGAGCCGGGGATCGGCGTCGCTCAGAAGACGGGGCCGGTGAATTTTTCTCCGGGGCCCTGACCCGGTGCGTCCGGGGAGATGGATGCCTCGCGGAAAGCCAGTTGCAAGGAGCGGAGGCCATCGCGCAGGGGACCAGCATGCTGGGACCCGATTTCAGGGGCCGCCGCCGTGACCAGTCCGGCCAACGCCGTGATGAGCTTCCGAGCCTCGTCGAGATCCTTGACGTCGTCCGCATCTTCTTCGGCAGCCAAACCGCATTTCACGGCCGCGGCACTCATCATGTGCACCGCGGAGGTGGTGATGACCTCAACGGCCGCGACGTCGGCGATATCGCGCATTTGCTGCCCGATGGCTTCGACCTCCTCGGGCGTAGGTTCTGAGGCCGACGGGTTGTGCGCTGCCGCGACGGACTCGTCGAATCGGAAGGTCTCCCGCGAATTCGTATCGCGGCCGGAGTCCTGGGAAGAAGAATTGTTGGTCATGAGTCCAGCTTCCCACAGGGGCACGGTGATCGGGCCTCCCGTGACGGGGTTTGTCATGAACACCACTGGGAGCGGACCTGCCCATGGTGTATAGTGGTCAGCAGTTTCAAGCGGAGCTGAGCTCCCACCCGCGCCAATCCCTCGGATTGCCGGGTTGTGTCACGATTTCGTGGACTCACCTCATTATTGGGTGAGGACTGTTCGTATCGTGGTTCAGCCTCCGTTTGAAAGCAACGGGGGCTTTTTTGTTGCCGTTGCAGTCATCAACAACCTATGGGGAAACCCGCTGACTACAGGAGTGCCACATTAGCGATCCACGTATCAATGACCGTATCCGCGTCCCGGAAGTCCGCCTGGTAGGCCCAAGCGGCGAACAGGTTGGGATTGTCCGCGTAGAAGACGCCCTGCGTCTGGCGCGCGAATCGGATCTTGATCTGGTCGAGGTAGCACCGTCCGCCAAGCCGCCGGTATGCAAGCTCATGGACTTCGGCAAGTACAAGTACGAGGCCGCGGTCAAGGCTCGCGAATCCCGGCGGAACCAGACGAACACGGTGCTCAAGGAAATCCGTTTCCGGCTGAAGATCGATGACCACGACTACGAGACCAAGGTGGGACACGCCAAGCGTTTCCTCTCCGCCGGTGACAAGGTCAAGGCCATGATTCAGTTCCGCGGCCGCGAGCAGCAGCGTCCCGAGATGGGGGTCCGTCTCCTGGAACGCATGGCCGATGACCTGGCAGAGGTGGGGACCGTGGAGTCCAACCCCCGTCAGGACGGCCGCAATATGGTCATGGTCCTCGGTCCGTTGCGCAACAAGGCCGAAAGCCGTGCGCAGGCGCGCCGTGAACAGAAGAACCAGCAGGGTGGTGGCCGCAAATCGCGCGAGCGAGTGGACACCAAGACTGCCGAGCCGGTCACCAACAGCATGGCCGACGCCATGCCTTCCGAGCTCAAAGAGCAAGCTAAGGGACAGGAGAGCGGAACTTCGGCCGAGCCGAAGACCGATTCCTCCAACGAATGACCCGGTGCCAACCGGTCGGTCGCAGGACCGGACCAGGTTGCCCGCGGCTGGATCCCCGTCAGCAGCGGCCTGAACGGTCGTTGCAAGTCCGACCCCGTGCGCTTCCTGATGAGCGTGTCGGGAGAAAACGTAAGGAGAACGGCTGATATGCCGAAGCAGAAGACTCACTCGGGTGCCAAGAAGCGCTTCAAGCTGACCGGCACGGGCAAGGTGAAGCGCCAGCAGGCGAACCGCCGCCACTACTTGGAGCACAAGTCCTCCCGTCTGACCCGTCGCCTCGCGAGCGACCAGATCGTCACGGGCGGTCAGTCCAAGGTCATCAAGAAGATGCTGACCAAGTAGTCACTCGTCCCGATCGGCTGATGCCGTTCCGCCAACATTTTTGGACCGCCCGGGTGCGGTTCGCAGAACAGATAGGAGTGCACAAGTGGCACGTGTGAAGAGGGCGGTCAACGCCCACAAGAAGCGTCGTACGACCCTGGACCGCGCGTCCGGCTACCGCGGTCAGCGCTCGCGGCTCTACCGCAAGGCCAAGGAGCAGGTCACCCACTCGTTCGTATACAACTACGATCACCGCCGCAAGAGGAAGGGCGACTTCCGCCGGCTCTGGATCCAGCGCATCAACGCCGCTGCTCGCGCGGAGGGCCTGACCTACAACCGTTTCATCCAGGGCCTCAAGGCCGCTGAGGTCGAGGTCGACCGCCGCATGCTCTCCGAGTTGGCCGTCAACGAGCCGACCGCGTTCAAGGCACTCGTCGACATCGCCAAGAACAACCTCCCCGAGGACACCTCCGCCAAGGCTGCCTGAAGTCTGGCGCCTCGACTCGAGGAATAGACGCCGCCGCACCCACCCGGTCGTTCAGCGACCCGGTGACGGTGCGGCGGCGTCTTTCGTCTCCACACCTCTGTCACCGCAACGGACGGAGAACCGGCGTCGGGTAGCCTGACACGGTGGATACTTTCGAATTGCTCTCTCGCGAACGAACGCTGATCAACCCACGTGCCGATCGCGTCAAGGACGTCGCGGCACTCGCGCGTTCCAGGGCTCGAGCCAAGACCGGACTCTTCGTGGTGGAAGGGCCGCAAGGGGTCCGCGAGGCGTTGGCCGCTCACCGCGACCGGCCGATTCTGGACGCCGTCTACGTCACCGAAGCCGCGCTCGAGCGCCACCCTGATCTGAGCGATTCCATCGCGGCGGCCGCGGGGAGCGGTGCGCCGTCGACGTCGGGCAAACCGCGGAGACTCTTCGTGCGGCTCGTCTCGGACGAGGTCCTCGCGGCGATGTCGGACGCGCTGACACCCCAGGGCGTACTGGCCGTTGCTCACGGGCGGGAAGTTCTCGGCTCGGGGCCCTGGGCGTCGAACGTTGCCCCCGGACTGGTTTCCGCGATGGTTCGGGTCCAGGACCCGGGGAATGCCGGAACGCTCATTCGTGCATCGGATGCGGTCGGTGCGGATGCGGTTGTCACCACCAAGGGGAGCGTCGAGGTCCTGAATCCGAAAACCGTCCGGTCGACCGCGGGATCGGTGTTCCACCTGCCGGTAACGGCGGGCATGGACTTTCATGAACTCGTGGGCAGGGCCCGGGATCGCGGCATGATGATCCTCGCCGCCGACGGGCACGGGGACCATGACCTTGACGACCTGGCCGACGCCGCCGCTCAGGCCCGACTCGGCGGAGAGAAAAAGGTGCCCTCAACCGGCATTGATCTGCGTCGACCCACGCTCTGGCTCTTCGGCAACGAGGCCCAGGGACTGAGCGATGAAGAGAAATTGTCGGCGGACGCTCGCGTCGCGGTTCCCGTCCACGGAAGGGCCGAATCTCTCAATGTGGGCACGGCCGCGACCGTATGCCTCTATGCCAGCGCCCGAGCCAGACGGAACTGATGCGGCGCCGGTAGGTGCATTCACCCTGAGAACCCATCATCGACCGGGAGCGAAAGAATGGCAGACAAAGGCGGAAACACAGCGATCTTCGCGGCGCTCGGCGCCAACTTGGGCATAGCCGTCCTCAAATTCGGGGCGTACCTGCTGACCAAGTCCTCGTCCATGTTGGCGGAATCGATCCATTCGCTCGCCGACACAGGAAATCAGATTCTTCTCCTGATCGGGGGCAAGGCGTCCAAGAAGAAGGCCGACAAGGAACATCCATTCGGCCACGGTCAGAACCGATACATCTACGCCTTCCTGGTGTCGATTGTCATGTTCAGCCTCGGTGGACTCTTCTCCCTCTACGAGGGTTGGGAGAAGTGGCACGAACCCCACGCCATCGAGTCATGGGCGTGGGTCCCTATCGCGGTTCTGGTGGGGTCGATTCTCCTCGAGGGGCGGTCCCTTCTCGTGGCGTCCAAGGAGGCCCGAACGAAGAGGGGGCGCAAGAGCTGGTTCGGTTTCCTCCGTGCCGCCAAGTCGCCCGAATTGCCGGTCGTGATGCTGGAGGACTCCGCCGCCGTGACGGGCCTCTGCCTGGCCCTCGTCGGAGTCGTGATGACGGTGATCACGGGAGACGGACGTTGGGACGCGGCCGGGTCGGGAGCGATCGGGGTGCTCCTGGTCGTCGTCGCCATCTTCCTGGCCATCGAAATCAAGTCCTTGCTCGTTGGTGAATCGGCCGGCCCGGAGAGGGAACGGATCATCAAGGAAGCGGTCACTTCGGAAGACGGAATCGAGCTGATCCACCTCAAGACCATGCACATGGGACCCGAGGAGATCCTGGTCGCGGCCAAGATCGCGGTCGGTGGCAGCGTCGATACCCTGGGCCTCGTCGATGCGATCAACGATGCGGAGGCGCGCATCAGGTCCGAGCTGCCCGAGGCTCGCCTCATCTACATTGAGCCGGACGTCTACCGGGAGAATTACGTCCCCCAGGGGCCGGAGCGCGACGACGGCGAGGGAAGCAACCGATGACGCAGAAAACCTATCCGGTCCAGGTGGTCGGCGCCGCGCTCGTCGATGACCTGGACCATCCGGCTCGTCTGCTTGTCGCGTGTCGGTCCGCCCCCGAAGCCCTGGCCGGGCTCTGGGAGTTCCCGGGCGGCAAGACCGAGCCGGGGGAAGACGCAGTGGCAGCACTTCGCCGGGAACTGCGAGAGGAGCTGGGGGTGGAGGCCGACCTCGGTGCCGAAATTCCGGGACCGCACGCCCAGGGGTGGCCGCTCAACGAACGCATGGCCATGAGGGTCTTCTGGGGCTCGGTGTCGAAAGGCGTCCCCGAGCCTCTCGAGGACCATAGCGAGCTTCGCTGGATGAACCTTTCTGACGTGGACGGAATCCGGAACTTGGGCTGGATCCCGGCGGACCTGCCGATCGTGGAGGCGCTCGTCCACAGGGTGAGCTGAGCGGCCTCCATATCCTCTAGACTGGTGGTGCTCGAGCGAACACGTCGATCAGCAGCCCTGCGTCCGATCGCCCCTCGAGCACCCCGCAGTACGAATCAGATCCAAGAGATGAGTTGTTCATGACTGAAACGTCGCCGGACAACGCCGCGCCATTGCCGGGCCCCGATCCGGTGCTCGAAGACATGGCCGGCGTTCTGGACACAGAACCCGAACGGGGCCTGGAACGAGTTCGCGAAGCATTTTCCGCGGAAGTCGACCAGGCCATCGAGAGCATCGAGAACCGGACCCCGGACTTCGACGCCCTCAAGCAGGTTCGGCTCCGGTTCACGGGGGAGAAGTCCGGCGTCGGCGTCGCCAACCGGCAGATGCGCTCGCTGTCGAATCAGCACAAGAAGGAGATCGGCAAGCTCCTCGGCCAGACTCGAGCCAGAATCACCCAGGCTCTGGAGGCCCGCAACGAGCAGCTCGAGACGGAGCATGCGGAGCGGATTCTCGTCGAAGAGGCCGTGGACGTCACGGCAGGTTCGGGGCATCGCTCCATCGGCGGGCGCCATCCGGTGGCTCTTCTGCAGGAGCAGGCCGCGGACATGTTCGTTTCCATGGGGTGGGAAGTCGAGGACGGCCCCGAGGTCGAATCGGAGTGGTTCAACTTCGATTCGCTGAATTTCAAGCCGGACCACCCTGCCCGAGAGCTCCAGGACACGTTCTTCGTGGACCCGGCCGAGGCGCATCTCGTGCTCCGCACACACACGTCGCCGGTCCAGATGCGCGCTCTCCACCAGCGTGATGTGCCCTTGTACATCGTGTGCCCGGGGCGGGTTTACCGTACCGACGAGCTGGACGCGACCCATACCCCGGTGTTCCACCAGATCGAGGGACTGGCCGTGGACAGGGGCCTGACCATGGCCGATCTGAAGGGGACCCTCGAGCACTTCGCCCGCCAGATGTTCGGCGCGGAGGCCAGGATCAGGCTCCGGCCCAACTACTTCCCGTTCACCGAGCCCTCCGCCGAAATGGACGTATGGCACCCCAACGCCAAGGGCGGGCCGCAATGGATCGAGTGGGGCGGGTGCGGCATGGTTCACCCGAATGTTCTGCGGGCCGGGGGAGTCGACCCGGACCAGTATTCCGGTTTCGCCTTCGGCATGGGGGTCGAGAGGACACTCATGTTCCGCAACGGCGTCCCGGACATGCGGGACATGATCGAAGGCGACGTTCGCTTCAGCGAGCATTTTGGGATGGAGATTTAGTTCATGCGTATTCCCCTGTCATGGTTGCGCGAGTATGCGCCCCTCCCCGAGGGCGCCTCCGCGGAGTACCTGATGGAGACCCTCGTCCGTGTGGGACTCGAGGAAGAAGATGTGCACCGGCCGTCGGACGATATCTCCGGACCCGTCGTCGTCGGGCAGGTGCTCACGATGGAACCGGAGGAACACTCCAACGGCAAGACCGTCAACTGGTGCACGGTTCGGGTGGTTCCCGAAGGCCAGGAACAGACCCTGACCGGAGAGGGCATCGACCCGTCGGGAATCCAGGGCATCGTGTGCGGCGCACACAATTTCGCGCCGGGGGACAAGGTCGTGGTGACTCTCCCCGGGGCCGTGCTGCCCGGAAACTTCGCGATTGCGGCCCGCAAAACCTACGGTCACGTGTCCGCCGGAATGATCGCGTCGGTTCGCGAACTGGGAATCGGCGATGATCACGACGGGATTTTGGTGCTGTCCACCCTGGGGCTCGACCCGGAGATCGGTTCGGACGCGCTGGCACTGCTTGGTCTCGACGACGAAGCGGCCGAAATCAATGTGACGCCGGACCGCGGATACGCTTTTTCGATCCGTGGCGTTGCCCGCGAGTACTGCCACGCCGTCAACGAGGAATTCGTGGACCCCGCGGCCGACCTCGCAGAACGCGCTCCCGCCGCGAACGGATCGGGTCAGCCGGTGAGGATCCGTGACGACGCCCCCATCCACGACCGTCAGGGTGCCACGCGGTTCGTGGCCAGGACGGTATCCGGAGTGGACCCCGAGGCTCCGACACCCACGTGGATGTCCTCTCGCCTGAGGCTCGCTGGGATTCGTTCGATCTCACTTCCGGTCGACATTTCCAACTACGTGATGCTCGAGTACGGGCAGCCGTTGCATTTCTACGATGCCGATCGACTGACCGGCGCCATCGAGGTCCGACGTGCGCATGCGGGGGAGACCCTGACGACCCTCGATGGGAAGGAACGTTCCCTCGACCCCGAGGACCTGCTCATCACCGACGAGACCGGCCCGATCGGTCTGGCCGGCGTCATGGGCGGAGCCTCGACCGAGGTGACTGCTTCGACCCGTCGCATCCTGGTGGAAGCGGCGCGGTTCGAGGAAGTGTCGATCGCCCGGACGCGGCGTCGTCACCGGTTGCCTTCCGAAGCATCCAAGCGTTTCGAACGCGGGGTTGACCCTCTCGTTGCCGCCGCTGCGGCCGAGCGCGCCGTCGAGCTGCTCGAAGAACTGGCAGGGGGCACGGCCGAAGAGGGAGTCACCGACGTCTTCGACCACTACTACGCGCACGAAATCCACTGCGCCGTGGACTATCCGAGCAAACGCATCGGCATGGAGATTGCCGAATCGGATGTCATCAAGATTCTGCAGGACATCGGTGCGACCGTTGTCCGCACGGGCGACGTTCTCCAGGTGACGGTGCCTTCGTGGCGTCCCGACCTGCTCGAACCCGAGGACCTCGCGGAAGAGGTCGCAAGGCTCTCCGGGTACGAGAAGATTCCGTCCACCCTTCCTGTCCCGCCGAGCGGCCGCGGCCTGACGGTCGAGCAATCGGTGCGCCGGCGTTGTCTCAATGCCCTCGCGGCCGCGGGACTCACCGAGGTGGCTTCGTATCCATTCGTCAGCGAGGCCGACAACCGTCTCTTCGGCACCCCCGAGGAAGGCGAATCCGTCCCGGCCATCGCGCTGGCGAATCCGATCAGCGAATCCTTCGGATCGCTGCAGACGTCGTTGCTTCCCGGCCTCGTCCAGGTGCTCAAGCGCAACCATTCACGAGGGTTCCGTGATCTGGCGCTGTACGAGTCGGCTCTGGTCTTCCATCCCCGTGAGCACCTGGGAACGCAGAACATTCCCGCGGTCGGGCAGAAGCCCGATCCCGGTGTCCTGGCAGACCTGCACGCCGGTCTGCCGCGGCAGCCGCGGCATATTGCCGCGATCCTGACCGGTCACGATGCTCAGGTCTCGCCAGGAGTAACCCCGCGCGCGTACGACTGGCAGGATGCGCTCGATGTCGCACGAATGGTGGCCGATACGGCAGGGGTTCGTCTGGACCTCCGCCAGGGACGTCACCAGGCCTTCCACCCCGGCAGAACCGCGGAGCTCTTCGTTGCGGAGGGTCGGCGTGTCGGCTGGGCCGGCGAATTGCACCCTCAGGTCCTCAAAGACTTGGACCTGCCCGAGAGGACGGTTGCGGTCGAAATCGACTTCACCGAGCTGGCCCGTACTGCGGGTGCACCTGTCTCGGCAGAGGCCATCTCCGGGTACCCGGCGGTGACCCAGGATGTCGCCCTGGTGCTCGACGCCGACATCCCGGCGGCCGATGTCCTGAAGACGTTGCGTGAAGGCTCGGGCGAGTTGCTCGAAGACGTGCGCGTCTTCGACGACTACCGTGGATCGGGCATCGAAGAGCACAAGAAATCGTTGGCATGCGCCATGCGTTTCCGCGCTCCTGACCGCACACTGACGAACGACGAGGCAAGCGAGATCAGAGAGGCCGCGATCGAGCTTGCTTCGCAACGCCACGGGGCCGTCCTCCGCGGGTAGACTGTTCGGAATCCACCGCACGAGACCGGGCTTCCCCAGCATGATCCGGTAGACGAGGAGAATCGTGTCAGAAGACTTCTTTGGCTTTGACGAGGACGACGAGCAGTCGGGGCGCTATCTCCGCCGCCGGTCGAAATGGCGATGGCTGGGGGTTCTCATCGTCATTCTCGCTCTGTTGCTGGCCGGGCTGCTGACCTACGGTGGCGTTCGCGCGCTGCACGCGGCGAAGGAGGACGCTCCGCACGCCGGCCATTCCTGGGTGGTCTCCGGTCAGTTCCTGACCTCGACCAATGATCTGCAGACCAAGACGTTCAACGGTGTCTACCAAGGCAACCTGCCGAAGGACACGAACGTGTCCTACCAGCGGTTCGACGGTGGCGTGAACGACCCGATCGACGTCAAGCCGGGGCAGCAGGTCCAATTCCGCGGAACCCAGACCGGGGCCCAGGACGACGACTTTCCCAAGAACGTCGATGCGCTGATGGCCGTGGACGACGGCGTGCTGAAGGTCGTCAAGACGGACGACCCGGGATCACTCAAACCCGTGACCGACGATTCCGTATCCGCGGAGAAACGCAACGGATGGCTGATGATTGCCGGTGCGATCCTCGTGTTCCTCGCCGGTATTGCAGGCGCCGTCTACGCCGGGCGCAGGACACGTCGCGAGGAGATCGAGGCCTAGGAACAGGCGTGGTCGTCGGCTCGATGACCCCATGTCGGAGAAGCAACGAAGGACCGCCCAGCATTCGCTGGGCGGTCCTTCGTGCGTGTCCCGTCACGGGTTTCGGGACATGGGCTTCGTGCCCCACGCTGAGTCAACCGGCAACCGGCAACCGGCAACCGGCAACCGGCTCAGGGCTCCAGGAGAACCTTGCCGCGAGTCTTTCTGGCTTCGAGGTACTCGTGGGCGCCGGCGGCATCCGTGAGCGGGAAGCTCTGGTCGTGGGAGATCTTCAGCCGCCCGGCGAGGATGTCGTCGAAGAGCTCGCCCATGCGCCACTCGAGTTCGCGCCGGTCGCGCAGGTACGCTCCCGTCGACGGACGCGTTACGTACAGTGAACCCATCGAGTTCAGCCGCTGAAGGTCAAATGGCGGTACTTGGCCGCTCGCGCCTCCGAAGAGGACAGCCATTCCACGCGGCTTCAGGGTTGTCAGCGAGTCCTCGAA
Source organism: Rothia koreensis (assembly GCF_004136575.1). Classification (GTDB taxonomy): domain Bacteria; phylum Actinomycetota; class Actinomycetes; order Actinomycetales; family Micrococcaceae; genus Rothia; species Rothia koreensis. The sequence goes on from NZ_NOIQ01000007.1 coordinate 70,794, forward strand.
CGTCGTCTTCCCGACCGAGTCGTACACGACGTCGACGCCGCGGCCGTCCGTCAGCTCGCGGGTCCGATCCGCGAAGTCCTCGTAGCGCAACACGTGATCGGCCCCATGGCCGAGCGCAATCCGTTCCTTCTCGTCCGAGGACACCGTGGCGATCACCCGTGCCCCGAGGTTCTTGATCATCTGGATGGCCAGGCCGCCGACTCCTCCGGCACCCGCGTGGAACAGAACCGTGTCCGATGCACTGACCGGGTAGGTGGATCGAACCAAGTAGTGCGCCGTGACGCCCTGGAGAGGCACGCAGGCGGCGTCGACCGGATCGATGCCCTCCGGAATCCTCACGGCCTTGTCGTCATCCACCACGAAATATTGGGCGTATGTGGCCGCGGCCTGACTCGTCGCGATGCGATCGCCCACCGCGGCATTGACGGCGCCCGGCCCGGCCGCCACGACGACGCCGACGGCCTCGCTGCCCGGGACGAAGGGGTAGGGCACGTCGTACACGCCCGAGCGCTGATAGGTCTCGATGAAGTTCACGCCCGTGGCCTTGGTTCTGACCAGCAATTGGGTGCCCGAAGGCTCAGGAACGGGCACGGTCCTCTCTTCGAAGACCTCCGGCCCACCGCTGGAAGGCGCGACGACTGCGGTCATGGACTCCGGTATCTGCTCTGACAAAGCCAACTCCTTCGGTCGTGAAGTGATCTCGCGGCCATCCTAGCCGCCCTATGCATAAAGATTTAGACCCATGTATAAATCTGCGGTACAGTGTCGTCATGACATTTTCGGTAGCAGTATCCGGTGCCACGGGCTACGCAGGCGGAGAGGTCCTCCGCCTCTTGTCCCAACATCCCCAGGTGGACGTGACCACCGTGACCGCACATTCCAGCGCGGGCACGCGATTGGGAGAGCTGGCCCCGAACCTGCGATCCCTGGCCGACCTCACGGTCCAGGAGACCAGCCCGGCGACCTTGTCCGGGCACGACGTCGTCTTCCTTGCCCTGCCCCATGGAGCCAGTGGCCCCGTGGCGGCCGAACTGCCAGAAGGGACCCTCGTCATCGATGCCGGGGCGGACCACCGCCTGCGGGATCCGGACGCCTGGGCCCGTTTCTACGGAACGGAGCACGCAGGCCATTGGCCGTACGGTCTGCCCGAACTGATTACCGCGCCGTTCCGGACAGGATCGCCGACCAAACAACGAGAAGATTTGGCCGGTGTTTCGAGGATCGCTGTGCCGGGTTGTTACCCCACGAGCGCTCAGCTCGCGTTGGCCCCCGGTCTCGCCGCCGGCCTGCTCGACCCGGAGGACATCGTCATCGTGGCTGCGTCCGGAACCTCGGGAGCCGGCAAAGCCACCAAACCGCACCTGATGGCCAGCGAAGCCATGTCGTCGATGTCTCCGTACGGTGTAGGCGGCGTGCACCGCCATACGCCCGAGATGGAGCAGGGCTTCGGCGACGCTTCGGGCGAGTCCGTGAGCGTGAGCTTCACCCCGACCCTCGCTCCGATGCCTCGCGGCATTCTGACCACAGCGACGGCCCGGATCCGTCCTGGTACCAGCGAGGACGACCTTCGGGCCGCCTGGGATGCGGCGTACGACTCCGAACCGTTCGTCCATGTGCTCCCAGAAGGCCAGTGGCCGACCACCAAGTCGGTGCAGGGCAGCAATCACGCCGTGATGCAACTGGCGCTCGATCCGCATGTCGGGCGCGTGATTGTCACGTGCGCGATAGACAACTTGGCCAAGGGCACCGCGGGCGGTGCCGTCCAGTCGATGAACATTGCCTTGGGCCTCCCGGAGACCACGGGCCTTGACCAGGAAGGACTCGTGCCATGAGTTCAGAACCGAAGAACGCTGCGGAGATCGACGTCGAGAACGGGCTGGCCGGAATCCGCGGCTTCGAATATTCCGGGGTGTCCGCGGGGTTGAAGGCCAGCGGTGGGAAGGACGTCGCCCTCGTGCGCAACGTGGGCCCCGAATTCACTGCCGCGGCTGTGTTCACCACGAATCGTTTCGCCGCGGCGCCGGTCGAGTGGTCACGCGAGGTTGTGCGCGACGGGCGCGTGGACGTCGTCGTTCTCAACTCCGGTGGGGCCAATGCCTGCACGGGGACCGAGGGGTTCCGCAATACCCACCGGACTGCCGAGGAAGTCGCCTCGCTGACCGATGCGGCCGCGGGAGATGTGCTCGTCTGCTCGACCGGTCTCATCGGCGAGCAACTGCCGATGGATCTGCTGCTGCCGGGGCTTCGGGACGCGGCCGGCTCGCTGGGGGAAGGACCCGAGCACGACGACGCCGCGGCGTCGGCCATCATGACCACCGACACCGTGTCCAAAAAGGCCTCCGTGACGCTTCAGACCGAACAGGGGCCCGTGCGTATCGGAGGGATCGCCAAAGGCGCCGGAATGCTGGCCCCAGGCTTGGCGACGATGCTCGTTGTCCTCGCCACCGATGCCTCGATGTCAGCGGACAACCTGGACGCGGCCCTGCGCTCGGCCACGGAGCGCAGCTTCGACCGGGCCGACTCGGACGGTTGCATGTCCACGAACGACACCGTCGCGCTGTTGGCCTCGGGTGCCAGCGGCGCGGTCCCCGAACAGGAAGAGTTCACGGACGCCCTCACGCGGGTCTGCGTGAGTTTGGCCCTCCAGCTGATCGGCGACGCCGAAGGGGCCAGCCACGATATTCACGTCACCACCGCCGGGGCCGCCTCGGAGGCCCAGGCGCTGGAGGTGTCCCGTGCCGTGGCACGGTCCAACCTCTTCAAGTGCGCGATCTTCGGCAACGATCCGAATTGGGGGCGCATCCTTTCCGAGGTGGGGACCACGTCGGTGGACTTCGACTCTTCGGACGTCAACGTATCCATCAACGGAGTCATGGTCTGCCGGGGAGGCGCCATCGGTGAGGACCGGTCGCTGGTCGACCTGGCCGCGGACCGCACGGTGGACGTCGTCATCGACCTTGGTGCCGGATCCGAATCCGGGACCATCTGGACCAACGACCTGACCCACGATTACGTCGAGGAAAACTCGGCCTACTCGAGCTAGGAGGGGTGACTACGGTGCCACAACAGAGCGATCACATGCGGTACGCCTCGGCGCAGAGCAAGGCCGGCACGCTCATGGAAGCCTTGCCCTGGATCCAGCGGTTCGCGGGCAAGGTCATGGTCTTCAAATATGGCGGCAACGCCATGATCAACGAAGAACTGCGCGAGGCCTTCGCGGAGGACATGGTCTTCCTCAGGTCCGTGGGAATCAAACCGGTCGTGGTCCACGGCGGCGGGCCGCAGATTTCGTCCATGCTGGAAAGACTCGGCATCGAGAGCGAGTTCCGCGGCGGGCTCAGGTACACGACTCCGGAGGCCATGGACGTGGTGCGCATGGTTCTCACCGGACAGGTCGCTCGGCAGCTCGTCGGGCTCATCAACCAGCACGGGCCCTACGCCGTCGGTATGTCCGGCGAGGACGGCGGGCTCTTGAGGGCCAGGCGCATCACGACCGTCGTGGACGGGGTCGAAACCGATCTCGGACTGGTCGGTGAGGTGGTCGGCGTCAACACCACGGCCATTTCCTCGATGATCGACGCGGGGAAGATCCCCGTGATTTCCTCGATTGCCCCCGAAATCCTGGCCGACGGGCGAGCCGTCGAGCAGGGGATGCCTCTGGACACGCCCACGGGGGAGGTCCTCAACGTCAACGCCGATACGGCTGCGGCGGCCGTTGCCGCCGCGATCGGGGCCGAGAAGCTGGTCATGCTGACCGACGTCGAGGGGTTGTACGCCGACTGGCCGGATCGGGATTCTCTGATCAGCTCGCTGACGGCCCGAGAACTCCGGCGGATCATTCCCAGCCTCTCGGAAGGCATGATCCCCAAGATGAGCGCCTGCCTGGCGGCCGTCGAGAACCGTGTCCCCGCGGCGTCGATCGTCGACGGCCGACGTGCCCATTCACCGCTCTTGGAAATTTTTACGGATTCCGGGATCGGAACCCAGGTCACGGGGGAGGCAACGGAGCCCAAACCGTTGGCCGATTTCGTTCTGGTCAACCCGTTCCGGACGACCGAGGAGGAAACCTCATGAACCAGCAGGAATTGCTCAACGACTACCGCGAGAATCTCTTGGGTGTGTTCGGCGATCCGAGCCTTGTCCTGACCTCGGGCAAGGGGGCGACGGTGACGGACGCGGACGGCCGCACCTACGTCGACCTCCTGGGCGGCATCGCGGTCAACGCTCTGGGGTACGGCCACCCCGTGTGGGTCGAGGCCGTATCCCGTCAGGCCGGTCGGCTGGGGCATGTCTCCAACTTCTTCACGACACCGGAACAGGTGTCGCTGGCCGACAAGCTCCTGAACATCACCGGTGCCCCGTCCTCGGGGAAGGTGTTCTTCACGAACTCCGGAACCGAGGCCAATGAGGCCGCGTTGAAGCTGGTCAGGTCCCACGGGAATTCGGCGACGCCGGCCAAGAAGCGCATCCTCGCCCTCGATCACGGTTTCCACGGTCGGACGGCCGGCGCGCTGGCCGCAACCTCCAAAGAGGCCTATCGGACCCCGTTCGAGCCGTTGCCGGGCGGCGTCGTCTTCGTGGAACCGACCACCGAGGCTCTCGAAGCGGCGTTCGAGTACGACGTCGCCGGCCTCATCCTCGAGCCCATCCAGGGCGAGGCCGGGGTCCATCCTCTCCCGGAGGGGTTCCTGGCGGCGGCCCGGCGACTGACCAGGGAGCATTCGGCCCTCCTGGTGGTCGACGAGGTCCAAACCGGTATGGGGCGTACGGGACGCTGGCTCGCGAGCCAGGATGTGCTCACGGGCGAGCAGGCTCCCGACGTCGTCACGCTGGCGAAGTCCCTCGGGGGAGGTTTCCCGATCGGTGCCATGCTGGTGATGACCCCGGAGGCGACCCGCGTTCTCGGTCCCGGCAATCATGGGACGACCTTCGGAGGCAATCCTCTGGCCATGGCGGCGGGCCTGGCGACCATTCAGGTCATCGAAGACGAGGGCCTGCTCGAGCGCGCTCGGACCGTCGGCCAAGGACTTCGCGACGGCCTGGCCCCGATCGATGGGGTTGCCGAGGTTCGGGGAGAGGGGCTGCTCATCGGCATCGATCTCGACCTCTCGCAGTTCTCGACCGACGCCCCGGCCCCGGCCGTCGTTTCAGAAGCCCGTGACCGTGGGTTCATCATCAATGCCACCGGACCCGCGACCCTGCGCCTGGCGCCCCCGTTGGTGATCGAGGGAGCGCACATCGACGCGTTCCTCGAGGCGCTCCCCACGATCCTGGACGCCGTCCGCTCCGTGTGAAGCCACGGTGCGCGACCGAATCATTGACCCAGAAAAGAATTGAGACCATGACACGCCATTTCCTGGTGGACACCGACCTTTCCCCGGACGAGCAGAAGACCGTCCTCGACCTCGCCGAGAGGATGAAGGCAGATCGCTGGTCCGAGAAACCCCTGGCCGGACCGCAGTCGGTCGCGGTCATCTTCGACAAGACCTCCACACGAACGCGTTTCTCCTTCGGCGTCGGCATCAGCGATCTCGGTGGCAACCCGCTGATCGTGAATCCGGGCGAATCGCAGCTCGGCCACAAGGAGTCGATCGCAGACACGGCACACGTCTTGTCCCGTATGGTCTCGACGATCGTCTGGCGAACGTTCGAACAGGCCGGACTGGAGGAGATGGCCGAGAACTCGACGGTTCCGGTGATCAACGCGCTCTCGGACGACTACCACCCGTGCCAGATCCTGGCCGACCTCCTGACGGTTCGGGAGAGCTTCGGCCGGACGGAAGGCCTGACCCTGGCCTATGTGGGGGACGCGGCCAACAACATGGCCCACTCCTACCTTCTGGGCGGCGTCACGGCAGGGATGAACGTCCGTATTGCCGGCCCGAAGGGGTACCTTCCCCGCGAGGACATTCTGGTCTCCGCGCGCAGCCGGGCCGAAGAGACCGGTGGTTCGGTTCTGGTGACCGAAGATGTTGACGCCGCCCTGGACGGTGCCGACGTCGTCGTCACGGATACCTGGATTTCGATGGGTCAGGAAGACGAAACCGAACAGCGCCGGAAGATCTTTGCTCCGTACGGAGTGACAGGTGAGTCCATGGCGAAGGCCAAGGACTCGGCCATTTTCATGCACTGCCTGCCCGCTTTCCGCGGGTTCGAGGTCACCTCCGAGGTGATCGACGGGCCGTCCTCGGTGGTGTGGGACGAGGCCGAGAACCGGCTGCACGCGCAAAAGGCCCTGATGACATGGTTGTTGGAGACTTCACGCGCCGGAAAGGAACGACGCTAGACATGGGAATCCCCTCGACCAAGGCTGCACGCCAGGCCCGCATCATCTCCCTGCTCGAGACGGCCAAGATCCGATCCCAATCAGAGCTTGCGGACTATTTGGAGAAGGACGGGGTCCAGGTCACGCAAGCGACGCTCTCGCGTGACCTCGTCGAAATCGGTGCCGAACGGATCCGCGGTACCGATGGGGTGCTGATCTATTCGGTGGCCGGTATCGACCCCGTCAAGGAACGGGACGCTCCCGACAGGCTCAAGGGGCTGTTCCGCGATTTGCTGATCATGGCCGAGGCCAGCGGGAACATTGTGATGCTCAGGACGCCGGCCGGCGCCGCCCAGTTCCTCGCGTCGGCACTGGATCACACGGAGATTCCCGAAGCCATCGGCACGATAGCCGGTGACGACACTGTCATGGTCGTGTCCCGGGACCCGAATGGGGGCCAGAGACTCGCGCAACGGTTCCTGGAGTGGTCCGAGTAGACCGGTGAGGTGATCACTGGGCGACTGGTGGACGACGGGCAGGTTCAGAGAATGCCGCGTTCGCGGAGCAAGGCCTTCATGTCGTCGATATCGAAGAATTCGGCGATCGCTCCGGCCGACTGCGATCCCAGGGAGGGGTCGGCTCCGGCGTCCAGGAGTGCGTCGGCGATCTCGCGATTGTTCCGGAAGATCGCACTGGCCAGGGCCGTCTGCCCCCGATCATTGAGACGGTCCACATCGGCGCCACGTTCGAGCAACAAGGCGACGACGTCCGGGTGCTCTCTGTAGGCGCCCAGGATGAGCAGAGTGTCACCCTTGGGGTCGGTCAGGTTCACCGGGACACCCTGGTCGAGGACGGCGGCGAGCTGCTGGGTTTGTCCTTCGCGGGCCAGGTCGAAGATCTGGTGCAGAGCCTCCAGCTCCTGGTCGCTCAACTCGCTCGCGTTGTCACTGCTGTCGGTCATCGAAAGAACCATCCTCTTATTGTGAGCAATTCAGAATAACTCTACAGGATGTGCTCCGCCCGTGGGCCGCGAGGGGGAGTGCTCGTGCAGTTCGAGCCCGGGTTTCGGACTGAGGGTGCCACGGTGCACCGACGCTGATGTGTATAAATACAATTCATGCTGTATAGTCATACAAGATGACATGACAGACCTCCGGTGCACGCACTGGGGGAGCACGAGCAGAAAGGGCACACCCCATGACGGATCGGGTTGTACTTGCGTATTCCGGAGGCTTGGACACCTCCGTGGCCATCGGTTGGATCGGAGAAGCCACCGGTGCCGAAGTCATTGCCGTGGCGGTCGACGTCGGGCAGGGCGGAGAAGACCTGGAGACGGTCCGGCAGCGAGCCCTGGACTGCGGTGCGGTTGAGGCCTATGTCGCGGATGCTCGGGAGGAGTTCGCGACCGAATACTGCATGCCGGCACTCAAGACCAATGCGCTGTACATGGACGCCTACCCGTTGGTCTCGGCCGTGTCTCGGCCGGTGATCGTCAAGCACCTGGTCAAAGCGGCTAAGCAGTTCAACGCCACCACGGTCGCTCACGGTTGCACGGGCAAGGGCAACGACCAGGTGCGTTTCGAGGTCGGCATCCAGACCCTCGGGCCCGACCTGAAGTGCATTGCTCCCGTCCGGGACCTCGCCCTGACGCGGGAAAAGGCCATCACCTACGCCGAGAACAACGACCTGCCGATCGTCACCACCAAATCCAACCCGTTCTCGATCGACCAGAACGTGTGGGGCAGGGCAGTGGAGACCGGTTTCCTGGAAGACATCTGGAACCGGCCGACCAAGGACGTCTACGACTACACGGATGACCCGACCTTCCCGCCGGCCGTCGACGAAGTGACCATCACCTTCGACCAGGGTGTCCCGGTCGCCATCGACGGCGAATCCGTGACTCCCCTCGAGGCCATCGAGATCATGAACCGCAGGGCCGGAGCCCAGGGCATCGGCCGGATCGACGTCGTCGAGGACAGGCTCGTGGGCATCAAGTCCCGCGAAATCTACGAGGCTCCCGGGGCAATGGCTCTCATCGCCGCGCACAAGGAACTCGAGAACGTGACGATCGAGCGCGAACAGGCCCGGTTCAAGAAGACCGTGGACCAGCGGTGGACCGAATTGGTCTACGACGGCCAGTGGTTCTCTCCCCTGAAGAAGTCCTTGGACGTGTTCGTGGAGGACACCCAGAAGATGGTCAACGGAGAGGTCCGGATGGACCTGCACGGCGGCCGGGCCACCGTGACGGGGCGCCGGTCCAACACGTCGCTGTATGACTTCAACCTGGCGACCTATGATGAGGGCGACAGCTTCGACCAGTCTTATGCGCGTGGCTTCATCGAGCTCTTCGGGATGTCATCGAAGGTCGCCTCGTCGCGCGACCAGCGGTTGGGACTGTAACGAGCAAGATCTTCCGCCTCCGCCCGTCTGCCCAGGCCGACGGGCGGAGGCGGATCACGTGCGCGCGTCCGAGGCGGACGCGGAAGAAAGGCGAATGGTGACTTCACAGCAGGACAAGCACGGAACCAACGAAGGTGCTCTCTGGGGCGGTCGTTTTGCCGGAGGGCCATCCGACGCCCTGGCGGCGCTGAGCAAATCGACTCAGTTCGACTGGCGACTCGCACCCTATGACATCGCCGGTTCGCGTGCTCACGCCCGGGTCCTGCACGCCAAGAACCTTCTTTCGGACGCGGAGCTTTCGGGAATGATCGATGCCCTGGACAGGCTCGAACAGGACGTCCGGACCGGAGCCTACCAACCCGCCGTCTCGGACGAGGACGTCCATGGTGCCCTGGAGAAGGGGCTCATCGAGCGTGCCGGCCCCGACCTCGGCGGCAAGCTGAGGGCAGGACGTTCGCGCAATGACCAGATCGCCACCCTCGGCCGGATGTATTTGCGCGACCACGCCTCCATCCTTGCCGAAGGGGTCCTGGGCGTGATCGACGCCCTGGTGTCCCAGTCGGAACGCCACCCCTATGCGCCGATGCCGGGGCGCACGCACCTCCAGCACGCGCAGCCCATTCTGTTGTCGCATCAGCTCCTGGCCCACGCCTGGGCGCTGTCCCGTGACCTCGAACGCCTGCGCGACTGGGACTCCCGTGCGGCGGTCTCGCCTTACGGGTCGGGCGCGCTCGCGGGTTCCTCGCTGGGGCTGGACCCCAACGCCGTCGCTCGGGAGCTCGGATTCGATTCGGCGACCCACAACTCGATCGACGGCACGGCAGGCCGCGACGTCTACGCGGAATTCTCCTGGATCTCGGCCATGATCTCCGTGGACCTGTCTCGTGTCTCCGAAGAAGTGATCCTCTGGGCCACCAAGGAGTTCTCCTTCGTCAAACTGCACGATTCCTTCTCCACGGGGTCATCGATCATGCCCCAGAAGAAGAATCCGGACATCGCCGAGCTGGCCAGAGGCAAGGCCGGGCGCCTGATCGGCGACCTGACCGGTCTGCTCTCGACCCTCAAGGCATTGCCCCTCGCGTACAACCGGGACCTGCAGGAGGACAAGGAGCCGATCTTCGACGCGATCGATCAGCTCGAAACCCTCCTCCCGGCGGTCTCCGGCATGATCGACACGCTGGAATTCAACACGGACCGTTTGGCCGAATTGGCGCCCCAGGGCTTCGCGCTGGCCACCGACGTCGCCGAATGGCTTGTACGTCAGGGCGTGCCTTTCCGCGTCGCGCACGAGATCGCGGGCGACGCCGTCCGCGTGTGCGAGGAGAAGGACTGCGAACTGTGGGATCTGACCGACGAGGACTTTGCCGCGATCTCCGAGCACCTGGTTCCGGCGGTGCGCGAGGTGCTCACCGTCGAGGGGTCGCTCAATTCGCGGGCCTCCCAAGGAGGGACGGCGCCGTCGGCCGTCGCCGCCCAGCTCCAGGCGCTGAAGGATGCGTTGGCGGCGGACCGGCAGTTTGCGGCCCGCTCCCGGGTGATCGACTAGCTCAAGGTCTTGCGTGACCGAGCGTGAGTTCCCTGATCGCTTCGCGGTCGGGTGAACTGCACAGGTCGGTTATCCCGCCGGTGAACTCTGGCGTACTCTGTTAGGTGCACTTTTCGTCCAATGGGGCCTCGCATGCCCGGAAGCCAGGCGAGTTATGAACGAATCCACGACGCCGACCGCGGATGAGCGTGTCGCGACGACCATCGACAAGGTCTGCGCGGTCATCCCGGACTACCCGGAACCCGGCATCATCTTCCGGGACCTGACCCCTCTGTTCGCCGACGGCGCCGCATTGCGCGAGGTCGTGGACGCACTTCTGCGTCGGTTCGAGGGACAGTTCGACGTCGTCGCCGGGGTCGAGGCCCGTGGCTTCCTGCTCGCCTCCGCGGCGGCGTACGCGGCCGGCGTCGGCGTCCTGCCCGTCCGGAAGGAAGGCAAGCTGCCGCGCGAGACCTACGCCGAGTCGTACCAGCTCGAGTACGGGACGGCGACCTTGGAGATCCACCGGGACGATATCCCTGCCGGGGCGAGGGTCCTGGTTCTGGACGACATTCTGGCGACGGGTGGGACGCTCGGGGCCGCGGTCAAACTCGTGGAACGGGCCGGGCTGCACGTCGCAGGAATTGGCGTCGTGATGGAACTCGAGGGGCTCGCCGGTCGGTCCAATCTCACTGGCCATGAGGTCAGCGCGCTCTATACGGTCTAGACTTTTCAGTCCTGACCACTCACAGCACGGCTTTTCCGAAGGAAACACGGATTCCCATGTCTACCTCTCGCGAGGACACCTCGCAGCAGACGAACCCCGAAACCACGGCAGATCATCAGGCCTATGAGCGACAGCTCGAAGAGGCGCTGAAGCACGAGCGCGAGTACGTCGACCGTCTGTACGGTCGTCTCGATGAGCTCCGCGAGGAGAATCGGGAGAAACTCGCCGACGTTCGCCGCACAGGGTCGTCCGGAAGCCACCAAAACCGTTCCGAGAGGGACGCGTACGCGACCTTCTACGAGGACCGGCTCGGCCAGCTCGACGCGGTGGACAATCGTCTGGTCTTCGGCCGGCTGGATCTCGACGACGCGTCCACGCGGTACATCGGACGCATCGGGCTGGCGGACGAGAACCACGAGCGCCTCATGGTCGATTGGCGCGCTCCGGAGGCAGGCACGTTCTACCAGGCCACGGCCTTCGACCGGCAGGGCGTGCAGCGTCGCCGTCACCTCATCCTGGAGCGTCGTACCCTGCGAAACATCGAGGACGACGTTCTCGACCCCGAGTTCCTCGAGCACGAGGAGGTCCTCCACGGCGAAGGCGCCCTTCTGGCTGCCCTCAATCGCAAGCGCACGGGTCGAATGACTGACATTGTCGCGACGATCCAGGCGGAGCAGGACCGCATTATCCGTGCGGATCTCGCCGGTGTCCACGTGGTTCAGGGCGGCCCGGGCACGGGCAAGACGGCCGTGGCGCTCCACCGTGCCGCGTACCTGCTCTACACGAATCGCGAGCGGCTCCAGAAGTCCGGGGTTCTGGTGGTCGGGCCGTCGTCGTCCTTCATGTGGTACATCGAGCGTGTTCTGCCTTCCCTCGGGGAGACGGGTGTCGTGATGTCCTCACTGGCGACCCTGTACCCGGGCGTGAGGGCCGTGCCCGAAAGCGATCCCCGGATCGGCCGTCTCAAGGGTTCCCTGGACATGGTCGCCGTGATCAAGAAGGCAGTGGCGGACCGGCAGAAGGTGCCGCAGAAGGTGCAGACCCTCTCGGTGGATTCGTCGCGCGTCGAGCTCAGGCCCAAACAGATCAAGCACGCCCGGGAACGCGCCCGCGCCACGGGGAAACCCCACAACCAGGCGCGGGAAACCTTCGTGAAGATCCTCGTGCAGGATCTGGCTGACCAATTGGAGAAACAACTCAACGAGTCCAGCGGCAACGATATGGACCGTTCCTACTTGCTCGAGGACGTGCGGCAAGCCCGTGACGTGCGGGTCGCCCTGAATCTGGCATGGATGCCGATGACCGCGGAGACCCTCGTCAGGGACCTCTTGTCCAAGCGCCACTACCTCGAGTCCGCGGGAGCCCACCTCTCGGAGGACGACGTCGAGGCGTTGCTGCGTCCCAAGGATGCGCCGTTCACGGAGTCGGACGTGCCTTTGCTGGACGAGGCGGCTGAGCTCCTTGGTGACTTCGAGGCCGCCGTCGGCCACACCGCAGCGCGTGCCGCGGCGGAGCGGAACTCGAACCTGGAAAATGCGACGAAGACCTTGGAGAACGTCGACGCCGCCCTGGAGGAGATGGGCGTCAACGGCGTCGTCACGGCCGAGATGCTGGCCGGGATCAACGAGACCGGGGCAACGCGCATGACCGCTGCGGAAGCGGCCAACTCGGACCGGACGTGGGCCTACGGGCATGTGGTCGTGGACGAGGCCCAAGAACTCTCCCCGATGCAGTGGCGTCTGCTCATGCGTCGGTGCCCGATGAAATCGTTCACGGTGGTCGGTGACATCGCGCAGGCCTCCGCGGCCGCTTCCTCGACGAGCTGGGGCGAGGCCCTGGAGCCCTTCGTCGAGGACCGGTATCGCCTGGACGAGCTCACGGTCAATTACCGGACCCCGTCACAGATTTCGGAGGCCGCGGTGTCCATGGCTCGGGCCGCGGGCCTGGAAGTATCCGCACCGCGCGCCGTGCGGGAGGGGGAGTGGTCGCCACAGGTCATCGCGACCGACGACGTTCTCGGCACGTTGTCTCGCAGGCTGCGACAGGACCTTGATGCTGTGGCGGGCGGACTCGTCGGTGTCATCGTTGCCCAGCCCGAATACGACGACGTCGTTCGGGCGGTGAGCGAGGAATTCTCGGATCTCACCGGCACCTCGGAGTCCGCGCTCGAACGACAGATTCTGGTGCTGACGCCGTGGGAGGCCAAGGGCCTGGAATTCGACACCGTGGTGATCGTGGAACCGACCTCGGTGGTGGAAGCGGCCTACGGGACCGTCGGCGATCTCTATGTCAGCATGACCCGACCGACCCAGCGGCTCGCTCTGATCGCGTCCCGTGGGGTGCCTGCGGGGCTGGAACAGTGGACCACCGACGGTCGGGAATCCCCGGCACACTAGGCCAGGAGGAGCCATGAAGGAAGAACAGACGGATGGCGAATGGTAGCGTGAACGACGTGACGAATAATTCAGTGATCGACTCCGTGCACGGGCTGAACGAGCAGTCCAACGACCCGAGTTTCGACAACATCTGGCAGGAACTCACCTGGCGTGGTCTCGTCCACGTATCGACCGACCAGGAGGCCCTGGAAAAGGCCCTGGCCGAGGAGACGGTCACCTACTATTGCGGATTCGATCCCACCGCGGCGTCCCTGCACCTGGGACACCTGGTGCAGCTCCTGGTGATGCGGCGGCTCCAGCTGGATGGACACAAGCCCCTGGGGCTCGTGGGCGGCTCGACCGGGCTCATCGGCGACCCGCGACAGAGCTCCGAAAGGACGCTGAACTCCCGCGAAGTCGTGGCCGAGTGGGTCCAGGCCTTGCGTGGGCAGGTTCGTCGCTTCTTGTCCTTCGAGGGGGACAACGCGGCCCGGATGGTCAACAACCTCGATTGGACGGGCGGACTCTCGGCCATCGACTTCCTGCGCGACATCGGGAAGAACTTCCGTGTCGGCACGATGATCAAGAAGGAGATCGTCTCCAAGAGGCTCAACTCGGAGGAAGGGATCTCCTACACCGAGTTCAGCTACCAGATCCTGCAGGGCATGGACTTCCTGGAGCTCTACAGGCAGTACGGATGCACCTTGCAATCCGGGGGATCGGACCAGTGGGGGAATCTGACGTCCGGTACGGAGTTGGTGCGCAAGGTCGAGGGCGAAACGGTCCACGCGATCGGCACGCCGCTCATCACGAATGCCGACGGAACCAAATTCGGGAAGTCCGAGGGCAATGCGATTTGGCTGGACCCGGAGCTGACGAGCCCGTACGCGTTCTACCAGTTCTGGCTCAACACCGCCGACGCCGACGTCGTCGATCGACTCAAGGTGTTCACGTTCCGCAGTCGCGCCGAGATCGAAGAACTCGGGCGGAAGACCGAAGAGGAGCCTTTCCGTCGGGAGGCGCAACGCGTCCTGGCCTATGACGTGTGCTCACTGGTGCACGGCGTGGAGGCCACGGAGAAGGTCATCGAGGCTTCACAAGCCTTGTTCGGCAAGGGGGACTTCGCCGCCCTCGACGAACAGACGCTCATGGCCGCAACCGCCGAACTGCCCCACGCGGAGGTCGACGGGAGCGACTTGTCCCTCGTCAACCTGCTCGTCAGCACCGAACTGTGCGAATCCAAGTCGGCCGCCCGCCGGACCCTCAAGGAAGGCGGAGCGGCGGTCAACAACGTCAAGGTCAGCGGAGAGGACGCCGTCGTCGAGGCGGACCAGCTCCTGCACGGCAAGTACGCCATCATCAGGCGAGGAAAGAAGAACATGGCCGTGGTGACCGTGCGTCCCTAGGGGTCCGCTCGTCGCCAGAGGACCAGGAGCCTCAGTCGAAAACAGCCCGGTTGCCGCCTCCTCGGAGGCGGCAACCGGGCTGTTTTTCCTTGTGGTGGTGGGGTTGTGTGGTTTGTGTTGTGTTTCACTCGGGTGTGGGTTGGTGTTTGGTGGTGGTGGTGTGTAGAGTCTTTTGTTGTCGCCGCGAGGCTCGGGGGCTTGTTCTGACAGGTTCTTCCGGTTCTGGTCTTGGTGCGTGACTGTTCTCGAAGGTTTTTCTTCATTCTTTTGCCTGGTGTGCTGGGTGCGGCTGTGTGTCGTGGTCTGGTGGGCTGGGTAGGGGGTTCGGGTTCGGTTTGCGGGCTGGGTTTGGTTCTGGTAGGTTGGAGAAGTTGCCGCGATGGTTTTTCGTGGTGGTGCGACCGGCACTGGTTTTTCCTCATTTTTTGTGTGGGGTTGGTTGGTGTGTGGTTTGTTGTTTGAGAACTCAATAGTGTGCTTTGTTTGAATGTTGTACCAAGTTTTTTGAATTCTTGTTGGTTTCAACATTGCCTGGCAGGCGTGGTGCTGTCACCTCCGTGATGGTGGCCTGTTGG
>NZ_NOIQ01000008.1 GCF_004136575.1 Rothia koreensis
ACCACCCCACCCCGCGCCGTCCACACGTCCGCCGATCGAGGAAGAAGAATACGTGCCGCTATCAGGCGGTAGAGTTGTTGATTGATGATGAGCCAGTCGCAATCCCAGGATTCCGCGCTCCCCGCAGAGGTCGAGGAGCGCCTCACTTTCGATGCCCAGGGGCTGGTCGCAGCCATCGTGCAGCAGCACGATACGGGTGAAGTCCTCATGCTGGGGTGGATGGATGCCGAAGCCCTCCATCGGACCCTCACGAGTGGCCGGGTGACCTTCTGGTCACGGTCGCGTCAGGAGTATTGGCGCAAGGGAGACACCTCCGGCCACCGCCAGTACGTCCGGTCCGTGGCCATGGACTGCGACGGCGACGCCCTGCTCGTCCGGGTCGACCAAATCGGTGCGGCGTGCCACACGGGGACGCGCACCTGCTTCGACGGACGCGATCTGCAGGCCGTGGTCGGCCACGAAGAAGACTGAGCCTCGCCCCATCGTTGTAAGGACATTCCCATGACTACTCAGCAGAACGACCTCTCCGGCCAGATCCGACCCACCCGCGAGGAATTCCGAGCCCTGGCCGCCCGCCGCAGGGTGGTGCCCGTGAGCATTACCGTGGTTGCGGATTCACTTACGCCCATCGGCATCTACCGTTCGCTCGTGGCCCGTGACGGCCACGTTCGCCCCGGCACGTTCCTCCTCGAATCCGCGAACGCAGGGGCACAGTGGGCCAGGTATTCGTTCATCGGCGTCTCTTCGCGCTCGACCCTGACCACCAAGGACGGCAAACCCTTCTGGCAGGGCACCGTTCCGGAAGGAGCACCGACCACGGGAAGCCCGGTCGACGCGATCCGCGAGACTCTCGAGATGCTCCACACCGAACCATTCGAGGACCTTCCGCCTCTGACTTCGGGGCTCGTCGGGTACCTGGGGTGGGACACCGTGCGCCACTGGGAAAAGCTGCCGCACCCGCCGACCGACGACGTCCACCTCCCGGAGTTCGCCCTCAACCTCGTGTCCGACATGGCCATCCACGACCACAAGGACGGATGCGTGACCCTGGTGGCCAACGCCATCAACTGGGACGGAACCTCCGATCGCGTGGATTGGGCGTACGACGACGCCGTCTCCCGGGTCCGGTCGATGCTCGAGCGCCTGGCCGAGCCCCTGAGCCGGACCACCGTGTCCTTCATGGCCGAACCGGACAGGGACGAGGGACCCTTCGGGCAGGACGTCACGGAGACCTGGACCCGCCAGCAGTACATGAACTCGATCGTCGAGGGAAAACACGCGATCCATGATGGCGACATCTTCCAGATCGTCATTTCACGCCGCTTCGAGGCGGAGACCGAGGCACTGCCCCTGGACGTGTACCGGGTGCTGCGGCAGACCAACCCGTCGCCCTACATGTACTTGTACGCGTTCGAGGACACGGAAGGTGAGCCCTATTCGATCGTGGGGTCCTCGCCCGAAGCGCTCGTGACCGTGACCGGGGACCGCGCCACGACCCATCCCATTGCCGGTTCCAGACCGCGAGGCGACACCCACGCGCACGACGTCGCCCTCGCCGAGGAACTGTTGGCCGACGAGAAAGAACGCTCGGAGCACCTGATGCTCGTGGACCTGTCCCGCAATGACCTGTCCAAGATCGCGGACCCCGGCACGGTCGAGGTCACCCAGTTCATGGACATCGAGCGATTCAGTCACATCATGCACATCTCCTCGACGGTCGAGGCACGCATCCGGGAGGACGCCAACGCCTACGACGTCCTGAAAGCCACGTTCCCGGCCGGCACGCTCTCCGGGGCCCCGAAACCGAGAGCCATGCAACTGCTCGACGATTACGAGCCTCACCGACGCGGCGTCTACGCTGGCGTGGTGGGGTATTTCGACTTCGCCGGCAACATGGATATGGCGATCGCTATCCGCACCGCGCTGCTCAGGAAAGGGCGGGCGTACATCCAAGCGGGAGCCGGTATCGTGGCAGATTCCGACCCCGAGACCGAAGCCGATGAGACCGTCAGCAAGGCCGCGGCCCCGTTGCGAGCCGTGCTCCGTGCCCAGCACCTGACGAGCCTCGCCGAGGAGGATTGACCATGAGCGAGGATCCCGCCGAAGGATCTGCCCCCGTCGCACGGGTGGACGGAAACACGGACGACAAGACGAAGAAGGCGGGTTCCGGACGAGTCATTCTCACGAGCCTTCTGGTCCCGGTCCTCGCGTTCGTCACCACCCTGTTTCCGTGGATCCACGCGAACGTCTCGAGCGTGATGTCGCAGGTCGACGTCGACGTCAAAGGGACCGACGCGGCGCCTGCCGTGTCCGCACTGGGTCTGGTCGCGCTCGCCGGGGTGGTCGCCGTCCGGATCGCGGGCAAGGTTCTGCGCGCCGTGATCTGCGCGGTCATCGCGTTGGCCGGCGCGGGCACCGCAATTTCGGCGCTGACCGCGGCCCTCAACCCGCAGGATGCGGCGATGACCAAAGTGGGCGAGGCCACCGGGACCAACGGGCCGGGCGGAAGCTATGTCGTGACCGTGTGGCCGTGGCTGACCTTCGTCCTGGGACTGGCCACGATCGTGGTGGCGCTGTGGTTGTGGTGGTCGAGCCGCCACTGGAAGACCACGTCGAGGCGTTACGAACGCGAGTCGCAACATTCGGTCCAAAAAGGTGACAACCCTCACGCCGACGACATCGACACCTGGGATTCGCTCACCGAAGGGGAAGACCCCACTCGTTAGCGAACACGAAACATCGCTCGCCGTCGTCATCGATGGCATAGAATGTCACGGTAGTGCGCGCTGGAAATCGCGCTGATCGCTTCATCGAAGGAGGGCCAGTGAGCTCTGAACAACAACTCGAACTCACGCCGGTCGCCGTGGAAGGCCACGGCAATACCGTCTCCGCATGGACTCTCGTCCTGTTGGTCATGTTGGGTTCGATTGTGGGATGCGTGGCGTTCTGCCTGGGCAATATCCCGTGGCTGATCGTCGGATTGGCGATCATCGCTGGCGGGTGCGTGGCCGGAGGAATTCTCAAGGCCCTCGGGTTCGGCAAACTCGGATCCCGCACGAAGACCCACAGTTGAGCATTGGGCTTCTGGCAGCGCTCCCTGATCGGCATGGTCGTCAGCGGGGCGCTGTTCTCTATGACCAGAGTGGCCCCGGGCCACGAAGAGCAGTAGACCGGAGATCACCGCTTTCATGACAGTTTTGGACGACATCATCGCCGGAGTCCGCGAGGACCTCGAGGAGCGGCGTCGGGCTGTGAGCCTCGACGAGCTCAAGGACCGCGTCTCGTCGGTCTCACCGGCCCGAGACGCCGTTTCGGCCCTGCGCGGTCCGGACCGGGACACCGTGGAGATCATCGCGGAGGTCAAACGCGCGAGCCCCTCCGCAGGTGATCTGAACGGTATCCCGGAGCCGGCCACGTTGGCTCACGAATACGAGGCCGGGGGAGCCGCCGCGATTTCCGTGCTCACGGAGTCGCGCCGCTTCAAGGGATCGCTCGAAGATCTCGACGCCGTCAGGTCGGAAGTCTCGATCCCGATCCTGCGCAAGGACTTCACGATCGATCCGTACATGATCTGGGAGGCCCGGGCCCATGGTGCGGACCTGGTCCTGCTGATCGTTGCTGCCCTGAGTGACCAGGAGCTTCACGAATATCTCGAACTGACCCATCGTCTCGGGATGAATGCGATCGTCGAGGCCCACACGGCCGACGAGATCGAGCGAGCCGTCGAGGCCGGTGCCAACATCGTGGGCGTGAACGTCCGCAATCTCAAGACGCTCGAGACCGACAAAACCCACTTCGCGTCCCTCGCATCCCACCTTCCGGAAGGCCCCGTGATCATCGCGGAGTCCGGCGTGGCCGAACCGAGCGACGTCGCCGACTACGGACGCCAGGGCGCCGAAGTGGTCCTCGTGGGCGAGGCCCTGGTCAGGCACTCCGATCCGCGTGACGCTGTGGGCGAATTCAAGAACCAAGGCCGCAAGGCACGCGCGGCGTACTGGGAAGAGAAGGATGCACGAGATGGCCGATAATTCCACGCCGGAGCAGGACACCGAACTCGCCGAGCCCTTTCTGGGCGCCCAGAACGGTTCGTTGAGAAACGCGACCGGTCCGTACTTCGGGGATTTCGGCGGACAGTGGATGCCCGAATCCTTGATCCAGGCCATGGACGAACTCGAGGACACTTTCGAGAAGGCCAAAGCGGACCCGGAGTTTCTCGAGGAATTCCAGCGACTGTCCCGCGAATACTCGAATCGGCCGTCGCTGCTCACCGAGGCAGAACGGCTGAGCGAGAAGGCCGGCGTTCGCATCTTCCTCAAGCGCGAGGACCTGAACCACACCGGATCCCACAAGATCAACAACGTTCTGGGCCAAGCCCTGTTGGCCAAGAAAATGGGCAAGACACGGTTGATCGCGGAAACCGGGGCGGGCCAGCACGGCGTGGCAACGGCGACTGCCGCGGCGTACTTCGGCATGGACTGCGTGGTCTACATGGGCGAGGTGGACACCAACCGTCAGGCACTCAACGTGGCGCGGATGCAGCTGCTGGGCGCGAAGGTCATCGCTGTGCAGAACGGATCACGCACCCTCAAGGACGCGATCAACGAGGCGCTGCGCGACTGGGTCGCCAACGTCGAGGACACCCACTATCTTCTCGGCACGGCCGCGGGGGCGCACCCCTTCCCGGCCATGGTCCGGTACTTCCACGATGCGATCGGTACCGAGGCGCGTCAGCAACTCCTGGACAGGACGGGTCGGTTGCCCGACGCGGTCGCGGCCTGCGTGGGCGGTGGATCCAACGCGATCGGCATGTTCCACGCATTCCTGGACGATGAGTCCGTCGAGCTCTACGGCTTGGAACCCGGTGGCGACGGAATCGACACCGACCGCCACGCCGCGACGATCAACCTCGGCAGGCCCGGTGTGCTCCACGGGGCACGCACCTACCTGATGCAGGACGACGACGGCCAGACCATCGAGTCGCATTCGATTTCGGCCGGGCTCGACTACCCGGGCGTCGGCCCCGAACACGCGTACCTGTCCGACATCGGGCGAGTCTCCTATCAGGCCGTGACCGATACCGAGGCCATGGACGCTCTCCGCGCCCTGTGCGAGTCCGAGGGCATCATCCCCGCCATCGAATCCGCCCACGCCCTGGCCGGGGCGCTGCGCCTGGCAGAACAGTGGAAGGCCGAGGATCCGGAGACGGCACGGAACAAGATCATTGCGGTGTGCCTGTCCGGACGAGGGGACAAGGACATGAGCACGGCCGTCGAGTGGTTCGGGCTGGGCAAGGCAACCCCGAGTTCCGAGGTCAACGCGGCCAACCTGCGCAGCCAGGAATCCGGGAACGCCGACGCACCAGCATCGGAGACCGGCCCCGCCGATTCGGAGGAACAGAAATGACGACACCGCATCAGGACGCCGGCCGCTACAGCGCCGCCACAAAACGCTTTCCGGAGCCGAACCCCGATTCGAAGGTTTCCGCCCGGATCCGGGACTGCCGCGACCAGGGGAGACCCGCGCTGATTGGCTACCTGCCGGTGGGCTACCCGACCGTCGACGAGTCGATCCGTGCCGGCATCGAGCTGGGACGGAATGGGGCCGACATCATCGAGCTGGGCATCCCGTACTCGGACCCCGTGATGGACGGACCCGTGATCCAGG
This sequence comes from Rothia koreensis, assembly GCF_004136575.1. Taxonomy (GTDB): domain Bacteria; phylum Actinomycetota; class Actinomycetes; order Actinomycetales; family Micrococcaceae; genus Rothia; species Rothia koreensis. Next base: position 5,665 of record NZ_NOIQ01000008.1, read on the forward strand.
ACGCCACCACGGTGGCGTTGAGCAACGGCTTCAAGGTCGATGACGTCTTCCGCGCCGCCCGCGAGATCACCGATCAGACGGACGCGGTCGTCGTCGTGATGACCTACTGGAACCCCGTGCTACGCAAGGGAGTGGATGAATTCGCTCGTCGGCTCGCCGAAGCCGGCGGTGCCGGCATCATCACGCCCGATCTCGTCCCCAATGAAGCGGGCGAGTGGTTCGAGGCGAGCCAGGCCCATGGTCTCGATCGCATCTTCCTCGCGGCTCCTTCGTCATCGGTCGAACGACTCGATATGATCGCCCACGCTTCGAGCGGCTTCGTGTACGCGGTATCCGTGATGGGCGTGACGGGCGCGAGATCGTCGGTCTCCGACGTCGCCGAGCGCCTGGTCACGGACATACGGGCCGCCGGGGCGGAGAACGTGTGCGTGGGCCTCGGCGTGTCGCGTCGCGAGCACCTGGACGAGATCGGAGCATACGCCGACGGCGTCATCGTGGGTACCGCCCTGGTCAAAGCACTGGGCGCCGGCGGACCGGAGGCCGTGGGACGTCTCGCGCGCGAACTGGCCGGCCGTCCCGAACAGCCGGCGTGAACCCGATGACCCCCACGGCTGCCATTCCCTCTCCGACATGGTCGGCGTTCCACCTGGGGCCCCTGACCATTCATGCCTACGCCCTGTGCATCCTGCTCGGGATCGTCATCTGCATCTGGTTGACCTCCAGGCGCTGGCGAGCCATGGGCGAGGACCCGGAGAGAATTTGGGACATCGCCCTGTGGGCGATCCCGTTCGGCCTCGTGGGGGCCAGAATGTACCACGTGTTCGTGACGGCTCCGGGGGACTACTTCGGGCCCGGCAGGAACCCCGTGGACGCCCTCAAGATCTGGGAGGGCGGTATCGGCATCATGGGTGCCGTCACCCTGGGCGGCCTCGGTGCGTGGATCGCGTGCCGGAAAATGGGCCTCTCTCTGGTGAAATTCGCCGACGCCGCAGCCCCGGGAATCATCATCGCCCAGGGCATCGGGCGCTGGGGCAACTGGTTCAACCAGGAACTGTTCGGCAAGCCCACGAGCCTTCCCTGGGGGCTCGAGATCGACCCCATGTCGCACAATTTCCCGGCCCAGTACCCACCAGGAACGCTGTTCCATCCCACCTTCCTGTACGAATCCCTCTGGGACCTGCTGGGCGGTTTGGTCCTCCTGTGGCTCTCGCGTCGGATCCTGGTGAAGAGCGGTCAGGTGTTCTGGACGTACGTCATGTACTACGGGATCGGCCGTTTCCTGATCGAATTGTTCCTCCGCATCGATGAATCCGATGTCATTCTGGGTCTGCGCATCCACGTCTGGACCTCGGGAATACTGGTCCTCTTGGCCCTGGTCATGCTGGTCGTCGTCTCGCGCCGTCGGCCGCGTGAACCCCAGGAACACGAGGAGCTGACCGCGTAACACAACCGGGCCCACGGATGCGTATGACGCCGCCCACCACGGTCCGTGGTAGTTTTGGTCAACAACACATAGGCAAGTTGGGCTGCCCGCTCACGCATCACATGGCGGGAGCCACCACCGATTCGGCGTCGACACCTAGGAACGCCGACACTTTGTCTCGTGATTGCTGCAATGAAGCGGCCACCACCGAAACGTAGGGCACTGCCCGGGTGAAGCGCTCGTTGCGGACGCGATGAGCACTCTTTTCTTCCCGTACGGTGCCGGAGCTGGATCCAAATGCCCGGCCACCTGTCCGAGGGACGTTTCGTCTGGCCGCCGAACGTGGTTTCGCGCAGTCCGCTGCGCGGGCCCAGGAGCTCGGTCAGGGCATGACCCGAAACCGAGCTCACGGACTCACACGAGGAAGAGAGGCTTCAGCGTGACTCGCTTCGAAACGCCCCGTTCCACCACGGAACCAGGTGAGGTGCGCTCACCGTTCACCGCATTCGCGGACATCCCCGAGAAAGACGGTCTCTACGACCCGGATTTCGAGAAGGATGCCTGCGGTCTTGCCATGATCGCGAACTTGACCGGCGAGGCGACGCACGACGTCGTCGACAAAGCACTGACGGCTCTTCGCTCGCTCGAACACCGCGGGGCGGTAGGCGCCGACGAAGGCACCGGCGATGGCGCTGGCCTTCTGACCCAGGTCCCGGACGAATTCTTCCGGAAGAGCGTTGACTTCTCCCTGCCGGAACTTGGCAAGTACGCGGTCGGCACGGCGTACCTGCCCACGCACGGTGAGAACGCGGAGGAACTCCAGGATGCCCTGACTGAGATGGCCGAGGCCGAAGGCCTTCAGGTGCTCGGATGGCGCGAGGTCCCGGTGGACGAAACCGTGGTCGGCGCCTCTGCGCGGGCGGTTATGCCGTACTTCGTGCAGATGTTCGTCTCGGAGGCGGTCAACGAGGTCACCGAAGAAGCATTCACCGGGCACATTCCCGTGGTCGATCTGGACCCCGACCAAGAACGTCGCCAACTGGACCAGAAGGCATTCCGCATCCGGAAGCGGTCCCAGCACAAGCTCGGCATCTACTTCCCGTCCTTTTCGACGCGGACCATCACCTACAAGGGCATGCTCACCACGGCTCAGCTCGAGCCGTTCTACCCCGACCTGTCCGATCCGCTGTTCTCCACGCGACTGGCGATCGTGCACTCGAGGTTCTCCACGAACACCTTCCCTTCGTGGCCCCTCGCGCAGCCTTTCCGGACCATCGCCCACAATGGCGAAATCAATACGGTCAAGGGCAACCGGAACTGGATGAGAGCCCGCCAGTCGCAGTTGAAGTCACCGCTGCTCGGCCGGCACCCGGAGGAGCTGTTCCCGATTTGCTCGGTGGGCGCCTCCGACTCGCAGTCACTCGACGAGGTGGCCGAATTGCTCATGCTCTCGGGCCGCTCGATGCCCGAGGCGATCATGATGATGCTCCCGGAGGCCTGGGAGAACCACGAGACGATGGACGAGAACCGTCGCGCGTTCTACCGGTACCACTCGAGCCTCATGGAACCGTGGGACGGCCCGGCCGCGGTCACCTTCACCGACGGCGACATGGTCGGATCGGTGCTCGACCGGAACGGCTTGCGCCCCGGTCGCTACTGGCAGACCGACGACGGTCTGGTCATCTTCGCCTCGGAGGTCGGCGTCGTCGACCTGGGGGACACGAAGATCGTTGCCAAGGGCCGAGTGTCCCCGGGCACGATGTTCCTGGTCGATACGAAGGAAGGGCGCATCGTGCCCGACCAAGAAATCAAGGACCAGGTCGCGGCCCGCAACCCGTGGAAGGAATGGGCCGATCAGAACATCTTCACGCTCGACGACCTTCCGGAGCGTGAGCACCGCAACCCGCCGGCCCAGTCGATCCTGGTGCGGCAGCAGATCTTCGGGTACACCCACGAAGAACTCACATCCATCCTGGGGCCCATGGCAGCCAAGGGTGCCGAACCGATTTACGCGATGGGCACGGATACCCCCATTGCGGTGCTCGCGAAGCGGCCGCGGCTCCTGTTCGACTACTTCATCCAGTCCTTTGCGCAGGTCACGAACCCGCCCCTGGACTCGATCCGCGAGGAACTCGTGACCTCGTTGCGCAGTTCCCTCGGGCCGAACGGCAACCTGTTGCGCAACGGCTATGTCACGTCGCGCCAGCTCGAACTCGACTTTCCGGTGATCGACAACGACCAGCTCGACAAGATCATGCACATCGAGGACGAGGACGGTATGGCCACCGCCCTGAAGGTTCGGGGCCTCTACGAGCCTTCCGGCGGTGCCGCGTCCCTGAGGTCTCGGCTGTCCGAAATCTGTGAGAAAGTCTCGGCCGCCGTGAACCGCGGCGTGGAGTACGTGGTTCTCTCGGATCGCAATGCAAACGCCAACTGGGCTCCGATTCCTTCTCTGCTGCTGACGGCCGCGGTGCATCACCACCTGCTCCGGTCCGCCACCCGGACCAAGGTCGGCCTGGTCGTGGAGGCCGGTGACGTCCGCGAGGTCCACCATGTTGCCGCACTCGTCGGCTTCGGGGCCTCCGCGGTGAACCCGTACTTGGCCATGGAATCGGTCGAGCAGCTGGTGCGTACCGGTGCCCTGGAAGGTGTCACGGCCGAGCAGGCGACGCGCAACCTGATCAAGGCCCTGGGGAAGGGCCTGCAGAAGATCATGTCCAAGATGGGCATTTCGACCGTGAGCTCCTACTGCGGCGCCCAGACCTTCGAGGCACTCGGCCTGTCCCAGGCATTCGTGGACGAATACTTCACGGGAACGCACTCGCAGATGGGCGGCGTCGGTCTGAACGTGATTTCGGACGAGGTCAAGGCCCGGCATGACCGCGCGTACCCGCAGGACGGGGTCAAGGTTCCGTACCGTGACCTCGAGTCCGGAGGCGAATACGACTGGCGCAGGGATGGTGCCCCGCACCTGTTCAACCCGCACACGATCTTCCGGCTCCAGCACTCGACCAAGACCCGCAGATACGACATCTTCAAGTCCTACACGAAGCTCGTGGACGACCAGTCCCGGGACCTCATGACCCTCCGTGGGCTCCTCGATTTCGCGCCCCGGCGACAGCCGGTGCCTCTCGAGGAGGTCGAGTCGGTGAGCTCGATCGTCAAGAGGTTTTCCACCGGCGCGATGTCCTACGGTTCGATCTCGCAGGAGGCGCACGAGACGCTGGCGATCGCGATGAACCGGCTGGGCGGCAAGTCCAACACGGGTGAGGGTGGCGAGGACCTGGAACGCCTTCTCGACCCGGAGCGGCGTTCGGCCATCAAGCAAGTGGCTTCGGGCAGGTTCGGAGTGACCAGCCTGTACCTGACCAACGCCACGGACATTCAGATCAAGATGGCGCAGGGGGCCAAACCGGGCGAGGGCGGCCAGCTCATGTCCGCCAAGGTCTACCCCTGGGTCGCCCGCACGCGCCACGCGACTCCTGGGGTCTCTCTGATCTCGCCGCCTCCTCACCACGACATCTACTCGATCGAGGACCTCGCCCAGCTGATCTACGATCTCAAACGGGCGAACCCGGAGGCCCGGGTGCACGTCAAGCTGGTTTCCGAAATCGGGATCGGCACGGTCGCAAGCGGTGTGACGAAGGCGAAGGCCGACGTCGTCCTCGTCTCGGGGCACGACGGCGGGACCGGTGCAGCGCCCATGAACTCCCTCAAGCACGCGGGTGCACCCTGGGAGCTCGGCCTCGCCGAGACCCAGCAAACCCTGTTGCTCAACGGGCTCCGCGATCGCGTCGTCGTGCAGGCGGACGGGCAGATGAAGACGGGACGCGACGTCGTCGTGGCCGCACTGCTCGGCGCCGAGGAGTACGGCTTCGCAACGGCGCCCCTGGTGGTCGAAGGGTGCATCATGATGCGCAAGTGCCACCTGGACACGTGTCCGGTCGGAGTCGCGACCCAGAATCCGAAGCTGCGCGAGCGGTTCACCGGCAAGGCCGACCATGTGGTCAACTTCTTCGAGTTCATCGCGGAAGAGGTCCGCGAATACCTGGCCGAGCTGGGTTTCCGGAGCCTGGACGAGGCCATCGGCCACGCCGAGGTGTTGGATACCCGCAAGGCGGTCGCACACTGGAAGGCCGAGGGGCTCGACCTGCGCCATATTCTGCGGTCCACCGCCGACGAATACGGCAACCAGGGGACCAGGAACACCAGGCCGCAGGATCATGAGCTCGAGAAGCACATGGACAACGAGCTGATTCGGCTGTCCGAGCCGGCCTTGACGCACCGCACGCCGGTATCGATGGATCACCCCATCATCAACACGGATCGAGCCGTCGGAACGATGCTCGGCCACCGGGTGACCAAGACCTTCGGTGCGGAGTTCCTGGACCATGACACGATCACGGTCAATCTCCACGGCCAGGCAGGACAGTCCCTGGGCGCTTTCCTGCCCCAGGGAATCACCCTGAGGCTGACGGGGGACTCGAACGACTACACGGGCAAGGGACTCTCCGGCGGACGCATCATCATTCGGCCCGAGGCCGACGCCCTGTTCGAGGCCCAGGACAACGTGATCGCGGGAAACGTGATCGGGTACGGCGCAACCAGCGGCGAACTGTTCCTGAGGGGTCAGGTGGGGGAGCGATTCCTGGTGCGCAATTCAGGCGCCACCGCCGTGGTGGAAGGCATCGGCGACCACGGGTGCGAGTACATGACGGGCGGTGTTGCGCTCATCATCGGTCAGACCGGTCGCAACTTCGGCGCCGGGATGTCCGGTGGCGTCGCCTACGTCCTGGACCTGGATCTGGCCGACGTGAACAAGGCCGCGCGTGAATCGGGTGAGCTGACGTTCTCCGGTCTGGACGAGGAGGACGAAAAGCTCGTCCGGAGCCTGTTGGAGAAGCATTTCGCGGAAACCGGTTCCACGGTTGCCCAGACGATGCTGGCAGATCCAGCCGGGTCCATGGCGCGCCTGACCCGAGTTCTTCCCCGCGATTTCGCGGCGGTCCAAGGAATTCGCTCCCGGGCCGAGGCCGAAGGAAACGATCCGGACAGCGATCCGGTGTGGCAGGAGATTTTGGAGGTGACCGCGCGTGGCTGATCCCCGTGGCTTTCTGACGTACGAACATCGCGCTGACCGGCCCAAGCGGCCGGTGCCGGTCAGGATCCTGGACTGGAAGGAAGTCCAGGTCGAGCAGGACTCGGCGACACTCAAGCAGCAGGCGTCCCGTTGCATGGACTGCGGCGTCCCCTTCTGCCATCAGGGCTGTCCTTTGGGGAACTTGATTCCCGAGTGGAACGACTTGATGTGGCGGGGTAGAACGGACGAGGCCGTGCAGAGAATGCACGCGACCAACAATTTTCCGGAGTTCACGGGCCGTGTTTGCCCCGCGCCGTGCGAGTCCTCGTGCGTGCTCGGGATCAATCAGCCTGCGGTCACGATCAAGCAGATCGAATACACGATCGGGGAGAAGGCCTTCGACGAGGGTCTCATCGAGCCTCACCTGCCGGAACGCCTGGTGGACAAGACGGTTGCCGTGGTCGGCTCCGGGCCTGCGGGCCTCGCGGCCGCCCAGCAACTGACACAAGCGGGCTACACGGTCGCGGTCTACGAGCGCGACGACCGCATCGGAGGCCTGCTCCGGTACGGGATCCCCGACTTCAAGATGGAGAAATCCGTTCTCGACCGTCGCCTCGACGTCATGCGCGCCGAAGGCACGAGGTTCCGCGCCGGTGTGGAGATCGGCAGGGACATCACGTGGGACCAGTTGCGCCGGAGGTACGATGCCGTCGTGGTCGCCACGGGTGCAACCAAACCGCGCGACCTGCCGATCCCGGGCCGCGACCTGTCAGGGGTCCATTTCGCGATGGAGTACTTGGTGCAGTCCAACCGTGTCGGGGCAGGCGACGAGGTTCCGGACCAGATCAATGCCGAGGGAAAGCACGTGGTGATCCTCGGTGGCGGCGACACGGGTGCCGACTGCATCGGAACCGCGAACCGCCAGAAGGCCGCGTCGGTCACGACCCTCGCCATTGGCAAGAAGCCGCCCGAGGATCGCGCCGAGCACGAGCCGTGGCCGATGTTCCCCAACCTCTTCGAGGTCGCGAGCGCGCACGAAGAAGGCGGGGAGCGCAATTACCTCGCTTCGACCGTGGAGTTCGTGGGGGAGAACGGTCAGGTCACGGGCATCAAGGTCGCCGAGACGGAATATCGCGAGGACGGAACCCGAGGCCCGAAGGAAGGTTCCGAGAGAATCATCCCGGCAGACTTGGTGTTTCTGGCCTTGGGCTTCACGGGACAGGATTCCGAGGCCATAGCGGAGCAGGCCGGTGCCGAGTTGGACCGGCGCACCAACGTCTCCCGGGGAGAGGACTACATGACCAACGTTCCTGGCATCTTTTCCTGTGGCGACGCCGGTCGTGGACAGTCGCTGGTCGTGTGGGCGATCGCCGAGGGGCGTGCCTGCGCGGCCGCCGTCGAACGCCATCTGGTCGGCAGCACGCTGCTCCCCGAACCCGTCGCACCGACGGATCGACCGATCGACCTTCTGTAGAGGGCGGCTCGAGTCCCGACGCTGGGGCGGACTCCACGGAGAACGCGGTGAACCCAGCCGGGCGGCCTCGGGGCCTCCGAAGCAACCAGAAAGGACCCCCACTCGCCGAACACGGTCGAGTGGGGGTCCTTTTTCATGCGCCAGTTTGCGGTCGATAAATGTGGTCGCGACAAGCTGTGGGATTCGAACCACCACGGCGGGGCAACACCAAATCAGAGCCGCCTACTTCCACCAACCCTGTTTGCCAGACTGATCCCAGGGATCACCGTGCTTCTGGCGACGTTTTTCGTGTTCCTTTTCTCGGAGCTCGTCTTTGTAATTCCTGATGTGCCGCCTCGTCATGTCACCGAATTCTTTGTTCCTACGGTCCAGCTCATCCTCGGACATGTCTTCCTTCCACGGCTTGGTAAGGAGCAAGTCAGGGAGAAACCCAATGACCCCGCAAAGTATCCCGAAGATCACGAGGGAAAAAGCTCCGCCGAAGAGCGGGGCAAAGACCGCACCTACGATCGCCGGTGCCAACAGTGTGTTTACGGTGACTGCTGCACCATGCGGCAACGTCTTTCGTTGCCTGTACTGCACGGGCCGGTTCAGGAACACTTGCAGGCAACTACCGAGCACACCAATGAGCAACGCCAAGAGTACGAGGGCGCCAACCCGGTACGGGTGATTGAACAAGACCAGGTTGAGTACCAGGCCGACGATGAAGACTGGGATGCTGATGAGCACACCGATCATGGTCGACCCCGAGAGAGCGTATCCGAGTCCTGGTGGGTTGAACTGTTGGTCAGTCATGGTGGTTACCTCGGTTCGCGGTAAGAGATGGCGGCGCAGAGGCCAGTGGTTCGAGGCCCGCGCGGAAATGTCTATGGGCTGCAAGCTTCGATGACGCCGCGAACTCCGAGGATGCCTTCAAGCCCTGACGTCGCTAGACGTCCCAGCTTGCCGAGGACGAGGTGGCAGGTTTGTGCAGTATCAGGGCCTGAAACTGCACAAACCTGCCACCTCGCGGGGGAGTGAGTGCGCGGTCAGAGCGCCTTGATGGCGGAGACCAACGGCGCGATCGAGGCGCGGTCGCGGTAGTCTGCCGAGCCGCCGTAGCACTCGATCATCTGGAGGTCCGTCTCGGACTTGTTGGGCTTGGACTTGAGGAAGGTGCGCACGCCCATCATGGCGGTCTTGTGTGCGCGGGACAGCTGCGAATAGTCCATCCCGCCACGGAAATGACCGGTCGGGGCGCCATCGTGATAGGCCTCGCCGAGATTCTTCGCCAGGACCCCGTCCAGCTTTTCACTCGGCTGTGAGACGTCTCCCGAGAACGAAACGGTGAAGTAGGCGACCTTCTTTTCGCGCAGGTTCGCGGCCAGATCACGGATCCGGTCCGCCGCCGTCAGCTTTCCCGCGTAGTCGCTGGCTCCGATGACGACGACGTCGGCCGCGTCTACCTCAGCGGCACCGACCTGATCTGCTGCGACGGCGCGGCCATGGGTGTCCTCGGCGATCCATTCCGCGTAAGTGCGTGTGTAGCCGTAGTTCGAACCGTAGATGACGAGGGTGCTGGTCATGGATTCTCCTGTGTCAGGCAATAGTCCGGACCAGAGGCGAGACCTGAAGATTCCGGTGATGCATGCGGAACCCGACCACCTCCCGAGCCCGGGGATTCTTCCTCAACCCTATCGATTCGTCGGGGCCTGTTCCCGACGGGACACCGCTCGCGTGTGGGGAAATGTGGGTTTTTTGGATTCTTTGGTAGGCGGCCTGGGCCGACGCCGACGCCGAATGGACACAGACATTTCACACGCTTCGCCTTGAAAATGCGGGGTTGACGGGATCGATAGTGAGGTGGATCAACACCTCTGTCGCGGTGAGCCGGCGACCGCGAGTCACCGATATGGGTGCGCGCCTGACTGTTCATGTGGCTTTTGTCGAACTAGAGTTGAAGACATGAGACGCGCAAAAATCGTAAGTACCCTAGGACCCGCCCTTTCCAGCTACGACAAAGTCTCGGAGGCAATCTCCGCAGGACTCAACGTCGCCCGGCTGAACATGAGCCATGGCGACCATGACGTCCACATCCAGAACTATGACAACGTGCGGCGTGCCGCCGAAGACCTCGGCAAGAACGTCGCCATCCTCGCCGATATCCAGGGCCCCAAGATCCGCCTTGAGACCTTCGCCGACGGCCCGATCGACCTCGCACCCGGCGACACTTTCAAGATCACCGTCGAAGACATTCCTGGCAACCAGGAGATCTGTGGGACCACCTACAAAGGCCTCCCGGGCGACGTCCGCCCAGGCGATGCCCTCCTGATCGACGACGGCAAGGTCCGCCTCGAAGCGACCCACGTGGATGCGACCACGGTGACGACGCGCGTCGTCGTCGGCGGCACGGTATCGGACCACAAGGGAATCAACCTTCCCGGCGTGGCCGTCTCGGTGCCTGCCCTGACCGAAAAGGACGAAGGCGACCTGCGCTGGGCGCTGCGAACCGGCGTCGACATCATCGCCCTGTCCTTCGTCCGGTCGGGTGACGACATCTCGCGCGTTCACGAGATCATGGACGAGGAAGGCCTGCGCCTCCCGGTGATCGCCAAGATCGAGAAGCCGCAGGCGGTAGACAACCTGCAGGACATCGTGGACAAGTTCGACGGCATCATGGTGGCCCGCGGCGACCTGGGCGTCGAGTACCCGCTCGAGGACGTTCCGCTGGTGCAGAAGCGCGCAATCACGCTCGCACGCCGGTGGGCGAAGCCCGTCATCGTGGCAACCCAGGTTCTGGAGTCGATGATCAACAACCCGATGCCGACGCGCGCCGAGGCTTCGGACTGCGCCAACGCGATTCTCGACGGTGCCGACGCGGTCATGCTTTCGGGCGAGACATCGGTCGGCAAGTACCCGATCATCACGATCCAGACCATGGCCCGCATCGTGGAGTCCACCGAGCAGCACGGCATGGACCGTATGCCGGAGCTGGGATCGAGCCCGCGGACCCGTGGAGGTGCCGTCACCCTGGCGGCGGTCAACATCGCCGACCAGCTGAACGTCAACTACATCTGCACCTTCACCCAGTCGGGCGATTCGGCGCGGCGCCTGTGCCGCCTCCGCCCGACCAAGCCGGTGCTGGCCTTCACCCCGGACCCCAAGGTCAAGGCGTTCATGGCCCTGTTCTGGGGTGTCGACGCCGCCCTGCAGGAGGAGCACTCGGACACCGACAGCATGACGGAAGCCGTGGACCGCTACCTGCTCAAGCACAACCTGGTGCAGAAGGACGAGCTGTTGGTCCTGACCGCTGGTTCACCTCTCGGTGTGGCCGGATCCACCAACATGGTCAAGGTGCACAGGGTCGGCGACCTGGACGATCACGGCGCCCGCGCCCCGGAGAGCCGCGAGAAGCTGGGGCCGTACCAGCACTGAGGCCACTTCGCACAACCTGACCGCGCGTTGGCGGGACGGGGTTCACGCCCCGTCCCGCCGTCTCATGGGCACCTGGCTCCGTGAGAGATTTCGTGTTGTGTGAGCGATTGTGTAAAGTAATCGTGGTTCGGAGGTGGCCCGAGGGTCACTGCCCAACTTGCCCAAGTGGCGGAATTGGCAGACGCGCCGCACTCAAAATGCGGTTCTTCACGGAGTGTGGGTTCGAGTCCCACCTTGGGCACAAGCCAATAAAACAGCGGGCCTTGCACGGTACAACACGTACTACATAAGGCCCGCTTCTTTCATTTAAATTAGTCACGTCGTTAGTCACGCGGCCCTTAGCCCAGCGCACGGTCCATCGCTTCCGCCGCCGCCTCGGACAGTTCCGGCACCACATGCGAGTACGTGTTCATCGTCAACTGGATCGTTGAGTGACCCAAAATCTCCATCACCACACGAGGCGGTACACCCTGAACCATCATGAGAGTCGCCGCCGTATGCCTGGCATCATGCAACCGAGCTGACGGGACTCCCGCGAGGTCCAGAATCTTCTTCCACTCCGCGTAATCCGGCTGATGGGACACGGCTGTTCCTTTCGGGGTGGTGAACACAAAATCGCCCCTCGGATCACCCGTCCAACCTGGGCCGTACCTCAACCGCTCTTGTCCTTGAGCCGTCCGATGCCGCCGCATTGCCTGTTGCAGCGACCTCGGCATGAGGATTGTCCGCTTAGACCTCTTCGTCTTAGGTTCCCCCAGGACAGAACCCGTACCGTCAAAGGAGCGCTTGAGAGCATGTCTGACGGTTAAAGTCCCGGCGTCGAGGTCTATATCCTCCCAGCGCAGTCCGAGCGCTTCCCCCTGCCTTAGACCGAGACTTAAAGCTACGGTCCAGCGGGGTGCATTTCGGCGGCCCTCGGCGATACGGAGGATGGCCCGGGCATCGTCCGCCGTCAAAGGAGTTACTTCGTACTGACGAATGGTCGGCGCGTCTACGAGCGTGGCCGGGTTCCTGCTGATCTTGCCTCGTTGCTCAGCTACTTTGAGGGCACGTGATAGTACGCGGTGCGCTTTCAGGACCGTTGCTGGTGCTCGGTCCAAGTTGCGGTGGAGCTTTTCGATGTGTTCGGGGCGCAAGTCTTCAAGCCGAACCCGTCCTAGCGTGTCGTTGATGTTGTTGACTTGGGATCTATAGGCGTTCCAGGTGCCCGGTTCTAGGTTGGGTTTGGCGATGTGCTTGAGCCAGTAGTCCAACCATTCGTGAAGGTATGGGTTGTCGGCGACGAGACCGTCTTGGCCTGCCGCGATCGCTGTCTTGAGTTTGTTCTTCGCATCGGTACGGGTGCGGCCTGTCACCGTTTTGTATCTGCGGCGGCCCGTGGCGGTCCAGCCGCTAGTGAATTGACCGACCCATTTACCGTCTTTGCGGCGGAAGATCGACCCGTCACCGTCGTCACGTTTCTTAGGCGACACTGGCTTGCCTTTCCAGGTGTGTAGTGATGACCCAGGGTAGTACGTCGTAGATGCGGCACCATTCGGCCATATCGGTGATGCCGGCTGTGTCGTTGGGGTCGACGTCCTTGAGGAGTCTGTGTGCGGCGATGCGGTTGCATCTGGCTTCTCGTTTGGCGTGCCACACAGGGTCGTGTGTGGGCTCGTCTCCGTATTGGTGGTGGACGATTTCGTGGGCGAGGGTGGACCGTTGCGCCCGGTAGGTCATCCCGGGGCGTAACCAGATGGTGCGGTTCTGGTGGTCGTACCATCCGTCGTCGCCGTGTCCTGGATCCTTAAGGACTACGCGGAGGCCCAAGGCCTCCGCGTGGGTAAATGGGTTGTACATGTCAGGGCGTGTCCTCCGGTACGTCTTCGGTGTGTTCCTTTGCAGCCCGGAAGGTGGGCCTGTCATCGAGGGTAGGGCGACGGTCTGACAAGTTAGTGACGTTCGCTTGCTTAGTCTTGGCTACCGTCTTTGCGAGTTCGCGGTTGTACACCTCTTCGGCGAGCTCTAGCTCGGTGTAGGCGTCTAGTCCTTCCGCTCCACCCATTTGCCGGGCTTCGTCGCGAGTGATCATCTCTGCCTGGCGGAGTACGTCCACGATGCTGATCTCGTAGTGACGACAGATGGTGACCAGATCGATTACGGAGATCGTGTTGGAGGTTGCTTGGCGGTTCAGAGTTGCTTGGGGCATTCCTACCGCTTCGGCAATTCCTCGGATAGATCGGGTTCCGGATAGTGCCTTGAGGGCTGAGGCCATGTTCTTTGTCATGACTCTAGTATGACTCATTTCTGACTCATGAACAAGTCAAGATTGAGGCAACCGTCAAAAAAAATCCAATAATGTTTCTGATCTGGGTTGCGCGTCCCGGTCTGGTGTCCTATCGTTGAGTCATCAGATGGCAAATGAGCCAGATTAGAGACAGGAGGTGATCATGAGCTACGCGCTCAAGATCAAGCGTCACAACATCGAGATGCTCAAAGAAGAAGCATGGCGAGTCATCGGAGGACCGCAGAGAGTCATTACCGATGAGGAGCTGGCAAACGTGCTTCTCATCTCGAACTCGTCACTCGCACGAGTCAAGGCCGGTGGCAAGGTGCCCAGCATGATGGTCGCGGCAGTGATGAAGCGATTCGCGGAGCACCCCGAGATTACTGAAAACCTTTGGTACATCGAGGAACCGCAGGAGGTGGCGGCATGATCCGCACCCATGAAGACAAAAAGAAAGCCGCCCGAGCAGGGGCGGCAATCAATGAAAGGAGTTCTGTCGTGGAACTTTTCGAGTACAACAGTACACCTGTCCGAACGATTGTGGAAGACGGCGAACCGTGGTTCGTAGCCTCGGATGTCGCGAAGATCCTCGGGTACGCGAATGGCTCAGCTGCTGTTGCACAGCATGTCGACTCGGAAGACGCCCGCAGGGCAACCCTCGCGATTCACGAGGGTTCCCGCGAGGTCTCACGTGCGCGCACGCTGGTCAACGAATCAGGCCTTTACGCTCTGACATTTGGTTCGCACCTTTCCGAAGCTCGGAAGTTCCGCCGCTGGGTTACTAGTGAGGTTCTTCCTACGATCCGTAAGACGGGCTCGTATGGAGGCACCCCGGAACTGACGGGTCCCGAGCTCATGGCGAAAGCGATCCTTGAGGCTGAGTCCACCCTGAAAGAGAAGGACGCGAAGATCGCTGAGTTGGAACCGAAGGCCGAACGGTTCGATGGGTTCCTCGGTTCCACTGGTGATATGTCCGTTGGCGACGCGGCGAAGCACCTGTGCCGGATCGGTATCGATATTGGGCCGCGTCGGTTGTTTGCTTGGTTGGAGGAGCATGGGTGGTTGTTTCGCCAGGGTAAGCACAAGGCCCCGGTGCCGTATCAGTCGAAGGTTGATGCCGGGTTTCTTGCGTCGCGTGTACGGAGCTACATGGACCAGGAGACAGGGGAGCTGGTGATTGCCGATCCGCAGGTTCGGGTGACCTCAAAGGGGCTTGAGCGGATTCATCGGATGTTGTCGAAGCAGTTTTTGGAGCTGGTGTCATGATCGTTGAAGCCGATAGGGCCTACTCAATCGCCAGGGCCGCCGAGCAACTCGGAGTGTCCCGAGGGACCGTGTACAACCTCGTGAACCGTGGTGAACTGAAGACAGTCAGCTACCCCGGTATCGGGGGAATGCGGATCACTAGCAGGGAACTCGCAAAGTTCCTTAAGCGTTGCGAAAGAGCGGCGTAATTCAAAAACCACGAAATTTTCTGTGGGGAGGACTCTACCCAAAATCGCCTTGCTGTTCGCGGCTTGGCTTGTTCATAGGAGACGACTATGCACGCGTTTCTTGCCGGTGTTGACCGGTCGGATACTAAGAATCAGATCAGGGCGACGTTCTTGGCCAACGCCATGCACCTGGGGCTGGAGCTGTCCCCGTCCCGAGCTTCCCGGCTGGCCGATAAGTACAAGCGGGGCCGGCTGGACCAGTATGACCCGGAGCTGATGCGGGTGTTGGACTACAGTGACCCGACAGGTGAAGTAGCGACGTCGAACGTGATGGATGAGATGTGTCTGGTCTCGGCCTAGTAACCTCGGTCCTTGTCACAACGTCGAATGTGGAAGGCAAGGACATGATCGAACAGCGGTACAAGGTTGCTGAGGTGGCGCAGATGTTGCGGGAGTCAAAAGAGCATATTTATCGGGGTTTGCACCGGGGCTGGTTCGTAGGAGCCTACAAAATTGGTGGCGGGCGGACCTCGGATTGGCGGATTCCGGAGAGCGCGATCGAGGCTTATCTCGAGAGATGCCAACGGTGAAGCGCGAGGGCCGCCTGGTTCTTGCGGAAACCAGGCGGCCCTCATCACACGCGCACTCCCCTGCCGAGGAGTGCTTAGGGTGAGGCCGCCCCACGAATGGACGGCCCGTGGAACGGCCTCGTGCGGGGGATCTTGAGGTTCCCGCGAAACAGGATATTAGCAGAAATTTTAAGGTGAGGCCGCCGCCGTACGGGGGAATTTGGGGCGGCCTCAAGCGGGGTCTATGGGTGCCCCGCGGAACGGAATATTAGCACAACGCCGCGCAGGGCGGCAGGAGAGGAGGGGCCGTGATTGGTATTCAGATCGTCGCGCTCATTGTCCAGTTGGGGATGCTGGCGTTCCAACTGTGGTTGTGGCATGACACGAGACAGTCGGAAAAGCGGACCGAAGAGTACTACTCATCGGGGAAAGGGACAGAAGATGGGTTGGCCTGAGCGTGATGGCATCACGGTTGAGTACTTTCCGGTGGAAGCTATCCCTGACCAGTATCGTTTTTACTTTGAGAAACTATTCGGATCTTCCGCTTCATCTGTTGCAGGCGAGCTGAGTCGGCTATCCGTATGGGTCGGGGACCCGGCTGTCGTTGTAGATGGAGTGTGCGCGTGTGACGGATACGGTCAAGGGCCCACCATCGAGGAGCTGGCGAGAACCACATGGGTTTGGCATCAAAATTTCCAACGTCAAGAAGTAAGAGATTTCTTCGTCGTGGATGTTCTCCCGCAACCGTGTACCCGATCCGAAGGGGAACAGGCCCGGCATGTTGTTGGGGCCAGGTGCAATCGATGCGGTATGGCTCGTCTGTGGTTTGAAGCACCTGAGGGTGTCCCTTTGGAGGGTCGATGGACAGATGCTCACACATTGGGGTTATAGAAAGACTGAGGATCGGATGAATCCCTTGGTTTGCTATGGTGATGCCCCTTTTATTCATGACTGGGCATTGTCCGATGCGCTGTCCCCATTGATGGAGGTGTCTTATTTCTATGACTGGTACTGGCCGGTCTCTGATCGTGTAGATGAGGCCTGCGCCTGCTATAGCGGTGCCGCTAAATCCTGAGAGAAAACTGACCCAGTCCATACCCTGCCCCGCCCCTGTGCGGGGCTCTTCTAGTTAAAGGAGTTGTTCGGAGTGAAGTATATCGATGCCTTGCGGGGTGGTTGTGATGGCTAGCCCGATGTCTGAGGAGATGACACCGGAGGAGTACGAGGCGGCTCGAGAGGAGTGGATGCTCCTGGGCGAGGACGTTGTTGAGTCGTTGTCCGCGTCTGGGCAGCCGTTCTCGTTCGACATGGTGCGCCGTGAGCTGCCGGAAGCGTTACACCCGAATCATTATGGGCAGTTGATGAAGCGGCACCGTGTGAAGGCCCTGGTGGATAAGGTGCAGGCCCGTCCGTCGAGTATTCCGACTCGTCGTGGCGGGCTTTCTTATGTCTACGTGGGCCGTGGTTGGGATGAGGTCGCGTGAGGCTGTATCCGAAGCATGATTCGTGTGATGTGTGTGGTTTGCCTGGGTTGCATCACGTGCATGAGATCGATCGTGAGGGTTGGGGAGAGCAGTTGAGGGAAGAAAGGGACAACCGATGAGAGCGATCGAGCGAGACGAGAAGACAGGAACGTATCTGGTGGACCCGTTCGACGGTGGCCTGGCATGGCGACTGACACGGGAACAACTCGAGGAACTGACGGTGGCTTGCCTGACAGCCGTGAACAGGTTTGGGAGGAACAAATGATTGATCTACTGATTTTCCTTGCCGGTTGGGTGCTATTGGCCGGCTGGTTCTGGTTGGACACGAAGCCCTGGAAGAAACTTCCGGGGCTTTTTTCATGCCTGATTGGGGGCCGTCGTGGACACCGGAGCGTATAGAGCAGCACGTCGGAACACGATGCAGGGACGGCCTGTCGAGTCCTCGGAACGAAGGAACAGGCCGTCGAAGTATGGCGACCGTGGGTCCGACCGGATGACCACTGAGGAAATCAAGCAGGGGCTCGAGGCCGGTTATCTGGCTGGTCGTTGGAGAAGGAAAGGGGACGCCGCATGAGTGATCCGAAGAAGATTCACGAGGCACTGGCCGATGTCATGGAGGACGTCCGGGCGGTGCGTAAGGGTGACCAGAATACGCACCAGCGGTTCATGTTCCGTGGCGTCGACGCCGTGGTCAACGCGGTAGGACCGAAGCTGCGGAAGCACGGTGTGATCGTGATGCCCGAGGTACTGGAAAAGTCCGTGGATGTGGCACAGACGAAGAACGGTGCGATCAACTACATCACGAAAGTCACGGTCAAGTACACGTTCACAGGTCCGGCTGGGGACCAATTGTCAGCGGTTGTCCCAGGCGAGGCTATGGACATGCAAGACAAGGGCACGGCTAAGGCCATGTCAGTTGCGTTCCGTACGTGCTTGCTTCAGGCGTTGTGTCTGCCGACCGATGATACGGACCCGGACGCCGAAAACCACGAGGAATCAGTGCACCCGGAAGACGAGATCCGGTCCCGGATCGAACAGGCGACCGCGCAAGGCCCGGACGCGGTCCAGTCGCTCGGGACGTGGGCCAAGGGCCGCTGGCCTGAATGGGCTTTGGACGAGTTGAGGAAACGACTCGCGACAATGAGGGGGAAGTAATGGACCAGAACATGCCTGCCGTGTTGGTGGCGTACTACATGCAACGTGAATTGAAGAAGTATCTGGACGATCACAAGGGTGATCTCATGCGTGAGCTCAACCCGGGTGATTCGGTCTCTGCCCGGTATGACTTGGATGGGCAAGAGCTGCCGTTGGGTAAGGCCACTAGGACGGAGCCTCGTCCGGCGTGGAAGGTCACCGACTGTGACGCCCTGATGGAGTGGGCGGAAACGAACATGCCGGATCTGGTGGTGACTCAGAAGGCCTTGGACAAGTCGGGGGTGGATGAGCTGTTGCGGACGGTCAAGCACCAGAACGCGGCGATCACCAGCGAGGGTGAGGTCATTCCCGGGATCGAGTGGGACAACACGGGCGGCTCCTATGTGCGGTTCACTCCGGCGAAGGACATCGCGGAGAAACTGGCGTTGCTCAACCGTGAGGGCCGCCTGGGCGGTCTGACAGGGGAGGTGCTGGGCATTGAACCCACAGCTGAAAGCTGAGTTGGTCCGGTTGTTCAAGAGGGCGGAAGGCCGTTATGGCCCCGCCTTTTTTCATGCCCTGGACGAGGTCGCGGCGTGCCCCGCGTACCGGACCACGCCGGGCGAGATCGCGGAGTTGCTGGACACGGAGATCCTCGACGGTGTGGGCCAGTTGTACCGGAAGGAGCGGACGAAGTGATCCAGACCGACATCAACCGGCATTTGTTGGAGTGGGACAAGATCGCCCAGGCGTACCGGTCCACGATCAACGCCCAAGCTGAGGCTGAGAACACGTACAGGAAGGAGCGGGCGAAGTTCATCATCCGGGCCAAGGACGCCGACCCGAAACTGTCCCAGGCCGGGGCGGAAACCTTGGCCGATGCCGACGACCCGGTAATGACCCTGCGGTTGAAGAAGGAAGCGAAAGCCGGGGAGGTTGAGGCTTACCGGCAGAAACTCTTCTGGTGCAGGGCGAAAGCGGACTCGCTCAGGTCTGACCGCGTCGACGAGCGCGAAGCAAACAAACTTTATTCCCAACACGGAGGTGACGCGTGATCGCCAAGACCAAACGACTCAAAGTATTCGACCGTGACGGGTGGGCGTGCGTGGCCTGCGGGGTGCAGTCGGAGCTGACGCTGCAACATCGCATCAACCGGGGCATGGGCGGGAGCAAGCTGTTCGATGGTTACGAGTGCCTGATCGTCCTTTGTGCCGGGTGCAATGCCCGCCTCGAGCAGGACGCCGACTACGCGGAGCTCGGACGACGTCGTGGGTGGAAGCTGCCACGGAACCGGCGGGTGTACCCGGCGCATGAGCCGGTGTTCTATCACGGTGATTCCCGGCAGTGGTTGCTCGATCCAGATGGTCAGCGACGACTCGACGAACCCGCTTTTTGAAGGCCCGCTTCGGCGGGCCTTTCCCATACCCAATGAAGGAAGACCATGAAATACCGAATCCTAGACCTCTTCTCATGCGCTGGTGGCGCCGCTGTCGGATACCACCGGGCAGGGCTAGAGGTCGTCGGCGTGGACATCAACCCGCAGCCGCGTTACCCGTTCGAGCATCACGTGGCCGATGCCCTGGAATTTGTCGCCGCCCACGGGCACGAGTTCGACTCGATCCACGCATCACCGCCCTGCCAAGCATTCAGCGCCACGAAGTCCCTGCACACCAACACACACCCGGATCTCATCGGCCCGACCAGAGAAGCATTGCAGGCGACGGGCAGACCATACGTGATCGAGAACGTTCCCCGGTCGCCACTGACGGACCCGACAGTCCTGTGCGGGACCGAATTTGATTTACGGACCGAGGACGTGGACGGGGTTCCTTTGAAGCTGATCCGGCACCGGTTGTTCGAGTCGAACATCCCCCTGGCGCGTAAAGGCGGATGCAGCCACGACAAATCCGTGCTGACCGCCTCAGTGTACGGGGCCGGTGGCGGGTGGACGCCGAAGCATCGCGATTCACCATCCAGACGGGGCGGATATGTCCCACACACGGACGTATGCCGCCGTCTGCTCGGCGTTGATTGGACGACCAAGCACGAGATGTCCCAGGTGGTTCCACCGGCTTACACGGAGTGGATCGGAGGACAGGTCATCTCCTACCTCGAGGGGCTGGTGGAGGTCGCATGAGCTGCCGGAACACCAAGACGAACAAGAAAAAAGTCCGGTACCGGGACGAGCTGGCGGCGCGTATGGCTTTGGCGAAAACACGCAGCCCAGCACGCCGCAACTCCAGCCGAGACGAGGCCCGTGTGTATCGGTGCCCGTCCTGCGGGGGCTGGCACCTGACATCGAAGAAATGAAAGGAGGAAACGGTGAGCGTACAAGCCACATCATGGGTTTGGGACCATTCCCAGGCCGAGGGCAACGCCCGCCTCGTGCTGTTGGCAATCGCTGACGGAGCGAACAAGCAAGGCGGGAGATCGTGCCAGTCGGCTAAAACAATTGGGGAGATGTGCCGGTTGTCGAGCAGGTCAGTGCAGCGGCATATTGCATTGCTCCTGGAATCTGGTGAGTTGGTTATCGAGGGTACGCACGGGAAGTATCACACGAATATTTACGCTCTTCCCGGCCTCTCTCGCTACGACAGTACCGACGTACGTCAAAATGACGTATACGACAGTAGAGGTTCTTCGCTACGACAAAATGAGCCCGTCGCTACGACAGAGCTGTGTCACCCTACCCCAATACCCCAAGATACTTACGTATCTACCCCAGAGAGAGACGCCGACAAGTCGGCTCCCTCCAAAGGGTCACGAATGGTCGACGGGTGGATGCCAGACCAGAAGCACATCGACAAGATCAAACAGATGCGCCCGGACATCGACCTGAACCTCGAGCACACCAAGTTCATGAACTACTGGATCGCCAAGACCGGCAAGGACGCCTCAAAGAAGGACTGGGGACGAACCTGGGAGAACTGGATGCTCAACGCCCGCGTGGACAAATCCCGGCAAGAGTACAAGCCAGGTTGGCAGAAACGCCTCGAACACGCGGCAAAACAGAATGAGCAGTACAAGGCCCCGTCCAATGACGGGGTCTTTTCTATAGGAAGGTGACTATGACGCCGGAAGATGTTCACGGATTCTTGGCGTGGGTAAATCAGCACGACCCGAGGGTCGAGACGTCGCCGGTGAACGTGGAGGTCTGGGGCCGAGCTGTCGGGACGTTCGACAACATGGTGCTCAAGGACGTGATGCTGGATTACTTCGCCCGGTCGGGGGAGAAGCCCGCACCGTCCGAGATTCGCCGATTGGCGATGTCCGAGGTTGAGCGTCGTGAAGCACGACAGCGTGCGTTGGAGGGTCCGAAGGAACAGGGGCCGGGCTTCGAGAAAGCTCTCCGCTCTCATCTGAATGATCCTGAGTTCCAGCGGATCAGGATGGAAGCCCGTGTGCGGTGGTGCGAGACCCACGACGTCGAGCACGACGGCGACGGGTGGACCGCAGCGGACCGACCCACGACCGCCCGTGACGGGCGCACGACGGCACTGGACGACCTCGGACGCTTCTGACGACCCAACACCTACCCAGCATATTTCTAGCCCCTCACAGGGGCTTTTTTCGTACCTAGGAGAAAACACACCATGTACCAGTACCGGGGGCAACGGACCCTCGACAAAGACACCGAATCATTCACCGAACTGCGCGAACAACTCCGACAAGCCGTCAGGGACCGAAACTCAGCACACAGACGAGCCACACGATACAAAGCCGAGAACGAGACCATGAGACACGAAATTCAGAGGCTCAAGACCGTTGTCGAGACTCAACGCGTCACGATCGATGACCTCACCGTGAAGCTCAAGAAAGCTAACGAAGCGCAGGATGCCCCGACCCTGAGCGCTGACTGGTTCGAGAAAATGCGAAGGTCCTACCAAGCGAGAATCGCGGAATTGGCCGCCGAGAACGGCATGCTCAAGAACATGGCGATCATCCAGAGGGCAGCGGCATGAAACCGGAGGACATTGTTTGCCCTGATTGTGGCCGGTCGGCGTTGCAGGTGACGTTCAATTCCCCGAACTGGTGTTCCACGTGTGAGAACTATTTCCGGCGTAACGGGCGTCGGCGTCCGAATGACCGGAAGTTGGGACCGAGTAAGAGGTTTGACCCTTCGTGCCAGGTGTGCCCGGAGTGTGGGCATTTTCGTGCGAGCGGTTCGGCTCTGTGCCGGGAGTGCGAGAACAAAGCGAGGGCCAAGGACGAGCCTGTGACGACGGGGTACCGTCCCACTATCGATGTCATCCGCGACGATCTCGCGTATTGGCTGAGGACGTGTGTCCCGAGCACGGTGGGCAGGGTGATGGCATGAGCCTGTCGCTTGCTGATTTGGCGCGGAACCCGGGCAAGAAAGCTACCGGGGATGACGGTGCCGTGTACGTGTGGGACGACGGCGACCTGTGGCGGTTGCACCCTGGCCCGTTCAACGACGGCGAGTCGGTCATGTTCGACGACGACGTCAAATACTTTTACGAGCCGGTCCAGCAGGGGCCGGCTCTCTTCACCGCATGGCGGAACGAATGAGTAACCAAACCGAGTAGGAGGTGGTCGGCGTGGCGAAGTACCCGGATGACTACATGCCGGTCCCGCAGGACGAGACGCGGCACGAGACGAACGATTTTTGGATCAGCGAAGGCGTGGACTGGTAATGAAACAAGCAGAGAAGCAGTGCCAAGGCGCGCTGAATATCGCCGGTGAACATTACAGGTGCGACCTGCCCGCAAACCATGACGGCGCGGGACACGCGAACACGGAAGCTAAGGCTATTTGGTGCGGAGACGGGAAGGACGACACGAAATGAGCGACTGGTCCACCATCGTAAGCGCGGTCGGCGCACTCACCGCCGGAATGATCCTAGTTATCTGCGTTCAACTCGCAACAGCACTACTCGACCGGGTCGAGGCAGACACCAAAAATCGGAATCTAGAGGAACAGATTAAGCGCATGGAATCAGCCTTGAGAATTTGCGCCGTAACCGGCATGACCTACGACGAAGCGCTAAAGCGAATGGAGGCCATGAAATGACTGACATGGACCTCGAAGCAATCAAAGCCCGCGCACGAGCGGCAACCCCCGGACCGTGGCGAGTCGGGGCGAACTTTATCGACAACTTCACCCCGGACAAAGACGAATACGACGTGGTGGTCGACGTCTGGACGATGGACCCGAGCGGCGACGCCGAATTTGAAATGTCTGATGAGGACAAGGCGTTCATCGAGGGTATGGACCCGACCACCACACTCGCACTTGTCGAAAGGATCGAGCGGTTACAGGCCGCCTGGATGGAGGCGGTGACGTCCGACTTATGGGCAACATTCCAGCTCGAAGAACTCCGCGACCGGCTGACCATCACCGATGAAATGATCGAGCGGGCCGCTCTGGCGATCGCAGAAGTGGACGAATGGCCCACCAACGAAGAACTCGGCGGCAACCTTACCGGAACACGGGACGAAGAGTTCCGGGATCAATACATCGACATGGCCCGCGCCGCCCTCGAAGCCGCGCTAGGGGGCCACGAATGAGCCTCGTAGGACTCGCTATCCACATCGGCCTACTGTCCATCGCCGTAGCCGTCCTCATCCCAGCAGGACTGACCATCCTGGCCCTGCTCATCTACGAGACGGCCCGTGACCCCGACAAACCAGCCGAATACAGACTCCAAGGAGGAAAACACCCCGTAGTGCCACACGACCCACTACCCGCAGAATTTTGGGAAGACTGTTTGCCCTGTCGGGCCGGGTACCCAGAGCTCTGCACCGAAGAAGATAAGCCGTCCCACCGGGCGGCATTTTTTATGCCCAAAAGGAAGTCATGATGCAAAACCAAAAGTATGCCTCTCCGCAGGAGATCGCTGAGTACCTACTCACCACCGAAGCCAAGCTCGCCAACGATCGCTACCACGGCGTAGGCCTTCCTTACACCAAGTTCGGTCGCAAGATCCTCTACTCCTGGGAAGCCGTCGAGGCCTACCTCGAAAAGAACACCGTCAACACCACCAAATCCCAAGCCGGGCAGAAAGATCAGGAGAACAAGTAAACATGGCGAACGAAACGACCATCACTGTAGTAGGCAACTTGACCGCCGCACCGGACCTCCGGTTCACCCCGAACGGCGCGGCAGTAGCCAACTTCACCATCGCATCGACACCGCGCAAGTTCGACAAGCAGGCCAACGAGTTCAAGGAGCAGGAAGCACTGTTCTTGCGGTGCTCGGTTTGGCGGGAGACCGCCGAGAACGTGGCCGAATCCCTCGATAAGGGTATGCGAGTTATCGCCACGGGGGAGCTGCGCCAACGGTCCTTCGAGGACAAGGAAGGCAACAGGCGGTCTTCGATCGAATTGGACGTGCAGGAGATCGGCCCGGCGCTGAAGTTCGCTACTGCGCAGGTGACGCGGAATCAGCGATCACAGGGCGGCCAGGGTTCCACCCAGAACGCTCCACAGGGGCAGGGCTGGGGGAACGCTCAGAACCAGCCTCAGCGGCCCGTGCAGGGGCAGCCGGTCGACCCATGGAGCGGAGGAAAGCAGCAGGCCGCCGACTGGGGCAACGGGCAGGACGATGCGAATGTTCCGTTCTGACCCCCGCAAGTCGCGGATGCCGCAAAATCCAATACTGATACCGGAACGTGTTGCCGAAAGAGCAGCTACACGCATCGATGTCACCGAGGAAGGATGCTGGGAAAGCACCTACTCGGTGGCCTCTCACGGTTATGCACAGATCGGGTGGCAGGACGGTGGCTATCGCCAAGTGGTGACAGCCCACCGCGCCTCATGGGTACATTTCCACGGCCAAATCCCACCGGGAATGACCATCGACCACCGATGTCGTAATCGAAGATGCGTCAACCCGGACCACCTCCAACTCATGACCAACGTGAAAAATGCACGAGGCGGAGGCGGGTTCCATCAGCAGAAGCCAGTGCCCACGGATGAGCGTTGCTCCCGTGGGCACATTGTTTTAAGGTACCCATCCGGCGCGAAACACTGTCGAGAATGTGCTCAAGAGTGGGCGCGGAGAAAAGCCGCTAGACAACTACTAAAACGATCCGGTCTTGAAGACCAAGCAGCATAACCACAACTGATAAGCAGGCACTCCTCGGGGGTGCCTTTTTCGTGCCCGCACGTCACCACGGCGTGCGGGCACACCACAAGGCCACAACCGGATAACCGGACTAACAAGGAGAACGCATGATCTACGAATTGTTCGTTCCGCTCGGCTCCAAGAAGTGGATCAGCGCCAACGAGCACACGACCAGCATCGGCGCACGTCGGGCAATCAGCCAACGCACCAAAGCATGGCGAGAAGAGACCTGCCGTCTCGCTATCAAGTCCGGGTCACCAGCTCTCATGGAACACGCCTGGATCGACATCTACGTCCACATGGCGACGAACCGCAGGTACGACCCTGGCAACCGGTACCCGACCGCGAAAGCCTGCGTTGACGGCCTCGTAGACGCAGGCCTAGTTGAAGACGACGACTACAAACATGTCTCAGGCCCGTTCCTCCACCACGGCGGCAAGGACAAGGACAACCCGGGCTTGCGCATCGTAGTAAGGAGCATCGAATGACACATCACGTCAACGAATGGGCGCAATGGCCCGGTGCCGGTCGACACGCCGGGGAATGCGAATGCGGAGCGAGCGCCGCGTTCGACACCTGGGACGAACTCAACGCCTGGATCACCGAACACAAGGAGACAACATGAAGTCGATAGAAGCTCTGCATCTTCCCAATCCATGCGAAGAACCGGTGAGCCAGGGACGAGCCATCCGATACAACACGGAAAAGGACGAGAGCGGGCACATCGTTATAACCGGCATTGAACTTATCTCGACAGACGGTAGCCGAATCAGCTCTACAGACTGGCGAGAGGCAAATCCCCTCGGACGCTGGGAGGACATCGCACTGACTCGAGTACGGGTCGTTAACCCGGTCGATAACACTCTCGAAGTTCCCCATGCGCTGACCCTTGGCGTAGCCGAAGCTGCGAACCTCCGGTCAAGAGGGCCTTCGAGCCTAGAAACTATCCAAATTGCCGCTGACGCGTACAACCTTGCGGCGGCACTTGGAATACCAGAGAGCAAGACGGTCCAGAGGGTTTTCTCGGCCAATGGGGCGCTTGACCCGCTTCCGAGGGCCACGGCGTCAGGATGGATTCGCCGGGCGAAGGACTCGGGGCTTATCAACGAGGGACAGGAGACACCATGACTGCACTATCCGAAGCAGTGCACGTGCTGACCGAAGACCACAAAGTAAACCCAGACAAGACGGGGAAGACCTTCAACCTCGTTGAAGAATACGCCCTGCTTACACAGCTTAAGGAAGCCTTCACCGCAAATCGAGGAACCGGGGCAGGAGCCAGCGGCCCAAAAGGAGTTATCTCCTTCAACGCCCTCAACCTCTGGGAAGACATCGCCACCGTGACCAACAATCACTGGCGAGGATTCGGCATCCGCGCAGTATCCCGGACACCCTTGCCGGAGAGGATTCAAGATTGGGCACGATCCGTCGAAGGGTCCCCAGACGAAAGCGAGTGCTTCGCATGGATATCCAAATGGAACCGCCAGATCCGCGCCCTGGACGAGTCTCACGCGGAAGTGATCGGCAGATGCCCCGAATGCGGGGAAAGCGAGATCGTGGTCGAAGACGATGGGGAGATCATCAAAAAAGCTGCCGTGACACGAGTGGAAGGGCATGCTTACGCATCGTGCGCTCAATGCCTGGCCGAATGGGAAGGACTGGACGCGGTGAGGGAACTCGCTAGGAACGTCAGTCCAGTGTGATACACTGAGGACACCTGTTTTTGGTGTGCCCAATTATAGGCTGGGTGTTCCTTTCAAGCCTCCACAATGTGGGGGCTTTTCTTGTTGGTCATGGGTTGCCAGAGAGGCCCCGTCTACATCACGTAGGCGGGGCCATTCTGCGTTAAGGCGGTGAATACATGGACGCACTCGACGCGATGAGTCAAGCGATCCTCTACCGCAACCAACTCCCAGACGGAGACCCAGGCCGGTCCATGACGGATAGGGACATGCTCCAGATCATTCAGGAAGGCATGACCGAGAACCGGACCAAGCACCGGCCCAGCATCGACTACGCAGACCCTACAGGGGATCAGGCCGCCGCCAGAGCAGACAGGAGCCGACGATGACACCGGATCACATTGACGCACTCAGCACCGACGCCGGGGCGACCCTCGCCGCCCTCGAAGACGACACCGTCACCCTGGACGAGCACATCGCCCGCATGACGGAGGCGGAGGACGACGGGTTCATCACCCCGTCCCGCTACCTCACCAACGAATGCTCAGATTAGCCTCTGGCTTTCTGAACGGCCCTCCACACACCCTGGCGACTCATCCCGGCGACGAGTGCGATCCGAGATAGCGGGATGCCCTGATCGACAGCGGCGACCAATGACAGCCGGAACTTGTGGTCGGCATCGTCCCGTTCCTGACGGGCTTGAGACACGGCCTCGAGAGTCGTTTCAGCGGTCACGGTGGATCACCGCCCGAGTGATGGTGACACCGGCCAATACGACGGTCAGTGCCGCTATGGTGACGGTCAGCCACACGGGCTGGTGGGTTGCGTAGGACAGTGCGGTCATGACCGCGCCGAACGCTATAGCGGTGGTCTTGTTTTTCATGGTTGGCTCCTTCATGATTGGAAGGACCAGGGAGCCGAGTGGTGGCTCGACTCCCCAGTTCCTTACTCCTCGCGATCGAGAATGTCCCGGATCAGTCCGACGACTTCTCTTGCTATCTTGAGGATCAGGAGGGTTGCGGAAAGCATAACGATTATCGTCATTGCCGCTCCCTTCCTGTCGTACCCCGTTTGTTCCGGAGTCCCCCGGACCTTCCGGGGTACTTCTAGTTTAACGGTCCAACACCCCATTGTCAACTACACTCAACAATAAAGTAGGGCAATGTGGGCGAATCCGTACACAAGAATCCCGTACCTTCGCGGGTTATCGAGGGATGGTTAGGTCGCACCGCACAACGGGTAAGCCGACCACCACGGGAGACCTGCACAGCAGAGTCCCGTGTAGAAGCGACGGAAAGCGTGTTTTGTTGGGGCACGCGAGATCAGGGGAGAACTTCAATAGTTCCCACGTGGTGTTCAAATCCCACCCGTCGCACGAGGCCCGGCGAAAAGGCGCACCGAAGAGTGCCTGCCATTGACAGCTCAACGGCTAGCCGGGCCATGAACTTCCTTGCCGTGTGTGGCAGGTGGGACGACGTTAGTCATTTGTTCGGAAGACAGGACGCCCGTCACCACGGCAAGGGGGCAAACACCATGAAGGAGATGCACGTGAGCGAAGATATCTACGTGAACGGCAAGATAGGTGGCGGCAGAGACCGCCAGCCCATGATCCATGAGGGCGAG
Organism: Rothia koreensis; assembly: GCF_004136575.1. Taxonomy (GTDB): domain Bacteria; phylum Actinomycetota; class Actinomycetes; order Actinomycetales; family Micrococcaceae; genus Rothia; species Rothia koreensis. Next base: position 34,333 of record NZ_NOIQ01000008.1, read on the forward strand.
TACGTGTTGAGGCCCGAATGTCGGGGCGAAGGCTAGGAGCATGACGCGATGAACCGGCTACAACAGCTGCTATGTGAGGTCGGCGCGCATTCGTGGGGGTTCACGCCCTACCCGCTATGGCGGCAATGCCAGGTGTGTGGCACGGTACGGAGAGTTAGAAGGTAGGGGCAATGGGTGAACTACTCGGAGCGCTACAACTCCCGCCCGGTACAACACAAGCCGGCCTCTTCGCCAACGGCCTACGCATCGGCAACACACCACTCACCAACGACTACCTCAAACAACACCGCGTCGAGATCATGATCATGGGCGAACCCACCAAAGGCAAACACCCCGACCTCTTCCACCTCGCCCTCCACTCCATCATCATCGACGGCCAACACGCATACACCTTCGAAGACTAAAGGCGGACACCATGTCACGAACATCAACGTGGACATGGAAACAAATCAGGACAGCAGCCATCACCCAAGCAACAGCACAAGGCATAACGAACTGTCCACTCTGCCGCACATGGCTCGACTACGAACACCAAGGACTACCGAACTCACCCGAAGTCGACCACATCATCCCTCACGCTCAAGGCGGCCTCGACGACATCAACAACACCAGAGTCATCTGTCGCACCTGCAACCGACGACTCGGCGGCAAACACGGCAACGCCAAACAACGCCGCAACCAAGCCATGAAAACGTTCCAACCGAAGACCCCCAAAACGTCGTTCAACTGGTAACCCCAAACAACACCATCCGGGGACGGGCAGAAAACACGCCCACCAAACGACCCCACCCAGGCCCCAAAGTTATCCACACCCCAGGGGGTAGGGGGTCCCACCCTGTGGATAACGCCCCTCCCGGGCATTGAGCTGTCCCCCCGGGCTTTTCAGGACCACAGGGCCTAATTAGTTTTCCCTACTCTCCCCGCATGTTCTTGCGGGTTGAGGGTGGGGATTTTTTATATCAAAAATGCCCCGCGACGGCGGTAACCGTCCGGGGCCTCGGCTGAACTGAGAAGGAGTTCAACGTGCCTATTATCGCATGCCCCGTTTGTGGTGAGAAGTTCGAACGTCGGACCAATAGCAATAAGTATTGCTCGTCGTCTTGCAAGGACAAGGGGAAGCCGAGCAAGCGGAAGAACCGGTGCTCGGTATGCGGGAAAGCCATGCAGGGAAATCTGAACCCCAAGTCTGTATGCAACCCGTGCCGAGGCGTAGAACCTTCTGGGTATACGCGGACTCATGCACGGAATGGCTTCGTGAGTCACGGTTCAATATCGATGTACAAGTACGGCTGCCGTTGTGATGGCTGTCGTGAGGCGAAGTCTGATTCCATGCGCGATTATGCGCAGCAGGTCAAGGCTAAACATGGTATTGGTCCGGCTTCGGTATCCCGGCGGAAGTTCAAGGAGACTCATGGTTATTGGCCGCAGGCGCGTTATGGGTATGACATTCCGCATCGTGTTCGTCGTGCTGTTTATGAGCGTGATGGGTGGGTTTGTCAGATCTGCGGTGGTCTGATCTCGCGGGATTATGACCCCTACGATCGGTTGGCTCCGTCGTTGGATCATATTGTCCCTCAGTCTTCGATGTTGTTGCCGGATCATTCGGAAGCGAACCTTCGGATGGTTCATGCGGTGTGCAACACGATTCGTGGGAATGGTGTTTTTTCTGATGACGAGGTGCGGGTGAGGGCCGCACGGTTTGTTTCTTGAAGGAGGCGGTTATGGCGGAGCGTTCGATGCTTGTTTTCACTGGTTCGCGGAAGTCGCGTCTGGATGGGTTGAAGGCTCTGCGGGACAAGTTGGGTCGGCAGATTGATGATTGTGAGTCGAATCGTGATTTGGCTTCGTTGTCGTCGCGGCACATGGAGGTGTTGCAGCAGGTGGCGGAGTTGGAGGCTGAGGCGGAGAAGTCTGCTGGCCCGCCGAAGGGTACGGGCGTGACGGATATTGGTGCTAAGCGTGCTCAGCGGTTGGCGGCTCGTAAGGGGGCTTGATGCTTGCGGTTCAGGGTACTCAGGTGCCGCGTGTGTGTTTGTCTCCGGTGGCTGATTGGTCTGAGGCTGAGGATTGCGCGGAGTTGGCGTCTCATTATGGTTTGATGCCTGATCCGTGGCAGCGGAATGTTCTCGAGGCGTGGATGGGTCGGGATGGGTCTGATCGGTGGGCCGCTGGCCGGTGGGGTATCGCCGTTCCTCGTCAGAACGGGAAAAATGGTCTGGTTGAAATGGTCGAGCTGTATTTCATGACCATTCTGGGGTTGCGGATCTTGCATACGGCGCATGAGGTGAAGACTGCGCGCAAAGGGTTTTTGCGGATCTTGTCGTTTTTCGAGAATGATCGCGAGTTTCCCGAGCTTCGGGAGATGGTGAAGGGCACCCCGCGTAAGACGAACGGGCAGGAAGCGATTTTCCTCCACGCTCCGGGGTGTCGGGATCTTGGTAACGATGGGTGCAAGTGCGAGGGCGGTTCGGTTGAGTTCATTGCACGGTCGAAGTCGTCTGGTCGTGGGTTCACGGCTGATGTGCTGATTTGTGATGAGGCGCAGGAGTATGGGGATGAGGCGCAGGCGGCGTTGTTGCCTACGATTTCGTCAGCTCCTTCTGGTGACCCGTTGCAGATTCTTCTTGGTACGCCTCCGGGGCCGGGGACTGATGGGACGGTGTTTACCCGGTTGCGTGAGGCGGGCCATCAGGAGGCTCCCCGTGTTGCGTGGTGTGAGTGGTCGGCTGAGGTCGGTGTTGATACTTCTGATCGGGCGAACTGGTTTGCCAATAACCCATCGTTGGGTATCCGCTTGAACTTTTCGACCGTCGAGGATGAGTTCGGGTCGATGTCGCCGGAGATGTTCGCTCGTGAGCGTCTTGGTGTGTGGAACGAACACTCGAATGGTTCTGCTGCTTTCAATTTCACGCAGTGGCAGGAGCTTAAGGCCGATGCCCCGGACGATGGTGTCCGGGTGTTCGGTGTGAAGTTCGCGGCTGATGGTTCTCATGTTGCTTTGGGCGCGTGTGTGAAGCCGGTGGAGGGTTCTCCTTTCGTGGAGGGTATCGCTTCTCGTCAGATGGGCGAGGGCACACAGTGGCTCGTGGATTTTTTGGTTGAGCGTAAGTCTGAGGTCGCGCAGATTGTTGTTGATGGGCGGTCTGGTGTTGGTTTTTTGGTTGATGCCTTGCGGCAGGAAGGTGTGGGGAAACGCGTGATCGTTGTCCCGCAGGCTGACGAGGCGATTGCGGCGCACACGATGTTCGATCAGGCGATCACTGAGGGCACGTTGGCTCATGGTGGTCAGGGCGCGTTGAACGATGAGATTAGAGATGTGAAGCGCCGCCCGATTGGGAATTTGGGTGGTTTTGGTTGGGCCGCTCGTTCTGAGGGCGGTTCGGTTGGTCTGGTTGATGCTGTGACGTTGGCGTTTTGGGGTGCGCGGACTACGAAGCGTAAGCCGGGGAGGAAGCAGGTGATTTTGTGAATTGGTCGCTGGACGATATCTCGGGGCTGAGGGTCTCGGGGTTGTCGGAGGCTGTGGCCGGTGAGATGAAGGATCTGCTTCATTCTTGGCGGTCCAGGTGGGAGAAGAATTATAAGCGCACTCTGTATTGCGATACGGAGCAGGCGTTTAAGGATATTGGTATTGCTTTGCCGCCGAAGATGTCCAAGACACGGTATGTGTTGGGGTGGGCGTCTCAGGCGGTGAAGAAACCGGCGATGCGGTCCCAGTTTGATGGTTTGCGGTTGCCTGGTTCGGATGATCCGTTTGAGCTGGGTGAGGTTTTGGACGCTAACCGTTTTGAGTTGGAGTTTGGGCAGGCTGTCCATTCGGCTTATAAGCATGGTTGTTCTTTTGTGACTGTCGCTCGTGGTCGTGATGGTGAGGCTCCGGTGCAGATCATTGGGTATTCCGCTGAGGCTGCTACGGGGTTGTGGGATGCTCGGAATCGGCGTTTGCGGTCTGCGTTGACGATCACGGATACGGATTTGGAGGGCAAGCCGACTGAGTTTGTGATCTGGTTGCCTGACGAGATCGTGACTTGTTCGCTTGATGGTGGGTCGTGGTCGGCTGAGTCTGTGCCTAATCCGACTGGGCGTGTGTTGTGTGTGCCGGTGACGAATGATCCTCAGATGACTTCGCCGATGGGTCGGTCGCGGCTGACTAATTCGGTGATGGTCTTGAACGATATTGCGGTGCGGACTATGGCTCGCATGGAGGGTAACGCGGAGTTTTATTCGTCGCCTCAGTTGGCGATTCTCGGTGTTGATTCTGAGGCGTTCGGTGATCGTGGTATTTCTCGGGATGATAAGTTCCGGTTGGCTATGGATCGTGTGCTTGCGTTGTCGAAGGATGAGGACGGGGATGCGCCGTCGTTGACGCAGTTGCAGCAGGCGACGATGGTTCCGCATTCGGACATGATGCGCACGGTTGCGATGGCTTTTGCGGGTGAGACTGGTTTGCCGCCGTCGAGCTTGGGTGTGATTCACGATCAGCCCGCGTCGGCTGAGGCGATTAGGGCAGCTGAGCATGATCTTCTGATCGATGTCCGTTTGCAGAATCGCGGGGCGTTGTCTTATGCGGCAAAGGATATTGCCTCGCTGGCGGTGATGGTTCGTGATGGGACTACTCAGCCTCCGGCGGATATGTGGCGTGCTTCGGTGGCTTTTGCTGATCCTGAGTTTAGGTCTCTCTCGGCTGAGGCTGATGCGGTGCAGAAGCTCGCGTCGATGATGCCGACGATCAGTAATTACCCGGTGCTTCTGGAGCGGTTGTTTGATTCGGGGGAGGTTGCCCGGATTCAGGCTGATAACCGGAAGTCGGCGGTTTCTGATCTGATGTCGAAGCTGACAGAGAAGTCCGCTGGGCAGTCTCAGCGGGCCGCTGAGGCCACTGAGTCCGGTTCGCCGCCCGTTGGGGGCGAGGCTGAGGCGGTGACGCCTGATGATTCCGTATGACGCTGTCGCGGGCTATTCGGCCCTTCTGGGGCAGGTGCGTTCTGCTGCTGTTTCTGACTTGGACCGCCTGGCGGCGTCGTTGACCGGGTTGCCGGTGGCTGAGCAGTACGAGGCGTTGTCGGAGTTGTTGCCTGATCTGGGTCAGCGCTACGAGGTGGCGGCGTCGAAGGTCACGGCGGAGTTCTTTTCCGAGTTGCAGCAGATGCAGGGGGTGCGCAAACCGGTCTCGCCGGTTGAGTTGGACCCTGTGAGCAGAGCGTCGTGGCAGGCCCTTGCCGGCTGGTCGACGTCGGGGAAGACCCTTGCGGAGCGGTCCGCGAATGATGTCCTTTTCGGGTTGTTGTCGGGTGGGTTCACTCGGCGGTTGACGGAGGCGGCTTCGGACACGATGGTCGAGAACGCGGCGGTCCAGGGCGGCATGCGGTATCAGCGTGTCCCGGCACCGGGGTGTTGCGCGTTTTGTGCGATGTTGGCGTCTCGCGGCGGGTCGTATACGTCGTGGGAGTCGGCTACACGAGTTGTTGGCCGTGGCCAGTCCGTCGAGTACCGGAGGCGGGGCGGAGCGAAGGAAACCCGTCCTCGCGGGTCACAGAAGTTGGGCCAGACGTTCCACGACAATTGCCGGTGTTCGGCTGTGGCGGTTGCTGAGGGCAACGAGGTCGACTTGGGCGCTCAGGCTGAAAAGTATTTTAAGGCTTATGCCGATGCTCGAGATGAGATCCTGTCCAGGGTCCGGATGGAGACGGACGTGTGGATGGACCGGGACAAGAGCAGGCATACGGACAGTTACCGGGTGGACGAGAACGACGATCGTGTCTCGTCTAAGGAACTGACAAACAGGATGGCGGCGCTGATGCGGAAAGCGGCGGCGTAGCCTCCTGCGAATCTATTGAAAGTTTGGGACTCCCGCACGGGGGTCCTTTTTTATTGCCGCACGGCATGGAGGTAAGTAATGGCTGACGAAGCTACCCAGGACGTCCCGGAGCAGGTTGAGGCCCAGGCATCGGTGGAGGCTCAGGAACCGGAGGTGTCCGAGGATTCGGAGGCGCACGCTGAGGGCGAGTCCGAGGGCACTGATTGGAAAGCGGAGGCTCGCAAGTGGGAGTCCCGCGCCAAGGAGAACAAGACCGCTGCTGACGAGTTGGAGCGGTTGCGGGCGGAGAAGGAGGAACTGGCCGGAAAGGTCAGCGAGTTCCAGGCCCGTGAGGAACGTGCTGGGTGGGCGCGTGAGGTCGCTACGAGCGCGGGTGTCCCAGTGGAACTGATCCGTGGCGAGACCCGTGAAGAGATGGAAGCTCATGCGGAGTCTTTGAAGGCTTTCGCTTCTTCCCTCCCGCGTGGCCCGGTGGTGGGCGCGCAGGGCAAGACGGGTCAAGTCAAAGTGGCTGACCCGAAACGTGAAGCCGTTCAGAACTTGTTCGGCAATAAAGACTAAGGACGATTTCTTATGGCTGTTTTCAGCACTAACGAGTCTAAGATCCTGATGCCCCGCGAGATCGCGGACGGCATGATTAAGGATGCGCAGACGACTTCGACTCTCGCTCAGCTTTCGGGCCAGGAGGCCCAGAAGTTCGGCGAAGTCGAGTACATGATTTTCAACGATTTCCCGAAGGCCGAGTTCGTGGAAGAGGGCGCGGCGAAGTCCTCGACCACTGGCGGCTTCACCTCCGTGAAGGCCAAGCCTCGCAAGGCTCAGGTCACTATGCGGTTCAACGAGGAAGTCCAGTGGGCTGATGAGGATTATCAGCTTCATATCCTCTCGGAGCTTGGCGGGGCCGGTTCTACTGCCCTGTCGCGTGCCCTTGACCTGGGTGCTTACCACCGGATCAACCCGCTTTCGGGTGAGGTCATTTCCGGTTGGGATAATTATGTCGGTGGCACCACTGGGAAGGCTGAGCTGGGTAGCAAGGACGCCGATCAGGTTATCCGCGAAGCGGCGGGCAAGCTGATTAAGCGCGAACGGCCCGTGTCGGTTAACGGCTTTGCGATTGATCCGCGTCTGACGTGGGACCTTGCTGAGCTTCAGACTAAGAACGCTGATGGTTCTCCGTCGGGTAATCAGCGCTACCCGCAGCTGGGTCTTGGTACGGGGATTAGCTCTTTCCTGGGGATCAACACTGTTCAGGGCGACACGGTTTCCGGTCAGCCCGAGGCGAAGAAGGATACTGGTATTCGCGGTATTCTCGGTGACTTCCAGAACGGTATTCGGTGGGGTATTCAGCGGAATCTTCCGCTCGAGCTGATCCGTTACGGTGACCCGGACGGCCAGGGCGACCTGAAGCGCCATAACCAGATTGCGCTGCGTTTGGAGATCGTTTACGGCTGGTATGTCTTCCAGGAGAAGTTCGCTCTTGTCGCGGAGAAGGCGGCTGCGCCGGGAAAATGACGACGCCGGGAGCTGATGTTTTCCCCGGTGATTTGTATCCCGGCACGAACTAGGCGGGAGGTGTCCTGAATGGTGGATATACCTTTCGCGACCGTGGATGAGTTGAAAGCCCGATGGCCGGATTTCCCGGCTGGGGGCGAGTCGTACGCTGAGGTCCATCTAGAGGATGCGTCGCAGTTCATTCTTGATGTGTGCCCGTCTGCTGTTGAGGTTTCGGCGGGCACACGTCGACGTGTGGTGTGTGCTGTGGTGCGTAGGGCGATGCAGGCTTCTGCTGCCGGTCAGGTTGGCATGTCGCAGATGTCGGAGACTGCGGGGCCGTTTTCGGCGTCGTGGACGGCGTCTAACCCTAACGGGGACTATTACCTGACTAAACAAGAGTTGAAGGCTCTCGGCGGTGGTGGTCGACCCAAAGCGTTAAGTATCCCAGCTGGTGACGTGGGCTGGTGCCCTAGTCATCGGCTGTGGTGCTCGCTCGCTTTTGGGGCTACCTATTGCTCCTGTGGTGCTGACCTCACGCTGGACGAACCATTGTGGGAGGCGTGAATGCCTTACCCGGTTGTTCAGTGGAAAAGATACATCGAGGGCGCTAGGGACGATTACGACAAGCCTCGAGACTCGTGGGCGGCACCTGTGCCTATCTCGGCGGGCTTCGCGCCGACACGGAGCGAGGAACCTCGTGATGGGTTGACTACTCGAGTCGTCTTCGACGCACAACTGGTGCTCGATAAACCCATCGATTACGACGCTCGGGACAAGTTCCTGGTGGACGGTGTCGAGTACGAGGCCGAGGGTGTCGGTGGCGTCTGGTGGGGCCGATTTTCGCGGCGCATGTTCGGGCAGATCATCGAGATTAGGAGGCCGGATGGGTAAGCCGAGAATCAAGTGGAACCTAGAAGGCTTCCGCCAGTTGAGGCAGTCGCCGGCTATCAAGCAGGACTTGATGAACCGTGCCCAACGTGTGGCCGCGTCCGCTGGGGGCGAGGCTATGGGGTACATGGTCACGGACCTGACTTTGGAGCGGCCTCGTGGGGCCGTGTCGGTCATGGCGACGGGGAAGGCGAAGGCTGATAACCGGAAGCGTAATTCGCTGATTCGGGGATTGGATGCGGGCCGTGGTTAGTGCTTTCGATGATCCTGTTGTGGCGGCTGTCCGGTATCTGAGGCCGTATGTGCGCCGCGTGGAGGGCGGTGAGCCGGATGGGAAGGATTACGACCCGGACGAGCTCATTGTCATTGTCCAGGATGGCGGCGGTGCAGGTGAGTACGCTTACCAGCTTTCCGATACCCGGCTGACGTTCGAAGTCAGGTCGGGGGATCGTGGGTTAGCCGCTGACACGGCCACTTTGGTAGATGCCCTGATCCGTGACTGGCCGTACCGTTCCGGTGGTGTCTATTACCGTGGCGCGCTGTCGCGACCGACGTTCTCCCCGGAGGCTGATCGGCGTATCCCGGCGTATGTGTGGACGGTGAACCTGTCGTTCCGTGGGCATTCGCTGTCTGTCTAACTACATAAGTATTTTCTCTGACCCTCACATGTTGTGGGGGTCTTTTTTATGCCCAATTTCGGGCTGGAAAGGATCACAAATTGGCTGATAAAGATTTCACCGATGTGATTGTCAACAAGCCGTCGAACGTTGGTGGCGGCATCACCTGCGGGCCTATCGGTTCTGTCATCCCCGAGGATGCTACGAGCAAGCTCCCTGAGACGCAGGACCTTTTGGGTCTGGTCTCGTCAGACGGGGTGACCCTGACTACCGATTCCTCCGACGAGGACATCTTCGTGTGGGGCGGCGTCAAGGCTCGTAAGGTCCGGTCGGAGTTCTCGGCGACCTTCGGTGCGGTCCTTTACTCGACGGCTAACCCGAAGACGCTGCGCGCTGTTCTGGGCGATGACAACGTCGACGTTTCGGGCGGGAAGATTACCGTCACTCACTCGTCGGACCTGTCGCCTGAACAGGTGTTCACCGTGGAGACGAAGGACCCCGGCACGAATACTGCCCGTCGTTTCTATATCCCGAAGGGGCAGCTGACTGTTTCGGGCGACCGGACTCTGGTTGATGCTGAGGCGGATAGCTTCGAGGTCACTATCGAGGCGCTTGTCGATCCCGAGACCGGTGTTTGCTTCTACGAGTACATCGAGAAGACCGACGGGACTTCGTTCGAGGCGAGCGGTGATGTGTCGGGGGAAGGCTGACGCCGGGGAACAGCACGTTTCCCGGCGCTAATTCGTTTCCGAGTAATGGAGGTAAATGATGGCTTATGTTAAGCAGTCCTGGAAGGACGGCAAGGAGGGCGGCACGCCTATCACGGCGGCTCGCCTGAGTCATATTGAGGATGGTATCGCGTCTGTTCCGGCTGGTCCCAAGGGCGACGCCGGCCCGAAGGGTGACCCTGGCCCGAAGGGTGATGCCGGTGCAGCTGGTGCGGCTGGTCCGAAGGGTGACAAGGGCGATGCCGGCCCTAAGGGCGATACCGGCGCTAAAGGCGCTGACGGGTTCCCCACTAAAGAACAGTGGGAGGCCCTGGTTGCTCGTGTGACCGCCCTCGAGGGCAAGGCAAAATCCTAAACCCGTATCTAGATCCCGGCCCGTGCGTGGACAGCGACTCCCCGCGCACGGGCCGGACCCAACCAATGGGTGAACTTATCCAAGGGGTCGCTTTTTGCTTTTAAGGAGTCGTTATGGCTGAGGCCAAAAAGAAGGTAGTCCGCAAGGCCGCGAAGCGGTACGAGATGGTGAAGTTCACCAACGAGAACTTCGAGGGCGAGTTCGTTCTTCCGAAGTTCGCACCTCCGCTGGGCGTGATGCGTCGTATCCAGGACGGGGACGTTTCCAAACTGATCCAGTGGCTCGAGGATGCTCAGGTGGACCCGGATTATCTCGAGGCGATCGATTCCCTCGACATTGAGGGCGAGCTGGAACAGTTCATCACTGATTGGACACAGGGGCAGTTGGCTAACGCCCCAAAATCTTCGGACTGATCTCCGAGTATGACCAATACCCCTCGGCTGTAGTGGCTCGACTGATGGAGTTCGGGTTGCGGTGGCCGAGGGCCGATGAGGAATGCGACTGGTGGGACGAGATGATTTCCGCCGTCGAGACCGAGCCGATGGATGGGCCGTTGCATCGGGCGCGGAACCCGAAGGACTGGCACTGGTACGTGCCGGGGTACAACGAACAGGTGACCCTGGTGGAGCTCACGGCCATGGCTAACTGGCAGCGCGCCGGTGGCAAGGGCATGCGCCCTAAACCGGCGAAACGTCCGTGGGACAAGAAGAACACTCAACGGAAGATCACCCCGGATAAGGGCACTGACACCGACGAGTACTTGAAGTGGTTGGAGGGCCGTTTCGCGAAAGCGTGACGGTCCTTTTTTTATGCCTAAGTGGAGGTTTGAGAATGGTCGCCAAGATGGAGCTTGCCAGCGCTTACGTGACGCTGAACGTGTCCACGAAGCAGATGGGCAAGCAGATCGGGCAGATGTTCGGTCAAGCGGAGTCTCAAGCCTCCACCACCGGGCAGAAAATGGGCAAGTCCATCCAGAAGGGCTTGAACGCTGCGTCAACCTCGACTGTCGAGGACTTGCAGAAACGGCTGACTTCCGGTGAAGAGAAGCTGGCTGCTGCCACGGAACGGGGATCCCGTCGACGGTCAGCGGCGGCCCGTGGTGTTGAGATCGCTGAGGCGAAGCTCAACGAGGTCAAGGAAAAGGGCAACGCGAAGAACTCTCAGATTCTCGCGGCTGAGAATCGCCTCATTAAAGCGCGGGAGAAGTACACCCAGGTCTCGCGGGACGCGGTTACTCAGATTTCTGGGTATGCGAAAGAGGTCCAGGCGTCGAAGTCCGCTCTCGACGAGTTGTCTACGGCGTCGACGAAGTCCGGGGGAGCGGTCCGTGCCGCGTTCTCGGGTATCGGCCAGAAGATCGGGTCGGCGTTCAGCGGGGCGAAGTCTGCCGCATCTACCGCGTTTAGTGGTGTCCAGTCGGCGGCCAGTGTTGCCGCTGGTGCGGTGAAGTCCACGTTCGCCGGTGTCGGGTCGTTCTTGAAGAACGTTTTTACCGGGAACTTCTCGGGCGCGTTCAATCAGGTCGTGACCGGGGCGAAGACTGCCGGGTCTGCCGTGTCTACGGCGTTCTCGAACGTGTGGGGTGGATTCCGTAACGGCCTGGCTAATGCGAGGTCGAGTATCGCTTCCACGGCTGGCGGCATGGTGTCGTCGTTTACGGGTGCGGCGTCGTCCACGGGCGAGGCTGTGCGTAGTGGCCTGTCTCGCGGTTTCACGGGGATCAAAACGGTTGCTTCCCGTTCGGCGGCGGAGAATTTCGCCGCTTTCACGTCGGGCGCGGGCCGTGCCGCTTCGACGGTCGGTAACGCTTTGTCGGGTGGTTTCCGGGCCACTGTGGGCGCGGCCCGTAGTGCGGCGGCCAATGGGGCTAGTGCCCTGACTAGTGGTTTCTCTAAGGCCGGTTCCGCTATCTCGAGTGGTGTTTCTCGGAGCCTTAGCAGTTTGTCGGGTATCGCTGGCCGGGTCGGCGCTGAGGCCGGTCAATCCATGACAAATGGCATCATGGCGAAGATGAAGGGCCTGCCAGCTATGATCGGTGGCCTTGTTGGTCTCGGTGGTGCTGGCGCTGTCCTGTCCTCCGGGTTCAACCGGTTGATGGACTTGCAGAAGTCCGACATCGTCTTTAAGAATTTGGGCCTGTCGTCAAAGCAGACGGCCGGGCTGATGGACAGCCTCAATAAGGCTGTTACGGGCACGAGTGTGTCCCTGTCGGATGCGTCCAAGAACGCCTCGCTGCTGATGCAGTCGGGCGTGAAGCTCGGCCCTGAGCTGGACGCGTCCACGAAGGCGTTGACGAACCTCGCGGCGGCATCCGGGGCGTCGGCTACCGATATTGGCACAATCATGACCCAGATCAAGGCATCTGGGCAGCTCTACGCGGGCGACGCTCTACAGCTGATGCAGCGCGGCGTTCCGGTGTATAGCTATCTTGCTAAGTCGATGGGCAAGACCACCGATGAGGTTAAGAAGCTCGGCTCTGAGGGCAAGATTTCCTACGAGGATTTCGTCAAGGCCGTGAACGAGAACACGGGCGACTTGGCGAAGGAAATGGGCCAAACCCTTCCCGCGAAAATCGGCATCTTGAAGACCGCCTTCGCATCATTCGGGGCAGAGCTGATTAAGCCATTCGTCGGCCCGATGACTCAAGCCGTGGACGCTATTACCGGCGTCCTCAAGGACACTATTACCCCTGCGATCAAACAGTTCGCCGAATGGCTGAACTCTGGTTCCAAGTCTGCCGAGATATTCAAGGGCGTAGCTATTGTCCTCGCGGTCGCGATTACGGCGGCTGCCGTTGCATTCGGTGGTATGGCTGTCGGCATCATGGCCGTCAACGCGGCAGTGGGTATTTTCAACGTACTGACGGGCGGAATCCTGATATGGATTGGCGTCGCTATTGCTGCTATCGCTGGTCTGGTCGTTGGTTTCATTCAGATGTACAACAAGGTCGGCTGGTTCCACGATGCTGTTGATGCAGCGTTCAAGGGCATCAAAGACGTCGTAGCAGTATTCGTCGGGTGGTGGACCGGCACGGCGTGGCCGGCTATCCAAACTGGCCTTGAAGCGATTGGGCGTGGCTTCAATTGGTTGTGGCAGAACGTGATCGTCCCTGCGTGGAACGGGATCGTCACTGCCGCTCAGTGGGCGTGGGACAGCATCTTGAAGCCGATCTTCACGGCCATAGCCTGGATGATTACGGACTTCGTGGGTCCTGTCTTCACGTGGTTGTGGCAGTCGATCATTGTCCCCGCGTGGAACGCGATCGTTCAGATCGCACAGTGGGCGTGGGAGAACGTCCTTAAGCCGATCTTTACAGACATCAGCAACTTCGTCCGCGACGTGGTTGGGCCTGTGTTCAGTTGGTTGTGGGAGAACGCGATCAAACCGGCCTGGGATGCGATTAGTACTGCGATCTCGTGGGCGTGGGAGAACATCATCAAGCCGGTCTTCGGTTTCATCGTCGAGATCCTCCAGAACGTTGTTGGACCTGTGTTCCAGTGGTTGCTGGACTTCGTAGTCGTCCCGGTGTTCCAGGGGATCGGCCTCGTGATCCTGGCGGCCTGGGAGATCATCAAGGGCGTCTTCACGGTCCTGGGCTGGATCATCCAGAACGTCCTCGGCCCGGTGTTCGTGTGGCTGTGGCAGTCCGTCATTGTCCCGGCCTGGAATGGTATTGCTGCGGTCATTACTTGGGCGTGGAACTCGATCATCAAGCCGGCCTGGGATGCGATCAACTGGTTCATCAACGCGATCCTCGTTCCAGTTTTCAATTGGCTCCGGGGCGTGGTATCTGCCGTGTGGAACGGGATCGTTGCGGTGATTTCCTGGGCGTGGAACGTGATGATTCTGCCGTTGTGGAACGCGATCAACGCGTTCATCAACGGGATTCTGGTTCCGGTGTTCAATTGGCTCCGCGCTGTAGTTTCCGCTGTGTGGAACGGGATCGTCGCGGTCATCCAATGGGCGTGGAATACGATCATCCTTCCGATCTGGAACGCGATCAACGCGTTCATCAACACGATCCTCGTACCGGTGTTCAACTGGCTCCGGTCGGTGATTGTCGCGGTGTGGAATGGGATCGTGGCCGCGATCCAGTGGGCCTGGAACGTCATGATCCGTCCCGCGTGGGACGCGATCAAATGGTTTATTGATAATATCCTGATTCCAGCTTTTCAGTGGCTTGGCACTAAAATCAAAATGATCTGGGATTGGATCGGTAGTATTATCGGTTCAACCTGGACTTGGTTGCGGGATAGTATCTTTAACCCGATGATGAATTTCATCCAAAACAACCTTGTCCAGGCTTGGGATAACACGGCTAATCTTATCCGCGACGCGTGGGATAAGCTCCGTGATGCTGTGAAGAAGCCAATTAAGTTCGTTGTTGATGAGGTCGTTAATCCGTTCGTTGGTGCCTACAACACCGTCAAGAAGGCTTGGGGCGGTAAGGATATTGACGAGCTTAAACCTAAGGGTTGGGCGACGGGCGGTTATACTGGTCCGGGCGGTAAATACGATCCGGCTGGTATTGTTCACGCTGACGAGTACGTCATCAAGAAGTCCTCGCGTAAGAAGTTCGAGCAACGCTATCCCGGTTACCTGGATGCGATTAACTCGACGGGCGACCTGCCCAATTCGCCCAAGAATGCGTACGCTAAGGGCGGTAACGGTATTGCTGCGGGTACAGTGCCGCCTCACGGTCCCGGCACTAACGTGTGGGGGTCGATGCAGGCGGAGGCGTCTAAGGCCGGCAAAATGGTTTTCAAGGCCACTAACATTAGTGGTGTTGATACCGAGTCGGCGGCGCGAGCCTGGATGGGTCGTTCTGCTCTTGATGTGAAGATGGGTAACGGCGGCCCTGGTGTGTCGAGCTTCATCAATGGCAACTCGGGCGGTTGGGGGTTCTACTCGGGGAACCAGATTCAGGTTTCCTCAGCTGTTCCCGCTCACCGTGTCCGTGGCGTTCTGGTCCACGAGATGGGCCACGCGCTCGGTCTGGACCACGTTGCTAACGGCGATTCCAGCTCGGTCATGGACCACATGATGACCGGTGGTGACTGGCCGCACTCGGGCGACTATCAGGCGCTACGGGAGTTGTGGGGTGAGCCTGGCAAGGGCGTTAAGACCTACGAGAACCCTGGCGGCGGCGGTGGCGGGTCGTCCTGGATTGTTGAGGCTGTCCGCAAGATTGTGGATAGCGTGTTCAACAAGGGGCGCGACCTGGCACGTGGCAAGTTTAAGGGTAATGATTTCGTCGAGGACGGTATTGGTGTAGGCCAAACCAGCGTTGATGGGATCATTGATTGGCTGAGCCAGCTGTTCGGGGGCGGCGGCTCTAACGATAGCGGCGGTGAGTCGTCTAAGCCGGCTGAGCAGTGGCGTTCAACGGTCATTGAGGCGCTTAAACGTGTCGGCCTGCCTACGTCTAATGATTACGTGAATGCGTGGATTAGGCAGATTGCTACTGAGTCGGGCGGTAACCCGAACGCGGTCCAGGGCAACATCGGAGACGTCAACAACGCGTCCGGCGATATTGCTAAGGGTCTTGTGCAGGTGATCGGTGCGACGTTCGCCGCGTACCGTGACCCGTCCTTGCCGAATGACCGTTTTAACCCGTTGGCGTCCTTGGTGGCCGGTATGCGTTACGCGAAGGCGAGATACGGCGTGTCAGGAATGCTCGGGGCTATCGGTCACGGGCACGGATATTCCGGTGGTGGCCTCGTGCAACCGGCGAAGCTGTTCGACGGTGGCGGGAAGCTCGAGAAGGGCGTCCAGTTCATCGACCACCAGCGCGACAAGCCTGACTACGTGCTCACGTCCGAGCAGTGGCGTGCGATGTTCACGATCGCGGAAAACAGTGCATCGAAGGGCCAGGGCATGGTCATCAACGGCGGTATTCATGGCTACTCGGCTGAGGAAGTCGGACGGGAAGTCATGAAGGAGCAGAAGAAGAGGGAGACCCTGTATGCCTAAGTTCGATCCCACAGTGACGATCAGCCGAGGCGGGGAGTCTCTTCGTCTCGGCTTTTCCGTCACTGATGATGGGTACCTACTCAAGCGGGGCGTCACGGGTCTGGGTATTGCCCCGGTGGAACACGAGTTCAGTTCGATTCCATCGGGGCATGGTGCCCTCCTTCGGCACACTCGCTTGACTGAGCGGGAGCTGTTCTTCCCGATCTTCGTCTACGGGGATTCGTATGAGCAGGTGGACAAGCGCCGTGACGCATTGTTCTCGCTCCTGGACCCGGGCAAGGGGCCGGTCAGGGTCAGTGTCCAGTCACGGACTCGAAACAGCGAGATCCGGTGGGTTGATGCTGTCTATTCCGATGGTTTGGACGGCGACTATGGCGAGGACTTCCGGGGTTGTTACCAGCATTTCGGGGTGACCCTGAAAGCCCCGTCCGCGTTCTGGTCCGCTGATCCGGTTTCGAGGCTGTTCCAGCTCGATCCGGGGAAGAAACCGTTCTTGTCGGAGACGTCCCCGTTCTTCCCGGTGATCCTGTATTCGTCGTCTATTGCTGGCCGCTTTGAGATCCAGGTCAAGGGCGACAAACCGGTCTACCCGGTGTTCACGGTGACCGGGCCTGGCACTGATTTAAAGATTCAGGCCGGGGAGAAGAAGATTCATTTTACGGGTGACATTGAGGCAGGTCGCCGGATCACGTTCGATACGGCTGCCGGGGATGTTTACGACTCCGAGAACCATGACGGCCAGTTGTGGGACCGGGTTTCGTTGGATTCCGACTTCTTCCAGCTCAGCCCTGGGGCGAACACCGTCACAGTCTCGTTTACCGGGGCCAATGAAAAGTCGTTGTTGGAGCTGACGTACAAGCCGCAATACCTGACGGGCTACTAGGGGGTTCTATGGAGATGACGCTGATTGGGCCTGACCTGGTGCCTCGTGGCCGTTTGGATTGGGTGAATTGCACGGTGGTGCAGAAGCTCAACGCTAAGGGGACGTTTACGGCTCAGATTGTGGGTGAGGGTAGGGCGGCATCTCGGATTGTTCCGGGGTGCCGCCTGTTCATCCGGGACCATGATGCTGGCGCGTATTCGGTCCTTATTACCACCATTGAACGGTCGATGACGTCGAAGGGGATTCTCAACCTGAACCTTTCCGGCGTGGATGATCTTGTGGCTTTGGCGCAACGGATCACGTTCCCATCGCCTGATCGGGCGGCGGACCAGCAAAACGTGGCCGATTATTATACCGATTCCGGGTCGGCGGGCCGGGTGATCGGGTCGATGGTTCTGCGGAACCTCGGGCCTAACGCTCGGGCTGAGCGGCGCTGGTTTGGGCTGGTTGTTGATGAGGCTGACACGGGTGGCCGTGTCGAGGTCAAGTCCCGTTTGAAGCCGGTTCTTGATGAGGCGGCGACGTTGGGCGACCTGGGCAAAGTGAGAATGGTTTGCAGGTATGGGCAGGACCGGAAGCTGCATTTCACTGTTGAGGCGGTCACGGATCGCACCCGGTCGATGGTCTTCCGGCAAGAGACCGGGACGTTGGGCGACTGGACGGTATCCTTGACGGCCCCGGAGACGACAGCGTTCATCCTTGGCGGCAAGGGGGACTTGAAAGAACGCTTGTTGGGCGAGTACAGGATCCCGTCCGAGGACACGTGGGGTTGGCGGGCCGAGACGTTCAAGGACCAGACGGACGCGGAGGACCGGGCGGCCCTCGATAAGGCCGGGGCCAAAGAGACTAAGCTCATGGCCGGGTCTGCCGCTGTCACATTGACGGCGAATGAACGCCCGAATGAGAACGGCACCTCGAAGGTGTTTGGGCGCGATTATCTGATCGGCGACATCGTTACTGCCCGCCTTGGTGGTGCCGATTATACGGATCAGATCCAGCTGGCGGAGATTTCCTGGGACGACAAGGGCCGCAATACGAAATTGACTATTGGTAAAACCCAGGATCAGGACAACGATTCTCCGGCTTGGGTTAGGCGTGTGCGTGACCTCGACAAGAGGCAAAGAGGGATGGAGACAAACTAATGACTGAGCAGTCATTCCCCGTTATTGAAAAACCGTTGACGGATGACCAGTGGAAGTCCGTCACGCTGGGTATTGGTGACGGTGTCCTGGATGAAGGCGGCAACCCGTACCGGGTGACACTGTCAAACACGGGCGACAGCGTGACTGTTGAGACAGACTCGTTGAAGGGGTTCAACCACGCAATCTTGCGAGGTTTTTACCACAAGATGGATGCCCCGATCACCCTGAAAGTTCCTGCGGTCACGGCGGAGACGACGTACTACATTGCTTTGCAGTACAACCCGGCGAACTCTGAAACCCCTGTGAAGTTGGGGGTTTGGACGAATCTGGACTTCACCAGCGGGAAGTACTACTTGCATATCGCGGAGATCGTGCGGAAGCCGAATCAGCTTCTCACGGACGCGAAACTGACGATGCGGAACCAGAAGATCACTCCGACGATCCAGGTTGACCGTGAGGTAGACCTGCCTGACCCTAACCGGTTGTTGTGGGGTACTCGGGCTATTGTGTGGCGCGAGAACAAGGAGTTTAGGGCCTCCTGGAACGTGTGGTCACCTATTGGCGGCCAGCGTATCGCCTTGTGGGGTATGCCTGGCTGGTCTTTCACCTCGGGCAGCGGCGGCATGTTGGTTCAGCCGACCTCGGACGGGTGGGAGTGCAAAGCGAACGCTACTGTGCAACGTGCAGCGGAGTCTTACACGATCCGCGAATGGTCGGTAGTGGGAACAATCATGGGGCCGGAATGGTACCCGCCATATCGCCTGTTCGGTCTCGGCGTTTACCGCGATCAACCTATCCAGGTTCAACTGGCCACGAATGGGCAAGTGCAGATTAAACCGATGGGTGGGGCTTCTCTGAATATCACCCAGGGTTTTTCGTTCACTTTTGATTTTACGTGGTTCGCGCCGATGGACCCGAACACGGCATCCTAAAGGGGTATTTGGATGAATTACGAAACAGTTTTGGCGTCTCTGCGAACCACTCTGGCAGCTGACGAAAAAACCCATACGGAGTGCGTGGACCGTACAGCGCGTTTGAGTGAAGAGTACGCGAAAGCGCAGGCCGCTGAGAAAGCGGCGGCGGACAAGATGAAACAGACTAAGAATACGCTCCTCACCATTGAGTCGCTTTTGCAGGCTCAGAAGGCTACTGAGGGTGCGTATACCGGGAATATGGGGGTTGAGGCTGATGGCTGATTTTAGCCAGTTGTCGGGCCGTTTTTTGGCGGCATCGAGGGATTCCACGGCGGCATCTGATGAGCCGATGCGCGGCAAGGTTGTGTTTACCCCGAGGTTTACTAGGTTGTCGGACAAGGCTTCGCAGTCCATCCGCTTCCCTGGACGGGTCGAAGGCGTGTTGGACCCGGCGGGTGAGATTACCCGTGACGGGTCTAACGCGCTTGTCTTGCTGTGCCCGGCTGAAAAGGATGAAGTTCAGTGGGAGTGGACTGTAGCGCCTGATCTGACGTTTGAGGGCAAGCGTGTTTCGGTGAAGCCGTGGACTGTGCGCATGTGGGCGGCACAGTCGTACCGGCTTGAAGACCTGGTTCAGAGCGTCCCTGATGCGCTGACCCCGTCTAAGGGCATTGTCAAAATCACGGCTGAACGTGGCGGCATTGTTTTCAAGTTGGGTGACGGCACCGATTATTTTGTTCAGCTTCCCGAGACGATTAAGGGAGCTGACGGGCGCGGCATCGTCTCCATTGAGGCGGGAGAAGGCACGGACGAGGGGACGCTAACTATCACCTACACGGACGGCACCACGAGCAAGGTCAAGGTTCCTAAACCGGCTGACCCGACTATCCTTGTTGAGGCTGAGGCTGAGGCACGCAAAAAAGCTGACGATAACCTGAATGCGTCCTTGTCGTCTGAGGTCACTAAACGTACGTCTGACGTGTCCAATTTGACGGCTTCGCTGGGCAGTGAGGTTAAGGCTCGTACGGCCCTTGAAGCGCGGTTTGACGAACTCGCCGGTGGTGCTGGTGACCTTTCGACCGTGAAGAACCGGGTTAAGGCGCTTGAGTACATTAATCAGGCTGAGCTTCGTGCGTACGTGTCCAACCTGATCCAGAAACAGCTGAATGAGGGTGTCGGTATTGTGTATGCCGGTTCCTCGACCGCTGAGGGCTACGGTTCGGCGGGTATTGGCTCGAACGATTATAACGGTAGGGCTTGGGCTGAACGTGTTAACGCTGTGTTGACGCCGCGTACCTTGAATTGGAACGTCAACAACACCGATAAGAAACCGGCAACGGGCATCCAGGGTTGGCAGTTCTCCAAGGGCGGCACCACGTCCTCGGATTATCTGCCTGCCGATAAGGTGGCCGCTATCGGGTCTATTAAGCCGCAGCTGATGTTCCACGCTGTCGGCTCGAATAACTACGGTAATCAGTGGGGCCTGGACGATTACGAGCGGGATATGCGGAATAAGCTCGCGGAGATCGACAAGGTTTCCCCGGATACCCGCCATATTCTTTTGACCTACCAGACGCAGAACGGGAAAGACGGAAATAACCCGCCTATTAAATGGTGGCAGTACAACGAACGTTTGCGGAAGGTCGCGGAAGAGCACCCGAGGGCGTATTACCTGGACCTGTCGGACGATTCGTACGCTATGGGTATGCCGGGGGCAAATCATTGGTGGGCTTATGCGACCGATGGTAACCATGTTACCGCGTTCACGCATAGGTATTTTGCGGCTCGTATTCTTGCGGAGCTTGGTTTGCCTGTCCCGCCGGAGGGGCCGGAAACTTATGTTTGGCCTACGTTTGGTGGCGGCGATAAGGGGCCGGGGGCTACTATCGCTACGAGGTCGGCGGGGTTGCGCCCTTACCCGCGCCAGATCGTCACGACCGGCACCGTGTTTGGCAGGTCGTCGTCTAACGGCGGTTATTTCAACCTCCAGCTGACGGGGAACACTCAGGCAAATAAGTCGCTTTCCACCAACTCGACAACCAACGCCACGGGAATGTCTTTGGCGCATTCGTTCTATTGCCCGCCTGGTGTCGAGGCTATCGTCACCCTGTCGGTGGATAATACGGGCGGTTATGTTTCGGGTGCGGCTGAGTATCAGCGCATCATTACAACGGCGTACATCGTCTAGTGGAGGGGGTGGGCCTGATGAGAAATCTTGGTCAACGTATCCTTCTTCTTGGCGTTTTCGTTGTCAGTCTGGCGCAGGTTATCGCGTATACGCCGTATTTTGGTGGTCCTTATGAGTCGTCCGGCCCGATGTTTTTGACTGATAACGGGTCGGCCATGTGGTTGTACGTCGCCCTATGGGGCGTGGGCGCTGTCCTTGCTCTGGTCGGGATGATCCGGGGCAAGGGCGGCCTCGCTACTTTGTGGTTCGCGTTCCTTATGCTGACGTGGGCGGCGGGCTACATGGGGGCCTGGCCTACTCAGGAGGGCGACCGTTACACGCGGGCCTGGATGTCGGCGGCCCTGTACGGGGGCAACGGGATTAACGCGCTCGGGGCGTTCTACCTGATGCGGCACATTGACGACAGACGAGCGTCCGATATTACGGAGGCGCATAAGATTGTGAGGCGGGATGAATGAGCGAATACGCCCCTTACCTCATTCCCGGTGTTGTCGCAATCATTGTCGCCTGGTTGGGGTTGAAGCCGAAGAAAACTGATCCTGACCAGTTGTTGCGTGATGACCTTAAATATATGGGGGAGCGTGTCGAGCAACAGCGGAAGATTAGCGAATCATTGGAGGCGCAGGTCGATGAGTTGCGGCGTGACCGTGATGCCCAGAAGCAGGAGATTTTTTCACTGAAAAATAAGGTGGATGACCTGTGGGTTCGGATGCGTAAAGTTGTTGATTATGCGCGCACGTTGGAGAACCGTATTACGGGGTTGACGGGTAAACCGCATGAGCGCCCGTCTGAGCTTGAAGAGATTTTCGAGCGTCATTAGGGTGCTCAACATATTTTTTGGAAGGAGCATTGGTGCGATGACCAACATGGAAGCGGCTATCGGTTGGTTTCAGGATAGGGCTGGGGCTGTCACGTATTCGATGGATTACCGTAACGGGCCGGGGTCTTACGACTGCTCCAGTTCCGTCTATTATGCGCTGATGGACGCTGGGGCTAACACGTCCGGCACGGTTGGGAATACCGAGTCCATGTTTTCGGATTTGCCTTCGTGGGGTTTCCAGGAGGTTCAGGCTACGGCGGAGGGCATCCCTACCCAGCGGGGCGACATCTTTATCTGGGGTGACCCTGGAAGCTCAGCAGGCGCGGCGGGCCATACGGGGATTTTCGTTGACTCTGACAATATCCTGCATTGTAATTTCGGCTACAACGGTATCACCCTGAACAATCACGATTATATTTGGTCGGCTAATGGTTCCCCGCCGTGTCACATTTTCCGTTATTCCGGGGGCGAATCACCGGCTCCGGCGCAGGTTGAAACACAGACTATCAGTAAGGATTGGTTCGATATGGCTAGTAGGCAGGACCTCGCGGAGGTCGTCAACGATGTACTCCATCAGAACGATGGGTTCATCCGTCAGTGTATCCACAACGTTATCCACAACGAGAAGTTCAACCGTGAAGGGACCGTGAATGGTCAGCCCGTGGGCGGACAGACCACTTTGGTCACGGAAGCGCAGTATAACGCCCAGAACTTCGGGCGATTGAAGGCTGATGTTCTGTTCACCCAGAAGCAGGTGGCCGACCTGACTGCCGAGGTTAAGGCGTCGAAGGAGGGCAAGTAGTATGGAGGCTAAAAAGACTGTGGGTACCACTACCCTTTCGGCTACGGGCGGTTCCGTGGTTGGTGGCGCTTTGGCCGCTATCGTCCTGTACTTTTTCCCTGAGTCGGCGCAGGTCGAGCTGCTTGCGCCATTGACTATCGTGCTCTCAGCGGTCTGCGCTTTGGCGGGCGGGTATTTGTCGCCGTCTAAGGCGGAGACTCTTGCGCCGTACCTGGCTCAGGCTAGCGAGGACATCGCGGACAAGGTTGCTGCGAAGGCTCCTACGGCGGTTGTGCCGTCCGCCGATGAAGTGGCCGAGGCCGTGGCTAATAAGACCAGCACGGGCGGTTACACGGGCGCTCACGCCGCTACTGGCGACGTTGAGCGGCACCGGCCCACTGGGGCACCTGTAGCTACTGAACCGGGCGTAGGCGTCCAGGCGGTCGCGGCACCTGCCGGCACGTCGGACGGCGACTACCCTGACCTTGATTCTTTGGCTAAGGTGGGGACGGTCTAGCCGATCCTCTGTCAGTGGCCAACTAGGTTAGATAGGTGGGGTTACCTGAAAATGACTCTGGGCGACCCCACCGACTAGACTGCACACACGTCTCCGAAACCTTTGTGCTAGCTGTTCGCAGCGGAGACGCATAGAGACCCCCACTCGCCTGTGCCGGTGAGTGGGGGTCCTTTTTGCGTGCGGGGATTGATGTTGACGGACGACTATACTGGTGGCCGTGTCCCATGTCACCTGTCTGTGGGTGTGTATCAGTCGTGGGGCACGGTTTGGCCCCCGGTTTTTACCTTTGTCGCCGGGGGCCTTTC
Source organism: Rothia koreensis (assembly GCF_004136575.1). GTDB lineage: Bacteria > Actinomycetota > Actinomycetes > Actinomycetales > Micrococcaceae > Rothia > Rothia koreensis. The sequence goes on from NZ_NOIQ01000008.1 coordinate 57,756, forward strand.
ACGGTCCTGCCCCAGACAAGCAGGGCCTATATGCTGTATACGTCTAGTTTGTCCGAAAGCTGTGGACTCCTGTGTAGCTAGGCACGAAGAGACCCCCACTCACCGCCATTGGTGAGTGGGGGTCCTTTTGCGTATCTAATTGGTGAACTCGGGCATGATTCCACCGCTGTCGCGGAGGTCCCACACCTTGGCCGGTTCGAGACTACTCCAATTTTGGGAGTTAATCGTGTCCGGGCTGTATGCGAGGTTGAACGCCATCGCATCGTTAACGTCGCCTTCGATGAGAATCTTCGAACCCGGAACACCGGCCTCACGAATCGCGTCGAGGATCGCGGCGGTGTCACGCTGGGCGCCCTTCACCATACCCTTCTTAGAAAGAGCATCCCGGATCTGGAACTTGATCCATACGCTGTCGTCTGAAGGCTCATACGTGCTGAATTTGGCTTCTTTCGCGCCCGAGGACTTGAGCGCCTTGTTCACCTGCTTTTTCATGGCCGCCTCGGGGTCATCGGGAGCTGGCTTTTCTGACTTGGGTTCCTCAGTTGGCGGGAGCTCGGACTCCACCCGTTCCTTGGGAGCTTCCGACGATGAGGACGATGACGCTTTGTCGCCCGACTTTTTCTCGTCGTCATTGTTGCTGCCACCGCCGACGGCGGAGGCGATAGCGGCGATGACGATGATTACGACGATGATGCCGAGGCAGCCAAGGCATCCACGCTTCCTCTTGGGTCCGTCGGGGGCGCCGGCGGCAGCGTTTCGTTCGCGGCGTTGCTTGCCAGTCCAGTCGATCTTCATGTTGCTTCTCCTGTGGTGCGGGTGTCTTTTTGAGTTTATCCCCGTAGTTGCCTGGGAACTATCTGGGTGGGGTTGTTACGTTGTCCAGCGGTTCGAATTGGGTGGGAGGTGCCGGGGTGGTGTCTTGAGGACTTGGTGTATCGGGCTACATGTGGTGGCCAGCCGGGCGAGTAGGGATGGTTTTTGGCACCGCATGAGGGGCGCCGGGCGTGACTAATCGTTAGTCACGAGTTAGTCACGAGGCCTGAACGCGAGTGAACAGCTGTAAGTAAAAACCCTGGTTTTTCAAGGGGTTTAGACGGTAGTAGACACCCCTAAACCCCTATCTGGGGCACTCAAAATGCGGTTCTTCACGGAGTGTGGGTTCGAGTCCCACCTTGGGCACCAGCAGGTAAAAAGCGAGCCTTGCACGGTACACAACGTACTGCGCAAGGCTCGTTTTTCTTTGTCTGCCGGTCACGATATGGATCGGGTGAGTTTCACGGCGCGCGGCTCGCCGAGCCTGCCATATTCAGGCCCGCCGGGACCGCTGGACGTAGGAGCCGTACAGCGTGCGATAGGCGGAGGGGGACAGGCGCAGGAGAAGGCCCGCGGCACCGAAGAACGGGGCCGTCTTGAGCGTCCTCAGTACCAGGGGCAACCGCATGGCCTCCTGGCAACCCTTCACATAGCCGCGCAGGTTCTCCGGCCGCAGCCTGAGGGCGGTTTGTGCGGCGTTCAAGAAGCACAGAACCCACGCGACCGCGAGGGCGTTCTTCTCCGTCTCGGTTCCCAGGTGTGCATTCGTCGTCATCTTGAGGTGCTCGACATGGCGCCAGCAGTCCTCCAAGGGAGGACAGGCTGATGATGTGACGGGCGATTCGTCGACCGAGTACCAGTGCAGGGCATCGCGCAAAACCTTCACCCTGCGTGCCCGCTTGAAGGCCGGGACCGTGAACGCTTCGTCCTTGATATTGCCGATCGGAGGAAACGTCACCCCGCGAATGCGGCTTGCCCGATAGATCTTGTCCCAGGCGTAGGGAGTCATTTCGTCCCGCAGCACCTGCAACATCGCATCGTGGCCGGTGCAGGTCCCCGGTTCACCCCGGCGTCGATACGTGGTCTCGCCCGATTCGTGGTGCAGGCAATGCGCGCACACGATCACATCGCTCGTCGGCGTCACCGCGTTGTGCATGGTTTCCAGGAACGTCGGCGTGTACTGGTCGTCCGAGTCGAGAAAAGCAATCCATTGCCCCTCCGCCTCCCGGAGCCCGTGGTTCCGGGTCTCCGCCAGACCGAGATGCTGTTGATTCTCCAGGTAGCGGATTCGGGGGTCCGGATGCTCCCCGAGGTATTCGGCGACTACCAATTTGAGGTCATCGGGTGATGCGTCATTGACGATCAGCAGTTCGAAGTCCGGGTCCGTTTGGCCCGTGACACTCTTGATGGCGCGTTCGATCGTGCCCGCCGTGTTGAAGGCAGGCATGATCACACTCGTTCGAGGTGACATGATGTGTGGTTCTCCCGTGGTTCTAGACGGTGATTCGACTATACGTGGGAGGAGACCACGGCTGGTCCATTGTGACGCCGATCGCTCTTCACGTGCGTCCGGCTACACTATGAGCATGCCCAAGGAACCACGTGACCCCCAGCTCGCGCCGTTCTGGGAGGACGTCCGGCGAACGGTTCCGGGCCTGCCGAAGGAGCTGCCGGGTCGGGAACACGTATGGGCCTTCGGCGCCACCGCTGAGCAAGCTGATGAACTGCTCCGTCTGGTGCTCGAGGGAACCAAGACGGGTACGTCGAGCTCCCTCTGGGACTACGAGGCCGACCAGGAATCCCTCCCGCGAGTGGGCCAATACGACGTCGTCCTGGACGGTTCGGGCACAGCCCGCGCGGTGCTGAGAACCACCCGGGTCGACGTCGTGCCGTTCGGACTGGTCGGCGAAGACCACGCCTTCGCAGAGGGAGAGGGGGACCGCACGCTGGCATTCTGGCGAGACGTGCACCGCGATTTCTTCGAACGGTTCGCCAGCCACGACCGAGGTTTTCGCGAGGACATGCCGGTGGTCTGCGAACGCTTCCGTGTGGTGTATCCGGCCGTTCGCACCTGACCGGGTCTTGCCGGGCGTAGTCGGCGGCCCCTCAGAATCCGCCGTCGTTGTACACGAATTCCCCTCCGACCACCGTGGCCAGCGCCGAAACGTCTCCAGTGTCTTCGGCAGCGGATCCCACGATGTCGCGATCGAGCACGGTGAGGTCGGCGTCCATGCCGGCCCTGAGCGTCCCCAGGTGGTCCTCGTCGTGGGTCAAGTAGGCGCTGTCCGAGGTCAAGGCATGCAACGCCGCCCGCTGGTCGATCCGCTGGTCCTCGCCCAAGGTGGAACCGCCACTGGTCCGTCGCGTGACCGCGGTGTGGAACGTCGACAAGGCATCCATGGGCGTGATCGGGCAGTCGGAATGCATTCCGAAGTGCAGCCCGCCCTTCTGCGCATCCCGCGTCGGGTCGATTCTGGAGGCCCGATCGGCGCCGATGAATTGGTCCCGATGACGGTCTCCCCAGTAATAGATATGATTCGCAAAAATTGATGCAACGGAATCGGATTCGACCAGGGAAGAAATGTCTTCGACCGACGCCATTTGAAGATGTTCGAGCCGGTGCCTGGGGTCTTGCTGCCCCGACGCCTCGCGCAATGCTGCGAATGCGCGGGCCACCGTCGAAATGGCGAGGTCGCCGTTGGCATGGACGGCGCATTGGCCCCCGGCGTCGTCGATGTGCCGCAGAATATCCACGAGCTCTTCGGGGGAATAGAGAAGCTCGCCGCATTCGGTGTCGAGGCAGGAATACGGTTCTTTGAGCGCACCGGAGAGACCCTGAATTGAGCCGTCGGACCAGAACTTGGCGCCCGCGACCCGGTAGTTTCCGGATGCGGGCTGTGCGAAGAGGTCGGGTGAATCGTTCAAGTAGTCCTGGGCGAGGTCTGCCCTGATATATCCGGTGACCCTCAACGGGATATTGCCCTGGGCGGCCAGCGACCGCCATGTCCGGAGTTCGTCGTCCCCTGCCATGATTCCGACGGCGAGGTCGTGGATCGAGGTCATACCGCGTCGGACGGCGACGTCGGCCGCGTCTCGTGCCGCCTGTTCTATGTCGGATTCCGAGGGCTGTGGCATCGCGTCCAGCGCCGCGTGCACGGCCCCCATTTCCCACATCAGACCGGTCAGTCTTCCGGATTCATCACGGATGAAGTGGCCGTTCGCCGGGTCCGGACGGTCCTCGTGAATGCCGGCCAGGTCGAGGGCCTTCGAATTGGCCACGACGAAGTGGGCCGAAATGTGCGAGATGACCACGGGCACGTCCACGCTCACGGCGTCCAGGTCATCCCGGGTCGGGTGACGTCCTTCCGTGAGCAGCGTGTTGTCGTACCCCCATCCCCGCAACCACTGCCCGTCCGACACGGACGCCAGGTCGGAACGGAGGGCATCTTGGATATCCGCGATGGAGTATTCACCCGTGCTGCGGCAGTCGGTCCAGTTCTGGGTCAGGCCGAAGAAAATGGGGTGGACATGGGACTCGACGAGACCGGGGACGACGACGGCGCCGTCGAGGTCCACCTGCCTGGCTCCGGACCCGGTGGCCGCCCGGGCCTCGTCAAGAGTACCGGCCGACAGCACGCGGCCCTGGTCCACCGCCAAGGCCTCGACCGGCTCGCTCCAGGCATCGGTGCGGATGGTTCCGTTGAAGAACGTGGTGGCTGGCATTCAGGAGGACCTCACTTTTTTGCTTGTCGTGCGCGTATCCGGGGAGCTGGTACCTCCCCGCAGTGCGATGGACCGGAGAGCTTTGGGGGCCGGGGCCACGAACCTGCCGATGAGGATCACCAGCAGGTTGGCGGCCAGCGCGGGAACTCCGATATTGACCCCGCTGAATGTGGCACCCGAGACGTAGAAACCGATCGACGCGACCGAGCCGACCGCGAGCCCGAGCGCGATAACACTCGGCCTGACCCGGGCCGGGAAAATCATGAGCGCCACGGGGACAATGAACTGGGTGATTCCGTAGTAGGAGGTGTTGATCAGCGTTCCCATGATCGAGGGAGCGGCGAGGGTCAGCACGATGGAGATGGCCAGATACACGAAGATGACCGCCTGAGTAAGTGGCTTCTGCCTGGCCTCACTGACGTGGGGGACGATGTTCCTCGATACCAGCGTGCCGATGACAAGCGCTGATGCCGCAAGTACGACGATCGCGCACAACGCGGCGCCGCCGGCGACCAGGCCCAGCAGCCAGTCGGGCAGCAACTGGCGGGCGACCTCGATGAAAGCCAGGTTGGTGTCCGCCCCGCTCAGCCCGGGGGCCGCGGAGATCGCGAAGAATGAGGTCAACAGCAGGAACGGGTACATGAGCATGTACAGCGGCATGGCGATCTGACTGCGCCTGATTCCCACGGGTGATTTTCCGCTGACCACGGCTTGGACCACGAAGGGGAACATATAGAAGCCCAGAGTCTGGAACAGCAGCGTCGAGATCGTATTGATCATGGGCGGCCCGGCGGGGATCGTGCTGTGGGAGGACCCCAGGTCGGCTTCGGCGACGATGGTCGCGACGTTCGGCCCCTTGCTCAGGACGAAGACGGCGACCAGGACGATCACGAAAACCAGCGCGAAGTCTTTCAGGAAACTCACGTAGGCCGGTGCCCTGATTCCGGACAGCAGCACGAACACCAGGGATATGCCGACGCCGATCAGGACCGTCACCAGGGGACTCAGCCCCAGACCGAGGCCGCTGAGGGCCACTTCGAGGCCGGTCAATTGCAATTGGGCCCAGGGGACCATGAACACGACGCCGAGCACGGCGGCCGTCAGTTCCAGAGTCCGGGAGTTGAAGTGACCCCGCAAAATATCCGGCAGGTTGACCGCATCGTATTTGCGGCCGGCCTTCCACAGCAGGGGGAGGAGGAAATAGCCGATGGGATACCCCAACAGGATGTATCCCATGAACCAGACGGAGTACATCACACCGTCTGCGTAGACGCCCCCGGGAAATCCGATGATCGTGCCGATCGAATAGACCTCGCCCACGACCATGATGAAGATGACGATGGAGCCGAAGCTTCGACCGCCGACCATGAAGTCCGAGGTCGAGGAGCCGGCGCCGACTCGTGAATACAGGCCGAGACCGACGGCGACCAGCAGGACCAGGACAAACATCGCAATGGTCATGAATGCATCTCTCCGGTCTGCTCGTCCACGTCGTCGAGCTGGTAGTCGGCGTCCTTGTCGAAGAGCCGCCAACTGATCCACATGGCCAGGCTCATGAACGGAAACATCGCAAACATGAATGCCAGGACCGCGGGTATTCCGAGGAACTTCGCGGGTGAACTGCCGAGAAGCAGAATCCCCGTGATCAGAAGGACCCCTGGCACGATGAGCGCGATCGTCACGCTCGCCATTCTGGGAATCATTGCCCCTCCTTGGATGTAGGCCTGATCACAGTTCTATGCCCTGTCGCACTGCCGCACAAGGCGAGATACTTTTTCGCTGACCGTACGATCACAATGCGCGCGGAAGCCCGCGCACCGTGATAGTGCGCGGGCGGACGGCCTGGGAGGGATGATCTGGGAGGGGCGGTCGGGGAGGGACGCGCGGAGTGACTCCGCCGCGCGCAGTCTGTTGTCGGTCAGCTGTGCTGAAGGGTTTTCAGCAGTGCAGCGCCTTCGTCGGACAGCTCGACCCTGTTGGTATCCCACGGATAGGGGACGACGGGCAACTGCTCGAAGTCGACGTGGTCGCGTTCCACGGTCGCGAAAGCACGGAGGAGCGCCGTCAGGTCGGAAGGATTCTTGAGACCGTCGTCGACGGTTATCGCGGAGGACGCCTTGTCCAAGATGTCGAACATTTTCAGCGGATCGCTCAGGACAGAATCCTTGTCGGCCTTTTTCAGAATCGCTTTCATGACGCTTTGCTGATGCCCGATGCGGGCAAGGTCGCTCCCGTCCCCGATGGCGTGCCGAGTACGGGCCATGGCCAGGGCGTCCTTCCCATGCAGGGTATGGCAGCCGGCCTGCACCTTGAGATTGGCATCGGGGTCGTTGATCGCCTCCGGCAGGCACATGTCGATGCCACCGAGGGAATCGACGATCGACATGAATCCTCCGAAACTGACGTCGACGTAGTGGTCGAGTTTCATGCCCGTCAGGTCGCTGACTGCCGCGACCAACTGGGAATCTCCTTCTTCGAGCAGAGAATTGATCTGTATGGGCTGGTTGGGGTTCGACGAGTACTCCGCGGACCCCTTGGGCGGGGTGACCATCGTGTCACGAGGGATCTGAACACCCGTGGCCTTGTCGTGGGCCGCATTGAGATGGACCACCATCATCGAGTCGCTGCGGCGGCCTTCGGCGTCTCCCGCCTCGATCGATCCGTCTCTCTCATCCGAGCCCACGACCAGGATGTTCAACGGACCGTCCATATCCGGTGAGGAATTCAGCCCATCCACGGCGGTCGACCGGACGTTGTTGGAGAGGTGATGGACGACGCCGATGCCGGCAATCGTCGCGGCCGTGACCGTGATCGCTGTGGTTGCGGCCGCGATCCTGAAGCCTTTTCTGGCGTACCACGGACGTCGCGCGGGCGGGGGAGCCACTGGGAGGCTCTCGGTCGGGAATTCGTGCTGGCTGTTCTGGTGGCCGTAGGACATAGGGGATCCTTGCGGTGAGAAGAAAGGAAAGCGGAGGAGCGGAGAGCGCGGGGGACGCTGCGTCCTGCATATCGAATTCAATCCAACGTTGCTGGGGAAAGCGTGGAAAAAGCGTCGACGTTTCCCCGAAGGTTGTCAGGGACAAACCGAGTTCGGCAGATCATGCTCGTCGAGAAAAATGGGGCGCCGAGTTGCTCACCGTGTGGAGGAAGGTGTTGCATGGGTCGAGTCGCGAATGGAGGACAGGAATGGCGATCGCACTCTTGCTGGGCGCCAGCGCAGCCGCAGCAACTCTCATTGGCGGGCTGGTCGCCATACGGGTCCAGGACAGGAAGCACCTGGTCCTGGGCGCCGCAGGAGGCGTGATCCTGGGCGTCGTGGCCTTCGATCTCCTGCCGGAAGCCTTCGAGGGGAACACCCAAGAGCTTTTCGGAATCCCATGGGTCATGGTGCTCTTTCTCGCCGGATTCATGACCATTCACGTGGTGGAGAAATCCCTCGAAATGCACAGCGCCAATGAGGAGCATTACGCCCGGCACAGCCACTCTTTGAAACCCTTGGGGTTGCTCGCGGGCGGCGCGCTGGTTGCCCACAGCTTCATGGACGGGCTCAGCCTCGGCGTCAGCCTGACGGCAGGAGCGGGGCTGGCCCTCACAGTCGGGATCGCCGTCCTGGCCCACGACTTCGCCGACGGGTTCAACACCTTCACGCTCACGGCCATGTTCGGCAACGGCCGGCGGCGCGCCGTCGTCGTGCTGGTCCTCGACGCACTGGCTCCGATCGTCGGCGCCGTGGTTGGCTCGGCGCTGCATCTCAGCCCGTCGGCCATCGCTTTGTACCTCGCCTATTTCGCCGGGTTCCTGCTCCACATCGCCACGAGCCACATCCTGCCCGAAGCCCACGCCGACCACCCCGCGTGGGGGACGCTGGGGGCCACCCTCGGCGGCGTCGTCTTCATGGGCGCCATCATGACGGTGGCCCACTAGGACGCCGTACTGGCCACGATGCTTCGTCGGGGCCAGGGGGACGGTCGTAGCTCCCGGCCGAAGCCCTGAGCCTGTCTTCTTTCGGCTCACGGGCTGGGGCGAGCTTGTGGGCGACTCCGGGAATGATCATTGACGATCAGCTCATCGGAGCCGTAGCGAACACGTCCTCCGCCCAGCAGGGATCGACAGACATGAACCTGCTCAGTGGTAACGAATCCAAGAACCTGACCGACAAGGTGGCAGCAGGTATCAATGACGGGACTTACACCAGCCACGCAGGGTCATCGTCTTTGGACTTCAACAGGGCGAAAGTGTACAAAGTAACTTCCGGCGACCAGACGTTTACATCCGTCTCGGTGCCGACCAATGGCGACTACACAACGACGAGCAACTTCACTGCCCTCTTCGACAAAGATGGCAATTCACTCAACTACAGTGAAACGCTCTACTCACAGGGACCATCCGGCACATTTCATCTGGACAAGTATGCCAACGGTCAGATGAGTGAGAGCAAAGATACCGACGTCCAGTACAAAACGAACCAGCAAATCAGCCAGGAAGACACCCAAAGTTCCTCAGATGGAGCTACCACTTACAAGAGCACTGGGGACAAAGTCGCTTGCGTGGCCTCAGTACTGGGAGTCTCCGGCACGGTTGGATACCTCATTGTCGGCGCGTGCGCCGGGGCTTGCGCTGCCGGAGAAACCGGCGTGACCATTCCGGTCTGTGTCGCATGCATCGGCGGGTATGCGACCGTAGGAGGCGCCTCGGTAACCGCTGTCGCCAGCTGCTTCAACTAGAGAGGAAACACGATGTCCAAAAAACAGACCCTGGCCGGGTTCATCATCGGCTTGGCCGTCTCAAGCGGGATCTTCCTTCTCCTCCTTCCTGGCCTGTTCGACCGAGCCTCATCGGGACACATCTGGCTCACGTGGTTGTTCTTCGGCCTCGCCGTCGGCTGCGCCGCAGGGACACTCCTGACTCGACGGTCCGCCCAATAATTCACGGTCACTTTCCCCTATGGGGGAGGAAATCAATCCTCCGGTCCCCCTTCCAGGCACGCGCACGGGTAGCTGCCAACCCGTCACGAGCCGGCCCCACAATCAGGTTGCGCTCGAATTCCGCAATGGCCACCAGCATGTGGAAGAACGACCGGGAACCAGCAGTGGTGGTATCAATCCCCTGACACAGGGCCAACAGCCCCACACCTTGGTCCTGCAAATCATTAGCGACCTGCTTGTGGTTTCCCGCCAAACGACCGAGTCGATCCGGCTTGGTCACCACGAGGGTGTCGCCGTGCCCGGGATACACCAGAGGCCGGTCCAGAGCAGGTGTTTCGTTACAGTCCCCGAAGCGTCGGGCACGAACGCCTGAACGTACAAGACCTTACGGGGGCGATCAGCTTTGTCCACGTGAGGCGGCTCTTCTACGACGCCGAAGGCAGTCAGCTCAGCGACAGCACCGGATATTACATCGTTCGCGAGGGCGACGACGGCCTGCAGGCCTGCGTGTGCGTCCAGACCGAATTACTCGCAGTTGCGGTGGCCGATCGTTGCTACGCCGCCTGTCTGGCACTCGCTTGAATACCGGGCCGACGGTCGGATCCTCCTGTGGTGAGTGGAGGTGCTAGCTTGGCACGACTTGCTCACCATATTTTCATGATCGAATTCATCAAGGGCCGAGGTCGGGAGGCCGAAATGATATTGGTCATCGGTGATACGGGAAATATTGGCTCGGAAGTTGTCAATCAACTTTCCGAAAAGGGCAGAAAGTTCGGGCGCTGAGTCGGAGCCCGGAGAAGGTGACTTGGCCACCCAACGTTGAGGCTGTCAAGGGAGACTTGAACGACTCCATCAGGACAAGAAACATGTTGAGCGACGTCCATAGAGGTCAGTTCCGATAGTCAATGTACCGCTCGGAGGACAAATCCTGATTCCGCGAGCTCCGCTGGAGGGCCAGGAGCGCTTGTACGTAGCCGTAGGTGTCCGCCAGCCCGCCGACGGACACGGCCCACGCCAGAGTCGTCCCGCTGCATTCGAAGTTGACCGGTTGCTTGGATGCAGCCTTCGTTGTGGACCCGGCCTGACTAGGCTATTCTGTACTTGCGAGTATAAAATCGGCTCGCAGTCGACCCATACGTAGTCAGAAAGGGCGGAGCGTGGACATCCACGGAATCATTCAAAGTGGCTCTAAGATCATCCAGGCGATCTTGGATCTCCTGCACAACCTCGGAATCCTCTGAGGCAGGAGGAGCCTTATCGCAGGCGGATCGGTGCGTCCTTCCCGGAGAAGGCCACGCCGATCCGCCGTATGCGTCGCCGGTGAACTGCCGAGGCTCAAATACCAAGCCTGGGCGCAACAGATTTCCGCCCCTCAACAACAACCATCCACAACGCGTGTATATGATCGCATCATGCGGTTGGACGATTTCACGGCTCCCAATACCTCGGCCGCTCGAGGTGCCCTGGCGCTTTCGCGGCAATACTATTCGCCGGCCATGAAGAATCACGTGCTGCGCTCGTGGTACATCGCGGAAGGTATAGCGGTCGCGCATGCGATAGAGGGCCTCGACCATGAATTGCTCTATGTCTCGGCTTTGCTGCACGATATCGGCATTTCCGAGGAATTCGACAATGACACCTTGTCCTATGAACACGCGGGAGGACATGTCGGCATAGCGCTCACGGCCGGTGCCGGGTGGTCCAGCGATCGTCGCCAACGCGTGCTGGACGTCGTCGTGCGCCATAACTGGACCTCGGTGGATCCCGACCTGGATCCGGAGGGCTACGTTCTGGAATTGGCCACCGGTCTGGACGTGACGGGAGCGAACCTGGATGTATTGCCCAGATCCTTTCTGGAAGAGTTGACGAACACGTTTCCTCGGGGGACCTTCGGTCGAGAGTTTTCGACGGCGGTCGCCCGTCAGGCTTCCAAGAAACCCGACACCTCCGCGGCGCGGCTGATGGCCAATGACCTTCCAGGAAGGATGCGGAGACACCCTTTGGAGCCAATCCCGTGAGGCATGAGTCCTTCGACGACTGGTCATCAGGTATTTCACATTCTTCTTGAATTCTGCTCTGTTACCGTGGGCCGGCGTGACACACGTACAGACGCCCCAAAGAACCAAGAAGAGCGCGGATGGCTCGCAGCCGTCGTCGCCGGCGGACCGCATCGTATCGATTGACGTTATCCGCGGAATCGCCATCGCGGGCATATTGCTCATCAATATCAACTATTTCCTGAACCAGGCGGGCCAGACCGGAAGTCCCTCTGGGTCGGACACCGTCATATGGCAGGTTGTCGACGACGTCGCGCTGGGCAAATTCCATTTCGTCTTCGCGTTCCTCTTCGGCGTCGGAATCCACATATTCCTGACGCGTTTACGGGCCAAGGGGCTCTCGGCGTGGGTCTATATCCGGCGAATGGTCATTCTGGTGGCCGCGGGACTCATCAACTCGTTGCTCGGGGGAGTCGACGTGCTCATGACCTACGGGGTCCTCGCCCTTCTGCTCTTGCCGTTGGCCCTGTTGCCGCGGCATGTCTTCGCAGTCTTTGGCATCGCAGCTGCCGTGATCCCCGATGTGATGCAACTGCTGACCGATCTGAACGCCGTCGACTTCCACCTTCCGTCCATCGTGTTGCCGCTACTGTCCTTTGCACGAACAATTGGGCACATGGCGCTCGGGTTCTGGTTGGCGGGGCATAGCCTGTTCTCGAAGAATACCCGGGTCCCTGTCGTTTCCCTTTTCGTTCTCAGCCTTATCGGGTCCGTGCCGATATTGATCTGGACCACGGTTTCGGGAGCTAGGACGAGCGAAGCGCACGACATAGCCTTCCGCACGGCACTGGTTCCCGGTTTCATGTACGTCGCTGGGCTAATACTCCTGCTGAGAACACGTGTTGGGTGGAAGAGCCTTTCGTTCCTGCGCTTTTACGGTCGTATGGCGTTTTCGAACTATCTCGGCCAGACCGTGCTCTGCGTGGCCATACTTCCATCGTTGACGGCCCACGGATACATTTCCGCTCCGGCCGGGCTGGGGATCTGGGCCGCAATCATCGTGGTTCAGTGCGCTTTCTCGACGCTGTGGCTCCGGTACTTCCGCTATGGACCGCTCGAATGGGTCTGGCGGTGCGGAACGTACCTGCGGATCACGCCCTTGCGAGCTTGAAGCGAGCGTGTGCGGCCGGCTCGTGGCCCGTGGTTGGGTCAGTCGGGGTCGATATTCAGGTCCACGTCGAGGGGGAGCGGGTCCAGGCTGAGCCCCATGTCCTCGGTGAGGATTTCGGTGACTCGGCGATTCCGGATGCAGTTTGGCCTGAACGATGTTCGCCGGCACTTCCGAACAGGTCAGGGCAACCGTTCGGTGGGTTGGGAGGAATGCGAGACCGGGAGGCAAGCCCCGAGAACCCGGCCTGACAAAAGGTATCTGCCCAAGCACGGGTGAGTCGATAGGCGTCGTTCATCGGGGCGGTGATGTCGGTGACCACGATGCCGAACATGGCAGCTCTGCTGCTGGCAAGGTCGGCGACGGTCACCGGGTCAAGGGCCAATGGCGTGGCTGTCATATCCAGTGCTTCGATAGCTGGAATAGCCCCCTGGTATAGCACTCAACTACCAAGAGGAGGCGTTCATCCACCGTGCTTCATCGGTAGATTTCGTTGTGATCAATGTCGTTACGAAGAAGCCGGTGTTGGTAGTTGAAGTCGATGGTTTCGCTTGGCACGAGAACAACCCGGTACAAGTGGCTCGGGGCAAGTTAAAGGATTCGATATTGAATAGATGCGGATTGCGACCATTGCGTTTGGCGACGAACGAGAGCGGCGAAGAGGAGAAACTGCGAAATGAACTTTCGGCAGCCACGGCGCAGATGTAATCTTCTTCTGTTGGCTGTATGCGTGTTTTCGCAATTCGTGGGAATCGGCAACTGACGTCTTCGTACATTGTGGTGCCACCTCGCGTCAGATTGAATACCACCAGGGGTGAGTCCGTTCTCCGAACGAGTTCCAGTCGAATGAATCCATATATCACGTTGAAGGGGTAGCCGGTATCGAGTGCGGGTCACGAAAACTTTGTCCGTCCAAGCGATGCTACTAGGAGCCGGGTACGGAGTCGTGCTGTCCTCTATCGTCTATCTTCTAGTTTTGGCCATCGTGGTAGACCAGCCATGCTATGACAAGGGCAGCGACAACGGCTGTACCGACGCCGATCCAGAGACCTATTTCCATCATTAGTCACCCTCTTGATACAGAAATTTCGCTCGTAATCTTCAGTGACAAATCACGTACACATCGCAGGGTACAGCATAATGACTCCCTCCGAGTGATCAGGATCTGATCGTGATGACACCCGCGAATCGCATTCACGCGTGCGGAGTCCGGAGGTTCGTCCGTGCGTTCACCCGCGCTTCGAAATGAGAAGCCTCAAATCGTTCAGGGGTTATCGGTCAGCTGGCTGACTCATGCCGTAGCGAGAGGCGCCAGATCCAGTCGGGTTCGATTCTGGCCGGGGCGCTCAGAATGACCACCGTTTCGCTGATCACTGACGCGGGCAGGTCCTTCCATGGGAGCGGGCGGTCGGGAAAGGATTGCGGCTCGCTGGGGCCCTCGGTTCGATAATGCCGCGCACCGCCACGACGGCGTGGTTCGGAACGGGTGGGTACCCCGAGGGGATGACGTCGGGAGATCTGCCCGGCTATCAAGGATCGTCAGAACAGTCGGGCCGGTGCGCCCCATAGTCCCGGCCGAAACGTTGCCGATGTTGGCCTGTGTTCCGTGCGTCATATGGATGACATCATGGACCCATGTCGATCATCGATGAAGTGCTGGACCTGGCCAGATCGCATGGCTTGAGCGTGTCCTCCGAAGACGCGACTCTCATCGAGGCCGGTCTGGATTACCGTGTGGTCATCACCGACGACGCCAACGGCCAGCGTTGGATTCTGCGTCAGCCCCGGCGCGACGACGTTGCCGAGAAAATCGCCAATGAGGCGAGCATCCTCCAATTGGTCGGACCGGTTTTGGCAAAGGAGAACATTGCCGTGCCGGATTGGCGGGTCCACGGGGCGGACTTGATCGCGTACCCGGCTTTGCCAGGTTCTCCCGGGCTGACTTTGTCGTCCTCGGGCGAGCCGATCTGGCATATGGATCCGGCCAGCCCGGACTATGCGGCGCGTTTGGGGCGTTTGCTCGCCAGCTTGCACGGTATTACCGCGGCCCAGGCTTCTGTCGCCGGGGTGGAGACGCGGAGCCCTGAGCAAGTTCGTCAGGCATGGAGGGATGACATCGGCAAGGTCCGTGATGGTTTCTCGGTGTCTCCAGCATTCGTTGAGTCCTGGGAAGCGTGGCTTTCTGACGACACGTGCTGGCCGGAAGAGACCGTCATGACCCATGGGGAGATCTACCCGGCCCACGTGCTGATGTCGGCCGACGGCGTCATCACTGGAGTTCTCGACTGGACGACGGCACGTGCGGACGACCCGGCACGCGACTTCGCCGCACAATACGGTGCAGCCGGTCAGGACATGCTGGAAGCTGCGCTTGATGCTTACGAGGAGGCCGGCGGGCCCGTCTATCCCGGCATGGCAGCCCAAGCTCGTCACCTGTGGGACGCCGCCCCGATAGGCCACGGCCTCTACGCTTTGACGACCGGCGACGAGCAAGACATGGCAACTGCGGCTGCGATGCTGGGTGGGGAATGAACAGCGCTCTCCAAACAAATATGGAGCTCTTCACTCCCATGGTGAATTTTTCGCGACTGTAAACTATCCGCATGCGAAGGGCTCGGATGTGTCGGGCGCGGCTACATCCCTTGAAGGTTACCCCGGCCCGAACTTATTTGCTCGTACTCAACGCTCCAATTTCCGTTCATTTCCTAAACGACTACCGGACCTCGCATGGCAGAGACTTGTTCCCCGTCGACGATCACTGTTCGCAGGTTGTAAACTTCTATTTTCGGCTGGCAGATAGATGGATCAATATGCGCCTCGAAACTCGGACCGGTGGTAGCGATGAGAGAACGATGATCCGCCCTGTAGCGCCAGCTTCCGGCAAATGTTGTCGAGTAGGCTACGAATCCCTCTTGTTGTGGAGCTGTGCTATCCAATGAAAGCACGGACCAGGCGCCGTTGCTTGCATTAGCTTTCCACCTCAAATCGGCATAAGCACTCGGAAAGTAGTACGTAATTTTTGCGTGAGTGGCCTGTGAAGTTTCATCGGCGTTTACGACCCACAAGCCTCTGCGTGGGTATCTCCCGGACCCGGCAAACTTGAGGACTCCTGACGTGCAGTCTTTTGTGAGGCTGATAAATCCACCGATGTCCATGGCGGGCCTTGGCTTTGATGCGGCGTAACTGGGAACTGTCGACGAGGCGGCAAGCACCGGGGCGGACCACAGGGCGCCTTTTGCCAAGGTTCGACGTGACAACGTGTTTTTGTTGACCGTTTCCATAGCTTCCTCAATGACCGTGGGTGTGTGACGTCAAGGATTCTAGTTTGGGAAGCCAAGCGTCACAAGAAAATAGTGTAGCCATGAAAATGTGCACATTTCAGGATTATGGAATTGCATCAACCAGCTTCGCGTCAGGCCGGACGAGCGCATTTCTGCAGGTCAATGAGGAGTTGAAATTCTTCTAGCGTCCAGTCGATCATTCTCGTGGGTAACAAGCGATGCTATCGATTGCCTCGACCCAAGCCAATGTGTGACGCAAAACATAAAAACGCGCACACTGTTGCCGCCTGAAGGCGTGTCATGCCGACTCCCATTCAGGCGAACTTGTGAAATTCTATTTGAAAAATTGAATATGTTGCAAACCCATCGCAACACGAGGGCTTCGTGTCGCGGTGGGACAGGTGGGTGCGACGCGGGAAAGCACAGAGATCACCGTGTTTTCCCACGTCCGCCGCATCCACGGCGTTGAGGCAGCGGCCTTATTCGCAGGCCACGCCGTCGCCGTCACGGTCCAACTTGCTGCTGTAACCGGGGGAGCCGGCGTGCAGTGGCGCCGCGCCCGCGGCCTTGGCTGCGGAACAGTTCGGGTAGGAGGAGTCGCCCTGGGCTGGTGCAGCGGGTTCAGCCGGAGCGGGCGCGGCAGGTTCTGCGGGCGCAGGCTCGGCAGGGGCCGGTGCAGGTGCGGGCGCCGAAGAGGTTGCCGCCGGAGCCGGTTGCTCAGGCGCCGGTGTAGCCTCCGGGGTCGACCCCGTCGTGGTCCCGACTTCCGGGGCGTCGTCGCCGGTCGGCAAAACCTCGCCGGGGCATCCTTCGAGAACGCCCGCGATGGCGTCCTTCTCCGCCTGGGTCACCCACAGGCGATAGTTGGTCTTCACCGCAACCTGACGGGACACGTAGTCACAGCGGAACTGCTTGTTGGAAGGCAGCCAGGTGGCGGCGTCGCCGTCGCTCTTGCCCTGGTTCGTCGGGCCATCCACGGCGAGGAGGTTCAGCGGGTCGTTCGCCAGCTCCTTCTTCTCATCATCGGAGAGCTGCTGGGCTCCCGTCTGCCAGGCGTTGGAGAGGCTGACCACGTGATCGATCTGCACCGCGCTGCTCGTGGATTTGCCGGCTGTGAAGGAAATGTCCTTGCCGGTGTAGGGGTCAACGAGGTCGCCCGACGTCACTTTGCAGTCGCGGGTGCCGGGTTTGTGGGACACCGAGGTCAGATCGCGATTCAGAACATCGTTTCGGGTGTCGCACCCGTTCCGGTCCGTATCGGCCCAAGCATGCCCGAAATTCTTGCGCTTGTATCCCGTCTTGGGGGCTTTCCCCTTGACGGGCAGGGCCTCGAGTGCGGTGAGGGCGTCGTCGGAACCGGAGCCCTCGACATCCGACACCTGCGTGACGTGAGTCGGCGAGGCAGAGTCCGACGCCGCAGCGGCGGCATCCGAGGATGCATTGGTTGCGCAGCCGGCGAGGGCGAGGACAAGGGCGACGCCGGCGCCCGCGACTCGCACGCCCCGACCGCGTCGGGTAGTGAAATCGGGCAGGGGGAATCCAAGAAAAGAAGACATGGGTGGCTCCAAGTGAAGTGAGGGACATTCGAAGTGTATGGCCAAGATGCGTGGGAATCGGCATCTGACACGAAGTACTTCGTGTCGTGTCTAGCGGCGATGCTGTGCAGCGCCCTCCGAGCTCTCGGGAATCAGCTCTTGGCTGATCGTCAACTGTGGGGACGGCCACTAGGGTTGATGGTGTCCTGGTTTCCACGGGAACCGAAGTTGCCGCGGAAACCGCTGCAGTCAAAGCAGAGGAGAACCATATGGCTGAGACGACATCGATCACAGTCACCCGATCCATCGACGAGCCGTCCGACAAGATCTTCGACCTCCTGAGCAACCCGGAACGCCACAACGAGTTCGACGGGTCCGGCTACGTGGTCTCCGACGACAGGACCGACCGCATTCAGAAGTCCGGCCAGGTATTTCGGATGAACATGAACGGGCCGCACATGGGCGGGGACTACAAGACGGACAATTACGTGACCGGCTTCGACCCGAACAAGCTCATCGCCTGGCAGACGGCACCGGCCGGCGAACAGCCTCCCGGCTGGGAGTGGACGTGGGAGCTGCAGTCGCAGGACTCGGACCAGACCGAGGTGTCCCTGACGTACGACTGGTCCAAGATGGACCCTCAGGCCGCTCAGGACCTCGGTATGCCGCTGGTCTCCCAGGAGCAGCTCGAAGAGTCACTCGAGCAGTTGGCCAACGCGGTTTCCGGCGAGTAGTAGCCCGAAACCCGTAACCACGAGCAACCCGTGGGCCCGGCGTCGTCTCGCGCGAGACGGCGCCGGGCCCACGTCGTGTCGGGAAGAGGGGGGAGCTCGTGCGTGGCGTGGGGGTCGCCCGATTGAGTGCTGGTTTCCGGTCATTCGGGCGGGGCCTCTGGCTGAGGTTCTGTGGTGGATCCCCGATTCGGTGGCGGTCTCCGTCGTTAGGTGGCGGTTGAGCCGCCGCCTAACGGCGGAAAACGCCTCTCATTCGGGTAAGCGCCACCCAATGTGGCTCGATAGCTCTCCGGGCACCTCGTGGTGGCAGGACGCATCGCGTCGACGTCGTCGTCGGTCCGGTGGCGGCTCGGGCGAGGTGGCAGTGGCGTGCGCCCGGCGTGCCGAGGTGGCAACGGCGTGCGCCCGGCGTGCCGAGGTGGCAGTGGCGTGCGGAATTCGGGCCGAAAACCGCACAAATGTGCCACCTCGCGGGGGAATCGTCCCGAAATTGCCACCTCGAGCCGGGAGCGTGGACGAACCTGCCACCTCGAGCTGCGAGCGTGCACAAACCTGCCACCTCGCCGGGCCGCACCGCGAGGCGGCACATTTGTGCATATTTCGCCGTGCAACATGCACGAAATTGCCACTTCGTGGGTCGGACCTGCACGAATCTGCCACCTCGCGCCGCCCGACGCCGTCTCGCCCCCGTGACCGAGGCACGCGGGAAATCGCCCGAGTGCGGAGGAAAGACGAACAATCCCAGCATCCCCGCCACGAAGGGGATCGACGCGAGCCAGGACACAGGGGAGACGCGTCGGCGCGGGATTGGACGTAAACTGGCCTCTCAACCTTGAACGACGTCCGAGCTGGAAGGCCAGACCGGGCGAAGACACCACGTCAGAGGAGTACACCGTGACCGAGCCGACCTCTGAACAAGAGAAGCTTGACGTCGAAGAAGCAGCACCCGTCGAAGAGGGCCAGACCGAGAAGCGCCGCGTCGTCGTCGCGGAGGACGAGGCGCTGATCCGTCTCGATATCGTCGAGATCCTCAAGGGGCAGGGGTTCGACGTCGTCGCCGAGGCCGGCAACGGCGAAGAAGCCGTGGAGCTGACGCGGGAGCACGACCCGGACGTCGTCCTCATGGACGTCAAGATGCCGAAGATGGACGGCATCAGCGCGGCCGAGGCCATCGCCAAGGACCGCATCGCCCCCGTGGTTCTGCTGACCGCATTCAGCCAGAAGGAACTCGTGGACAGGGCCACGGAAGCCGGCGCGATGGCGTACGTGGTCAAGCCCTTCACGGAAAACGACCTGATTCCCGCGATCGAGGTCGCCGTCAGCCGTTACGAGCAGATCAAAGCCCTCGAAGGTGAGGTCAGTGATCTCAAGGAGCAGTTCGAGACCCGCAAGCTCGTGGAACGTGCGAAGTCCCTGCTCATCACCAAGATGGGACTGACGGAACCGGAAGCATTCCGTTGGATCCAGAAAACCTCGATGGACCGTCGGCTCTCGATGCGTGAGGTCGCCGAGACCATCGTTTCCCAGGTGTCCTGAACCGGCCCGTGGGAGCTTCCTGAGGTGACATCCCGGTCGGGCGTCCCGCTCGGGAACGAGGGTCCGGACCAATCCCTGCCGCCTGTGATTAGGATTGGTAGGTGACTTCCGCCCCCGAGACAACGCCCGACGAGGAGGCCACCGTGGCCGATCACACCCCCGAACCTGCCGATCCCGCCGAGAACGCGGGGGAGCGCAAACGACTCCTGCTGATCGACGGCCACTCGATGGCCTTCCGGGCGTTCTTTGCGGTGCCCGCAGACCGCTTCACGAACTCCGAGGGTCAGCACACCAACGCGATCCACGGATTCACGTCCATGCTGCTGACGATGGTGCGCCAGTTGCAGCCGACGCACATCGCCGTGGCCTTCGACTTGAGCGGGCCCACCTTCCGCTCGGAGGAGTACACCGAATACAAGGGCGGCCGTGCGGAGACTCCGGAGGAGTTCTCCGGGCAGATCGAGTACATCCAGAAGGTGCTCGAAACCCTGAACATCCCGTGGATCACGGTCGAGGGATTCGAAGCCGACGACATCATCGCCACCGGATCCATGCTGGCCGAACAGGCAGGGGCCGACACGGTGGTCGTCTCGGGGGACAGGGACGCGTTCCAGCTGATTTCGGAGAACACCCACGTGCTGTACCCGACCAAGGGCATCTCCGAGATTCCGCCCAGAACGGCCTCGGACATCGAGGAAAAGTACGGCGTCGGCCCCGACCGGTATCGCCACGTGGCCGCTCTGGTCGGGGAATCCGCGGACAACTTGCCGGGCGTTCCCAAGGTCGGGCCCAAGACGGCCGCGAAGTGGATCAATCAGTACGGCGACCTCCAAGGCGTCATCGACCACGCGGACGACATCGGCGGCAAGGTCGGCGAGAACCTCCGGGCGCATCTCGACGACGTCCGCCGCAACTTCCGTCTCAACGAGCTCAAACGCGACATCGAATTGCCTCTGAGCTTCGCACAGATGGAGCGGAACGAACCCGACCTCGAAGCGATGGACAAGCTCTTCGACGAACTCGAGTTCAACCGGATTCGGGAACGGGTCCGGGCGGACCTCGTCGAAACCGAGCCTGAGCCCGAGATCGAGATTCCCGAGCGCCGCGACATCGTCACCCCGGACGACCTCAAGAACCTGTTGGGAAGCAAAGGAACCGCAGTCGCCCTCACGCTGGAGACCGACTACCGGGCGGGCGACGTCGTTTTTCTCGCGACGCGTGAGGCCGTCGGATCGGTCCGTCTCGAGCAGGCCGACTCCGACCTGTCCGGTGCCCTCGCCGACGCATTGAAGGACCGTGGCGACGACCTGCTGGTCTCCCACCTGAAGGAGCTCGTACGGTCCCTGCGGGAGGTCGGCTACGAGCTGCCCGATACCGGACGCGATCTGGCCCTCGAAGCTTTCGTCCTGCGTCCCGGAGCGCGCGGGTACAGCCCCCAGGAACTCGCGGCGGAATTCACGACGTACGACTTCGGTGCGAAGCCCAAGAAACCGACCGCCGCAGCCCTCAAGAAGGAATCCGACGAGGTGCGGGAGAAGAACACCGCGGCCGACCTGGACAGGTTCGCGGCTTCGGCTTGGCTCATGCACGACGTCGCCGAGGCCGTCTCGGCCCGCCTGGCCGAGCACGAATGGGCCACCACGATTCTCAAGGACATCGAAGTTCCCCTCACGCACGTGCTCCTGGCGATGGAGACCAACGGCATCGCGATGGACGTGCAGGAGCTCGACACCCTCCAGGACGCTTTCCAGGCCGAAATCGATACCGCGCAACGCAACGCGGACCAGGTGGTCGGAGAGGCCGTGAAACTGTCCTCGCCGAAGCAGTTGCAGACCGTCCTGTTCGAAACGCTGGACCTGCCCAAGACCCGCAAGATCTCCTCGGGCTACACCACGGACGCCTCGTCCCTCCAGGAGCTCATGACCAAGCTCGAACCCGGGACCAAGGGGCACGACTTCATGGGCTACCTGTTGCGGTACCGGGAGTTCAGCAAGCTTCAGCAATTCGTGACGGGACTCAAGGACGCGACGACGGCGTCCAACCGGGTGCACACGACCTTCGGGCAGACGACGGCAGCCACGGGCCGCCTCTCGTCCATCAACCCGAACCTTCAGAACATCCCTGTTCGGACGTCGGAAGGAAAACGGATCCGCAATTCCTTTGTCTGCGGACCGGGCTACCAGACGCTCCTGACCGCGGACTACTCGCAGATCGAGATGCGGATCATGGCTCACCTCTCCCAAGACGAGGGCCTGATCGAGGCCTACGAATCGGGGGAGGACCTCCACCGGTTCGTGGGCTCGCAGGTCTTCGGCGTGGACCCGGAGGACGTGACCTCCGAAATGCGCGCCAAGGTCAAGGCCATGAGCTACGGGCTCGCCTACGGGCTGTCCAGCTACGGCCTGTCCAAGCAACTGAACATCTCGGTCGATGAAGCCCGCGGCCTGATGAGCAACTACTTCAAACGTTTCGGTGCCGTGCGCACCTACCTGCGGGAAGTCGTGGACGAGGCGAAGAAGGTCGGCTACACCGAGACGATGTTCGGCCGGCGTCGCTACCTTCCGGACCTTGACTCCTCGAACCGGCAGGTCCGCGACAACGCCGAACGCGCCGCTCTGAACGCGCCCATCCAGGGGTCGGCCGCCGACATCATCAAGATCGCGATGCTCGGCGTCCATCGTCGGTTGCAGGAGGAGAAGCTCGAAACCCGCATGGTCCTCCAGATCCACGACGAACTCATCCTGGAAGTCGCCGAGGGGGAGTACGACGCCGCCGAAGCCATCCTGCGCGAAGAGATGTCCACCGCCGTCAAACTTCGCGTCCCGCTCGAAGTCCAGGTCGGCCACGGCCGCTCCTGGAACGACGCCGCCCACTGACCGCTACGAGACAGGAATCATGAGGAACCACATGTCCCTGAAACCGTTTGAGCTGAGGACCATCGTCGATGGCGATGGGAAAGCCACCGACGAGTACCGACGTTTCTACGCCCGCGTCGAACGCGGATTCCATGAAAAGCCCGGAACGCCTGAGGTGCAGGACTATGTGGCCGGGCTGTACCAGGACGCCGGGTTCGTGCACCGCGGGTTCGTGGAGACCGAGGACGCTCCCGAATGGGCCGGTGAATCGTCCCAGCCGGTCGCCACGATCGTGGGTTTCCCCCGGCGTATGGAAGTTGGCGAGAAAGCGGTGGGCCTCTGGGCGATTTCGGAGGTCGGGGTGTCGTCCTCCCACCGGCGTCGTGGGCTGTTGCGCACCATGATGACCAACGAACTGACCGAGGCACAGCGTGACGGCTACGGGCTCGCGGGACTCACCGTGTCCGAGGGCGGAATCTACGGTCGGTTCGGATTCGGCGTCGCGACGCGTGTGGGTACCTACGAACTCGATCTCCGGCGTCGCCCGCGCATCCTGCCCGGCGTCATGGAATCGACGGGCGCTGCTTCCGGCCGGGTCGTTGAGGCGGACCCGCAACGAATGCTGGATCTGGCCGAAGACATCTGTGCGCAGTCCGACGCCGGCCGCGCGGGCAAGATCAACCGGCTCAGGGGGCATATCCGGAACTTTTTGGGGCAAACCAGTCTCGACAAGGATTCCCTCGATCCGGTCCGGGGCAGGGAGGCGTTCGTCTACGTCGGGCACTCTGGGCCCGAAGGGTATATGACCCTGGACCACGAGGGAATGGACTCGGACCCGTGGAAGGCCAAGATCATCGACGTCCAAGCCGTCACACCGGCTGCGTGGGTCGGCCTGTGGAACCACCTGTTCAGTGTGGACCTGCTGGAGCTGGTCGAGTTCAAGGATGCCCCGGGTTTGGCCCTGTCCTCGATCCTCGAGAACCCTCGTGCGGTGACGGCCAACCGGGAAGCCGACCTCATCTGGACCCGGATCCTCGATGTCGTGTCCGTTCTCGAATCACGGCGGTACCCGCATGACGGAGACATCGTCCTCCTGGTCGACGACCCCATGGGCCTGGTGACTGGGGCCTACGCGATGCACATCGAACAGGGCACGGCGACCGTCACGCCGTCGTCCGACGTGTCCGGAACACAAGATCGCGGGGATCGGGCCAGGGACGACGTCGCCCTCGCGCCCAACGCGCCGCGCGTGCGCTTTCCAGTCGACCGATTGGCCACCGCAGTGTTCCGTGGGTGCGAGATCGAAACGAGGCTCGGCGTCGTGGTCGGCGACGGGGCCGAGGAGGCCGCCCAAATTTTCGCTGTGAACCGCGAACCGTACTGCGATTTCGAGTTCTGAACGCGAGTCCTTCGTCCAGCACATTGCGCGAAGGACGTGAGGTGTGACGAATTACCCTTTCGAAGGGCATGAAACCGCGCATGACGGGCATCTGTGCGTTGACCGGACTTGCATCAGCCCATAGACTGAGTGGGCGCATCATCTGCGCACAGTCCAATAAATGTTCGGCTTCGCGAAGCAACCGTCACAGGACGCGGTGGAGCCGACCGAGTAAGCAAACTATCCACATCGGAGCCCCTACTACATGACCACCAACACCCCGCAGGTCGCGATCAACGACATCGGAACCGAAGACGAGTTCCTCAAGGCCGTTGACGAGACCATCAAATACTTCAACGACGGCGACCTTGTTTCTGGCGAAGTTGTCAAGGTCGACCGCGACGAAGTTCTGCTGGATATCGGGTACAAGACCGAAGGCGTCATCCCGTCCCGCGAACTTTCCATCAAGCACGACGTCGATCCCGGTGAAGTTGTTGCCGTTGGTGATGAGGTTGAGGCTCTCGTCCTGACCAAGGAGGACAAGGAAGGCCGCCTGATCCTGTCCAAGAAGCGCGCTCAGTACGAGCGTGCCTGGGGCGACATCGAGAAGGTCAAGGAAGAAGACGGCGTCGTCACCGGTACCGTCATCGAGGTCGTCAAGGGCGGTCTCATCCTCGACATCGGTCTCCGCGGCTTCCTGCCCGCATCCCTCGTCGAAATGCGCCGTGTGCGCGACCTGGCTCCGTACATCGGCCAGGAGATCGAGGCCAAGATCATCGAGCTGGACAAGAACCGCAACAACGTGGTGCTGTCCCGCCGTGCATGGCTCGAGCAGACCCAGTCCGAGGTTCGTTCCTCCTTCCTCAACAAGCTGGAGAAGGGACAGGTCCGCACGGGCGTTGTCTCCTCCATCGTCAACTTCGGTGCCTTCGTGGACCTGGGCGGCGTGGACGGACTGGTTCACGTCTCCGAGCTGTCCTGGAAGCACATCGACCACCCGTCCGAGGTCGTCGAGGTCGGCCAGGAAGTCACCGTCGAGGTTCTCGAGGTGGATCTGGACCGCGAGCGTGTTTCGCTGTCCCTCAAGGCGACTCAGGAAGATCCGTGGCAGACCTTCGCGCGCACTCACGCGCTGGGTCAGGTTGTCCCCGGCAAGGTCACCAAGCTGGTTCCCTTCGGTGCGTTCGTTCGCGTCGAGGACGGCATCGAGGGCCTCGTCCACATCTCCGAGCTGGCCGTTCGCCACGTTGACCTGGCCGAGCAGGTCGTCTCCGTGGGTGACGAGCTCTTCGTCAAGGTCATCGACATCGACCTGGACCGCCGCCGTATCTCGCTGTCCCTCAAGCAGGCCAACGAGGGCGTGGACCCGGACGGTTCCGAGTTCGACCCGGCCATGTACGGCATGGCCGCCGAGTACGACGAGCAGGGCAACTACAAGTACCCCGAGGGCTTCGACCCCGAGACCAACGAATGGCTCGAGGGCTACGAGGCCCAGCGCGCCGCCTGGGAGCAGCAGTACGCCGACGCCCAGGCCCGCTGGGAGGCCCACAAGGAGCAGGTCCGCAAGGCCCTGGCCGAGGATGCCGACGCCGCCGCCACCGCAGCGACCGGTTCGTCCTCCTCTTCCTCCTCCGCTCCGTCCAACGCGGCCCCCGCGCCGTCGAGCTACTCCTCCGAGGTCCCGGCGTCCGATTCCGGCACGCTGGCTTCCGACGAGGCCCTGGCCGCCCTGCGCGAGAAGCTCACCGGCAACAACTGATCGGTTGCCGGAGCCGCCCGCGACGTGACCGAGTCGCACCGCGGGTGAACGCTTGAACGAAAGGCCCCTCATCGTTGATCGATGAGGGGCCTTTCGCGTGTCCGGGGGCGGGGGTGCGTTCGATGG
>NZ_NOIQ01000009.1 GCF_004136575.1 Rothia koreensis
CCCCAGTCCGAGACTCACACAAAGAAGTGGGACACCATGACTATTGAACCGAAGACCTCGACACGTTCGGAACGAACGTGGCACGGAGGCGACGACCGAACGGCACCGCTCAGGGAAGAACCTGAGCTGCCCGGACGCGGCCTGGACGCGGAGCCGGGATCGGGCTCGGCGCAACAACGCGCCCACGAACTGAGGAACAGGCCGGGCGCCGTCTTCTGGGGGTCCATCGGCGTCGTCGTTGCCTTCATCGCCTGGTCCGCGCTGTCGCCGGATTCCATGAGTGGCTCGATGACCGCGGCGATGAACTGGATCGCCGGCAGCGTGGGATGGACCTACCTCCTGGTCACCCTCGGGTGCATTCTCCTCATGGTGTACCTGGCCTTCAGCCGTTTCGGACGAATCAGACTCGGCAAGGACCAGGACCGACCCGAATACAGCACCTGGTCGTGGCTGGCCATGATCCTGTCCGCCGTCATGGGCATCGGGCTCATCAGCTACGCCGTGGCCGAACCCATCATTCACTTCACGCAGCCCCCGCACGGCTTGTCCGAACCGGGCACCTATCAGGCAGCCGTCCGAGCCATGCAATTCTCGTATTTCGACTGGGGACCGCATGCCTGGGCCGTGTTCGGGATCTTCGGCCTGGCTATCGCCTATTCGACCCATCGACGCGGCAACACCGGATTGATCTCACCGATGCTGAGGCCCGTCCTCGGCAAGGCCATGGACGGTCCGCTGGGACACGTGGTGGACATCCTGGCGGTCATCGCTACCCTCTTCGGGACCACGGCTTCCCTGGGACTGGGCGCGTCCCAGATCTCCGAGGGCATGAATCGTGTGCTGGGGATCCCCAACGAGCTCTTCGTCCAAATCGTGATCATCATCGGAATCACGACCGTGTTCACCCTCTCGGCCCTGTCCGGCGTGAACCGCGGCATCAAGTACACCAGCCAGGTCACCTCGGTGTTGTCCATCCTCCTTGCCCTGTACGTGCTCGTGATCGGGCCGACCGGGTTCTTGGGCAACCTGTTCTTTCGCTCCATGGGCCAGTACCTCAACGACTTCTTCATGGTCAGCCTGACCACCCCGGTATCCGGCGACGACGTCCAGTGGTACCAGTCCTGGACCTACTTCATGATGGCCTGGTGGCTGAGCTGGGGTGCGTTCGTCGGCGTCTTCCTCGCGAAGATCTCCCGCGGCCGCACGATTCGTGAGTTCGTGGTCGGCGTCCTCGGCATTCCCAGCCTGGTGTTCTTCGTCTGGTTCACAATTTTCGGAGGCACAGCCATCAAACTCGACATGGAAGGTGCCGGATCGATCGGTCGAGCGGCAACCCAGGATCTCAATTCGGCCTTCTTCGAAACCTTGGACCAGCTGCCCCTCACAGGAATCACGTCGGTCATCGCGATCATCCTGGTGGTCTTGTTCTTCGTTTCGGGCGCGGACGCCAATACGTTCGTGTTGAGCATGCTGACATCCCGAGGAGCTCTCGAACCGAGTCGTGCCATCCTCACCACGTGGGGCGCGCTCACGGGCGTCAGCGCGATCTTCCTTTTCTTGGTCGGCGGCCTGGACGCCCTCCAACAGGCGGCCATGATCTCGGCGTTGCCCTTCGGCATCGTGATCGCCCTGCTCGGGGTCAGCCTGGTCAAGTCATTGCGCACGGACCAGGACTTCGACTTCACGCGAACCGTCACCCGCGACGAGGTGAAAACGGGGATGCTCCGCGTGCCCTCCCCCATCCTGTCCATGGACTTCGAGGATCCGCCGACCAGCTCCATCCCCCAGCAACGCGCGCCACGCGACCAGCGAATCGAGTCCCTGAATTCCCCTGACCAGGGGTGATCTGCCTAGAGTGGGTCCGTGCACAGCCTTCGACGAGCCGCCGCATTCACCGGCACAGAAATCTTCTCCCCGTTCATTCTCGCGACCGTTTTGCTCATCGGGGTGCCCGCGAGCACGGGTCCCGGTTGGGTGTGGCAGGCCGTGGTGGGCGTGGTGGCCGTCGTCGTGATCCCGTGGGGCCTGTCCCTCTACATGGCACACACCGGCCGGGTCAGCGATCGCTTCATCTACCACCGGAAACAGCGGTACGTCTTCTACGGCATATCCCTGATCTCGATCGCCGCAGGAACCGCGATCCTGCTGATCGCGCCCGCCGCCGCGGCCACGAAGAGCATCATCATCGTGATGCTGCTGGCCATTCTGATCATCGCTCTCGTCAATTTCCGTCTCAAGGCCAGCGCCCATGCCGGAATGAGCGCGATCTTCGGCATGGTGATTCCGGGCCTGTTCGGACCCTGGTGGGTCCTCCTGTCGTTGGTGGTCCACGCTTCGGTGTGCTGGTCGCGGTGGTACCTGAAGAAGCACACCGTCCCCGAGATCGCGGTCGGGACGCTGATCGGTGTGCTGCTCGGCGCGGGCCACCTGTGGTTCGCCTCCTCGCTCTGACCGGCTGTTTCTCATCATGAACGTCGTTTGCGCCTGCGGCGTCGTCGGGAGAAGCTGAAACCGCCACATCAGCACGAGCGGAAGGATGGGCATGCTCGGGGTACTCGAGGGCTTCGCCATCATCGGGATCGTCGTCGGTATCGGGTACGTGGTCGAGCGCATGGGCGTGCTCGGCAAGAACGCCGGCTGGACCCTCAATCGATTCGCGTTCTTCGTTGCCCTGCCGGCGCTGATGTTCACGACCCTGGCGACGTCGGACCTCCACGTCATCTTCTCCGCGCGGCTACCGGTCGCCGCGCTGAGCTTCGTGGCCATGGCAGCCCTGTACACGCTAATCGCCGGGGTTTTTCTCAAACGCGGGGTCGGCCGGGTGACGGTCGGGGCCGTCGGGGCGGCCCTGCTGAACTCGAACAACATGGGCCTACCAGTGGCCACCTATATTTTCGGTGACCCATCCCAGGTGGCCCCGATCCTGTTGTTCCAGCTGGTCCTGGCCACTCCCATCTGCCTGGCGATCTTCGACGTCGTCGCCAAAGGCAGGTTGTCCGCTCGGGACGTGATCAGCCAACCCTTCCGCAACCCGATCATCATCGCTTCGGTGCTCGGTGTTCTGGTCAATGCCCTGGGGGTTCCGATCCCGGAAGTCATCGACCAGCCCCTGACCCTGGTCGGTGGGGCAGGGATCCCCCTGATCCTGGTGGCCTTCGGCATGTCGCTGCGGGGAAACCGTCCGCTCGCGGTCGAGGGCCAAAAGGTCGAGACGCTCCTCTCGGTGGGCCTGAAAGTCGTGGCCATGCCTGTGGCGGCGTTCCTCCTGGGCAACTACGTCTTCGGACTGGCCCCGCACGACCTCTTCGCGGCCACGGCCCTGGCCGGCCTGCCGACGGCACAGAACCTCTTCAGCTTCTCCTCGCGCTACAACCAGAATGTCTCGCTGGCCAGGGACATCGTCCTCCTCTCGACGATCGCCGCGATACCGGCACTCTTCGTGATCGCAGCAATCATGGCCTAGGCGCTCTCGGTTTATTTGGGGGGTGGCTGGGTGGGTCGCTGGGGCTGGTTTTGGGTCTGACCAGGGCTGCCCCGGGTCGGGTCCGGCGACGCTGGGCGGGGGACTTGGGTGCGAGCGCGATTGGCACCGGGTCCACGCCGGCCGCGTTGGGTGGATTTGGGTCGGAGACGACTGGCACCGGGTCCACGCAGGCCGCGTTGGGTGGATTTGGGTCGGATGCGACTGGCCCCGGGTCCACGCCGGCCGCGTTGGGTGGCGGTTACCCGAATCGGGGCCATTTGCCTCCGAAAGGTGGCGGTTAGGACACCACCTAACGGAGGGAAACGGCTCTCAATCCGGTAACCACCACCGGACGGGGCCAGTCCGGGTGGCCGACGTCGTCGTGAACCCCCTCGAGGCGGCAATTTCGAGCGGTCCGGCGCCCGAGGTGGCAATCGCGTGCGTTCCGCGGCCCGAGGTGGCAGTCTTGAGCGTTTTCGGGCCCCAAATCCGCACAAAACTGCCACCTCGCAGGGAGAACCGCACGAGAATGCCACCTCGCAGGAAGAACCGCACGAGAATGCCACCTCGCGGGGGGAGGGAGGGGGCTGGCCCACAGACAGCCCCAGAGGCCGGCCCGGAACTCCCTAGCCGAGAAGCCTGCCCAACCCCAGCCCCGCCGCGGCCGCCGCGGTCGAGACCACGAGCAGTCCGAGGGCGTTGACCCACGCGGCGTTCCAGCGTCGCTCCTGCATGAGCCGGAACGTTTCCACGCTTGCGGTCGAGAACGTCGTATAGCCTCCCATGAACCCGACGCCCAGGACCGCCTGCAGTTCCGGCGCCACCAGGTGCGCGGCGAGCAGGCCAGTCAGCCCTCCGAGCAGGAACGAGCCGGAGATGTTGATGATGTTGGTCGCCCACGGCATCGAGTTGCCCAGGGCCTGCTTGATGACGCCGTCCAGAAGCATGCGCACCGCCGCGCCGGCGCCTCCCGCGAGCGCGACGCCGAGAAAGAGCCAATCGATCACGCGGCGGTCCTTTCGTCGTTGCGGACCGGCGTCGTCGTTCGAGCTGCCACCAGAATCCCAGCGCCGGAGGCGACGACTCCGACAACCACGGTCAGCAGGGCATAGCCGATCCCCGTCCAGATTCGACCGGAGCCGAGGAGTTCGACGACGTTCGTCGCGAGCGTGCTGTAGGTCGTGAATCCACCCAGGGCACCGGTTCCCACGAGCACGCGGACCGTCCGCCGGGTGCCGACGTCGTCCCCGCGACGTCCGAGGGCTTCCAGAAGGTAGCCGAGGCAGAACGCCCCCACCAGGTTGATCGCGAGGATCGCGCCCATGGCCTGACCAGAGCCGGGGAAGGCGAGGGTCAGCCCGTATCGGATCGCGGTACCGAGGGCACCGCCGAGAAATGCGAGACCGAGATAGGCCGGACGGAGGTACAGGGGGCCGGTGGTCGGGGTGGGCGATTGGTCGTGACGCCGCATCATACCGTCCCGGCCGTTCCGTGCGGCTTCTCGCCCTCGACGTCGCCCTCGCCGGCGTCGGCGTCGTCGCCGTCGGCGCTGCCGGCGTCGGCGGTATCCCCGTCGCCCTCAACATCGCGCCAGGGCACCACGACGACGGGGCGTTCCTGCACGTGGCTCAGATACGTGGCGACGGACCCATTGAGGAATTCGCGGAAGCCGCCCCGGAAGCCGGGCTCGTGCGCTCCGACCACGATCATCGAGGCGCCTTCCGACTCCGCGAGTCGGGCAAGTTCGGCCCCCGCGCCGCCCGCGAGTGAATGCTCGCTCCACTCGACCGGGGTTCCGCGCAGGACCTCTTCGATCCTCGAACGGACCCGGTCCGGGAAGGGCTGAACGGCCTCGTCGAATTCGTCCGGGTCCAGGCTCTCCGAGGCGATGGTTCCGTCGTCGTTGAGCCTGACGGTCCGGCGTCCGACGTCGACGAGACAGCACGCGAGGCGAGAGCCGGTCGAGTATGCCAACCAGCTGGCCGTCGAGAGAATGGGTTCGAGCTGCCGCGGGTCGATGCCGACGGCGATCACTCCGCCGTGTGAGCTCATCGCGCCTCACCACCCGGGTCACGGGTCAGTGCGCGGGTGCGCGGCGTACGGGGTTTCATGGGTCTCCTACCTTCCGACGCGGACGCACCGTTTCATGGCGCGCCACATGACACAGGCAGGGACTGTTGTCGTTGTCCGCCGGCTCCGGATGGAGTGTCCCGTGGGCAACGAGGTTGGGTTACGGC
The DNA here is from genome assembly GCF_004136575.1 of Rothia koreensis. Classification (GTDB taxonomy): domain Bacteria; phylum Actinomycetota; class Actinomycetes; order Actinomycetales; family Micrococcaceae; genus Rothia; species Rothia koreensis. The sequence continues at coordinate 5,701 of NZ_NOIQ01000009.1, forward strand.
GAGCCCCACCGCCGCGACGGAGCGTGTCCGTCCACTGAGTTCAACGTATTCCGGGCGCCCCGAGAAGTCAACGCGCCGCGGCCCGCCATGGCGGACACCTTCCGTCACGGCGGACATTTCCCGCCGTGGCGGAGATCATCCGCCGTGGCGCAAACCGTCACGTCCGGAAGTCCTCCATTTCGGCCACCCTCCCTTGCGATCAGCAGTCGAGAGGCCTAATGTACAACTTGTATCTATGTTGCGTTCAACCCCAGGAACGCGAAGTCTCGAAGGAACGGACCGTGCCCCAGAAATCCGCCAGGCCTCGCCCCGACGCCGATTCCGCCCCCACCCAGGAACGTCACACCGCCCCCGCGGGCGACCTCGTGTACCAAGAGGTCAAGGCCCGCATCCTCGACCACAGGCTCGAAGGCGGCGCCCTGATCAGCGAGGGGGACATCGCCGCCGAACTCCAGGTCAGCCGGACGCCGGTTCGCGAGGGGTTCGTGCGGTTGCAGGCCGAGGGGTGGATGACGCTGTACCCCAAGCGCGGTGCCCTGATCCGGCAGGCCGGCCCCAATGAAGCGCGGGACGTGGTCGAGGCGCGGATCGTCGTCGAGTCCCACGCGGTCGAAGCCATCACGACGTCGGGCCACGGCCAGGAAGTCGCGGACGAGCTGCGCGAGCTGATCCGGACCCAGTCGGAGGCGCTCGACGCAGGCAACCATGACGACTTCGCCGAGATCGACGCCGACTTCCACCAGCACATCGTTCTGCGCGCGGGGAACGGGCTGTTCATCGACTTCTTCGACAACCTCAAGGACCGGCAACGCCGAATGTCGGCGCGCTCCGTCTGGAAATCCAGCGAAAAGGCCGAGACCGTTCTGGCCCACCACCGCGAGCTGGCCGACCTCATCGCCGCGGGCGACGTCGTCGGCTTCAAGCAACGGCTCGGCACCCACCTCAACGAGGTGCACCACCGTCTCCTCCCCTGAGACCGGTCGCCGAGACCCCAGTCACCACAATTCCCTCGAAAGGACTCCCCCTCTTGCTTCCTCAGAAGCGCCGCCTCCCCCTGTGGCTTCTCGTCGCCACGTCCCTCTTCGCCGTCGCATGGGGCGGCAACCAGTTCACTCCACTTCTCGTGATGTACCAGGACCTCGACGACCTGAGCACCGGCGCGGTCGACGTCCTCCTCGGCGCGTACGTGCTGGGCATCGTTCCGGCGCTTCTGGTCGGCGGGCCACTCTCGGACCGTTGGGGGAGAAGGCCCCTCATGATTCCCGGGCCCGTGTTCGCCCTGATCGCCTCGGTACTGTTGGCCGTCGGTGCGGCCTCGCCCACGGTCCTGTTCATCGGCCGGGTCTTCTCGGGCCTTGGCTTGGGGCTGGGCATGGTGGTCGGTGGCTCCTGGATCAAAGAGCTCTCCATGGCTCCCTATGATCCGTCCGCCGACGACGCCGCCGGGGCCCGACGTGCCTCGATGTCCTTGACCGCAGGGTTCGCCCTCGGTGCCGCGGTGGCCGCCGGGCTCGCACAGTTCGGCCCCTGGCAAGCGGCAACGCCTTATGTGGTGCACATGATCGTGGCCCTGGTCGGCCTCGCGGCCGCGCTGATGGCCCCCGAGACTCATAGTCGCCAGGCCGAGCCGGCCCGGTTGGTCGACGACCTCCGGATTCCCACGGCGAAACACCGCAGGTTCCTGTGGGTCGTGGTCCCCATGGCCCCCTGGGTCTTCGGGTGCGCGGGCAGCGCCTACGCGGTTCTGCCCGGTGTGGTGAGCGCCCGGACCCAGGGTCTGGACATCGGATTCTCCGGACTGTTGTGCCTCGTCGGACTGGGGTGCGGATTCATCTTGCAGCAACTCGGCAAGAGGTTCGACGACGTCCGGTCGGCGCGCGCCGTCGTCGTCGCCCTGGCCTGCACCGTCCCCGCCATGGTCTGCGCCGCATGGGCCTCGTACACCCTGAATCCGTGGCTCGCGGTCCTGGCCGCGGCCATGCTCGGCAGTTCGTACGGGCTGCTACTGGTCTCCGGGCTGCAGGAGGTTCAACGCATCGCCAGCCCCAAGGATCTGGCCGGCCTGACCGCCGTCTACTACTCCCTGACCTACTTGGGCTTCTTCATCCCCGCGGCCCTCGCGGTGCTGAACTCCTGGATGACGTACCAGGTCATGTTCGTCGGGGGCGGTGCCGTGGCCCTGCTCTGCCTCGCCCTGGTCGCGAGTTTCTACCGCAAACACCTTCCGAATGCCGGTCCAGCGAACGGCGCCGAGGCCGCGCGGGCCTGAGGTCCGGGCCTGTGGCCGGCGGGCGGGGCGGCGTCGGGCGTCGCGCGCGGGCGACGGCGTCGGGCGTCGCTGGGCCGGGCGCGTCGGCGTCGGGCGTTGGGCGCGGGCGCGTCGGCGTCGGACGTTGGGCAGGCGCGACGGCGTCGGACGCAGCTGGGATGGGCCGTTTGCGCGTCGGGGCTGGGTTGGGAGCGCGATTCTCGGCCTGGACGACGCGGGCTGAGTGGCGGTTACCCGATTGAGCGCCGTTTACCCCCGTTAGGTGTAGGCGGCACCGCCTCCTAAGAGGGGTAGCCGCCTCGCATTCCGGCAACCCCCACCCAACAGGCCAGAGCAAAGGCCACGAGAGAGCCATGCAGGGGCCCAGACCGCACAAGGGCCACGCGGGCTGAGTGGCGGTTACCCGATTGAGCGCCGTTAGCCCCCGTTAGGTGTGGGCGGCACCGCCTCCTAAGAGAGGTAGCCGCCTCGCATTCCGGCAACCCCCACCCAACAGGCCAGAACAGGGGCCACGCGGGGCGACGACGCCGCGCACACCCCGTCGAGGTGGCAATCCCGTGCGCCAAGCCCCGGGGGTCCACGGCGAGGTGGCACATTTGTGCGGATTTGCGCCCCAAAAACGCACGTGGCTGCCACCTCGCGACAGGATGAGGGAGGCACGCCAGCGGGAGCCCCGGCCCGCCCCCGCCCCGTCTAAGCGGAAAGCGCGTTGCGGTATTCGCCCTCGCCGCGCAGGGCACGCAGGTTGTGTTCGATCAGGTCCTCCGAGTCGACCGGTCGGCCGCCCGCCGAATGCGGGGTGATGATGAGGTTGGGCGCTTCCCACAAGGGGCTGTCCGAGCCCAGCGGTTCCTGGGAGGCGACGTCGATCGCCGCGCCCGCGATCTCGCGGTCGTTGAGGGCCTGGATGAGGGCGTCCTCGTCCACGGTCAAACCACGGCCCACGTTGACCACGTAGGCATGCTCGGGAAGGGTTCTCAGCACATCCGCGTCGAGGGCCTTCTCCGTGGCCCCCGCGCTGGGCAGGATCATGACCAGAACATCGGTCCTGGCCAGCAGCTCGTCCTTCTCCTCCGTCGCGACGACGTTGTATCCGTCCCGCACGCCAGTCGACCGGGCGATGCCGGAGACCTGCGCCCCGAGAGCCGAGTACAGGGGCGCAAGCGTCGACGCGATCGACCCGAATCCCCAGATCGTGACCTGAGCATCGAGCAGCGTGGCGACGCGCCCTTCCGGGTGCAGCTTCTGCGGGCCGCCCAGTTCCGAGGCCCACCGGTGCTCGCGGTGCGCCGTGCCGAGTTCGGGAAGCGAACGCACCAGCGCCAGCGTCAGCGCGAGAGCATGTTCGGCCACCGGCTTGTCATGCAGACCGATTCCGGAACACACCACGATGTCCTCCGAGAACCCCGCCTTCACGATCGGGTCAGGCCCCGCGAGCAATGCCTGGATGAGGCGCAGACCGGTCAGACGGCGGGCACTGTCGGCAAGTTGTTCGGCCGTATTCGCCCAGACCACCAGGACGTCGGCGTCCACGTGCTCCTCCGGGACGGGTGACTTGGGGTCGTAGACGACCGCGGTGTCGCCCTCGTGCAACGACAGTTTGCCCTGATCGATCTCGATCGAGGACGGCAACAGAATCTTCAATGGTTCCTCCTTGGTCCGGGCCTGGTCCCCACCTTACGAGGAGGCGCCGACTATTAACTCCTGTGGCTTAACCCACGTCCCCGCGGCACGGTTCGGTGCAGGCGAGCGAGCGACGTCGCAATACCCTTCCGATTGCGCGCGAAGGACCCGTTGAGACGGAAGATGCCGGCCAGTGGAAGCCCCAGGAGCCGGGCCGGTCTCGCATCGAAGGTTTCGCGGACCAGGACGCCGCCGCCCTCGGCCGGTTCGACCTCCCATGTCCAGGTGTGTCCCGTGGGCATCCGCCAGGCGAAGGCGCGCCCGGGCTCGGCGCGGGTCACGGTGAAGGAGATGCGGTACGGAATCCCGTACAGCCTCATGGACTGGGTGACTCGGTCCCCGACGTCGGCCCGCTCCGGCCCCGCGATCCGGCGCTGCACCGTACCCGATCCGTCCAAGCGAGAATGCCGACTCACGTCCGAGACCAGGTCGTACACGGACTGCGGGTCGGAGGCCTCGAGAACGGTCTCGGCCGAGATCACGTTCCGGGGCGCATCCAGGAATCGAACAGCAGGAATGTACATGAACCCCATTCTTCCAGCCGTTTCGTGTGTCACCATGGGGAGTACAAGCAATCCATCGTGTGGAGGTTTCCTGTTGATTTCGATCATCGTCAAGTTCCAGGTCAAGCCGGAGTCGGCCGATTCGTTTCCCGAGGTGACCCGCGAATTCACGAAGGCCACGCGCGCCGAACCGGGCAACAAGTGGTTCGAGTGGTCGCGAAGCATTGAGAACCCGAATGAGTACGTGCTCCTCGAAGCGTTCGACGACGACGCCGCCGCGGACCACGTCAACAGCGAGCACTTCGCCAACGGTCTGGAGAGTATGCGCCCGCACCTGGTCGAGACCCCGAAGATCCTGTCCCGGCAGGTCGAGGGAGAGGACTGGGATCGCATGGGCGAACTGCAGATCGACCAGTGAGCGACCCCCTGCCCCCGGCAGGCGCGGTCCACGAAGACTCAGGTCATGCCCACGACGCGGTGCAACTTGCCGTGTCGACGGTGATCCTTGCGATGAGGCGCGAAGAGAAGGACGAACCGCATTCGCTGTGGTTGCCCCTCGTCAGGCGCCTCAGGGACCCTTTCAAGGGGATGTTCGCCCTCCCAGGCGGACCGCTCTCTCCCGAGCTGTCCCTCGAGATGTCCGCCGCATCGACTCTCGAACGGGCAACGGGCCTTGTCCCCGGGTACCTCGAGCAGTTGTACGCGTTCGGTCGCGTCCACCGCCTCCCCGGCCCCGAGGACGAGTACGACGACGTCGCCCCACCCAGCGAGCGGGTGGTCTCGGTGGTCTACTGGGCGTCGATTCCGACGACCGACGTCGCGAACACCCGTGTCCACGAGAATATCCGGTGGATGCGGGCCGATGACCTGCCGCGCCTGGCCTTCGACCACAACGAGATCGTCGACTATGCCCTGTACCGCCTGAAGAACAAGGTCGAGTACTCACGCATCGCGCATTCCTTCCTCGGGGAGGAATTCACCCTGGCCGAGCTGCGCGAGGTCTACGAAGCGATCCTTCAGCGGCCGCTGGATCCTGCGAATTTCCGTCGCCAGATCGCGGCGTCGAAATCCATCATCGACACCGGCAAACGCGTGGAAGGAACCCGGCACCGGCCCCCGCGCCTGTTCCGCTACGACCACACGCAGGCTTTCGCGGACCAGGGTCCCCTGGGCATGTACCGCGCGGCCGCGCACGACGCAGCCATGCGTCGCGACGAGAACCGGAATGAGAATCCGTAAGAAACCAATTTTCACTCTGCGATAAGGCGTATTCCGTGCCGAAGACTCGCCCTGATTGACTGCGGAATGTGATCCAGATCATGGGTCGCATTATCGATATTCAATGAGGAGTAGTCATGAGCACTCAGGACACCGCGCCAGTGGATCTCTCAACCGTCGAAGCCGCCCGCAAGAAAGCGCCCGAGGGACAACGCGTCGCCGTGGTCACGGGATCCGCGCGAGGAATCGGCGAAGGGATCGCGCAGAGGTTGGGCCGAGACGGCCTGCACGTCATCGTGGCCGACCTGCCCTCCATGCAGGAGGGCATCGACTCAACGGTGGAGGCGATCACGTCGGCAGGCGGCACCGCGACGGGAACGACCGTCGACGTCTCGGACGAAGACTCGGTCGCGGCCCTCGTGTCCACGGCCGTCAAGGCGGGAGGGCACTTGGACGTCTTCGTCGCGAACGCCGGGATCGCCCAGGTTCAGGAACTGCTCGACTACGATTCGAAAGACTTCCAGAAGATCGTCGACGTCAACATCAAGGGTGTCTTCAATTCATATCGCCTGGCCGCTCGCCAGATGGTCGACCAGGGGCACGGGGGCAAGATCATCGGTGCGGCCTCGATTGTCGCCTTCCGACCCTTCGCGTTCCTCGGACCGTATTCGCTGACCAAGTGGGCGGTTCGCGGGCTCACCCAGGCCGCGGCGATGGAATGGGCCGAATACGGGATCACGGTCAATGCGTACGGGCCCGGCATCGTCGGCACGAACATGTGGGACCTGATCGACGAGAAGCTCGCGGCCAAGCACGGTCAGCAACGGGGCGAGGCCCTGGCCGAGAACGCGCAATCGATCCAGTTGGGCCGCGTGTCCGTCCCGGACGACATCGCGCGCCTCGTCTCGTACTTGGCCGGAGAGGACTCCGACTACGTCACCGGGCAGACGATGCTCGTGGACGGGGGCATCCAGTTCAGCTGAGAGAAGGAGCCCCCAGCGGCACGTTCTGAGAATCGCGGAGAACGGCCCCGACCGACCGGCGTCGATCGGGGCCGTTCTCGCGGGGTGGGAAGACCGGGCCGCGCCCAGTCATTCCTCCCAGGAGTTCACCTCGGTCCGGAAACCAACGGTTCAGAGGTTCACGGTGTCACTCGAGCCCGAGGGTCGGTCGCCCGTGAACTTCGAGGTGACGATCTGGGCCAGGGAAACGACCTTGCCGCCGGGCTGCCCCCAGAACTGGGCGGACTCCCCGACGAAACGCATCAGACCCAGATTCGGGTCCTCCTTGCCGCCCTCGAACCAGGCGGCGACGCCGTCGTTCCACAGTTCGTCGATCTTCTCCCGGTTCGCGTTCTCGAACTCGACGTGACCCGAGACCGACAACCAGGACCCGACCTCGGCAAAGGCCAGGTTCACCTCGGAGGTCTCCATCAGGTCCTCCGCGAGTTCGCCGTGGAGACCGATGAAGAACCAGGCCTCGGCGTCCTCCGTGACCTTCTGCGGGGTCATGGGGTGCGAGTGAAGCCTTCCGTCGTTCTTGGAGACGGACGTCAGCATGACGAAACGCTCGCTGCGCATGATCTCGACGATCTTTTCCTGTGTCAGGTCAGACATTGCGGTTCCTTTCCATCGTGAAATGCGGCGCGTTGGCTCTGGAACCCATCTTTCTCCTCGCCGGTCCGACTGGCCAGAGGCGCGGTCGGCTTATGCTCACGGAGGAACGCGGCCCGACGTCGTCGGGATGGCCCGGGGCCTAGCGACGAAACAGCCGCTGGTTCGCGAACTCGGTGATACCCAGCCTTCCGAGCTCCCGACCGTTGCCCGATCTCTTGACCCCGCCGAAGGGCAGCTCCGCCGCGGTGCCTCCAGGCATGTTGATCGACACCATCCCGACCTCGAGGCCTTCGCCCACGGCTTCGGCCCTCTCCGGGTCCCCACCGAACACGGCGCCACCCAGTCCGTAGGGCGAGTCGTTGGCCACCTCGATGGCTTCTTCGTCGCTGTTGACCGAGTGCACGACGACGACCGGCCCGAACAGCTCCTCGTGGTACGCGTCCGACGAGGGGGCGACGTCGGTCAGGAGCGTCGGCGCATAGTAGTTCCCGGGCCGGTCCAAGCGCTTTCCGCCCGTGACCAGGGTGGCGCCCTGGGCGACGGCGCGGTCCACGTGTTCGGAGATGGCCTCGACCGCGCTCGCGGAGGACAAGGGGGCGAGCGTCGTCGCCGGGTCCTGCGGGTCGCCCGGCTCGTAGTCGGTCTCCAGGATCCTCTTCGCCGCGGCGACGAAGGGGGCATAGGCCTCCTCCATCACGATGAACCGCTTCGGGGAGTTGCAGGCCTGCCCCATGTTCTCCATGCGCGTCCGAACGGCCAGGTCGGCGATGTCTTCGATGTTCTCCTCGTCGAGCACGATCAGCGGATCGGAGCCGCCGAGCTCGAGCACGACCTTCTTGAGCTGTTCCCCGGCAATCGAGGCGACCGACGCGCCGGCGGCTTCGCTTCCCGTCAGGGAGACCCCGGAGATCCTGGGGTCGCGCACGACGCCGCCGATATGCCCCGCATCGATGAGCAGGATCTGGACGACGTCCGATCCCAGGCCCGCTTCCGCCAGAACGTCGGCCAGGGCGTAGGCGGATTCCGGGGTCGAGGACGCCGGTTTGATGAGCAAGGTATTGCCGAGAACAAGGTTGGGGGCGATCAACCGAGCCAATTGGTACATCGGATAGTTCCAGGGCATGACGCCCAGAATGACGCCGGTGGGCCGGTACTGCACGACGTCGTCCTGATCGGAATCCTCGATCGGCTGCTCCTGGAGCATGTCCGGCCCCTTGGAACCGTAGTACTCGAAGATCTGCGCGACGATCTCAACCTCGTTGACCGCGTCCGAGTTCCGTTTCCCCATCTCCCGGGTGATGACGCCGGCAAGCTCAGCGGACTTGTCCCGCAAGAGCTCCGCGGCCTTGAGCAAGGCACCCGCCCTCTCGGACGGCGTCGACTGCCGATCAGCCTTGTAGCCGTTGTGGAGGGTCTCGAGGGCGAACTCGATCTCGTCGTCCGTGGCGCTCTGGTATTCGCGCACGGTCTCGCCAGTAGCGGGGTTGGTCACGGCGTACATACAGCTCCTCGACGTTGCGGCGGGTGTGCTCACGACTCTTCCCGGATTCCGAAGGACTTTCCAGATCCTCCCATCATGAGAGATGACCCGCGAGTCACCGTAGAACGACGGAGCACGTCAGAACGGCAAAAGGCCCCGCACCACGAGGGTGCGGGGCCCGGGCCAGGGTCGGTGTTCCTTAGTTGGGAACGATGAGGCCCTTGGTCTGCGTACGAGCACGGTCGAAACGCTCCTGGGCGTCCGCCCAGTTGGCGATGTTCCAGAATGCCTTGACGTAATCGGGCTTGACGTTCTGGTAATCGAGGTAGAAGGCGTGCTCCCACATGTCGAGCTGCAGGATCGGGGTCTGGCCCAGCGGGACATTGCCGGCCTGCTGATCGTAGAGCTGGAAGAGGTTGAGACGCTCACCGATCGAGTCCCAGGCCAGCACGGCCCAGCCGGATCCCTGGATGCCCGTGGCAGTCGCAGTGAACTGCGCCTGGAAGGCATCGAAGGAACCGAAGAAGTCGTCGATCGCGGCGGCGAGCTCACCGGTGGGCTTGTCGCCTCCGTCCGGAGACAGGTTGTTCCAGAAGATCGAGTGGTTGGTGTGCCCGCCCAGGTTGAAGGCGAGATCCTTCTCGAGCTGGTTCACGTAGGCGAGGTCGTTGCTCGAACGTGCCGCTTCCAGCTTCTCCAGGGCGGTGTTCGCACCCTTGACGTAGGTCGCGTGGTGCTTGTCGTGGTGCAACTCCATAATGCGAGCCGAGATGTTGGGCTCGAGAGCTGCGTAGTCATACGGAAGATCCGGAAGTACGTACTGGTCAGCCATAACCAATCCTTTCAGTGATCCAGCTAATAGATCCACTCCCGACTTTAACACCAGGGCGCGGCCGCCTCACAGGGAAACGTCATATCTTCCGCCGCCAGCGAAGATCGGCTGAACACGGCGACGTCGGGCGCAACCCTTTCCGCGCAGGCGACCGGCCCCCGGGGCAGACGCGGTCGACCGACCCCGGGGCAGACCGTGGCACTCCCCCGGGCGGCGGCTCGCTGGCTGCGGCGCGGGAGGCAACCGCTCGCTGCCCCCCCCCTCCCCGGTCAGCGTCGGCGCTCCGTCTTCGACGCCTTCGACGTCACCCGTTCCCGCGCCCGACTCAGGACACCGCGGGCACCCGTGGTGGGTCGAAGTGCATCGAGGCGCGCCATGGTCGGTTCGTCGAGGCGGATGCGGCCGGCGTCGACGTTCTGCTCCAGGTGTTCGAGCGACGCGGTTCCCGGGATCAACAGGGTGTGGTCGGAATGGTGCAACAACCACGCGAGCCCGACCTGGGCGGGAGCCACGTCCAGTTCCCGGGCGATCTCCTGGACCTCGGGTTCGCGCCACACCTTCGCGGACCCGGGAAATGCGCCGCCGAGAGGGAAGTACGGCACCCACGCCATGTTCTTGGAACGGGACAGGGCAAGGGCCGCCTCGTGGGTGCGAGACGTCAACGAATACGCATTCTGCACGCAGACGGGACGCACCGGAAGCGAGCGTCGGAGTTGGTCATCGTTCACGTTGCTGACACCGATCTGGCCGATCAGCCCTTCGTCGCGCATCGCGACCATCTCGGCCAGCTGGTCCTCGAGGTTGACCCTCGGGAGGCCCGGCAACGGCGTATTTTCCGGTCCGACGCGTCTGAGGTTGACGACGTCGAGCCGTTCGACCCCGAGACTATCGAGATTGTCCTGGACCGCACGTCGGAGCTCTTCGGGCCTTTGCGCTGGAACCAGGGGCATGGGGCCACGCTCCGGCGGCCGCGCCCCGACCTTCGTGACGATCACGACGCCGTCCCGACCCGCGACCTCTTCCGCGAGCGCCCGGTTCGCGACCCCATTCCCGTAGAAGTAGGCGGTGTCGAAGTGATTGATGCCGAGGTCGAGGGCCCGCCGGAGCACGGTTCGCGCCGCCGTCGGGTCCTTGAGGCGAGGTAGTTGCATCGCGCCGTAACCGACGCGGGCGACGTCGTGGGGACCCAAGGCAGCCTTGCCTCCCGGGGCCGAGTCGTTGTGGTAGGCATCTGTGGGCGAACTGTTGGTCATGAGACGACCTTCCGACATGCGACGAGGAAATGCTTCCGAGGTGTTCCCGCGTGGCCGCAACCACCGAACGGGAGACGGTCCGCGCGGTTCTTGAGTTTCGCGCTGTTGGTGGATCATGATGCCATTTCCTGGCCCGAAGTGGCAGTTTCGTGCGGCCCCCTTGGCGCGAGGTGGCAATTTCGAGCGACCCCTGGCGCGAGGTGGCAATTTCGAGCGGCCCCCTGGCGCGAAGTGGCAATTTCGAGCGGTTTTTGGGCTTAAAACCGCACAAAAGCGCCACCTCGAGCTGGGGCAAGGACCGAATTCGCACAGGATTGCCACCTCGGGACGGTTGCCGACGCCGTCGCTCCCCCGCCCGGCACCGTTTGGTGGTGGTTACCCGATTGGGAGGCGTTTGCCACCCACCTCAGTCCGCACACGCGGGATCCTTGGGAGCCGTTGGGTGGCGGTTACCCAATTGCGGGGCCCTTGCCGCCCATCTGACGCCTCACACGCAGGGGTTTTAGGGCCCGTTGGGTGGTGGTTACCCAATTGCGGGGCCCTTGCCGCCCTTTTGACGCCTCACACGCAGGGGCTTTTGGGCCCGTTGGGTGGCGGTAGCCCAATGGCGGGGCCCTTACCGTCCATCTGACGCCTCACACGCAGGGGCTTTGGGGCCCGTTGGGTGGCGGTTACCCGATTGAGAGGCGTTTGCCCCTGCTAGGTGGGGGTTGAACCGCCACCTAGCAGGGGCAAACGCCTCCGAAGCCGGCAACCGCCACGCAACTCCAGCGGTCGCACCCGGCGACTCCGGCACGCCCCCACCCAGTGGCCCAAACCTGCCGGACCAAAGACCTCGAGTGCACGAAATTGCCACCTCACGGGCGGAAAAGAGGGGAAGGCAAATGTCGACGACGCCCCTAGCGCCCCTTCATCAAGTAGAGCGCTGAGTTGAGGTAGAGCGCGCAGAGACCCAGAACTGGCAATGCGGCGATCAACTCCCCTGAGGACACTTCCGTTGTCATCATCTTCAGGAGGATCCAGAAGGCCGGAACGCCGCCCAACATCAAGCTCGCGGTCGGGCGTGCAGTCATCCTCCACCAGGACCGTGGGGCGTCCGACTCGTCCGCACCCCTAAATACCCTGGTCAGGCCGTAAATTAGCGGAGCAAAAACGAACCAGAAGATCATCTGGTTATCCACGTCCGCCAAGAGTTCCGCTCCGCCCGCCGCCAGGGACGCCACCACGCATGACGCGAGAACCGCAGCGAGCTTCCCAACGAACGTGCGAACTCGCCATACCCACGGATCGCGGACGGGGAAGTCAGAGGCATCAACGGAAGCTGAGTTTTCGTGATTCATCGTTCTCCCGGAGTGGTTCTGTTCACCGGTCGCACTCCATGCAACCACACCCCACACGCCCGAACCCGCCCACAGACCCAGCCCACCCACGCAACTCGCACCTATTCTCACTCCGCGATAACCGGACTTCTCAGGATGCGAGTGGCCTAGTGAGACTGTGTTGCAGCACACATTTAGCTACACTCGAAGAGGAGTCACCGTGAAAGCTATCCGTCTCCACCAATACGGGAAGGACCCTGTGCTCGAAGAGGTCGACGAACCGAAGATCACCGACCCATGGGGCGTGATCGTCGATGTCGAGGCCGCGGGCCTGTGCCGCACCGATCTGCACATCGTCGAGGGCCAGTGGGAGCCGATCCAGCACCCGAGCCTCCCCTACATTCTCGGCCACGAGAACGCGGGGCGGGTCCGCGAGGTGGGAAGCGCCGTGAACAACGTCAGTCCGGGCGACACGGTCATCATGCATCCCCTGACCAGCTGTGGGTTGTGCCCACCCTGCCGCCTCGGCCAGGACTCACATTGCGAGAATTCGACTTTTCCCGGCGTCAGCGTGGACGGCGGGATGGCCGACCAGTTGCTCACCAACGCCAGAGCAGTCGTGAAACTCGACGACGGCTTGGACCCCAAGGACGTGGCGGCACTGGCCGACGCCGGGTTGACGGCGTATCACGCGGTGAGGAAAGCCGCCGACGAGTTGTTCCCGGGCAGCCACGCCGTCGTGATCGGCGCGGGCGGGCTCGGCCACATCGGCATCCAGACCCTGGCGGCCATCACGAGCGCGGAAATCACCGTGGTGGACCGGAGCGAAGAAGCCCTCGAGCTGGCACAACAGCTCGGCGCCCACCACACGGTGCGCGCGGGCGACGACGACGCCGTCGCGTCCCAAGTCCTCGACATCACCGGCGGCGGAGCCCAGATCGTCTTCGACTTCGTCGGTGAGCAGGGCGTCGAACTCTTGGCGCCGCGACTCCTGCGCAATCGCGGTTCGCACTACGTCGTCGGCTACGGCGGCGAATCAAGACTCCCGACGATCGAGATCATCAGCCGGGAAATCAATGTGATCGGCAACCTGGTGGGCACCTACAACGACCTGGTCGAACTCATGACGCTCACCGCCCAGGGGAGGGTCAAGCTGCACACCTCCATCTACCCCCTCGACGCCGCCCTGGATGCCTTTCACGACCTCGACGCCGGCCGACTGGTCGGTCGAGGAATCCTCGTGCCCTGACCGGAACAAACGATCGATAGGAGCTGAACGATGACGTTCCCAGCAAAATACCCACAATTGAACGAGATGGAGCTGACGGATGACGCACACGACGTGCTCATCAGGCTGCTCCGCGTGGCCTTCCCGCATCCGGACTTCCCGGACGGCCCGTACGAACGAACGGCCACCAGGATCCTCAACGAGGCCCGGGAATCGACCTGGTTCCGCGTGGCACTGACCCAGGGAATTCTCACGCTGGGCCAACTGGCCGGCGGCGATTTCAGGAATCTCGACGACGACGCCGCGACGAGCGTCCTGCGCCGCATCGAGGCCACGGCGTTCTTCGGGTTCATCCGCCGCACGACGGTGCTCAACCTCTACGACGACCCCGAGGTCTGGGAAGTCCTCGGCTACGAGGGGCCGAGCTTCGACAAGGGCGGCTACATCAACCGCGGTTTCAACGACCTCGATTGGCTCCCCGAGCCCCGGATCGAACTCTACGACGGTGAGCCACTGCCGGACATTGCCCCGAACGCAGTGCTCGCATCCACCGGAAAATCGCCGACCGGCGGCCAGCAGACCGACACCAGCAACCAGCCTGGATCCCAGGAAACCGTGATGAGAAAGGTTTCGAAGTGAAAATCGATCAGAATGAAGAAGCCGTTGTCATTGTGGGTTCGGGAGCGGGCGGAGGCACCCTCGCCTACGAACTGACCAAGAAGGGCATCCCCGTGGTCGTGCTCGAGGCGGGCCCGTACCTGCGCAACGAGGACTACGTGAACAACGAGTGGGAAGCCTTCAACCAGATGGCGTGGCTCGATCCGCGCACGACCAGTGGTTCGTGGCGCATCACCACCGACTTCCCGAACCTTCCGACATGGATCGTGAAGGCGGTGGGCGGCACCACGACGCACTGGTCGGGTGCGACGCCGCGCTTCAAGGAACACGAGTTCAAGGCCCGCAGCACGTACGGCCGCGTGGAGGGGGCCAACCTTCTCGATTGGCCGATCACGAAGGAAGACCTGGACCCGTACTACGAGCGGGCCGAAATCGCGATGGGATCGACCCACACCCACGGGCGCAAACCGTTGCCGGCCAACAACAACTACAAGGTCTTCGCGAACGGGGCCGAGCGCATCGGCTACAAGCATTACGCGACCGGCCCCTACGCGACCAACGCCGAGGAATACGACGGCCGCCCCGCATCCATCCAGGACGGCTTCAACTTCCAGGGCGACAAGAACAAGTCCAAGTGGTCGACCCTGGTCCGCGAGATCCCGCGGGCCGAGGACACCGGGCTGTTGGACCTGCGCTCGGACTGTCAGGTCGTGCAGATCACCCACGACGCTTCCGGTCGAGCGGATTCCGTGCTCTATCTCGACGACGAAGGAAACCTTCACCGTCAGGCCGCGAAGCTCGTGGCGGTCGCGGGCAACTCGATCGAGACCCCGCGCCTGCTCCTCATGTCGGCAACCGCCATGTTCCCTGATGGGCTCGCGAATTCGTCGGGGCAGGTCGGCCGCAACTACATGCGGCACACCACGGGCTCCGTGTTCTCACGGTTCGACAAGCCGGTGCGCATGTACAGGGGCGAGACGATGGCGGGCGTGATCGCCGACGAATCCATCCACAACCCGGACCGCGGTTTCGTGGGAGGCTACTATCTCGAAACGATCTCGCTCGGCCCCGCGTTCCTGGCCAGCTTCGCGGATCCGGGAGCCTGGGGCGCCGACTTCGCCGAGATCATGAACGCCTACCTGAATACGGCGGGCCTGTGGGTCATCGGCGAAGACATGCCGCAGGAATCGAATCGGATCACCTTGAATTCGGCCGTCACGGACAAGAACGGTCTGCCGGTCCCGAACGTCAATTTCGACGATCACGCGAACGACGTCGCCATGCGCGACCACGGGTACCAGCAGGCCGAGAAGCTCTACAACTCGGTCGGTGCCGTCGGTTCCCACCGTGCTCCCCCGTACCCGTCGACGCACAACCTCGGGACCTCCCGCATGAGCGCTCGGCCCGAGGACGGCGTCGTCGACCAGTGGGGGCGCACTCACGACATCCCCAACCTGTTCGTCAGTGACGGGTCGGTCTTCACCACGGGGGCCGCGGCGAATCCGACCCTCACGATCGTCGCTCTGGCGATCAGGCAGGCCGAGTACATCGCCGATCAACTGAAGACCGGCGGCATCTGAAAACCTCACCACTTCACCCAGATATTAGGAGAAACTATGCCCACTTCATCCCCGTACGACCAGATCGCGGAAGTCCCCGCCTTCGAGGTCACCAGCACTGACGTCACCGACGGTGGAACGCTGCCCACACCCCAGGTCAGCGGCATCTTCGGCGCAGGCGGCGAAGACGTCAGCCCTCAACTGTCCTGGAGCGGATTCCCCTCCGAGACAAAGAGTTTCGCCATCACCGTATACGACCCCACGGCACCGACCGGAAGCGGTTTCTGGCACTGGGCCGTCACGGATGTTCCCGCGTCGACGACGTCGGTCCCGAGCGGAGCCGGCGGCGAGGACGGCGAGGGCCTGCCCGAAGGAGCCATCCAGTTGCGGAATGATGCGAGCCTCTCCCGCTACCTCGGGGCGGCTCCTCCCGCGGGTCACGGCGTCCACACGTACTACATCGCGATCCACGCGCTCGACGTCGAAACCCTCGACATCGGGGCGGATGCCACACCGGCATTCCTCGGATTCAACATGTCGGGGCACACGATCGCCCGGGCAGTGATCACCGGTACGTTCGAAGCCGAGTAGGCCCCTGGGCCCGGCCGTCCGCCCCACCGGCCCGTGGGGCGGACGGCCGGGCCACCAACCCCATGTTTTGTCCGGAGTGACCGCTATGTACGGAGGCGAGTGAACGTGACCGTCGAGAAAAAGACCGCCAAGAAGTCGTCTGCGCCTCGTGATTCGAGCGTTCAGACCATTGAGCGAACCCTCGCCATCCTCGAGTTCGTCTCCGAACGCGGCGGGGCCACGGCACGAGAAGTCTCCGAAACGCTCCAGTACCCCCTGCCGACTGTTTACCGTCTGATGCAAGCGCTCGTGCAGGCGGACTATCTCACGCACCTGCAAACGGAGCATCGCTTCGAATTGGGGTTCAAACTCGACCAGCTCGGGGCCTCCCTGCACCGCCAGGTCGGGGTCCCGGCCATGGTCCGCTCGGAAATCCAGATCCTGCACGACTATGCCAAGGCCGCGGCGTACTTCGCGATCTACCGAGGGACCGGCGTGGTACTCGCCTACGTCGTGGACAGCCCCCGGTATCCCCGACTCCAGCCGCTGCGCTTCGGTTTCCACGAAGCCGCCCACGCGACCGCTTTCGGAAAGATCATGCTGTCCGGCATGTCGAAGGCCCAGCTCGACCAGTACCTCGAGGCCCACGGCACCTCGGACCTGACCCCGTCGACCATCACCGACCGCGCCAAGCTGGAGGAACACCTCGCGGAAGTCGGGAACAGGGGCATCGCCTGGGAGAAGGAAGAATTCATCCCCGGCATGACCTGCGCCGCCATCGGCGTTCGCAACGACGCCGGAATGGTCGTGGGCTCCGTCGCGATCAGCACGCCCTCCCAGGACACGGGCCCCGTCCGGGACAGGGAGCTCGAACGTCGTCTCCGGGACACCGCGAATCGCATCAGCCGCTACTACCGGACCACTCAGGCCCCCATCGCGTGATCCCGCCGGCGCACCGTACGGAGTGACGACGCCGCCCCGGCCCCTCCTGCGCGGGCCCTACCTTTCCGCGCCGTACAGATGCTCGGGGCGGCCCGTCGACCCGTAGTGGAGGGTCACCGTGACGGAGCGCGATTCGGCGAGTTTGACCAGGTGTCGCTGCGCCGTCGCCCGGGAAATCCCCACGGCCTCCGCGACCTCGGCGGCCGACATGACCGCGCTGGCACCGCGCAGGGTCTCCAGAATCGTGCCCGACGTCGAAGAACCGGGAGAGTGTGTGGCCGGCGTCGTCCCGACCGAATCGGTCAGTGCGCGCAGTGCCCGGTCGAGGCCCGCCTGGTCGAGGCGTTCCCTGTCGAGCAGCCGGCGGTACCGTGCGTACCGACGGAGGAAGCCCTGGAGCACGGCGGCGTCGAAAGGCTTGAGTATGTAGGTCAGCGCCCCCGCCCGCAACGCCGAACGAACCACCGCGGCATCCGCGACCGCCGAAAGCACGGCGGCGTCCGTGTCCGCGGAACGCAGCAGGTCCACCCCGTTGCCGTCGGGCAGCACGTAGTCGACAAGAACCAAGTCGACTTCTCCGCCGTCCAAGGCTTCCCGAGCCGCATGGACGTCCCGGACGGGCTCGAGGGCTTCGAACCCCGCCACCTGGTCGACGTATTCACAGTGCAATTGACCGACGTACAGGTCGTCGTCGACCACCAGTACTTTCGTCACGATTCACCCTTCTCTTCCAGAACGTGGGGCAGTTCCACCCCGAAACTCGCCCCGCCCATCCGCGGGTCCTTGCCATCGATCAGCCAGACTCGACCCCCTTGGCGTCGGGCCACCCGGCGGCACAGGGCCAGGCCGATGCCCAACCCGTGCGCCTCGTCGCCGGAGCCATCACCCGAGGTGACGCCGTCGTCGAAGACGCGCTCGCGCTCGCTCTCCGAGGCCAGGCCGTCGCCGGTGTCGCTCACGACGGCGTGCAGGGCCTCGCCATCGCTCAGCACATGCATCTCGACCACCCGTGGCGTCGCCGAGCCGCGGACCGCAGCACGCACCGCGTTGTCAATCAGGTTGCCCAGGATGAGGGTCACGTCCTCGGGTTCGCGGACCCGCCCCAGGACCAGGGAGTCCTCCGAAATGCGCAGTTGGACGCCGCCCTCCGCGCTCGTGGTGCCCTTGGCTTCGGCGAGCGCCCTCAGATAGGGGTCGGAGATGGCGTCGATCCCCTCGACCGGGGCACCGATCGGGCCCGTCCTGAGAATCTCGCCCAGATAGCGTTCGGCCTCCTGATCGGCCCCGGTGGCCACGAGACCCATGACCGTGTGGAGCCGGTTCGCGAATTCGTGGCGCTGGGCGCGCAAGGCGTCGGCCATCGTGGTGACGGATTCGAGTTGGCGGGACATGGTCAGAATCTGGGTCTCGTCCCGGAGCGTCACGACCCCACCGACCGATATGCCCCCGCGCCGCACCCGCACGGCCGTGGCCAGGAGGATCCGGTCGCCCACGGAGACGCGGCGCCTGAGCTCAGGGGCCTCCGGGTCGGCGTCGTCGGTCAGGACCTCCTCGACCATCGTCCGGATCCGTTCGGGAATGTCGACGTCGTCCTTCGACCCCTGGTCCTGGCCCAGGAGGGTTCGGGCGGTGCTGTTGCTCAGGGTCAATCGTCCGTCCGGGGCGAATCCGAGAACGCCGTCGTCCAGGCCGCGCAGCACGGCCTCCTGGTGCTGGGCCATTTCGGCCAGCTCTTCGGGACCGATGCCCAGAGTCTGGCGCTTGAGTCTCCTGCCGAGGGCCACGGAGGCCACGACCCCGACCGCGAGAGCGGCGATCGCGAGGGCGCCGATCACCCAGATCCTCTGGCGCACCTCGGCCCCGACCACGGAGGTGCGGATCCCGACCGAGACCTCACCGACCACGGTGCCGTCCCCGGTCGACGAGTACACGGGGACCTTGGCCCGCACCGTTTCCCCGAGGGTGCCCTTCTGGTGGGTGGTCTCCTCGCGACCGGACAGCGCGGCATCGGGTGATGTGGACACCTTCTTGCCGAGTCGAGACCCGTCCGGGTGCGCGATCCGCAGTCCCCGGTCGTTCGTGACCACCACGAAATCGACGGAATTCCGGGAGGCGACCTCTTGCGCGAGGGCCTGAACGTCGCCGGAACGGGCGGCGTCGGGGTCGATCTCCTTCTCGGAACTCGCCCGAGTCGCGCCTTCCTCGATCACGGATTCGGAGGCGAGGGTCCGGGCGATCGACAGGGCCCGGGTCTCGGTCGCGTCCGTGACCGTTCGGGCGCCCAGCCACGCGAAGGTTGCCGCCGCGAGCGCCAGCACCACGATGATGACCAACAGCTGACTCGTCAGCACGCGGCGGGAGAAGGAGCTGGACGGTCGCGGCATGCGCCCAGCCTAGACCGCAATCACCGCTGAGCACAATGCGCAAAAGGCGCGCAATGAGCAGAACGCGATCAGTGAGCACAACCCTGCGCGCAGCCCCCAGGGTTCCCTAAGGTGTATTGCGCATCACAACACACTTCGAAGGAGAAGCCCGTGATCGTCCTTCTCGGATTCGTCATGATTCTGGTCTTCATGGCCTTGATCATGACCAAGAAACTTTCGCCGGTCCTGGCGCTCATCCTGATCCCGACCATTTTCGGCCTCTTTGCCGGCGCGGGCCTGGGCATCGGGGACATGGTCATGGACGCGATCGAGTCCATGTCATCGACGGCCGCACTGCTGCTGTTCGCGATCATTTACTTCGGGATCATGATCGACGTCGGCCTGTTCGACAAGCTCGTCGACCTCATTCTGCGCTTCTGCGGCAATGACCCGGTGCGAGTGGTCTTCGGTACGGCCCTGCTCTCGGGCGCGGTATCGCTGGACGGCGACGGCTCGACGACGTTCATCGTGGTCACCGCCGCAATGCTCCCGATCTACCAGCGACTGCACATGTCGCCCGTGGTCCTGACCTGCACGGCCGGCCTGATCAACGGAACCCTGAACATCGTTCCCTGGGGCGGCCCGACGGCCCGCGCGGCCTCCGCGCTGCACCTGGACGCGAACGCGATCTTCACCCCCATGGTCCCGTCCCTGGTCGTGGGCCTCATCGTTGCGCTGAGCTTCACCTACTTTCTGGGGCGGTCCGAACGGCGTCGTCTGCAGAAGAACGGCATCGCATGGGTCACCGGCTCCGGTGATGCCACCGAGAACGGGAACGATACGGCGACCAAGGGCTCCGGACGGGCCATGGCCAGCGTCGCTGCGCCGGCCGACGGCGGCTCCCACTCCGCCTCCGACGGCGACGACGGTTCCGCGGCGAACCCCTCGGGCGGGCCAGCCACTCAGGCTCTCGTGGTCAACCAGTTCGAGGACGAGCAACAAGGTTCTTCCGCACTGACCGATACGGCGTTGGACCCGAATCGCCCGACCCTGCGGCCGCACCTCTTCTGGTTCAACCTGGCCCTGACGGTTGCGATCATGGTCCTGCTGGTCGTGGACATCCTGCCCCTTCCGTACCTGTTCATGATCGGCACGGTCATCGCCCTTCTGGTCAATTTCCGGGGCGTGAAGGAACAGCAGGACGAACTGGCCTCCCATGCGACGTCGATCATCTCGGTCGTGGCGATGGTCATGGCCGCCGGCGTTCTGACCGGCGTCATGAGCGGGACCGGCATGGTCGACGAGATGGCCTCCTGGCTCGTGAACGTGATCCCCGATTCCATGGGCCCCTTCCTCGCCGTCATCACGGGCGTCCTCTCGATTCCCATGACGTTCTTCATGAGCAACGACGCCTTCTACTTCGGCATCCTCCCGGTGCTCTCGGAAACCGCGTCCCATTACGGGATTCCGGCCACGGACATGGCCCGGGCCTCCATCACCGGGCAGCCGGTGCACCTTCAGTCGCCGCTGGTTCCCGCCATCCTGTTGCTCGTCTCGCTCTCCGGAGTCGAGCTCGGCGACCACCACAAGAAGGTTCTGTGGCGAGCGCTCGTGGTCTCATTGGTCATGTTGGCCGTGGGCGTGCTGGTCGGCGTGGTCGCCATCGGCTCCTGACCTGCGGACAGCTCGCGAAAGGAAAAACAGCGCATGTCTGACTTCTATTCGAAACCCGCCCGGCTGATGCCGGAGCCCTCTCTGAGGGTTTCGGCGTCGGCGGGCATCGACCGGGCGGCGAGGACCGTCGTCCTCGGGCACCGTTCGGACGCGAGCCCTCGGGTTATGCGAGAGGCGATCGCGGCCGCCGAGAGGGAGAAGGCGGCCCTGCGGGTCGTCGTGTACGCTTCGGACAGCACCACCAGCCCGACCGCGAGCCGCATCGAGATGGTCAAGGAGGTCTCCCGCCAGATCATCGATGCGGGGATCGAATTCGAGATCCAGCGCGCCGGCGACGACGTCGCCAACCAGGTCCTGGAGCTCGCGGAAGAACACGATGCCCGGCTGATCGTTCTGGCGACGCGGCGTCGCTCCCCGGTCATGAAGCTGTTCCTCGGTTCGAGCGCCCAGCGGGTCATTCTCGAGGCGGATTGCCCGGTGCTTACCGTGAAATAGCGTAGGACCTGATCAACCGGCGTCACCCAAAGCGTTGGAATCCTTTTTGTGTTAATATTCTGCGCGTACCAACGAGTACGTTTCCGTACCGAACTGTGGGGCGTTCGGGCGGCCACCCCCTTCCGGACCCGTTGGTCCGTTGAGGCTCGCTCGTCTGCTCCGTCAGGACAGGTATTCGCACAGAATGAGCAGAAGAGGACCAATGCACACCACGTCGTCCCCCACTCGGCGCGCGGTGACCAAGGGTGCCGCCTGGAGCGTTCCCCTGGTTGCCGGAGCTTCCACCGTCCCCGCCTAAGCGGTCAGCAATTGCGAGAAGACCGTGGCCACCCACCAGGGTGGGCGCACCACGCAGACAGCCGCTTCCGGAAGCATGTCCAACGGCATCACCGTCACTTCCGCGGCCACGAAGGGCGCCACATCCAAGATGTTCCTGGCCACCTCCGGAGAAGCCGGAAACGGGGGCAACAGGGGACGGTACAACTTCAATGTCGTCAATCTCGCGCCTCCGGGTGCCACCGCCGGTCCGTACCTGGAGCTGAACCAGCGAACCCTCGTGAAGCACTACCGGCAGGCGTCCCAGACCGTGACCTTCACGTTCCCCCAGCCGGTCTACTGTGTGGAGTTCTGGGTGACCGACATCGATTACCAGAACGGATACTACGGCGACGTGGTCACGGTCCCAGGGGCCGTCGCTACCCCTTCGACCCCGGCGGACGTGACCTGTTCCGGCTCCACGTGTCAGAGCGCGCACTCGGGGGCCCCGGGCACCTTCGGCGTGGATCCGGGCGCAGCGCGCGGACTGGTGCACTACAAGCTGACCGGCCGCGGGTTGACCAGCTTCTCCTTGATCTACTCGAGCAATTCTTCCGGGAAGAGTTCGACGAACTATCAGCAGGTGTACGTCTCCCCGATTTCATACACGACACGAGCGGATTGCACCTGCGCGTGAGGCGCGTGTGAGGCGTACGCGGCACTGAACCCGTCACGGGCGGGTTCAGTGCCACGAGTCGGTCGCGGGAGGGGGCTGCGGGTCGGTAGCGGGCGTGCGGCACGCCGCGGGCCTGCAGGCCCGTCGCGGGCCGTTGCCGGGAGTCGCAGCCCGGTCTCGGTTCGTAGCGTCGCTACAGGCTCCACCGCTCCCGACGATAGGCCGCGTCCCAGAACATCTCCTCGTACCGGGAAGCATCGAGGAACACCTCGCGCATCCGTGACCGGACCGTCTCCGACGCCGATTCGGCGGCCTCATCGACCAGATCGATGGCCCTCTGCGTGGCCTCCGCGAAGGCCGGGTCGCCGTATTCCTCGATCCAGCGGCCGTACGGGTGGCCCTCCACGGCTTCCGCGCGAAGGGCCAGGCGCTGGCCGACGTCGGCGTAGATCCAGAAACAGGGCAGAACCGCCGCGGCACCGACGTCGTAGGGTTCGTACGCGCACGCCGCGAGCAGGGTGTACATGTACCCCCTGGTGGTCGGGGACGGCGCCTCCGGCCTGGGCAAGGCACTCAGACGACGGTCGCCCATGAGTTGGGTGTGAAGGGCTTTTTCGTCCGCGACGGCCGAGCTCGCGCTCCCCGCCCAGAATTCCGCGGCCTCCTGCGAAGGTGCTCGCGTCGCCAACATCGCGAGCGCCCGCGAGTAATTGCCCAGGTAGAAGGCGTCCTGCTGGATGTAATCGACGAAAATCTCTGGGGCGAGAGTTCCCGCGGCGAGCTCCTCGAGGAAGGCCAGACGGTTGACTCGGTCCAGGATCCCGGAAGCATCGTTCCACAGGCGACTCGTGAATTCGCCGGTCCGCCACTGGCCGGCCTGTTCTTGGGTGATTGGGTTCATGGCGTGCTCACGCTCCGTGGGTGGTTCTACCTCAGTACTTGGGACAAGTGATTGACGGGACCGTGGCCCTGGTCCGGGTATCGCGAGAGGCGCCACTCGGCGCCGTCCTTGAGCGCCCTCGTGAGGAAGTTCTTGCCGTCCCTTGCTGCGGCTTCGAGGGCGTCGTCGTCAATGACCCGGGGTTCGGCGCTGTCCGAATCCCGCATCTCCTGCCTGGAATCCCGGGCCGCGAATCCTGCGATGGCGGACGAGAGGGTGCACCCCGTTCCGTGCGTGTTGCGCGTCCGGACTCGCGGCGAGCTCAACTCGACCAGAACGGGGTCCGCTTCCGGCTCATTTCCGGACGACGTCGCTCCAGGCGCCCATCCGGGGACCGTCGCAAGGATGTCCACGGCCTCGCCGGTGCGCATATGCCCGCCCTTGAGGAGAACGGCGCGGGGGCCGAGCGCGAGCAGCTCCTTGGCCTGTGTCCGCATCTCCTCGACGGATTGGGCGACCCTATCGGGACGACCCAGCAGCCGGGCGCCTTCCGGCAGATTGGGCGTGATGAGATCCGCGAGGGGAAGCAGATCACCGCGGAGCGCGGCGTCGGCATCCTCGCTCAACAGGGGGTCCCCACTGGTTGCCACCATCACCGGGTCAAGAACCACGGTGCCGAAGTGCTCGCGACGCTCGGAGATCAGCGCCGCGACCGTCCGCACCACGTCGGCGGTGCCGAGCATGCCGATCTTGGTTGCGTCCACCGGCAGGTCATCGATCACGGACTCGATCTGGGTGGCCACCACCTCGCTCGGGACCCCGTGGACATCACGGACTCCGCGCGTGTTCTGGCTCGGCAACGACGTCAGGCACGCGCACCCGTAGGCCCCGACGGCCGAAAAGGCCTTCAGATCGGCCTGGATTCCGGCGCCTCCGGAAGGGTCGGAGCCTGCGATGGTCATGGCGACGGGTGGCCGCATCACGAGTCACGTCCTCTCATCAGGGTCATGGTTGCAAGACGCCGCATCTCCGCCGCCGCGTGCCGAGGATCCTCCGCGCCCGCGATCGCCGAGACCACGCACAGGCCATCGACGGGGACTCCCGCGAGCCGGGTCGCCGTGGACGGATTGATGCCGCCGATGGCCACACTGGCCAAACCGACCGTTCGGGCGAAGGCCGCGCACGCGGTGACCCCATCGGGCCCCAGCGGCGGGCCGGCGTCGTTCTTGGTGGGCGTCGCCCAGACGGGCCCGATGCCCAGAACATCCGCATACCGTTCGGCCACCGCGGCCCGGGCTTCGTCCGGACTCGACACCGAGAGGCCGACCATCAGGTCCCGTCCGAGGACCCGGCGAGCCTCCTTCGCTGCGGCGTCCGACTGGCCGACGTGGACATTGAGGCCCAGGTCGGCCGCGATATTGAGCCTGTCGTTGACGAACAGATGCGCGGGCCGCCCCGAGTCCTGTTCGGCCCTCCCGACGGCCTTCGCGCATTCCTTCGCCAATACGGAGAATTCGGAATCCCCCAGTTCCTTGTCACGCACCTGAACCACACCGACGCCGCCCATCACGGCCTCGTACACCACATGCGGGACGCGTTCGACGCCCCCGCAGAGTGCGGTGTCGGTCACGAAGTACAGGGAGAAGTCTGTGGTCGGAGGAATCACGGGGCGTCCTCTACGATCTCGGCCGTGCGGGCGATGCCCTCGGGATACAGCTCGTACAGAGCATCGAGCCACCGCACACGGAACGTTCCCGGGCCTTCGGCGGTTCTGCCTGCCAGGGTTCCGGCGGCCCCCAGGTGCGCGTGAGCGGCCACGGCGGCGTCGTGATCCGACAGGCCGGCCGGACGCGAGGCGCCGAGGTAGGCTGCCACCGTTGCCCCGAGGGAACATCCCGTGCCAATGACCAATGGCATGAACGGGTGACCGCTGGTCACCCACGTGATTCGATCCGCGGAGACAATCGCGTCCCGCTCCCCGGAGATGGCGACGACGCCGCCCGTGCGCTCTGACAGTGCATGTCCGGCGTCGAGAGCGGATTCGACGTCGTCGGTCGATTCGACCCCGCGGCCTCCGTGCCCCAGCCCTGCGAGGGCCACGATCTCACTCGCATTTCCCCTGATCACGGACGGTCGGGCCTCGAGCAGGTTCCGGGAGAGTTCGGTGCGCACGGGGAGAGAGCCCACGGCGACAGGATCCAGGACCCAGGGCACGCCGTTGGTTCGGGCCGTTTCGACCGCGGCCTTGATGGCCGAGATCTGAGTATCCGAGACCGTTCCGACGTTCACCAGAAGTCCGTTGGCCACTCCGGCGAAAATGCCGGCTTCCTCCGGATGCTCGACCATGGCCGGAGAGGCGCCCACGGCGAGCAGAACGTTGGCGGTGATCTCCTTGACCACGGCATTGGTCAGGCAATGGACCAGAGGAGTGGTGTCCCGCACCGCTCGAGCCGGATCGATCACGACCCGATCGGCACCGTTGGACCCGGCATCGGTGATCGACGCTTCGATGTTCTGCGAACCAGCCATGGTGACCATCCCTTCGCTAGTACTGGCTAGATCAGGTTCAAAGGGTCGTATCTCAGCCTCAGGGCACCCCTCGTCACTGCGAACGCTCACGTGCGCTCCGATCCAACTGTAGTCCGCGGACCCGGGCCGCGGCATGGACAGAGCCAAAGTACCGAGAATCTGTGGACACCGACGCGAGAAGGCGGTTTTCCACAACGCATATCCACAGTGTGGAGAACTTACACGATTGTGACTTCACATCGCCCACGAACCCGACGGCGAACCGTCACCTCGGATCGTTTCGCAACCATTGATCCCGCAATGACGGGGATGTTGTGGACCAATCTGCCCCCGAGAGGACGCTGATCGACGTCGTCCGGTCATGAGGAGAGTCGACCGGCCTCCCCACACCCGACCTCACCCGTCCCCACCTGTGGAAAACTTTTCGCACAGGTGGTGGAGAATTGGGGACATTTGGAAGCCACCCTGTGGACAGTTGTGGATATTTGTGGACAACCCATTGTCGTCTCGGCTCGTTCGTGACGAGGCGATCGCCGTCGCGACCTGCACCCGACGTACGCCCCCTTGTCTCGACACCAACCCGCAAAGTTCGCGCTGACCAGCGGACCTTCTGACCGAGCGACACCCCATCAGCCCCGCCCCCTCGATCCCCATGGGCACACGGAAGGCGGGTCCGGACGACGTCGCCCGGCCAAGCTTTCTCCACAGACGTTGTCCCCAGGCGTGGACAACTTACATGCGCGTAGTTCGATTCCCCACCGGGCTCGTGTTTCGAATCGGCTTCGGCCCCATGAGCGCGTCGAAGCCTTCGACATTCCACAGCACTTAGGACACGTGTTCGACTTGTGCACATCGTTGTGCACACCTGTGGATAACTTTCTCCACCGCCTGTGGGGTTCGCCGTGCGTTCGGCACTCCCGACCCCACACCTCGTGGGTCACGGGGCTGGGTCCGCCCCGGAGCGACGGGTGAGCCAGAGCGCGCCAGCAAGCGCCAGACCCCAGAGCAGGAACAGGGGATCCCAGAGAATGGCGTGCCCCCATTGCGCCGGCCGATTCGACGTCGACGGGCCCATGACGATCCCGATCCAGCCGCCGACCGCACCCAGAGCGCCCCACCCGATCAGCGCGATGGCGCCGATCCAGGAGACGGCACGGACCCATCGATGCGGAGGACGGCGGAGGTGGTCGACCCAGGGGATCAAGGCGGCGGCCGCCTTGCCCAAACCGACAAGACCGAGCATCCAACGGAAGCCGGCATCGCCGTCCCGGTGCATGCGGACCGCAAAGTCCCCGACGGTTTCCAGGAGCAAGGACCCGCCGAGCGCCCAGTACAGGCTCGCCGCAGCATGACAGAGCCCCAGAACCATCGCCACGGCAAGCAGGCGCTGACCATCCAATCTCTTCATGTCTCGAGCCTATTGGCCCATTTCGGTTCGAACCAGGGGTCCATTCAGACAGCATGGTGCTTTCATCCAGCGAGGCCCCAGCAGCTGTCTCGCTTCTCATTCAAAACACGACAGCGAATTCCGAATTTCGCGTGTCCCTCAAAATTTTGGTTAGACTCGCTGACCGGCTCGCACAACATTTGACACCAATCACATTGAGGAACACGTTATGAGTAAGTCATTCACTTTCAGCGCCGCTACTGCCTTGGCGAGCGTGCTCGTTCTCGGCGGCGCCGCGGCAGCCAATGCCCACGGGTACATCGGCAATTCCAAATCGGATGTGACCGCTCGTGCGGCCATGAGTTCGAACACCGATTTGGGCGCGGTCCAGTACGAGCCGCAGTCCATTGAGGCACCGAAGGGGTTCAGCCTGGATCCCTCGACGGGTGGCCCGGAGGACGGACACCTGGCCTCCGGGGGCACGGATCTCGCCAAGAACCTGGACGAGCAGTCCTCCGACAGGTGGGACAAGAACGAGGTCCAGGCCGGCCAGGAACTCAACCTGGGTTGGGAGTACACGGCCAAGCACCCCACGGCCAAGTGGCACTACTACATCACCAAGAACGGCTGGGACCAGAACTCCCCGCTGACTCGCGATGAGCTGCAGCCGCTCTCCGAGGTCGAGGGCGATGGCTCGCTTCCCACTGACGGGACCGCGGACCAGATGAAATTGCCCGACGACCACAAGGGATATCACGTGATCTACGCCGTGTGGGATATCGAGGATACTTCCAACGCGTTTTACAACACCGTCGATGTGAATATCAACGACTGATATTTTCTGACATTCGGTCGCGTTGTTTCCTGTCCGGTGTCGACGAGGACTTCGGTCGTCGTCGGCACCGGCGGGGCTCACCCGGCGACGGCGGGCAGGTGAGCGCGCACAATTCTCGACCCCCTGGTCAATGCCACGAGACCCATAAAAATTCGGGCTTTGATCCCGATCCCGCGCGGCACCGGAGCGCCGCGGAAATAGTGACCCGATTCGAGGAGCTTCGCGCCGACGCCCCACCTTTCCACCTCGGCCTCAGGGTCATCGACCCAGTAGACCATTCTGGCCGAACTTCCCGCTTTCTCCAGTTGACGCTGCGAGTGCTTGAGTCCGTCCTTGCTGGAACAGTCGAAGCCGACGTCGACACCCCCGAACGCGGCCTGCAGACCGTCCATCAGACGGGCGACTCGATCGTGCGACAGGTAGTGCAGGACTCCACAGGCGATGACGAGAACCGGTTTGCCCGCCGTTTCCACACGCTCCATCCACGAGTTCTCTGACAAATCCGCGGCCACTGTGCACAATCTCGGGTCCTCCTGAAGATATTCCCCACGCAGGCGCGCGACGGACGGGAAATCGACCGCGTACCAGGATCGTGCTTTCTGTCCAGCCCGCCAGAACGTGGTGTCGAGACCTGCACCGAGTTCGAGAACCACCCCGTCGGGGTTCCGCTCCAGGAAGTCGCGGACCATGCGGTCGAACGCATGGGAACGGACGACATAGCAGAAGTCCCCGAACCTCTCCGCATTCGTGCTCGCACGCACCGTCACGCCGAGATCATGCAAGAGTCGGTCGCCCGCGGGATCCGGAAGAACCTCGGGGAAACGCTGCGCCGCTCGTGCCCGCCCCAACAACGGGACCAGCAGCGTCCCCTCGACGTTACTGTCGCTCAGTCCTTCGAGTTCCGGAAGAATACGGTCCGGCGTCGAACGATTCATGGGCTTCCCTCAGAGATGGTGCGCTTGGAGGCCCTGCCCGCCGCTCGGCACGCAGTCCGATGAGGGAATCAGAGGCTCTGTACGACGCAGTATAAAGGCACATGACACTCATGAGCATGTGTTGTCCACAGCTCAACCAGAAGCCGGACACATCGTTCCATGCACAGTTCGCATTCGTCGTCCATGGTGTGGGGTCCTCCCCTACTATCGACGTATGAGCACTTTGAGCAACCAATTGAGCAGTCTGCCGTCCTTCCCCAAAAACCTCCCGATCCTCGACCCTGCGACGGTTCCCGGGGCCCCGGAGCAGTTGTTCCAGGAGTGGTTCCAGGATGCGATCGCATCAGGCAATCGGCAGCCGCATGCGATGACGTTCACGACGATCCAACATGGGGACACTCCCGTCGGTCGTACCCTCATCGTCAAGGACATCGACGAACGCGGCTTCCATTTCTCGACGCACCGGACCTCCCGCAAGGGGGAACAACTCGAGAAGAACCCGCGCGCCTCCATGGTCTTCTTCTGGCGGGAGTCCGGGCGACAGGTTAGGGTCACGGGCAACGTGGTCGCCCTCAGCGGCGAGGAATCAGAGCGCGACTGGGAAAAGCGCCCCAGCTACACGGGCGAGCCGAACCCGGAGTGGCAGCTCTACTCTCTGGAACCCACGGAGTACGAGTTCATGCAGGCCCGCGAAGACCGCAACCATACGAGGGTCGAATACGTTCGCGAATCCTCCGGATGGGAGAACCACCAGGTCACGACCCCGGCCGGCTGACCCTGCCATGATGGAGACATGGATGAGACGCCACACGAGAACGCGGCGGAACTGAGAATCAGGCCCTCACAAGGACCCACGGACTACGCTCCACTCGCCGCAATCTGGCGGAGCGCGGTCACAGCGACCCACGATTTCCTGGCCGAAACGGACCGCGAAGAGATCGAATCCACGTTGGAATCCGATGACTTCCCCGCCGTTTGGCTCGATGTCGCCGAGTTGGACGGTCGGCAGGTGGGGTTCTCCGGCGTCCTCAACGGCAACCTGGAGATGCTGTTCGTGGACGCCGGCCGACGCGGCGTCGGCATCGGAACGAAGCTTCTGACCCACGCGATCGAAGAGCATGAGGTCCGGACCGTCGATGTGAACGAACAGAATGCCCAAGCGGTTGAGTTCTATATGCGTCGCGGTTTTCAGGTGGTCGGACGCAGCGAAACCGACGACGCCGGGCGCCCGTACCCGCTATTGCATCTCAGCCTGAGCTGAAGCCGGGGGGGGGAGCTGAGGCAGAAGGGCTGAGGCAGATGGCCTGAGGCGGCGGGCGGCGACGGCAAGCGGCGACGGCAGGCGGCGACGGCAGGCCGGCAGGGGCAGGCGGGCGGCGGCAGCAGGCCGGCAGCGCACCCAGCGCGTCCGACGAACCCGCTCGAGGTGGCAATTTTGAGCCGGCTCCAACGCGAGGTGGCAATTTTGAGCCGGCTCCAACGCGAGGTGGCAATTTCGGGCCAGATCCCACGCGAGGTGGCAATTTCGGGACGAAAAAGCCCGTTTTCGGTCCCAAAATTGCCACCTCGACGCGAAGGGCGCACAAAACTGCCACCTCGACGCCGAAAGCGACCCCGTAGGCCGCACCGCGCCACACACCGTGCGGAAGCCAGGTTGTCAGGCCAGGATGCCCCAGCCTCGGCGGTCGTCGAGGCCGCCAGCGATCGCGAATCGGCCGGGTCCGAGGAGGAAGACGGCCAGGGACGCGAGTCCGAGCACCAGAACGGATTCGTACCCGCCGTTCGAGGCGAAGAAACCTTGGGAACCGTGCACAAAGTAGATGGCCCCGAGCATGTCGAGGGCAAGCACCAGGCCGGCGAGCCGGGACAACAGGCCGACGATCAGCGCGATTCCGCCGACCAGCTCGGCGTATGCGGCCACCGTGGCTGCGAGCTCGGCCGAGGGAACGCCCATTTGCCGGAAATTCTCCGCGGTCCCGGCCAGGGTCCATTCGTTGAACTTCTGCAAACCGTGCATCAGGAACACAACGCCCAAGCCGACTCTCAGGAGCAACAGGCCGAGGGGCGCGGACAGCGTCGAATTCTGTGGGTAACTCATATCTCGAACACTCTACCTGTCAGCGGTACACCGTCGAGGCCGGGCGTCACAGTCACAACCCCTTGTCCGAGACCCAGTCCTTGGCGGCCTGCACGGTCGATGCCTTCTCGTCGCCACTGACCCGGTCGTTCAGACGAATCAGATCCTGGGTGGTCAGCGTCTTCGACACCTTGTTGATCACGTCCTGGGCCGCCTGGGGAACCTGGTCCTTTCGGATCAGGGCAATGGCCTGCTGGGCCAGGAAGTTGTTCTTGGGGTCCTCCAGAACCACCAGATCGTTCTTCTCGATCGCCGGCGTCGTGGTGAAGATGTCCGCGACCTGCACTTGGTCGTCCAGAAGAGCCTTCACCGTGAGGGGTCCGCCCGAATCGTTGATGGGCGAGAACTTCGCGGGAACGCACCCGTACTTGGCTTCGAGCCCCGGCAGGCCGTAGGCCCGTTCCTGAAACTCCGGCGGCCCGGCAAGCTTGAGGTCCGAACAGACCTTGCCGAGGTCCTCGAGCGACTCGAGCCCGTACTTTTTCGCCACGTCCTTCGTGACCACCAGTGCGTCCTTGTCCTCGGCCGGGGACGGTTCCAGCACTTGGAGTCCTTTCGGGACCACCTTCGCGAGGGCGGACATGATGTCTTCGGCGGTGCTCTCGGTCGCCGACTTGTCGAAGTACTGGAGGAGGTTGCCCGAATAGTCGGGCACCACGCTGACACTGCCCTGTTTGACGGCGCCGATATAGGCCTCACGGGCGCCGATTGCGGGCTGGCTCTCGGCCTTGTGCCCGGCGTTCTGGAGGGCCGCGGTATAGATTTCGGCGATGATCTGGGACTCCACGAAGTCCGCGGAGCCGACCACGATGGTGCCCTTGCCCTTGGACGGTCCCAGGGCGTTCTTCCCCGACAGGCCGCAACCGGTCAGCCCCAGGACCGACGCCGCCGCGGCGAGACCGAGTACCTCCCGGCGCGACGCGTTCCTCGATACAGGATTCATCACGATTCCTCCTTGACCAGGCCGGGAGAAGTGAGCATGCGCTGCACGAGAGCCAGGATCCCGTCCAGTGCAAGGGCCAGGACCGCGGCGAGCAGCATCGAGGCGACCATTCGCGAATAGTCCCGGACGGCGAGGCCGTCGATCAGGAACCTGCCGAGACCGCCCAGGTCGATGTAGGCCATGACCGTCACCGTGGCCACGATCTGGAGGGCAGCGTTGCGGATCCCGCCGAACAGGACGGGGACCGCATTGGGTATCTCGACCGTGAAGAGGATCTGCCACTCCTTCATGCCCTGGGCGCGGGCGGCGTCGACCACGGCAGGATCCACCGCGGCGACACCCGCGTACGCGTTGGCGAGCAAGGGGGCCACGGCCAGAATCACCAGGGCCAGAACGGGCGCGGTCAGGCCGATACCGATCCAGAGAGCGAACAGGGTCAGCAGGCCCAACGTGGGAAGGGAGCGCAGAGCGCCCGTCAGCCCGATCACCACGTTTCCGCCCCGACGCGTGTGCCCGAGCCACAGCCCGATGGGGACGGCGACGACCACGGAAATGCCCAGAACCATGCCCGTGTAGCCCAGGTGCTCGGCGAGGCGGATCCATATTCCGCCCGAACCGCCCCAGGACGCCGGGTCCGTGAACCAGTTCCACGTTTGTTCGACGACGTTCATGACCTCACCTGCCAACGCGTTGCGACGGCCGCGGCCAGAGCGACCAGGCGATCCAGGACGACGGCGATCAGCGCGATCAGCACGATTCCGACGATGATCTCGGTCGTGAAGTCGCGCCGGAGGCCGTCGGTGAAGAGCGTGCCGAGGGACTGGATCCCAATCACCGCGCCCACCGAGACCATGGAAATATTCGATACCAGAGCCACGCGCAGCCCCGCGGCCATCACCGGAACGGACAGCGGCAACTCAACCGCCCAGAACCGGCGAGCCGGTCGGTACCCGACGGCCGTGGCGGCGTCGAGCACGGCGGCGTCGACGGACTCGAAGGCATCCACGCAGGAGCGGACCATCATCGCGATCACGTACAGGCTCAGCGCAATGATCACGTTGGTCAGCGAGGTAATGGCCGTGCCGAGGACCAGGGGCAGGAGCACGAACAGGGCCAGGGAAGGGATCGTGTAGAGCAGGGCCGCCGCATTGACCACGGTTCCCCGCCGCGCCTTGCCGGCTCGTGCGCGTGACGCACCGCCGGCGCCCTCCGCGCCACGGGACCGGCGCACCGCGGCGAAACGAGCGACCGGTATCGAGACAACGGTTCCGATGATCACGGGAAGCACGGACTGCAACAGGTGCAGCCACGTCAGCTCCCCCACGTAGGACAGGTTGTGGAAGAGCCAGGTCACAGGCCCACCCCGTATCTGCTCTTGCGCTCTCTGGCGGCGGCGTCCATGACGTCGTCGGAGGACAGCAGGCCGAGTGCTCGGCCGTCGTCGTCCACCGCGACGCCCCAGCCGGACGGGGAAGAGAGCACGGAATCCAAGGCGTCGCGCAGGCTCCCGCCTTGGGGGAACAGGCTTCCACCGACCATGGTTCGATCGTCGATGCTCCATCCTGCGGGTCGGCCGGCGTCGTCGAGGGCCAGGCGCCAATCGCCCCACGGCCGGTCCTCCGCATCCAGGGGGCGGATCGGGACCTCGCCCGCGGAGGCAAAAGTGAGGCGGCGGGTTCCGCGGTCGTGGCCGACGAATGAGGCCACGAAGTCGTCGGCCGGCTCGCGCAGAATCTCCTCGGGGCTTCCGAACTGCGCAACACGGCCGCCCTCGGCGAAGACCGCGACGCGCTGGCCCAAGGTCACGGCCTCATCGATGTCGTGGGTCACGAACACGATGGTCCGCTCCAGGGTCTCGTGGAGCCGGATGAGCTCGCGCTGCAGGTCCGCCCTCACCACGGGGTCAACGGCGGAAAACGGCTCATCCATGAGCAGCACGGGGGAATCCGCGGCCAGGGCGCGGGCGACGCCGACGCGCTGCGCCTGTCCCCCGGACAATTGGGCGGGATAGCGTTTCGCCAGCCCGCGGTCCAGACCGACCGTGTCCATCAGTTCGAGGGCCCGGGACCGCCCGTCACGCTTCGACACCCCGTTCAGTCTCGGCACGGTCGCAATATTGTCGGCGACCGTGCGATGAGGCATCAGACCGGATTCCTGCATCACGTAACCCATGGACCGGCGCAGTTCGTGGGCAGGAGTGTCCTTGTTGTCCTCGCCCTGAATGAGAATCCGTCCGCGGGTGGGTTCCACCATGCGGTTGATCATGCGCAACGACGTCGTCTTCCCGCACCCGGAGGGCCCCACGAAGACCGTGATGAGACCGTCCGGAATCGCGAGATCGAGGTTCTCCACCGCGGTGGAGGACTCGAACTCCTTGGAGACTCCGATGAACTCGATCGCGTCCGTTTTTCCTAGTGGCATGGTGGTTCCTTCGGTTCAGACTGCTTTGTGCGATCCTACGCCAGGCCTTCGCGGAGAGTTGCCCAACTCACCCGGAAACGACGTCATACTTTGGGTTCGGGCGCCGAGAGGATAGCTTACGAATCACAGGAACCCGCCGGGCCCGCAGGAGGTCGAGTGTCTGCCGCGTCGATGCCGAAGTACCGCGCCGTCGAGCGGCAATTGCGCGCCCGAGTCGCTGAGCTCGAGGACGGGACCCTGCTCCCCACGGAAGCCCGCATGTGCGAGGAATACGACGTATCGCGCATCACGCTGCGGCGGGCCATCGAGGAAATTGCCCGCGACGGACTCGTGACTCGACATCGCGGCCACGGCACCAAGGTCAGCCGACCGGCCCCGACGACCACGGAGAACCACGTCGAACAGGGCGAGCACTTCGATAGCCGGTTCACCGGCTTCTTCGGTCAACTGACGGGTTTCGGGCACCGCGTGCACTCGGACATTCTGGAGTTCGGCCTTGTCCGCGCCAATACTTCCGTTGCCGGCGCCCTCCGGGTGGACCGCCACTCCGAGGTGCTCCACATGTCCCGACGCCGCTATGTGGACGGCAATGTCCACCAGCTCTCGCGCACGTGGTTCGGCCCGGACCGCTTCCCGGGGATCGAGACCGAGGACTTCTTCGAGCAGTCCCTCTACGGCTGCCTCGAGGAGAAATACGGCGTCAGCATCGCCCAGCAGGACCTGAGCGTCTCGCTCCGCGTGCCGTCCCGGGACGAGGCCCGGACGCTCGGGATCACCGACAGGCAACCGCGCCTGTCCTTGCAGATCACGGCCTGCTCCTCGGACGGGGAGCCGTTCCTGTACGGCGAATCGGTCTTCGTCTCGACCGACGCCCACATCTACTTCACGGCCGGAGGAAACCGACCCGAGAACCCCTGACGGGCCAGCCCCGTCTCAGATCTCGCTAGGCCCTGGGGCCCGTTCCCTGCGCCAATTGCGCCGCGACGATCGAAGAAGGCTTGCCACCGAGCAGCGCTTCGCCGATCGCGGCGAGCTGGCTGACCTGGCGCTTGTTGAGGCGGTTGAAGACCGCGGCGCGCACTTGTCTGACATGGCCGGGCGCGGCGGCGACGACGGCGTCGTGCCCGCTCGGCAACAAATGGCAGATGCTGACGCGGCGGTCGGTTTCCGAGGTCGTGCGCTCGACGTAGGCGTCTTCCTCGAGACGTTTCACCACGCGGGAGAGCCTTGCCAGGCGCGTGTTGGTCTGCGACGAAAGTTCGGTCATCGTGAGCCGACGTTCGGGAGCCTCGGAGAGCATCGCGAGGACCATGTACTCGACGAAGCCCATGCCCGAGTCGCGTTGGAGCTGGTTCTCGAGCTGGCCCGGAAGTTGGAACATGATCGCCGAAAGACTCAGCCAGGCTTCACGCTCTTCTTGCGTCAGCCACTGCGGCTCGCACGGGGCTTGGGGCGCGTGGGACACCGGACGACCTTCCACTCGACGATCTTGCTCCCTGCTCGATCAACGATCCGCAGGTCATGCCATTATGCCCCACTCGCTCGCCCGTTCCCGTCCCATCCGGCTCGGGGATCCACGTTCTGACATGGGAGGACTCGACTCCGTCCCGTGACGGAGGACGCACCTCGTGGCG
The DNA here is from genome assembly GCF_004136575.1 of Rothia koreensis. Taxonomy (GTDB): domain Bacteria; phylum Actinomycetota; class Actinomycetes; order Actinomycetales; family Micrococcaceae; genus Rothia; species Rothia koreensis. Next base: position 41,955 of record NZ_NOIQ01000009.1, read on the forward strand.
GCGTCCTTCGCCTATACTGGGTCATTCAGGTGTGCCGGGAAGTCTGGTCGGCAGGTCGCGGAGTGCGCGGCCTTGTTCCCTGGATCGACATTGATGATCCTCGACCCTTGTCGGAGACTCTCATGCAGCACCGCGCCGCACACCGCCTCACGTCACTGCTTCGCCAGGAATCCACGGGCGGGGTGATCCTCCTCTGCGCAACGCTTCTGGCCCTCGTCCTGGCCAACAGCGGCGCCTCGCCCTGGTACTTCGCGATCCGGGACCACCACCTCGGCTTCACCGTCGGTTCCCTGGACCTCGACCTGTCGATCGGCCACTGGGCCGCGGACGGCCTTCTGGCCGTGTTCTTCTTCATCGTCGGGCTGGAGCTCAAGAAAGAGTTCGTGGTCGGGGAGCTCCGCAACCCCGGGACCTCGGTGGTTCCCATGGCCGCCGCGGCAGGCGGCGTCGCGCTCCCGGCCATCATCTTCTCCGCGATCAACGCGGGAGGCCCGGCCATCGGCGGTTGGGCGGTTCCGACGGCGACCGACATCGCGTTCGCCGTCGCCGTGCTCGCCGTCGTCGGGCGGAACCTCCCCACGGCCCTGCGGACCTTCCTGCTGACCCTGGCCGTGGTGGACGATCTCATCGCGATCACGATCATCGCGATCTTCTACACCTCCGACCTGAACCTCGGTTTCCTGGCCCTCGCCGCGTTGCCGCTCGCTGCCTACGCGTTCGTCGCCTACCGGGGCGAGAAGGTTCTGCACCTGCGGCCCGAAGCCGCGTGGCTCATCCTCCTGCCCCTCGGCGTGTTGACGTGGGCTTTCTTCCTCGGTTCGGGGATTCACGCGACGATCGCCGGCGTCCTGCTGGGCTTCTGCGTGCCCGTCCGGCGGGGATCCCGCACGCCCGACGACGCCCGTGCAGGCCTCTCCGAAGTCTTGGAGCACCGCATCCGACCGCTCTCCGCGGGGCTGTGCGTCCCCGTGTTCGCGTTCTTCTCGGCGGGTGTGGCGGTCGGAGGCTGGAGCGGGTTCGTGGAGTCCGTGAGCAGCCCCGCCGCCCTCGGGATCCTCCTCGGCCTCGTGGTCGGCAAATGCCTCGGGATCACGGGGGCCACCTGGCTCGTCACGCGCCTGCGCGGGCCGAGGCTGGATCCGACCATCGCGTGGCCCGACGTCGTCGGGGTCTCGCTCGTCGCCGGCATCGGATTCACGGTCTCGCTCCTGATCGCCGAGCTGAGTTTTGCGGGAGACCCGTCCCTGGACGGAGCGGCCAAGGTCGCGATCCTCACCGGGTCCACCCTGGCCGCTCTCGCCGGAGGTTCGTTCCTTGCCCTGAGGAGCAAACGCCGGGCCCGATGGGAAATGCACAGTGAGGACGGTACCGCCCGGTAACTCGGAGCGCGCTCTATGATTCAATCCACAGCATTTGTAGACTGTCCGGACGATTCCCGACTGGGCGGAATGTCGCCGACGAAAGGCAGGAATGGGTTTTTTCGACCTCACAGGATGGGGATTCCTGATCGGAATTCTCGTGGTCACCATCGTCGTCTTCGTCCTCGGTGTACTCCTCCTGCCGCGCATGTCGGCTCCTGGTCCCCTGAAGTATTTGGCTCAGGCCGTCGCCTTCGTCGTGGTCTCCGCGCTGGTCCTCGTGACCGCGACCGCGTGGCTCAACCGGGACAACAACTGGTACACCTCGTGGGACGATCTCTTCAACAGCGGAGACGTGGCCGCCATGAACTCCAGCAAGGTCTTCGGCCAGAAAGTGGCCAAAGTTGCCCACGCCAAGAAAATCACCGGTGATGCCACGGACAAGCAGCGCGACCCCGCCTCCAATCCCGCTTTCAAGGACAAGATCAAAGAAGGCGAATCGAACAGCACGTACTTTTCTGTCAAGGTTCCGGGGAAAGCAAGTGGACAGAGCTATGACGTCACGGTGTGGTTGCCCGCTTCGTATCTGAAGAATCCGGAGAGTTTCTACCCGGTGATCATGGGTTTCAGCGGTTTTCCCGGATCCCCGGACACCTACTCCAAGTCCATCGACTACGGCCAGTTGATCGAGGACGCCGTCAAGCACAACAAGATGCGGGAAGCCATCTTCGTGGTTCCCGCCGTGTACCCGGGTGGTTACGACAGCGAATGCGTGGACGGAACCCGCTCCCAGCCCGGCGGGAAGACGCCCAAGGTCGAAACCTACGTGACCCAGGACGTCGTGCCGTGGGTCAAGGACAACTTCAGGGTCTCGGACGACCCCCACGCGTGGGCCCTCACCGGGTACAGTGCCGGTGGTTGGTGCTCCGCCATGCTGAGCATGAGACATCCCGATCTCTTTGCCTCGGGGTTGGTCCAGTCCGGCTACTTCGAGCCGATCTACAGTGACAACCAGCATTGGAATGCACAGGACGATCCGCGGTACGACCTGGAGAAGATGGCCTCGAACAAGCCCCCGGACACGAACCTCCACTATTTTTCGAGCAAGGACGACACCCTGTCCTGGCCCTCCCTGAACCAGTTCAAGGACAAGGTGAGCCGCCCGACGTCGTTGACGGTCGATTCGGTCGACACCGGTGGGCACCGCCAGGACGTCTGGGAGCCGGGGATGGCCAAGAGCCTGACCTGGCTGGGCCGCACCAGCCCATTTTTCGCGCCGTTGACCTGAATCCAGAGGGAAAGTACTCGTGAAGACTCATAGCACCGGCAGCCGCTCCGCCACCTACTACCTGCCCGGAAAGCAACCGGGCCGTCGCATGGCGGCGCTCGTCACCTGGGTTTACGCCCTCGCGGTTCTGGTCAATGCGGCGTTGCTGATCACCCGCCCCTCGCGTCACGGGGCCGTCGAGTTCCTGTTCGGGCTGCTCAACGTCCCGGTCGAGCGCAGCCTGATCATGCTGGTGATTTCGGCGCTCGTGTTCTGGGCGTTGCTGCGCCGCAAGAGGGCAGGCCTGTGGGCGGCCATGATCTTCCAGCTGGGCGGGCTGGCGTCGGGGATCCTGACTACCGTGGCCTTCGACGCCGTGTCCGCGCCGCCCGAGATCATCGCGGCCAACCCGCTGCTCCACCCGGCCTGGGACATCGTCGCCGGCGTGCTGGGCATCGTGTTCTTCATCCTGCTCTACAGGTCCCGCCGGGAGTTCCCGGCCCGCATCAGACCGATCTCCTACGGCGCGGGACTTCTGGTCGTGGCGGCCGGATTCGTGCTCGCGCTGGTGGTGGCATGGGTCTTCCTCCCGTTCCACGCCATGGGGGACCTCTGGGCCCTCCTCCTGAGGGCCTGGGGCAGCACCTCGCCGGCGGTCATGTCCCATCTGCACAACATCCATCGGTGGCACGTCCAGACCATCTCCACCGTGTACGGTCTGACAGCGATCGCCGCCGTCTGGGTGATTCTCCGTTCCAAGAGGGCGATCCATTCCTGGACCGGCGAGCGGGAACTGCACCTGCGCGAGTTGCTCCACGAGTACGGGCACCAGGATTCGCTGTCCTACTTCGCGACCCGCCGCGAGAAGTCGATGGTCTTCTCCGACGACGGCCGCGCGGCCGTCACGTACCGCGTCTTCGGATCGGTCTCATTGGCCTCGGGCGACCCGGTGGGCGACCGGAGCTCGTGGGAGAACGCCATCCTCAAGTGGAAGTCGGAAGCGCGGGAGTACGGCTGGATTCCCGCGGTCATCAGCGCGAGCCGCGACGGCGCCAGGGAATACACCAAAGTCGGCATGGCTGCTCTGGGGATGGGCGACGAGGCCATCCTCTACCCCGACCGGTTCTCGCTGAACAACACGTCCATGAACGAGGTCCGCCACAGCGTGCGACGCCTGGAGCGGGAAGAAGTCACCTACCGCATCCGGCGCCAGGCCGACTTCACTCGGGAGCAACTGGACCGGTTGGTCGGCCTCGCGGACGAGTGGCGGCATGGCAAGGTCGAACGCGGATTCTCGATGGCGCTCAACAGGATCGGTGATTCCGCGGACGCCCGGAACGTCTTCATCACCGCGGAGAACGCGGATGGCGAGCCGATCGGTTTTCTCTCCTTCGTCCCGTGGGGTTCGAACGGCTTGTCGCTCGACGTCATGCGTCGCTCGCCCCAGGCTCCGAACGGGACCACCGAATTCATGATCGTCAAGATGATGGAGGAGGCCGAGGGGCTGGGTGTCAGCAGGGTTTCGCTGAACTTCGCGATGTTCCGCGAGACGTTCGCCCGTTCGGAAGAACTCGGGGCGAATCCGCTGACCCGTTTCGGCTCCTCGGTCCTGGGCGTGCTGGACAGGTTCCTGCAACTGGAGCGGCTCTACAAGTTCAACCAGAAATTCGCTCCGACCTGGGTTCCCCGTTTCATCTGCGTGGACTCGTACGTCTCGGTGGCGAATGTGGGCATGGCCTGCGGCGTCGCGGAAGGATTCCTGCCGGCCTGGATGGGCGGGAAGGCGTCCGCGGAACACACCCTCGGTCGGAACGAGCTGGAACGGCTCCGGGAGATCGAACGACGCCGGGTCGGTGCCGAGGATCTCGCCCCGAAGTGGTCGGACCAGACACGTCACCGCATCCGACATCTGGAAGAGATGCGGGAGGCCGGTGTCGAACCATTCCCGAAGGGCACCGGTGAAGGCATGACCGTGCGCGCCGTCGCTCCTCTGCTCGGGAGCGGAGAGGACGCCGTCGACGGAGGCGCACCGGGGGCGGCGTCGCCCGCCGACGTCGCGGTCAACGGTCGCGTCCGGTCGATGAGGCGCCACGGCAAGGTCACGTTCCTGGACCTGCACGAGCACGGGACCACGATTCAGGTGGTGCTCGACGAATCCGTGTGCGGAACCGACACGGCCGCCCGGGTGCGGTGGATCGATTCGGGAGATTACGTGCTGGTCCGCGGCCACATCGGCTCCTCGCGCAACGGAACGCCGTCCCTGATCGCTCACTCGTGGGACATCACATCCAAGTGCCTGCACCCGATCCCCTACGATTCCTTCACGGACCCGGAGGCGCGGCTGCGCCGGCGGTCCATGGACCTGATCATCAACCCGGAGGAGTCGAAGCGGCTGCGCATCCGGTCGGCGACCATCCGGGCCATCCGCACCACGCTGGACGACCAGGGTTTCCTCGAGGTCGAGACGCCGATGCTCAACACGATCCACGGTGGGGCGAGCGCCCGGCCGTTCAAGACGTTCATCAATGCCTACGGCGTCGACCTGACCCTGCGCATCGCACCCGAGCTCTACCTCAAACGCTTGGTTGTCGGGGACATGGGTCCGGTCTACGAGTTGGGCCGCGATTTCCGCAACGAGGGCGCCGATTCGACCCACAACCCCGAGTTCACGGTCCTGGAGGCTTACCAGCCCTTTGCGGACTACACCGTGATGAGGGAGCTGACCGAGCGGATCCTCAAGAACGCGGCCCGCGCGGTCTTCGGTGAAGAGGTTCTCCCGCTGCGTCTGGGGGACGAGCCCAAGGATCCTCGCCAGGAGGCCGTGCTGACCGACGTCTCCGGGCCCTGGCCGGTCGTGAGCGTGTGCGAGGCCCTGTCCCAGGCGGTCGGGCGGCCCATCGACCTCGACACCGACTTCGAGACGCTCATGGGTCTCGCCCGCGACCACGAGATCCACGTCCGGGACGACATGGGGCCGGGAGCGGTCATCGAGGAGCTCTACGGCGAACTCGTCGAGGCGAAGACCTCCAGGCCCACGTTCTACAAGGACTTCCCCGTCGAGACCTCTCCCCTGGCCGGCCCCCACCGTGAGGACTCGCGCTTCGCCGAACGCTGGGACCTGGTGATCAACGGGACCGAGATGGGCACCGCCTACTCCGAGATGGCCGACGCGATCGAACAGCGACGCCGCCTGACCGAGCAGTCTCTCAAGGCGGCGGCGGGCGACGTCGAGGCCATGCAGATCGATGAGGACTTCCTCGACGCCCTGGAGACCGGGCTGCCGCCCACGGGCGGGCTCGGGATCGGCATCGACCGGCTGATCATGATGCTCACCGGCTCGCCGATTCGTGGCGTCCTGGCCTTCCCGTTCGTTCGCCCCGGGGCGACGCCGAGGCTCAAGTCCGCGCCTCGCAGCGTCAAGGGGCCGGATTCCGCGTCGCTCGAATGAACCCGGTCCAGTTCCTTGCCGCCTCCTCGGGTCTGGGCGTCGGCGGATTCGACCCTGCCCCGGCGCTGATCGCCGCGGTATTCATGGCCGCGCGCCCCAGCGAGACACCGGAACAGGCCCGGGGTGTCCGCCGCGACGTCCTCTTGTTCGGCACGGTGCTCATCGGAGGAACCGCGCTCTGGGGCGTGGGGCTGTCCCTCCTGGTCGGGGAGCGTCTTGCGAGCGTCCCCTGGCACGGGCTCCTGCGCGCCGGCGGGTGGGCGGCCGGCGTCGAGCTCCTTCTCGCGATCGCCGGATTCTGCGCGGCCGGCCACAAATGGGTGCACCGCAACGACCCGCCGCGGCAGGAGAAGGCGCGCAACAGGGCGGGGCTCATGCTCGTGGCCCTGGGATTCGTGGCGATCGTGACCGCCGACGTGCCGTTCATCGTCACGATCGGCCTTTCCTCGCACCAACCCGTGTGGGTCGTGATCCCGGCGTTCATCGTCTGGGCCGTGGTTTCCCAGTTCCCACTGTTCGTGCTGTGCATCGCGGTGCTGTTCAACAAGCACCGGAAGGTCTCCCAGGTGATCGGCCGGGTCTGGGACTCGTTGCGCACATGGGTTCGATGGGCGGTCCCGATCGGGCTGGCCTCGGTCAGCGTGCTCCTGCTGCTCGACGCCGCGCGCTTCTTCCTCCTGGGACACTTCCTGATCGGGTGATTCGGCCTTCCGGGTCAGCTCAGACCATCCGCTGACGAGCGCCGGTGTGCCTCAGCGATCCGGAACAGCTCGAGGTATCCCTGGACGTCCCAGGCGGTCCGCCCCACGAACAGCCCTCCCACGTGGTCGAGCGACAGGAGCTGCGCGGCGTTGTCCACCGTGACGGAACCGCCGTACAGGAGCGCTTCCACCCGGTGGTCGTATTCGTTTCCCAGGGCGGCGAAGGCTTCGACGAGCTCCTCGGTGCGGGGAGGCCGGCCGGCGTCGCCGATGGCCCACATCGGCTCGTAGGCGATCAGGACCTTCCCCAGCTCGGGTTCGGTCAGGCCGTCGAGCGCGCCGTGCGCCTGTTCGAGAATGTATTCCGCTGACTGTCCGGCGGCCTTGATGTCCTCGGGTTCCCCAATGCACAGCAAGGGCCGCATCCCGTGCCGGATCGCTGCCTCGACCTTCCACCGGGTGGTCTCGATCGTCTCCCCGAAATGCGTCCGCCGTTCGGAGTGCCCGATTTCCACGATGGAGGCCCCGGCGTCCTTGACCTGAGGAACGGAGATCTCCCCCGTCCAGGCCCCGGAGTCCTCCCAATGAGCGTTCTGGGCGCCGACGAGGACGGGCGACCGACCGCCGAGGGACTGGACGACCGGAGAGATCGCGGTGAAAGAAGGGATGACGAAGGGCTGCACCCTCTCGAGGACGTCCTCGGACAGGTTCTCCGTGAGCGTGTCTGCCCACGCGCGGGCGTCTGCCCCCAGCTTGTTCATTTTCCAGCTGGTCCCGATCCACAGGCGTTCCGGCGTCGTCCCTCCGGTCGTCGCACTCGATCCGCGTGGGGGCATGACTGAACTCCTTCCGACCACGTCCGGTTTCCGGGTCTCTCCCACGGTTCGGCTGCCCTGCCTCGGGCAACGCTGGCGGCCCCACAGTCCTCTCACGATCCTATAGGAAGATGCATTGGTCAGTGAAGGGTTTTGATGTCGGCTCTCTTGTCGATTCGCGTCAGGACGGGCTCCAGGGCCAGTCACCCCGGCGTCATACCCACTCAAATTATTCGCCGGGATGGTTGACACAGGTCACGTCGGACATAAATCCTATAGGAATACTCAACTCGAAGGAGAGCCGCATGTTCACAGCCGAGTCCTGGCCGATCGCCGCCAACATGTTGTCGTTCGGTGCCACCGCGCCCGATGGTGGCCACATCAAAGATGCGCCCGCCACGGTCTGGGCCGCGCAGATGCGCGAAGCCCGGGAGCTCGGAATCACGCAGATCGACCCGACCGACGCGTGGGTTCCCCTGGCACGGCTGAGCGACGAACGGGTCGAGGAGTTCCGGCGCACCCTCGAGGGCGAGGGCCTCTCGATCCCTTCGATCTCGATGACTCGGAGCTCGGTGGTCGACCGCGACAAGGGGGACCAGTTCCTGGCCGAGGCCCATCGCCTCCTCGACCTGGCTCCGAGCTTCGGGGCCAGCATCGTGAACGTCGGTTTCATGCAGGCCCTGACGCCGGAGCAGGCCGACGCCGTCTGGTTCTGGCTCGAGAACGGCCATCACGACGACCCCGCGCTCCGTGACCTCGCCATCGAACGCATCCGGGAACTCGGCGATCACGCCCAGTCGGTGGGGGTCGGGCTGAGCCTCGAAATGTACGAGGACACCTACATCGGGACCCCCGATGACGCGGTGGCCTTCCTGGACGACGTCGACCACGACGCCGTCGGGCTGAACCCTGACCTCGGCAACCTGGTTCGTCTCCACCGACCGATGCCCCACCCCGACGACATGTACGAGACGGTCCTGCCCCGGTCAAATTTCTGGCACATCAAGAACTATTCACGGGACTTCGACCCACGCACCGGGGCGTACACCTCCGCACCGATGCCGCTCAAATACGGCTACATCAACTATCGGCGAATCATCCGTCGAGCCATCGAGTCCGGCTACACGGGCCCGTTCTGTTGCGAGCACTACGGTTCCGACTCGCTGGGTGTGATCGCGGAGAACATCCAGTACATCCGCCAGGTCCTGGCTTCGGCCCTGGACTGACCCTCCCCGCGACCGTCTCACTGCGTTCCCCCTTCCCAGACCCATGCAAAGGAGCATTCATGTCCACGACCCCTTTCCCCTCCGAGCGCACAGCGGTGGTCACCGGCGCGGGGGCACCGCGCGGCATCGGACGGCACGTGGCCCGAGCCCTCGCCGCGTCCGGATGGAACGTGGCCGTTCTGGATATCGACGAATCCGCGGTCACCGGTTTCGCGTCCGAGTTGGCGGAGGAGAGCGGCCGCATCGTCGTCGGGATCGGGGCGGACATTGCGGACAAGGAATCGGTCGAGCGGGCCTTCGCCACGATCGACGCCGAGCTGCCGCCCGTCCTCGCCGAGGTCAACCTGGCGGGAATCCCCGGGCCACAGGAATTCTTCGACCTCACCTCGGAGAACTTCACCCGCATCATGGACGTCAACGCGAAGGGCACCCTCTTCATGATGCAGGCGGCGGCTTCCCGCATGATCGAGGCGGGCACCGGCGGCCGGATCGTGAACACGTCCTCCATCACCGCCTACGACGGCGGGGGAACTTTCTCCAAGACCGGCTATGCGGCCGCGAAGGCCGCGGTTCTGGGGCTGACCCGCGGCGGCGCCCGCGAACTGGGGAAACACGGCATCACCTGCAACTCCATCGTGCCCGGCCCCATCGATACGGACATCATGGGCGGGACCCTCACGGAGGAGCGCAAGACCGGGATGTCCGCCGACATCCCCCTGGAACGGGTCGGCCAACCGCAAGAGGTTGCGGGACTGATCAAGTTCCTGGTCAGCGAGGATTCCAGTTTCGTCAACGGTGACGCCGTCTTCGTCGACGGCGGAAAACACATGGTCTGACCTCCCCGGCTCCCTCAGCAAGGAGAACGAAATCATGACAATGACGTCATCCCCGGGCAACGACCCCCGGATCCAATCCGCGACCGAGCGGCAGTCCCTCACCCACGAGGTCGAATCGGCGACGCGCAAGGCCAGCTGGCGCCTGCTTCCGTTCCTGATGCTGATGTTCGTGGTGGCCTTCATCGACCGGACGAACATCGGTTTCGCGGAAGAGGCCCTGGAAATCCACGCCGGAATTTCGACCGCGGCCTACGCGCTCGGCGCCGGGCTGTTCTTCATCGGCTACGCCGTGTTCGAGGTCCCCTCGAACCTCATCATGTACAAGGTCGGGGCCCGCTGGTGGATGGCCCGCATCATGGTCACCTGGGGGATCGTGGCCGCGCTGTTCATGTTCACCAGCGGTCCCGTGATGTTCTACGTTCTCCGGTTCCTGCTCGGCGTGGCCGAAGCCGGATTCTTCCCAGGAGTCATCTACTACCTGACCTGTTGGTTCCCCCGGCGTCGTCGTGGGCAGGCCACCTCGCTGTTCTACTTGGGTCTCCCGATCGCCAACATTGTCGGTTCGCCGCTCTCGGGCGCCCTGCTCGAGCTCGATGGACTGTTCGGGCTCCGAGGGTTCCAGTGGATGTTCTTGCTGGAAGGCCTGCTCGCGGTCGCCATCGGTTGCGTGGCGTTCCTGTGCCTGCCCGACCGGCCGGCCCGAGCCGGCTGGTTGTCCCGGGCCGAGCGCGAGGGTTTGGAGAATGCCCTGGCCGCCGAGGCGGAGGTCAAGGAGCAGACGCACCGGATGCGCTGGTGGAAGGCGCTGCTGAACGGCCGAGTGCTGTATTTCGCGCTGATCTACCTGACGATCCAGGTCGCCGTGTACGGGCTGACTTTCTTCCTGCCGCGCCAGGTCTCGCAGATCACGGGCCAGGAAATCGGTTTCGTCGTCGGACTCCTGGTCGCCGTCCCGTGGCTCACCGCCCTCGTCTCGGCGGCATTCGTGGGACGCTACGCCGACAAACGGGCCGCCTACCGGCGAACCACCACGTTCATGCTCGCCCTGTCCGGCGTCGGCCTGAGCGCCAGCGCCTTCCTGCACCAACCGGTCCTGACGATGATCGCACTGTGCGCCGCGGCCATCGGGTTCGTCTCGGCGCAGCCCATTTTCTGGAACATCCCCACCGGTTATCTTTCGGGCGCGGCCCTGGCGGCCGGCGTCGGGCTGATCAACGGGCTGGGAAATCTGGGCGGTTTCATCGCCCCGAACCTGCGGTCGTGGGTCACCGAGACCTTCGGAAGCGAAGCGGCCGGCCTCGTGATGCTCGCGCTGGCCCCGTTCCTGGGAGCGATCCTCGTCGCAGGGACGGCCGTGCTGGAACGCCGCGACCGGACCGAGCACCCTTCAACCCCATCCACCTGATTCCCCTTCCACGAAAGGATTCACCATGTCCACAGACCCCGTTTCGACCATCCGCACCGTCACCGTCGTCGGCGCAGGCTACATGGGCGGAGGCATCGCGCAGGTCCTCGCCATGGCGGGGTTGCCCGTCAGGATCGCCGACGTCAGCGTCGAGGCCGCCGACGCCGCCCTGGAACGCATCCTGGGCGAGGCGCGCGCCTCGGAGGACCAGGGCCTCGTGCCCGCCGGAAGCGCCGACGCCGTCGCCTCCCACCTCACGGCGGGTCAGAGCATCGAGGAGGCCGTCGCCGAGGCCGACTTCATCGAGGAAGCCGTCTTCGAGGTACCCGATGTCAAGCACGAGGTTCTCGGACGGATCTCGGCGGCCGCGCGACCGGAGGCGATCATCGGGACCAATACCTCGACGATCCCGGTGCGCGTGCTCGCGCCCGCCGTCTCCCACCCGGAGCGCTTCCTGACGGTCCACTTCTCCAACCCGATGCCTTTCATCCCCGGCGTCGAACTCGTGGCGGGAGACGCGACAACGCAGGGCGCGATCGACGCCGTCAAGGACCTCCTGGCACGTGCCGACTGCGAGGGTGCGCAGGTCGCGGACACTCCCGGCATGGTGCTCAATCGGCTCCAGTATGCGTTGTTGAAGGAAGCGACCTCGGTGGTCGAGGAGGGGGTCGCGACCGTCGACGACGTCGACACGATCGTTCGCACGACCTTCGGCTTCCGTCTCGGCTTCTTCGGACCTTTCGCGATCGCGGATCAGGCGGGCCTCGACGTGTACGCCAATTGTTTCTCGACGTTCGAGGAAGCGTACGGCGAGCGCCTCGCCACCCCGCAGTTGCTCAAGGACGCGGCGGCCGAGGACCGCAAGGGCCTCAAGAACGGCAAGGGTTTGGTCGAGGACTACGACGACGAAACTCGCGCCGAGCTGATCGCCTACCGCAACAAGGCCTACGCCAGGATGCGGGACGTGCTGCGGGAAGTCGGCCCCGCACCGCGCGGCACTCGCCGTGGCCAGGACTGACCCGCACCGGACGGCCTCCGGGCCGCCCGGCCGCTATGGACTCGAGGAGTCACCATGAATTCTGTTGTTCCCGTTGACGAACAGGCCCTGATCAAGAAGATCACCTGGCACATCGTTCCGTTCGTGATGGTCCTGTACATCATCGCCTACATCGATCGGTCGGTCATTGGCTATGCCAAGCTCCAGATGTCGGCCGACATCGGGCTGAGCGACTCCGCCTTCGGTCTGGGCGCCGGCCTGTTCTTCCTGGCGTATTTCCTCTTCGAGGTTCCGTCGAATTACGTGCTGCCCAAGGTCGGACCGCGCATCTGGTTCGCACGGATCCTGTTCACCTGGGGCCTGATCACGGCGCTGACCGCGCTCACGACGTCGAGCGGCGTGTTCTACGTGCTCCGTTTCCTCCTCGGCGTGGCCGAAGCAGGGTTCTATCCCGGGGTCCTCTACTATCTGACCTTCTGGTTCCCCCAGCGCCACCGCACGCGGGCGACCGGTACCTTCGTCCTCGCGGCCCCGATCGCGTTCCTGGTCATGAGCCCGCTCGCGGGCACGATCCTCGGTCTGGACTGGTTCGGTCTGCGAGGGTGGCATTGGCTCTTCGTCCTCTCGGGAGCGGCGGCCATGGTCGCTGCGGTACCGACCCTGATATGGCTTCGGGACGCCCCTCGCAAGGCACCGTGGCTGACGTCTCGGGAGGCCGACTGGCTCGAGAACGAGCTGGAGCAGGACCGCGAGCGCTTCGGCCAGCAGTCCCATGACAATCCTCTCAAGGCGTTGGGGTCACGGTACGTCTGGGTCTTCGCGGTGCTGTTCTTCCCCTCGACCGTGGGGATCTATGGTCTGAGCTTCTGGATGCCGACGGTCGTGAGTTCCTTCAGCGGTTCGGATGCGAACACCGGGTGGCTTTCGGCGGTCCCCTATCTGTTCGGGGTCATCGGCATCTTCGTCACGTCGCGCCTCGCTTCGAAGCTGCGGGAGAACTGGGTGCCTCTCATCCTGATCTACCTGGGCAGTGCCGTGGGCATCTTTTGGGCCGGGTTCTCCGGTTCGGGCACAGTGCAGTTGGCGGCCATGTCCGTGGCGGCCTTTTTCCTCTATTCGGTCGCGGGGGTCTTCTGGGCCCTGCCGACCCGTTACTTGGCGGGTGCCACGGCGGCCGTCGGCATCGCGTTCGTCAATTCTTTCGGCAACATCGGTGGCTTCGTGGGGCCCTATGTGGTCGGGGCCGTTTCGGACGCGACCGGGAACGCCGCGAACGGGATGCATTTCCTGGGCATCGTGCTGGTTCTGGGCGCCGTCGGCTCCTTCGTCGGGATGCGCGCCTGGGCGGGGAAAAACCCGGAGGGGCCGTCGGCCGAGCCGAAGGGCGACGCCACGCGCGTCCTCTAGTATCTGGAAAGCGGCCAACTCGATCGGACAGGAGACGCCATGAGCAGCAAGCGCCAGGCCCTGCGCGCGGACGTGCAGGAGGAGATCCAGAATCGACTCATGCAGGGCGACTGGCGCCCGGGGGCCCGGTTGAGCATCGATGGTCTCGCCAGGGATTTGGATGTCTCCCCGACGCCGGTGCGCGAGGCTCTGGCCGCTCTCGAGCGTTCGGAACTCATCACGTACCAGCCGCTCAAGGGTTTCGTGGTGGCTCCCCCGTTGACCGCGGAACAGATCGGGGAGCTCATCGATGCCCGCCTGGTGGTCGAGCTCGCGGCGTTCACCCGGGCCTTCGGGACCTGGCAGGCGCTGCTCGACGATCTGCGCGAGGCCTACGCCGAGCACGCGCGGATCGCCGAACAGATCGCGGGCGAGCCCAAACCGGACTACGCGCTCTTCCACGCGTATTTCGAGGCCGACAACGCCTTCCACGAAGCCTTTTTCCGCCACGCGGGCAACCACTACCTGGCTTCGATGCGCGATGTGCTGAACGCTCACGGCCACCGCATGCGCCAGACCTGGTCGGAAGGCCCGGAACGGATCGACGCCGCCGATGCCCTGGCCGAGCACGCGGAGATCCTCGCCAGGGTCGAAGAGCACAATCACGACGGCGCCCAGGCCGCCCTGCGCCGCCACCTGGAAGGGGTCCGCGAGCGCTCGGGCGGGGCGGCGTCGCTCCCGGGGGCCTGACGATCAGGCCAGGTGCTCACCGAGTTCGGTCATGAGGATCGCGAAGGACAGGGCACCGGGATCCACCGTTCCCAACGATTTGTCCCCCAGGACCCGCGCCCGGCCCTTGTTCGCGGTGATGCTCGCCGTTGCGTCCGCGGCTTCCCTGGCGGCCGCGGCCGCCGAGGCAATTGCTTCCCCGGCGTTCTGCCCGGTGAACGACGCCGCGAGCGTCCTACGGAAGGGCAGGGCGGAGTCCATCATGGTCTTGTCGCCTTCCTTCGCTCCTCCCAACCGGCCTATCGTCTCGACGGCCGCATCGAGCGCGCCGACGAGGGCCTCCTGGTCCACGCCCTCCTGGTCGCTGACGGCGTTGCCCGCCGCGACCAGTGCCGCGCCCCACAGGGCCCCCGATGTACCACCGGCCGATTCGGCCCACGCTTCGCCGGAGCGCGCGAGGACGGTCCGGGCGCCGGCGTCCTGGCTCACGGCCTTCCGGGCGGCGTCTGCCGCGCCGGACGATCCGAGCAGCATCCCCTGGCCGTGGTCACCATCGCCGGCCACGGAGTCGATGCGGCCCAGTTCCTCTTCCTCCCGGGCGCAGACCCGTTCGAACAGTGCGATGACGTCGGCGATCCTCCGGGCGCTCTGGCGTGACGCCTCCTCGGAATCCGGTACCGGTTCGTCGCCGAGTTCCCAGAAGTTGTCGCGGAGGGGGCGATCGATGTCGGGCATGATGCCGCGGTGGAAGGCCGGGGTGTCGATGGGCGCGGTCCACAGCCGCTCGAGCTCGTCGTCCAGGAAGACCAGGGTCAGCGAGAGGCCGGCCATGTCGAGGCTGCTGACGAATTCGCCGACTTCCGGGCGGACGGGAACGATGTCGCGCTCCGCGAGCAGCCGGGCGACGTGGTTGTAGACCACGAATTGTTCCTCGTACTTCACCGTCCCGAGCCCGTTGAGGATCACGGCGGCCCGGCCGTCGTAGCCGCCGGTCGTTCGGGCCGGTTCTTCCCGCAGGACGCCGTCGACCAGGAGGGCCGCGACGTCGGCCGCCGTGCCCATCGGCTCGTCGCGCACTCCCGGTTCCCCGTGAATGCCCATGCCCACGGCCAATATTCCCTCCGGGACTCGGAACAGCGGCTCATCGACACCGGGGAGAGTGCACCCATCGAAGGCCACACCCAGAGAACGGGTGGCCTCGTTGGCCTTGGCTGCGATGCGTTCGGCCTCATCGAGGTCGGCTCCGTCTTCGATGGCCGCCCCGACCGCTTTGAGGACGGGAAGAACTCCCCCGATTCCCCGGCGGTCGCGGCGATTCTCCTGGTCGCTGGACGCGACGTCGTCGCTGACCGGAACCACTCTGACGTCGAAGCCGTCGGCCCGGAGCTTCTCGGCGGCCAGGCCGAAGTGCAGCACGTCTCCCGCGAAGTTCCCGAACCCGAGGACCACTCCCCCACCGTTCTCCGCGTTGCGGGCCACGGAATAGACCTGGCTCGCGGAAGGGGATGCGAACACGTTGCCGCACGGCGAGCCGTGCGCCATACCCGGTCCCACCCATCCGGAGAAAGCAGGGTAATGACCGGCGCCTCCGCCAATGACCAAGGCGGGCTGGCCCGGTGGTGTCGCACTCGCACGGACCACGCCGCCGTGGACCTGGGTGATCGTCGGATGCGCGGCGGCGAATCCTGCCACGGCGTCCGCCGCGAAATCGCTCGGCTGGTCGTACAGGTAGGTCATCGACGTCCCTCCATCGGTAGTCGCTCCGGAGCCCGGAATGTTCGGCATGTGTGGGCTGGATCCCACATTCCATAAATCCTATAGGAAATACGATTCGTGAAATACCCTGCCTGACGGCGGCTTTCCTGGCCCGCCCGGCCGGTGATCGGGACTGGAAGCAGTGCCCAAGGCCCTCACCACAGGCTCCCGACGCCGAAGACGGCACAGGCCAACAGGAACCCGACCACACCGATCAGGGTTTCCAACACGGTCCATATCCGCAGGGTGGTGACCTCGTCCAGTTCGAGCAGGTTCCCCACGAGCCAGAATCCCGAGTCGTTGACGTGGGACAGCACCACGGATCCAGCGGCCACCGCCACGACCATCGCGGCCAGCTGGACATTGTTGTACCCGGCGTCGGTGACACCGGACGCGATGAGTCCGGCCGTCGTCGTGAGGGCCACCGTGGCAGATCCCTGAACGACGCGCAGCGTCGCCGCGATGATGAACCCCGCCAGGATGAGGGGGAACCCCAGGCCCGACAGCGAGGAGGCCAAAGCATCCCCGATGCCGCTGGCCTGGAGGACGCCGCCGAACATGCCGCCGGCGCCGGTGATGAGGATGACGGAGCACACCTTGGGGAGCGCCCCCTCGAGCAGGTCCTGGGCGCCCTTCTTGGACGTGCCCCTGCGCCAACCGAACGCGACGAGGGCGGCCATCAGAGTCACCAGCAACGCGACCGGCGTCTCGCCCAGGAGGACCACGGCGTCGTACCACGGAGAGTCCGTGACCGCACTGCCCAGGGTTCCGGTGTCCTCGAGGGCAGAGAGGCCCGTATTGAGGAAGATCAGGATCATGGGGAGCAGGAGGATACCGACCACGACCGTCCACCGCGGGGCGGCGTCGGTCGTCGTCGATTCCGCGGAGCCGAGGGTTTCGGGGACCGGCAGGTCCAGGCGGCGCCCGACGATCATGCCGAAGAGGTAGACCGCCACGTACCAGGTCGGAATGGCCACGACCAGCCCGACCAACAGAAGGATCCCGAGATCCGCGCCGAAGAACGACGACGCCGTGACCGGCCCGGGATGCGGCGGGACGAAGACGTGCATCACGGAGAACGCTCCGACCGCGGGGATCCCGTACAGCAGCATGGATCCGCCGACGCGCCGCGCCACGGAGAAGACGACGGGCAGCATGACCACCAGGCCGGCGTCGAAGAAAATCGGGAAGCCGAAGAGCAAGGACGCGACGCCCAGGGCCAGCGGGGCCCGTTTCTCCCCGAAGGCAAGCACCAAGCGGTCGGCCAGCGACCTGGAGCCGCCGGACGACTCGAGCAAAGCGCCCAGCATGGCGCCCAAACCGACCAGCAGGGCCACCGATCCGAGGGTTGTCCCGAAGCCTTCCGTCAGAACGTCCACGACCTTCCCAAGCGGAACACCCGCGGTCGCCGCCGTCAGCAAACTCACCAGGATCAGGGCCGGGAACGCGTGGACCTTGAGCCGGATGATCAGGAACAGGAGCACCGCAAAGGCTCCTGCGGCGATGAGCAACAGAGGCCCGACACCGAGCGTCTGCGTCCATCCGTCGACTTTCATGGGGCACCTTTCGTCGTCGTCCGGGAAGAGGCCCCACCTCCGGGTGCGCTCCCCGCGTTGTCGATGCCGATCGAGCGAGGACCGGTGGGTTCGCACCCCCGGACGCCGATGGCGTGCCAAGAAACCTACCGTCTACGTCCCTCGGTCGGCGCCCGCGGCACGGCGAAGTGGTCATGTAACTTATCGTCATGACAAGCTGTACGAACGAGCGGCCGTCCCGACGCCGCGGTGAATCACTCGAAGGCTGGACCTCATGGAACTTCTGAATTCGATCGTCGGCAGTATCGACGACGTCATCTGGTACCCAATGTTCGTCATCCTCATCGGCGTCGGGCTGTACCTGACGATCCGTACTCGGTTCGTCCAATTCCGGCGGTTCCCGGAAATGTTCCGAATTCTGGGTGAGCCCAGCGGCAAGGACGCCGATGGGCGGACCCAGATCTCCTCGTTCCGGGCCTTCACGATCTCTGCGGCGTCCCGCGTGGGCACGGCGAACATCGCCGGCGTCGCCCTGGCCATCAGCATCGGCGGTCCCGGCGCGGTCTTCTGGATGTGGGTGATCGCCTCCGTCGGTGCGGCCAGCGCCTTTGTCGAGTCTCTGTTGGCCCAGCTGTACAAGCACCCGGGCAAAGAGGCCTACGTCGGTGGGCCGGCCTACTACATGCAGCGCGGCCTGAAAGCGCGGTGGATGGGCGTCGCCTTCGCGGTCATCATCTGCCTGACCTACGGATTCGTGTTCAACTCGGTCCAGACGAACTCGATCGCGGACGCCATCTCCCAGTCCACGGCGCACTTCAACGAGGGCCTCGCGTCGAGCGCCGGGCTCAAGATCGTTCTGGGAATCGTCCTGGCCGCGCTGACCGGCTTCATCATCTACGGTGGCGTCCGCTCGATCTCCGCCATCACCCAGATCCTGGTTCCGGTCATGGCCGTGATGTACGTCGGTTTGGGCCTCTTGGTCGTCATTCTGAACATCAACCTCGTGCCCTCCGTGTTCCTGCAGATCATCCAGGGTGCGTTCGGCTTCAAGGAGTTCGTGACGGGTGGGCTCATGGGCGTGATCATGCAGGGCGTGCGGCGAGGCCTGTTCTCGAATGAGGCAGGTATGGGTTCGGCCCCCAACGCGGGCGCCACGGCCGCCGTCTCGCACCCCGCCAAGCAGGGTTTCGTGCAGTCCCTGGGCGTGTACTTCGATACGATTCTGGTCTGCTCGATCACGGCGTTCATCGTGCTGCTCTCGCAGCCCTCCTTCGGGGACGAGGCCGCGGGCGCCTCGCTGACGCAGTCCGCTCTGGCCAGTCAGCTCGGCGGCTGGGCCGTCCACTTCCTGACCGTCGCGATCTTCCTGTTCGCTTTCTCCTCGGTCATCGGCAACTACTACTACGGCGAGTCGAATATCCAGTTCCTGACCGAGCGGACGTGGGTCCTTCAGGTCTACCGCGCCCTGGTGATGCTCTTCGTCTTCATCGGCACCGTGGCTGCGCTGGACCTCGTGTGGACGCTGGCCGACGTCTTCATGGCGGTCATGGCCTTCCTCAACCTCATCGCGATCTTCCTCCTGGCGGGAGTCGCCACCAAGGTTCTGAAGAACTACGACCGCCAGCGCAAGGAAGGCAAGGAACCGATCTTCCACGCCTCGGATCTCCCGGAGATCACCGGGCTCGAGACCTGGGACGGCGGTGACGAGGTCACGACCCGTCAGTTCTGGATCGACCACGAGACCCTGCGGCGAGCGGCCAAGAAGTAGGCCGAGGTCCCCATGCGCGGCCGTCCTCGGGAACGGCGAGTGGGCCGTTTCCGTGGACAGCGAGTGGGCGGCGGGCGAACACCGGTGGAATTACTCCATCGTCCCGGGCAAGATGGGGGCGAAGCGACGATGGAGGAAAAAATGTCCGATCTGACCGAGGTGGAAGTCTTCATTCCCGCGGGCGGCCCGGAGGACACCGAGCGCGAGGAATTCCTCGACGCCGCCGCCGAACTCGCGGAACAGGGCTACCCCATCACGGTGTACGTCCGCGGGGAGGACGAATGGGCCTTCGAGCAGTGCGAACACGTCGCGGACATGATCGCGGCCTCGGGAGACATGGTTCTGCCCATCACCCTCCTGGGACCCCAGATCGTGACCTCCTGGATGTACCCGACGTCGGAGCAATTGCAGCGATTCGCGAAGGCCCGGGAGCCGAAGCGCAAGGACCCCCGATTCTCCGCCGCAGGTGCCGCCTGCGGTCCGGGTGGCCGGCAGGTTCCCGGAGAGGGCCAACCCGCGGAGAAGCCAGCGCCCGCCGGGTTCGCCGCCGTCCTGGCCGGGGTCAAGGAAACCCCGCGGGGAGGCCCCGATATGGGCGGTCGGAGGAACCTCATGGGCGGAGACACCGGCGACGGCCTCCCTTCCTCCGAGGACCGCGCCCCGAGCGACGATCATTCCGCCGGCGGATGCTGCGGCGGGGCCTGCGGGTGCGGAGGGCATTGAGGGGAGACACCGGCCCCTCACCCACCGGGCAGCACCTCTCACGATGACGACGAAGGAGTGACCATGGGACTGTTCCCATCTGGAAACAAGCGCCTCCCCGAGTGGCAGCTCTCGCTGTCCCCCGAGGAACAGAAGAAACGTCGACAGCAGGAGCGCGAAGCTCGGCGTTCTGTCACCCCACGGCAGAAGACCACCGCGGGCCGTTCGAAACGGGCCGGGTCGGAGGACAGCCACGCCTCCGGGAGCCGGGAGGCCTCCGGGAGCCGGGAGGCCTCCGGTTCCGGGTTCCTCCGCGACGCTGCGGTCGCATTCGGCTGGGCCTTCGCGGACGCGACCGTGTGGTGTGTTGCCCCCGAGGCCTGGACGACCAACGTGGCCCTCAGGAAGCCCTCGCGCAGTGGTGCCATCACCTTCGTGGCGCTCGCTGGGAGCCTGACCGGCGGGGCCTTCACGTACACGGTGGCCAAGAACTCGAGCAAGCGTGAGAGCGCCGGGCGCCTTCTCCGCGTTCCGGGTGTCTCCGAGCAGACGATTCGTCGGGCCGAGACCGAGGTCAAGAAGTACGGCGCGAAGGCCCTGGCTTCGGGTCTCGTGGAACCCGTCCCCTACAAGGCCTACGCCCGCGCCCTCGGACACAACGGAACTCCGATGCAGGAGTTCCTGCTCTGGTCCGCCATGGCGCGCATTACCCCGCTCACGGTCCTGACGACCGGCGTCGGCGTGCTGAGCGCCGTCTCCCGGAAGGCCGCGCCGCGGTTGACGCGGGCCGCCGGCCCCCTTGCGCTCAACGCGGGGTGGGTTGCGTACTACACGTGGCGTCTGTCCGGGACAGGGAAACGGTAGCCGGCGCTCCACCGAGCGCCCTCCCCCTCTGGCCGCGGCGGCTCCTCGGGGAATCACGTGGCCTCCGGGGGCCGCCCTTGAGCCACGGACGTCGCCTGGCGTGAAATTCGTCCGAGCGCCTGCCTGAAGGCATCTGCCTCAGGACCTGTCGGCAGAATCAGGGCCGTGTTGAGGTCCCGACTGACCGAAAGCAGGTGCCACGCCAAGTCGTCCCAGGTGGGGGCGCCCACGACGAAGCTGCAACCTGTCGCGGTCGCTTCGAGCTCAGTGCGGTAGGGCGCGGGCAGGCGGGCCTCCAGACGTTGCGCGTCAACCTCCACTTCCACCCTCATGACGCTTCGTATCGGCTGGCAAGGTCCCGGCGGAAATCGTGGTCAGGAGCCTCGCGCGGCGCGAAACGCCAGGTGGACGGCTTGAGATCGCGCATGCGATCCAGGCGAAAGACTCGCCAGTCCTCCCTTTCGCGATCGTAGGCTTGGAGGTACCAGTGCTCGCCCTGGGTGATCAGCCGCGCGGGTTCGACCTCGCGGGTTCCGCCCCCCACCCCGGGGTTTGCAGTAGTAGAAGCGGACGAGGTTGTGATCTCGTTGCGCAACGGCCAATTGCTCCAGAACGCGGAGATCGACCGCGGGACGGACCCGCGGCATGGCGCGCGTGGCCCCATCAATCGCGGCCGCGACGGCTCGGAGCCTGGCCGGAAGCACCTGGTCGAGCTTGGTCAGGGCGCGCAATGCCGCTTCGCCCACGGCGTCGCCCCCTGTCAGGGCAGCCATCCGCAGGCAGGCAACCAGGGCCACCGCCTCATCGTCCTCCAGCACGAGGGGAGGCAGGCGCCGCCCGCCGCCCAGCCGATAGCCGCCTGCCATTCCTGGCTCTGCCTCGACCGGATACCCCAGGTCACGCAATCGGGCGACGTCACGACGCACGGTGCGCCCGGTAACCCCCAGGCGCTCGGCGAGCTCATCTCCACGCCAGGTGGTGCGTGTCTCCAACAGTCCGAGGAGCCGCAGGACGCGATGTGTGGTTTGGGTCATGCCACCATTCTCGGTCAGACTGCGGACCGAACCTGTCCTCATTGAGGGCTTGAATGAGTTTGCGACATTCACCAACAACCAGAGGACACATCATGTACCTGCCCGAGATCAATGACGAACGCACCACGTTGTGCAAGTACCTCGACGTTCAGCTCGACGCCATCCGAGCCAGCGCTTTCGGCCTCGACGACGCCGAGGCTCGTCAATCACCGTTGCGAAGTGCCCTGAGCATCAGCGGGATCATCAAGCACATCGTCTACTGCATGAAACAGTCCCTCTCGAGGGCCGGGCATTCAGAGCATGACCAGCCCTTTGAGGCTTTCACGACGAGTTTTACGCCCACGGAGGACGAATCCCTCGAAGCGTTGTTGGCCAGGTTCGATGCCGTCCGCGCCGAGTACATGACGATGTGCCGAGAAGGCGATCTCGAGTCGGAAGTGCAGGCCGGTCCCATGCCCTGGTACGGGCTGAACGAGGCTCGCCCCGCGAAACTGCGGTACCTCTACGCGCATCACCTGGAGGAGTTCGCGCGACACGCAGGTCACGCCGACGTCATCCGTGAGCAGCTCGACGGGGCCCAGGCGATCGAGCTCCTGGCCTCCGTCGAGGGCCAACCGGCCAATGACTTCGTTACCCCGTGGAGTCGGTAGAAGCCCGACGGCCACCGGCCCCACGGGCAAAGCCGTTCCTCAGAGATCCGCTTTCCGACGTTTCAGGCCCCGGCGCACCACGGGCCAGAACAGGATCAGGGCAACCACCGCGACCAAGCTCGTCCACACCTGGGTGCGGCCGTCCGGGGTGGTCAGCATGACGACGAGGACGAATGCGACTCCCGCGAAGAGCACGTAATTCAGCACGGGGTGCAGCCACACCTTGAGGGCCAGGCTGTCCCGTTCTTCCGGACTCATCTTGCGACGCAGGTTCATCTGGGTCAGTGCGATGAAGACGTAGACGAACAGGGCCACGAGCCCCGCCGAGTTCATGATGAAGTCGAAGACCCCGGAGTCCGGGGCCGCGAAATTCACGATGGTCGCCACGACGCCGCCGACGGTCGAGGCCAGGAGCGCCATGACGGGCACACCACTGCGCGAACGGGAACGAATCACCCGGGGCGCATACCCCTGATCGGCCAGGGCGGCGAACATGCGGGATGCGGAGTACAGACCCGAGTTCAGCACGGAGAGCACGGCGGTGAAGATGATCAACTGCATGACCATGGCCGCCCCCGGTACTCCGTACCGGCTGAAGACGAGGGTGAAGGGCGCGTGGGCGACGTCGCTCGGGACGGGCAGCTCGTTCCACGGGATGACCACGGTGATCACGAGGACCGCGCCGACGAAGAACAGCAGGATGCGCCAGATGACGGTGCTCGTGGCCTGGCGGATGCCCTTGGCCGGGTTCTCGGATTCGGCCGCGGCCATGACGGCGATCTCGGTCCCGAAGTAGGAGAAGATCACCAGGGCGACGCCGGTCAGTGCCGCGCTGTAACCGTGCGGGGCGAAGCCGCCGTGCTGCCACAGGTTCCCGACGGAGAAGTCCGCGTGCGGCCAGAGCCCGAAGGCGAACAGCACGCCCACGCCCAGGAACACCACGATCGCGATGACCTTGATACTCGCGAGCCAGAATTCGACCTCGCCGAAGGTGCGCACCGAGATGAGGTTGGTCCCCACGAAGAGCGCGAGGAGGAAGAACGACCCGGCCCACGCCGGGATCGCCGGGAACCACCCGTGGAGGGTTTCACCGCCGAGCACGGACTCGTAGGCCAGGACCCCGACCCAGAAGTACCAGTAGAGCCAGCCGACCAGATAGGCCGCCCAGTCCCCCAGGCCGACCCGGGCGTACTCCATGAAGGATCCGATCGCGGGCCGTGCCGCGGCCATTTCGCCGAGCATCCTCATGGCCAGGAACACCAGCAGGCCGCCGATGAGGTAGGAAAGCACCGCTGCCGGGCCGACCGAGCGGATCACGTTGCCCGATCCGACGAACAGGCTCGCGCCGATGATCCCGCCCAGGGTGATCATCGTGACGTGACGCGACCGCAGCTTGCGGGGCGACCCCGAGCCGGCGGACTCGGAGGGTCCGGACCCACCCGCCGCGGACGAACCGTTGCCACGGTGCACGGTCGATCCCATCGACGTCTCGGGCGAAACCCGGTCATCGTACGGTGAATGACTCATGGATAAGCCACTTTCTTCAGAAAACAATGTTGTGGAACTCGGCCCATTTCACCACAGGCCCGCCCGGCATGGAGGCCGGCGGGCCCGCGCGGACGTCGCAGTCCAGAAATCTTACCCGCCGTTGCATGCCGGTCACCATGTGTTGCACGGGCGGGAAGTCCGCGATACGGCCGGCCGGCGTCGGGGTCGGGGGGCGGCGTCGGGGTCGGGGTCGGACGTGCGCCGGGGCCGAGTGCGCGCGAGGTGGCAATCCTGAGCGTTCCCCGCGCCGAGGTGGCAATCCCGTGCGTTCCCCACGCCGAGGTGGCAATCCTGAGCGTTCCCCGCGCCGAAGTGGCAGATTCGTGCGAAAAACCGGGCCAAAACCGCACAAAACTGCCACCTCGCGGGCGGAATTGCACGAAACTGCCACCTCGCGCCGGATCCGGGCGGTTTCCGCCTCGCGTTCACGCGCCTTTCAGTTTCCTCTGCACCGCGCACCCTGGATATGGGCTTTGACTAGGGCGTGGACCCTAATGCGTGCGGCGGGCGTGGACTGGGGTCGGACGTGCGCCGGGGCCTAGCGTGCGCGAGGTGGCAATCCTGAGCGTTCCCGGCGTCGAGGTGGCAGATTCGTGCGAAAAACCGGGCCAAAACCGCACAAAACTGCCACCTCGCGGGCGGAATTGCACGAAACTGCCACCTCGCGGAGGCTCGAGCCACACCTGAGCACAGAACCCGGCCGGCCCCCGGATCACGCCAGGACGCGACCCGACGCCGACACAGAAAAGAGCCGCCGCCGGCGTTCGGGAGCCCCTGATGGGGTGGGTCCGAACACCGACGACGGCTCCCGCGAGCGAACCGCCGCGAACCGCCGCGCGCCGCAGCCAACCGCAGTACGCGCCGCGCCGCAGCACGGCTCCGCGGGTCGGGCTAGACCGACCGGATGCCCTCGACCAGGATGTTGAGGGCTTCGTCGAGCAGCTCATCGCTGATGGTCAGCGGCGGGAGCAGGCGGACGATGTTTCCGTAGGTGCCGCAGGTCAGGATCGCGACGCCGCGCTCGAGGCAGTAGGCGGCGACGTCCTTCGCGGCGGAGGGGTGCGGAGTCTTGGAGTCGGAGTCGGCGACGAACTCGATCGCCATCATGGCACCGCGTCCACGCACCTCACCGACGATGTCCGACTCAGTCACCAAGGGTTCGATCGCGCCGCGAATGGCCTTTTCGATCGCGGTGGCGCGCTCGTTGAGGTTCCACTCCTCCATGGTCTCGATCGATGCCAGCGCCGCGGCGCACGCGACGGGGTTACCACCGTAGGTGCCGCCCAGGCCGCCGGGGCCGACGGCGTCGAGAAGGTCCGCCCGACCCGTGACGGCCGACAGCGGCATGCCACCGGCAATTCCCTTGGCCAGGGTCACGAGATCAGGCTCCACGCCCTCGTGATCCACGGCGAACCACTTGCCGGTCCGGCAGAAGCCGGCCTGGACCTCGTCGGCGATGAAGACGACGCCGTTCTCGCGGGCCCATTCGGCCAGACGGGGCAGGAAACCTTCGGCGGGGACGATGAACCCGCCCTCGCCCTGGATCGGCTCGATCAGGATGGCGGCGACATCCTGGCCGCCGATCTGCTTCTCGATCTGGAGGATGGCACGCTCCGCGGCTTCCTTGCCATCGATCTCAGCAGGTTCCCGGTAGGGGTAGCTCATCGGGACGCGGTAGACCTCGGAGGCGAACGGGCCGAATCCACGCTTGTACGGCGCGGCCTTGGCGGTCAGCGCCATCGTCAGGTTGGTCCGGCCGTGATAGGCGTGGTCGAAAACGACGACGGCGTTGCGGCCCGTCGCCGCGCGAGCCACCTTGACCGCGTTCTCGACGGCCTCGGCACCCGAGTTGAACAGGACCGAGCGCTTCTCGAAGTCGCCCGGGGTGACTTCGGCGAGCTTCTCGGCAACGGCCACATAACCTTCGTACGGCGTCACCATGAAGCAGGTGTGGGTGAAGTGCGAGGCCGCGTCCTGCACCGCTTCGACGACCTTGGGCGCCGAGGCGCCGACCGAGGTCACGGCGATTCCCGAGCCGAGGTCGGCGAACGAGTTGCCGTCGACGTCGACGATCACGCCGCCGTCAGCGTCCGCAGCGTACACAGGGACGGAGGAAGCAACACCGCCCGGCACCACCTTGGCACGACGTTCCGCGAGCTCGGCGGAGCGAGGGCCCGGGAATTCGCCGGTCAGACGAATTTCCTGCGGCAGACGGTAGCTGATGTTTGACATGTGTGTTTGGTCCTTCTGACGAGGGGGATGGGTTACGCGCTGATGTCGTGCATGACGTGCTTGACGCGGGTGTACTCCTCAACAGCGTACAAGGACAGATCCTTGCCGTGCCCGGAGTCCTTGAACCCGCCGTGCGGCATTTCGGCGGCGAGCACCACGTGGGTGTTGACCCAGACACAGCCGAAGTCCAAATCGCGGGACACGCGCATCGCCGTCCCGTGGTTGCTGGTCCACACCGAGGAGGCCAGGGCGTAGTCGACGTCATTCGCGAGGTCGAGGGCCTCCTCCTCGCTGGAGAAGGTCTGCACCGTCAGCACGGGCGCGAAGGTCTCCTCCTGGACAATCGGGTCATCCTGGTGAACACCGGAAATCACGGTCGGTTCGATGAAGAACCCCTTGTCACCGAGCTGTTTGCCGCCACACTCGACCGTCGCGTGCGAGGGAAGGCTCTGGAGCTTGCCCATCACGGTCTCGAAGTGATTGACGTTGTTGAGCGGGCCGTAGTAATTGTCGGCATCGTTCTCCGAACCGGTCTTGGTGGCCTTGGCCGCCTCGACCAGGAGCCGAGTGAATTCCTCGGCCGCGGATTCCTCGACGAGCACTCGCGTGACGGCCGTGCAGTCCTGGCCCGCATTGAAGTAACCGAATTCCGTCAGCATCTGGGCGGTGCGCTTGAGGTCGGCGTCGGCGAAGACGATGGCCGGAGCCTTGCCGCCCAACTCGAGGTGGGTCAGCTTGAGTTCCTTGCCGGCGGCCTCGGCGACCGAACGACCGGCCCGGACCGAACCGGTGATGGCGACGAGCTGCGGCGTCTTGTGCGAGACCAGCTGGGCGCCGACCGCGCCGTCGCCCAGGACGATGTTCACGACGCCGGCCGGGAAGATCTCCGCGATCAGTTCGGCGAGCACCAGGGTCGACTCGGGGGTGGTGTCCGACGGCTTGAGCACCACCGTGTTGCCCGCCGCCAGGGCGGGACCGAGCTTCCACACGGCCATGTCGAGGGGGTAATTCCACGGGGTCACCTGGGCGACGACGCCGATGGGCTCGCGGCGGATGTACGAGGTGTGGTCCTCCACGTATTCGCTCGCGCCCTTGCCCTCGAGGGTGCGTGCGGCTCCGGCGAAGAACCGGAACTGGTCGGCACCGCCGATGATTTCCTCCGAGGTGATGGCCTCGCGGGGCTGCCCCGTGTTGCGGTACTGGGCGTCAGCGAGCCGTTCGGCGTTGGCCTCCATCGCGTCGGCAAGGTCGAGCAGCATCTTCTGGCGCTGCGAGGGCGTGGTCCGCTTGAAGCTCTTGAAGGCTTCCGCTGCGGCGGCGAACGCGGCGTCGATCTCTTCGGGCGTCGAAATGGGCGACTCGGCGACCTTCTCACCGGTCACGGGGCTGACAATGTCGAGCGCCTCGTTCGAGGCGGACTCCACGAATTCTCCGTTGATGAAGTTCTTGAGACGGGTGACCATGGATGCTCCTTCTTCAGGGGTGGTCTGGACAGAACGGAACGAGATCCGGGCGGGCTACTGGCCCGCGTAGGGGTCCCTGATACCGATGTATTGGGTCGTGGTGTATTCGGCGATGCCTTCGGCTCCGCCTTCGCGCCCGAGGCCGGACTGCTTGACTCCCCCGAAGGGTGCGGCCGCGTTGGAGATGACTCCGGCGTTGAAGCCCATGAGGCCGTATTCGAGGTGGTCGGAGGCCCGGAACATGCGAGATTGGTCCTGGGTGTACACGTACGAGGCCAGTCCGTATTCGGTGGCGTTGGCCAGTTCGTAGGCCTCGTCCTCGGTCGAGAACGTGACGATCGGGGCCACGGGCCCGAAGATCTCTTCGGTGACGACCCTGGCATCCCGGGGCACGTCGGCAAGCACGGTCGGTTCGAAGAAGTAGCCCTCGCCCTGACCGGGCTTCCCCCCGACCAGGACCCGTGCGCCACGCTCGGTAGCGTCCTGCACCAAGGCGGTCACGGATTCCTGTGCCTTCTTCTCCACGAGGGGTCCGCAGGTGGTTCCCGGTTCGAGACCGTTGCCGACCTCGAGTGCGCCGATCTTCTCAGCGAACTTGCGGCCGAATTCCTCGGCCACCGACTCGTGGACCAGGAATCGGTTCGCCGCGGTGCAGGCCTCCCCCATGTTCCGCATTTTCGCGCCCATCGCGCCTTCGACGGCGGCGTCGATGTCCGCGTCCTCGAAGACGAGGAACGGTGCGTTGCCGCCGAGCTCCATCGAGGTCCGGAGCACGTTGTTCGTGGCCTGCGCCATGAGCTGCTTGCCGACGGGAGTCGAACCGGTGAAGGACACTTTCCGGAGCCTCGGGTCCTCCATGATGGGGTTCGAAATCGCGGATGCCGAGGCGCCCGAGACCACGTTGAGCACACCGGCCGGAAGCCCCGCGTCGAGCATCGTCTGCGCGAAGTACTGGCTGGTGAGCGGGGTCAGACGGGCCGGCTTGAGGACCATGGTGCACCCTGCGGCGACGGCCGGGGCGACCTTGCGGGTACCCATCGCCAGGGGGAAGTTCCACGGGGTGATGAGCAGGCACGGGCCGACGGGCTTGCGCACCGTCAGCATCCGGAGGTTGCCTTCGGGGGTCGGGGCGTAGCGACCGTAGTCCCGCACGGCCTCTTCCGAGAACCAGCGGAGAAATTCTCCGCCGTAGGCAACCTCACCGCGGGATTCCGCGAGCGGTTTGCCCATTTCGAGGGTCATGAGGGTCGCGAATTCTTCCTTGCGCTCCTGGACCAGGTCGAAGGCGCGGCGCAGAATGTCGGACCGCTCTCGGGCCGGGGTCGCCGCCCATCCGGCCTGCACTTCGCATGCGGCGTCCATCGCGGCCCGAGCGTCCTCGCTCGTGCCGGAGGCCAGGGTCGCAAGGGTTTCGCCGGTCGCGGGGTTCTCGACTTCGTAGACCGAGTTGTCAGAGGCGTCTCGCCACTGGCCACCGATCAGCAATCCCGTGGGGACTCGAGCCAGAAGTCGATCGACGTCGATGGCCATGGATGTGTACCTCTTTCGCGTGTTCTATGGGACTGGCATCAACCGTAGTTGACCAATAATCAATTTTTGTTTCATTACATTATTTGCCGGTCTTGCGGGCTCGATCCGGGTCGATCGCCCTGAGCTGGCCCGTCCAGGGTTGGGCTTCGGACCCGTAGCGACCGGGATGGTATTCGCGGGGCACCACGACGATGGGGATCGGAAGCTTGGCCAGGATCTTCGACGTGGTCGAGGACAGGAACAGCTCGCCCTTCTGGGCCAGTTTCGAGGAACCTGCCATGAGAACGGCCCCCTCTTTCCAGTCCAGGGATTCGACGGCCTCCGAGATGCCCCGGCCGTGGCCGACGACGACCTCCAGCTTCTCGGGCTCGTCCGGCGTGAGGGACGAATCCTCGATGAGTCCCTCGACGGCTTCCTTGACCCGGCCTTCGTCCTCCTCAGCGGACCCGTCCACCATGCACACCAGGCGGACCGGGATGCCGGTCCGGTTCAGGGTCGCGATGGCTTCCTCGACCAGGCCGATCGAATCGTCCTTGGGGCTGACCGCACAGTCGATCGCGGTGATGGCGATGGAGTTCTCATAACCCCGCGGCGCGATGATCACGGGCAACGGAGCCCTGTGCAAGAGCGCGTTGTCCACGGAACCGATCCCGTGCCACAACCACGAGCTCTTGGACGAGCTGCCGACCACAATGGCCCCGGCGTTGACGGATTCGGCCATCTCCATCAGCCCCGTCGCGGCGTTGACCGATCGCCGGAGGTGGTACCGGGCGACGACGTCCGCGGGCACGGATTCCGCCGCTTCACGCAGCCACTCCTTGGCCCGCTCCTTGACCAGCTCGGCGTAGTTCCCGTGACCGCGCAGCGCACCCGCGTATGCGTCCTCCGCCTTGAGCACCAGGACGACATCCAATTCGGCACCCATCGACCGGCCAAGGGCAACGCCCAGATTCAGTGCTTCCCGGCCGCGGCGGTCCGCGGAATAACCAACGATGTATCTCATAGTGAGTCCACGATATCCGCGGCCGTTTTCTGCCCCATCCGGATTGCACCGTCAACGTGCTGGTATCCATCGGCCGCGAGATCCGAGCAGGACCAATGGATCGGCCCCACGGGCTGTGCCTGGTCCGCGCCGTACCGATGCAGACCGCCCAGGTCGTAGCTCGCGGCATAGGCGCCGCGGGTCCATTCCTCGGATCCCCAGTCGGATTCGTAGTAGACCACGGGGTTCTTGGCCTCCTCGCCGAGCAGGTCTGCCATCGTGGACAGAATGGCCTCCTTGCGATCCCCCTCGGACAACTCGAACATGCGATCCGCCTTCTCGTCCGAGATGAATCCGACGAGCGTGCCGCGCGATTCCTCCTCGCCGGTCTCCGGATCGTAGTTGGTGTTGTCGTAGATCTCCTGAACCAGGGCATCCGCGGCGAACGCCGTGCCGGACAGGCCCTTCTCCCGCCAGAACGGGGTGTCGTACACCGCGTGCACCTTGATGACCAGCCCGAGCGACTGGTGCTGATGCAGCTGGTGCTGGCGGCGCGGCAGAGCCGGGACGTAAGAAATGCGGCTGTAGAGGTTCGGCGGGACCGCAACGACGGCGCGCTTGGCCCGGACCACCACGCCCGATCCGCTGGCCTCGCCATCCTCGGAGAACTCTTCCGCCTCGACCAGGACGGGGTACTCGGAGCCCTCCTGCCACCGGAGCACGCGCACCGGGTGACTCGTGATGACGTCCTCCCCCAGCTCGCTGGCCATCGCGAGGGACACGGACTGCATGCCGCCCAGGACCCTCTTGTCCAGAATGAAGTCTTCGTCCACGAGGTGCGAGAAGGATCCCGCGGATGCCGCCATCAGCACGGCCTGCAACGCGGAGAACGCGTGGGACGGTTTGGTGAGCATGCCACCGGCGATGAACAGGCCGATGTTGTTGCAGGCTTCTTCGTCCGAGGACTGCTCGCGCAACCAGTGGTGGAAAGAGATCGTGTCCAACTCCCGCGCCTTGGGGTGCGCCCAGGGTTCCGAGGGGCCGACCTCGGCCGCCAGCCCATCGAGGATCTCGATCAGACGTTCCATCTCTCGTTCGGTCTCTTCCGAAACCGGGAACATCTCACCCGTGTACCGCCTGGCCTTTCCGTCCGGTCCGCGATAGATGTTCTCGCCCTCGCGGTACCGGGAGAACGTGGTCAGACCGAGCTCCTCGACCAGCTCACTGAGCACGGTCTGATCCGGCGAGATCCACTGGCCGCCGATCTCCAGGAAGGCGCCGTCGATGACGCGCGACCACGTGCGGCCGCCCACGCGCTCGCGGGCCTCGAGCACCGTAACCGACTTGCCTGCCCTGCGCAGCTCCCGGGCGGCGCTCAGCCCGGAGGGGCCGGCGCCGATGACGACGACGTCGGACTCGCGGACAGGCCAGGCGGATTGCTGGGGATTGTGGGGGTTGGCGCTCATGATCGGACCTTTCGCAAGAAGTCGGAACGGATAAACGAATGCGTTTCGTTTATGGTATCGATGTCAGAAGATTTTGTGAAGCATGCCGCATGCCGCTGTGTGCCGGGCTTCCGGGCGACGTCGCGGGTAAGGTCGTCCGAGTGACGGAAAATGCGACGAGGAAGCGGGGTCGCCCCGCGCAGACGATCCTGAGTTCGACGACCATCGTTCAGGCCGCCCGGGAACTGCTCGAGTCCCACGGGGAAAACTTCACGATGACCATGCTGGCGAAGCGCCTGGGCGTGGCCGTCTCGTCCCTCTACAACCACGTCCAGTCGCGGGACGAGGTGTTCGCGAGGATTTCGGACGACGTCGTGCGCGGCATCGACGTCCAGGATCTGGCCCGCCTGACCGGCACCGAGGACGCGACGGAGGGCGACGTCGAGTCGACGCCGGCCGAGTGGCGGTCCGCCACCGAAGTCTGGGCGCGTTCCTACTTCCGCGCCTTCGCGGCCCAGCCCTACGTGGTCGCGACCCTGGCCCTGACGCCGGTTGCCGAGGCGCCCCAGACACTGGCGATGTATGAAGCGGTCGCGGAGGCCTTCCTCCGGGCCGGGTGGCCCGAAGGGGAGGTCCTGCGGGTCATCGAGACCCTCGAGTCCTTCCTGCTCGGAACCGCCCTCGACGCGGCGGCACCCGCCGACATCTTCGATCCCGGGCAGCTGAGCACGGACTACGCCGTCATGGCCCGCCTCCACCACGACCGTGAGGAAGTCTCCGGTCCGGCCGCGGCCGAACGAGCGCTCGATCTGGGCCTGCCGAGCATGCTCGACGGACTTGAGCAACGACTCCGGGAGCACCTCGGGGTCTCCTGAGCGTCGTTCCGGATCGGCGTCGCCACTCAGCGGAACGAGTCGGCTACGCACGGTCGACCGCCCCTGGAGCCACCGTGACCTCCCCGCGGAAGAACGACGTCAGCCTCCGGGAGAGCACGAGCATGACGACGAGCCCCAGAACGATCATGCCGGCACCAAGGTAGAAGACCAGACCGACCCCGAAGAGGGACGACCCCGAACCGTACGCCGGGTCGAAGGAATCGATCGTGGTCCGCACGAAGAAGATCAGCAACAGGATCCCGCCCAGAAGGGGCCCGATGAACTGACTGAACGCCGTCCGCACGGATCGGAGTGAGGACTTGCGGAAGTACCAGACGCACGCGAGGGCGGTGAGGCCGTAGTAGAAGCAGACCATCAGGCCGAGCGCGGAGATCGTGTCCCACAGGACGTCCTCGGACACGAACCTCATGACCGTGTAGAAGACCGCGGCGACCACGGTCGAGGTCACCGTGGCGGTGCTGGGGGTCTGGAACTTCGGGTGGATGCGGGAGAGCCCCTTGGGCAGGGCGCCGTAGAAGCTCATCGAGAGCATCGTCCGCGCGGGAGAGACCATGGTCGACTGCAGGGACGCGATCGACGACATCAGCACGGCGATCGACATCAGGATGCCCAGCGGGCCCAACACAGGCGTTGCGAGCGCCGCGAACACGTTCTCCTGGATTCCTCCGTTGGTCAGCCCGAGGCGTCCGTCTCCGACGCCGGAGTAGGCCAGGGTCGAGCAGGCAACCAACAGGTACAGCACGACCACGATGGCGATGACCAGCAGAGCCGCCCGCCCCGGCGTCTTGTCGGAGCCCTCGGTCTCCTCGTTGAGCGTCAGGACCGTGTCCCAACCCCAGTAGATGAAGACCGAGAGGGAAACACCCGCGGAGAACGCGGAGAAGGAATCGACGCCCAACGGGTTGAACCATTCGATATTGGGCATGTGGCCGTCGAAGGCGGAGCCGTTGAGCACGTGCACGATGGCCACCACGGAGAATCCGACCATGATGAGCAGCTGGAAGCTGACCAGGAAGATCTGGAAACGCTTCGTCTCCTCGACGCCGCGGTAGGAGATCACGCACGCACCGGCCATGAACACCAGACACGTGAGGACGTTGAGAGGGACGTTGCGAGTCAGATCGGCGATCGCGTCGTTCCGGAAGATCTGGGAGAGCAGGAGGTAGAAGAAGTCGACGCCGATACCCGCCAGGTTGGAGAGCACCAGGACGGTCGAGGCCAGGAGACCCCATCCGCCCATCCAGCCGACCCAGGGACCGAAGGCCTTGGTGGCCCACGTGAACGTGGTTCCGGAATCCGGCATCGCGGAGTTGAGCTCCCTGTATCCCAGGGCGACGAGCAGCATCGGTATGAAGCCGAGCAGGAAGATCGCCGGAAGGTGGAAGCCGACCACGGAGACCGTGGGGCCCAACGCACCGGAGAGCGTGTAGGCGGGGGCGATCGTCGAGACGCCGATGACGGTCGCCCCGACCAGGCCGATGCTCGCCGCGCTCAGGCCCTTGGCCTGTTTCTTCCCGTCGCCACCGATGATCGTGACGTCGGGGGTCGACGGCCGGACGATCGGGGACGTGGACGTGTGGATCGTGACCCCGGCGCCGTCCGAGCGCCCGGGATCCTTCCTCTGCTGGGATGAAGAGGGCATGAGTTCCTCCCGTGTGTGGGAATTCGAGGGATGAAGGGGCCTGTGCCCCAGAAAGGTCAGTTCGGCAGGCGAGGGGTCCTGGCCGGTGAGGTACGGCGCGGTCTCAAGGAGTCGAAAGCGAGGCCGATGCCGAGAAGATCCGTGTCCGAGTAGGCCCGTCCAGCGAAGGTCAGGCCCACGGGCATGCCGGTGTCCTGCATGGTTCCCATCGGGACGGTCACGCTGGGGATCCCCAGGTGACGCATCACCAGGTTCCCGTTGGCGACCCAGACGCCGTTGCGCCACCCCAGGTCCGCGGATGCCGGGTTCACGTCCATGTCGGACGGGGCGACGTCGGCCATTGCGGGGAACACGACGGCGTCCAGGCCGTTCTCCTGCATCCATTCCTCGAGGTCGATCCTTCGGGTTTCTTCGAGGCCGGCCACCCCGTCGGCGAGCTCCGGGATGTCTCGGAAGGACTCGATCGGGTTCTCCCTGATGAACGCGGGGTATTCGGCGATGTCGTCGTCGAAACCGTCGTACCGGTCGGGAAGGGCGCCTTCCGGGTGCGGGAAGATGCGCGCGCCGTCGACGTCGTCGAGCCGGTCCAGCGCGGAGTCGCCATTGGCCCGGAGGAAGTCGTCCCAGGCCCAAGCGGACAGGTCGAGGATCTCCCGGTCGAGGTACTCGGGCGTCACCAGGCCGCGGGTGCGAATGGTCGGCGCCCCCGGTCGGTCGCCCTCGTAATTGGTGACCACGGGGAAATCGACCTCGACGACGCGCGCACCGGCGGCCTCCAGGTCGGCCTTCGCCGAGGCCCAGAGGTCGATCACGCTGGCACGCGTGTCGATGCGCTGCCCGGTCGAACCGCCGATGCCCGGTTTCTCCGCGGTGCCCGCGTCCGGGTCGGCATTGATGTACATGCGCGGAACGCCCAGGGTCACCCCATCGAGTCGTTGCTTCGCGGCGGCAGGGTCTCCGGTGGCCAGCGAAAGGTACGACGCCGGCCTGATCTCGGATGCGCGAGGAATGTGGATCCACTCCTGGGCGCGCCAGAAGTCGCCGCGGGTATCGGCGTCGTCCGCGACGATCACGTCCAGGACCTCGACGAGATCCTCAGCGGTCCGCGTGTGGGGAACGACCACGTCCATGGTCGGCACCAGCGGCCAGTTCCCGCGCACCGAGATGACACCGCGCGACGGGGTGTAGGCGAAAAGAGCATTGCAGGACGCCGGGGCGCGCCCGCTCGACCAGGTTTCCTCGCCCAGCCCGAAGGCGGCGAAACTGGCGGCGGTGGCGGTCCCCGAGCCGTTGGAGGATCCGGATCCGAAGGCCGAGGTCAGCCACGATGCGTTGTACGGGCTCTCGGCGCGTCCGTAGACGCCTCGTTGCATGCCGCCGTTGGCCATGGGAGGCATGTTGGTCAGCCCCAGGCAGATCGCCCCTGCCGCCCGGAGTCTCTCGATCGTGAACGCGTCCTTCTGGGCGACCAGATCGGCGAAGGCCGGGCTGCCGGCCGCCGCCGTCAGCCCCTGAACCAGGTAGCTGTCCTTGGCGGTGTAGATGATCCCGTCCAGCGGGCCGAGGGTCTCGCCCCGGGCACGGCGTCGATCCGATTCCCGAGCCTCCGCGCGGGCCTCCGGGTTCCGCACGACCACGGCATTCAGGGAGGGTCCGGCGGCGTCGTAGGCATCGACGCGCGCCAGGTAGGCGTCCAGGATCTCCTCGCAGGTTGCCCGCCCCGAGGTCATCGCCTCGCGCAGTTCGGCGATCCCCGCTTCCACGACGTCGATCCGCGTCACGCCAGGTCACCCCCGGACGGCTGCTGCTGGGTGATGCAGTGGATCCCGCCGCCACGATCGAAGATGGGTCGTGCCTCCACGGAGACGACCTCGCGGCCGGGATAGGCCTCTCCCAAGACCTCCCGCGCCCGGGCGTCGGCGACGTCGTCCCCGAAGGAGCAGGCGATCACGGCGCCGTTGGCGACGTAGTGGTTGACGTAGCTCCAGTCCACCGGGCCGAAATCGTCATGGAGTCGGCTCGGCGCTGGCAGATCCAGGATCCGGAGGGGCCGACCTTCGGCGTCGGCCTGGCCTTCGAGGGCTTGCCGGATCTTGGCGGAGACCGCGTGGTCGGGGTGCTCGGGGTTCTGCTGATCGTGCACGAGAACGGTCGCCGGCGACGTGAAGGTCGCGACGATGTCCACGTGACCATTGGTCCCGAACTCGTCGTAATCCCTGGTCAGCCCCTGGGGAAGCCAGATGACCTTCCTCGCGCCCAGTGTCCGGGCGAATTCGGCCTCGACCCTCTCCCGCGTCGCGTACGGGTTGCGGCGAGGATCGAGCTGCACCGTTTCGGTCGCGAGGATTGTGCCCTCGCCGTCGGTGTGGATTCCGCCGCCCTCATTGACCAGCACGGAGGAAACACGCTCGACGCCGGCGGATTCGGCGACGAACCGCCCCAATTCCGCGGATTTCTCCCATTGGGCCCAGTCGTTGTCGCCCCAGCCGTTGAAGATCCAGTCGACCGCCCCGATCCGTTGCGGATCCTCGGTATTCCGCACGAAGGTCGGCCCGACGTCGCGCATCCAGAATTCGTCCACCGGGGCTTCGACCACATCGACGCCGGAGCCCAGCATGCGTCGAGCACGCCCGACCTCCGACGGGTCGGCGACCATGGTGACCGGCTCAAACTCTGCAATCGCGCGAGCCACGGCGGCCCAGGCCTCGTAGCCCTCCTCGCGCTCGGCCTCCGTGGAACCCAGCGTCTCCCCCTCACTGGGGAACGCCATCCAGGTCCTCTCATGGGGCGCCGTTTCTGCCGGCATCGTCCAGGCCATGCGTCCTTCACTTTCTCGTTCGTCGCCTGCCGTGGCGGAGCGGCCGGGCGGTCGACGAATCATCGTGCGTGTCGATTTAACGAACCAGTTTCGTTTACGTTCCCAGCAAGAGTACATGTGATTTGCGCTACTGGGAAGGCGGTCCCTGGCGGGCGGGTGTGGAGATGCGTGGGGGTGGCG